>NZ_CANLFS010000012.1 GCF_947490095.1 uncultured Halomonas sp. | reverse complement strand
CGCCCGTAGCTCAGCTGGATAGAGTACCTGACTACGAATCAGGTGGTCGGAGGTTCGAATCCTCCCGGGCGCGCCAGCTTCATTCTTGTACCAGGTGATGGCGGTCACCGTGACAACACCGCACTCTGCGCCCGTAGCTCAGCTGGATAGAGTACCTGACTACGAATCAGGTGGTCGGAGGTTCGAATCCTCCCGGGCGCGCCAGATATCGACCCGTCCTCATCGCAGGGCGGGTCTTCTGTTTTGTTTGGATGTTCCTCTTTGCTGTTTTCTCGCTAGCCGGACCGGTCACGCCCAGAACGGGCACCGGCTCCGCGATCGTTTGAGGCGCCGTCGCCATTGCGACGTGCGCCTCTTTTTTTTATATAGCCGTCACCCGCGGCGTTGCCGGCGGTGCCTCAGGCGGCGGCGTATCGGCCAGCAGGCCGGCGAGTAGCTCGTCCAGCACGGTCAGGCGCTTGAGTCGCTGGAAGCGGCGAGCCGCCTCGGGGTTGCCCATGCGCATATGATTGAGCCACTGCTTGATCAGCGAGGTCACGACGCGTTCGGGAAGGGCCCGGCGCTGGAGGCTGGCGAATTCCCGGAGAATATTGGCCCGTACCGACCAGGGGGTGGGCGCCAGGCGTTCGCCGGTATCTTGCCAGTGGCGGATGCGCGCTGCCAGCCAGGGGTCGGCCAGGGCCCCTCGGCCCAGCATGACGTGTCGGCAGCCGGAGAGAGTGCGAGCCTTCCAGTAATCCTCGAGGGTCCAGATATCGCCGTTGGCGATCACCGGGATGGCGAGGTCGCGGCGGATGCGGCCGATCCATTCCCAGTGAGCCGGTGGCCGGTAGCCTTCTTCACGAGTACGGCCGTGCACGACCAGGTGGCGGGCGCCCCCGGCCTGGGCGGCACGCCCACAGGCCAACGCCAGGCGGCGGTCGGCGAATCCCAGGCGAATCTTGGCGGTGACCGGGATACGCTGTCCTACCGCCTCGTGCACGGCGGCGACCGCGGCATGCACGCGCCGGGGATCACGCAGCAGCGAGGCGCCGCCATCGTGGCGATTGACGAGCTTGGCGGGGCAGCCGAAATTGAGGTCGAGGCCGGTGGCGCCGAGACGCAGGGCCTGGTCGGCGTTGGCGGCCAGGGCCGCGGGGTCGGAGCCGAGCAGCTGTAGCTGAACCGGCACCCCGGCGGGAGTCGCCACGGGCGGCTGCTGAAGTTCCGGGCAATGCTTGTGGAAGACGCGTGGCGGCAGGCGGGCGTCGACCACCCGGACGAACTCGGTGACCGCCCAGTCGAAGCCCGGTTGTCGGGTCAGCAGATCCCGTGTATGAGCATCGATTACGCCCTCCATGGGTGCCAGTCCGAGCCTTCCCGGTGTATCTTGTAGTAAATTAACAACGCTGACTTCCACCATGACCCCATTGCAATTTGTCGACAGTCTGGCAGGTTATACCATCGAAGAATCTACGCAAGCCACCGTGACCGTCGGTTTTCCGCCGGTGATGGCGACGCATTCATAAGGGAGACATCCGATGCAGGATATGCAACTTCTGGAAGAAGGGCTGTCCCTCATGGTCCTGGGTATGGGCTTTGTTTTTGTTTTTCTTACTTTGCTGGTAATCGTTACTACCCTGATGTCCCGGTTTATCGGCCGCTTTTTTCCCGAGCCCGCGGCGCCGGCGCCGGTGCGTGGCGCCGCGACGTCTCGGCCGGCTCAGGACAATGACAGCCTGGCGGCGATTACCGCCGCGGTGCATCGTTACCGCCGGCGCCACCGTCGCTGATCCCTTTCGATGTTTTTTTCCTACATTCATAACCTCAAGGTCACCCCATGACTGACAACGTTCGCCCGCTGGGCATTACCGATGTCGTCCTGCGCGACGCCCACCAGTCGCTGTTTGCGACTCGCATGCGCCTCGATGACATGCTGCCCATTGCCGAGAAGCTCGACCGTGTCGGCTTCTGGTCGCTGGAATCCTGGGGCGGGGCCACCTTCGACGCCTGTATCCGCTACCTCGGCGAGGATCCGTGGGAGCGGATACGGGCGTTGAAGGCGGCCATGCCCAATACCCCTCAGCAGATGCTGCTGCGCGGCCAGAACCTGCTTGGCTACCGCCACTACGCCGATGACGTGGTGGACCGCTTCGTCGAGCGGGCCAAGACCAACGGCGTCGACGTCTTCCGCGTCTTCGATGCCATGAATGACCCCCGCAACCTGGAGCGTGCCATCCAGGCGGTACGCCGGGTCGAGGGCCATGCCCAGGGCACGCTCTCCTATACCGTGAGTCCGGTCCATACCCTGGATGGCTGGGTGGAGCTCGGCGAGTCCATCGCCAGCATGGGCGCCGACTCCCTGGCCATCAAGGACATGGCGGGGCTGCTCAAGCCCTACGATGCCTATGAGCTGGTCTCCAGGCTCAAGAAGGCCGTGGATATTCCTATTCACATGCAGTGTCATGCGACCACCGGCATGTCCACCGCCACCGCCATCAAGGCTGCCGAGGCGGGCATCGACAACGTGGATGCCGCGATCTCCTCGATGTCCATGACCTATGGCCACAGCCCCACCGAGTCGGTGGTGGCCATTCTCCAGGGCACCGAGCGCGACACCGGCCTGGACCTCGAGTTACTCGAGGAAATCGCCGCCTATTTCCGCGAGGTGCGCAAGAAATATGCCGCCTTCGAGGGATCGTTGAAGGGCATCGATTCCCGCATCCTGATCGCCCAGGTGCCGGGCGGCATGCTGACCAACATGGAAGGCCAGCTCAAGGAGCAGGGCGCCGGCGACAAGCTCGACGATGTGCTTCAGGAAATTCCGCGGGTTCGCGAAGACCTGGGCTTTATCCCGCTGGTGACGCCGACGTCACAGATCGTGGGTACCCAGGCGGTGATGAACGTGATGATGGGGGAGCGTTACAAGTCGATCTCCAAGGAGGTCCAGGCGCTGCTCAAGGGCGAATATGGCGCCGCCCCGGCGGCATTCGACAAGGCGCTTCAGGCGCGCGTGCTGGAAGGGGGCAAACCGATCACCTGCCGTCCGGCCGATAACCTGAGCCCCGAGATGGATCGGCTGGCCGCCGAGCTCAAGGAGAAGGCCAAGGCCGAGGGCATCCGCCTGGCCGACGGCGAGCGCGAGATCGACGACGTGCTGACCTATGCGCTCTTCCCCCAGATCGGCCTGAAGTTCCTCAAGAATCGTGATAATCCCGAGGCCTTCGAGCCGGCCCCCCAGGCGCCCGACGCGAGTCAGCCGGTCGCTGCACAGAAGAGCGGCGCCGAGGTCAGTGCGCCGGCCGCCGGCCCCGAGACCTACACCGTCAAGGTCAATGGCAAGGCCTATGTGGTCGAGGTCGCGGAAGGCGGCGAGGTCGGTGCCATCCAGGAACAGGCCGCCTCGTCGGCGGCTGACGGGGCGGCGCCGGCCCCGAGCGGTGAGGCCGTCAATGCCCCGCTGGCCGGTAATATCTTCAAGGTCAACGTGCGTGAGGGTGACAGCGTCGCCGAGGGTGACGTGGTGATCATCCTCGAGGCAATGAAGATGGAAACCGAGGTGCGTGCTGCAAGCGCCGGCACCGTATCTTCCGTCAAGGTCAGCGAGGGCGATAGCGTCGCCGTCGGTGATGTATTGATCGAGCTCTAAGGGCGCCGACATGGAAAAACTACTGACACTCTGGCATGGCTCGGGGATCTATAACCTGACCCTGGGACAGGCCGTGATGATCCTGGTCGGCATGCTGCTGCTCTATCTGGCCATCGGCAAGAAGTTCGAGCCGCTGCTTCTGGTGCCCATCGGCTTCGGTGGCATCCTGGCCAATATTCCCGAGGCGGGCCTGGCGCTGTCGGCGCTGGACCAGGCCATCGAGGTGGCCAAGCCGGCGGTGCTGCAGCAGCTCGCCGACGTCCTCGGCGTCAGCTTCGACGCCGGGGCGAACGCCGAGGCGTGGCGTGAGGCGCTCAAGGCGGTGATTCAGGAGGGAGCCACGGCGGATATGCTGCGCACCGCCCGCGATGTGGCGGTCGGCGTCGGCTACGGCGACGGCATGCTCTACAGCTTCTACACCGTGGCCATCGCCTCCGGTATCGCGCCGCTGATCATCTTCATGGGCGTGGGGGCGATGACCGATTTCGGCCCGCTGCTGGCCAACCCACGGACCCTGTTTTTGGGCGCGGCCGCGCAGTTCGGCATCTTCGCCACCCTGCTCGGCGCGGTGGGCATGACATCCATGGGCTGGATGGACTTCTCGCTCAACCAGGCCGCCGCCATCGGCATCATCGGTGGCGCCGACGGCCCCACCTCGATCTACGTGTCGAGCATTCTGGCGCCGGAGCTGCTGGGTGCCATCGCCGTTGCCTCCTACTCCTACATGGCACTGGTGCCGCTGATTCAGCCGCCGATCATGAAGGCGCTGACCGGCCAGAAGGAGCGCGAGATCGTCATGACCCAGCTGCGGCCGGTGTCGAAGCGCGAGAAGATCGTCTTCCCGCTGGCGCTGTTGATCCTGGTGGTGCTGTTTCTTCCCGACGCGGCGCCGCTGCTGGGGATGTTCTGCTTCGGTAACCTGATGCGCGAGTGCGGCGTGGTGGAGCGCCTCTCCGACACGGCCCAGAACGCCCTGATCAATATCGTCACCATTATCCTGGGCCTCTCGGTAGGCTCCAAGCTGATGGCGGATCGCTTCCTGGCCTTCGAGACCCTGGGCATCCTGGCGCTGGGCATGGTGGCCTTCGCCATCGGCACCGCCTGCGGAATCCTGATGGCCAAGCTGATGAACGCGGTGAGCCGCATGCCGATCAACCCATTGATCGGCTCGGCGGGCGTCTCGGCGGTGCCCATGGCCGCGCGGGTCTCCAACAAGGTGGGGCTCGAGGCCAATCCGCACAACTTCCTGCTGATGCACGCCATGGGGCCCAACGTAGCCGGGGTGATCGGCTCGGCGGTGGCCGCCGGGGTGATGATCAAGTACCTCGGCTGATGACGGCATCGGTCGGACGAGCGAAAGGCGCCTGCGGGCGCCTTTCCTTTTTTCGAGGGCCTGTTCGCCTGTTTTCCGAGTCTCGATTAATCGTCGGCGAGGAGCTCGAGGTTGCCACGTAGCCGCGAGGCCAGCGGGCTCAGGTCGACCTCGATGTCGCTTGGCCAGCCGACGGTGAGCCAGACGCCGTCGGCGGCGTAGTCGGCCGCTTCGACGGGCACTTCGCGCTCATCCAGCCAGCCGCGGGCCTGGGCTTCGCCCGAAAAATCGACCCGGAGCCGCAGGGAGGTGCGTTCGACAACGTCGCGCCGTGGAAGGGCTTCCAGCGCCTGAGAGACGGTCTGGGCATAGGCCCGCGCCAGGCCGCCCGTGCCCAGCTTGGTGCCGCCGAAGTAGCGGATGATCACGCAGCCCACCTGGCCGAGCCCGGAGCCCTCGAGCACCTGGTACATGGGGCGCCCGGCGGTACCGCCGGGCTCGCCGTCGTCGGAGAAGCCGATGGCGGACTGCTCGCCGGGTGGCCCGGCAATAAAGGCGCTGCAATGGTGGCTGGCGGCGGGGTGGTGCTCCCGGGCGGCGCGTAGCATCGTCTCGAAGGCGGCAATATCCGGGGCATGGCAAACCCAGCCGATAAAGCGGCTCTTCTCCACTTCCAGCTCGTTCGTCTGCCACTCGCCGGCGGGCAGGTCGGGGACCGGGTAGCGCATCAGGCGGCCAGCTCGCCCTGGTGCACCACGCCCATCACCATTCCCAGGACCTGGATGTCGCTGTTCTTGAGGTAGATGGGGTCCATCTGCCGATTGGCAGGCTGCAGGCGTACGCCGGACTTCTCGATATAGAGCTTCTTCAGGGTGACCTCCTGATTGTTGATCATGACCACCGCGGTTTCGCCATTCTCGGCACTCTCGCACTGTTCGATGATGATGACATCGCCGTCGAAGATGTTGCAATCGATCATGGAGTCGCCGCGCACGCGAAGGGCGTAGGTGTTGCGACGCACCATGCACCGGGGGACACGGATATGGCTGACGCTGGGGCAGGCCTCGATGGGCATGCCTGCCGCGACGCTGCCCAGCAAGGGGATATCGACCATTTCCCCTGCATCGTCCTGGGCATCGTCTGGCGTGGGGCAGGGCGACCAGGCATGGGCGAGGGGCCGGTTGGGGCGACGCATCATGAACCTTGAGGGGGCCTCGAACATGGTATATCTCCTGTTGAAACATACAGTACCATAAGAGCATAGCAGGGGGATCGGATCTGGCAAGGTGTCCGATTGGCGATACGTTTGATTCACGTCAACTGCGACCGGCTGACGCGCCGTGTGTGTCTGGCGGGAAAGGGGCTTTCCGTGTAGAGTCTCGGGCAAATTACCCCAATGCCGGAGAGTGTCTTGACCCTGCGCCTGCAAGCTAGAGGCCTGGCCTGTGAACGGGATGATCGGTGGCTGTTCGAGGACCTCGATCTGGATATCCGCGGCGGCGAGATCGTGCGCGTGGAGGGGCCGAATGGCAGTGGCAAGACCACCCTGCTCAAGATCCTGTCCGGACAGCTCGCCGACTATCGGGGAGAGCTCTTCTGGAATGAATCACCGATGCGTCAGGCGCGCCAGGCCTTCCTGGAGAATCTGCTCTACCTGGGCCATGCCCCGGGGGTGAAGGCCGCCCTGACGCCACTGGAAAACCTCGCCTGGTATCAGGCGCTGGCCGGTGAGTCGCCCACTGAGGCGGCACGCCTGGCGGCCCTGGACGCGGTGGGGCTGGCGGGCTTCGAGGACCTCCCCGCGGGGCAGCTCTCGGCCGGTCAGCAGCGTCGCGTGGCGCTGGCCCGCCTGGCGCTTACGCCGAGGCCGTTATGGGTCCTCGATGAACCCTTTACCGCGATCGACCGCGACGGTGTCGCGGCGCTGGAGGCGCAGCTGGTCGCCCATGCCCGTTCCGGCGGGTGTGTGTTGGTCACCACTCATCATGACATCACCGCATCGCAGGAACTGCGGCATGTTCGCCTGGGCCGGGGAGGGCGGGATGCCGAGCACTGAGGTCCGTCCAGGCGATAACGCCGCCCGTAGCGCCCCTGACGGGGAACCCCGCGGCGGATTGGGGGTCGCAGTCTGGGCGACCCTGAAGCGCGACCTGACCCTGCTGATGCGTCGGCGCAGCGAGGTGCTTAATCCGCTGGTATTCTTCGCCCTGGTGATCACCCTGTTTCCGATCGGCATCTCGCCGGACCCGGAGCTGCTGGCCACCATCGCGCCCGGCCTATTGTGGGTGGCGGCACTGCTGGCGGCGCTGCTGTCGCTGGACAGCCTGTTTCGCAGCGACTACGAAGACGGCTCCCTGGAGCAGCTGCTGCTGACCCCCCAGCCGCTGGCCATGCTGGGGCTCGCCAAGGTGGCGGTACACTGGCTACTGACCGGCCTGCCCTTGGCATTGATGGCACCGGTGTTGGGTATCATGCTGGCGCTGCCGGCGGGGAGCTACCTGATTCTGGCCGTCTCCCTGGCCCTGGGGACCGCCAGCCTGAGCCTGATCGGCGCCATCGGTGCGGCGCTCACCGTGGGCCTGTCCCGCGGGGGTGTCCTGCTGTCGCTGCTGGTGCTGCCGCTCTATATTCCGGTGCTGATCTTCGGTGCCGGGGCCGTCCAGGCGGCGATCATGGGCGATGGTGCATCGGCCCACCTGGCGATTCTGGGGGCCCTGCTGGCCCTGTCCCTGATGCTGGCGCCCTGGGCGATCGCGGCATCGTTGCGCATCAGCATCAACGGTTGAACGTTCAAACGAGAGATCCAATGGGCAAGATCTGGTCCTTTATTCACAAGCTTGGCTCGCCCAAGTGGTTCTATGCCATCAGCGCCCGCCTGATGCCGTGGTTCTGGGTCGCCGCCGCGGCCCTGATCCTGGTGGGCAGTGTCTGGGGCCTCGCCTTCGCCCCGGCGGACTACCAGCAGGGCAACAGCTTCCGCATCATCTATGTGCATGTGCCGGCGGCCTTCCTGGCCCAGTCGATCTTCGTCAGCATGGCGGTGGCGGGCCTGGTCTTCATGGTCTGGAAGATCAAGGTCGCCGACATGGCGGCGGCCGTGATGGCGCCGCTGGGGGCCGTGATGACCTTTATCTCGCTGTTTTCCGGAGCGGTGTGGGGGGTGCCCACCTGGGGTACCTGGTGGATGTGGGACGCGCGCCTGACCTCGATGCTGATCCTGCTGTTTCTCTACCTGGGGGTCATCGCCCTGCGCGGCGCCTTCTCCAGCCGCGACAGCGGCTCCCGGGCCGCGTCGGTGCTGGCCATGGTCGGGGTGATCAATATCCCTATCATCAAGTACTCGGTGGACTGGTGGTATACCCTGCATCAGCCCGCCACCTTCAGCGTGACCTCGCGTCCGGCGATGCCACTGGAGATGTGGGCGCCACTGCTGATCATGGTGCTGGGCTTCTACTGTTTCTTCATCGCCGCCACCCTGATGCGCACGCGCAGCGAGATCCTGCGCCGTGAGGCGAACAAGCGCTGGGTGCGCGAACTCGCCGGAGGGCCGAGTTGATGGCTTTCGATTCCTTTCAAGACTTCCTCGCCATGGGGGGGCATGCCCCCTATGTATGGGCCAGTTGGGGCGTGACCGGTGCCCTGCTGGCAGGCATCGTGCTGCATGCACGGGCGGAGCGTCGCCAGCTGCTGCGCAGGCTCCAGCGCCGTGAGCGCCGCCAGGCCACGACGGACCGGACTTCACATCAGACGGGTGGACAACGCCATGAGGCCTAAACGCAAGCAGAAGCTCTATCTGTCCCTGGGATTGATCGCGCTGGCGGCAGTCGCCGTGGGGCTGACCCTTTATGCCCTGCGCAGCAATATCAACCTGTTCTTCAGCCCGGTACAGATCGCCGCCGGAGATGCCCCCATCGAGCGCCAGATCCGCGCCGGAGGCATGGTCAAGGAGGGCACCGTGGCCCGTGATCCGGAGAGCCTCGACGTGGCCTTTGTGGTCACCGACTACGTCGATGACCTCGAGGTCCGCTACAGCGGCATTCTCCCCGACCTGTTCCGCGAGGGGCAGGGCGTGGTCGTGGTCGGCAAGCTGCAGTCGGAGGGATGGTTGCGTGCCGACCAGGTGCTGGCGCGCCACGACGAGAACTACATGCCCCCCGAAGTGGCCCAGGCCCTGGAAGATGCGGGCTACACGCCCGAAGACTACCAGGACAAGGCCGCCGAGGTGGGCGAGCGGATGGACGCCCGGCAAGGCGCCAGCCAGTAACGAGCGGAGACCCCATGCAGATCCTGATGATCCCCGAGATCGGCCACTACGCCCTGGTGATCGCCATGCTGATGGCTACCGTCCAGGGCATCCTGCCCCTGGCCGGTGTGGCCAGCCGTCGTCCGCTGTGGATGGCCTATGCCCGACCCATGGCGGCCGGACAGCTGCTGTTCGTGGCCATCGCCTATGCCTGCCTGACGGCCAGCTACATGCTGGACGACTTCAGCGTGACCAACGTGGCCAACAACTCCAATTCCATGCTGCCCTGGTACTACAAGCTCAGCGCCGTCTGGGGCAATCATGAGGGGTCGGTGCTGTTGTGGAGCCTGCTCCTGGCGGCCTGGGGGTATTGCGCCGCCCGCTTCTCCCGTGAGCTTCCCCGGGACGTGGTGGCGCGGGTGCTGGGCATCCTCGGGCTGGTCGGCATGGGGTTTCTGGCCTTCGTGCTGGTCACCTCGAATCCCTTCGAGCGCCTGTTGCCCAATGTGCCGGGCGACGGTGCCGATCTTAATCCGCTGCTTCAGGATATCGGCCTGATCATGCACCCGCCGATGCTCTATATGGGCTACGTCGGCTTCTCGGTGGTCTTCGCCTTCGCCCTCGCCGCTCTGCTGGGAGGGCGCCTGGACGCCGCCTGGGCGCGTTGGGCGCGCCCCTGGACCAACCTGGCCTGGGCCTTTCTGACCGTGGGCATCGCCCTGGGCAGCTGGTGGGCCTACTACGAGCTGGGCTGGGGCGGCTGGTGGTTCTGGGATCCCGTCGAGAACGCCTCGTTGCTGCCCTGGCTGAGTGGCACGGCGCTGATGCATTCCCTGGCGGTGACCGAGAAGCGGGGGGCCTTCAAGAGCTGGACCCTGCTGCTGGCGATCTTCACCTTCTCGCTATCGCTGCTGGGCACCTTCCTGGTGCGTTCCGGCGTGCTGACATCGGTGCATGCCTTCGCCAATGATCCCACCCGGGGCCAGTTCATCCTGATGCTGCTGGGCATCACCGTGGGCCTGTCGCTGCTGATATTCGCCCTGCGGGCGCCACGGGTCGGCCACAGGGTGGGCTTTACCTGGCTCTCCCGTGACGCCCTGCTGCTGATCAACAATATTCTATTGGTGATCATGACGATCACCGTCCTCATGGGCACCGTCTATCCGTTGCTGCTCGACGCCCTGGACCTGGGCAAGATCAGCGTCGGCCCTCCCTATTTCAATGCGCTCTTCGTGCCGCTGACGCTGGTGCTGGCGTTGTTCATGGGGCTGGGACCGGTAGCGCGCTGGAAGCAGACCCCGGTTCGCCTGTTGGTTCGGCGCCTGTGGCTGGCGGCGCTCGGGGCCGTGGTGCTGGGCGTCACGCTGCCGCTGCTGTTCGCCGAGCACTGGAGCCCGGCGGTCGCTCTGGGCCTGGTGGCGGCGCTATGGATCGTGTTGCCGATGCTGCGCGACCTCTTCGACAAGACCCGCAACGCCAGCTCCCTGGGGGCTGGTCTGAAGAAGCTGTCCCTGGCCTATTGGGGCATGCAGCTCGGCCATCTGGGGGTCGCGGTCACCATCGTCGGCGTGGCGGTGGTCTCCAACTACAGCATCGAGCAGAACGTGCGCATGGCCCCGGGTGACAGCGTCGAGGTGGCGGGCTACACCTTTACCATGAACGGGCTCTCCAATCGCCGGGCGGCTAACTTCCTGGCCGACCGTGCGAATATTTCGGTACGACATGGCGACAGTCGCCGCAGCTTCGAGATGAATCCCGAGAAACGCCTCTACCTGGCGACGCGCATGCCGCTGTCCCAGGTGGCCCTGCGTCCCGGCCTCCTGCGCGACCTCTACGTGGCCATGGGCGAAGACCTGGGAGACGGCAGCTGGGCGCTGCGGATCCAGTACAAGCCGTTTGTGCGCTGGCTGTGGCTGGGGGGACTGCTGATGGCCTTCGGTGGCGTGCTGGCGGTGGCCGACAAGCGCTATCGGCGCCTGGCCACGGCGCCCGACCCCGAGGTCAGGGCCGCCAATGCGATCGGACGGGAGGCACGCGCATGAATAACCGTCGCCTGCTTCTTCTCCTGCCGCTCGTCGGCTTCCTGGCGCTGGCGGTGTTCCTCTACCAGGGACTCTCGCTGAATCCCTTCCATCGCGAGTCGGCATTGATGGCGCGCGAGTTTCCCGCGTTCGACCTGGCGACCCTCAAGGCGCCCGAGCGCAGGGTCGACCGCGAGTTGCTGACCGGTGGCGAGCTGACGCTGGTCAACGTCTGGGGCGAGTGGTGCCCCGAGTGCAAGCGTGAGATGCCCCAGCTGCTCGACCTCGCCGAACGCCACGGGATACGCCTGGTCGGCATCAGCTGGAAGGATACCCGAGAGAAGGCGCTGGGCTTTCTCGAGGAGTTCGGAGACCCCTTCGAGGTGAATATCTTCGACCCCGATAACGAGCTGGCCTTCGAGCTTGGCGTGTATGGCGCACCGGAGACCTTCCTGGTCGACGGTGACGGGGTGATTCGCTATCACCACACCGGCTATATCGCGCCGAACGACATGACCGAGACGATCCTTCCGGAGGTGGAAAAATGGCGTTGATGCGAGGGCCGCTGCGCCTGGTCACAGCCTTGTCCCTGCTGCTGATGGTGGGGCTGGTGCAGGCCGCCGCCATCGAGGTGCGTGATTTCGACGACCCGGTACTCGAAACGCGTTATCACGATATCACCGCCTCCCTGCGCTGTCCGACCTGCCAGAATCAGGCGATCAACGATTCCGATGCCCCGGTCGCCGGGGATATGCGCGACCGCGTCTATCGCTTGCTGATGGACGGGCGCGCGGATATCGAGATCCGTAACCATATGGTGGAGCGCTTCGGCGACTATGTGCTCTACAATCCGCGCCTCGAGGGCCGCACCTTCCTGCTGTGGGGGCTGCCGGTAGCCCTGGGCCTGCTGGGTCTGGTGCTGGTAGGCCTGCTGGTGCGTGCCCGACGCAATGCCTCCAATCGGGCGCTCAGCGCCGACGAGCGCGCTCGCCTGGATGCCCTGATCAACCGCGAGAGAACCGAATGACCCTGCTGTGGATCGCCTTCGCCCTATTGTTGTTGCCGGCCCTGTGGCTTCTGGTGGCGCCGCTCAAGCGAGCCCGAGCGCTGCATGATGCCCAGCGTGACCACGAGGTCAACGACCGCGCCGCCGAGCAGAACGTGGCCATCTACCGGCGCCGCCTGGCCTCCCTGGAGGCCGCCTTCGAGCGTGGCGACACCAGCCGGGAAGACTACGAGGAGGATCGCCTGGCACTCGAGCGTGGCCTGCTCGAGGACACCGAGCGCCTCAAGCGTGCCCCGCTCAAGCCGTCCGCCTCCGGCCGCCTGGCGGTACCGCTGGTGATGCTGGCGTTGGTGATCGCCAGCGTGCTCTGGTATCAGCATGAAGGGGCCGAGGGGGACCTGGCCCTGCTGGCCGTGCAGGAGGAGGTCATGACCCACCCCGAGGGGTCGGCACAGATGCTGGTCGAACGCCTCGAGGAGCAGGCCGCCCGCCAGCCGGACAACCCCCACGTCTGGGGCATGCTGTTTCCCCTCTACCGCGACGCAGGCCAGGGCCCGCAGGCCATCGATGCCCTGGAGCGCCTGATCGAGATCGAGGGTCGACAGCCCGCCCTGTTGGCGCAGCTGGCCCAGGTCGAGTTCTTCGTCGCCGGACGGCAACTGACCGATCGGGTACAGTCTCTGGTCGACGAGACCCTGGAGAAGAACTCCAGTGAGCCCACGGTGCTGGGCCTGTTGGGCATCGAGGCCTTCGATCGTGGGGCCTATCAGGTGGCCATCGACAACTGGCGACGCGCCATCGCCGGCATGAATGACCCCGCCTCCGGTGAGGCCCTGCGGGAGGGCATCCGAGTCGCCCAGCAGCGCCTCGGCCAGACCCCCGAAGGCTCTCCGGCGAATCAGGCCGACGCCCAGGGGCCGGGGGTCCATGTCCGGGTCAGCCTGGCCAAGGGCCTCGCGGCTCGCCACGCCGAGAGCACGCCGGTCTTCGTGGTGGCTCGGGATATGGCCGGTGAGCTGCCGCCGCTGGCGGTGGCTCGCCTGACGCTGGGTGAGTTGCCCGCCGAGCTGGTACTCGATGAGCGCCATGCCATGTCGCCCCAGGCCAGCCTCGCGCAGGTGGAGGAGGCACGGTTGGTGGTGCGCGTCTCGCCGAGCGGGCAGGCAACGCCCCAGGCCGGCGACATGTTTGGAGAGCACGCCGGTGTGGCCGTTGGCGATACCGACGCAGACCCCGTCGGCCTCGTGATCGATCGCGTCGTCGAGTGAGCGGACGGGGGAGTCGCCGATGCGCCTGACATCGATTCGCCTGGTGGGCTTCAAGTCCTTCGTTGACCCGGTCACCGTGCCCTTCGACAGCAACATGACCGCCGTCGTCGGGCCCAATGGCTGTGGCAAGTCCAACATCATCGATGCGGTGCGCTGGGTGATGGGGGAATCGTCGGCCAAGACCCTGCGTGGCGAGTCCATGGCCGACGTCATCTTCAACGGCTCTACCGGCCGCAAGCCGGTGGGCCAGGCCGCCATCGAGCTGCACTTCGATAATCGCGACGGCACCATGGGCGGGCCCTACGCCCAATACGCCGAGATCGCGGTCAAGCGCCAGGTGACCCGAGAGGGGCAGTCGAGCTATTTCTTCAACGGCCAGAAATGCCGTCGCCGCGACATCGCCGACCTCTTTCTGGGCACGGGACTCGGTCCGCGCTCCTACGCGATCATCGGCCAGGGCATGATCTCGCGGCTGATCGAGGCGCGTCCCGATGATCTGCGCGCCACCCTCGAGGAGGCGGCGGGCATCTCCAAGTACAAGGAGCGGCGCCGCGAGACCGAGAATCGCATGCGGCGTACCCAGGAGAACCTGGAGCGCCTGGAGGATATTCGCGAGGAGCTCGACAAGCAGCTCGAGCGTTTGAAGCGCCAGGCCGAGGCGGCCCGCCGCTACCAGCAGCTCAAGAACGACGAGCATCGCGTCAAGGGCGAGCTGGCCCTGCTGCGGGCGCGTGCCCTGCGGGCCAGCCAGGATGAGGAAGCGCGTCGCGTCGCCGAGCTCGAGACCGCCGTGGAGCGTGAGGTGCTGGGGCTTCGCCAGTGCGAGACTCGCCTCGAAGAGGCCCGCGCCGACCATGACCGGTTGGCCGCCGAGCTCGATGCCGAACAGTCCCGCTTCTTCGAGACCACGACCGCTATCGCCCGCCTGGAGCAGGACCTGGAGCATGGTCGCGCCCGGGATGCTCAGCTGGCCCGGGATCTCGAGGCGCTGCGCCGTGAGCTGGCCGACCTCGACCGCCTCGGAGAAGATGACGGCGAGCGTCTTGTCGGCCTCGACGAGCGCCTGGCGACGCTCGTTCCCGAGCGCGAAGAACTCGCCGAGCGCCTCGAGGAGCTGGAGGCCGCCCTGGAGGAGGCCGAACCCGAGGCGGAAGAGGCCGACGAGGCCTGGGAGGCGTTCAGCGAACAGTGGCGCGAGACCCACCGAGAGGCGGAGCGCCGCCAGGATCGCCTGCGCGACCTCGAGGCGCGCCTGGAGGGGCTCGATGCCGACCTGGCCCGCCGCCGCCAGCAGCAGCAGGAGCTGCCCGATCTCCAGGCATTGACCTCAGAGCGTGACGCGATCGCCGAGCAGCTGGCCGAGGTCGAGCTGGAGCGCGAGGCCCTGGAGGATCGACGAGGGGCGCTTGCCGAGGCCCGAGACGCCGCCCGGGAAGCCATGCGCACCGCGGAAGCCGGGCGTGAGGTTGAGCGCCAGGCGCGTAGCGAGCTGGCCGGTGAGCTGGCCTCCCTCGAGGCGCTGATCGAGGCGGGACTGGCCGACCATGATGAGGCCCTGAATGCCCACCTCGCCGAGCACGGCCTCGAGGATACGCCACGCCTCGGAGAGTGTCTGACGGTGGCCTCGGGGTGGGAAGCCGTCGTCTCCTGGGTGCTGGCTCCCTGGTTACGCGCCCGGATAATGCCCCTGGAGGGGCGCTTCGCGGCCCTGGCGGCCTCGCCGGGGGAGCTGGGACTGGTGGAGGCGGGCGAGGTCGAGGCGCCGTCCGACAGCCTGGCCGCCCGAGTGGACGGCGCCGGGGCCGCCGGTCGATGGTTGGCGACGGTGCGCTGCGTCGCGAGCCGCGATGATGCCTGGTCGCGGCGTCATGAGCTGGCCCCCGGCGAGAGCCTGATCACCGCCGATGGGCTGTGGCTGGGATGCAACTGGGCACGTCAGCGTGGTGGTGGTGATGGCCCGGATGCCCTGCTGGTAAGCCGGCGCCGGCAGCATGATGTGCGCGAGACGCTGGATCGCGTCGAGGCTCGCCTGGCCGACCACGAGGCCAACCTGGCATCGGCCAATGAGCGCGTCGAGGGCACCGAGGCCGACCTCGAGGCGTGCCGCCAGGCGGAGCGTGACCTCGAGCGTCGCTACCAGCAGCTGGCCGTCCAGGAGAGTGGCCTGGGCAGCCGCCTGGAGCACTTGCAGGGGCGTGCCCTTGAGCTTGCCGAGGAACTGACCGGGCTGGGAGAGTCGCGGGCCGAGGCGTGCCTGGCCATCGATGAGGTGCGCGAGCACTGGCAGGCCGCCATGGCCCGCCTGGAAGAGGGGGCCGAGCGGCGCGAGCGGCTGGAAAGAGCGCGTCAGTCGGCCCGGGAACGGCTGACGGGGCTGCGTGGCCAGCAGCGGCCTCTGGCCGAGCAGTTGCAGCGCCTGGCCCTGGAGCAGGAGCGCCTGGCCGCCGAGCGTACCGGTCTGGCCGAGCAGCAGGGGCGAGCGGGGGAGACCCGAGAACGGCTCGAGGGGCGTCTCGCGGAGCTGGAGGAGGAGCGCGAGAGGCTCTCCGAGCCCGAAGAGGAGCGCCGCGAGCGCCTCGAGGAGCTGCTCGATCGTCGCGAGCGAGAGGAGCGCAGCCTCAATGCGGTGCGTGCCCGGACCTCCGAGCTGGTCGAGCGGCTGCGAGAGGACGAGCAGGCCCGCCAGGGCCATGAGCGGGCCCTGGATGGCATTCGTGAGCGCCTGCAGGAATCGCGCATGCAGGTCCAGGCACTGAGCCTCAAGGCCGAGGGACAGGATGAGCAGCTGCGGGAGCTGGGACATGATGAGCATCGGCTCGCCGAGACCCTGGACCCCAACGCCACGGAGTCGGCCTGGCAGACGCGCCTGGAGGAGCTCGCGGGGCGTATTCGGCGCCTGGGCGCCATCAACCTGGCGGCCATCGAGGAGTATGACCAGCAGGCCGAGCGCCGCGATTATCTGGAGGCGCAGCAGGCCGAACTGAACGAGGCGCTGGAGACCCTCGGCCGCGCCATTCGGCGCATCGACCAGGAAACCCGAAGCCGATTCCGTGACACCTTCGAACGCGTCAATGCGGGACTGCAAGCGCTCTTTCCGCGCGTCTTCGGTGGCGGAACCGCGTGGTTGACGCTTACCGGCGACGACCTGCTGGAGACCGGCGTCGCCATCATGGCGCGCCCGCCAGGCAAGAAAAACAGTACCATTCATCTGCTGTCGGGAGGCGAGAAGGCATTGACGGCCCTGTCGCTGGTATTCGCCATCTTTCAGCTCAATCCGGCGCCCTTCTGTATGCTGGATGAGGTGGATGCCCCCCTGGATGACGCCAATGTGGGCCGCTATGCCAGACTGGTAAAGGAGATGTCCGAGAGCGTGCAGTTCATCTACATCACCCACAACAAGATCGCCATGGAAGCCGGCGAGCGGTTGATGGGGGTGACGATGCAGGAGCCGGGGGTATCACGCCTCGTGGCGGTGGATGTCGAGGAGGCCGCGGCTCTTGCCGAGGCCTGAGGGCTTGAAGACAGAATCCAAAAGGGATGACAAGGAAGCAACATATGTTGTATTGCAGGGATGCAGAGGCGTCACCGAAAGGCGAGGGCGAAGGGCGAAGGACGCTTGGCGTGATACATCACCGATGCTTGACAAACAAAAAAATTGGCCATTTTTGCGGCAATCGCGCTATGCTGGTGACGGACAACCATATGGCATGGCGCCCTAGCGAAAGGCTGACAATCCATGGAACTTAGAGAGTGGCTGATCATCCTGGGGTTGGCGCTGGTGACCCTTATCGTGATCGATGGGGTGCGTCGCCTGCAGCGCCAACGACGCATTCCTCGCCTCGATGAGGTGGGAGAGCACGCCCAGGGAACAGACCCCGAGGAAGAGGCCCGCAAGGCCGAGATCAACTGGGAGCTGCCCAACGGAGGGGCGCGAGTCGTCAGGCCCGCCGACCATGACCGTGTGCAGCCCAAACCCAAGCTCCAACGACAGGACCACCCGGGGCCGTCCCGCGTGCTGTCCGATTGGAAGACTTCCGGGGCCCGTCAGGACGAGCCCGAAATGACAGCCGCGGAGTCCGCGTCCCGGGTAGCCTCGGCGCCGACGGCGACGATGACCGAACCCGCGGCGGCAGCGACTCGGCCGACACAGGAGGCGCCTGAGCCCGCGCCGATGGCCGCCGAGCCGCTGACACCGGAAGCGCCTGAGCCCGCGCGAATGGCGGCCGAGCCGCTGACATCGGAAGCGCCTGATCCCGCGCGAATGGCGGCCGAGTCGCCGACACCGGAAGCGCCTGAGCCCGCGCCGATGGCCGCCGAGTCGCTGACACCGGAAGCGACTGAGCCCGCGCGAATGGCGGCCGAGCCGACGACACCGGAAGCGCCTGAGCCCGCGCGAATGGCGGCCGAGCCGACGACATCGGAAGCGCCTGAGCCCGCGCCGATGGCCGCCGAGCCGCCGACACCGGCGGCGCCTGAGCCGGCGGTAGCCGCGGCGCCGGCATCGCCGCAAGACACTCCGGCTTCGGAAGAGTTGGAGCGTCGCGAGCCGACCCTCGGTGCCCTCGATGAGGCGCATCCGTCGCCGGCCACGTCAGAAGACGAACCGGAGCGGGACGACGCGGGCGATGCCTCGTCCGCTGAACCCCTCGCCGCCGATCCTCGAGACCACGAAGACGTCGACGACGACGAGCGTTATCGCCTGGTGGACTTCGATGGTGTCGGGGATTCCCTGAAGAGCAATTCGAAGCGCATGGGTGTTTCCGTTCAGCGCTTCGGGGCATCGCTGCAGAAGGGACTGGCCGAGCGTCGCGAGCAGAAACGCCAGGACAAGATTCGCCGCGACGAAGAGAAGGCCCGCAAGGCGGCCGATGACGCGGAACGCAAGCGTCAGGCCCAGGCGGAGAAGGAGTCGGACCGACTCGCGCGTGATGCCGAGCACCGCCGCCTGGAGGGCGACGGTGACCCTCTCTTCGCCCCCCAGGACTCGGTCGAAGCGAACGATGCCGTGGCGTCCGCGGAGCAGGAGGCATTCGAGGCCTCTCGCCATAGTGACAAGGTGCGCGTTCACCCGGTGCTGGAGAAGGCGCTGCGTCACGACGTGAGCGCCGAACATGCCCGCCTGACGCTTAGCCAGGCCGAGGAGATCATTGTTATCTCGGTGATGGCGCGCGAGGAGGAAGGGTTCTCCGGCACGGCGCTGCTCGATCTGATGCTGGCCTGTGGCCTGCGCTACGACCGGGAGATGGGTATCTTTCATCGCTTCGAGACCGAGGATCCCGAGAGTCGCCTGCAGTTCTCCATGGTCAATGTGGTCAAGCCCGGGACCTTCCCCATCGAGGCGATCGACGACTTCCGTACGCCGGGGGTCACGCTGCTGATGCCCTTGCCGGGGGCCGAGGACTGCGGCGCCGCCTTCGAGGCGGTGGTGGAGACCGCCATGGTGATCGTGCGGCATATGGGAGGAGAGTTGAAGGACGAACACCAGAGCGTGATGACCGCTCAGACGGTGGAGTTTGCCCGCCAGCGTGTTCAGGATTTCGTGCGGCGTAATCGCCTGCATCGTTACCAGGTGAACTAGCGCCTCCCTCCCGACGCCTGACGCTCGAAGACAACCCTCGTGGGATAGGCCCCACGAGGGTTGTTGCTTTGGTAAGCTAGGCCATCATGTCTGCCTCGCGCGTCGAGGCCCACGCGACAGACCCAGATACGGATTTCCATGACCCAGCTTGACTCGAAGCGCCGCGAAGAAGTCGAGCGCTTGCGCGCCGAACTCGACGATGCCAACTACCGCTACCATGTCCTCGATGACCCGGCGCTGACCGACGCCGACTACGACCGCGGCCTGCGCCGTCTTCAGGAGCTCGAGGCCGAATACCCCGAGCTCGTCACGGCGGATTCGCCGACGCAGCGCGTCGGGGCCCCTCCGGAGGCGGGGTTTCCCGAGGTCGAACATGCGGTGCCCATGCTCTCGCTGGATAATGCCTTCGACGAGGAGGAACTCGAGGCCTTCGTCAGGCGCGTGGCAGAACGGCTGGAGGCATCGAGTGAGTCGCTCTCCTTCTGCTGCGAGCCCAAGCTCGACGGTGCGGCAGTATCGCTGGTCTACGCACAGGGGAGGCTGGTCAGCGGCGCGACTCGCGGTGATGGCCGCACCGGGGAAGGCATTACCTCCAACCTGCGTACCCTGCGCTCCGTGCCGCTGAGGCTGCGCGGAGCGCACCCGCCTGAGCTTCTCGAGGTGCGCGGCGAGGTGATCATCTCCCACGCCGATTTCGAGGCGATGAACCAGCGTGCCCGGGCGGAAGGGAGCAAGCTGTTTGCCAATCCGCGCAATGCCGCCGCCGGCAGCCTCCGCCAGCTGGATCCAAGGGTCACCGCGACTCGACCGTTGGCCTTCCATGGTTACCAGGTGGCCCGCATCGAGCCGGCCCCGGGGGATGCGACCCATAGTGCCCAGATGGACCGCCTCGGTGATCTCGGGCTGCCGACCAGCGGTGAACGGGAGGTGGTGACCGGAGCCCCCGGGGTGATCGATTACTGCCGGCGTCTCGGCGAGAAGCGCGACGCACTCGGTTATGACATCGACGGGGTGGTGATCAAGGTCGATGATCGGCGCCTGCAGCGCGAGCTGGGTTTCGTGGCCCGGGCGCCGCGCTGGGCGATCGCCTTCAAGTTTCCGGCCCAGGAGCAGACCACGTGGCTCAACGAGGTCGAGTTCCAGGTCGGTCGCACCGGTGCTATCACCCCGGTGGCGCGCCTGGAACCGGTCTCGGTGGCGGGAGTTGTCGTCTCCAATGCCACCCTGCATAACGCCGATGAGATCGCCCGGCTCGGGGTGATGATCGGCGATAACGTGGTGATCCGTCGCGCCGGTGACGTCATCCCCCAGGTGGTGCGGGTGATCGAGAAGGCGCGGCCGGCGGATGCCCGTTGCATTCTTTTTCCGGAACGTTGCCCGGTATGCGATTCGCAGGTCGAGCGGCTTGCGGGCGAAGTGGTGGCGCGCTGCTCCGGAGGCCTCTATTGCCCGGCCCAGCGCAAGGAGGCCCTCAAGCATTTCGTCTCGCGTCGGGCGCTGGATATCGACGGTCTCGGCGAGAAGCTGATCGAGGCCCTGGTCGAACGGGACTGGGTCTCTACCCCGGCGGACCTCTTTGGCCTGCGGGCCGAGGCGCTTGCCGAGCTGCCGCGCATGGGCAGGAAGTCGTCGGAGAACCTGGTGGCGTCGCTGGAGGCATCCAAGGCGACCACGCTGGCGAGGTTCATCTACGCCCTGGGCATCCGCGAGGTAGGAGAGGCCACGGCGGCCAACCTGGCGCGCCATTTCGGCACCCTGGACGCGCTGATGGCGGCCGGGCGTGAGGCCCTGGAGGGCGTCGAGGAGGTGGGCCCCATCGTGGCGGCCCATGTTCATACCTTCTTCTGCCAGCCCCATAATCGCGACACCATCGACGCCTTGATCGCCTGCGGCCTGCATTGGCGGGAGGAAACCGTCGTCGAGCGGCCCCGGCCCCTGGTCGGTCAGGCCTGGGTGCTCACGGGCACCCTGGAGGGCATGACCCGCGACCAGGGCAAGGCACGCCTGCAGGCGCTGGGGGCCAAGGTGACGGGCAGCGTCTCGAAGAAGACGGCCGGCCTGGTGGCCGGGGAGGCCGCCGGCAGCAAGCTCGACAAGGCGCTGCAGCTCGGCGTGCCGGTACTGGACGAGCCGGCCTTCCTGGCGCGGCTGGCCGCCTGGGAGGCCGGGGACGTCGCCACGGACGAGAGCGAGGAAGACGAGGCATGAGCGGCGACCGCTTCATCGAGGTGCCCCATCGGATGCTGCCGGGGGAGACGCTCGACGCCCTGCTGGAGGCCTTCGTCACCCGCCAGGGCTGCGATACCACCGACACCGGGGAAGGCATGCGCGGCTGGGTCGCCGAGCTCAGGCGCCAGCTGGAGCGCAGCGAGCTGATCATCGCCCATGACCTCAAGACCGAGAGCACCGAGGTGATGACCCTGGCCCAGTGGCGGGCCTTCGGGCGTGACCTGGCCGACGACGAGGAAGGCTAAGAGCCCCCGGGATCAGTTTCCCCTTATCAGGTCGCGGATGACCCTTCGGCCGGGGTGCAGGTGGTCCGCCAGGGGCTGCTCCAGGGGGAGGGGCTCGTTGCAGATCCGTGAGGCCAGCAGTTCGGCACACAGCGGGGCGCTGGCCAGGCCGCGGGAACCATGGGCGGTGCTGACCCAGAGTCCCGGGTGATGCGGCCCAGGCGTTTCGGGAATGCGGGTGGCGTCCTTGGCCAGCACGGCATAGGCCTGCCGCCAGGCGTCGGCATCGGGCACGGGGCCACAGTAGGGGCTCTTGTCGGGGCTCGCCGCGCGGACCCCGACCAGGGCGGTGAGCCGCTCGGGGGCGAGGTCGGCGCCGGCGTCACGCAGGGCGGCGACGAAGTGGGGCAGCCCCCTCTCGAGCTCCTTCAGGTTGGCGTCATGGTCGGCATCGCGCGGGTTCGTGTCGGTATCGCCGGGGCCGAAGGTGGCGCCGAAATTGAGAATACCGTCGGCTGCCGGGGGCACGTAGCCGCCGGCGCAGACCACGCGCTTCAGTCGCGGCGACCCGGAGGGCAGTTCGAGCTGACTAAGCTGTCCGCGAACCGGCTGTAGCGGCAGGGAGGCCGTCTGGGGGAAGGCGGCGGTTTCCACGGCACCGGCGACGATGACCTGGTCGGCCTCGAGGGTTTCGCCGTCGGCCATCTCCAGCGTCCAGCCGATGGCCTGTCGCCGCAGCGCCGTCACCTCGCCGCGATGGAAGGCAATGCCTGGCGTTTCGGCCAGGCGTGCACAGAGCTCCATGGGTTTGACCCAGGCGGCGTTGGGGTAGTCCAGTGCCGGCGTCTCGATCTCGATGCCGGCACTGGCGCTGGCCGTCTCGGCGTCCAGCCCCCGGACCACGCTGTCGGGAAGCGGGTGGTTGGCCAGGAAACGTGCCTGGCGCGCCTGCTCCTTCGCGTTCATCGCCAGCTGCAGCACGCCACAGGCCCGCCATAGCGCCTGTTGGGGGTCGAGCCATGCCAGCCAGCGGCGGCTATGCAATAGCCCGGCCAGGTAGGTACGGCTCTGTCGATTGGTGTCGGCGGCCAGCTTGACGTAGAGCGCGCCCTGCAGGTGAGTGGTGATGAGTTCGGCACGCGCGCGGCGGTCGACCAGGGTCACGGCGATGCCACGCCTGGCCAGGGCGGCCGCGGTGCTGGCACCGGCGATGCCGGCGCCGATGACCGCGACATGGCGCGGGGGCCGGGGCAAGGGTGGTGTGAACCAGGGGGTCCGCCGACGGCGGTCATCGATGGGAGGCTCGGTGATCTCGCCGCACAGCATCTCGCGCTTGCGCCCGAAGCCCGGTGCCTTGTGCCAGGTGAAACCGGCCGCGGCGAGGCCCCGCTTGACCACGCCGGCACAAGTGAAGGTGGCGAAGGTGGCGCCCGGCCGTGAGCGGGCCGCCATCGCCTGGAACAATGCCGGGTGCCACATCTCCGGGTTCTTCGCCGGGGCGAAACCGTCCAGGAACCAGGCGTCGACCCGCCCGTCGAGCAGCGCCAGGCGCTCGGCGGCATCGCCGAGGTGCAGGTCCAGGGTGACGCGCTCGGCGAGCCACAGCCGGTGTACGCCGGCCACCGGCTCGGGCCACTGTGCCACGAGCCTCTCGCTGCGTTCGGCGAGGTCGGGCCAGGAGGCCAGTGCCCGGGCCAGGTCTTCGCGGTCGAGCGGGAACTTCTCGGTGGAGACGAGGTGCAGCCGGGCCCCGGGGGCGGCGTGGGCGTCGAAGCAGGCCCAGGCACACAGCATGTTGAGCCCGGTACCGAAGCCGGTCTCGCCGATCACGAAGGGCCGCGATGCCTGCCACGCGCCGAGGCGCTCCGCCAGGCGGTTGCCGGCGATAAAGACATGTTCGGTCTCGGCTCGACCGTCATGACGAGAGAAGTAGACATCGTCGAAGGCGGGGGAGTGGGGCGCGGCCTCGCCACTCGCATCGTGTCGCCAGTCGAGGCGGGCGTTATCGAGGGCGGCGAGCGGTGGCAGGCCATCGGGGGCGGCGGTCACGAGGGGCTCCGGGGCGTTCAATATTTGATCAGTGGTGCCGCGGGACCGTGGCGAGGGGGCTGGCGGCAGGCATCCGCGGCGTTTCAACAGAGTTGTCCACAGTGTCTGTGTAAAACCGGCTGTTGATAAGCGGGTTTGTTCAGGGAAGGACCCTCTTGAAGGGCTTTACCGTTACGCCCGCGTAGACCCCGGCGATCATGTAGGGGTCGGCGTCGGCCCAGGCCTGGGCCGCCTCGAGGCTATCGAAGTCGGCGACGACCAGGCTACCGGAGAAGCCGGCCTCGCCGGGGTCGGCGCTGTCGATCGCCGGATGAGGGCCGGCGAGCACCAGGCGGCCCTCATCGCGTAATGCTTCCAGGCGAGCCAGGTGGTCGGGACGGGCGGCGAGCCGGCGTTCCAGGCTGTTGTTCACATCCTCGCTGATGATCGCGTAGAGCATGGGGCTAATTTCCTTCTATGGACGGCTGGGCCATGGGATGGCGCCATTGACCGGCATCGGCCCGGGGCGCACCATGGAAAGCCATTCTGACAAAGTCGCCGGTCGGCGTCATGCCCATGCCCCCACTTCCCGTTCGCTTCGAGGGCGACCCCGAGCCCCTCCGCATCGATCTACATATGCATTCCACCGCCTCGGATGGCGCCCTGTCACCTGCAAGTGTCGTGGCGCTGGGCGCCTCCCGGGGCCTGACGCATATGGCGCTGACCGACCATGATACCCTGGATGGCGTAGCGGAGGCGGCGTCAGCCGCCCGGCAAGAGGGTCTCGTGCTGATGCCCGGCGCCGAGCTTTCCACTCAGTGGCGGGGCATGGGTATTCATGTGGTGGGGTTGTTGCCCGAAGGGGTGCGGGGGGAGCTGGTCGAGGGCCTGGAGGCCCTGGCCGTGGCCCGCGAGAAGCGCGCCGCGACCATCGCCTCGCGCATGGAGAGGGTCGGGCTCCACGACGCCCTGGCCAGGGCGCGAGAGCAGGCCGGCGGCGAACGGCCCCTGGGCCGGCCGGACTTCGCCCGGGCCCTGGTGGCGGCGGGGCTGGTCCCGGATGTCGCGACCGCCTTCAAGAAACACCTGGGGGCCGGCAAGCCCGGTGACGTCAAGGCGCTGTGGCCGGGGCTGGCCGAGGCGGTACGCTGGATTCTCGCCGCGGGAGGGGTGGCGGTCCTGGCACACCCGGTGCGCTATTCCCTGACGCGCCGCAAGCGCGGCCTGCTGCTCGATGATTTCGCCGCCGCCGGCGGCCAGGCCGCCGAGCTGGTCAGTGGCTTTCAGAATCCCGACGTGACCCGAGACCTGTCTCGCCAGCTCCAGGAACGTGGGCTCTACGCCTCCCTGGGCAGCGACTTTCATTTTCCCGGCGGCCATCTGGCACCGGGAAGCATGAGCCCGGTGCCGCGTACTGCCACGCCACCGGTATGGACCCATCCGCGGCTGGCGCCGCGGTTCAATGCAGGAGCGTGATCATGAGCCAGTTCTTCCAGATTCATCCCGAGAACCCCCAGAAGCGCTTGATCGATCAGGCGGTCGCTATCATTCGATCCGGTGGCGTGGTGGCCTATCCCACCGATTCCGGCTATGCCCTGGGCTGCCATCTGGGCGAGAAGAAGGCCATCGACAAGATCAAGTGGCTGCGCTCCCTGGATGACAAGCACAATTTTACCCTGGTGTGCTCCGACCTCTCCGAGATCGGCACCTATGCCAAGGTGGACAATGCCGTCTTTCGCCTGCTCAAGGCCCATACCCCGGGGGCCTATACCTTTATCCTGACTGCCACCACCGAGGTGCCCCGGCTGCTGCTGCACCCCAAGCGTCGCTCCATCGGCGTGCGGGTGCCTGACCACGCCATTACCCATGAGCTTCTCAAGACTCTCGGGGAACCGCTGATGAGTGTGACCCTGATCCCGGTGGGCGAGGAGCTGCCGATGACCGATGCCGAGGAGATTCGCGAGCGCTTCAGCCATCACCTCGACCTGATCATCGATGGCGGTGCCTGCCATCTGGAACCGACCAGCGTGGTGGACCTGCGCGCCCTTCCGCCGGAGGTCCTGCGGGAAGGCCGCGGCGACGTCGCGCCCTTCCGCGACTGATGACGGCTGGCCGTCGACGCGGCCTGTCAATGGCCTCCCGCCGGGGGGGTGCCATTGTTTTCATCGGCGTGGGCCTCCCTCCAGGCCGCCTGCTCCTCCTCGGAGAGGTTGGGGTCGGGGGCGTGCTCATCCAGCCAGGTGCCGCACACCAGGCAGTACTTGGCGCGTCGTTCGTGGCGGTCATGGCCGCAGCCGGGACAGGCCTCGTCGGAGTAGCGGTCGGCACGGATCGAACGGATCACCTCGGCCGAGAAGATCCCGGTGGGCACGGCGATGATCGAGTAGCCGATGAGCATCACCATCATCGAGATCGCCTGCCCCAGTGGCGTTACCGGGACGATGTCGCCGTAGCCCACCGTGGTCAGCGTGACGATGGCCCAGTAGATCGCCTTGGGGATGCTGGTAAAGCCGGCCGAATAAGGCTCGATCAGGTAGATGATCGCGGCGAGGATGGTGATCAGCATGAAGACGGTGAACAGGAACAGGAAAATCTGGTGGCTGCTGCGCTGCAGGGCGATGACCAGCAGGCGACCCTCGCCGACGAACTCCATCAGGCGCAGGACCCGGAAGATGCGCAGGGTACGCAGCAGGCGCACCATGACCAGGGTCTGGGCGCCCGGCACGATCAGCGCCAGCCAGGTGGGGAGAACGGCGACAAGGTCGACCATCCCGTAGAAGCTCTTCAGGTACTGTATCGGGCGCTCCAGGCAGTAGAGGCGCACCGCCAGCTCGAGAGTGAAGGCGATGGTGAAGCCCCACTCCAGCCAGAAGAACAAGGCGCCGTGCTCGGCACGCAGGCTCGCGATGCTCTCCAGCATGACCACCAGTACGCTGGCGAGTATTGCCACGATCAAGGCGATATCGAAGCCCTTGGCGGAGCGGGTATCGGACTCGAATATGACCTGGAAGATTCGCGTGCGCAGGCCTTCACCGGCGGGGCGGGGCAGGTGATTCACGGATGACGTCCTCGAGGTGAGATCAGGCCAGGGGTGTCTGGCCCGACAGGCGATGCGCCAACCCTAGCAGACGCCGGCCGTTGTCGGGCGTCAGCCAGGCGTCGTCATTCACCGCATCGGCCAGGGCGCTGGCGGCGTCGCGTGTCGGCGCGTCGCCCAGGGCGGCGAGTTGGCAGAAGGCTTCGCGGGCGGCGTCGCACCACTCGGTGAGCCCGCTGTCGGCCTGGGCGTCCAGCGCCGTCACGGCGCGGTGCAACCAGCCGTGTGGCGTGCCGCCGACCGGCAGGCGCCATTCTCCCGCCAGCAGGGCACCGCCGCGTGCCGCCTTGCTGGTATCCGAGGGGCGCAGGGCCACGCTCTCGGCCAGTGCCGTGGCCAGTGACCACAATGCCGCCGGTTCGCCGGACGTGAGTTCCAGCTCCAGCTCGCGGATCGCCACCCGGCTTCCCGCCGCCGAGATGCCGCCCTCGTCCAGGGCCAGCTCGATATGCGCCCCTCGGTGCTCGAGATGCCATGTGGTGCGATGAAAGTCCGTGGTGAAGCGCGCCTCGAGCCGGTCCAGCACCCCTCGGCCCAGCGAGGCCGGGGGGAGTTCCTCGAGACCCGCCAGGTCCAGCCCGGGCCCGGGTACCGGCCACTCCCACTCGCCGCGCCGCGACAGGCCGCCGCCGCCCTCGCCGCGGGTCTTGACCGTCTGCAGCAGCAGGTCATCCACCCGGCGCAGGCGCAATGCCATGCGCGCCGCCTCCAGCTCGCCCGCGGCCGTGTCGTAGTAGGTGTTGCCGAGGTAGGTAAGGCGCGGTTCCACCTCGCCGAGCAGGGGATGGCGACGCAGGGCGTCGGGGCCTTCTGGGCCCAGGGCGAGCTTCAGTTCGATCTCTTGACTCATGCGATGACGGCCTCGATTCGGTGAGGGGGGTGAATAGTTCATGACGTTAGCGGCGGGGGTCATTATACTGACGCCGCCATTTTCCAGGTTTCGAGATGCCCCATGGTGACATCCAATCCCTTCTCCGCGATGTTCGGTCGTTCGCCATTCCAGCCGCTGCTGACCCATATCGTCAAGACGAGCGAATGCGCCGACCAGCTGCTGCCGTTCTTCGAGGCTACCCTCGTGGGTGATTGGGAAGCGGCCGCCGTCCATCGCGAATCGGTGACGCGCCTCGAGCATGAGGCCGATGAGCTCAAGACCGAGCTGCGCCTCAATCTTCCCAATACCATGTTCCTGCCGGTGTCGCGCTCTGACCTGCTCGACCTGATCAGCGTGCAGGACAAGATCGCCAACAAGGCACGCGACATTACCGGCATCATGCTCGGCAGGCGCATGCAGATGCCCGAGGAGCTGGCCCAGCCGATGCGCGACTACATGCGTACCGCCGTGGCCTGCGTGGCCCAGGCGCGTCATGCCCTGGAAGAGCTTCGCGACCTGCTGGAGTCCGGTTTCGGCCGCAATGTCAGCGACGTGATGCAGAAGTTGATCCGCGAGCTGGACCGCCTGGAACAGCAGGCCGACGATCAGCAGGTCGCCATTCGGCGCCAGCTGTTCGACCTCGAGGAGCGTATGCCGCCGGTCGACGTGATGTTTCTCTACAAGATCATCGACTGGGTGGGTGAGCTTTCCGACCGTGCCGAGCGCGTGGGCAGCCGCCTGCAGATCATGACTGCCAACTGAATACCTCGGCTCCGGTAGATCCGGAGCCGCCACCAGCACGCTATCAAACGACCGCAACGAGGGGACGAATCCTCATGTCGATCATTGCGCAGCACGGCGAGATCTTTATTATTCTGGCCTGCCTATTCGGCTTCTTCATGGCCTGGGGGGTCGGGGCCAACGATGTCGCCAACGCCATGGGCACCTCGGTTGGCTCTCGCGCCATTACCATCAAGCAGGCGATTCTTATCGCCGTGGTCTTCGAGTTCCTCGGCGCCTGGCTGGCCGGCGGCGAGGTGACCAATACCATCCGCAAGGGGATCATCGACCCCGAGCTCCTTCAGGATGATCCACAGCTGCTGGTCTACGGCATGCTGGCCGCGCTGCTGGCGGCCGCTACCTGGCTGTTTGTTGCCTCCATGAAGGGCTGGCCGGTCTCCACGACTCACTCCGTTGTGGGGGCCATCGTCGGCTTCTCGGTGGCCGGGCTGGGGGCCGCGTCGGTTGACTGGGCCAGTGTCGGCAAGATTGCCGCCAGCTGGATCGTCTCGCCGCTGCTCGCCGGGACCATCGCCTTTACCCTGTTCAAATCGGTACAGCATCTGATCTTCGAGGCGCGCGACCCCTTCGCCGCCGCCAAGCGCTATGTGCCGATGTATATCTTTCTGGTCGGCTTCGCGGTGACCATGGTGACCCTGACCAAGGGGCTCAAGCATGTCGGCCTGGATCTCGGCTTCGGCACCAGCCTGCTGCTGGCGATTCTCGCCGGCCTGCTGTTTGCGACCCTGGGCGCCTTTATGGAGCGTCGGGTGCTGGCGAGTCACCGCAAGAGCGACCAGTTTGGCTTCAGCGGAGTCGAGCGAGTGTTCGGCGTGCTGATGATCTTTACCGCCTGTGCCATGGCCTTCGCCCACGGCTCGAATGATGTGGCCAACGCCGTGGGGCCCCTGGCGGCGGTGATCGGCGTGGTACAGAGCGGCGGCGAGATAGAAGGGTCCGCCCTGGTGCCCTGGTGGGTGTTGGTGCTGGGGGGCGGCGGCATCGTCGTCGGCCTGGTCACCTACGGCCACAAGGTGATCGCCACCGTCGGCACCGGTATCACCGAGCTCACCCCCAGCCGCGGCTTCGCCGCCACCCTGGCGGCCGCGGTCACCGTGGTGCTGGCTTCGGGCACCGGCCTGCCGATCTCCACCACCCATACCCTGGTGGGGGCCGTGCTGGGGGTGGGGCTGGCCCGGGGCATGGCGGCCCTCAACCTGCGAGTGATCGGCACCATCGCCATGTCATGGCTGATTACCCTGCCGGCCGGTGCGGGCCTGGCCATCCTGTTCTTCTTCATGCTCAAGGGCATGTTCGGCTAGCCCCGGCGAAACGCCAGGAGCAGGGCAGGCCGGGGGCTCTCGCGAGCCCCGGACGTGACGCGGCGGTACCACGGCAGTGGTGCCGCCGTTTGCGTCGCTCTGCTATAGTCGTGGCGCTCTCATCCGTTTTGTTTCTTGCGTCTCTCTACGTCCCTTTCGTTCACCCGCTGCCGGAGCGCGGCCCTTGGATACACGTTTCCCCTTCGTCGACTGGTTTCGCAACTCTTCGCCTTATATCAATGCCCATCGAGGACGCACCTTCGTCATCCTGATCGAGGGCGAGGCGATGGCGCGGGGGCGTGGCGAGCAACTGGTCCAGGACCTGGCGCTACTCCACACCCTGGGAGTGCGGTTGGTGGTGGTGTTTGGCATTCGCCCCCAGGTGGGTCAGGCGCTGGAGGCGGCGGAGATCTCCCCGGGGCAGCATCAGGGGCGCGGGATCGCCGACGATGCCGTCATGGCGTGCATCGAGCGGGTCGCCGCCGAGCAGCTGCTGTGGCTGGAGGCGCGCTTCTCGCTGGGGCTGCCCAATACTCCCATGCATGGCGTCGAGCTCACCGCCGTGTCGGGAAATCTGGTGATGGCCAAGCCGCTGGGGGTGCGCGAGGGCGTCGACTTCGACCATAGCGGCGAGGTGCGCCGGGTGCGTACCCAGGCCATCGAGGGGCTGCTGGAGAAGGGAGCGCTGGTGGTGCTGCCGCCGCTGGGCTTCTCCAGTACCGGTGAGGTCTTCGACCTCGATGCCTCTGCCGTGGCCCAGCACGCCGCCATGGCGCTGTCGGCCGACAAGCTGATTCTGCTCGGCGGGGCCAGTGGCCTGTTCGATGCCAGCGGCCAGATGCAGCGTCAGCTGACTCCCGCCGAGGCGGGGCCGCTGTTGGCCCAGGCCGTTCCCGGCAGCGAGCCGGCACGCCATCTGGAGGCGGCGTGTCAGGCGGCTCGTCACGGCGTGGCGCGTACCCACCTGCTCTCGTGGCATGACCATGATGCCCTGCTCGGGGAGCTGTTTACCCGTGACGGCGTCGGCACCATGATCACTCGGCATCGCTACGAACAGCTGCGTCCGGCCGAGCTGGCGGATATCGGCGGCCTGCTCGAGCTTCTCGAGCCTCTCGAAGAGCGCGGCATGCTGGTGCCCCGCTCCCGGGAGCGGCTGGAGCACGAGATCGACGATTACGTGGTAATCGAGCGGGACGGCATGATGATCGGTTGCGCGGCCCTGCATCGCTTCGCCGATGCCGAGGTGGGAGAGCTGGCCTGCGTGGCGGTTCATGACGACTATCGTGGCGGTGCCCGGGGAGAGCTGCTGCTGGCCGAGGTCGAGCGTCGTGCCCGGCGCCAGGGGTTATCCTCGCTGTTTGCCCTGACCACCCATACCACGCACTGGTTCTTCGAACACGGCTTTCGCCTGGCCGATTTCGAGGCGCTGCCCCCGCTGCGGCGGGATACCTATAATCATGCCCGCAAATCCAAGGTGTTGCTCAAGCCGCTGGGCTGATCGCGGATATCGCCGTGCCAGGCTTTTCGGAATCCGCCCTGTTGCTGTTTTGCGACATCGTATCTACTTGAAAATAAAGAGTTCTTGTAGAGACGCCCCTGTTGTGTCGCCTCTCGATGACATAATGCCCGCCTCGCCGCCGCCATTGCCCGCCTTCTTCTTGTAGGGCGGCTCATCTGTTTTTTTAATTGATTGAAACTAAACGTTTTTTTTATTTCTGGCACGGTGATCGCAACAACCTGGGTGAGCAACGGAAACGGTTCATTACGGCTCGAACCGTTTCGATCGCCCAGAGGTGGAAACGACACTGCCCTGTGCCCCGCCTCTTCGGTGATCAGCGTCTGCTTCTAGCGATGTGTGACTTAGGTTGCGATGAGATGGGTACCGATACGCTCACGGACGCGTACCCGAAGGGCAAGGATGCCCCGGCATGGATGCCTCTCCCCCTGACGGGGGATCGAACAGCGCAGTGGCGCCGCGGCCTGACGCTCGTTTTATCAGGCCGGGCGACATTGCCAAGCACGAAGCGGGGCGGTGAGCCGGGAGATGGCACGCCGCCCGCATGAGGAGGCCAGCCCCTGGTGGCAGATGGCCGATGCATGGCTTCGAGGGCCTTCCCCGGCCCGTTTGGAAGGCTGAGCGGTGGCTGGACCAGGCCGTCACCGGCATTTCTTTCAGACCCTTCAGTTCCCTGCGTACTTGGGCCGGCCTTGCCGGCCTTTTTTTTGGTTCATCGTCATTTGGCATGACGTCAGCGGGGCTTCGCATAGGCCCGGCGAGCCGCGGGCGCGCCGGGCATGATGCCGGCGCCGGCTCCGTGCCCGGCTCCCAAGCAAATTCTGGTATCCTGAAGGTCCGACACGATGGCTCATCCATCCACCTCCTCGCCTTTTGGCTTCCTGCAAAGAACGCTGGATATGACTTCTCGAGTCGCGCGACGTTGGCGCCCCCGCTCCCTGCTGCAACTCGTGCTGATCGCCTTCGTGGTGGTGATGCTGCCGTTAGGCGTGCTGATGTTTCAGGCGGCCCAGGCGGTTACCGAGCTGACGCGCCTGGCCGACGTCAGCGCCCGCCAGGCGGTGGAGGAGACGCGCCGTGCCCGGGCCCTGGGAGCATTGGCGCTGGAGATGGAGCGTAGCGCCCGCCAGTATGCCGTGCTGGAACAGGATAGCCTGCTGGAGATCTACACCGAGCGCCTCGAGGCGTATCGTCAACTGTTGGCGCTGCAGCGCCGGTTGTTGCCGGAAGACCCGGTCGTGGGCGCCCTGGAAGCGCAGCTCGAGAGTCTCGGCGAGCTGCCTGAGCTGACGGCCGAGGCCCTGGAGGCGCGGCTCGACGCCTTTCCGGCGTTCGCCGAGCGTACCGAAACATTGCGCCAGGCCACCAACCGACGGATCGATGCCCGTATCGACATGATCCGCGATCGGGCCCGCGTGGTTCAGGGGCAGCTGTGGTGGCAGACCGGTGCCCTGGTCTCGGCCAGCCTGGCATTGATGCTGCTTTTCTCCTGGCTGATCATCCGGCCGGTGCGATACCTGGAGCGGCGCATCCTGAGGATCGGCAGTGGTGCCCGGGATGAATCGCCGCGGCCGGTACAGGGGCCGGCGGAACTGATCGAACTGGATGAGCGCCTCGATTGGCTCGCCTCGCGCCTCGATGAGCTCGAGGCCGAAAAACAGCGCTTTCTGCGCCATATGTCCCATGAGCTCAAGACGCCACTGGCCAGCGTGCGCGAGGGGTCTGCCCTGCTTGCCGATGGCGTGGCGGGGGAGCTGGCCACCCAGCAGCGGGAGATCCTCGACTTGATCGATGGCAGCGGCCGCGAGCTTCAGCGGCTGATCGAGCAGCTGCTCGACTACAACCTGCTGCAGCATAACCGGCGCGCGGCCATCGAGCGGCTCGATGTGGCGACCCTGCTGCGTGAGGTCCTGGCCAAGCATCGCCTGGCGCTGTCCAACAAGGGGATGCGGGTAGAGGCCTTCGACGGCCCGGTGGAGTGGTCGCTGGATGGCACCGCCACCGGCCATATCCTGGATAATCTCGTCTCCAACGCCATCGCCTACGGGGCGGATGGCGGGGTGCTGGAGATTCGTGCCTGCCGGCGCCGCGACCGCCTGGAACTGGAGGTGGCCAACAGCGGCGACCCCATCGCCGAAGTGGACCGTCCGCGATTGTTCGAGGCCTTCTACCAGGGCAGCATTCGCCGCAAGGGCCCCCTGAAGGGGTCGGGTATCGGTCTATCGGTGGCGGCGGACTGTGCGCGCCTGCAAGGGGGAGAGTTGTCCCTGGTGGAGGATGCGCGCCTGGCGGTCTGCTTTCGCCTCACCCTGCCCCAGGGCATGCCATCTCGAGCCCCAGCGCCCGCCATGCCCGACGAGATGGCTGGCCACGATGAAAGGAACTGATGCGATGACCCTTCGTCCCCTGTTGGTCGGCCTGCTGGCCATCTGGCTTGCCGGATGCGAGATGCTCCCCCGGCCCTCTCTCGAGTCGCCCCCCGAGCCCCATCATGGCGTGACCCCCGCCAGCGACTGTGATGCCGAGCGGCCCAGCTTCGTCGACCAGGGGTGCCTGCTGAGTGACTGGGTCGCTTTCGGGCTGGCGTCACAGCGTGGTGACCGTGCCTGGCGGACTACCATGCTCGAGCGTCTGGAGGGGGAGGCCGCCGAGCAACGCCTGGCCCGTGCCGTGGCGCTTGCCTGGGGTAGCCAGCGGCAGTGGAAGCAGGCCTCGGAACTCTTCAAGGCCGATCTGAGCGCCGCGCCGCGGGCCCTGCAGCCGCTGCTGCGCTACTGGCTCAATGCACTGGAGCGCCGGCGGGCCATGGCCGAGCGGTTGAATACCGCCCAGTCGTCCCGGGCCGATAGCGAGGCCAGTCGTGCCGCGTTGGAGGAGGAGAATGCCGACCTCCAGAAGAAACTCGAGGCGCTGACCGCCATCGAGCAACGTATCAATATGCGCAAGCAGACCGAAGAATGACGGAGGCCCCGACGTGAGAATACTGCCCCCCCTGCAATCGCGTGCCGACTCGACCCGGGTGGCCGACGCCGGGAGTATCGGGCGTCGGCCGCCGGCCCATATCCTGCTGGTGGACGACGACGTCAGTCTGCTCAAGCTGTTGGGCATGCGCCTGGAGAGTCGTGGCTACCGGCTGACGACCGCCGAAAGCGGCCGAGAGGCGCTCAGGTCGCTGGAAGTCGAGCGCCCCGACCTGGTGCTTACCGATCTGCGCATGGACGAGATGGACGGCCTGATGCTGTTTCGCGAGGTGCAGCGTGAGGCGCCGGGGCTGCCGGTGATTCTACTGACCGCCCATGGCTCGATCCCCGATGCGGTCACCGCCACGCGAGAGGGCGTGTTCGGCTTTTTGACCAAGCCGGTGGATCGCGACGAGCTTTTCGCCGCTATCGAGGAGGCCCTGGCCCAGGCCCCGGGGGTGGTGCCCGAGGGCGATGAGGCCTGGCGTGCCGAGATCATTACCCATAGCCCCGAGATGGAGCGGCTGCTGGAGCAGGCGCGCATGGTGGCGGCCTCCGACGTCAGCGTGCTGGTCACGGGCCCCTCCGGTTCCGGCAAGGAGCTGATGGCCAAGGCGATTCATCGCGCCAGCCGGCGGGCCGAGAAGCCCTTCGTCGCGATCAACTGTGGCGCACTGCCCGAGCAGTTGCTGGAGAGCGAGCTGTTCGGGCATGCCAAGGGGGCCTTTACCGGTGCGGTCAGCGAGCACCGTGGCCTGTTCCAGGCCGCCGATGGTGGAACCCTGTTTCTCGACGAGATCGGCGACATGCCGCCGACGCTTCAGGTCAAGCTGTTGCGTGCCCTTCAGGAGCGCCAGATCCGCCCGCTGGGTTCGACCACCCAGATCCCCGTGGACGTGCGGATCATCTCGGCGACGCACCGTGACCTCGATCGCGCCCTGGCCGAAGACGAGTTTCGCGAGGATCTCTACTACCGCCTCAACGTCGTCAACCTGCGCCTTCCGCCGCTCAAGGAGCGCGCCGAGGATATTCCGCTGCTGGCCAAGCACCTGGTGGTCCAGGCGGCCGAGCGCCACAAGCCCTTCGTCAAGGGGTTCTCGCCGGAGGCGTTGAAGCTGCTTGCCGCCAGCGCCTGGCCGGGCAATGTCCGTCAGTTGCTCAACGTGGTGGAGCAGTGTGTGGCGCTGACCGGGACCGCCATCATACCCGAGGCGCTGGTGGCCCAGGCATTGACGGCCGAGGAGCGTGCCCTGCCGACCTTCAATGATGCCCGGGCGGCTTTCGAGCGCCGTTATCTGATCAAGGTGCTCAAGCTTACCGCGGGTAACGTGACCCAGGCGGCGCGCATCGCCGGGCGCAATCGCACCGATTTCTACAAGCTGCTGGCGCGACACGACCTGGAACCCGGCGCCTTCAAGCCCGAGCGCTGATGCCTCGCCCAACGCAGGGCCCCCGCCATGGGGCGGGGGCCGGGGGTGACGCCTGGGGAGTCGCTTACTTCTGCGGCAGCTTGGCGCGACGCAGATAGGGGAAGACGGTCTCGAATTCGCCGAACCTCGCCTTGGCGTCCTCGTCGGAAACGCCGGGGGGGATGATCACGTCCTGGCCCAGGTTCCAGTCGGCCGGGGTGGCGACATTTTCGCCGCTGGCGGTCTGCAGGGCATCCAGGGCGCGCAGTATCTCGGCGAAGTTACGGCCGACGTTCATCGGGTAGGTCATGGCGAGCTTGAGCTGCTTGTCCGGGCCGATGATGAATACCGAACGCACGGTGGCGCTATCGGCGGGAGTGCGACCGTCCGGGAGGTAGGCGTCGGCCGGCAGCATGTCGAACAGCTTGGCGACCTCGAGCTTCTCGTCGGCGATGATCGGGAAGTCAACGTCGCAGCTGGCGAAGCTGGCGATATCCTTGACCCAGCCCTGGTGATCTTCCACGCCATCCACCGAGACGCCGATCACCTTGGTGTCGCGCTTCTTCCACTCTTCGCTCAGCTTGGCCACGGCGCCGAACTCGGTGGTGCAGACCGGCGTGAAGTCCTTGGGGTGGGAAAACAGGATGGCCCACTTGCCGTCCAGCCACTCGTGAAAGCGGATGGGGCCCTGGCTGGTGTCGGCGTTGAAGTCCGGAACGAGGTCATTGATGCGCAGGGACATGTATTGCTCCTTGGTGTGAGGGTGAGGTCCCGCCCTTGGCGAGAACGATGCAGGAACCGTCGACGAAACGGCATCTGGCCGCCAAGGTCAAGACGACTTGCGACTAAGCTTAGATAGCACCAGGGAAATCATGCTCACCCCGGGCTACCGATTCGACCGTTTCCGGGCGTGGGTATCACCCGGGAGAACCTCGAGCGTCAGGTGGCCATCGCCCAGGCGGGCGGTCAGCCGGTCGCCGGGGGAGGCGTCATCGGCGCGGCGCACCACGCGCCCCCGAGGGTCCTCGAGGATCGCATAGCCGCGGCCGAGTACCGCCAGCGGGCTGACGGCCTGTAGCTCCCTGGCGACGGCCGTCAGGCGCTCGCGGTGACGCCTCAGCGACCGCGGTGCGGCGGCCACGAGGCGCTGGTTGACTGCTGCGAGCCGGTGCTCGGCCAGCGTCAGCTGGCGGCCGGGAGGGTGCATCGCCAGTCGCCGTGCCAGCTGTGTCTGGCGGCGCTGGGCCTCGGCCATGCGTGCCTGGATGGCGCGCGTCAGTCGCCCGGTCAGCTGTGCCAGCGCCTGGCGCTGGCGGTCCAGCCCCTCGCCGGGGTGGCGCAGCCGTACCCGCAGGTGGTCCAGGCGCTGGCCCTCGGCATCGAGACGGGTCTGAACCGCGCGGGACGTGCGCGCCTCGAGCATTGCCAGGCGATGGGTGAGGTCGCGGCGGTCCGGCACCAGCCGCTCGGCGGCGGCCGACGGCGTGGGCGCGCGGGCATCGGCGGCGAAGTCGGCCAGGGTCGTGTCCGTCTCGTGGCCCACCGCCGACATCACCGGCAGCCGTGAATGATAGATCGCCCGGGCCAGGTGTTCGTCATTGAAGGCCCAGAGGTCTTCCAGGCTGCCGCCACCCCGGGTGAGCAGGACGGCGTCGCGGCTCGGATCCAGGTTCGACTGGCGGTTGAGCAGCCCGAGTGCCGCGATCATGGCCGGCGGCGCCTCGCGCCCCTGGACCACCACCGGGATCAGCGTGACCCTGACCATGGGCCAGCGTGGGGCAAGCACCGCCATGATGTCACGAATCGCCGCACCGCTCGGCGAGGTGATCACCAGCAGGTGGCGCGGCGGGTAGGGCAGGGGACGCGCGTTGGCGAACAGGCCTTCGCTCGAGAGGCGTGACTTGAGCCGCTCCAAGGCCGCCAGCAGCTCCCCCATGCCGGTGGCCTGCACCGCTTCCGCGATTAACTGATAGTCGCCCCGGGGTTCGAAGATCGACAGCCGCCCCCGGACCCTGACCCGGTCACCGTCGCGCATGGGGGCGCCCACGAAGCGTGCCCGGTTGCGAAACAGGGCGCCGCGCAGTTGGGCCTGGTCATCCTTGAGGGTGAAATAGACGTGTCCCGAGCTCGGCCGAGATACCCCTGAGAGCTCGCCTTCCACCCAGACGTCGCCGAAGCGCCCCTCCAGGTGCCGGCGGGCGCTGAGGTTGAGTTCGCTGACGGAGAGGGGCGGGGCGTCGAGAGGGGGCATGAGGCTGACTCGTCGGGTAGTAAAGGCTCAGGGTAGCATGCTGTCTCGTTGGGTCGTGACGTGACCCGCCTACGGCCGCTATAATGGGGAATTAACTTTACTCCCTCCTCCTACCTCCATGGGTGTTGCCGCATATGCTACGTATGGCCCAAGAAGCTCTTACGTTCGATGACGTATTACTCGTCCCCGGATACTCCGAGGTCCTGCCTAACGACGTGAGTCTCCGGACCCGCCTGACCCGGGACCTCTACCTGAACATCCCGCTGGTCTCCGCCGCCATGGACACCGTCACCGAGGCGCGTCTGGCCATCGCCATGGCCCAGGAAGGGGGCATCGGCATCATCCACAAGAGCATGACCATGGCGCAGCAGGCGGCCGAGGTGCGCAAGGTCAAGAAGCACGAGAGCGTCATCGTCAAGGACCCGATCACCGTCGGACCCAAGGCCAAGCTGGCCGACCTGCTGGCCATGGCCGCCGAACACGGCTTCTCCGGCTTTCCGGTCGTGAAGGGGGAGACCCTGGTGGGCCTGGTGACCCAGCGTGACATGCGCTTTCAGCCCAACCACGGCGATAGCGTCGCCGATATCATGACCCCCGGCGAGAACCTCGTGACCGTGCCGGTGGGCACGTCCCTCGACGTCATCAAGGCCAAGATGCAGGAGCACCGCATCGAGAAGATGCTGGTGGTGGACGACGAGAATCGCCTGCGTGGCCTGGTCACCTTCCAGGACATCGAGAAGGCCCGCACCTTCCCCCTGGCGGCCAAGGACGCGGATGGCCGCCTGCTGGTCGGCGCCGCGGTGGGCACCGGCCCCGAGACGCCGGAGCGCGTGGCCGCCCTGGCCGAGGCCGGGGTCGATGTGGTGGTGGTCGACACCGCCCATGGCCACTCCAAGGGCGTGATCGAGCGCGTGCGCTGGGTCAAGGAGAACTTCCCCCAGATCCAGGTGATCGGCGGTAACATCGCCACCGCCGAGGCCGCCGAGGCGCTGGCCGAGGCCGGCGCCGACGCCGTCAAGGTCGGCATCGGCCCGGGTTCCATCTGCACCACTCGCGTGGTGGCCGGGGTCGGCGTGCCGCAGATCACCGCCGTCTCCAATGTCGCCGCGGCGCTGGTCCCCTACGATATCCCGCTGATCGCCGACGGCGGCGTACGCTTCTCCGGCGACCTGGCCAAGGCCGTGGCGGCCGGTGCCAGCACCGTGATGGCCGGTGGCCTCCTGGCCGGCACCGAGGAAGCGCCGGGCGAGATCGAGCTCTTTCAGGGCCGTACCTACAAGGCCTACCGCGGCATGGGCTCCATGGGGGCCATGTCCCAGACCCAGGGCAGCGCCGATCGCTATTTCCAGGACAAGAGCGAGGGTGCCGAGAAGCTGGTACCCGAAGGCATCGAGGGCCGCGTGCCCTACAAGGGCATGATGAGCGCCATCGTCCACCAGCTGATGGGCGGCCTGCGTGCCTCCATGGGCTACACCGGCTGTGGCGACATCCAGGAGATGCGCACCAAGCCGCAGTTCGTGCAGATCACCGGGGCCGGCTTCAACGAGTCCCACGTGCACGATGTGCAGATCACCAAGGAAGCCCCGAACTACCGGGCCGGGTGATCCCGACCCCAGTGCTACCGCGGCGGGGGAATCCCCGCCGCTCGCTTTTGGATCCGGCCCGCCGCCACACCGAGACGCTCCCATGACCGATATTCATGCCCACAAGATCCTGATCCTCGATTTTGGCTCTCAATATACCCAGCTGATCGCCCGTCGCGTGCGCGAGATCGGCGTCTACTCCGAGGTGCGTGCCTTCGATATCACCGAGGCCGAGATTCGCGAGTACGCCCCCAACGGTATCATCCTCGCCGGCGGCCCCGAGTCGGTCACCGAGCTGGGTTCACCCCGCGCCCCGCAGTGCGTGTTCGAGATGGGCCTGCCGGTGCTGGGCATCTGCTACGGCATGCAGACCATGGCCGAGCAGCTCGGCGGTGCCGTCGAGGGCTCGCATGTCCATGAGTTCGGCTATGCTCAGATCCGCCTCGACACGGAGACGGCGCTGTTTTGCGATATCGCTGATCATATCGACCCGGATACCGGCAGGAACCTGCTCGACGTCTGGATGAGCCACGGCGACAAGGTCTCTCGGGTCCCCGACGCATTCAGCGTGACGGCCTCCACCCCGAGCTGCCCCGTGGCCGCCATGGCCTGGGAGGAGAAGCGCTTCTTCGGCGTGCAGTTCCATCCCGAGGTGACCCACACCCTGCAGGGCCAGCGTATCCTCGAGCGCTTCGTGCTGGATATCTGCGAAGCCAAGCGCAACTGGACGCCGGCCCGTATCATCGAGGACCAGATCACCCGCGTGCGCGATCAGGTGGGCGACCGCCACGTGCTGCTCGGCCTCTCCGGCGGCGTGGACTCCTCGGTGGTCGCGGCGCTGCTGCACAAGGCCATCGGTGACCAGCTGACCTGCGTGTTCGTCGACAACGGCCTGCTGCGCAAGGCCGAGGGCGACCAGGTGATGGAGACCTTCGCCAAGCACATGGGCGTGCGGGTGATTCGCGTCGACGCCGAGGATCTGTTCCTCGGCAAGCTTGCGGACGAGGCCGAGCCCGAGGCCAAGCGCAAGATCATCGGCAATACCTTCATCGAGGTGTTCGATGCCGAGGCCGCCAAGATCGAGGGCGTCGACTTCCTGGCCCAGGGCACCATCTACCCGGATGTGATCGAGTCCGCCGCCGCCAAGACCGGCAAGGCGCACGTGATCAAGTCGCACCACAACGTGGGCGGGCTGCCCGAGACCATGAAGCTCAAGCTCGTCGAGCCGCTGCGCGAACTGTTCAAGGACGAGGTGCGCAAGCTTGGCGTCGAGCTCGGCCTGCCCTATGACATGGTCTATCGCCACCCCTTCCCGGGGCCGGGCCTGGGCGTGCGCATCCTCGGCGAGGTGAAGAAGGAATATGCCGACATCCTGCGCGAGGCCGACGCCATCTTCATCGAGGAGCTGCACAACGCCGGCTGGTACCACAAGACCAGCCAGGCCTTCGCCGTCTTCCTGCCGGTGAAGTCCGTGGGCGTGGTCGGCGATGCCCGCCGCTACGAGTGGGTGATCGCCCTGCGTGCCGTGGAGACCATCGACTTCATGACCGCCCGCTGGGCGCACCTGCCCTACGAGCTCCTGGAGACCGTCTCCAACCGCATCATCAACGAGATCACCGGCGTCTCCCGTGTCACCTACGATGTCTCGAGCAAGCCGCCCGCGACCATCGAGTGGGAGTGATCCCCCGTTAGGCACTAGCGGGTACTGATCAGCAATAAATTGAAAAAGCCCATGTTTTCATGGGCTTTTTTTGTAATATATGCGGCGTTTCTAGCGCCTGCGCCGCCCGGCAATAATTCGGCAGGTGGTTTTCTAACCAGTGAAGCGTTCCCCCTCTGCGTCCAGCAGGGCTTGTTTGCGCGCCAGGCCCCAGCGGTATCCGCCCAGGCCGCCATCGCCCTTTAGGACGCGATGGCAGGGGATCAGCACACCGATGCGGTTCTTGGCACAGGCCGATGCGACCGCCCGTACGGCCTTGGGGTTATCGATGTGGGCCGCGACCTCGCCATAGCTGAGAACGTCACCCTCCCGAATGCTCAACAGGAACTGCCATACTTTCATTTGAAACACGGTGCCCCGCATATCAAGGGGCAGGTCCGGCCGAGGAGCGCCCTGGCTGATATGCCGATCGAGGGCTTCCATCCAGGCATCGAGCTCGGGGGCATTCTGGGCGGGGGAGGCGCGCAATTCAGCATTGGGAAATTCCGCTTTCAGTTGGGTGATGAGTGATGCCTTATCATCACCAAACTGGACAAAGCAGACACCGCTATCGGTGGCTGCCATGGCTATCAGGCCAAGGGCCGTGGTGCGACACGCATAGGCGATGTCCTCGCCGGCCCCGCCCGCTCGATAGACCCTGGGGGGCATGCCGATCTTGCGATTCGCTTCGCCGTAGACTCGACTAATGGAGCCAAACCCGGAGGAGAAAATCGCCTCGGTCACGCTGTCGCTTTCTCTCAGAGAGTGCTTGAAATGCCGCATTCTCACCGCATCCTGGTAGGCCTTGGGCGAGACACCAAAGGCTTCCCTGAAGATTCGTTGTAGCCTCGATGGCGACAACCCGGCCATGTCGGCCAGGTGTGCCAGTGTCAGTCGCTCATCCGCATGCTGTTCAATGTGACGGGCGACTTCCACCAGTCGCTCGACACGGGATAGATCGTCGGCAGGCCGGCAGCGTTTGCAGGGCCTGAAACCGGAGAGCATGGCGCTCTCCACGCTGGAGAAGAATCTCAGGTTCTCGGGTCTCGCCGGGCGCGCGGAGCACGACGGCCGGCAGAAGATCCCCGTCGTGATGACCCCATAGACAAACTGGCCGTCACGGGACTCGTCCCGGGCGGCTATCGCGTTGCGCATTTCCTGTTCAGATGGCATCGACATGACGCGATCTCCCGTTGCATCTTGATACTCGTTATGGGACCCGGCTGCCCCCGGCACTTCCATCCGATTGTTGTCGGGTTACCGAACGCCGGTCGCTGGTGGGATATGGCATCCCTGATGCCGAGACAGGCGCTGGGTTGCCCGTCCTGTGGCCCATCGAGAGTCGCCTGGGCGCGTGGGTCGCGAGAAATAGCGGAACTAGCGCGCAAGAATCGGATGTTTCGGATGTTTAACGCCCGCTAACCTGACCCTCACATCCATGAACAGGGGGCGCTGCTCGCTATGGCATCATCAATCAACACCACCATGGGCGCTCGTGAGTGGGCGATGCTGATCATTCTGTCCATGCTGTGGGGGGGATCCTTCTTCTTCGTCGGCGTGGCGGTGGCGGATCTGCCGCCATTGACCATTGTGGCCTTGAGGGTGGGGCTCGCGGCCATGGCGTTATGGTGCATCGCCCTTGTCATAGGATTGCGACCGCCAACGAGCCCGCGGATATGGGGAGCCTTTGGGATAATGGGGTTGCTGAACAATGCCATCCCCTTCGCCCTCATCGTGTGGGGGCAGACCCTCATCGCCTCCGGGTTGGCATCGACCCTTAACGCCGCCACGCCCATCTTCACTGTCGTCGTTGCCGGCATTCTGTTGCCCGACGAGCGTATCACGCCACTGAAACTCGCCGGCGTGATGGCGGGGTGTCGCGAAAAAAACCGTGGAAGCCCGCGAGGGAGGACGAGTGTGATCGAGTCGCCAGAATGACGCGAAAGCCAGCGGCGGACCAGGGCCCTGGTCCGCCAGAGCGTATCATTGTGTCATCATTCGCCACGGGACAACGAGGCTTCGCGACTGCGGCAGCTTGTTGGGTCATGGTATTTATCATCAAGGCGACGAGCTATGCGTATCCATCCCTTTCAGGCATTGGCCTGCCCGCTGGACGGCGATGTCCTGCACAAGAGCGGTAACACCTGGCGCTGTGCGGCCGGTCACAGCTTCGATATCGCCCGCCAGGGCTATGTTCACCTGCTGCCGGTGCAGAACAAGCGCTCCCGCGACCCCGGCGACAGCAAGGCGATGGTAGCGGCGCGGCGGCGCTTCCTCGAGGCAGGCCACTATCGGCCCATTGCCGAGGCGGTCGGCCGCGCCGTGCTGGATGAGGCATCGGGTGACGATACGCTTCGCTGCCTGGATGCCGGCTGCGGCGAGGGGTATTACCTGCGTCGGCTGGCCGAGACCGCAAGCGAGATCGCAACCGAGGCCGAGAGAGAGGGTGGGCAAGCCCGAGGCGAGGCGCTGGCGCTATCGCTGCTGGGCGTGGACATCTCCAAGTGGGCGGTGCTCGCCGCCGCCAAGCGCCAGGAGGCCGCCACCTGGGTAGTGGGTACCAACGCTCATCTGCCGGTTCAGGCCGGCTGGCTCGACCGCGTGCTGTGCCTGTTCGGCTTCCCCGTCTATCCGGAGTTCGCCCGCGTGCTGAAGCCGGGCGGGGAGCTTGTGATGGTCGAGGCCGGACCGGACCATCTGCGCGAACTGCGCGAGATTATCTATCCGAGCCTCAAGCCTCCCCGCGAGGGCGGCGAGGCGGTGCCCGAAGGCTTCATCCGGCGGCCCGGGGAGACGCTGCGCTTCGCCATCGAGCTCGAGGATGCCGAGTCCATCGCCGACCTGCTGGCGATGACGCCGCACCTGCATCGAGCCAGTGCCGAGGGGCGCGAGAAGGCCGCGGCCCTGACCTCGCTCGCCCTCACCGTGGACGTGCGCCTGACCCGGTTGGTGCGTAAATAAGGCGACCCGCTCTGGGGTCCGCTCCTCACCTCCCGAGTAATGGCTACACTGAGAGTCACAGTGACAGCCGGAAGAGCGCCATGAGTAATCGCCTATTACGTGGGTTGATGGCCGGATTCACGGCCACCCTGGTCATCTCGTTGATCCTGGTGCTGCGCCTGGCGGCGGGCATTATTCCCTGGTATGACCCCATCGAGGTCATGAATCTTGCCGCTCAGGATCTGCTCGGCACGCCGGACAGCCATACGCTGGCCTGGGGTATTCATTTCGCCGTGGGTACGCTGATCTGGGGGCTGCTGTTCGCGCTGCTGGTACCCTATCTTCCGGGTCGCACGTCCACTCGGCGGGGCCTGGAGTTCGGTATGGGAAGCTGGCTGGTGGTGATGATCTCTGTGTTTCCCCTGGCCGGCTCCGGCTGGTTCGGCCTGGGCCTCGGGCTGGTGGCACCGCTTTCCATGCTGATCGCCCACCTCGTCTTCGGGGCGGTGATCGGGGCCGTCTATGGCTGGGGGGAGGGCGTGGTCTAACCCCGGGCCCGCGGCGTCGAGTGCAAGTCTCTGAGTGTTATAAGCAATTAACTTTCTAGTCTTTGCATGCCGGGCCCTGTGTGTCTAAGGTCCGCGACGCCCTTTCATTGTAACGAGGTCCCCATGTCGACGCTCCTGACATCCCTGTGGCGTGGTTACTGCGCCACCTCGCTGATCCTGCGCGTGAGCATTGCCCTGGTGCTGGGCGTGGTGGTCGGCCTGGTCGGCGGGCCTGTCGTGGCCGAATGGCTGGCCCCGCTGGGCGAGCTTTTGATGCGGCTGCTGAAGTTCATCATCCTGCCCATCGTACTGTTTACCCTGATGTCGGGGGTCAACCAGGGCGCCGCCGGCAGCCTCGGGCGGGTCGGCCGGAAGGTATTTGTCTACTATCTGGCCACCTCGGCCCTGGCCATCGCCGTGGGGCTCGCTGTGGCGACCCTGCTGGCGCCGGGGGAGGGCATGTCGTTGCAGGGGGTCGATGCCATCTCGGTGCCGGATAACCCCGGTATTCTCTCGGTGGTACTGGGCATCGTGCCGAACAATATGGTGGCCGCCTTCGCCGAGCAGGACCTGCTGGGCATCATCTTCGTGGCGCTGGTCTTTGGCCTGGCCGTGATGAAGATGCGTCAGTCCGACTCCCAGGCGGCGCTGGGGGAGCGGCTCTACGGCCTGATCGAGGCGCTCAACGCCGCCACCCTCAGGGTGATGGACGGTATTCTGCATGTCGTGCCGATCGGCGTCTTCGCCATCGTGGTCGGAACCGTCGCCGATCAGGGCCTCGCGACCCTGCTGTCCCTGGGCGACATGGTGGTGGTGCTCTACCTGGCGCTGGGCGCGCAGCTGCTGGTCTACCTCGGCCTGCTCAAGGGCTTCGGTGTGCCCGTGGGCGCCTTCTTCCGCGAGGCGCGCACGCCCACGGCCACCGCCTTCGCCACCCAGAGCAGCTCCGGTACCCTGCCGCTGACGCTGGACGCCGCGAGCCGCCTGGGCCTGCCGCGCAGCATTTATGGCTTCAGCCTGCCGCTGGGGGCGACGCTGAACATGGATGGGGCGGCCATCCGCATCGCCATCTCGGCGGTGTTTGCCGCCAATGTGATGGGGGCTCCCCTGGACTGGCTAAGCATGCTGCAGATCGTGGTGGTCGGCACGCTGATCTCGGTGGGCACCGCCGGGGTGCCCGGCGCCGGCATCGTGATGATCGCCACGGTATTCTCCCAGGTGGGCCTGCCGATCGAGGCCGTGGCGCTGCTGACCGCCATCGATGCCCTGGTGGGCATGGGCTGCACCGCCCTCAACGTGACCGGTGATCTGGTCGGCACGGCGGTCATCGGTCGCAGCGAGGAGAAGCGAGCCGCCTCCCAGGCGGCCGGGGCGCCGGATCAGGCCCGGCATCGCTAGCCTCGATTAACGCCGGGGCGAGGCCTGGGCGCCGGGTCATCAGGCTGCATCGCTAGCCTCGGTTAACGCCGGGGCGAGGCCTGGGCGCCGTTTACGGCAGGAGTTGGATAGGTCGTGGCCGGGTCGCTATACCTCTTACAGATGCTGTGGGCGCCATGCGCCCGTCCAGAGGCATGCATCATGTAGAGGAGGTGTATCGTGACGACCGATAAACCCAAGCCGACCACCACCGATGCGGGCATTCCGGTGGCCAGCGACGAGCATTCGCTGACGGTGGGGCCCGATGGCCCTATCCTGCTTCATGACCATTATTTGATTGAACAGATGGCCCAGTTCAACCGGGAGCGGATCCCCGAGCGTCAGCCCCACGCCAAGGGCAGCGGTGCCTTTGGCCGTTTCGAGGTGACCGAAGATGTCAGTGCCTACACGCGAGCCGCGGTGTTCCAGCCGGGTACCCGCACGGACGTGCTGATTCGCTTCTCCACCGTGGCGGGTGAGCGTGGGAGTCCGGACACCTGGCGTGACCCCCGTGGATTTTCCATCAAGTTCTACACCAGCGAAGGCAACTACGACATGGTGGGGAACAACACGCCGGTCTTCTTCCTTCGTGATCCACTGAAGTTTCAGCACTTTATCCGCTCCCAGAAGCGGCGGGCGGATAACAACCTGCGTGACCATGATATGCAGTGGGACTTCTGGACGCTGTCGCCGGAATCCGCCCATCAGGTCGCCTGGCTGATGGGTGACCGAGGAATCCCCAGGACCTGGCGGCACATGAATGGTTATTCCAGCCACACCTACATGTGGGTGAACGCCCGGGGGGAAAAGTTCTGGGTCAAGTATCACTTCAAGACCGACCAGGGAGTCGAGTGCCTCACCCAGGAGGAAGCCGACCGCCTGGCGGGAGAGGACGGTGACTATCATATGCGTGACCTCTATCGAGCGATCGAGGCCGGTGAGTATCCGAGCTGGACGCTCTATATGCAGATCATGCCGTTCAAGGAGGCCGAGGCCTATCGCTTCAATCCCTTCGACCTTACCAAGATATGGCCCCATGCGGATTACCCGCTGATCGAGGTGGGCAGGCTCACCCTGGATACGAACCCCGTGGACAACCATGCTCAGATCGAGCAGGCGGCGTTCGAGCCCAATAACCTGGTGCCCGGCATCGGCATCAGTCCCGACAAGATGCTGCTGGGGCGAGTGTTCTCCTATGCCGACGCGCATCGCCATCGGCTGGGCGTGAACTACAAGCAGATTCCCGTCAACGCCCCCAAGTCGCCGGTGCATAGCTACAGCAAGGACGGTGCCATGCGGGTGCAGAACGCCAGCGACCCGGTATATGCGCCCAACTCCAAGGGTGGGCCCCAGGCCGACGGCGAGCGGTATCCGCCGGATTCTATCTGGGAGGCCGGCGGCGACATGGTGCGTGCCGCCTATACGCTACGCGAGGAGGACGATGATTTCGGCCAGGCCAATACCCTGGTCAATCGGGTGATGGACGATGCCGCCCGGGACCGCCTGGTGGCCAATGTGGTGGGCCACCTCTCCGACGGCGTTTCCGCGCCGGTGCTGGAGCGGGCCTTCGATTACTGGCGCAATATCGATGCGACGCTCGGCGAGCGTATCGCCCAGGGGGTGAAGGCCAATGACGAGGGGGGATGACAGGGCACACAACGAAACAGGGCTCGCCGAAGCGAGCCCTGTTCAACGAATCCCGAAGGATTCGTGCGCTTATGATCCGAGGATCAGAGCGGCTTGATGTTAGAGGCCTGAAGGCCCTTCTTGCCCTGGGTCACGTCGAAGGAGACGCTCTGACCTTCCTGGAGGGACTTGAAGCCTTCAGCCTGAATCTCGGAGAAGTGGGCGAAGACGTCATCACCGCCGTCGGACGGAGAGATGAAGCCGAAACCCTTGGAATCGTTGAACCACTTCACGGTACCAGTTGTCATAATAAATCCTTTCGCGCTAAGCGCCTTGCAATGTTCCTGGTGTCACCCAGATGAATAGCGGGTAAAACAAGAATGATCTTACAGGCGGTCGAAAGAATTCGAATGCTGCTGAAACCATGCTGCTTGCCAACCAACTGGCGATACAGTCTCACTTTTATCGTTCCGGGTCAATGGTCTTGGCGATTTATTTTCCGGGCGGCCGATTGAGCCGGCACCGGGCGACGCCTCGATCACGCTGTTTCCAGGGGCGTGCTCTTGCTAGACTGCGCCGCTGATTCTGCGTCCCTGGAGAGGCACGCCGCGTGAGCGTTACCCCCGATACCGTAAGCCTCGAACAGACAGCCGTCGCCGGCCAGGCCGAGGTGCTCGGCAGGCTGTTCGATGAGCCGATTACCGAGCTGCCGGAGGATCTCTATATTCCGCCGGAGGCGCTGCGTGTCTTCCTCGAGACCTTTGAGGGGCCCCTCGACCTGCTGCTCTACCTGATCCGGCGCCAGAACCTGGATATCCTGGCCATCGATGTGGCAGCCATTACGCGTCAGTACATCGAGTATGTCGAGCTGATGAAGGCCATGGAGATCGAATTGGCCGGTGAGTACCTGCTGATGGCGGCAATGCTCGCCGAGATCAAGTCACGCACCCTGTTGCCACGCCCCCCAAAGGAAGGGGGCGATGACGAGGAGGAGGATCCTCGGGCCGAGCTGATTCGTCGCCTCCAGGAGTATGAGCGGCTCAAGAATGCCGCCGAGTCCCTGGCCGAACTGCCGCGCCTGGGTCGAGACTGGTTTCCGGCCCGGGCGGTATTGCCGCCGCTGGAGAGCCGAGTGATTCACCCCGAGGTGGGGTTGGATCAGCTGCTGGGTGCGCTGGCCGGGGTCCTGCGTCGGGTCGAGCTCAATCAGACCCACCAGATCAGCCGCGAGGTGCTGTCGACGCGTGAGCGCATGCTGGCGATCATGGGGCGCCTCGAGGGAGGGCGCTTCGTGCTCTTCGAGGCGCTGTTTTCTCTCGAGGAGGGGCGTGGAGGGGTCGTGGTCACCTTCATGGCGATTCTCGAACTGGCCAAGGAGGCGATGATCGAGGTCGTCCAGAATGCACCGCTATCGCCACTGCATGTGCGGGCCCGAGTGAGCGAGACCGACCGCGCCGACTGGGACGACCTCGAGGGCGAGGGCGAGGGCGAGGGCGCGTTCGAGGAGGCGTCGCCATGACCGCCATGGAGTTTCCCGATGCGCTGGACGATATTCTCGAGGCGGCGCTGCTGGCCGCCGGCGAGCCATTGGCCATGGAGCGCCTGGAGGGATTGTTCGATGAGCGTGGCAGGCCGACCCGGCGCGCCCTGCGGGAGGCGCTGGAGCGCTTGAGCGTCCGCCATGAGCGGGGCGCCATGGAGCTGATCGAGACGGCCTCGGGGTATCAGCTGCGGATTCGTCCGCGGCTGTCGCCCTGGGTGTCGCGGCTATGGGACGAGCGCCCCCAGCGATACTCCAGGGCGTTGCTCGAGACCCTGGCGTTGATCGCCTATCGCCAGCCGGTTACCCGTGGGGACATCGAGGAGGTACGAGGGGTCACGGTAAGCGGCTCGATCATGCGGACCCTGCTCGAGCGGGGCTGGATTCGCGTGGTGGGGCATCGCGACGTGCCGGGTCGCCCGGCGGTCTATGCCTCTACCCGAAGCTTTCTCGATGACTTCGGCCTCAAGACCCTCGACGAACTGCCGCCCATGCACGAGCTCAAGGCGTTCGAGGACCCGGACGCGGGGCGAACGCTGGAAGAGGACGAGTCGCCGCCGGATCAGGCCGCCATTCTCGCCCAGGCCGATGCGGTGCATGATGAGGGTGCCGATGAAGCGCCCGGGGGCGCTACACTATCAGAGGCATCGGCGGTGACCGGTGCCGATGGAATGGCGGCCGACCAGGCCCGCCTTGAACACGCCGGGAAGGCGTCCGAGCGGACGGGTCCGAGCTTTGCCGACCTTGAGGCTCGCCTGTCCGAACGTGCCCGGAGCCGCGTCGATGATGACGCTGCCCCGGGGGCGGAATCCACACCCATTGAGAACGATGATTCATGAGCAATACCAGCGAAAAACTGCAGAAGGTCCTGGCGCGTGCCGGGCTGGGTTCGCGCCGCGAGATGGAAGCGGCCATCGCCGCCGGGCGAGTCCAGGTCAACGGCCAGGTGGCGACCCTCGGCGACCGTATCGAGACCCGCGACCGGGTGCTCTTCGATAGCCGCCCGGTGACCCTGCGGGCCGCCGAAGAGGTGCCGCGTCGGGTGATCATGTACAACAAGCCCGAGGGGGAGCTATGCACGCGCAAGGATCCCGAGGGGCGCCGTACCGTGTTCGACCGGCTGCCGCGCCTCAAGGGTGAGCGCTGGATCGCCATCGGGCGCCTGGATATCAATACCAGCGGCCTGCTGCTGTTTACCACCGACGGGGAGCTGGCGAATCGCCTGATGCACCCTTCCACCCAGATCGAGCGAGAGTATGCCGTGCGGGTCATGGGAGGGGTGACCCGGGAGCAGGTGGTTGCCATGGTCGAGGGGGTGATGCTCGATGACGGACCGGCCCGCTTCACCGATGTCCAGGAATTCGGCGGCGAGGGCATCAATACCTGGTTCCATGTGGTGATCATGGAGGGGCGCAATCGCGAAGTGCGCCGGCTCTGGGAGTCCCAGGGGCTTACCGTCAGCCGCCTCAAGCGGGTGCGTTACGGCAACATCTTCCTCGACAAGCGCGCCAAGGCCGGCGAGTGGGTGGAGCTCTCCCAGAGTGAGGTCGATGACCTGGCCGAGCTCGCAAGCCTGCCGGCGCGCAAGGTGCCTGAACTGACGCCGGACGAGAAGAATCGCTGGAGTCGCGATAAGCACAAGCGCAAGCCGGTGCAGACGATGCGCAGGCCCAAGGCGCGTCGCTGATCGCCGATCGCAAGATTAAGTAAAAAAATCCTTGCCAGGCCGGGGGCGTATCAGTATTATCTGCCCCCGTTCGGAAGGGTCGTTAGCTCAGTTGGTAGAGCAGTTGGCTTTTAACCAATTGGTCGTAGGTTCGAATCCTACACGACCCACCATTTCGAACGCCGGCTTGCCCCGCAAGCTTGGGTCGTTAGCTCAGTTGGTAGAGCAGTTGGCTTTTAACCAATTGGTCGTAGGTTCGAATCCTACACGACCCACCAATTCAAGCGCCCCGATCTCCTAGAGGTCGGGGCGTTTTCGTAGGCGCTCGAGTGTCATCACGGCGTCGACGCCGCGCGGCGTTTTGTGGGCGAGGCTGCCAATGCGCCACTGTTATGGTCTAGAATGGCCAGTGAGTCGGCAGGCGATAGACGCGGCCTGGCTCATTGGCGCATTCAGCCACGCGGAGCGCGTGGCAGGGATGCTCCCATAATATGCAGGGGGAGCCCCTGCCGGTCACAGTGGTAGACACGATGACGATCATGACTTCCCGTGCCCAGGTGCGTGAGCATCTGACCCGCACTTATTGCCCTACCCGTATTCCCGCCGAGGATCAGGCGCGCGCCGAGGAGATCAAGCGGCTCCTCGAGGCCCACAATGCCGTCCTGGTGGCCCACTATTACACCGATGATGCCATCCAGCAGCTCGCCGAGGAGACCGGTGGGTGCGTGGCGGACTCGCTGGAGATGGCGCGCTTCGGGGCGCGTCATCCCGCCGACACCCTGATAGTGGCCGGTGTGCGCTTCATGGGGGAGACCGCCAAGATCCTGTCCCCGGAGAAACGCGTGCTGATGCCCACCCTGGAGGCGACGTGCTCGCTGGATCTGGGGTGTCCGAGCGATGAGTTCAGCGCCTTCTGCGATGACCATCCGGACCGCACCGTGGTCGTCTATGCCAACACCTCGGCGGCGGTGAAGGCGCGTGCCGACTGGGTGGTGACTTCCTCTATCGCCGTGGACGTGATCGAGCACCTCCAGGCCCGCGGCGAGAAGATTCTGTGGGCCCCGGACAAGCATCTGGGGGGATATATCCAGAAGCAGACCGGGGCCGACATGCTGCTCTGGGATGGGGCCTGCATCGTCCATGAAGAGTTCAAGTCGAAGGGCGTCGAGGACCTCAAGGGGCTGTATCCGGAGGCCGCGGTACTGGTGCATCCGGAGTCTCCGGCCTCGGTGGTGGAGCTGGCCGATGTCACCGGCTCCACGTCCCAGCTGATCAAGGCGGCCAAGGAGCTGCCCAATGACAAGCTGATCGTGGCCACCGACCGCGGCATCTTCTTCAAGATGCAGCAGGCCGTGCCGGAGAAGACCCTGTTCGAGGCGCCTACCGCCGGCAATGGCGCCACCTGCAAAAGCTGCGCCCACTGCCCCTGGATGGCGATGAACGCCCTGGATAACCTGGCCGACGCCCTGCGTCACGGTCATGGCGAGGTCCGGGTCGATGACGAGCTGCGCCAGGCGGCGCTGAAGCCGCTGGAGCGGATGCTCAACTTCCAGCGCTAGACGCGCTCGGCTACGCCGAGAGTCGTACGCCATACGCTTTACGCTGTAAGAAAAATCCTTGCCGGGAGTTTCGGTGGCGATATTTTGGCTTCCGGCTTCCGGCTTCCGGCTTCCGGCGTTATTGAAACTTCTCCAGCGTTTCTCGATAGCCGAGAAACGCCTCGTAGCGCTGCTCGATGCGTGCCGTGGCGGCGGCGTCGCCTTCGCGCTCGGCCACGCGGCGAGCCACGCCGAGCTGCCGGATGGCGTCGGTGATGTGTCCGGTCAGCTGCTGATGCTCTGCGCGGGCCAGGTGACCGAGGGCCTCGCGGCCGCTGCGTCCCGCGGCTTCGGTTAGCAGGGCAAACACGCGAGGGTCCTCGGGACGACGCTTGGCCAGGTCGCGCAGCAGGTGCCATGCCGCGTCGGGGTCGCGCTGCAGCTGCGCCTCGGCGAGGGTGAGGGTGGTCGGCACATGCCCCGGCACCAGGCGTAACAGGCGTTGGCCGCGTTCGATGGCGTCATCGATGCGGCCGGCGGAAAAGGCCACTTCGGCCGCCGAGGCGGGAATCAGGGTGATATCGGGTAGCGCGCGGGCCAGGGCATCTAGCCGGCGCAGCGCCGCATCGGTATCGCCTCGCTCGGCATTGATCAGGGCCTCCAGGTACTGTTTCGCCTCCTGGGGCGCCTCGTCCTGGGCCAGTCGGGTGGCCGCCTGGCCGGGCGTTCGCGAATGAATGGCCAGCAGCGCCCTGGCGCGGACCAGGTGATATTGCACGTCATCGCGGCGGCCTTGCCCGGAGAGCCGAGAGGCGCGTGAGGCGGTATCGCTGATGCGCGATTCGGTAAGCGGGTGAGTCAGCAGGAATTCGGGGGGCGTGCCACCCTGGAGGCTCGCCAGGCGCTGCATGGCGCGAAACATCGATGTCATGGCCTCGGGGTCGTAGCCGGCCTCGACCATGGTCTGCAGGCCCAGGCGGTCGGCCTCCTGCTCGTAGCGCCGCGAGTAGGCCAGCTGGTCCTGGATGAAGGCGGCCTGGGAGCCCATGGCGACCCCGATGCCGGCGTCGCCTCCCCCCGCGGCGGCGATCAGCATGCCGGCCAGCATGGCGGCCATGGCGGGGACCTGGGTCTGCTCGGCGCGGGCCTGACGGCGCGAATAGTGGCGCTGGGCGAGGTGGCCGAGCTCGTGGGCCAGGACCGAGACCAGCTCCGCCTCCTGGTCGGCGAAGGCAAACAGCCCCGCGTTGACCCCGACCACGCCGCCCGGCACCGCAAAGGCATTGAGGCGATGGCTGTCGACCAGGGTCACGATCATTCGAGTGCCGCCGAGGCCGCCGTGGGAAGCCAGGCGGGCGAGCAGCGACTCGACATAGGCCTGGGCGATGGGGTCCTGCCACTCCGGGGCACGGGCCCGAAACTGGCGCAGCCAGGCGCGCCCAAGCCGATACTCCTCGTCGCCGGCGACGCGACTGTCCGGCGCCGACAGGCTGGGCAGGTCGGCGTTGCTTTCCCAGCCGGGTTCGATCCACTGGCCGGCGGCAGGCAGCGCCAGGGACAGCCCCATCAGCAGGGCGGCGACGCGGGGGAGGGGGCGCGATAGCATGGGCAAGCTCTCCTTGGGGCGAGGCGGGCCCACACTCTGACATTGATTCGCCCCGCAAAGTGCCTTTAAATTCTAGGGTTTCCCGCCGCTCGAGTTCGGCGGCGCTATCCTGCATCCTCCCGGGAGTCTACATGTCTCTGCAACCCGACCAAGTGCTCGACGTCTGCGGACTGCCGTGCCCGCTTCCTCTGCTCAAGGCCAAGCAGGCGCTCTCCAGGCTCGAGGCCGGCCAGGTTCTCGAGGTGAGGGCCACGGACGCCGGTTCCTGGCGAGACTTCGCCACCTATATCGAACAGAGCGTCCACGAGATGCCGGCCAGGGAGGAGCGCGATAGCGTCTACCGCTACTGGATTCGCAAGGGCGAGGGGCGCGTCACATGACGCTGCGTGCCGTGCTCAAGGGCTGGGTCGACCACTACCTGTCCGATGAGGAGGCGGTGATCCTGCTGGTAGTGCTGGTGCTGGGATTTGCCGTGGTGATCTTCCTGGGCCGCATGCTGGCGCCTTTCCTGACCGCCCTGGTGATCGCCTTCCTGCTCCAGGGGGCGGTAAGCTGGCTGGAGCGGCACCGCGTGCCACAGTTTCTGGCCGTGACCCTGGTATTTCTGGGGTTCATGGGGCTGTTGCTGGCCATGGCCTTCATCCTGATGCCGCTGATATGGAACCAGTTGGTGGCACTGGTGCAGGAGACGCCAAGAATGTTCGCCAGCGGACAGCGTCTGCTGGATGATCTTCAGGAGCGTTACCCGCAGCTGGTCACCCCCGATCAGATCCAGAACTGGATCGCCGTGGCCGGCCGCGAGATGACCCAGTTCGGACAGCGGGCGCTCTCCCTGTCCCTGGCCTCGCTGGGTAACGTCCTGGCGTTGATCATCTACCTGGTGCTGGTGCCGATCCTGGTGTTCTTCCTGCTCAAGGATCGTGAGCGTCTGGTGGGCTTCATCCTGTCGCTGCTGCCTCGCAAGCGAGCCCTGATGACCCGTATCTGGCACGAGATGGACAGCCAGATCGCCAACTATGTGCGCGGCAAGTTTATCGAGATCATGATCGTGGGCATCGTGGCCTTCCTGACCTTCGCCTTCTTCGGGCTGCCTTATACCGCCCTGCTGGCGGTGCTGGTCGGATTCTCGGTGCTGGTGCCCTATATTGGCGCGGCGGTCGCCACCCTGCCGGTGGCCGCGGTGGCGGGCTTTCATTTCGGCATGAGCGACGAATTTCTCTATGTGCTGGTCGCCTACGGCGTCATTCAGGCGCTGGATGGCAATGTGCTGGTTCCGGTGTTGTTCTCCGAGGCGGTCAACCTGCACCCGGTCTCGATCATCGTGGCGGTACTGTTCTTCGGCGGGATCTGGGGGTTCTGGGGCATCTTCTTCGCCATTCCCCTGGCGACCCTGCTCAAGGCGCTGGTCTATGCCTGGCCGAGGGGCGTCAGCCGTCACCGGCAGAGCGAGAGTGAGAGCGAGAGCGGTGACGCGGTGGTAGGAGAGTAGGGGCGCCGGTGACGCCCCATTGGATATCAGTCGGTGCCCAGGGTGCCGGCATTCAAGGCCTGTGCCGCCTCCAGCACCTCCTGGGCGTGGCCCTTGACCTTCACGCCTCGCCATTCATGTGCCAGCTTGCCCTCGCTGTCGATCAGGAAGGTGCTGCGCTCGATGCCGAGATGCTCCTTGCCGTACAGCTTCTTGAGCTTGATGACGCCGAACTGTTGGCACACGGCCTCGTCCTTGTCGGAGATAAGGTCGAAGTTGAAGTCCTGCTTCGCCTTGAAGTTCTCCTGGGCGCGAATGCCATCCCGGGAAACGCCGAGAACAACGGTGTTGGCGGCCTCGAGGGCGGCCTTGCGGTCGCGGAAGTCGCCGCCTTCGGTGGCGCAGCCGGGGGTGTTGGCCCTGGGGTAGAAGTAGAGCACGACCTGGCGGCCCCTGAACTGGGAGAGGGTGACGCTGGCGTCACCGGTGGCGAGGGCCGTGAAGTCGGGAGCCGGCTGGCCGATGCTGATACTCATGGGAATCTCCTGGGTGAGAGTGGCGAGGCGTCGATTACACGCAACCGTTGGTCGGCTGTCAAAGCCGCGCGCGGAATGTGGCCTCGCCGCTGTACAGGTCTGAGCCGCCTGAGTACCATTTGATCCTTGGGGCACGTCTTGCCCCTTTCTGGGCTCCGGCGTGGCCGGGGCGCCGTGCGGCCAATCGAGCCGGTAGCAGTCGAACCGAGAGGATAGAGAGGATGGTCACGGGAAGCATCGTCGCCCTGGCGACGCCGATGAAGGTCAATGGCGATATCGACTGGGAGGCCCTGCGCCGCCTGGTGAACTTCCATCTCGATCACGGCACCGATGGCATCGTCGCCGCCGGCACCACCGGCGAGCCCACGACCATGTCGTTTGCCGAACACTTCGATGTGATTCGGGCCGTGGTGGATGAGGTCGACGGGCGTATTCCGGTGATTGCCGGGACGGGCGCGAATGCTACCTCCGAAGCCGTCGAGCTGGCGCGTTACGCCCACGAAGTGGGAGCGGACTACTGCCTGTCGGTATGTCCCTACTACAACAAGCCGACCCAGGAGGGGCTCTATCGCCACTTCAAGGCGGTGGCCGAGGGCAGCGACCTGCCGGTCATCCTCTACAATGTGCCCGGCCGGACCTGCTCCGATCTCTACAACGAGACCGTGCTGCGTCTCGCCGAGGTGGATAATATCGTCGGCCTCAAGGATGCCACCGGCAACCTGGAGCGTGCCGAGGACCTGATCGGGCGCCTCAAGGGCAGCGGCTTCATGCTCTACTCGGGCGATGATGGCACCGCCTGCGACTTCATGCTGATGGGCGGTAACGGCGATATCTCGGTGACAGCCAATGTGGCGCCCCAGGCCATGCATGACCTCTGCGCCGCCGCCATTGCCGGGGATGCCGAGCGCGCTCATCAGCTCAATACCCGCCTGATGCCGCTGCATACCAACCTCGGTATCGAGGCGAACCCGATTCCCGTCAAGTGGGCGCTGAATCGCATGACGCTTCTCGAGCCGGGGATTCGCCTGCCGCTGACGTGGCTTTCCGAGAAGTATCATTCCACCATCAGCGAAGCCCTGCAGCTGGCCGGGCTGATCGACGATTGATCGGCGCCGTGCCGGCCCCTGGATATTTTAATGCAAGGTAACTCCATGAATTCAGCGCTGAAATGGCTACCCCTGGCGGCGCTCGTCGCCCTGGGTGGCTGCGCCTTTGGTGACGGCTACCACCACGACCGCAATATCGACTATGTCGACGCCCGTCAGGCAAGGCCCCTGGTGCTCCCCGAGACTCGCGACCCCGAGCGCTTCCGTGACGTCATGCCGGTCCCCGAGGCGGTTTCCGACTTCCGTGAGCCGACGGACGGCTTCGAGGCCCCCGCGCCGCAACCACTGGGTGCCGGTCGGATTCAGCGTGAGTTCGTCGAGTCCCGCCGCGTGGGTGATGACGCCTGGCTGGTCGTGGCGGCTGGCCCGGACAGTGTCTGGCCCCAGCTGGAGGCGTTTGCCCGCCGCCGAGGGCTGGATGTCGTCGCCAGCGACACGGCCCGCGGGGTGATCGAGACTCGCCAGGGGCGCCTGAGCGTGCGCCGGGGAGTGCGCTCGGGTGACAGCGAGGTGCGTTGTGACCAGGCCGGGCATCCGGCGGGGGCCTGCCTAGATGCCCTGGAGCAGTACTTCAGTGCACGCAGTGCCACGGCGTCCGGCACCGCCTCCCTGCAGGCCCAGCGCCTGGCAGGCGGGGAGCGCCTGGGCCTCGTCCAGCGTGGCGGAGAGTGGCGGGTCGAGGTGCCGCTGGATATCGAGCGTACCTGGGCCGAGCTCGACTATCAGCTCAAGCAGGACTTCACCGTCGAGGGGCGGCGCGAGCTGCTGGAAGGCACGCCGACAGAGTACTCCCATCGCCTTCGCTATCTGCCGCTTTCCGAGCGTCGCGAAGGCTTCTGGAAGGGGCTGGTGACGTCGGAGTCGCCGCAGGAGATTCGCCTGATGCTGGAAAGCGACGGCCCCGAGCGGACCCTGCTGCGCGCCGAGGCCGCCGACGAGGGTGACCTCGGTGCCGAGGACAAGCGTGAGCTGCTGGAACGCGTGGCGAGCCTGCTGCGCTGATGACGACGGCGTATCCCGCTGTCACAAGGTGTCACGGGCGGCTGCGCTTCGCCTCGCTGGGCAGCGGTAGCAAGGGAAACGCCACCCTGGTCAGCGATGGCGAGACCCATGTGCTGGTGGACTGCGGCTTTACGCTGCGCGACGCCGAGCGCCGGCTGGCCCGATTGGGCCTGCACCCGCGGCAGCTCGACGCCCTGTTGGTGACCCATGAGCATGGCGACCATATCCGAGGGGTAGGGCCCCTGGCCCGACGCCATGGGGTGCCGGTATGGCTGACCCCGGGCAGCTGGGCCAGCGGCCGCCTGGGTGAGCTGCCCGAGCGTCGCTGGATCACCCCCCAGGTGCGATTCGAGGTGAAGGGCCTGTGTATCGACCCCGTGACCGTGCCGCATGACGCTCGCGAACCGGTGCAGTTCCGCATTCAGGGGGGCGGGCGTCACCTGGGGCTACTCACCGATATCGGCCACCCAACCGAACACGTCGTCCGAGCCTTCGCCGGCTGTGATGCGCTGGTGCTGGAGTGCAATCATGATGTCCGGATGCTCGCCGAGGGTCCCTATCCGCCGCGGCTAAAGCGCCGGGTGGGAGGCGACTGGGGGCACCTGGCCAACGCTCAGGCGGCGACACTGCTGGCCCGTCTGGGCCTCGACCGGTTACAGCGAATCGCCTGTTCGCATCTATCTGAACACAATAACCGTCCCGAGCTGGCGCTGGAGGCCCTGGTGCCCCTGCTCGACGGTGACACATCACGGCTGATGGTCGCCTGCCAGGACGATGGCCTGGCGTGGCAGGCCATCGCCTGAGCCTGCAATCTTCCACCTCATCAAGCCCTCCGGAGGCTTCCATGGAAAAGCGTCAAGAACTCTACGCCGGCAAGGCCAAGTCGGTTTTCGCCACCGATGACAGCGACCGCGTGATACTGCAATTCCGCGACGATACCAGCGCCTTCGACGGCGAACGCATGGAGTCGCTGACCCGCAAGGGCATGGTCAACAACTGCTTCAATGCCTTTATCATGGAGACGCTGGCCGAGGCGGGTGTGCCCACCCACTTCGAGAAACGCCTTTCCGATACCGAGAGCCTGGTCAAGGCGCTGGAGATGATTCCGGTCGAGTGTGTGGTGCGCAATATCGCGGCGGGAAGCCTGGTCAAGCGCCTGGGTGTCACCGAGGGCCAGGAACTCGCGTCGCCTACCTTCGAGCTGTTCCTCAAGAACGACGCCCTCCACGATCCCATGGTCAATGAGTCCCTGGCCGAGACCTTCGGCTGGGCCACCGCCGACCAGCTAGCCGAGATGAAGGCCCTGACCTTCAAGGTCAACGGCGTGCTCAAGGAGCTGTTCGCCGAGGGTGGCCTGCTGCTGGTGGATTACAAGCTGGAGTTCGGCCTGTTCGAGGGGCGGGTCGTGCTGGGCGACGAGTTTTCCCCGGACGGTTGCCGGCTGTGGGATGCCGAGACCCGCGAGAAGCTCGACAAGGACCGTTTCCGCCAGGGGCTCGGCGGCGTGATCGAGGCCTACGAGGAGGTCGGGCGGCGTATCGGGGTCAGCTTCGACTGAGGCCGAGGCGTCGGGCAGGTATCACCAAGGGCCCTGCGGGGCCCTTGGTCGTTCACGCCGGCTGGATATCCAGGACCTCCAGGATGCTGGTGCCGTCGGGCCCCGTCGCGATGCGAAAGTGTATGTCCAGGTCGCGCAGGCGAACGCCATAGCGACGCGTCTCGTCGTCGTGTCGGTAGGCGGGCCGCGGGTCCTGGCTCAGGACTTCCTCGATCAGCCGGCGTAGCGAGGCGGCGTCTTCGCGCCTGGCCAGCGCCGTCTCGGCGGTGTGGGTCAGATGCACCGGCAGCCGACGGGGCGCTTCGGGGGCGAAGCCCGCGCGCGCGTCGGGCCTGGCCTCGGCCCAGGGCAGGTAGGGCTTGATGTCCAGTACCGGGGTGCCGCTTATCAGGTCGGCGCCGGCGAGGTGGAGCCTCACGCCACCCCGGGTGTCGACCCCGAGCAGTTCGACCAGCGATAGCCCCAGGCGGTTGGGACGATGCGTGCTGCGGCTGGCGAAGACGCCGACCCGGCGATTGCCTCCGAGGCGCGGCGGACGCACCAGCGCCGACCAGCGTTCGGGGCTCTGGTGGAAGACGAAGGTGAGCCAAAGATGGCTGAAGGCATCCAGTCCTCTTACCGTCAACGGATCATCATAGGGGGAGAGAAGCCGGAGGGTCGCGCGAGCCGACGGGGCCAGGCCGGGCTGACGAGGGACGCCGAACTTGTCGGGAAAATCGCTCTCGAGGATGCCGAGAGGCGACAGGGTAACGGTTGAGGGGGCGCAGTGATGGCTCATGTCGCTCATTATGCCTGGCCCCTGCCGAGGCGGCGAGCGTGGTTGGCCTGTCGGCCGGCGTTGTGTAGTCTTTCGGCAATATTCAATCTCGCGAGGCTTTCATGAACGAGACTGTAACAGCGCCGGAGAGCGAGGCCCCGCGTCGCCGGGCCCCGCGGATTCGCTATCGCGAGGCCCTGGCGAAGGACGCCGTTGATCAGGCCGAGGTCTTCCATCATGCGGTGATGCAGGGCGCTGCGGCCCACTACAGCAAGCCTCAGCGCGAGGCCTGGGTATCCGCGTTACCGCGCGACCCCAGCGCCTGGGCGGCGCGTCATGCCCTCTATACCACGCTGGTGGCGGAGTGCGATGGCCGTTGCGTGGGCTTTCTCGAGCTGGAACTCCATAGCGGGCGCATCGTGACGCTCTATACCTGGCCCTCCCTGGCGCGCCGCGGCATTGGCTCGGCGCTGTTGATTCACGCCGAACGGCTATTGATCGAGCGGGGCGTCGGGCGGGCCAGCATCGGGGCGAGCCTGATGCTGGCCCCGGGCCTGGTGCGGCGTGGCTGGCGCGACCTGGGGGAGGAAACCGTGGAGCGCGATGGCGAGCAGCTGCCGCGCCATCGGCTGGAAAAGGCGCTGGTCGCGCTGGAAACCTAGTCTTCCAGGCGCATGGAGAGGTCGACCGCCTTGATGTCCTTGGTCAGGGCGCCGCTGGAAATGCAGTCGACACCGGTCTCGGCGATGGCCCGCAGGGTGTTCCGGTCGACGTTGCCCGAGGCCTCCAGGGTCGCCTTGCCGGCGGTGCGCCGCACGGCCTCACGCAGCTCGTCGAGGCCGAAGTTATCGAGCATGATGACGTCGGCGCCGGCCGCCAGGGCCTGGTCCAGCTCGGCAAGGGTCTCCACCTCCACTTCCACCGGAAGGTCGCTGGCGATGCGCCGCGCCGCGCTTACCGCCGCCTCGATGCCACCGCAGGCGGCGATATGGTTCTCCTTGATCAGGAAGGCGTCCCATAGCCCGATGCGGTGGTTGTGCCCGCCGCCGCAGGCGACCGCATACTTCTGAGCCAGGCGCAGGCCGGGCAGGGTCTTGCGGGTGTCGAGCAGGCGTACGCCGGTATCGCCGACCAGGTCGACGTAGTGGCGCGTATGGGTGGCGGTGGCCGATAGCGTCTGCAGCAGATTGAGTGCCGCGCGTTCGCCGGTGAGCAGGCTGCGTGCCGACCCCTCCAGCTCGAGAAAGCACTGGCCGGCCGCCAGGGCATCGCCGTCCGCGGCCTGCCAGCGCAGGGTCACCGTGGTGTCGAGGCGGCGAAACAGCTCATCGACCCAGGCCACGCCGCACAGTACGCAGGCGTCGCGGGTGATGACCCGGGCCCTGGCGAACTGCTCGTCAGGAATCAGCTGGGCGGTGATATCGCCCGGGCCGACGTCTTCGGCCAGCAGACGCGCGGCGGCCTCGCGAATCTCTTCGACGAGCTTGGTGTGATAGGTCTGTGTGTCCGGATAGTCCATGCGGGTCACTCGTGGGGTTGGCGCCGGCGGGGGTGGCCGGGGTGGTCAAGGACGTTCATTATAGGCAATCCACACCGGTGACGTCAGGGGAGACGCATGGCGATTCAACAGGGCTGGCTGGCGGGAGCACGGCGGGTGCCATCCCCCAACTGTGATGAGCGCCCGCTCGGGGAGGTGTCGCTGCTGGTGTTGCACTCCATCAGCCTGCCGCCGGGGGTGTTCGGGGGGCCGCATATCGAGCGGCTGTTCACCAATCGCCTCGACCCCGAAGCCCATCCCTTCTTCGCGTCCATTCAGGGGTTGCGGGTCTCGGCCCATCTGTTGATCCGCCGCGATGGCGAATGCGTGCAGTTCGTGCCCTTCGGGCGTCGCGCCTGGCATGCGGGACGCTCCTGCTGGCGTGATGGCGGTCGCTGGCGCACTGCCCTCAACGACTTTTCCATTGGCATCGAGCTGGAAGGCGACGAGGTCTCGGCCTATAGCGGCGCCCAGTATGAACGCCTGGCCGAGGTCACCCTCGCGCTCTTCGCCGCCTATCCCGCCCTCGAGGCGTCGCGTGTCACCGGTCACGCCCAGGTGGCGCCGTTGCGCAAGCGTGACCCCGGCCCCGCCTTCGACTGGGCCTACTTTTATCAGCGGCTCGGTGCTCGCCGGATACCGTGACCGAATCGCTTTCTTGCCTGCTTCAAACGGTAGTTTAGTTACATCTCCTTGACCGCCGTCGATTTTCTGGCTGGTTATGGCGCTAACTCGTTGTGTTGCGGTGCAGTATTTTTTTATATGGAAAAAGATTCCATATGAACTTGCTTTGGCAGGAGGCGAGGTATACGGTATCTTTCGCACAGAAACGGCGATTTTTTTGCGTCGTAACGTAATAAAATTACACAAAGCTCGGGGTGATAGACCTCTCTGGCGAGAGGACGCCCTGCCTTCCGCACCGCAGCGGGCACGCAACATCCATCGTCATTCGGAGAGACGTCTATGAGTCTGGAGGCAAGAGAGGATCTCGACCCGGTCGAGACAGCAGAGTGGTTGGAATCCCTCGAATCGGTCCTGGAGTACGAGGGTGAGGAGCGCGCTCGACACCTGCTCACCCGCCTGGCCGACCGCCTGCGTCGTGACGGTACCCAGCCCCCCTTCTCGGCGACCACCCCCCACCGCAACACCATTCCGGTGCATCGCGAGGCGCCGATGCCCGGGGACATGTTCATGGAGCGCAAGATTCGCTCCATGATCCGCTGGAACATGGCGGCGATGGTGACCCGGGCGAACCGCAAGCACAAGGGCATCGGCGGCCACCTGGCCAGCTACATGTCCAGCGCGACCCTCTATGAAGTGGGGTTCAACCACTTCTTCCGCGCGGCCAACGGTGACTTCAAGGGCGACCTGATTTTCATCCAGGGCCACAGTTCACCGGGCATCTACGCACGGGCCTTCCTCGAGGGGCGCCTCACCGAGGAGCAGATGGACCGCTATCGCCAGGAGGTCGACGGCAATGGACTATCGTCCTACCCGCACCCCTGGCTGATGCCGGACTTCTGGCAGCTGCCCACGGTCTCCATGGGCCTGGGCCCGATCATGGCCATCTATCAGGCCCATGTGATGAAGTATCTGGACCAGCGTGACCTGCAGCCGATGCAGGATCGCAAGATCTGGTGCTTCATGGGCGACGGTGAGTGTGACGAGCCGGAGTCCCTGGGGGCGATCCACCTGGCCAGCCGCGAGAAGCTCGATAATCTGATCTTCGTGATCAACTGCAACCTGCAGCGTCTCGACGGCCCGGTGCGCGGCAACTCACGGATCATGGATGAGCTCGAGGGCGTCTTCCGTGGTGCCGGCTGGAACGTCATCAAGGTGGTCTGGGGTCGCCTGTGGGACCAGCTCTTCGAGAACGACAAGAAGGGCGTTCTGCAGAAGGTGATGGACGAGACCGTCGACGGCGAGTACCAGAACTACAAGTCCAACGGCGGTGCCTACACGCGTGAGCACTTCTTCGGGCGCTATCCCGAGACCGCCGAAATGGTCAAGGATATGTCGGATGACGATATCTGGAAGCTCAACCGTGGCGGCCATGACCCGTTCAAGGTCTATGCGGCCTACCATGAGGCGGTGAACAACGCCAACGGGCGCCCCACCGTCGTGCTGGCGCATACCGTCAAGGGCTACGGCCTGGGTGCCGATGGCGGCGAGGCGGACAACGAGGCGCACCAGGTCAAGTCCATCGATGACCCGGAGGTGCTGAAGCGCTTCCGCGACCGCTTCGGGATTCCGGTTTCCGACGAGGCGATCGAGCACGAAATTCCGTATTACAAGCCGGCCGACGACACGCCCGAGATGAAGTACATGCATCTCCAGCGCGAGCGCCTGGGAGGCTATCTGCCGGCGCGCCAGCATGACTTCGAGGCGCTCGATATTCCCGGCCTGGACGACAAGATCTTCGCCAGCCAGATGGGCGGCTCCAAGGGGCGCGAGGTGTCTACCACCATGGCCTTCGTGCGGATCCTCAACGGCCTGGTGAAGCACAAGGGGTTCGGCAAGCAGGTGGTGCCCATCGTGCCCGACGAGGCACGTACCTTCGGCATGGAAGGCATGTTCCGTCAGCTGGGTATCTTCAGCCCCGGTGGCCAGAAGTATGAGCCGATGGACAAGGGCCAGCTGATGTTCTATCGCGAGGACAAGGCCGGCCAGGTGCTCGAGGAGGGCATCACCGAGGCCGGGGCCATGTCCTCGTGGATCGCCGCGGCAACGTCCTACGCCAACCATGGCCTGCCGCTGCTGCCGTTCTACATCTACTACTCGATGTTCGGGTTCCAGCGTATCGGCGACCTGGCCTGGGCCGCTGGCGACCTGCAGGCGCGTGGCTTCATGGTGGGCGGTACCGCCGGGCGCACCACGCTCAACGGTGAAGGCCTGCAGCACCAGGATGGCCACAGCCATCTCCAGGCGTCGATGATCCCCAACTGCCGTAGCTACGACCCCACCTATGCCCATGAGGTGTCGGTGATCGTGCAGAGCGGCCTGCAGCGGATGTTCGTCGACAAGGAGCCGTGCTTCTACTACCTGACGGTGATGAACGAGAACTACGAGCAGCCCGAGATGGAGGAGGTGCCTGCCGACGACATCATCAAGGGCATGTATCTGCTGCGCGAGACTCAGGGTGACAAGGCCCGGGTGCAGCTGATGGGCTCCGGTACCATCCTGCGCGAGGTCGAGGCCGCCGCCGAGCTGTTGCGCGACGACTGGGGCGTGGGTGCCGATATCTGGAGCGTCACCAGCTTCAACGAGTTGCGTCGAGAGGCGCTGTCACTGGATCGCCAGGCCTTCCTCGACCCCGAGGCCGAGCCGGGCAAGCCCCATGTGACGCGTTGCCTCGAGGGGCGCCAGGGGCCGGCCATCGCATCGACCGACTATATGCGCCTGTTCGCCGATCAGGTGCGTGCCTGGGTGCCGACCGACTTCCATGTGCTGGGTACCGATGGCTTCGGGCGTTCGGATACGCGAGAGAAGCTCCGCGAGTTCTTCGAGGTCGATCGTCATTTCGTGGCGGTGGCGGCGCTCAAGGCGCTGGCCGAACGTGGCGAGGTCGATCGCAAGTTGATCGGCGAGGCGCTGAGCAAGTACAACATCGATCCGGCCAAGCCGAATCCGCTGACCGACTGATCCGGTGGGGCGGGCGGATGCCCGTCCCTTCCAGGCACGATTTGGAAGGAGCGCGACCTTGAGTAGCGAAATCATCAAAGTACCGGACATCGGCGGCGATACCGATGTGGAAATTATCGAGATCGCGGTGTCGGAAGGCGATGTCATCGAGGCCGAGGACACCCTGATCACCCTGGAGTCCGACAAGGCCAGCATGGATGTGCCGTCTCCCCAGGGCGGCAAGGTGGCCAGGGTGCTGGTCAAGGAAGGCGATACCGTCTCGGAGGGAGACGCTATCGTCGAACTGGAAGTCGAAGGCGCGGGTGAGCCCGAGCCGGCCGCCGAGCAGCAGAGTGCCCCGGCGCCGGAGAAGGAACCCGAGCCGGCCGCGGCAAAGCCGCCGGCCAACGGCGGTGGCAAGCGCAGCGTTGAGATCACCGTACCCGACCTGGGAGGCGACAGCGATGTCGAGGTGATCGATGTGGTCGTGGCCGAGGGTGAGGAGGTCGCCGCGGAGGCGGCGCTGATTACCCTGGAGTCCGACAAGGCCTCCATGGATGTGCCCAGCCCCCACGCCGGCCGGCTGACCCGCCTGAGCGTCAAGGAGGGTGACACCGTCTCGGAAGGCGATGTGATCGGCACCATGGAGATTGCCGACGAGGGCGGTGAGCCGGCCGAGAATGAGGCCCCGGCACCCTCTGCCGGCGAGACCGCTGGCGGCTCAAAGGCGCCGGAAGAGGCCGAGGAAGACACGGCCCCGGGCGCGGGTGAGCCCCAGCGTCAGGAGGTCCGTGTCCCGGACCTGGGCGGCGCCAGCGATGTGCCGATCATCGAGGTGGCCGTGGCCGAGGGCGACGAGGTCGAGAAAGAGGCGCCGCTGATCACCCTGGAGTCCGACAAGGCCTCCATGGATGTCCCGAGCCCGGTCAAGGGCAAGCTGGTGGAGCTCTCCGTCAAGGAAGGCGACAGCATCTCCGAAGGCGATCTGATCGGCTATATCGAGACCGTCGCCGCCGCGCCGGCGGCCGGGAAGAAGCGGCCCGAGCCAGCGCGGCCCGAATCGCCCAAGGCCGAAAGGCCCGCCTCGAGAGCGCCTGGCACGCCGAGCCCGGAGGCCGAGATGGCGGCGCACAAGCCCCGCGACGGCAAGCTGGTCCATGCCGGCCCCGCGGTGCGCATGCTGGCTCGCGAACTGGGTGTGGACCTCGCCCTGGTCAAGCCCGGCGGGCCCAAGGGCCGGGTTCTCAAGGAGGATGTGCACGCCTACGTCCAGCAGGTGATGGCCGGCCAGGGCAAGGCCCAGGCGGCACCGGCGGCGTCGGGCTCGGGCATTCCGCCGATCCCGGATCAGGACTTCAGCCAGTTCGGCGAAGTGGAAGAGACATCCATGGGCCGCCTGATGAAGATGGGGGCCACCAACCTGCATCGCAGCTGGGTCAATCTGCCCCATGTCACCCAGTTCGACGAGGCGGACATCACCGAGCTGGAGGCCTTCCGCAAGTCCATGAAGGCCGAGGCGGAGGCCCAGGGGGCCAAGCTCACGCCGCTGCCTTTCCTGATCAAGGCCTGTGCCTTCGCGCTGCGTCAGTACCCGCAGTTCAACGTCAGCCTGAAGAGCGACGGCGACACCATCGTGCACAAGAAGTACGTGCATATCGGCATTGCCGTGGACACGCCCGACGGCCTGATGGTGCCGGTGATTCGCGATGCCGACCAGAAGTCGCTGATCGAGCTGGCCAAGGAGTCGGTGGCGCTGGCCGGCAAGGCGCAGTCGAAGAAGCTCAAGCGCGAGGAGATGACCGGTGGCTGTTTCACCATCTCCAGCCTGGGCTCCATCGGCGGTACCGCCTTTACCCCCATCGTCAATGCGCCGGAGGTGGCCATTCTGGGGGTCTCCAAGGCCTCGATGAAGCCGGTATGGGATGGCGCGACCTTCCAGCCGCGGTTGATGATGCCGCTGAGCCTGTCCTATGACCATCGGGCCGTCAACGGCGCCGATGCGGCACGCTTTACCGCGCTGCTGGGACGGCTGTTGACCGACATTCGTCGGCTGCTGATGTAGGGCCTGGGCCCTGCCGCCAGACGACGGCGCCTTCGGGCGCCGTCGTCATTTCTGGCCTAGGTTCGGCTGCCAAGACCAAAGTGCAATTCGGGCCGATATCCTTGAAATAAAAGACGCTTTTTTATCCCGGAGGGGGTTCGGCAGTGTCCGGCGCTTGTGCCGGTCGTGGGCCGCGGTTATCGTTCCTTCCCCAATAATTCTTCAGATTTGACAACCACTTGACCACGAGGATACTGACATGCGAATGATCCTGTTGGGCGCCCCCGGTGCCGGCAAGGGCACCCAGGCCCAGTTTATCTGTGAACGCTTCAACATTCCGCAGATCTCTACCGGTGACATGCTGCGGACCGCCATCAAGGAAGGCAGCGAGCTGGGCGTCAAGGTCAAGGAGATCATGAACAGCGGCGGCCTGGTATCCGACGATATCATCATCGCCCTGGTCAAGGAGCGCATCGCCCAGCCGGATTGTGCCAATGGCTTCCTGTTCGATGGCTTCCCGCGCACCATCCCCCAGGCCGACGCCATGAAGGACGCGCGAGTGAAGCTCGACCATGTGCTCGAGATCGCCGTGGAAGACGAGGAGATCGTCAGCCGCCTGGCCGGGCGTCGCGTGCACCCGGGCTCGGGGCGCATCTACCACGTGGACCATAATCCGCCCAGGGAAGAGGGCAAGGATGACGTGACCGGTGAGGCGCTGATTCAGCGCGATGACGACCGCGAATCCACCGTGCGCAATCGCCTGGCGGTCTATCATGAGCAGACCGCGCCGCTGGTCGACTACTATCAGGCCTGGGCCGAGCAGGATGCCGAGGCCGCACCGACCTACCACCGCGTGGAAGGCGTCGGCAGCGTCGACGAGATCAAGGCCCAGGTGCTCAAGGCACTCGAAGGCCGATAGGCCCTTCGCCGAAACGGCGCCGCGCCCGCACCTTGCGGCCGGATCCGGCAACCAGGATGGCCCGCGTAAAGCGGGCCATCGTCGTCCGGGGCCCGACCGCGTATAATGGCGGCCCGTTTTCCCGAGATGGTGCTGTCATGTCGATCCTGCTGGCCCTGGATGCTTCCTCGAGCGCCTGTTCCGCGGCCCTGTTGCGGCGGCGCCCCGACGCCGCCGACGAGCTGATTTCCCGCTTCGCCCTGACGCCCCGAGAACACACTCGGCGCCTGTTGCCCATGGTCGATGAGGTGCTGGCCGATGCCGGGGTGCGGCCCGCCGAGCTCGACGCCATCGCCTACGGCCATGGCCCGGGGTCCTTCACCGGGCTGCGTATCGCGGCGGGCACCGCCCAGGGGCTCGCCTACGGCCTCGATCGCCCGCTGATCGGCGTCTCGACCCTGGCGGCCCTGGCGCTGGGTGCCTATCGTCGCCACGGGTTTCGCTATCTGGCGACCGCCCTGGACGCCCGGATGGGGGAGATCTATGTGGCCGCCTGGGACTGTGCACAGGGCCTGCCGGCGCCGCTGCTTGATGAGGCGGTGATGGCCCCCGAGCGCTTGCGCCTGCCAGCCGGTCATGACGGCCAGGCGTGGGTCGGGGTGGGGTCCGGCTGGGGCCTCCTTCCTCAGATGTCGGCCGAGGTGCAGGCGGGGGTGGGCCAGAGCCTCCCCGAGATGGAGGCCGCCGCCGCCGATATGGCGTTGCTGGCCATGCCGACGCTGGAGGAAGGCAGGGGGCAGCCGGCCCATCTGGCCCAGCCGGTCTACCTGCGCAATGAGGTGGCCTGGAAGAAGCCGGATACGAGTCGAGCGCAATGAGTGGCCGCTCGCCGGTAGCGGTGGATGACACCAAGCTGGCCGAGCGCCTGGGCCTCCCCGGCGCCCAGGATGCCGAGCTGCGGCTGATGTGGCGAGAGGGCCGTCTGGTGCTCAGTGGTGACCCCGGGCGCTTCGGGCAGCCGCTGGTCGTCGATTTTACCGCGGGGCGCGTCGCTCATCGGCGGCGCTTCGGTGGTGGGCGGGGCCAGCTGGTCGCCCGTGCCTGCGGGTTTTCCCAGGGGGTGACGCCCGCGGTGGTGGATGCCACCGCGGGCCTCGGGCGTGATGCCTTCGTGCTGGCGAGCCTGGGCGCGCGGGTATTGATGATGGAGCGGGTCCCGGCGATCTTCGCCCTGCTCGAGGATGGCCTGGCCAGGGCTCGGGCCGATGCCGATACCGCCGAGATCGCCACGCGCATGGAGCTGGTGTGCGGCGATGCCGCCCGTGACCTCGAGGCCCGGGTGGCCGAGGCCGGATTCCCGCCCCGGGTCATTCACCTGGATCCGATGTTTCCGCATCGTGAGAAGTCGGCGCTGGTCAAGAAGGAGATGCGGCTGTTCCGGACCCTGGCCGGCGACGATGCCGATGCACCGCGCCTGCTGGAGGCGGCACTGGACGTCGCCAGCCACCGGGTCGTGGTCAAGCGGCCGAGGAAGGCGCCGCCGATCGAGGGGCCCGCCCCGCGCCATGTGCTCGAGGGCAAGACCAGCCGCTATGATGTCTATGTGCACCGCAGCCTGAAGGCCGGCTGATCAGTCGCCGCGACGGGTGATCAGTTGCAGGCGATGGCGCAGCGCCGGGTCGAAGAGTCGCCGCGAACGCCTGGCCGCGTCGCGCAGCCGCCCATCAAACGTCAGCCGATCCGCGGCGTTGCGCCATAGCCAGCCCTCCAGCTCCAGGCTCTCCACCAGGCTGACGAACAGCCGCGTATCGAAGAACTCCGGGGCGTCGAGCCCCGAGAGTACCGCCAGTCGCTCGGCGAGCAACCGGCTATGCTCGGCCAGCTCCTCGGCCGTGAGGCGCTCGCTCCCGGCATCGATCAGGACGGCGAGCAGCAGATAGCCTCGCTCCAGTGATGGCTGCATCAACTGACCCAGCAGTTCGATGCTTTCACCCGCCTCCAGGCGGTCATCGATGCGCCGCCAGCCCCCCTGGTCGTCCCGCTCCAGCAGTCCCCGTTCAACCAGTGCCTCGAGCATCGCCGCCAGGGCCTGGCGCAGGTCGGGGGGCGTGGGCACCATCAGTTCTCGGGCGATAATCGGCCAGCCGGGAACGAGCAGGGTCTCGAGGTCGTCGAGCGTATGCCGCGCCTGGTGGCGGAAGGCGAAGGCGGTGAGTCCGGCCAGGGCGAAGAGATGCAGCACGTTATTGCGATACCAGCCCAGCTGGCCGGCCTGATGAGGATCGGCGAGCAGGATGTCGCCCAGGGGATGCTGGCGGCGCTGGATCATGCCCAGGGACAGGGCCCGGGTGATCCACTCGGCGGGCTCGCCCGCCGTCAGGCTCGTCCGGGCGGCACCCGGCGTGCTTTGCTGGAGTGCCGCCAGCAGTGACAGCTGGCGCTCCAGCAGGCGTTCCTCGATGGCATGGTGAGGAGTGGCCAGCAGCACCAGGGCCACGAGGTTGACCGGGTTGAGGGCGGCGGCGGCATTGATGCGTCGGCTCAGCGTCTCGCCCAGGCGTGGCACCAGCGAGTTGAGCCACGCCGGCTGTGAGGCCTGCTCCTGTCGCCAGTGCGTGCCCAGCTCGTGGTCCAGGTAGTCGGCCAGGCGCAATGGCTCGCCGATGTTCAGGCTGACGCGACCGAAGGGCTGGCGCAGCTTGCCCAGCACTCGCAGCAGCGCCAGCGGGGTCTCCTTGCGCTTCTTGCCTCCGCGCAGTTCATGCTGGTAGCTGGCGCTTTCGATCACCCGCTCGTAGCCGATATAGACGGGAACAAAAGCCAGCGACTGGCCCTGGCCGGCCGCATGGCTGCGCAGGAAGGAGCGCAGGGTCATGGCCAGCATGCCGGGGCGTGCCGGCAGCATGCGACCGCTGCGCGAACGGCCGCCCTCCATGAAATACTCCAGGGGATGGCCCCGGTCGATCAGGCGATGCAGGTATTCGTTGAATACCGCGCCATACAGGCGGTTGTCGCGAAAGCTGCGGCGCAGGAAGAAGGCGCCACTGCGGCGCAGCAGCGGGCCGACCAGGGGCATGTCCAGATTGCGCCCGGCGGCGATATGCGGGGGCATCAGCCCCTCCTGGTAGAGCACATAGGAGAGTAGCAGGTAGTCGACGTGGCTGCGGTGACAGGGCACATAGACCAGGGTGTGGTCCTCGGCCAGGGGCTTGATCACGTCCAGGCCATGGACATCGACGCCGTCATAGAGGCTGTTCCACAGTCGCCGAAGCAGGCCGTCCATGAAGCGCAGCACCGGATAGGTCATGTTGGAGGCGACCTCGTGGCCATAGCGGCGGGCACGGCGCTTCAGCCGTTGCCGCGACTGGCGACCCGTTCCGGCCAGCTCGTCGATGGCTCGGCCGACCCCGGGGCTCGACGCCATGCCTTCGATCAGGGTGCGGCGGTGGGAGATGTCCGGACCCAGTACCCGGGTGCGAATCCGCCGAAAATGCACGCGCAGCAGCCTCGCCGCCTTGCGGTTGGTCAGCGCCGGCTCGTGGCCATGACAGAGGTCGCGAAGCCTCAGTGGGGCGCCGAAGTGGACCTCCACGTTGCGGCGGTTGACCAGCACGGCCAGTAATCGGCGCAGTCGACCGGTCAGCTGCCAGCTGTCGGCGGCAACCAGGCGCCAGAAGCCGAACCGCTTGCCCGGCGCGCGTCCCCAGAAGATGCTGACCGGCACCAGCTGTATCTCGAGGTCGGGGTCGGCTTCGAGGCGTTCGATCAATGCCGCGAAGGGCGGTTCGCCGCGTGGGGGGCGCCGCCGCTGTCGGCGTGGCAGCGGTAGCGCCAGGCTGCCGGGAAACAGGCGTCCCGCGAGGCGATAGCGCCGATCGGCGCCAGGCAGTCCATGGCGGGAGGTCAAGGAGCCGAGCAGCCAGGCGTCGCTCCAGGCGTTGCGGGGCAATACATAGACCACCGGCTGGCCGGCGGTAATCCCCAGGTCATCGGGGGACGGCTCGATCAGGCGTGGCCGTACCCAGGCGGCGATCACGCGGGTCATCAACGCGCGCAGGGGAGTGGTCAGGGTGTGCAGCAAGGCCATCCGTTTGCCTCGAGTGCAGGAAAGGGAGAGGAGAGGCCAGTATAGTCGTCGTGAGCCTGCGGGTCAGTGGCGATTCGACCCCGGCGTCACGCAGGCCTACAAGACGGCCGACAGGAGGGCGTCATGCACGGGAATTGGCGGGGCGGCAATGATTTCGAACTTCTGCCGGAGGCGAGTCGCTTCCTGCCGGCCATGTTCGACGCCATCGAGCAGGCGCGGGCCTCGATATTGATCGAGCTTTACCTGATGGCCTCCGGGCGCCTGGCCGCGGCGCTGATCGATGCCCTGATCCGGGCCGCCGAGCGTGGCGTGACGGTGCTCCTGTTGCTCGATGGTTATGGGGCCATGGGGCTGTCGAGGCATGACCGTGAGCGTCTTCAGGCGGGTGGCCTGGCCCTGCGCTTCTTCAACCCCCTGGGGCTGCACTCCCTGGCGCGCAATCTGACCCGTGACCATCGCAAGCTGGTTGTCATTGACGGTCGCCTCGCCTTTACCGGCGGCTTCGGGGTCGTGGATGAGTTTCTCGATGCCTGGTACGAGGTGGCGGTGCGCATCCAGGGGCCGGTGGTGGCCGACTGGGTGCGTTTGTTCTGTCGCCTATGGGACTCTCCGTTGACCCGCGGTGCCGGGCCGGCGGCCCTGGTGCGCGGGCTTCCGACGATGCCCCGCGCGGAGGGTGGCCATGGCGGCATGCGGGGGCGGGTGGTCTGGGGTCGGGGCTATCGTTACCAGGCGATTCGCCACTCGCTGCATGGCCGGATGGCCGCGTCACGCCAGCGGGTCTGGATCTGCACGCCCTATTTCGCGCCCACCCTCGGCCTGCGCCTACGTCTGGCGCGGGCGGCTCGCCGGGGCGTCGATGTGCGCCTGCTGCTGCCCGGCAAACGCCATGACCATCCCGGCGTGCGCTATGCGGGGCAGCGCTTCTACGGGCGCCTGCTCAAGGCCGGGGTACATATCCACGAGTTTCAGCCCACATTTATCCATGCCAAGTTCTCGCTGGTCGATGGCTGGGTCAGCCTGGGGTCCTGCAACTTCGATCACTGGAGCCTGCACTGGAACCTGGAGGCCAACCAGGAGGTGGATGACCGACGCTTCGCCGAGGAAGTGGCCACGCTCTTCGAGCGCCACTTCGCCGTCAGCCACGAGATTGAACCGCAGGCCTGGGCGAAGCGCCCGCTGTTGCAGCGCTGCAGGGAATGGCTGTTTGGTATCCTCGACGGCGTGCTGACCCGGCTCAAGTAGCGCCCCGGCGGCTAAGCCATACGTACTCGGCTGCGCCGAGAGCGGTAAGCCATACGCTTTACGCTGTACGAAAAACCCCAGCCGGGCTTTCGCCCGGAGCTATAAGTCATACGCTTTACGCTATACGCCCCCCTTGCCGGGAGTGTCGGTGGCGATAGTCTGGCTTACGGCTTACGGCTTACGGCTTACGGCTTACGGCTTACGGCTTACGGCTTACGGCTTACGGCTTCCGGCTTACGGCTACCGCTTCCCGCCCTTCTTGCGGCCGGCGGGTTTCTTCTTGCGTGGCATCGGCTTGGGTGTCTCCGGGGGGACGCGATAATGCAGATAGAGGTCCAGTACCAGTTCGGGCAGCTGGCGGACCAGGCCTTCGAGGCGCGCCGTGTCAGCCGTGAACTCGGCCATGTCGGGCTCATCGTCGAACAGGCCCGAGAGCGCCATGAAGGGCAGCAGCAGGGTGGCGGTGGCTTCCTCGTCGTCTTCAAACCAGCCCGGCTCGTCGAGGAACACTCCCTCCATGAAGCCGGCGCACCAGTCTCCGACGGGCGTTTCTTCCGCCGCAATGCCCTCCAGGGTCAGCTCGAAGGGCAGTTCCGGCAGCAGGCCCTGCTCCATGGCGGCAATGGCATTATGGCGCAGCCGCTCCAGCAGGCCGAGAATGGCCTCGCGCTCGGCATCGTCGGCGAACGCCGGCTCGCCCTGAAACAGCTCCGCCACCCAGGCCGCCGGTGTCACTTCCCGGGGGCTGACGGCCAGGGCTACCAGGAAGCCATGGGTGCCGATCAGATCGAGGGCGTCCTCGGAGACCCGCTCCGAGGCCAGGAAGTCGTCGAGACGGTCGAGCTGCTCATCGTCCAGCAGGGGTTCGGGCAGTGGGGTATCGGACATTGTGGTTCTCTCACACTGATTCACGGGCTTACGCTGGTGGCCAGGGACTTTACGCCCAGGGAGCGAGTCGCCATTCTAGCACTCATGATGACTGCCGCCTTGCCCCATCCCGACCCCGAAGCGCTTGCCGCTCTCGCGGGCCCCGGCCTCTCACACGCCCTGCATGAGCGGGTGGCAGATGCCTTCGCACTGTGCCGGGAGGTCCACCCCCGGTTGCCCAGGCCTGGCGTATGGCTCGACCTGCGGGGGCGGAGTGCGGGACAGGCACATTTTGGCCGCGGCGGGCTGCGCTTCAATCCGGTGCTGTATGCCGAGAATCGGGTCGATTTCCTCGTCGAGGTGGTACCCCACGAGATGGCGCACTGGCTGGTCCATCATCTGGAAGATGGCCCGCGGGCGCGGCCCCATGGCCGGGAGTGGCAGACGGTGATGCGCCGGCTTTTTGGCCTCGAGCCTCGCACGACTCACCGCTTCGATACCGAGCGGGCGAGCCCGGCCCCGTATCGCTATGCTTGTGGGTGTCGCGAGCATGGTTTTACGCCGCGTCGGCATGCCCTGGCATCACGGGGGCGGGCCTATCGCTGTCGGCATTGCGCTCATACGTTGGTCTATCTGGGAGAGGAAGCGTTTGAAAGTGCTGGGTAAGCTATTGATATAAAAGAGAATAAAATTCCTACCAAGGTCTAAATGGAAGGTGGCCCAGAGACCTATATGCTGGCTGTACTTTCCTTGGAGCCGGCGGGGCTCGTCCGTTTGGGGCTGGAGGCCGCTCGACCGACTCTCTTTCTGATCAAGAGGTTTACTTGTATGACGGAGCTGCACAAGAACATTTATCCGGTTCCCGAGGCGCTGGCAAAGAATGCCTGGATCGACAAGGCCAAGTATGAGGCGCTCTATCGTCAGTCGATCGAGGATACCGAAGGCTTCTGGGAAGAGCAGGCCAAGCGCCTCGACTGGATCAAGGCGCCGACACGCATCAAGAATACCTCCTTCGATACGCACAACGTGGATATCCGGTGGTTCGAGGACGGTACGCTCAACGCCAGCGCCAACTGCCTCGACCGTCACCTGGAGACCCGGGGCGATCAGACGGCGATCATCTGGGAGGGCGATGATCCCGGCGAGTCCCAGCACATCACCTATCGAGACCTGCACACCAGAACCTGTCAGCTGTCCAATGCGCTCAAGGAACTGGGTATCGGCAAGGGCGATGTGGTGACCCTGTATATGCCGATGATTCCCGAGGCGGCCGTGGCCATGCTGGCCTGTGCGCGCATCGGGGCGATCCACTCGGTGGTGTTCGGCGGCTTCTCGCCGGATGCCGTGGCGCAGCGTGTCATTGGCGCGCAATCCAAGCTGATCATCACCGCCGATGAATCCGTGCGTGGCGGCAAGCAGGTGCCACTCAAGGACAACGTCGACGCGGCCCTGACCCGCGAGGGCACCGACGTCTGTAAAAACGTGCTGGTGGTCAAGCGCACCGGTGGCGAGGTCGACTGGCAAGAGGGGCGTGACCTCTGGTACGGCGATGCCGTCTCCAGGCAGTCTACCGACTGTCCGGCGGAGGAAATGAGTGCCGAGGACCCGCTGTTCATCCTGTATACCTCCGGCTCAACCGGTGCCCCCAAGGGCATGAAGCACACCACCGGCGGCTATCTGGTGCATGTCGCCATGACCCATCAGTATGTCTTCGACTATCACGATGGCGATATCTACTGGTGCACGGCGGATGTGGGCTGGGTCACCGGCCATAGCTATATCGTCTATGGGCCCCTGGCCAACGGTGGCACCACCCTGATGTTCGAGGGCGTGCCCAACTATCCGACGCCCGGCCGCATGGGAGAAGTCGTCGACAAGCACAAGGTCAGCATTCTCTACACGGCGCCTACCGCCATTCGCGCCCTGCGTGCCCATGGTGATGACGTCATGGCCTCCAGCACCCGGGAGAGCCTGCGCCTGCTGGGGTCGGTGGGTGAGCCCATCAACCCCGAGGCCTGGGAGTGGTACTACCGTGTGATCGGCAATTCCCGGTGCCCCATCGTCGATACCTGGTGGCAGACCGAAAACGGCGGCATCCTGCTGTCGCCGCTGCCCGGTGCCACCGACCTCAAGCCGGGGTCTGCCACGCTGCCGCTGTTCGGCGTTCAGCCGGGTATCGTCGACACCAATGGCAACCTTCTCGAGGGCGAGGCCGAGGGCAACCTGGTGATGCTCGATGCCTGGCCGGGTATCGCACGCTCCATCTGGGGCGATCATGAGCGCTTTGTGCAGACCTACTTTTCCACCTATCCGGGGATGTACTTTACCGGTGATGGCTGCCGCCGCGACGAGGATGGCTACTACTGGATCACCGGCCGCGTCGATGACGTGCTGAACGTTTCCGGACACCGCATGGGGACCTCCGAGATCGAGTCGGCGCTGGTGGCCCATGATGCGGTGGCCGAGGCGGCCGTGGTGGGCTTCCCCCATGATATCAAGGGGCAGGGGATCTATATCTATGTGACCCTCAGCGACGGTCACGAGCCGAGCGACGAACTCCAGAAGGAGCTCGTGAAGTGGATTCGCACCGAGATCGGTCCCATCGCGTCTCCCGATATCATTCAGTGGGCCGCCGACCTGCCCAAGACCCGTTCCGGCAAGATCATGCGCCGTATCCTGCGCAAGATCGCCGCCAACGAGACGGATGGCCTGGGGGATACCAGCACCCTGGCGGATCCGAGCGTGGTCGAGGAGCTGATCGAGAATCGCGCCAACCTCTGAGGCCACGACACCAGGGCGTTATCGCCGCGTGCCCGACGAGCCGGCCCCACGGGGCCGGCTTTTTGTCGGCTATCGGAAATATTGTCGGGCATCATGAATGTTGTCGACACTAAGGGCACAGCGCTTGGGGATCGCCTCCGCCATGAGGTAACATGCCATAAAATGAAAAAGAGCCGCATGGCGGCCGTTGTCCCGCTGCTAGACCCGCTGCTAGACCCGCTGCCAGACCTGCTGCCAGAGGAACCGGAGGAGAATCCATGGCCTTTGCCCAGAAATTCATCGTCGCCGATGACCATCCGCTGTTCCGTGCAGCCTTGACCCAGGCGCTACGCCAGCTGGCGCCCCAGGCCGAGATCGTCGAGTCCGATACCATGGAGGCGACCGCCGAGGTGGTGACTCGCCATCCCGATGCCGACCTGATCCTGCTCGACCTGCATATGCCCGGTGCCCATGGGTTTTCGGGCCTCATCCAGCTGCGCGGCCAGACCCCGGATATCCCGGTGGCGGTGGTCTCGGGCAGTGATGAGCCCCATGTGGTGCGCCGCGCCATCGACTACGGCGCCTCCGGCTTTATTCCCAAGTCTTCCTCGCTTCAGCTGATCGCCGAGGCGGTGGGTGAGATCCTCGACGGCGAGGTCTGGCTGCCGGCGGAGCTGGCCGATGCCATAGGCGACGCCGATGAAGAGGAGACCCGGTTCGCCGAGGCCATCGCCTCGCTGACACCCCAGCAGTTCCGGGTGCTCAATATGCTGACCGAGGGGCTGCTCAACAAGCAGATCGCCTACGAACTCAATGTCTCCGAGGCCACCATCAAGGCCCACGTCACCGCCATCCTGCGCAAGCTGGGCGTGCACTCCCGCACCCAGGCGGTGATCGCCGCCCAGAAGCTCGAGGTCGAGCCGCCGAAGGTCCAATCCTGAGCCGTAAACCCGGCTTTGCCGGGAGCGGTAAGCGGTACGCTGTACGAAAAACCCCAGCCGGGCTTTCGCCCGGCGCTATAAGTCATAAGCTTTACGCTGTACGAAAATCCTTGCCGGGAGTGTCGGTGGCGATATCCTGGCTTACGGCTTACCACTAGGCGCTCGGCTGGCCTGCAGGGTGCGGGTGAGTAGGGCGCGCAGGGCCGCGGGGCGCACGGGCTTGAGCAGCAGCTGATAGCCGGTACGCCTTACCTCCTCGGCCACCTCCTCGGTGCGATCGGCGGTGATCACGATGCCGGGTACCGCCCCTTCCAGGCGCTCGTCGAGGGCCTCCAGGGCCATCAGGCCGGTGACTTCGTTGTCCAGGTGGTAGTCGGCGAGAATCGCGTCCGGGTCGCCGTCGAGGTGGCGCAGCACCGACTTGGCGCCGCCGATGCTGGTGGCGGTAAACACCTCGCAGCCCCAGCCGGAGAGCATCGCCTTCATGCCTTCGAGGATCAGGCTCTCGTTGTCGATGCAGAGTATCCGCGTGCCCGCCAGCTTGTTGCCGGCGCGGCGCGGTGAGGCCGCCGCCTCGGGCGGCCGGGCCTGGGCGGCGACCACCGGCACGCTGACCGCAAACAGAGTGCCGTGCCCCTCACGGGAGCGAACCGTGATGGGGTGGTCGAGCACCCGGCTCATGCGATCGGCGATGGAGAGCCCCAGCCCCAGCCCCTTTTCGCTCTCCTTGTGTCGCGTGGCCTGGTCGAGGCGGCGAAACTCCTGGAAGATCTCCGCCTGCTTGGACTCGGGAATGCCGGGTCCGGAGTCCCATACCTGGATGGAGAGCCGGTTCGCCTGGCGGCGGCAGCCCAGCAGCACTCGGCCCTCCTGGGTGTAACGGATGGCATTGGACAGGAAGTTCTGCACGATCCGGCGCAGCATCTGAGGGTCGCTGTCGACCCAGCCGGCGGTCGACACCACCGTCAGGTCCAGGCCGCGATTCTCGGCCATCACCTCGAACTCGGCCCGCAGGGGGCGGAGGATATCGGCCAGCGCGAAGTGGCTGCGCCTGGGGGTGAGGGCGCCGGCGTCGAGCTTGGAGATATCGAGCAGGGTGCCGAGCAGCTCCTCGGCGGCCTGCAGGGAACCATCGATATGGCCGATGGTGCGCTTCATGTCCGTGGCGTCCACCTCCTGGGCGAGCGCCGAGGTGAACAGGCGGGCGGCGTTGAGCGGCTGCAGCAGATCATGGCTGGCGGCGGCCAGGAATCGGGTCTTCGAGGCGTTGGCGTCCTCGGCCACCTGCTTGGCCTGGCGCAGGGCCTGCTCCGCCTCGGCGCGAACCCGGTTCTCCTGGCGCAGCGCCGCATTGGCCTCGGAGAGGGCCTGGGTACGCTCCCGTACGCGCTCCTCCAGGGTCTCGTTGGTTTCCTTCAGGGCGATCTCGGCCATGCGCCGCTCGGTGATGTCCTGATAGAGGGCAAAGAAACCCAGGATCGCGCCGCTGTCGCCGAAGTGCGGGGTATAGGTCACCAGCATATGGCGACGCCCCTCGGGCAGGTTGAACGCGACTTCGAAGCTGACCCGCTCTCCGGTCAGTGCGCCCTCGATCCACTGCTGGCGCTCCTGGTTCATCTCGGGCGAGATGACCTCCTGGATCCGCCTGCCGATGACCTCGTTGCGGTCGATGCCGAAGGCCTGTTCATAGGCGCGATTGGTGAAGAGGTAGCGACACTCCTTGTCGAAGTAGGCGATCAGCGCGGGGACGTTATCCGTATAGATGCGGATGTTGTTCTCCGAGCGGATCAGCGCCTCCTCGACGCGTTTCTGTTGGGTGATGTCCTGGTAGGTATAGACGAAGCCGCCGCCCGGCATGGGGTTGCCCTGGACCTCGAGTACGCTGCCGTCCTGGCGGTAGCGCACGTACCGGTGGGGCTGGCCCTGGCGGATATTGTCGAGCAGCAGCTGGATGTGCTCCTCGGGGTCCCCGGGGCCATACTCGCCGTTATGGGCGTTGTAGCGAAAGATCTTGTCGATCGGGGCGCCCACGCGGATCAGGTGGTCGGGGAATCGGAACAGCTCCAGGTAGCGTTGATTCCACACCACCAGGCGCAGGTTCTGGTCGACCACGCTGATGCCCTGGTTGATGTTCTCGATGGTGGCCTGCAGCAGGGCGCGGTTGAATTCCAGTACCTGGGAGGCCTCGTCGACGATAGAGATGACATCGGAGATGCCGATGCCTCGTCCCTGTAGTGCCGAGTTGACCACGATGCGTGCCGAGGAGGCGCCGAGCACCGAGGCAAGAAAGCGTTCGGTGAACTGGATGACATCGATGGAGGCCCGGGTGCCGTCCTCCAGCGGCTTGCCGCTGCGTCTCGCATAGTCATCGAAGGCCCGGCTTACCTGATTGGCCCCCAGAAAGCGCTCGCACAGTACCTTGAGGTCGCCCACGGTGGTGGCGCCGGTCCAGGGGCGGTTCACCGAGGTCTGGCGGGTCTCGACGCTGTCGACGAACAGCGAGGCCTGGATGCGCTCCACCACCCGCTGGGACGTGATCTGAGAGACGAAGATATAACAGAACAGGTTGACCCCTAACGAGAGCATCACGCCATGGGTAAAGTCGTCGCCGACATTGAGGCCGAACAGCGAGGTGGGAGATAGCCAGGCCATGTCGAGGGGGCCGCCGCTCAGCCAGGTGGCGGGCAGCACGTCGGCGCCGACCATGGCCGGCATCAGCAGGCTGTAGGCCCAGATGGCGAAGCCGGCGTTCATGCCGACGATCACGCCGAGGCGGTTCCCCCGCTTCCAGTAGAGTCCGCCGATCAGCGCCGGGGCGAACTGGGCGGCGGCGGCGAAGGAGAGCATGCCGATGGAGGCCAGCGAGGCCAGCTCGCCGATCAGGTGGTAGAAGCCATAGGCCATGGCCAGCACGGCGCCGATGGTGATGCGCCGGGCGCGCAGCACCAGACGCCCGTAGTCGCGGGCCTTGGTATCGAACCAGCGCAACCGGAACAGTGCCGGTATGACGATCTCGTTGGAGATCATGATCGAGACCGCCACGGCGGCCACGATGACCATGCCGGTCGCCGCGGAGAAGCCGCCGATAAAGGTCAGCAGGGTCAGCCAGGCGCTGTCCGCCGCCATGGGCAGCGCCAGCACATAGGTGTCGGGCTCCACGTCGCTGCCGGTGAACAGGGTCAGGCTGGCCGCCGCCAGGGGCACCACGAAGAAGGCGAAAACCAGCAGGTAGAGTGGGAATAGCCAGCGCGCGGTCCGGGCGTCATCGCGATGGGTGTTCTCCACCACCGCCACATGGAACTGGCGCGGCAGGCAGAGGATCGCGAGCATCGCCAGCAGGGTCTGGGCCCAGAAACTCTGTCCGAAGTCCTGCTGGGCCAGCTGGCGTTGCAGCTCCATCTGGGTATCGGCGCGGGTCAGCAGGTCGCCGAGCCCATCGAACATCCCCCAGGTGACATAGGCCCCCAGGGCCACGAAGGCGACCAGCTTGACCAGCGACTCGAATGCCACGGCATGAATCATCCCCTCGTGGTGCTCGGTCGCGTCGGTGTGGCGGGTGCCGAAGAGGATGGCGAAGACCGCCATGACCACCGCCACATAGAAGGCGGTGTCGGCGAAGAGCGGGGCTCGAGTGATGTCGCTGTCGACGGTCAGGATGCTGAAGGAGGTGGCCACGGCCTTCAGCTGCAGGGCGATATAGGGCAGGGTGCCGACCAGGGCCACCAGGCTGGCAAAGGCCGCCAGCGACTGGGTCTTGCCGTAGCGTGAGGCGATGAAGTCGGCGATGGAGGTGACATTCTGGTGCTTGGCGACCCGGATCATCTTGGCCAGCACCGGCCAGAACAGCAGGATGGTCAGGATGGGACCGATATAGATGCTGGCGAAGGACCAGCCGCCCTTGGAGGCCTGGCCTACCGCGCCATGGAAGGTCCATGACGTGCAGTAGATGGCCAGCGCCAGGCTGTAGATGACCGGCCGGCGTTGAGTGGCGCCGTGGCGCCGGGCATGGCGATCACCACGCCAGGCGATGCCGAACAGTATGGCAATGTAGAGCAGCGATGCGGCAATCAGCAGCCAGCCAGCGAACATGAGCTTTCCCCCTAGGTGTCGTCGCCCATTCTAGGGCAATGACGCGCTCGAGGGCAGGCGGGAGGCGCGAGTCAGGCGCCTTCGCAGACCGCGCGATACAGCGGTGCCTCCGTCGTCAGCCGACGCATGGCGTCCAGCCGCGGCTGGCGCTCCTCACCCTCCAGCGGCAGGGTCTCGCGGCTGGCACAGTTCATCAGCCATGTCTGATGGCTGACGCTGTCCTGGAGCTGCTTCTCGAAGCGATAGAGCAGGAACTCGACCCGCCTTTCGCCATCTTCTTCCCGGGCCGTCATGCCCTGTTCGTCGACCACGCTGAAGGCGGTGGTCATGGGGAAGAGGTAGGTCCAGGGGCGCCAGAACATGGTGTCCTGATCTACCTGAACGATGCGGGCGGTGTCCGGTAGCAGGGAGCGCTTGTGCTCGTACCAGTTGTACTCGACGTTGACCTGGTAGCCGAGCATCCCCAGGCCGCCCAGGGCGGGGATGATCCAGCGTGGCAGACGCCTGCCGCTGAGCGTGCGCAGCAGCAGGCCGATGCCCGCCGCCCCGAGGCCGGCGAAGATCGCCGCAATCAAGTGCCAAATCATGGTTCACCCCTGTGTCAGGAAATCGGTGGTTAACGGCTTGAAGAAACGGGTGGTTAAAGGTGTAGCGAGACCGGTGTTCAAAGCGATCGGGCTTCCCTGAGGAAGCCCGATCGGTGGGGAGCCGACGGACTCGGGGAGCCGACGGACTCGGCGAGCCGAGTCCGTCGGCCATTATGGCCCAGAATGGCCGGGAGATCAGTGGTCGGTAGCGGCACCGGCCCCCTTGGGATAGCGGACGCTTTCCACCAGGTCCTGAATTTCCTGCGGGGGCTCCTCGGTGGCCTTGGATACCAGGTAGGCCACCGTGAAGTTGCAGATCGCACCCACCGCGCCGAAGGAGAGCGGCGAGATGCCCAGGATCCAGTTGTCCGGCGTGTTGGCCAGCATGTTGGTGCCGGGAATGAAGAACCAGCCCAGGTAGGTGAAGATATACAGCAGGGTCGCGATCAGACCGGTCAGCATGCCGGCCACGGCGCCCCTGTTGTTCACCCGCTTGGAGAAGATCCCCATCATCAGCACCGGGAACAGCGACGCGCCGGCGATGCCGAAGGCCAGGGCCACCGTCTGGGCCGCGAAGCCTGGCGGGTTGAGGCCCAGGTAGGTCGCCAGCAGGATGGCGCCGGCCATGGAGATCCGCGCGGCCAGCATCTCGCCCTTCTCGGTGATCTTGGGATTGATCATGGTCTTGATCAGGTCATGACTGATCGCCGAGGAGATGGCCAGCAGCAGACCGGCGGCGGTGGAGAGTGCCGCGGCGATACCGCCGGCCGCGATCAGGCCGATGACCCAGGGGGGCAGGTTGGCGATCTCGGGGTTGGCGAGTACCAGGATGTCGTTGTTGACGTTGAGTTCGCTGCCTTTCCAGCCGTGTTCTTCGGCGGTTTCGGTGAACTCGGGATTGTCATCATTGTAGAGCTGGATGCGGCCGTCGTCGTTCTTGTCCTCGAAGGTGATCAGGCCGGTCTCTTCCCAGGTACGAATCCAGCCGGGGCGCTCTGCATAGAGGATGGGGTTGTTCAGCTCATCGCTGTAGTCTTCCACCTCGCCGGCCATCTCGGGGTAGACGGTGGTCATCAGGTTAAGCCGTGCCATGGAGCCTACGGCCGGGGCGGTGAGGTAGAGCAGGGCGATGAAGACCAGGGCCCAACCGGCAGACCAGCGAGCATCGGCCACCCTGGGTACGGTGAAAAAGCGGATGATGACGTGGGGCAGGCCGGCGGTACCTATCATCAGCGACAGGGTGAACAGCACCATGTTGAGCTTGTTGTCCACATCGGCGGTGTAGTCGCGGAAGCCCAGGGCATTGACCACGCTATCCAGCTTGGCCAGCAGCGGCACGCCGGACTCGGTGTGGGTGCTGAACATGCCGAACATGGGGATCGGGTTGCCGGTCAGGTGCAGGGCGATGAACACCGCCGGGATGGTGTAGGCGATGATCAGCACGACGTACTGGGCCACCTGGGTATAGGTAATGCCCTTCATGCCGCCGAAGACCGCATACAGGAACACGATGAAGGCGGCGATCCAGATGCCCCAGGTGTTGGAGACCTCGAGGAAGCGCGAGAAGGCCACGCCGGCACCGGTCATCTGGCCGATGACGTAGGTGACCGAGGCGACGATCAGGCAGACCACGGCCACCAGGCGAGCGGTGTTGCTGTAGAAGCGATCACCGATAAAGTCGGGCACCGTGAACTTGCCGAACTTGCGCAGGTAGGGGGCCAGCAGCATGGCCAGGATGACATAGCCGCCGGTCCAGCCCATCAGGAAGGTGGAGTTGGCGTAGCCGCCGGACGCCAGCAGGCCGGCCATGGAGATAAAGGAAGCGGCAGACATCCAGTCGGCGGCGGTGGCCATGCCGTTGGTGATCGGGTGGACGCCGCCGCCCGCGACATAGAAGTCCTTCGTCGAACCCGCTCGGGCCCAGACCGCAATGCCGATGTAGAGGGCAAAGGATGCCCCTACGAACAGCAGGTTGATGGCAAATTGACTCATGCTGTCTTACTCCCCGAGGCCGAATTTCTTGTCGAGTTGGTTCATTCGCCAGGCGTAAAAGAAGATCAGGCAAATGAAGGTCAGGATCGAGCCCTGCTGGGCGAACCAGAAGCCCAGGTCGGTCCCGCCTACCGGGATGCCGGCGAGCAGCGGCCGGAACAGGATGGCGCAGCCATAGGAGACGAAGGCCCAGACGGCCAGACAGCCAACGATCAGGCGTACGTTGGCCTTCCAGTATTCGGTTGAATCGACTTTCTCTTCTGCCATGTCGTGTTCTCCACTTGTTGTTGAACTAGGGAACTTGTGCAGTCGTTGATCGAAGCGTCACCAGGGCAATCGCATGTCTCCGGCCAGAGTGGCCTCGTGGTGTCGTGCGATTATCCTGCATGATGCAGGTGGATAGTGGTCAATGAGAGGAAGAAATGAATCCCAGACTTTCGTATTATGAGAATAAAGTGATTTAAAGCCTGTTTTTAAAATATATTAATATCAACGTTTTAAGATTGTTTTTTGCATGAAATGCCAAGGGTCAAGATGACGGAATAACACCATGGTATATCTTGCCCCTGTTGGACCTTTGTCTAGGTAAGGAGCGCCGAATAGGACCATGGTCTAAGCGATAGCGGGACGATACGTTGGTCTAGCTTATCGGCGGGGCATCGTCGTTGTTATGCTCGCTATAAACACCGAGGTGTCATCGGCTTCGCTGACTGCTGATCATGCTTGCCGACATCCATAACAATGCTCCCGTCGAAGGAGCCGTCCGCCGACAGACAATGAGGTCGGGACCGGGCGCTCCTTCGCGTGGGGTGATTCGTGAGGTCCCGCCATGATCGATCTCGATCTTTCTCAGCCACCGTTCACGCTGCTCGACGACGCAGGGCGTGAACGTGTGCGGCAGGGCGTCGACCTGGCCTATTTCGACGGCGACGAGATCCTCCTCGAGGCGGGCCAACCCGGTGAGTATGTCTTCCTGATCCACAAGGGAGAGGTGGCGGAGATCGATACCACCCAGCCCGCGGCCAGGGAGCGCCTCGGTCATTACACCCGGGGAGACCTGTTCGGAGCGATCAGCATTCTCAACGGCAAGAGCCGTTATCGCTTTCGTGCGGAGCAGGAGAGCCTCTGCTATCTACTGCCCCGGGCGCTGTTCCTCGAACTGTGCGATGCCTACCCCCCTTTCGCCGAGTTCTTCCGCCAGACCCTGGCCCACAAGGCCCGGCTGTTGACCGAGCAGCGCGCGGAAGGCGGAGTGACCATGGCCGGTTTCATGCTGGCCACGGTGCGCGAGTGCATGCGCGAGCCTCTGGTCGTGCCTGGCGCGACCAGCATCGCCCAGGCGGTCACCGCCATCAATGAGTGGCATGCCGATTCGCTGCTTGTCGGGCGTGGCCAGAGCCACGGCATGATCACCAAGACCGATCTGCTCAATGCCCTGGTGGTGGATGAGCGCGGCCGTGACACCCCGCTCGAGGAGCTGGGACATGTCGAACTGATCACCGTGACGCCGGAAAAGTACCTCTTCGAGGCGCTGGTCATCATGACCCGACACAAGATAGAGCGCGTCGTGGTGGTGGAAGCGCAGCGGCCGGTGGGCGTCGTGGAACTGACCGACGTGCTCAGCTATTTCTCCAGCCGCAGCTATGTCGTCGGCCTGCAGGTCGAGCAGGCGGAGAGCCTCGAGGCCCTGGCCGCGGCCAGCCGGCGTACGCCCGAGCTGGTCGGCGCGTTGATGGCACAGGGGGTCAAGCTGCGCTTCGCCATGGGCCTGCTGGCGGCCCTCAATGGTCGCATCATCAACAAGGCCTGGGGGTTTCTGGTCGACGAGCGCTACCACGCCGACAGCTGCCTGATGGTCATGGGCAGCGAGGGGCGAGGCGAGCAGATCCTCAAGACCGACCAGGACAACGGCCTGATCCTGGACGATAAGCTCGAATGGCCCGACTGCGCCGACCGGATGCAGCATCTGACAGAGACCCTGATTGCGCTCGGCTACCCCCCCTGTCCCGGCAATATCATGGTCTCCAACCCGGAGTGGGTGGGAACGGTCAGCCAGTGGAAGCGCCGCATCGCCCGCTGGATCGAGGTCAGGGACGGCGACAGCCTGATGAAGTTGGCCATCATGCTCGACTCCCATGCCGTGGCGGGCAATCCGGCGCTGCTTGATGAGGTACGCACCGCACTCTTCGCCCAGTGTGCCGGCAATGAACTGCTGCTCTCCTACTTCGCCCGGGCCATCCTGCGTTTCTCCACGCCGCTGACCCTGTTCGGCTCGCTCAAGCGGCCCCAGCACGGGATCGATATCAAGAAGGGAGGCATCTTTCCCATCGTGCATGGCGTGCGAGCGATGGCCCTGGAGCGCGGCATTCACCCCACCTCGACGCTGGAGCGCCTGGCGGCCCTGGCCGAGGAGGGACGCCTGGAACCCGGCTTCGCCGAGGACCTGGCCGAGGCGCTGTCGCTGTTTACCGAGCTGCGCCTCAAGCAGCAGCTGGCGCGCCACGAGGCCCAGGACGACGAGGCCTCCAATCCCGACCGGGTCGTGGTTCAGGAACTCTCGTCGCTTGAGCGCGACCTGTTGCGAGAGGCCCTGCATATCGTCAAGGACTTCAAGCAGCGGCTCTCGCATCGTTTTCACCTGGAATATTCATGAAAAGACGGAACGACAACGACATAAGGAGCCCGTCATGCTCAAGGCCCTGAGGCGCGTCGCGGATCGGCGCCGCCATGCCAACGGTGAATATGCCTGGTTGTTTCACCCTTACACCGGTGACGAGATGGTGGTAATCGATACCGAGACGACCGGCCCGGATACTCGCCATGCCGAACTGGTATCGATCGCCGCGGTGCGCGTGCGCGGTGATCATATCCAGACCAGTGACTCTCTGGATATGCGCCTGCGCCGGCCCGATTCGCTGACCGGTGATTCCATTCGCATCCATGGCCTGCGCGGCGTGGACCTCGATGACGGGGAGAGCGTCGATGTGGCCCTGGCGCGACTGCTCGATTTCGTCGGCAATCGCCCCCTGGTGGGGTGGCACCTGGGCTTTGACCTGGCCATCCTCAATCGCGAGCTGCGCCCGCGTTTCGGCTTCGAGCTGCCCAATGCCACCGTGGATGTGGCCCAGCTCTGGCGGCGCCGATTGCGGCGTCAGCATCCGGAGATCGACAGCCTGCCGCGCTTCGAGAGTGCCGCCGAGCGCCTGAACGTGCCGGTCATGGGTCGCCACACCGCCCTGGGAGACGCGGTCACCACCGCGCTGATGTTTCTGCGTCTCGAGCGGGAGGCTGGCAAGCCGTCGATCTGAACGGCGTGGGCGTCGCCTGGTTTCGTCGCCGATGGTAAGATGGGCGCCTTACATTTTTGCCCGCACTGGCAGCGCCAAGACCCATGCAAGACGCCGTGACCTTCGATCCCCATCAGCACGACAGCGCATCCTCCACCCCGTCCCGGCCGGCCTCAAGCCAGCCGTCGGGGGCCCAGGAAAAGCGTGACTTCAACAAGTTGCAGAAACGGCTGCGGCGCCAGACAGGCAACGCCATCATCGACTATGGCATGATTCACGAAGGTGATCGGGTGATGGTGTGCCTCTCCGGAGGCAAGGACAGCTACACCCTGCTCGAGATCCTGCGCAACCTGCAGCGCAATGCCCCGGTGAATTTCTCGCTGGTGGCGGTCAACCTCGACCAGAAGCAGCCCGGCTTTCCCGAGCATGTGCTGCCCGAGTACCTGGAAGCCACCGGCGTCGAGTACCATATCCTCGAGCGTGATACCTACTCGGTGGTCAAGGAGAAGACCCCGGAAGGCAAGACCACCTGCGCGCTCTGCTCGCGGTTACGCCGGGGCTCCCTCTACGGCTTCGCCGAGCAGATCGGTGCCAACAAGATCGCCCTGGGCCACCATCGCGAGGATATCCTCGAGACGCTGTTTCTCAATATGTTCTATGGCGGAAGCCTCAAGTCGATGCCACCCAAGCTGCTCTCGGACGATGGCCGGAACATGGTGATTCGGCCGCTGGCCTACTGCCGCGAGGCGGATATTGCCGAGTTTTCCCGGCAGATGCAGTTTCCGATCATCCCCTGCAACCTGTGCGGCTCCCAGCCCAACCTCCAGCGCCAGGTGGTCAAGGAGATGCTGGCGGAGTGGGAGGCGAAACACCCCGGTCGCCTGGAAAGCATGTTCAAGGCCGTGACCAACGTGGCCCCCTCGCAGCTGGCCGACCGCGAGTTGTTCGACTTCGCCGGCCTGGAAGAGAAGCAGGCCAGGATGCAGGCCAGCCGGATCGATATTCAGCAAGAGCTGTAAGCGATACGCTTTACGCTGTACGAAAACCCCAGCCGGGCTTTGCCCGGAGCGGTAAGTCATACGCTTTACGCTGTACGAAAAATCCTTGCCGGGAGTGTCGGTGGCGATATCCTGGCTTACGGCTTACGGCTTACGGCTTACGGCTTACGGCTTACGGCTT
>NZ_CANLFS010000011.1 GCF_947490095.1 uncultured Halomonas sp. | reverse complement strand
CGTAAGCCGTAAGCCGTAAGCCGTAAGCCAGGATATCGCCACCGACACTCCCGGCAAGGATTTTTCGTACAGCGTAAGGCTTATGACTTATAGCTCCGGGCGAAAGCCCGGCTGGGGTTTTTCGTATAGCGTAAAGCGTATGGCGTATCGCTCCCGGCGAAGCCGGGTTAGTGGGTATCGCGAATCACGTCGGTACCCTCGGGAATTTCGAAGGCGAAGCGCTCATCGGCGATAGACTGATTCATGTCCACCTCACGGAAGGCAATGGCGGTGCGCTGCCCCGTGCTGTCGACCATTTCCAGGCCGACCAGGCGCTCGCCTCTAAAGGTCATCTCCAGCTCCTCGAAGAGGGTGTCGGGGTCCTTCGGCAGCAGGAGAAAACGCTCGGCGCTGCCCTGCTGACTGCGCGTGACATCGAAGTTCTCGACCAGGTCATCACTGCTGCCGGAGAGCAGCAGGGCCGGCGTATGGGTCACGCGCTGGTCAAGCGCCTGAACGGTGGCCTGTTCCAGGTCGGGGTCGTAGAGCACGACCTCATCGCCGTCGGAGACCACCAGCTGCTGGTAGGGGGCGTCCACCTCCCAGCGGAATTTTCCCGGCCGAGACAGCCACATGTTTCCCTGGGCCTCCTGCAGCCGCTGGCCGCTGGCATCGAGTATCTGCTGCTCGAAGGCGGCCGCGTATGTCTGCATGGGCTCCAGTATGTGACTGAGGCGCTCCGCCCCTTCGCTGGCCAGGGCCGTCAATGGCATGGCGAGGCCAACGGCAAGAGTGGCGAGGGTCTTCTTTACTGTCATGTCTATCTCCCTGAAGGATGCCGGTAATAGCCTGACACTCGGACCGCAGGCGCGCCTCCGGGTTGCATCCCGAAGCGCGCCTTCACGGTAGCTGCATGGTCATGTCCCGCTGTCGCCATATGACGACAGACCATCAACCGCCGGCCGGCGGCGGTGCCAGCACCTCGCGGGCACCGTTGGTGCCCATGGTGGAAACCACACCGGCCATTTCCATTGCCTCCACCAGACGCGCGGCACGGTTGTAGCCGATCTTGAAGCGCCGCTGTACCGCCGAGATCGAGGCGCGTCGCGACTCGGTGACGAAGGCCACCGCCTCGTCATAGAGCGCATCCTGTTCGGCATCGTCACCGTCGCCTCCCTCGGACTCCAGGCCGGTCAGGGCCTCCGCAGAGACGCCGCCGGAGAGGATTTCCTCGATGTATTCGGGTTCGCCTCGACGCTTCCAGTCTTCCACCACTCGATGCACCTCATCGTCATCGACGAAGGCACCATGGACCCGAGACGGCATGCCCGACCCCGACGGCAGATAGAGCATATCGCCGTGGCCCAACAGGTTCTCGGCGCCGCCCTGATCGAGAATGGTGCGCGAATCGACCCGCGAGGAGACCTGAAAGGCCATGCGGGTCGGCACGTTGGCCTTGATCAGGCCCGTTACCACATCCACCGAGGGGCGCTGAGTCGCGAGTATCAGGTGGATACCGGCGGCACGCGCCTTCTGCGCCAACCGTGCGATCAGCTCCTCGACCTTCTTGCCGACGATCATGAACATGTCGGCAAACTCGTCGATCACCACCACGATATAGGGCAGCTTCTCGAGAACCGGCGGACTCTGGTGCATTTCCCAGGGCTGGGGCTCCCACAGCGGGTCCGCCACCTGGGCGCCGGCTTGCTCCGCCTCGTCAAGCTTGGCATTGAAGCCTGCGATGTTACGCACCCCCATGGACGCCATCAGCTTGTAGCGCCGTTCCATCTCGGCCACGCACCAGCGCAAGGCATTGGCGGCCTCCTTCATGTCGGTGACCACCGGGGCGAGCAGATGGGGAATGCCATCGTAGATCGAGAGCTCGAGCATCTTGGGGTCGACCATGATCAGCCGCAGCTCGTCGGGCGTGGCCTTGAGCAACATGGAGATCAACATGGCGTTGACCCCGACCGACTTGCCCGAACCGGTGGTACCCGCCACCAGCAGGTGGGGCATCTTGCCCAGGTTGGCCACCACCGGTCCCCCGCCGATGTCCTGCCCCAGCGCCAGGGTCAGCGCCGACTCGGGCTGCTGGTATTGATCGGAATCGATCACCTCACGCAGGCGGATCATCGCGCGATGGGGATTGGGAATCTCGATGCCGACCGTGGGCCGCCCGGGAATCACCTCGACCACACGCACGCTCTTGACCATCAGCGAGCGTGCCAGATCCTTGGCCAGGTTACTGATCTTGGAGACCTTCACACCCGCCGCCGGCTTGATCTCGAAGCGGGTGATCACCGGCCCCGGCCAGGTATCCACCACCTCGGCCTTGACGCCGTACTCACGCAGCCTTACCTCAAGGAGCTCTGCCATTTCCTCCAGCTGTTCATCGGTATAGTTCTGCTTCTGGGGGCCGGTAGGCGTCAGCAGGCGCAGGCTGGGCAGGTCACCATCGGGCTCGGGCAGGTCATCCAGCACCGGACGCTGGCTCTGCAGATGCTCCACGGTCCAGAGCCGCATGCCCTCTTCATCGGCGGCCTCCCTGGCCTGCTCGGCAGTCGCCACCCGTGGCTCACCAGGCGCATCATCGCCGGTCGCCGGCTCGGGCTCAGGTGGCCGCGCAGACGACTGGAATGACGCCATGGCCGCCGCACCACTGACGACGCCACTGACAACGCCACTGGCGACGGCGGGCCCGGCGACACCGGCGGGTGCCTCGGCTTTCTCAGCGCCCTCGGCCCTCTCAACGCTCTCGGCTCTCTCGACGCTCTCGGCGCCTTCGCTTACTGCCGGCCCGCTAACGGCTGCCGGCGCCTGGGTTGGCTCGACGTCCTCGGACACTGCCGGCCCGCTGGCGGCTGCCGGCGCCTCGGCCCGTTCGGGCTCTTCGGCCACGGCCGGCTCATCCCAGGAGACTCCTGGCTCGTCATCATCCGTGCCGTCATCATCGAGATGGCCCTCGCTGGGCGCCGAAGGCCACGGCGGTGCCGGCCTGTCATCGGCGACGCCCGCCGGCGGCTCGACCGCTCGGCCCGACTCGGCCGGCGACGCTTCGTCGCCATGCTCGCGCCTCGGGGCCGGCTCATGCCAAGTCGCCAACGGTACCTCATCGTCGGGCAACACGGGCTCGGGCACACGCTCCGGCACGCGCCTCGCCGGCTTGTCGCCGGGCCCGGACACTGGCGTCGCCGAGGCTTCAGGTGATGCACCGGCGCCACCGGGCTGTCTCGTCGACGACTCAGCCTCGGGTTGCCTGACCGACGGCGCGGCCTCGGGCGGCGTATTGACGGCACCGGGCTGTCTAGCCGACGGCGCGGCCTCGGGTTGCCTGACCGACGGCGTGGCCTCGGGCGGCGTATCGACGGCACCGGGCTGTCTGGCCGACGGCGTGGCCTCGGGCGCCACACCAGCGGCACCGGGCTGTCTCATCGACGGCGCGGCCTCGGGTTGCCTGACCGACGGCGCGGCCTCGGGTTGCCTGACCGACGGTGCGGCCTCGGGCTGTTTCGTCGACGGCGTTTGCTCGGGCATTTCCCAGGGAATATCGGTATTGCCAGTATTCCCAAGACCGGGCTCAAGACGCGTCATGCTATCGCCGGCGGCCCGGGACGCCCCATTGCGACGCCCTGGCAACACACGCTGCCACCAGCGCTTGCTCTGGGCAGCATCATCTGCCACCGCTCCGGGAGCCGCGGCCGAGGAGGCGTCGCCTCCGCGGGTTTTCTCCGAGGCCTCCTTCTGAGCCTTCCCCCGTTGCGCCTCGGGTTGCGCAGGCAACGGGGCTTCCCGGCGGGTAAAGGCAAAGCGTTCCGCCAGCCAGGCCCAGAGACGCAGCACACCCCGCCCGAGCTCATCCATCACGCTGAACCAGGAAACCCCGGTGAACAGCGGAACGCCGCAGAGCAGGGCCACCAGTGCCAACAGGCCACTGCCACCCACGCCCACCATGGGCACGAGGGCACCCACCAGGCCTTCACCGAGAATGCCCCCCGTGGAGTAGGGCAAGGGGCCTTCCGGACGGTAGAAATACAGGGCGCCCAGCGTGGTCGTTCCCAGCAGCAGCAGGATCAGGCCGCCACCACGAACCGCCAGCATCGTCGCATCCCAGGTAAGCCTCACCTGCCGAGAGCGCAACATGCGCCAGGCGGCGAAGCCGAGCATTCCCGGCCACCATAGGGCGCTTACGCCAAACAGGGAGTAGGCCACATCGGCCAGCCAGGCGCCCACCGGGCCCATCCAGTTGGCCACATCGGTTTCGGGGCCACTGCGCGACCACCCGGGATCTCCTCCCTCGTAGCTGAACAGCGCCAGCAGCAGGAATACGCAGACTGCCAACAGCACGATCACCACGCCCTCGCGTGCCGCCCCCTGCAACTTCACCCCAACGCGTTTCGCTGATTCTCTGGCATTGGTCACGCGGCCCTGCCGCGACGCGGTCTGCTTGTCGACACTCAACGGATCATCTCCCTTGCGCCACGCCTGGCGCCATGCGAATGCGTGACACCAATCATACCGAGCGAAGGCGCCGCATCACAGTCACCATGGCTTGAGTGGTATCGTTGTGGCCAGCACACTTAACATTCGAACGTTAGGATATCGATTCCATGCTGCCCTGGTTGCCGCCCTCCCCCATCCAGTTCCCCCCCGTAAGCGAGGCCCTGTGCGACCCCGATGGCCTGCTGGCGGCGGGCGGCACCCTGGCTCCCGATTGGCTGCTGGCGGCCTATCGACGTGGCATCTTCCCCTGGTTCAGCGATGGCCAACCTATCCTGTGGTGGAGCCCGAGCTCGCGCATGGTGCTGTTTCCGAGCGAGATCCGCATACGCCGCAGCCTGGCCAAGCGGCTGCGCAACGGCGGCTTCACGGTGACCATCAACCGGGCCTTTGACGACGTGACAGCGGCCTGCGCGGCGCCTCGGGAAGAACAGCCAGGCACCTGGATCGTCGACGACATGCGCCGCGCCTACGCCCGCCTGCATGCCATCGGCGCGGCACACTCGGTGGAAGTGTGGCGTCACGATACCCTGGTGGGTGGGCTCTACGGGGTCGCCCTTGGGCCGGTCTTCTTCGGTGAATCGATGTTCTCGCGGGCACCCGATGCGTCCAAGATCGCCCTGGTGCGGCTGGCCGGTTCGATGGCCGCGGGAGGCGGGCGGCTGATCGATTGTCAGATGCACACCCCGCATCTGGCTAGCCTGGGCGCGCGCGAGATCGCCCGGACCAGGTTCATCGACTATCTTGAAGAGTGGCTGGGCCACCCCGACGACGCTGCCTCACCAACGGGCCGCTGGCGACCCGCCTGCTGGTCCTTTGCGCCTCTCGCCGGGCCCACCCACGCTATTGATTGACCGCCCTGCATCCGGGAGATCCGCCGTGAGCAGCAACACCCCCCACCAGCCGGTCCAAGACCTGCGCTTCTTCCTTACCGTGCCTCACGCCTGCAGCTATCTGGAAGGGCGCGAGGCGACCACCCTGTTCCTGGACCCCCAGGAGTCTCCCGGCCAGGGCGTATACGACAGCCTGGCACTGCTCGGTTTCCGGCGCAGCGGTCGCCATCTGTATCGTCCCCACTGCGAGGGCTGCAGCGCCTGCATCTCGGTACGCATTCCGGTGGCGGCGTTTTCGCCTAACCGCACCCAGAGACGCCTCCACCGGCGCAACGCCGACCTGAGCCTGGGAATACGGCCGGCTGTCTATGATCCCGAGCACTACGCGCTCTATGCCCGTTATATCCGCACGCGGCATGCCGATGGCGACATGTATCCACCGAGTCACGAGCAGTACCGCACCTTCCTGACCCTCGATCAGCCCTATGCCAGGCTGCTGGAGTTCCGCCTGGCGGGGCGCCTGCTGGCGGTCACGGCCTTCGACCGACTCGACCACGGGCTCTCGGCGATCTACACCTTCTTCGACCCCGACCAGGAACGGCGCTCGCTGGGCACCTTTGCGGTCCTGAGCCTTATCGACCTGGCCCAGCGTCGAGACCTCCCCCATGTCTACCTGGGCTACTGGATCCGCGAATGCCGCAAGATGGCCTACAAGCAGTCCTTTCAGCCCCTGGAGCGCCTGGAGGGTCGACGCTGGCAGCGGCTGATCCCCAGCTGAGGATCCATCACCTGAGCCATCGCCGATAGCCCCATGGTCTCCCTCATTCTTTGCCTTGCCGGCCGGCATGCGGCACAATATCGCGCTATTCTTTTCTCATGGCCCCCTGCGAGGCCATGAGAACATGATCCACCAACAGCGAGGAATCGCCTATATGGCACGTGAAGACCATATCGAGATGGAAGGTGTCATCGTCGACACGCTTCCCAACACCACCTTCCGCGTCGAGCTCGAGAACGGACACGTGGTAACTGCCCATATCTCCGGCAAGATGCGCAAGAACTACATCCGTATCCTCACCGGCGACAAGGTCAAGGTAGAGCTGACTCCCTACGACCTGACCAAGGGCCGTATCGTGTACCGCTCCCGCTGATCCCGGCGGTCGAGCCACTCGCCTCCTCCCTGCCGCCGCTATAGCCGATACGACAACGCCCCGTCTCTCGACAGGGCGCTGCGTCGTGGGTGAATGGCGGGCCAACGCCCGCCTGCCTCAAGGAGCGTCGGCCATTTCCGATTCGGTCTCGAGGTGCAACTCTCCTCTCTCCACGGTGACGTGGACCAGCCCACCGTGCTCGGAGAGCTCACCGAACAGAATCATCTCCGCCAACGGCTTCTTGAGTTTCTCCTGGATCAGGCGAGCCATCGGCCGCGCCCCCATGTCCGGGTCATAGCCCCGCTCCGCCAGCCAGTCTCGCGCCGCCTCATCCACTTCGAGCTGGACTCGCTTCTCGTCGAGCTGCGCCTGGAGCTCCACCAGGAACTTGTCGACCACGCTGCGCACCACCGAGGTCGGCAGCGCATGGAACTGGATAATGCCATCCAGGCGGTTGCGGAACTCCGGCGAGAACGTCTTGCGAATCACCTCCATGGCATCGGTGGAGTGGTCCTGGGTCTGGAAACCGATGGAACGCCGTGACGCCTGCTCGACCCCGGCATTGGAGGTCATGATCAGAATCACATGGCGGAAGTCGGCCTCACGGCCATTGTTATCGGTCAGCCGGCCGTGGTCCATCACCTGCAGCAGCAGATTGAAGACCTCGGGATGCGCCTTCTCGACCTCATCGAGCAGCAGCACACAGTGCGGCTGCTTGGTGATGGCCTCCGTCAGCAAGCCGCCCTGATCGTAGCCGACATAGCCCGGGGGGGCACCGATCAGCCGTGACACCGTATGCCGCTCCATGTACTCCGACATGTCGAAACGTACCAACTCGATCCCCATGATATGGGAGAGCTGGCGAGCGACCTCGGTCTTGCCCACCCCGGTCGGGCCGGCAAACATGAAGCTCCCCACCGGCTTGTCCGGCGACTTGAGACCCGCCCGGGACAGCTTGATCGCCGCGGCGAGGCTGTCGATCGCCTCATCCTGACCGAACACCAGCATCTTCAGGTCTCGGTCGATGTTGGCCAGCAACTTGCGATCGGAACTGGAGACGCTCTTGGGCGGAATCCGCGCAATGGAGGCCACCACCGCCTCGACCTGATCGGTGTCGATGGTATCGACGCTCATCTCCGGCGGAAGCAGGCGCTGGTGGGCCCCTGCCTCGTCGATGACGTCGATCGCCTTGTCGGGCAGGTAGCGGTCATTGATATAGCGATCCGCCAGGCGCGCCGCGCTCTCCAGGGCACCGTCGGTGTACTTGAGCTGATGATGCTCCTCGAAACGCGAGCGCAATCCCTTGAGGATGCGAATGGTGTCTTCCACCGACGGTGCCGGAACCTCCACCTTCTGGAAGCGGCGGGCCAGGGCACGGTCCTTCTCGAAGATGCCGCGATACTCCTGAAAGGTGGTGGAGCCGATACAGCGTAGCTCACCGGAGGAAAGCTTCGGCTTGAGCAGGTTGGAGGCGTCCATCACCCCGCCCGAGGCGGCGCCGGCACCGATGACGGTGTGGATCTCGTCGATAAAGAGGATGGCATTGGGCTGCTTGTGCAACTCCGCCAGCAGCGCCTTCAGGCGCTTCTCGAAGTCACCGCGATACTTGGTGCCGGCCAGCAGCGCCCCCATGTCCAGGGAATAGACCACGGCATCGCCGATCACCTCGGGCACATCTTCCTCGACGATACGCTTGGCCAACCCCTCGGCGATGGCGGTCTTGCCCACGCCGGCCTCACCCACCAGCAAGGGATTGTTCTTGCGACGCCGGGCGAGAATCTGTACCACCCGCTCCAGCTCGTGCTCGCGACCGATCAGCGGGTCAATCTTGCCCATGCGAGCCTGTTCGTTGAGGTTGGTGGCATAGCCGGTCAACGGGTTGGAAGCGGTCTCGCCGCTCTCCTCGCCCTCATCGGATTCCGACGAAGGCGACGAAGGCGCCTGGTCATGGCCGGGAACCTTCGAGATGCCATGGGCGATGTAGTTGACGGCATCGACGCGCGCCACATTCTGCTGCTTGAGGAAGTAGACAGCCTGGCTCTCCTGCTCGGAGAAGATCGCCACCAGCACGTTGGCCCCGGTGACCTCACTCTTGCCGGATGACTGCACGTGAAATACCGCGCGCTGCAATACCCGCTGGAAACCCAGCGTCGGCTGCGTCTCGCGGTCGGCATGATCCTCGGGGATCAGCGGCGTCGTGGAATTGATAAAGTCCTGCAGGTCGGACCGCAGCTTGTCGAGATTGGACCCGCAGGCGCGTAGCACATCGGCCGCCGAGGCATTGTCGAGTAGCGCCAGCAGCAGATGCTCAACGGTCATGAACTCGTGGCGCTTGGAGCGTGCCACGGTAAAGGCCGTGTTCAGGGTCAGTTCAAGTTCTTTGCTCAGCATGGCAGTCCCCTTCATTGCCGCCTAGGGCATTGCATCGGATTTTTCTCGATCCGGTATCATCAACATCGAGCACAAACGCCGCCGTTGCAAGCCCGCTTACCAACGGCGGCCGATCTTACGCCCATCGCCACCACTTCCGGGGGATCAGTCCACCGCTTCGATATCCGACAGCAGCGGATGCTGACACTCTCTAGCATATTGATTGACTTGATGACTTTTAGTTTCGGCGATATCACGAGTAAAGATGCCACAGGTCGCCTTGCCCCGGGTATGCACCGTCATCATCACCTGTACCGCGGCCTCACTATCCAGGTGAAAGAACGTCTGCAACACCTCCACCACGAACTCCATGGGGGTGAAGTCATCGTTGTGCAACACCACCTTGTACATCGGCGGCGTTGCCAGCTGCGGGTCGGCGGTCTGTACCGCCAGATCATCATCCTCATCGGTGCCCGGCGGGCGTGTCATACCACCGTACACCGCTACTGCTGCGAACATCTGCGCTGACATAGGGGACATCATTCGTCTCGACTGAGCCGGCCTGGACGTCCTGCCAAGGAGGCGCCCGAGAACCGGCGGGGTTCATCGAACCTCTTCGAACAGCCTGGCACAATGCAAAGGCCCCCGCCCGCCAGGCGGCGAACGGGGGCCAGCCGTGCGGCGTCGCCTTACATGTTATCGGCGACGGCCTGGCCGAACTCGGAGCATTTAAGCAGCTTGGCATCGTCCATCTGGCGATGGAAATCATAGGTGACCTCGCCCCTGGCGATCGCCCTTTCCATGCCCTTGAGCACCAGGTCGGCGGCCTCGACCCATCCCATGTGCCGCAGCATCATTTCGGCGGAGAGGATCAGCGAGCCCGGGTTGACCTTGTCCAGGCCGGCATACTTCGGGGCGGTGCCATGGGTTGCCTCGAACATGGCGGTGGTATCGGAGATATTGGCGCCCGGCGCAATACCGATGCCGCCCACCTCGGCGGCCAGGGCGTCGGAGATGTAGTCGCCGTTGAGATTCAGGGTCGCGATCACGTCATATTCCGCCGGACGCAGGAGGATCTGCTGAAGCATGGCGTCGGCGATCACATCCTTGATGACGATCTCCTTGCCGGTCCTGGGGTTCTCCATGGTCATCCAGGGGCCCCCGTCGAGCAGTTCGGCCCCGAACTCCTCCTTGGCCAGCTCATAGCCCCAGTCCTTGAAGGCGCCTTCGGTGAATTTCATGATATTGCCCTTATGCACCAGGGTCAGCGACTCGCGGTCGTTGTCGATGGTGTACTGCAGGGCCTGACGCACCAGGCGCTTGGTGCCCTCCACGGAGACCGGCTTGACACCGATGCCGCACTCCTCAGGGAAACGGATGTTGGTGACCCCCATCTCCTCGCGGAGGAACTCGATCACCCTGTCGGCCTCCGGCGAACCGGCCTTCCACTCGACACCGGCATAGATATCCTCGGAATTCTCGCGAAAGATGACCATGTCGACGTCGCCGGGCGCCTTCACCGGGCTCGGCACCCCCTCGAACCAGCGCACCGGACGCTGACAGACGTAGAGGTCGAGCTTCTGACGCAGCGCCACGTTCAGCGAGCGAATCCCTCCACCCACCGGGGTGGTCAACGGCCCCTTGATGGAGACGATGTAGTCCTCGACGGCCTTTAGTGTCTCTTCCGGCAGCCAGGTGTCGGCATCATAGACCTGGGTCGCCTTCTCGCCGGCATAGACCTCCATCCAGTGGATCCGGCGCTCGCCGCCATAGGCCTTCTGCACGGCGGCATCGATGGCGATCTTCATCGCCGGGGTGACGTCGGCACCGATACCGTCACCCTCGATGAACGGAATGATCGGTTCGTTCGGGACATTGAGGCTGTTGTCGGCATTGACGGTGATCTTCTGACCGCCGTCAGGCAACACAATTTTCTGGAACCCCATTGAGAACTCCCCTTTCTGGTCGGTTCAGTGGAGCCTCGAGTATAGCATTCGGCTCCCGCGGCGGAGTAGGCTTGCCCGGGACATTTGTCGACAATCAGGATACAATCACCGCCTCACTGGAGGGGGCCCTGTATGGCTCCCCCGTTTCCCGCCACCGCAGTGACCAGAGAGATCTACGCCCCATGTCCCAAACGCCCAAGATTATCTATACGTTCACCGATGAGGCGCCTGCGCTGGCGACCCACTCACTGCTGCCGATCATCGACGCCTACACCGACGCGGCCGGCATCGAAGTGGAAACCCGCGACATCTCCCTCGCGGCCCGTATCCTCTCCCAGTTCCCCGACTACCTGGCCGAAGGCCAGCAGGTGGAAGACCACCTGGCCGAACTGGGTGCCCTGGCCAAGACGCCAGAGGCCAACATCATCAAGCTGCCCAACATCAGCGCGTCCATGCCGCAGCTGCGAGCCGCCATCAAGGAGCTCCAGGGCCAGGGCTACCCCCTGCCGGACTACCCGAGCGAGGCCACCAGCGAGGAAGACAAGGACATCCAGGCGCGTTACGCCAAGGTCATGGGCAGCGCCGTCAATCCGGTGCTGCGCGAAGGCAACTCGGACCGCCGCGCGCCCAAGGCCGTCAAGCAATACGCCCGCAAGTATCCCCACTACATGGGGGAGTGGAGCCAGGCCTCGCGCAGCCACGTCTCCCATATGCACAAGGGTGACTTCTACGACGGCGAAAAGTCGATGACCCTCGACCGTCCCCGCGACGTGAAGATGGAGCTGGTCACCCAGAGCGGTGAGACCCTGGTGCTCAAGCCGCGCGTCTCGCTGCTCGAGGGCGAGATCATCGACAGCATGTTCATGAGCAAGAAAGCCCTGCTGGACTTCTACGAGCAGGAAATCGAAGACGCACGCAAGACCGGCGTGATGTTCTCGCTGCACGTCAAGGCGACGATGATGAAGGTCTCGCACCCCATCGTCTTCGGCCACTGCGTCAAGATCTTCTACCGGGACGCCTTCGAGAAGCATGGTGCCCTGTTCGACGAGCTGGGCGTCGATGTCAACAACGGCATGGCGAACCTCTACGACCGGATCGACACCCTGCCCGAAAGCCAGCGCGACGAGGTCATCCGCGACCTTCACGCCTGTCACGACCAGCGCCCGGAGCTGGCGATGGTGGATTCGGCGCGTGGCATCACCAACTTCCACTCGCCCAGCGACGTGATCGTGGACGCCTCCATGCCCGCCATGATCCGCGCCGGCGGCAAGATGTACGGCGCCGACGGCCGCCTCAAGGACGTCAAGGCGGTCATGCCGGAGTCCACCTTCGCCCGCATCTACCAGGAGATGATCAACTTCTGCAAATGGCATGGCGCCTTTGATCCCGCCACCATGGGCACCGTGCCCAACGTCGGCCTGATGGCGCAGAAGGCGGAGGAATACGGCTCCCACGACAAGACCTTCGAGGCCCCGGCGGCGGGCGTCGCCAACATTACCGACCTGGAAACCGGCGAGGTTCTGCTCTCGCAGAATGTGGAAGAGGGCGATATCTGGCGGATGTGCCAGGTCAAGGACGCGCCGATCCGTGACTGGGTCAAGCTCGCCGTGGAGCGCTGCCGCGACTCCGGAATGCCGGCGGTCTTCTGGCTCGACCCCTACCGTCCCCACGAGAATGAGCTGATCAAGAAGGTCAAGGCCTATCTCGCGGAGCATGACACCGAGGGCCTGGACATCCAGATCATGTCCCAGGTCCGCGCCATGCGTTACACCCTCGAGCGTCTCATTCGCGGCCTCGACACCATCTCGGTGACCGGTAACATCCTGCGCGACTACCTGACCGACCTGTTCCCGATCCTCGAGCTCGGCACCAGCGCCAAGATGCTCTCCATCGTGCCGCTGATGGCCGGTGGCGGCATGTTCGAGACCGGGGCGGGCGGCTCCGCGCCGAAGCACGTACAGCAGCTCCTCGAAGAGAATCACCTGCGCTGGGATAGCCTGGGCGAGTTCCTCGCCCTGGGCGCCTCCCTGGAGCACCTCGCCAAGCAGTTCGGCAACGAGCGGGCGACCCTGCTGGCCGATGCGCTGGACAAGGCCACCGGTGAATTCCTCGAAAGCAACAAGTCGCCCTCGCGCAAGGTAGGCGAGCTGGACAACCGCGGCAGCCACTTCTACCTGGCCCTCTACTGGGCCGAAGCCCTGGCCGCCCAGGACCAGGATGCCGGCCTCAAGGAGCTCTTCGGGCGCCTGGCGGAGACCCTCAAGTCCAACGAAGCGACGATCCTCGAGGAGCTCAACGGCGTGCAGGGGCAGCCGGCCGATATCAAGGGCTACTTCCACGCCGATGCCGATGTGGCTCGCTCCATCATGCGCCCCAGCAAGACCCTGAACGACGCGCTGGCGATGGTCTCCAAGGGCTGACCGGCCGCCACACCGCGACGCGACGCCCATCCTGAAACACACGGAACGGGTGATCCTTCGGCTCCCTTTCGCCCTCGGCGGAGGGGAGCCTTCGCGTTATGATGCCGACGATTGACGCCGACCATTGACGGCGACAGGCACTCGGCACTTAACAGCAGAGGCGCTGCCATGAACCTTTATCTGCTCCATAAGCCCTACCGAATGCTGTCCCAGTTTACCGACCGGAAGGCCCCGGAGGAGGAGCGACGTGCGACCCTGGCCGATGTGATCAAGGTGCCGGGCATCTACCCCGCCGGCCGCCTCGACCACGATTCGGAAGGGCTGCTCCTGCTCAGCGACGATGGCGAGTTGATCCACCGCATCAGCCACCCACGCCACAAGCAGCCCAAGGTCTATCGGGTGCAGGTGGAAGGCAGACCCGATGACAACGCCCTCCAGGCTCTGCGCCAGGGCATCCGCCTCAAGGATGGCATGACCCAGCCGGCCAAGGTTCGCCGCCTGTCAGACAGCGAGCTTCTGGAGCGCGACCCGCCCCTGGACCCGAAGCGCCACCCCGTCACGACCTGGCTGGAGTTGACCATCTCGGAAGGGCGCAACCGACAGGTACGCCGCATGACGGCCCATGTGGGCCATCCGACCCTGCGCCTGGTGCGGGTGGCCATCGGCTCCTGGCGGCTCGACGGCCTGGCCCCGGGAGAGTGGCGCCGTGAGACACTGCATGCCCCGGTCGCGGTGCCCGGTCGCCGCGACCATGGACGAACGCGAGGCGGCCCAGCCGGGACGCGCCCCACTCAAAAGCGAGGAAACCGACGATGAGCCGCTGGCACCCCTATGTCACCGTCGCCTGTGTGGTAGAACGCGCCGGCGCCTATTTGATGGTGGAGGAAGACCGCGGCGGGCCCCGAACACTCTTCAACCAGCCCGCCGGACACCTGGAGCCCGGCGAGCGCATCCGCGACGGCGCGCTGCGCGAGGTCGAGGAGGAGACGGCCTGGCGGGTCGGCATCAGCGACTACCTGGGAATGTATGTTCATGAGCCCCAGGATGGGCTCACCTTCCACAGTCATGCCTTCCTCGGCATGGCCCTGGCCCATATGGGGCACGCGCCGGACCCCGACATTCACGCCGTGCACTGGCTGACCCTGGAACAGATCGAGGCACTGGATCGCGAGGGACGGCTGAGAAGCCCTCTGGTACTGCGCCGCATCCGCGACGCCCTGGCCGGACGCTTCTATCCCATGGACGTCATTCACGAGCGCTGACCCCACGACACGCCGCTCTTCGAGCTTCCCGCTCGATTCAGGTATAATCTCGCCCCATTTATGTCACACCGATTTCGAGGGCGCTCATGACCGCCACCCCAGGCAAGGTGATCGTCGGCATGTCCGGCGGCGTCGATTCCTCCGTCTCCGCCCTGCTGCTGCTCGAGCAGGGCTATCGGGTCGAAGGCCTGTTCATGAAGAACTGGGACGAGGACGACGGCACCGAATACTGCACCGCCAAGGATGACCTGGCGGATGCCGAGGCCGTATGCGAGAAACTCGGCATTCGCCTGCACACCGCCAACTTCGCCGCCGAATACTGGGACAATGTCTTCGAGCACTTCCTGGCCGAGTACCAGGCCGGGCGCACGCCGAATCCGGATATCCTCTGCAACCGCGAGATCAAGTTCAAGGTGTTCCTGGAGTATGCCGAGATGCTCGGCGCGGAGAAGATCGCCACCGGCCACTATGTTCGCGAAGGGCAGGTACGCGGTCGCCTCGACGGCGACGACCGCCCCCGCCTGCTCAAGGGGCTCGATGCCAACAAGGATCAGAGCTACTTCCTGCACGCCGTTCCGGAAGCCGCCATCGCCAGGACCCTCTTCCCGGTGGGCGAACTGGAGAAGCCCGAGGTGCGCGCCATCGCCGAGCGCCATGACCTGATCACCGCGCGCAAGAAGGACTCGACCGGCATCTGCTTCATCGGCGAGCGTCGCTTCCGCGACTTCCTGCAGCAATATCTGCCGGCACAGCCGGGGGGGATCGAGACCCCCGAGGGTGAGGTGATCGGCAAGCACATGGGGCTGATGTACTACACCCTGGGACAGCGCCAGGGACTGGGCATCGGCGGGCTTCCCAACCACCCCGATGCCCCCTGGTATGTCGCGGGCAAGGACCTCGAGCGCAATGTGCTGGTGGCCGTTCAGGGCAAGCACCATCCGCTTCTCTACACCGACACCCTGGCCACCGAGCCCATGGAGTGGGTGGCGGGCCAAGCACCCGCCGTCGAGGGCCGCCTCACCGCCAAGACCCGTTACCGCCAGGCCGATGTGCCCTGCACCTTCCGGACCCGGGAGGATGGCGGCGTGGAGGTGGTATTCGATGACCCACAGCGCGCGGTGACGCCGGGGCAGTCGCTGGTGCTCTACGACGGCGAGATCTGTCTGGGCGGCGGGGTCATCCGTGAGGCCTGGAACGCCGTGGAGGTAGCCCCATGAGTGCGTCCACCCCGATCCATCGCATACCGGATGATCCGACGACCCGCCAGGCCCTGGCCCTGGGCGGCGTCTTCCAGGCGGCCAGCCTGGTCGACGAACTGGCCCGCACCGGTCAGGTCGACCCCCGCGCCTGGGACACCCTGATCCGCGCCACCCTGGACACCAACCCCGAGAGCTTCGAGGCGATCTACGGTGGCCACCCCAACAACCTGCGGCGCGGCCTCGAGGCGCTCGAAGGCGTCGTCGGCCGCAAGACGGTGAACCCGGTGGTGCTGCGCTACGGCTTCACGCTACTGCTGCTGATGAACAAGCTGCGCCAGAATGACACGATGATGGATGCCCTGGGCGAGAAACTGACTCGCATTCAAGGCCAGGCCGAACACTTCGGGGACACCCATGAGAACGTCATTGCCAGCCTCGGCGAGGCCTACCAGGAGACGCTCTCCACCTTCAAGACGCGTATCGTCGTCCAGGGCGACCCCTCCCTGCTGCAGACCCGCATGATGCCGGAGCGGGTACGTGCCTGCCTGCTGACCGGCATCCGCTTCGCCCTGCTTTGGCACCAGCAGGGAGGCCGGCGCTGGAAGCTTATCGTACAGCGCGGCGCCCTGAAGAAGTCCCTGGACCGGCTCGCCTGAGCCGTTCTCCCCCTACGCCGCTCAATGCCCTCACGAATCGGAACACACGCCCATGCAAGCCCTGCCCCTCTCTGCCCTGACCGCCCTTTCCCCCGTCGATGGCCGCTACGGCGCCAAGGCCGAACGCCTGCGCGAGCATTTCAGCGAGTTCGGCCTGATTCGCGCCCGGGTCATCGTCGAGGTCCGCTGGCTGCAACGCCTGGCCGAGCAGCCCGGCATCACCGAAGTGCCGCCGCTCTCGGCCCAGGCCACGGCCTTCCTCGAAGGGCTGATTCGCGACTTCTCGGTAGCGGACGCCGAGCGCATCAAGACCATCGAGCGCACCACCAATCATGACGTCAAGGCGGTCGAGTACTTCCTCAAGGAACGCATCGCCGAGTTCCCCGAGCTGCACGCCATCAGCGAATTCGTGCACTTCGCCTGCACCAGCGAGGACATCAACAACCTCTCCCACGGCGTGATGCTCAGCGATGGCCTCAAGGTCCTGCTGCCGACCCTGCATGAGGTAGCCGACCAGATCGCCCGCCTGGCCCAGGAGCATGCCGACCTGCCGATGCTCTCGCGCACCCACGGCCAGACGGCGAGCCCCACTACCCTGGGCAAGGAGATGGCCAACGTCGCCTATCGCCTGCGCCGCCAGCTGAAGCTGATCGAGGGCGTCGAAGTACTGGGCAAGATCAACGGCGCGGTGGGCAACTACAATGCTCACCTGACCACCTACCCGGAAGTGGACTGGCAGGCCAATGCACGCACCTTCGTCGAGGGCCTGGGGCTGACCTTCAACCCCTTCACGACCCAGATCGAGCCCCACGACTACATCGCCGAGCTGTTCGATGCGGTATGCCGCTTCAACACCATCCTCGTCGACTTCGACCGCGACGTATGGGGCTATATCTCCCTGGGCTACTTCAAGCAGAAGACCGTCGAGGGCGAGATCGGCTCCTCGACCATGCCCCACAAGGTCAACCCCATCGACTTCGAGAACTCCGAAGGCAACCTGGGGCTGGCCAACGCGATTCTCGGCCACCTGGCCCAGAAACTGCCGGTGTCACGCTGGCAGCGTGACCTCACCGACTCCACCGTGCTGAGAAACCTCGGCGTTGGCCTGGCCTATGGCCTGATCGCCTATGAGGCCGCCCTCAAGGGCATCGGCAAGCTCGAGGCCAATCCGGCGCGCATCGCCGAGGACCTCGACGCCAGCTGGGAAGTGCTGGCCGAGCCGATCCAGACGGTGATGCGCCGCTATGGCATCGAGAAGCCCTACGAGAAGCTCAAGGCGCTGACGCGGGGCAAGCGCATCGACCAGGCCGGCTTCGCCTCTTTTATCGATACGCTGGCGCTACCCGAGGCCGTCAAGGTCGAGCTCAAGGCGCTGACCCCGGCCACCTATATCGGTAACGCCGCCGAGCAGGCGAGGAGCCTATGAGCATCGACGCCCCACTCGCCATGTTGGGCGGCCTCTCCGCCGCCGAGTTCCTGCGCGATTACTGGCAACAGAAGCCGGTACTGATCCGCGGCGCCTTCCCCGATTTTCAGTGCCCCCTGTCGCCTGACGAGCTGGCCGGACTGGCCTGTGAAGAGGGCATCGAAGCACGCCTGGTCGAGGAACATGGCCGCGATGAGCAGGGCCAGGCCCATCCCTGGCGGGTCAGTCATGGCCCCTTCGATGATGCGACCTTCGCCGCCCTGCCCGACCGTGACTGGTCCCTGCTGGTCCAGGCCGTGGACCACTATGTTCCCGAGGTGGCCGAGCTGTTCGAGCACTTCACCTTCCTGCCTCGCTGGCGACTCGACGACATCATGATCAGCTACGCACCGCCCGGCGGCAGCGTGGGCCCCCATGTCGACCAGTACGACGTCTTCCTGCTTCAGGGCATGGGCCGTCGCCGCTGGCAGCTGGGTGGCCGAGTCGATGACGACGCCCCCATCATCCCCGGCATCGACCTGCGTATCCTCGAACACTTCGGGGTGGAGCCGGATGACGACTGGGTGCTGGAACCCGGGGACATGCTGTATCTGCCACCGGGCTGGGCCCACCATGGCGTCAGCCAATCCGACGACTGTCTGACCCTGTCGGTGGGCTTCCGCGCCCCCTCGGCCGATGAGTCCCTGGCCTCCTTCGCCGACTTCCTGGGCGACAAGCTGCCCGACTCGCTGCGCTATTCCGACGCCGGCATGGCCCCCCCCGCCGATACCGGCGAGCTGGATGACGCCGCCATCCAGCGCATGCGCCACCTGCTCCTGGATACCCTGGACGACCCGACTCGCCTCGCCCAATGGTTCGGGCGGGTCATGACTCAGCCCAAGTATGTCGACCAGCTGGTGCCCAACGAGGCGCCTACCGACCCGGCCGACCTTGTTGCGGCACTACAACAGGGCGAGGAACTGCTGCGCACCCCCGGATCGCGCCTGGCCTGGCATGATCTCGGCGAGGGTCGCGCCACCCTGTTTGCCGACGGCGACGGCGCCGAATGCGGGCTGGCACTGGCCCGGCATGTCGCCTCGGCGTCCGCGCTGGGCGCGGAAGTGCTGGCCTATGCCGGTGCCGATGCCCTGCTCGCCGCCCTGCTCGATGCCGGCAGCCTGGCCTGGGCCAACGAGTTTGAAGACTAGTCGAGGGCGTGACCCCCAGGGAGCGATCGCAAGGAGTCCATCGTGACACAGGAAACACTAACGGTTCGTGAAGGCGACTGGGGGCAACTGGGACCCGAGGCCACCGACATACGCCGCAGCGTCTTTATCGAGGAACAGGGCGTCTCACAGGAGGAAGAATGGGACGGCCGTGACGGCGAGTGCCGTCATTTCCTGGCCCTGAAGGACGGCCTGCCCGTGGGCACGGCCCGCCTGCTGCCCGATGCCCATATCGGCCGGGTGGCGGTACTCGCCGAGGCCCGCGGCCTGGGCGTCGGGGTCGCCCTGATGCGTGCCGCCATCGCTTCGGCCCGACGCCAGGGCCTGCCCGCGGTGGAGCTGGCGGCCCAGATTCATGCCCTCGACTTCTACGCCCGCCTGGGCTTCGAGGCTCATGGTCCGGCGTTCCTCGACGCCGGCATACCGCACCGCAATATGCGCCTCTCCCTGAGCGCCCGCTGAACCGCCCTTCCCGTCTTCAAACGAAAACTCACTACACGAGGTCCCAATATTGGGGCCTCGTGTAGTCGGGCTACAACCCTGTCTTACCCTAAGGGGCGATTGTCGTGCCCTGCAGTGATGGGTGATAGTGAGGGTCAAGGCGAGTCGTCGAGTGAACATTTCAGTCGCTTTCAGCGCTGACATCATACATTCGTTTTAAACTCGCCATACTTCGACTAAGGCAGTAGAGACAGGCCGCCTTCGATCGATGACTCTGACATCAGTTCGCAGATGCAGCATTAGCTGATATCGATGAACAACCCAACACCCAGAGCGATCACCCCTGAGAGAGGATGGCCCCATGTCATACCAGCAAGATATCAAGGCACTGTCCCAGCTTCGTGAAGCCATGCAGGGCAAGTGGGCAGACATCAGCCCCGAGAGCGCCGCGCGCATGCGTGCCCAGAACCGCTTCAAGACCGGCCTGGACATCGCCGAGTACACCGCGAAGATCATGCGTAATGACATGGCGGCCTACGACGCCGACAGCGCCCAGTACACCCAGTCACTGGGTTGCTGGCACGGTTTCATCGGCCAGCAGAAGATGATCTCCATCAAGAAGCACTTCGGCACCACCAAGAGCCGCTACCTTTACCTCTCCGGCTGGATGGTGGCCGCCCTGCGCTCCGAGTTCGGCCCGCTGCCCGACCAGTCCATGCATGAGAAGACTTCCGTGTCGGGCCTGATCGAAGAGCTCTACACCTTCCTTCGCCAGGCCGATGCCTGGGAACTCAACCACCTGTTCCGTGCCCTGGAAGAGGCCAAGCAGGCCGGTGACAGCGACCGGGTGAGCGAGCTCGAGGCGTCGATCGACAATCACGAGACCCACGTGGTGCCCATCATCGCCGATATCGACGCCGGCTTCGGCAATGCCGAGGCCACCTATCTGCTGGCCAAGCAGATGATCGAGGCGGGCGCCTGCTGCATCCAGATCGAGAACCAGGTCTCCGACGAGAAGCAGTGCGGCCATCAGGACGGCAAGGTCACCGTGCCCCACGAGGACTTCCTGGCCAAGATCAACGCCGTGCGCTATGCCTTTTTGGAGCTCGGCGTCGACGACGGCGTCATCGTTGCCCGCACCGACTCCCTGGGCGCCGGCCTGACCCAGAAGCTCGCCGTGACCAACGAGCCGGGCGACCTGGGCGACCAGTACAACAGCTTCCTCGACGGCGATGTCATCGAGAAGGCGGAAGACATCAACAACGGCGACGTCGTGATCAAGCAGAATGGCAAGCTGGTCAAGGTCAAGCGCCTGGCCTCGGGCCTCTACCAGTTCAAGCCGGGTACCGGCGAAGACCGCGTCGTGCTGGACTGCATCACCAGCCTGCAGAACGGCGCCGACCTGATCTGGATCGAGACCGAGAAGCCGCACGTCGGTCAGATTGCCGGCATGGTGAACCGCATTCGCGAGGCGGTGCCCGATGCCAAGCTGGTCTACAACAACAGCCCCTCCTTCAACTGGACGCTGAACTTCCGCCAGCAGGTGTTCGACGCCTGGCAGCAGGAAGGCAAGGATGTCTCCAGCTACGATCGCGCCCAGCTGATGCGCCCGGAATACGACGACACCGAGCTCGGCCAGCTGGCCGACGAGTGGACACGCAACTTCCAGCGCGATGCCTCACGCGATGCCGGTATCTTCCACCACCTGATCACCCTGCCGACCTACCACACCGCGGCGCTGTCCACCGACAGCCTGGCCAAGGGCTACTTCGGTGACGAGGGCATGCTGGCCTACGTGGAGGGCGTGCAGCGCCGCGAGATCCGTGAAGGCATCGCCACCGTCAAGCATCAGGACATGGCCGGCTCCAATATCGGCGACGACCACAAGGAGTTCTTCCACGGCGACGCGGCCCTCAAGGCCGGTGGCGGGGACAACACCATGAATCAGTTCTAGGCGGGATGATACGCTGAACGATCGCAGGACGCGGGGAGGCACATGCCTCCCCGTTTTTTTGCCTTGGGCATCCTGTCGGCTACACTGCGAACATCTTGTTGTTGGCTAAAGTAGGGATTCACTTTGCTTGGCGAGCCAACACGCTAGAATGAACGGCGATCAATGGCCCGGTGCTAGCCAAGCATGCCGGTACCGGGTAAACTCAAATTAGCGAACACCGTTCGCCAAATCGGCTGGGAGTCAGTGACGACACGGCTCTCGTTGAACGCCCCAGGAGGTCAAGCATGATTCCCATGAAACGTCTTCTCCCCGTGCTCGCCATCGGCGCCCTGACGCTTGCCGGCTGCGCCAATACCGCCTCCATGGGCGGCAATGTCTACAGCAGCAACCAGGCCGGCGCCGAGCAGACGGTTCGCCTCGGCACCATCCAGGCCCTGCGCCAGGTACAGGTGCAGGCCGAGAGCCGCGCCGGCGGCATCATCGGCTCGGGTGGCGGCGCCGTGATCGGTGGCCTGTTGGGCAACCAGGTGGGCGGCGGCTCCGGTCGCACCCTGGCCACCGCCGCGGGTGCCATCGCCGGCACCGTGGCAGGCAGCAAGATCGAAGAGTCGGCCAACCGGGTCAACGCCTGGGAGATGGAGATTCGCCGCGACGATGGCATGAGCGTCGTGGTCGTGCAGAAGTCTGACCAGGCCTTCCAGGTCGGCCAGCGTGTACGCCTGATCGGCAGCGGCCGCAATATCAGCGTCGCCCCCTACTGATGACACGGCACCCACCGCGCTGACCATTACGCTGACCATTACCCCAGGCAGTCACGAGAAAGGCCCGTGGATCACTCCACGGGCCTTTCTCGTCGTATCACCAGGGGCCTGGCCAGCCGGCCAGGCCGGCGACTCAGTGGAGGTCCACCTTGTTCATGGCCCAACCGCCCAGCTTGACGGCTACCAGCGCCAGAATACACAGCACGATGACGGTCATCAGAACGTCCACGGGACGCACCAGGGTGGTCGCACCGAGCACGGCGAGGGCCAGGCTCCAGACCACGCTGTTGTCACCGCCGGTCTTCATCGGCTGGGGCAGCATGCCGTCGAGCGATGCGCTCAGCGAGGGCCAGCGCTTGAGGGAAAGAACGAGGATCGCGGCGAAGGCGATCAACCAGATCACGACTTCTGTCATGGAAGACTCCGGGTATGAATTGAGCATCGGTGGAAGCATCGAGGTCGCTAGGTTAGCCTCGGCACCGGGGTGACGCAAGCACTTCAAGGGCCGCCGGCGATGCGGGTGAACACGGTTCAGGATGACGGCGCCACGCCTGAAAATGCTCCATTGCCACTGACAGCATCCACCTCCCGCGTTACCATGTGCCGACACGCACTCACCGAAAGGTTCTTCAATAATGCAAATTGCGCAGAATTCCGTTGTCGCATTCCACTACACTCTGACCAACGATGCAGGTGAAGTGCTGGACAGCTCGGAAGGCCGCGAGCCGCTGACCTACCTCCACGGCGCCGGCAACATCATTCCGGGCCTCGAGAAGGAGCTTGAGGGCCGCGTCGCCGGCGACAAGCTCAACGCGACCATAGCCCCCGCCGAAGGGTATGGCGAGAAGCAGGACCAGCTGGTGCAGGAAGTGCCGCGCGATGCCTTCCAGGGCGTCGAGAGCATCGAGCCGGGCATGCAGTTCCAGGCCCAGACCGAAGGCGGTCCGCTGATGGTCACCGTGACCCAGGTCGGCGGCGATACCGTCACCGTCGATGGCAACCATCCGCTGGCCGGCCAGACCCTGAACTTCGACGTCGAGGTCGCCTCGGTGCGCGAAGCCAGCGACGAGGAAGCCGAGCACGGTCACGTGCACGGCGAGGGCGGCCAGGAGCACTAAACGCTCGCCGCCACGCATCGCTCCCCTGGCCGGAGCCGATTCCACGAAGGGGCAGCCATTGGCTGCCCCTTCGTCGTTTCAGGCCATCGTTTCAAGTCATCGTTTCAGGCCATCGTTTCAAGCGTCGTCGATCTCGGGGCCCTCCCCACCCAGGGCCCTCAGGGTACGGTAGCCGCCCCACAGCCGGGTGGCGGTAGTCACCAGGCAGGCGGCGGCAAACAGCACCGCCAGCCAGGAAAAGTGCCCGGGGAACAGGCAGAACAGCACGAAGGCCAGCACGGTCTCCGTGCCCTCGGTCAAGCCATGCAGATAATAGAAGGCCTTCTGCTGAAAGCGCGGCCGCTCCAGGCCATGGCGCGCGGCCATGATGGCGAAGGCCAGAAAAGAGGTGCCGCTGCCGATGAAGGCAAACAGCAGGAAAGCGGCCACCAGGGCATTGGCTTGCGGGTCGGCCAAGGCGAAGCCCAGCACCACCGCCCCATAGAAGACGAAGTCCAGGCCGATATCCAGAAATCCCCCGGCATCACTCGCCGCCCCCGTAAGCCGTGCCAGGGTGCCGTCCAGCCCGTCTCCCAGGCGATTGAGCAGGATGGCCACCAGTGCCGGCAGGTACCATTCGAGGGCCAGCAGCGGCAATGCCAGCATGCCCACCAGGAAGGTCGCAAGCGTCAGCTGATCGGGACTCACCTTGAGCGCCGCGAGGCCCCGAGCCAGCCTGGACAGAAGCGCCTGGCTCATCGGCATGGTCCAGCGATCGAGCATATTACCTCCAGGGCGGGGTTAGCGTTTTCAGCATGTTTCGTATCGAAAGCGGGCGCTACGCCCATCCATCATGACGAGCCTCGAAGGCCACAGGCCAGAGGGGTCAGGCGCCGGTATCGGCCAGCAGGCGCTGGGCCAGAGTTGTCGGTTCCAGGGCTCGCCGCGCCTGCCAGTAATAGCGACGCCAATAGCTGTTATCCAGCTTCGAGATCATCACGCCCCGGGACGAGGAGGCATGCAGGAAGCGGCCGTCGCCAATGAAGATACCGACGTGGCGATAGGCGCCGGGCGGCCGGAAGAACACCAGATCGCCCGGGACCAGCTCATCGCGTGCGACGGGGCTCCCCTCGCGCACCTGCTCTCGCGTGGTCCTGGGCAGGTTGAGCCGAAAGGTCTCCGCGAACACATTCTGCACCAGCGCCGAACAATCGACGCCATGCTGTGAGGTGCCCCCCAGGCGATAGGGAGTCCCCACCCAGTGCTCATGCTGGGCCAGCAGGGCCTGGCGCACCAGCGTGGGCGGCGGATTGCCGAGCCGACGCGCCTCGAGGATGGGGTTGTCCACCCGCGACATCATGGGATCCCAGTCGCCGGGTAGCCCCGGCATGTCACGGGCAAAATAGGGCTCATCGACACCGTGAGAGGCACTATGGCGTGCCCCCGAGGCACAACCGGCCAGCATGGCCAGCGACACGATAATCAACAGGGTACGGCTCGAGGGGGTAACAACCATGCGGCAAGGACCTCTTCTCCGAGCCGCCCCACCGGCATCGAGGATCCGGGAACGGAGGCCAACACCAGGGCGGTGCCACCCGGGAATTCTCGGTAGCACTGGCATGACAGCCTGTCAGCGACTCATTATGTTCAAGGGCTCCCGACAGGGGGAGCCATTCATTCGATTGCCATTCATTCGACATTGCGACTATAAACCAGCTACACGGGGATGGCGACCCTGGGCACTGCCTCAGTGCAGCAGGCGGGCGTCCCCCGGCAGGGTATCGATATGCATGGGCGCCCAGTGGCGCGGCCGTGCACCGGGAAACTCCAGGCTGGCCCAGGGGCCGGCCAGGGGCGGTGCGGCACTCAACCAGGCGACCAGGGCCTGGCGCAGGCCGGCCAGAAAGCCCTCGCGCTCCGGAGTGTCGCCCATGAAGAACGAGAAGCCCGTATAGAAGCCACGGGCGTAGGCTTCCCAGCCGGAATAATGGCCCGCGGCCAGGCCATGGGCGCGCTCCAGCACTCGATTGAAGGCCTCCGCCTCCAGCCAGCCCAACTGGCGACCCGCAACGGCCAGGTCCACCGCCTGGGCCAGGTCCCAGGCCATCAGGTCGGTATCGTTGCAGCCATCCTCGTTGTCACGAACCCGCTGGAGCCGCAGCAGGTGGGTGCGCTCCTCGTCACTGCATTCGCCACTCTCCAGGGTCGCGATTTCCGAGGCGAGGCGCCCGGCGTTGAGCGTATAGGGGGCATAGTTGATCTGATATTCCTGGCGATCACCGCTCTCCAGCAGGAAATCAACAAACTCGACCAGCTCCTCGGCGGAGTGCAGGGCAAAGTGACCATCGACCCATTCCCGAATGGCCACCGTTTCCCGCTCGCTCTCGCGATGCGGCAGGCTCCAGGGCGGGCTGTTGAGGGGCCCCACCAGCGACAGCGCGGTAAACTGTGAAAGCCTTGGCCGGGGCCCCGGTTCGTGCCACTCGTCGACTCGCCAATCGAGCCAGTGGAAGAGGCTACCCGGGTCCTCCAGGTGCCAGCGGATCTCCGGGGTCAGCGCCGGCTGCTCCTCCTCCGGCAGTAACGCATCCCAGCAGACCCAGGCCTCCAGCAGGCGCCGGGCGTCCGGGTAGAAGCGGCACAGCGAGCCCCGCAGCGCCTCGGCCAGTGCCGCCAGCCCCTCGGCATCGAAGTCATGACTGTCGAAGGCCATCTGCAGATAGAAGGCGTATTTCTCGGCCATATGGATGGTGGCCGCGTGACGGCTGGCCGTGCGCAAGTCATTGCGCTGGGCCAGCATGTCCGGGTCGGCCTTCCCGAAAGGCGTCTCGGCAGGCGGCAATGCCCCATGGGCCGCATCGGCGGCAAGCTGATTCAGGTGATGCGCCTGGGCCGGCAGCCAGTAGCGTACCAGCGCCTCGACGCCCTCCTCGGCGTGCAGATCGAGGTGCTCGGCGAGATAGCGGCGCGCATCGGCTCGGCGCGCCGGCGAGACCGCCGCCGGGATTCCCTGACGCGTGGCCAGTTCCGGCTCACGCACCGACGCCAGCGCCATCACCCAATGCCAGGGGCCGGCACGCCAGCCAAGCATCGCCTCCCGGGCAGGCGCCAGCCGGGCTTCATCCACCAATCCCTGCAACGACACCCGCCAGGGGCTCAACGGCGAGTGCAAAAGCAGTCGCCAATCGGCCGCGAAGCTATCCAGCAGGTCGCGTCCCTCGAACAGGCTGCGCCCGCGCTGAAAGCCCCTGGCCAGGGCCGACCAGTCGCTGTAGCGATGCTGAATCAGGTCGGCGGCGTGCAGGGCGAAGGCCTCGGCTTCTTCGGCCTGCAGCCAGCCGAGGCAGGCACCCGCCCAGGCCAGGTCCACCAGGCGCAACCAGTCCCAGGCCGCCCACTCCAACGGCTCCCCCTGCTCGAGCAGCGCCATCAGCGTGCGGCCATAGCGCTGCTCACCCGACTCCAGGCCATCGCACCAGGCACGGCGGGCATCATGGTCGAGCGACAGCAACCGGCTGGCATCGAGGTCCCATCCCTGACGATCGCCCTGGGCGCCCAACCACAGCAGGGCACGCACCAGGTCTTCTCGACCATGCACCTGCCAGTTCGCGGCGAGCCACTCGGCGACGCCCGCCCAGTCCTGGTCGCCGGCGGGCAGTGCCAGTACCGGCGCAAAGCCGGCACGCAGCCGCCAGACGGCGGCGCTCTCGTTACCGGGCCAGAGAGCCTCGGGACGATCGTGCACCGCCAGCCACTCGCCCAGATGCTCCCAGGTAATGCCGTCACCCTCATGTTCGAGAACCGCTAAGGCCTCACAGGCTTCCGCGAAGTTATCATCGCCGCGCACCCAGCCTGCGTCGCTGCGTGCGCGGCGCAGCGCCTCCAGCCAGGCATCCAGGTCGCGATGATGGGCCACGATCTCGCCGGTCAGCCAATGGGCCCAGGCACGGGCCTGAGCCTCGGCCAACCAACCCGCCGCGCCGGCCAGGGCGATCAGTTCCAGCGCCGCCAGCAGCCTCGCCGGGTCGGCATCGGCTCCGCCGGTATCCAGGGACTCCAGCAGTCGCCATCCGAGCTCACCACGGTCCGGCACCTCCAGAATCGACAGGCGCGCGCGGGCGTCTTCCGGGGCTATGCTGAGAGGGTCGGGGTCGAAGGCCCAGTCGCACAGCACCAGCTGCTGGGCCCACCAGGCGTTCAGGAGATCGATCAAGGCTCACCTCGATATCGCTTCGCAGGAGCCGCCCAGGGCGGCAGGGGGATTCGGCGTGCAGACCGTTCGGCGCGAGCATCGGCAGACGTCGCAATTTCAGGCGCCATAGTGTAACGGAAAACGCCGCCGACTGTCCCTTGGGTTGGGCCACGCCAGCCACACCGAGGCGGCCCGGATCAGGCACCGGGTTCTCCCCGGCCCGAACGCCGTCCTTGCACTAGAATATCTCTGTGCCGGCGGCCGGAAATGGCTCGGCTCGCCAACCATCAGGAGGCCACATGACCAACGCAGAACTCAACGACCTCAAGCAGCGGTTTGTCGCCGATGGCGCCGCCAGCCCGGCGACCCAGTTTGCCGACCACGCAGAAAATGCGCTGATCTGGGATGCCGATGGCAACCGCATCATCGACTTCGCCGGCGGCATCGGCGTACTCAACATCGGCCACCGTCATCCGAAGGTGGTCGAGGCGGTCAAGGCGCAGCTCGACCGCGTGATGCACACCTGCCAGACCGTGATGCCCTACGCGGGCTATGTGAAGGTGGCCGAGCGACTCAGCCGGATCGCCCCGGTACGCGGCCACGCCAAGGTGATGCTGGCCAACTCCGGCGCCGAGGCACTGGAAAACGCGGTCAAGGTCGCCCGCGCCGCCACCGGCAAGAACAACGTGGTCTGCTTCGACGGTGGCTACCACGGCCGCACCTTCATGACCATGGCCATGAACGGCAAGGTCGCCCCCTACGCCACCGACTTCGGCAGCATGCCGGGTAACGTCTTCCGTGCCCCCTACCCCGTTGACTATCACGGGGTCAGCGAGGAAGAGGCCCTGCGCGGACTGAAGATGACGCTCAAGACCGATGCCAACCCGCGCGATACCGCGGCCATCGTGCTCGAACCGGTGCTCGGCGAGGGCGGCTTCTATCCGGCACCGGCCGGCTTCCTCAAGGCGATCCGTGACCTCTGTGACGAGCACGGCATGCTGATGATCATCGACGAGGTACAGTCCGGCTTCGGCCGCACCGGCAAGATGTTCGCCATCGAGCACAGCGGCGTCGAGCCCGACCTGATCACCATGGCCAAGAGCATGGCAGACGGCATGCCGATCTCCGCCGTGGTGGGCACCGACGCCCATATGGACGCCTGCGGCCCCAACTCCCTGGGCGGCACCTATACCGGCAACCCGGTCTCCTGCGCCGCCGTGCTGGCGGTGCTGGACGTCTTCGAAGAGGAGAAGATTCTCGAGAAGAGTCAGGCCCTGGGGGAAAAGCTCGCCAAGCGGTTCGAAACATGGCAACAACAGTTCGATTGCATCGACAACGGCCGCCATATGGGCGCCATGGCAGCGATCGATATCGTCTCCGACAAGGCTAGCCACACCCCGGATGCCGACCTCGCGGCGGCGCTGTGCAAGCGCGCCCGGGAGAAGGGTCTGATCCTGCTTTCCTGTGGCCTCTACGGCAACACCCTGCGTTTTCTGATGCCGGTCACCATCGAGGACGAGGTCCTGGAAGAGGGCCTGGCGATGATTGACGCCTGCCTCGAGGAACTGGTGGGAAGGCCCGCCACGGCCTGACTCCGGCGCTGCCTGACGCACCGCCCGGCCGGGCGGTGCTCGCCGGGCACGGCAGAGCCGACAGCCGCGGCGCTGCCACTCGAGCCGCTCGGGCCACTCGAGCCGCTCGAGAGAACCCGGCCGCGCCTCCCGTGCGACAATGCCCTTGTCAGGATGCCGTACAGCCGGGAAGATAGCCGGTCAAACGAGAGGCCTGCCCGTGATTCTGCGAACCCTTTCCCTGCTGCGCTCCTTGCAGAGCGCCAGCCACACCGCCGACGACGCCCGAGGCACCATCCAGCAGGCCAGCGATTATCGCTGGCTGCGCGAAGCGCTTGGCCACGGCGCGGTCGGCCGCGACGAAACACGCCTCTCCGACGGCACCCCGGCACGCGTCATCAATCTCGCCTACCCCGCCACGACTCGACGCCTGGCCGGCGGTAACTGGCCCGAGGCGCCGGCGGCACGGGAGCGCTGCCATGTCTCTGGCCAGCATGCCTGCCGCGCCGCCGGGGCCCCCGCCTACCGCACCCTGGAGAGCCTTTCCCGTGGCCTGGCCGAAGGCGGCATCGCGGTGCTACGCGATGCCTCGCGCTTCCAGTACCTGCTCGACCGCGATGCCCTGGCTCTCACCTGGCGCCGCCCCCAGGGCTTGCCGGCGGGCCTGTCACCACGCCTGGCCGAGCCCGGCAGCCAGGCCGGCAGCCAGGCCGGCAGCCAGGCCGGCAGCCAGGCCGGCTGGCTCCTCCTCGAGCTGCGCGTTCCCGGCACCGCCCCCCCGGGGCATCTCACCGGGGCGTGGCTGGACGAGCGTCTCGACCGCTACCGTCGCATCCTCCCCCGGTAGGGTTGGTCCTACCTGAGTCGTACTGGCAACGTGTGGCAATCATGCTAATTTAGAAGAGCGCAAGACCCCAACGAGAAGCGCCTCGCACGTTACAACGACAACAGGGTGTCGGCGACAGTCCGACGCCCGAACCCGAACCTGGCAGGAATAACACTCATGTCCAAGCTTCCCCCCGACGCCAAGACCCGCGGCCTCCATGAACTCTACGCCGAGGACCCGGAGGCGGCAGACCGACTGGTGTGGAACCGCGAGGTTGACCCGGTATCCCGCCGGGGCTTCCTCAAGCGCTCGAGCCTGCTGGCCATGGCCGCGGCAGTGGGTGGGTCCATCCCCTTTTCCGACAAGATGCCTGGCGGCTTGATCCCGGCGGCCCTGGCCCAGAGCGATGAGCCCTTCACCCTCGAGGGCAAGGAGGGGCTGACCATCCTCAACGACCGGCCGATCAACGCCGAAACCCCGCCCCACCTGCTCGACGACGACATCACCCCCGCCAAGCACATGTTCGTGCGTAACAACGGCATCCCGCCCGCGGTGGAAAATATCGACGTCGATGCCTGGCGCCTGGAGATCGGCGGTGAGTCCTGCGAGTCGCCACAGAGCTTCTCGATCGCCGACCTCAAGGAAAGGTTCGAGCACCATACCTACCAGCTCCAGGTGGAGTGCGGTGGCAACGGCCGCAGCGAATATGTGCCCTCGGCCAGCGGCAACCAGTGGACCACCGGCGCGGTGGCCTGCCCCACCTTTACCGGCGTGCGCCTGCGTGATGTTCTCGAGTCCTGCGGTATCAAGGAGGACGCCGTCTACACCGGCTACTATGGCGCCGATGCCCATGCCAGCGGAGACCCCAGCAAGGATTCCATCTCCCGTGGCGTGCCCATGGAAAAGGCCCTGGAAGATGAGTCACTGATCGCCTGGGCCATGAACGGCGAGGACATCCCCTATCTCAACGGCTATCCCCTGCGCGTGGTGTGTAGCGGCTGGCCGGCCTCGGTCTCCGGGAAGTGGCTCAGGCGTATCGTGATCCGCAACCAGAAACATGATGGCAAAAAGATGGCTCCCCCCTCCTATAGCGTGCCCAAGCACCCGGTAGCCCCCGGCAGCACGGTACCCGAGGAGGATTTCGTCACCATCCAGTCGATGCCGGTAAAATCGCTTGTTACCTTCCCGAAATCGGGGGTCGACCACGCCTTGGGCGACGCCATGACCGTACGCGGCCATGCCTGGGCCGGCGACCTGTCCGTCAAGGCGGTGCATGTCTCCATCGACTTCGGCGCCACCTGGCAGAAGGCCGAACTCCAGGCGGCGCCCAACCGCCTGGCCTGGCAGCGCTGGACCACCTCCGTTGAGTTTCCCGAGCCCGGCTACTACGAGGTCTGGGCCAGGGCCACCGATGAGGAAGGCCGCTCACAGCCCATGGTCGTCCCGGGCTGGAACCCCAAGGGGTACCTTAACAACGCCTGCCATCGCATCGCGATTCAGGTCGCCTAGGAGGTACCATGAAGCCTTTACGCGCACTCGCCCTCCCCGCACTGGGGGCGGCCCTGCTGAGCCTTCCCTTGATGTCGGTGGCCCAGGAACGAGACCCGGATAGCGGCCTGATCAAGGCCGAGGGCTGGCAGATGACCAAGGCCAACTGTACGGTCTGCCATTCTGCCAAGCTGGTGACCCAGAACAGCGGCTCTCGCAACCACTGGGAGTCGTTGATCCGCTGGATGCAGGAGACCCAGGGACTCTGGGAGTTCCAGCCCGAAATGGAAAACGTGATCCTCGACTACCTGGCCGAGAACTATGGCCCCCAGGAGGACAGCCGGCGTCCGGCGCTGCCACGCGCCTTGATGCCGGATAATCCCTACCCGACGTCCGCCGACCCCGGCTGAGCCGCGAGGCTACCGCAAACGGGCCCCTCGTGAGGGGCCCGTTGTCGTTCAAGAGCCGGCAACGCCCCAGGGCGCCGACACCACGCAGCAACGGATGTCCATTCGCCGGTCAGGCGGTGACCCTGACCTCGTAGCCGGTGTACTTGCGCAGGTTGATCACCCCGCTGTCGAGGATCAGGTACTGGCCCTTGAGGCCGAGCAGGGTGCCGGACACCTCGGGCGTCTTGTCGAGATTATGCGAGACCACCTTGGTGGGGTATTCCAGGACCGGATAGTCAAGCGTCACCGGCGCCTCATCCAGCACCCGGATGGCGTCTGCGCCGAAGCGTTCACGCAGGTCGGCGAGGCCCCCCTCGAGGCGCGCCAGCAGGCGGTCGCGCTCGGCGGGCATGTCGAACACCGCGGTGTCCCCCTTGAGCATGGCCCGCCAGTTGGTGCGATCGGACACCTCTTCCTTGAACAGCATCTCCACAAGGCCGGACTGCTGGCGAGTCGCCACCGCCAGGATCGGCAGCGCCTGGACGGCGCCCTGATCGAGCCAGCGGGTCGGCACCTGAGTGCCACGGGTGATGCCCACCTTCAGGCCCGAGGCATTGGCCAGATAGACGATATGCGGCTGGAAGCAGTGTCGCTCGGCCCACTCCGGTTCACGGCAGGTACCCGCGAAGAAATGACAGGTCTCCGGCTTGACGATGCAGGTATCACACTGGGCGAGGCGCTTGAAGCAGGGGTAGCAGTGGCCCTGGGCGAAGCTCTTCTTCGTGGCGCGACCGCAATGGGTGCAGGCGATGGCACCGCTCCAGGCGAGCGTCAGCGGCCGCCCCAGGCACTCATTGAGCGCCAGGCGCTGTTCACCGGCGCGCAGGGTATAACGGGCCGGCCCACCCTCCGCCCCCGGGACGACCGCCATTTTGGTCAGACAGCCCTGCACCACGCTGGCCACGCGCATCGGCTCAGTCACGACTCGCGTCCTTGGCCAGGCCGGCCAGCGCCGGGTCGACATTGGCCCCACTGCTGTCACCACCGCAGGTACGTCGCTCGAGATAGCCGACGCGCTCGCTCTCGGGCACCTTGTTCTCCGCCTCGTAACGCATCACCGCCTCGAGGCACAGTTCGGTCTGTTCACGGGTCAGCAACCGGCCATCGGGCCACTTGCGCAGGGATACCGCCTGCTTGAGGCCCTCGTAGATGGTCGGCGTCATCTGCTGAATCATGCGCTCGAAGGTCATATCGCTCATCGTAAATGTCTCCTGGAAGTCGAGGCGGCAGCGCTAACGGCGGGCGCGCCCGGAATGGTACCAGCCCAGGGCCAGGCCCACGACCAGCCCGCCCAGGTGCGCCTCGTTGGCCACGTTACCGAAGCCTACCGCGGCGGCCATGCGGGTCATGGTAAAGAGCATCCAGCCGAGCATGAACACCACCAGCATCTGCGGCACGAAGAAGCCACTACCCGGCGCTCGGCGAGACATCAGCCAGACATAGCCGAGCAGCGCGAAGTCCACGCCGGACATGCCGCCGAACAGGGCCGTACCGGCCGCATACTGGGCCAGGTTGGCACCGATGCCGGCGGCAAGAAGGATCACCAGCAGGCGCCGGCTGCCCTGCAGCGCCTCCACCTGGCGGCCGAAGTACCATAGCCAGAGCATGTTGAACACCAGATGCATCCAGCCGAAGTGCAAAAACGCCGGCGACAGGAGGCGCCACACCTGGCCCGAGGCCAGCACCTCCGGCAGGCTCCCCACCGAGAGCGTGCCAGCCGAGCTAATACCCAGAGGCACGATGGCCAACAGCGCGATCACCCTGTCGCCGAATACCGCCATGGCGGCAAATACCAGCAGACAGAGCCCCAGGGTCGCGGTGGTCAACGGCACCTGGCGCAGCACCGAGGGCAGTGACGCGGCACCCACGAAACGCCGTGGAGGAGCGTCGACCGACAGGGGCTCGCCACGCTGCCAACGCCCCACCACGTCCAGCAGTGCCGCATGCTGGGCCGGGTCGGCCAGCCATAGCAGCTGGCCCTCCGATGCTTCGGTGATGCGATGGCCGATACGCGCCGCCCAGAGGGCGCGGCGCAGCTCACGGGTATCGGCATCGGCGGGCAGCAGCATCACGCGATACATGGCATTACCTCGAGTGGGGAGGGATGTCGGTGGCAAACCGCCGACGGACGCGCATAAAAAATCCGGCGGAGGGGGCCGCCGGACAAGAGCAAGGGATCATTCAAGGGAACACCTACTCAGATGGCGGATCGTGTCAGGAGTTCAACGCCTGACCCAGTAATTTTGTAACGCTTTGTATCAATTTAAAACCTTGAACTTTGGTATCCATTCAAAGCCTTGAATTTAGCCCCCGTATCAATCGGGATCGATTTCCCCCGGCTGGGGCCGCACTCGCTCCTCCCGGGGCACCCGCAGCCAGGCGAAGTGGTCGGCATTCAGGCGCGACTCACCGCTCCAGCGATAGGCCACCAGGCGCCCGAACTTGACGGCGCTATAGTCCAGGCAGGCAATATTGGGCGCCGGCAACGCCGGTATGCCCTCACACCAGTAGTGCCCGATAAACAGGGGCGGCTCCTCGAGGCCGTAGTGGCTGAGGCGGGCCCGCTCCTCTTCCGCCAGGGGGCGACGCTCGAGGTCACCCGGCAGGTTGTCGGGCTGAAACACCACATCCCCCCAGGTCTCGGGCGAACGTGCCCAGAAATGGGTGCGAAAACTACGCCGGGTAAAACCGTCACCGGAATGGATCGCCACGCCCAACGGCAAGGGAATCTGGGTGCCACGCGTCAGGCGATCGAGAATCTGGTAGGCACGGGTGCCGGGCGCCGTGGACTCAATCAGGAAGGCATGATCCATGCGGGCATCGGGGCGGCGTCGATACAGCTCGTCGATCAACGGCTGGTCCCAGCAGGCATGCACCACACGCAGGCCATCGAGTTCCAGGCACAGCGGCATTTCCAGGAACCAGGCCAGGGTCTCCTCCCACTCCTGGGGATGATCACGATACTGCTCGAGGGTCTCGCGAATGATCCGGTTGTTGCGTTCGGAGTGCTCACGCAGCCAGGTGCGCCCCAGCCCGGCGGGGGCACGCTGGCAATAGGTCAGGGCGTTGTGTTCATGATTGCCCATCACGATATGCGCTTCGCCCTCCTCGACCATGCGATAGGCGATCTGCACCGCCAGCCGGACGCGCGGCCCCCTGTCGACCAGGTCGCCAAGGAAGATCACCTTGCGCCGTGGATGGCGATAGACCCCGCCACGCTGGTGATAGCCCAGCGTCTCCAGCAGTGCGGCAAGGGTCGCCCCACAGCCGTGCACGTCGCCGATCAGGTCATAGCCCTCGAGCCTCGCCCGCTTGTTCACGTCAATCTCCCAGGCGGTGACTCCAGCCCAGCTTGCTGCGCAGGACCTCGTAGAAGTTGTGCCCCACCGGGTGCACCAGGTGCACCGTCTGGGGCTTGCGGCGAATCACCAGCACGTCATCGGGCTTGGCGACGGCCCGAGTCTGGCCGTCGCAGCTGATATGGGGATAGGTCTGGTTGGTCTCGCCGATATGGATGCGAATCTCACTGGCGGAATCCACCACGATGGGGCGGCTCGACAGGGTATGCGGGAACATCGGGACCAGGGTCAGTACATCGAGCCGCGGATGCATGATCGGCCCGCCACCGGAGAGTGAATAGGCCGTCGAACCGGTGGGCGTCGCGATGATCAGGCCGTCGCTGCGCTGGCTGTAGACGAACTGCCCGTCGAGGAACAGCTCGAACTCGATCATGCGCACCGCCTTGCCGGGGTGCAGCACGACCTCATTGAGCGCATCGCCGCTGCCCACCAGGGTATCATCGCGGTAGAGCTCGGCATCCAGCAGGAAGCGCTTCTCCACCTCGTAGTGACCGTCGAGGACCTCGCCGACCCGCTCCTCCAGCTCGTCGGGGGAGATGTCGGTCAGAAAGCCCAGCCGTCCGCGGTTGACCCCCAGCACCAGGGTGCCGCTATGGCAGAGGGTACGCGCCGCCCCCAGCAGGCTGCCGTCGCCGCCGACCACGATCACCAGATCACAGAGCTCACCGAGCATCCGGCGGCTGGCCTCGGGGTGACCGTGATCGAGCAACACCGTGGCGGTGCGATCCTCGACGATCACGTGCAGGCCGCGTTCGTCGAGAAAGCGCATCAAACGTTTCAGGGTGTCGACCACCCCGGCGCTGCCCAGGCGGCCGATCAGGCCGATATTGCGGAAGGGTGGCGTCTCACGCCCCACCGGCGTTCTCAGTTGGGATGACATTCGGGGGCCTCTCGCATCTCAGCGGCTCATTATGGCCAGCGGTCCCTTCCCGAGCAAACGCGACCTCAGGCCGGCGAGCCCGAGCGTCGACGCCCCCACCAGTCGTTGAGTAGCAGGGCCGCCAGGATGATGGCGCCTCCCGCCCCCAGGCGCACGAGGTCGGCGTCGCGGTTCCAGATCGTGAGATTGACCATCAGCCCCGCCGGGATCAGCACGTTATTCATGATCGCCAGCGCTCCGGCGTCCACTCGCACGGCACCGAGATTCCACAGGAAATATCCCAGGCCGGAGGCGGCCAGGCCCAACCACAGCAATACTCCCCACTGGGTGCCGGTCGTGGGGAGCGCGTCGGCATTGCCCAGCAACGCAAACGCCGGCACGGCCACTATCAGGGCCCCGAGATAGAACCAGGCGAAGACGCTGTAACGCGGCAACGCCTCGGGCAGTTCGGCCGACAGTCGCCGGTAGCCCACCTGACCGAGGGCGAAGCAGAGATTGGCACCCTGGACGACCAGAAAGCCCATCCAGAAGCCACCGTCCACGCCGTCATAGCGGATCACCGCGGCCCCCAGGACCGCCAGCGTCGCGGTGATCAGGTAGAAGGGGGTAAAGCGCCCGAACAAGGCATCATCGAGCAGGGTGATATAGATCGGCGTGAAGATGGTGAACAGCAGCACCTCCGGCACCGACAACAGCAAGAATGACTGATAGAAGAACAGGTACATCGCGCCGAGTTGCACGGCACCGAGCCCCATCAGTATCCAGCGCTGGCGCCCCTTAAGCCGCCGCGGGCGAAGGAAGGGCAAGAAGACCAGCGCCGCCAATCCCACTCGCATCAACACCGAAAAATAGCTATCCACCTGACCCGCCAGATAGACGCCGATCAGCGAGAAAGAGAACGCCCAGAGCACGGTAACGCCAACCAGGAAACCCATGAGTAAACCTTTTCACATTAAAAAGCTTACGAAGCTTACATGGGCCCAGGCATCACTGCCAAGACGCCTGTCCCCTCAGGCGTCCAGGAGGTGGCGCCAGGCGTATATCACACCCGGCACCCAGCCCAGCAGGGTCAATGCCACGGCGACCAGCACCCGGCGTGACGAATGCCCGGCCAGCCCCACGGCCAATGGCGGCATCAGCACGGCCAGTATCCTGAGCATCAGCCGCAACCAGGATGGCTCCTCGGGCGCGCCACCGGGTGTCTCATCAAGGCTCTCATCGGGGCTCTCATCGGGTGACGCCTGGGTGTGATTGCCCGGCGCCTCATTGCCGGAGGGCGGCGTATAGCTACCCACGACGGCCTTTTCCCGAGAGGCGGGTGATTCATGGTCCAGGGCACGGCGATGAGCCTCATGATCGATCTTCTGGTCGATGGCATCGGCGTCTTCGGCCAGGTCGCCATGGAAGCGTTCCCACTCCTCCCAGTCGTGGGGCGTGCCGGCCCGGGGGCGATGATCGCCCGCTTCCCGGGCACGGGCCCAGGCCTTTTCTTCCAGGGTATTGGGGCGCTCGCGATCGCGCTCGCCGTCGACGCCCTTCCTGGCGAGATATTCGCGTGCATCCATGGTCAGCCTCCGGACGACAGTGAGTGGTAATGGATTGGAAAGAATGACACCGCCCCGGGTTCCCTTGGTGACACCTTGCGTTGAAGGGCCCTCGGTCGCACGAGGCGACGCGCCGCCATAGTCGACTATGCTATGGGCAAACCGGCACAAGGAGACTCGCCATGGCCGACAAGGCGCCTACCATCGTACGTGAGATCATGTCCCGCGACTGCTATCGAGTCACCGGCAAGGTCTCGGTCGCGACGCTGGCCGAGGGGCTGGCGCTGCATCGTCTGCCCGGTGTGCCGGTGGTCGACGGCAATGACTTCCTGATTGGCTTCATTTCCGAGCAGGATGTGATGAGCAAGGTGCTGGAGAGCGCCTACCTCAACGACGAGCCGCCGCTGGTCAACGACCTGATGCGCCACGAGGTTCTCTCGGTCTCTCCCACCAAGAGCATCACCGACCTGGCCCAGGAGATGTTCGGCAACAAGCCCAAGGTCTACCCGGTGGTGGAACAGAATCGACTGGTAGGCATCGTGACCCGCCGGGACGTGCTCAACGCCATTCTGCGCATGCGCCACCGCTGAACGGCCTCGCCCCTCTTCGCTTCCCTACCTTTTCCTGCCTTTCCTCTTGCCTCGCCCCGTCGATGACGGGGCGAGGGCCTTGCCGATGGACCACCGGGGCCGCCACCTGACAGCCGTTTTCACGCCGGCATGGGGAAAATCAAGCGCCTGGGAAGAACCAAAAAAGAAGGCCGCCTCGAATGGAGACGGCCCAAATGCGATCGAAACGGCCAGCTAGGCGACAGAGTTAGCGACTGCTATCGCGACTGGCTGTACTCAATATGACAGCCCATGACGAAAAAGTTCGCGACAGGATCCAATTTTTCTTTTCCAGGCGAACAGGGCGACTTGTGAAAACAGCGGCTTAACGCCCCCCGGTCGCCCTATCGGCAAAAATCACCGCCCCGGGCTTGCATGGCTAAACAGTTGGTTTTACTATCGAAACCCTCTCGCGGGTGTAGCTCAATGGTAGAGCAGAAGCTTCCCAAGCTTAAGACGAGGGTTCGATTCCCTTCACCCGCTCCAGTTATTCTCGCCCTCCGTGGCCCTCCCTCCCCGTTATGCGGGGTCACAATGGAGCTTGCCATGGCCCTCTATCTGCTGGTCTTCGCCGTTTGCCTGCTGGTCTTCGGTGGCATGGTCGCCCTTCTGCTGCTTTCCGGTACGTCGCGTTTTCGCACCGACCCCGAACGCCTGTTGGCGCTCTTCGATCAGGCGCTGGAAAACCGCGTCGATGAGACCGAATGGAATGCCGTCATGGGCTACCCGATTCGCCACGACGACTATCTGGACAGCACCCGCCGCCGGGCCCAGAGGCTGATGGACGAGCATGGCAGTCACGGCCGTGCCGCCCGGGGACGCCCCCTCCTGGACGAGACGGGGCATGCCGAGCTCGAGGCACTGCGTGCCCACCTGGCGGGCCGTCAGGCCCTGCGCGAGCGTCAACACAGCGTGAAATGAGACATTTTTCCTCCCGGGGTAAGATGGCCTTTCGCCCGATGCTTGGAGGCCGGCCACCATGCCCAGCGTGATCCGCCAGATTCCTCTCGACACCGCCACCCGTCACCATGCCCACGACTACCATCAGGTGGTAATCGGCCTGCACGGCCGCGCGGAGTTCGAGATCGAAGGGCTCGGCGGCGACATCTCGGCATTTTCCGGCTGCATCGTGCCCGCCAATCATGAGCACTACTACGCCGGCACCGGTGACAACCGCCAGCTGATTCTCGATCTGCCGGCCCGATCCCCCGCCCTGACCGGCCCCCAGCGCGAGCTCTCACGGCTCTTCGATGCGCCACGCTTCTTTACCCTGGACCACCCGCTCAAGCGCTACATGGAGTTTCTGCTGGTGGAGCTCGACCATTCGGTACCGGACGCCCAGCAGGGCGACCGCCTCGCCGCCACCCTGCTGGGCTGCCTGCATGCTCGCCTGGCCGGCGGCGCGCCAGCGACTCCCGCCAGGCTCGACATGCCACGCCTGGACCGCTTTATCGAGGCCCATCTGGCAGGCCCCCTCAGCGTCATCGACCTGGCTCGGGAAGCCTGCCTCAGCGAGGCCCACTTCCGGCATTGCTTTCGCCACCAGACCGGGCTCTCGCCCTGGCAGTATGTCCGCCGCCGGCGCCTCGAGGCCGCGCGCGGCCTGCTCGACGACTCTCGCCTGTCGCTGGTCGAGATCGCCGCCCTCACCGGCTTCAGCAGCCAGAGCGCCCTGTCGCGCGCCTGCCGCGAGGCCTATGGACAACCACCGAGTCGCCTACGCCGGCCGTGTGCCCTGCCGTAACCGGACGGCCCTCTCATCTCACGCGACAACGAACCCTCACGCGACAACGAACCCTCACACTGCGACGAAAGTCTATATAGAATCCGCCATTTCCCTATATTTCCGCGGAATCTGCAACAACAGCCGCGGATTCGACAAGCATCATTACCCAATGACACCTAGAGTCAGGGCAAGTGCCAGTACTGGCCACCCACTCTTTTTACGCTTTCCTTTTACGTTATGACTCGGCCTGACAAGGCGACAGGGGATCCTCATGCTCGAAGCCACCTCCATGCTGGACGCCACGACCTGGCGGCAGGACCTGGACACCCTCTTTTCACGCATCAGCGAACATTATGTCGTGGATGAGGACGCCTTCGTCGGTGAGCTCGTCCGGGTACTGAGTGCCGATACCGACCAGGCGAGACGCATCGCCGACAAGACCGCCGAGCTGGTCCGCGAAGTCCGCGAGATGGATACGGCCGTCGACTCCATCGACGAGCTGCTCCAGCAGTACAGCCTCGACACCCACGAGGGCCTGATGCTGATGTGTCTGGCCGAAGCCATGCTGCGGATTCCCGACAAGGCCACCGCCGACGCGCTGATCGAAGACAAGCTGGGGCCTGCCGACTGGAAGTCTCACCTGGGTCAGAGCGACTCCTGGTTCGTCAATGCCTCCACCTGGGGCCTGCTGATGACGGGCCGAGTGCTCAATCTCGACCAGCCGACGGACGGGCGCCCCGCCAGCTTTATCAACAAGCTGGTCAATCGGATGGGGGAGCCGGTCATCCGCCGCGCCATGCGCGAGGCGATGAAGGTGATGGGCAAGCAGTTCGTGCTCGGCCGCGATATCGACGAGGCGCTCAAACGCTCCCAGCCGCTGTTCGACAAGGGCTACACCTACTCTTACGATATGCTCGGCGAGGCCGCCCGCACCCGCGATGATGCCGCCAAGTACTTCGAGGACTACGCCCTGGCCATCGAGCGGGTCGGCGCGACCAGTCAGTCGCTACCGGACAAGACCCCGGCTCCCTCCGTCTCCATCAAGCTCTCGGCGCTGCATCCGCGCTACGAATTCGGCCGCCGCGAGCAGATCCTCGACGAGCTGGTGGCCAGCGTGACGAAGCTGGCCGCCATGGCCCGGGAACGCTCCGTGGCACTAACCATCGATGCCGAGGAGGTCGACCGCCTGGAGATATCTCTCGAGGTGTTTCGCGCGATCTACGAGAGCGATACGGTCAAGGGCTGGGGCCACTTCGGCCTGGTGGTACAGGCCTATTCCAAGCGCGCCCTGCCGGTACTGCAATATCTCAATCGCCTGGCCGACACCCAGGGCGACGAAATCCCGCTGCGCCTGGTCAAGGGCGCCTACTGGGACACCGAAATCAAGGAGTCCCAACAGCTCGGGGTCGAGGGGTATCCGGTATTCACCCGCAAGGCGGCCACCGACGTCGCCTTCCTGGTCTGTGCACGCTTCCTGCTTTCCGACGAGACCCGCGGGCGAATCTTCCCCCAGTTCGCCACCCACAACGCTCACACCATCTGCGCCATCCTGGAGCAGGCCAACGAGGCGACTCGCCCGTTCGAGTTCCAGCGCCTGCACGGCATGGGCGAGGCACTCTATGATGCCGCGCTCAAGCGCGCCCCCGCCGGCACCTACTGCCGTATCTATGCCCCGGTGGGTGCCCACAAGGACCTGCTGCCCTACTTGGTGCGGCGCCTGCTGGAAAACGGTGCCAACTCTTCCTTCGTGCACCAGCTGGTGGACCCCCAGGTACCGGTGGCATCGCTTTGCGAACACCCCGTGGAAACCCTGGGCCAGCATGATCACTACGCCAACCCGCGTATTCCGCTTCCCGCCGATATCTACGGCGAGAAGCGTCGCAACTCCCGAGGCGTCAACCTCAACGTGGGCAGCCACTATCGGCCACTGATGGATGCCATGGCCACGCACATGGACAAGACCCATCGCGTCAAGCCGCTACTGGCCTTCGAGGTCAGCGATGACCCGGCCAATACCCATGAGGTCACCGCTCCCTTCGACCGCCGCCGGGTCGTGGGTAGCGTCCAGTGGACCAGCGCCGAGCAGGCCCAACAGGCCCTGGATGCCGCCTGGGCCGCCTTTCCACGCTGGTCTGCGACCCCGGCCGCCGAGCGCGCCGCCATCCTGCGTCGCCTGGCCGACCTGATGGAGACGCACATGGCGGAGCTGATGACGCTCTGCTCCCGGGAAGGCGGCAAGCTGCTCACCGACGGCGTCGATGAGATTCGCGAGGCGGTAGACTTCTGCCGCTACTACGCCACCCAAGCCGAAACGCTGTTCGGCGAGCCGATCGCGCTGCCCGGTCCCACCGGCGAGTCCAACCAGCTGGAGATGGGCGGACGCGGCGTGTTCGCCGCCATCAGCCCCTGGAACTTCCCGGTGGCCATCTTCTGCGGTCAGATGGTGGCCGCCGCGGTGGCCGGCAATACCGTGCTGGCCAAGCCCGCCGAACAGACCTCACTGGTCGCCCATCGGGTGGTGGAATTGCTGCATGAGGCCGGCATGCCTCGCGACGTTGTCCAGCTGCTGCCGGGCGACGGCCCCACCGTGGGCAGCGTGCTGACCGGCGATGCGCGCATCACCGGCGTGGTGTTTACCGGCGGCACCGATACCGCCCAGGTCATCAACCGCGCCCTGGCAAACCGCGACAATGCCCCCCTGCCGATCCTGATCGCCGAGACCGGCGGCATGAACGCCATGATCGTCGACTCCACCGCCCTGCCCGAGCAGGTGGTGGTAGACGTCGTCCAGTCGGCCTTCCAGAGCGCCGGACAGCGCTGTTCGGCGCTGCGCGTGCTCTACCTCCAGGAGGAGGTCGCCGACAGGGTCATCCGCATTCTCAAGGGCGCCATGGCGGAGCTGCGCGTGGCCGATCCTCGTGATCTGGGCACCGACGTGGGCCCCGTGATCGACGACGACGCCCGCCAGGGGCTGATGGCCCATGTAGAGAAGCTCAAGGCCGAGGGCCGGCTGGTGGCGGAGACGCCGCTCGACCCGGCCGAAACCGAGCACGGTACCTTCGTCGCCCCGGTCGCCTTCGAGATCGACGGCATCGAGGCCCTGGAGCGTGAACAGTTCGGCCCGATCCTGCATATCGTGCGCTACAAGGCCAGCGAGCTGGATAGCGTGATAGAGTCGATCAATGGTCGCGGTTATGGACTGACATTCGGCGTTCACAGTCGCAACGAGTCCTTTGCCGATGAAATAGCGCGGAAGATTCGTGCTGGCAACGTCTATATCAACCGCAATATCATCGGGGCCGTCGTCGGCGTACAGCCTTTCGGCGGCCAGGGCCTGTCCGGCACCGGACCCAAGGCGGGAGGGCCGCATTATCTGCTGCGCTTCGCCACCGAAAAAGCAGTGACCGTCAATACCGCTGCCCTGGGCGGTAACGCCTCACTGCTTGCGCTGGGAGACGAGTGAACCTCACTCGCTATCACAACAAGACGGAAGGAATCCTCCATGATAAAAAATAACGCCATCACTGACGTCATGTTCGCGCTCACCGGGTCGCGATGTTTGCCATCGGTACTCTAACCTGCATGGGTAATAACAACCGGCCGGGGCGGTATCCGGCCGAATAAGACAAACTGGAGATGCTTTTATGGCTATTGGCGTTTGGATCAGCCTGTTCCTTTATTTCTTGCTCATGATCGGCATCGGCATTTATGCGATGCGTAAATCCACGTCCACGTCCGAAGGATACATACTGGGTGGTCGCTCCCTCAGTCCACAGGTGGCGGCCCTGTCGGCCGGCGCCTCGGACATGAGCGGCTGGCTGCTGCTGGGCCTGCCCGGCGCGATGTTTGTCTCCGGCCTGGGTTCCGCCTGGATCGGCATCGGCCTGTTCACAGGGGCGCTGTTCAACTGGATCCTGATCGCGCCGCGTCTTCGCGAACAGACGGTTCATTATGGTAATGCGATCACCATTCCGGAATTCCTGGCGAATCGCTTCCCGACCCGGGCCATACCGCTGAGAACGGTATCCGCCATCGTCATCGTCGTCTTCTTCGCGGTCTACACCGCTTCCGGCCTGGTAGCCGGCGGCAAGCTGTTTGAAAGCGCGTTTTCCGGCGTGATCAACATTGGCGGCATGAGCGACTACTTCGCCGGTGTCGTCATTACCCTGGTGGTGGTGCTGATCTACTCGGTGATCGGCGGCTTCATGGCCGTGAGCATGACGGACTTCGTGCAGGGCTGCATCATGATGCTGGCGCTGGTGGTCATGCCGCTAGTGGTACTCTTCGGTGACGGGGGCGGCGGCTTTTCCCAGGCGTCACAGACCCTGAATGAAACCGACCCCACGCTTCTGTCGTGGACGGAGGGGCTCACCTTCATCGGCTGGCTGTCCGCCGTGACCTGGGGCTTTGGCTACTTCGGCCAGCCGCACATCATCGTGCGTTTCATGGCCATCCGGAGCCTCAGGGAAGTTCCCGTGGCCCGCAACATCGGCATGAGCTGGATGTTCATCTCCCTGGTCGGCGCGATTTCCCTGGGCCTGCTCGGTCGCGCCTATGCGGTCCGCAACGGCATGGATGTACAGGACCCGGAAACCATCTTCATCATCCTGGCCGACCTGCTCTTCCATCCGCTGGTCACCGGCTTCCTGTATGCCGCCCTGCTGGCCGCCGTCATGAGCACCATTTCCAGCCAGCTGCTGGTGGCGTCTTCCTCGCTGACCGAAGACTTCTACCACCTCTTCCTGCGGAAAAATGCCTCGGAAAAGGAAATTGTCAACATGAGCAGGACCAGTGTCGTGCTGGTTGGCATTCTGGCAGCGGTGATCGCCTCCAACCCGGACTCCCAGGTGCTGGGGTTGGTCAGTAACGCCTGGGCGGGATTCGGGGCGGCCTTCGGCCCGCTGATGATCCTCTCGCTGATGTGGTCGCGCACCAATGGGGCCGGCGCCCTCGCGGGCATGATCGTCGGTGCCGCCACCGTGGCCATCTGGATCTCAGCGGGCTGGAACGCGGAGTTCCTGGGGGGGCCCGGTGTATACGAGATCATTCCCGGCTTCATCGCCTCCTTCATCGCCACCATGGCGGTGAGCAGCATGACCGCCGACGCCGGCGAGTATCAGCATATCCAGCGCTAGGCGCACGGGAGTCATGTACTCGCACAGGGGCCGCCTTCGGGCGGCCCCTTTATTTTAATGCTCTACATATATGCCTTGCGCTGGATCAATTTTGACATCCAACCGCACCGTTAAAATGGACGCGTCTTCCGATGCGGCGCCCCGCCGCCTAATACTCGCCACCAGGAGTCAGTCCATGCGCAAGAGTGCCCTCTCCACCCTGATCGCCGCGAGCGTTGCCGCCGCTGCCGTGACCGCCAGCACCCAGGCCTTCGCCGCCTATGGTGCCGGCGACGTCTTCACCCGCGTCGGCGTGGCCAAGGTCGAGCCCAAGGGCGACAACGGTTCAATCGCCAACGGCGCGATTGACGTAGATGCACAGGACGATAGCGCCTTTGCCTTTACCCTGGGCTATCGCTTCACCGACAAGCTGGGCGTGGAGCTGCTGGCTGCCGAGCCCTTCGACCACGACATCGAGCTCAACGGCGCGAATGTTGCCTCCGCCGAGCACCTGCCGCCGACCCTGACCCTGCAGTACTATCCCCTGGGCGGCACCGACGCCTATGTGCAGCCCTATGTCGGCGTGGGCGTCAACTACACCCACTTCTCCGACGAGAAAGTGCAAGGCAGCACCCTGGAACTGGACGACTCCTGGGGCGCCGCCGGCCAGCTGGGCGTCGACCTGCTGATCGACGACCACTGGGCGCTCAATGGCGCGGTCTGGTATATGGATATCGACAGCGACGTGACGGTCGGTGGCGCCGACGCCGGCAAGGTGGAGATCGACCCGATGGTGGTCATGGGCGGCATCAGCTACCGCTTCTGATGCCACGGCCTCTCTCGCGCCGGATACAACGGGGCCCGCCATTGGCGGGCCCCGTTGTGTTATCGCCTGGCGTTCGAACCCGACAAGGTTCGCCGGCTCAATTCTCGGTGACCAGGCGGTCGACCTCTTCCACCGCCTGGCACAGCAGCAGGCGGTCGCCGGCGCGCATGCCCTCCTGAGTGAGGAAGGCCTCCAGCGCCGGCGCCACATCACAGCGCGCCGGCAGAGGCGCGCGACGCTCCACCAGGGCATCCAGTCGGGCAATGAATACGAAACGCAGCCACTGCGGCAGCGTCATGGTGTCGACACAGAAAGGCTCCTGGCTATCGAAGGCGCCGGGCTCCGGCGTATCCATGCGCCACAGGTTGACGGCCTTCATGGTGGCCTCGAGCCGGCGCAGGGATGTGTCGAGTTCGTCGTGAACCGTCATCGGGGAAGCTCCCATTCGAGTGGGGTGCCATTATCCCGCTCTCGCCGACGCGTGACCAGCCGTCGCCCCGGCTCCGGGTTTTATTCCCGGCTCACAGGCATTCACAGTTTCCGTGAACGGGCCTGTGGATAACCCCTGGAAAGACCTCTCGAGCCCGGCCGTCATGGGCGGTGACGAAGAGCGGACAATATTTGATCAATGTCGAGGCAACCTCGATGACGCTGGCTGACAGCCCGGTAATGCCGCGGTAGAGTGCACGTTCTGACAAGCGGAGATGCCATGCAACCCATCCACACCCTTCACGACTTCTTCGTGCGCAGCGATGCCGAGGTGCGGCTCTATCACCTCGGCCGGCGCGTGGCGCCCTGCGAGATGGCGACCCTGGAAGCCCTGGAGGCCGACGCGGCCCCCTGGCCGATGCCCTGGCAGGGTCAGGCCCGCCTGGGGCTGGTCTTCCGCCTGGGCGACATGTCCGACCCGGTGATCTGGTTTCTGGCCCTGCCGCTGGACGAAGAGGGTCGGCTCGACCCGGCCTCCCGTGATGCCTTCATACAACGGCTGCTCGAGACCCTGGGCCGCAACGTGGCCAATGTCGGCCGCGAGGATGGCCAGGCGGTGGATAACCTGATGCAGGATAATCCGCTGGCCTTCACCCCCTCACTCCCCTTCCAGGCCATGCTCCATGCCCGCGCCAGCCACGACCTGGGGCGGCCGGCCAGCTCGCACCTGGAGCCGGTGGAGGCCTACCTGAGCGGCCAGCAGGCATTCGACTGGCAGGCCCTCGGCCTCCAGGGTCTGGCCGACTTCGCGGTGCGCATGGACCACGAAGAACAACGCCGGCTCGGCCGAAGGCTGCCCGACCTGCCCACCGAGGTCTTGACCTCCCTGTGCTACTGTCTGGAACATGTGGCCATCGATGACGGTCTGGTCCCAGCGCTGCGTGCCCGAGGCGAAGTGGCCGCCGAGCAGGGTGATATCGAGACCCTGTGCGCCTGTGTAAGGGCCGCGACAGGCAGCGAGGCCGCCGGTGACTGGCTCGACAGCCTGCTCATCGATGCCAACGCCTGTGGCCCCGACCTGCTGGCGGCGATTGCCGCACGGGGCTGGCCCCACCTCGAGGACGGCCAGCGGCTACCGCGCTACCTCGAACGCCTGGCTGGCTGCGAACAGGCGGACTTCATGAGAGTGGCCCGCGACCTGGCCCTGATTCCCAGGCTACGGCTGCCGGTGCTGATGACCTTGCGCGAGGCGCCCGCCGACTCGCCCATCGGCAGGCGGCTCGTGGCCCTGACGCGCTAAAGGCGAAAACGACCCATGACAATGATGAAGGAACTGCCTTATACCCCCAAGGCGGTGATCGGCCGCCGCGAGATGGTCGAACTGCCGGAGATGCAGCTCGTGCTGTGTGCCAAGGCGGATACCGGGGCACGCACCTCGGCCCTGCATGCCGAGAATATCGAACAGTTCGAGGAACAGGGCCAGCCATGGGTGAGCTTCACCCTGCCCGGCAACGCCCCCGATGCGCCGCCCAAGGCCTTCCGCATGCCGCTCCACGACCGTCGCAGGGTACGCAGCTCCAACGGCCAACAGGAGTGGCGCTATGTGATTCGCACGCCCATGCGCCTCGGCTCACTGGCCTATCCGATAGAGCTCTCCCTGACCGACCGGAGCAACATGCACCACCCCATGCTGCTGGGCCGTCGAGCCCTGCGTCGCCTGCTGGTGGCGCCCGGCGCCGCCTTCCTGCATGGCGACCCCTGACGCCATGTGTCCCACACGCCCGGAGCGAATCGATGCATATTGCGCTGCTGTCACGCAACCGTAACCTCTATTCCACGCGACGCCTGGTGGAAGCAGCCGAACAGCGCGGCCACACCGCCCGGGTGGTCGACACCCTGCGTTGCTACATGAGCATCGCCGCCCATCATCCTTCGATTCACTACAAGGGGCAGGAGCTGGAGGCCTTCGATGCGGTCATCCCCCGCATCGGCGCCTCGGTGACCTTCTATGGCTGTGCGGTGCTGCGTCAGTTCGAGATGATGGGCACCTATGTGCTCAACGACAATGTCGCCATCACTCGCTCCCGTGACAAGCTGCGCTCCCTGCAGCTACTCTCACGCAAGGGGCTGGGTCTACCCATCACCGGCTTCGCCCACTCCCCCGACGATATCCCCGACCTGATCACCATGGTCAAGAATGCCCCGCTGGTCATCAAGCTTCTGGAGGGTACCCAGGGCATCGGCGTGGTACTGGCAGAAACCAACCAGGCCGCGGAGAGCGTGATCCAGGCCTTCATGGGCATGAAGGCCAATATCATGGTCCAGGAATACATCAAGGAGGCCAAGGGGGCCGATATTCGCTGCCTGGTGATCGGTGACAAGGTGGTCGCCACCATGAAGCGCCAGGCCGCCGAGGGAGAGTTTCGCTCCAACCTGCACCGTGGCGGCACCGCCAGCGTGATTCGCATCACCCCCGAGGAGCGCTCGACGGCGATTCGTGCCGCCAAGGCCATGGGGCTGCGGGTCGCCGGCGTCGACCTGCTGCGCGCCAACCACGGCCCGGTCATCATGGAGGTCAATTCCTCACCGGGGCTGCAGGGTATCGAGAACGCCACCGGCAAGGATATCGCCGGCCTGATCATCGAGCACCTGGAAAAGCATGCCGCCCCGGCACGCAAGGCGCCTCCTAAACCCAAGGGGTAATTGCCAGTCGTGCACGGATCAGGCCCAATGGGCATCGAGGGTTACACATTTATTCCATTCCGGGGGGTAGTCAAACAGTGTTTCCCCCGCCACAATCTGCGTCACCAAAGGGGGTGACCGCTCATGTTTCTCGATAATCGCCAAGTGGCGATGGACAGCGTTCTGGAAGCGCTGGCCGACAGCATTGACTACTTTCAGGACAACCTGGAACGCCTGCGTCCGTCGCTGCGCGATGCACTCAAGCCGCATTATGAATCGCGCAACCGGTCGATGCGCGAACTGCAGACACTCGCCCGGGAGCACCTCAATATGCTGCCGCGGGATGCCGACGTCGAACGCGACGACTACATGTGGTTATGGAGTCGACTGAAGAGCTTCGTCGGCAACGAACGTCAGGTGGTGATCGGTGAGCTGCTGGAGCAGGAGCGAGTGCTGATGCAGTCGCTCTCCAATCTGATGACCCACCCCCTGCCCGATGCCATGGAGCCCAAGGTGGAGGAGTGCTGGCTGGGATGCCGTGCGCTGATCCGCGAGCTCTATGCCCTACAGAAGACTCGCGACAAGCGGCGCTGAGCCTCTCTCAGCGCCCCTCGGCCGAGGGGGTATCGGCCGCCCAGTCCGGTTGCTCACCGTCAATCTCTTCCCGCGAGCGGATGTCGAGTGGCTCGCGGGGGCCCAGGAAATGAGGCTTTCGCTCCCACAGGTAGAGATCGCCCAGCGTCGCCAGGCGGGCCAGCCACTCCCGCGCCGCCAGACGCCACTGCCCCTTTGCCTTATGCTCTACCACGGCACAGCCCCGGGCCTCGATGCCGAGCGATTCGGCGATAAACAGCGCCCTTGGGAGGTGCCATGCCTGGGTAATCAACAACGCCCGCTCGACGCCGAACACCTCGTGCGCCCGAGCCAGGGTATCGAAGGTGCTGAAGCCGGCATAATCCAGCGTCATGTCCGCCTCGGCCACCCCACGGCCCAGCAGGTCGCGCCACATGGTAATGGGTTCGTTATAGGAGAGGGTACGGTTGTCACCGGAGAGTAGCAGGTGGTCGACCCGCCCCAGGCGCAGCAAGCGTGCCGAGGCACTCATGCGCGCCTCGAAGTAGGGGTTGCGGTGTCCGCTACGGGTCCAGTGCGATGTGCCGAAGGCGATGCCCACCCGTTCTCCACGGCACTGCGACAGCTCGTGCTCGATGCGCTCATCGGTCTGGCCGAGCACCCAGAGGTTGGCGGCAAGCAAGAGCATTATCGCCAGCAGCGCCACCGAGCCCAGCATCATCAGGATGGCCCGCAAGACCCGCCATGCCACCCGCCTCATCGGCATCTCCTGTTGCCTCTGCGCCCACGACGCCCGGCTCGAATCGCCAGGCAGCGGGGCGCGGTACGCTAGAACATGCCGAGCTCGAGCTTGGCCTCGTCGCTCATCATCTCACGACTCCAGGGCGGATCGAAGACGATATCCGTATGAACCTTGCTGACCTGAGGGGCCCCGAGAATCTTGTTGCGCGCATCGGCGGCAATCACGTCCCCCATGCCGCAGCCGGGTGCGGTCAGCGTCATGCGAATGGTGACGATGCGCTCGCCGCTGATCAAGCGCTCCAGGCGGCAGCCATAGACCAGGCCCAGGTCAACGATATTGACGGGTATCTCGGGATCGAAGCAGGTGCGCAACTGATCCCAGACGAATTGCTCTATCTCCTCATCGCCGGCCGCTTCGCTCAGGGTCGGCCGGGGCAGTGCCTCGAGGCCAACGGCATCGAGGTTGGCGCCCTCTATCAGATAGAGACGCCCCTCGAAGCCGACGCTGAGCGTGCTGCCCTTGGCCTGCATGACGCTGACCACGCTATCTTCGGCAAGCGTCACGGTCTTGCCGAAGGGAATGGAGATCGCCTCCACGTCACGCTGCAGGGGCAATTCCTGCCCCTTGTGAAGACTGGATATCTGCTCGTTGTCGCTCATGGCACTCCTTATCTCGCGGTTCCTTGTCCGACTGTCGCTTACCTGACCATGCCGATCACGCGCTCCAGGGCCTCGACGAAGATATCCACCTCCTCGAGGGTGTTATAGGCGGCAAACGACGCCCGGCAGGTGGCGTCAACGCCAAAGTGAGCGAGCAGCGGCTGGGCGCAGTGGTGGCCGGTACGAATTGCCACCCCGAGCTGGTCGATAAGCAGGCCGATATCCTGGGAATGGGCCCCGTCGACCACGAAGGAGAGCACCCCGGCCTTGTCGGGCGCGGTGCCCAGGATGCGCAGGCCATCGATGCCCAGGACCCGCTCGGTGGCATGGGTCAATAGCCGCCCTTCCCAGTCGCCGATGGCATCGATGCCGACGCCGTTTACCCACTTCAGCGCCTCTCCCAGGGCGATCACCTCCGCGATGGCCGGCGTGCCGGCCTCGAACTTATGGGGAATCTCGGCGAAGGTGGTCGCGGCTTCGAAGGAAACGGTGGCGATCATCTCGCCACCACCCTGCCAGGGCGGCATCGCCTCGAGCAGTTCCGCCTTGCCGTAGAGCACGCCGACCCCGGTGGGGCCATAGACCTTGTGGCCGGAGAAGGCATAGAAATCGGCATCCAGGTCGCGCACATCCACCCGCTGATGAGGCGCCGCCTGGGCACCATCGACGAGAATGCGTGCCCCCTGGGCATGGGCAATGGCGGCCATCGCCTTGACCGGATTGACCGTGCCGAAGGCGTTGGAGACGTGGTTCACCGCCACCAGCCGGGTGCGCTCGCTGAACAGCTCACGATAGGCGTCGAGGTCCAGCACGCCCCGTTCATCCACCGGAATCACCTTGAGGGTAAAACCGACCTCGGCGGCCAGCAGTTGCCAGGGCACGATGTTGGAGTGATGCTCGAGTCGCGAAACGAGCACCTCGTCGCCGGGCTTGAGGTTGGCGCGCCCCCAGCTGTTGGCCACCAGATTGATCGCCTCGGTGGTGCCACGGGTGAAGATGATCTCGCGGCTTTCCTTCGCGTTCAGGAACCCGCGAGCCACCTCCCGTGTGCCCTCGAAGGCGGCCGTGGCCTCATCCGCCAGGGTATGCAGCCCCCGGTGAATATTGGCGTTGTAGCCGCCGTAGTAGGCATCGAAGGCGGCGATTACCCGACGCGGGGTCTGGCTCGTCGCCGCATTGTCGAGATAGACCAGCGGCCTGCCATGGACCCGGCGCGAGAGAATCGGAAAATCGGCGCGGATTGCCGCGACATCGAGGGTCGGTGTCGCGGGCGCGCGGGTGGCCAGGTCGGTCATGGCAGGAATCTCCTCAGGATATCGCGGTCACTCTCACTCATCGTCCTTACTCGTCATCCAGGGCTACGGCGACTTCCACCAGCCCGGCCAGGTTGAAGCGCTCGGGGAGCTTGCCGGCGACGGCGAGCTCAACACGCTCCGAGATGGCATCCAGGCCCACCTCTTCCAGCACCTCGCCCGCGAAGGCCAGGGTCAACAGGCCACGCGCGGTCTGGCGATCGATGCCGCGGCTGCGCAAGGCGTAGATCGCCTCCTCGTCGAGCTGGCCGGTGGTGGTGCCATGGGAGCACTTGACGTCGTCGGCGTAGATCTCGAGCTCGGGCTTGGCGTCGATCTCGGCGCGATCGGAGAGCAGCAGGTTGGCGTTGCTCTGGAAGCCTTCGATCTTCTGGCTGTCGCGCTTGACCACCACCTTGCCGTTGAACACGCCATGGGCCCGGTCATCGAGGATGCCCTTGTAGTTCTCGTTGGAGAAGGTATGGGGCGCGTTATGGTTGGCCAGGGTGTGGCTGTCCACATGCTGGCGTCCCTCGCCATAGAACAGGCCATAGAAGTCACAGGTGGCGTTCTCGCCGTTCAGTTCGCTGATCAGGTCGGTGCGCACCAGGGCGCCACCCAGATTCAGGTTGAACGAGGTGTACCGGCTGTCGCGGGCCTGCTCGACATGGATCGAGGCGATGTGCAGATCGGCGAGCGGTGCCTCCTGCAGCTTGTAATGGGTGAGGATGGCATTGCGCTCGAGAATCACCTCTTCCACCAGGTTGGTGAAGTTGGCGGCGCCCTCCTCGCCCACGTGATGCTCGATCAGGGTCGCCTGGCTGCGCCCACCGGCCTGCACCAGGATGCGCGGATGGCTCATCACCGGGGTCTCGCCACGGCGGGACAGGAACTGCAGGGTGATCGGCTTCTCGACCACGGTGCCCGGCGCCAGGCGCAGCACGGCGCCCTCTTCCATGAAGGCGGTGTTCAGCGCCGAGAAGGGCGAGAACTCGACACCGGTGAGCCGGCCCAGGGGACCGCCTACCGCTTCGTGATTCTCGACCAGCGCCGCCGAGAGCGGCTGCAGGGAAACCCCTTCCGGCAAGCCATCGAGTGTCGACAGGGCCGGGGCGAAGACGCCATCGACAAAGGTCAGCCGATGGGTATCGATGGGCAGCGTCAGGGCCGCGGCACTGGCCGGGGAAAACTCGGCATCGCGTGCCAGGGCGAACTCCCCCCGGGCGATGGCGCGCACATCGGTATACTTCCACGCCTCGTCACGGCGCGTGGGAAAGCCCATGGCCTCGAAGCGCGCCGCCCCCGCCTGGCGCCGAGCGGCGATCCAGGTCGGCTCGGCCTCACGACCGGCGCGAACGTCGGCCAGGCGATCGAGAAAATGCTGCGTTTCTTCACTCATGCGGCAGACTCCTCCAGCACCCAGTCATAACCACGGGATTCGAGTTCGCGCGCCAGGTCCGCGTCGCCACTCTTGACGATGCGGCCATCGACCAGCACATGCACGCGATCGGGCACGATGTAATCGAGCAGGCGCTGATAGTGAGTCACCAGCAAGATGGCGCGCTCCTCGGCGCGCAGCGAGTTCACCCCATCCGCCACGACCTTCATGGCATCGATGTCCAGCCCGGAGTCGATCTCGTCGAGCATGGCGAGCCGGGGCTGCAACACCAGCATCTGGAGGATCTCGTTGCGCTTCTTCTCGCCACCGGAGAAGCCTTCGTTGACGGAGCGCTGCAGGAAGCTGGCGTCCATCTTCATCTCGGCGATCTTCTCCTTGATCAGCTTCATGAACTCCGGCGCCGGGATCTCGGGCAGCCCTTCGGCCTCACGCTTGGCATTGAGAGCGGCCTTGAGCAGATAGATGTTCTTGACCCCCGGAATCTCTACCGGGTATTGAAAGCCCAGCAGCAGGCCGGCCTGGGCCCGCTCTTCAACGGCCATTTCCAGCACGTCGCGGCCTTCATACGTGATGCTGCCGCTGGTGACTTCATACTCTTCCTTGCCGGCGATGACCGCCGACAGCGTCGATTTTCCGGAGCCGTTGGGCCCCATGATGGCGTGCACCTCACCGGCGTTGATGGTCAGGGAAAGACCCTTGAGGATTTCATTGCCCTCGACCGTGACGTGCAGATCCTTGACTTCGAGCATCGTGAATACCTTTTGATTCAAATAAGCGGTTGGCAACGGGGGGGGTGATCAGCCGACAGACCCTTCGAGGGTGACGCTGAGCAGCGCCTCGGCCTCGACGGCAAACTCCATGGGCAACTCCTGGAAGACATCCTTGCAGAAGCCGTTGACGATCATGCTCACCGCGTCTTCCTCGGAAATACCGCGGCTCTGGCAGTAGAAGAGCTGGTCCTCGCCGATCTTGGAGGTGGTCGCCTCGTGCTCCACGGTGGCCGTGCTGTTGCCGATTTCCTGATAGGGGAAGGTGTGGGCACCACACTGATCGCCGATCAGCAGGGAGTCGCACTGGGTAAAGTTGCGCGCCCCCTTGGCCCGCGGGCCGACCTTCACCAGGCCGCGATAGGACTGGTTGCTGCGCCCGGCGGAGATCCCCTTGGAAATGATGCTGGAGCGCGACCCTTCACCGATATGAACCATCTTGGTGCCGGTATCGGCCTGCTGGCGGCCATTGGTTACCGCCACCGAATAGAACTCGCCCTTGCTGTCCTTGCCGCGCAGCATGCAGGAGGGGTATTTCCAGGTGATGGCCGACCCGGTCTCTACCTGGGTCCAGCTGATCCGCGAACGATCGCCACGACAATCGCCGCGCTTGGTCACGAAGTTGTAGATGCCGCCCTTGCCGTCCTCGTCGCCGGGGTACCAGTTCTGTACCGTGGAGTACTTGATATAGGCGTCATCCAGGGCGACCAGCTCGACCACCGCGGCGTGTAGCTGGTTCTCGTCACGCATCGGCGCCGTGCAGCCCTCCAGATAGGAGACCTGGGCGCCCTCTTCGCAGACGATCAGGGTGCGTTCGAACTGGCCGGTATTCTCGGCGTTGATGCGGAAATAGGTAGAGAGCTCCATGGGGCAGGCAACGCCCTTGGGCACAAAGACGAAGGAGCCGTCGGTGAACACCGCCGAGTTGAGCGCCGCGAAGTAGTTATCGGTCTGGGGCACCACGCTCCCGAGGTACTGCTTGACCAGCTCCGGATACTCCTTCACCGCCTCGGAGATGGAGCAGAAGATCACGCCGGCCTCGCCCAGCTTCTCCTTGAAGGTGGTGGTCACGGAGACGGAGTCGAATACCGCATCCACCGCCACCCCGGCCAGGGCGGCCCGCTCATGCAGCGGGATGCCCAGCTTCTCGTAGGTCTCGAGCAGTTTGGGGTCCACCTCGTCGAGGCTCTGGGGACGGTCCTCGGGGCGCTTCGGGGCGCTGAAATAGGAGATCGACTGATAGTCGATGGGCGGATAGTCCAGATGCGCCCAGGAGGGCGGCGTCATCTTCAGCCAGGCGCGATAGGCCTTGAGCCGCCACTCGAGCATCCATTCCGGTTCGCCCTTCTTGTTCGAAATAAAGGCGATGACGTCTTCATCGAGGCCCGGCGGTAGCGTCTCGCTCTCGATATCGGTCACGAAGCCTTCTTTATAGTCGCGACGGACCAGCTGTTCCATTTCCTGACTTGCCATGATCTCTCCCCTCCCGGGCGGTTGGGCCGGCGAGACAGGCTCGCCGATTGTATCTGAAAACTTGGGTGGCTCAGGCCGTATCGACGGCCAGGGTCACGCTCTGGATGGGCAGCTGTACCGGCAGCTTGATCGGCGTGGGACTGGCCAGCTGGGCCAGGGTCACGCTGCCGAGCAGGGTGCGCACGCCCAGCGACACTCGCTGCCAGTTGTCGGCCACGCCACAGGTAGCCACCAGCTCGCAGTCGCCCTCGGCGTGGCTGCATTCGGTCATCGCCACCGGCCCTTCGATGGCGGTGATGATGTCGATCGCCGTGATCTCACAGGCCGGCCGCGCCAGGGAATAGCCCCCCTGGGCACCGCGGCGCGACTCCAGCATCCCCGCCTTGACCAGCATCTTCAGCGTCTTGCTGACGGTGGGGTGCGGAAGCTGGACGGCCTCGGCAAGCTCGGCTGCCGCCTGAGGCTGCTCGGGATGACGAGCGATCTGCGCCATCACCACGGCGGCATAATCGGTCAGCCGCGAGAGCTTGAGCATGACGTGCCTCCTGTGGGCGAGCGGCCCGGCGGAATGCCGCGCCTCAATTGCGGACCATTTTAGTCCTGTATGATTTCGATGTGAAGCCCAGGGCGAGAATTCCCTCCTGCAGCCGGCAGGATAGCGACACGTTCGGCACCGATAGCATCAATAAACGCAATCGTTATCATTTGCGTAAACTATGACGCCGTCCCGCTCACGCCTTCTTGACGAACTGAGACTTCAGTTTCATGGGGCCGACACCCTCGACCTTGCAATCGATATCGTGGTCGCCCTCCACCAGGCGAATATTCTTCACCCTGGTGCCCACCTTGACCACCTGGGACGACCCCTTGACCTTGAGGTCCTTGATCACGGTCACGGTATCGCCATCGGCCAGCGGGTTACCGTTGGCATCTCGCACCCGGAGGCCATCATCGACGCTCTCGTCGGTGGTCTCCCGGGACCATTCGTGGCCACACTCGGGGCAGACATACTGGATGCCATCCTCATAGGCGTAGGGAGAGCTACATTCGGGACAGGCGGGCAGTTCACTCATGACGGGCTCCAGGCGAGAACAATGAAAGGCCGCCAAGACTACACCGCGGCGCCGCGGGTCTCCAGCCGACACATGACGACCGCGTCCCGGCCTGGCAGGATTGACGTTTCTCGTTGATAAGAAGGAAATCGCATGCAGGAGCGGCCGACCACGGTCTTCGGAGGCACGGGATTTCTCGGCCGCGCCATCGTGCGCGAGCTGGTGGAGGCGGGCCGACCGGTGCGCATCGCCGCGCGCCATCCGCAATTGCCCGAGTGGCGTGAGCCGGAGGATCGGATCGAGGCCATGGCGTGCGATATTCGCGATGACGCCCAGGTCGCCGCTGCGCTGGAAGGCGGCGGAGCCGCGATCAATGCGGTCAGCCTCTATGCCGAGCAACGCCGCGCAGACCTGACCTTTACCACGATCCATGTCGAGGGAGCCGGTCGTCTGGCGAGGCTGGCTCGGGAGGTCGGCACCTCGCGGCTGGTGCACATCTCGGGCATCGGTGCCCACACTCGCTCGCCTTCTGCCTATGTGCGCGCCCGGGCCATGGGCGAACAGGCCGTGGTCGAGGCGCTACCCAAGGCGATCCTGGTTCGCCCCGGAGTCCTGTTCGGCCCCGATGACGCCCTGCTGCGCCATCTCGCCCGCCTGGTGCGCCTGCCGCTGGTGCCGCTGTTCGGGCGGGGCACGACCCGGCTGCAGCCGGTGCACGTGAATGACGTGGCGCGCGCGGCCGTGAGACTCACCGCGTCACGGCCCATCCAGCGGCGGCTCTTCGAACTCGCCGGCCCCGAGGTATACACCTATCGAGAACTGGTCGGGCGCGTGGCGGCCCAGCTCGAACGGGATCCACGCCTGATGTCGATGCCTTTTATCGCCTGGCGCCTCGCCGCCGCCCTGCTCGCCCCGTTGCCGTCGCCTCCCCTCACCCGGGATCAGGTACTGCTGATGCAGAACGACAACCTGGCCGACCCGGATACGGGCGGCTTCGCCGACCTCGGCATCATGCCGCACACCCTGCACGACAGCCTGCCTCGCTGCCTGGCCAGCCAGGGGTAGCATCGCCCTCACCCCGCCATGTGTCCCCCTCGGTACTCGTCAGGCCTCAGGTTGAGCGCCATCAAGCCTGCCTTGCGACTCACTGTTCATTCGGCCAATGCACTAACAGCCCAAAGGCTCCAACACAGAAAAAGTTGCCAACCGGCCTGGAAGATGAAAAATGGTCGCCCGAACTCATCGCAACACAGGCGACTTCCATGGAATTCTTCAACCGGCTGGTAGACGGCGGCAATGGCCTGCTGTGGGGCAGCGTCCTGATCTATTTGCTGATCGGTGCCGGTCTCTACTTCACCGTCATGACCCGCGGCATCCAATTCCGCTACTTCGGCCATATGTTCACGCTGTTGCGCCATTCACGCGAAGGCAACGGCGGCATCTCCTCCTTCCAGGCGCTGTCCACCAGCCTGGCGGCGCGGGTGGGCACCGGCAACCTGGCCGGGGTCGCCGTGGCCATCTACTTCGGCGGCCCCGGCGCCATCTTCTGGATGTGGGTCACCGCCCTGGTCGGCATGGCCACCAGTTTCGTGGAGTCCACCCTGGCCCAGGCCTACAAGGTCGACCACGGAGACCAGACCTTCCGCGGGGGGCCGGCTCGCTATATCGAGCGCGGCCTCGGCCTGCGCTGGCTGGCAGTCGCCTTCTCGGTCTGCCTGATCATTGCCTTCGGCCTGGCCTTCAACAGCGTGCAGGCCAACTCCATCGCCCAGGCGATGCAGGAGGCCTTCGCCGTGCCCACCTGGATCATGGGCCTCGTGCTGATGGCGATCGTCGCCCCCATCATCTTCGGCGGCCTCAAGTCCATCGCCCGCGTCGCCGAGCTGGTGGTGCCGCTAATGGCGCTGCTCTACCTGCTGCTGGCACTGACGGTGGTGGCCCTCAATATCGGTGACCTGCCCGCCGCGCTGGGCACCATCATCAAGAGCGCCTTCGGCCTCGAACAGGCCGCCGGTGGTGCGGTGGGCTATGCGGTGGCGCAGGCCATCATGAACGGCATCAAGCGCGGCCTGTTCTCCAATGAGGCGGGCATGGGCTCGGCCCCCAACGCCGCGGCCACCGCCACCACGCATCCCGACCATCCCGCCGCTCAGGGATTCATCCAGATGCTCGGCGTCTTCCTCGACACCCTGGTGATCTGTACCGCCACCGCGGCCATCATCATCATGGCGGGCCCCGAGCTCCTGGCCGGTGACGAGGCCAACGGGATCCAGCTCACCCAGCTCGCCCTCTCCCAGCATGTGGGCGAATGGGGCGGCCAGTTCATCGCCATCGCCATCCTGCTGTTCGCCTTCACCTCGGTGATCGCCAACTACTCCTACGGCGAAGCCAACGTAGAGTACCTGGCCGGCCGCCGCCGGGCCCCTCTGGCCATTCTGGTCTACCGCCTGGCGGTGCTGAGCATGGTCATGATCGGCTCCATCGCAAGCCTCGGGACGATCTGGAGCTTTGCCGACTTCTCCATGGGCATGATGGCACTGATCAACCTGGTCGCCATTCTGCTGCTCTCGCCGGTGGCATTTGCGCTGTTCAAGGACTACGAGCGCCAGCTCAAGGCGGGGCAGGAACCCGTCTTCGACCCCGGCCGCTTCCCCAAGCTGGTCGACAAGGTCGACCCCAAGGCCTGGCCCCGGCGCTGACCCCGAGGGGCCGCGTCACGCGGCCCCTTACCATTCACCCCTCACTCCTCACCCCTCACCATTCACCATTCACCATTCACCATTCACCATTCACCCCTCACCATTCACCATTCACCATTCACCACTCACCATTCACCATTCACCCCTCACTCCTCACCTCTCACCCCTCACCATTCACCCCTCACCCCTCACCCCTCACCCCTCAACCACGCCCCCCTGACGCGGCGCTGCCCTTTTCCCTCTCCGCTATGGACCAACCCCGAATAGCGCCTGGGCCAGGTGGCCCGTCAGAAAGGCCAGGCCCGCCGCCGCTCCGCCCATGAGCAGAGTGCGTGCACCGGACGCCAGCAGCGGCTGGTGATAGACGACGCTCTTGCCCATGCCGATCAGGAAGAACATCAGCCCGGCCAGTGCCAGGCTCGTCAAAAACTGGGCATTCGCGCCAAGGCCGGGGACGGCGTAGGGCACGAGCGGCACCGCCCCCACGGCCAGGAAGGCGCCAAAGGTGACCAGCCCCGACCGCAGGGGGCTCAATCCCTCGGTCTGCAGGCCGTGCTCCTCGCGCAGCATGGTCTCCACCCAGAGTTCGCGGTCGCTGCAGATGGTCTCCACCACCCGCTCCAGTGTCTCGCCCGCGAAGCCCTTGGCGAGGAAGATCTGGCGGATCTCCTCACGCTCCCCCTCGGGTATCACCGCGATATGATGATGTTCGTTACGACGCACACCATCGACGTGTTCGCGCTGCGCCTTGATCGCCTCATAGTTGCTGATCGCCATGCTGAAGCCATCGGCCAGCAGGTTGGCAAACCCCAGCACCAGCGCCACGCTGGCCGAGAAGCCGGCCCCGAAGGCACCGGAGACCACGGCGAAGGTGGTCACACAGCCATCGATGCCGCCGAGAATGGCATCCGGCAGACTCTGCCCGGCGTTGCCGCTCTGCAACCGCCGGCGAATGGCCTCCGGGTGATGCTCTTCCTCCAGGTCGCTACGCCTGAGCCCTTTCATGCCGACTCCCTCCCGCCAGTTGATGACACCGCTCAATCACCACTGTAGAGCATGGCCCCTGCAGGGCATGGCTCGCGCCATGGTAAACTTCCGCCACACGCTTCCGGCGGCCGTTCCCGGCACGCCTGGCTCATGCTTCGACCTCATCACGATACGGGGGCAACCATCCCCCCCGCCATGCAAGGAGACTCAACGAATGAGCGCAACACCCTGGACGTCCGCCATGCCCGACGAGCAGTTCGCGCTGATGCGTGACATTCTCGCCGCCCCGAGCCCCGTCGGACTCGAGGGCGCCATGACCTACGGCGTACTCAAGCCCTATTTCGAGAGCTTCGCTCCCGAAGGCTGGCAGCTGCATCAGTTCAAGGGACACGCCGGCGTGGTGCTGGACACTCACCCGGGGCGTGATGACCTCTTCAAGGTGATGGTCATCGGCCACGCGGACAAGATCCGCATGCAAGTCCGCTCCATCGGCGAAGATGGCAAGATCTGGATCAACAGCGATTCCTTTCTGCCCAATGTGCTGGTCGGCCATGAGGTGACGCTGTTCAGCGAGGATCCCGAGGCACCGGGCAGCTATCGGCGCCTCCAGGGCGGCACCGTGGAGGCGCTGGGTGCCATCCACTTCTCGGACCCCGCCCAGCGCAGCGGAGACAAGGGCATCAAGAAGGAGCAGCTCTATCTCGACCTGCAGATCCACGGCGACAACAAGAAGCAGCAGATAGAGAATCTGGGCGTGCGCCCCGGCGATGCCATCCTCCTGGAGCGCCCCATTCGCCACGGCTTCAGCCCCGACACCTTCTACGGCGCCTATCTCGATAACGGCCTGGGCTGCTTCGTCACCGCCGAGGTGGCACGCCTGATCGCCGAGGCCGGGGGCACCGAGAAGGTCCGGGTGATGTTCGCCATCGCCAGCTACGAGGAAATCGGCCGCTTCGGCAGCCGGGTGCTGGCCGGCGAACTGGAGCCCGATGCCATCATCGCCGTGGACGTCAACCATGACTACGTGGCCGCCCCCGGCATCGGCGACCGCCGCATGCAGCCACTGGAAATGGGCAAGGGCTTCACCATGTCCGTGGGCTCCATCGCCAGCGAGCAGCTCAACCGCATCATCGAGGGCACCGCCCGGGCACATGCCATCCCCATGCAGCGCGATATCGTCGGCGTCGACACCGGGACCGACGGCATGGCCGGCGTCCTCGCCGCCGTGGACTGTGCGGCGACGTCCATCGGCTTCCCGATTCGCAATATGCATACCATCTCCGAGACCGGCAATACCCGGGACGTGACCGCGGCTATCCACGCCATCACCCGCAGCCTCCAGGCCCTGGACGCCCTGCCTGCCCCCCACCGCGAGTTCCTCGACAACCACCCGCGCCTCGACGCGGCAAGCCCCCTCACCCACCGTGGCGGTGACAAGCCCGAGAGCCAGCAGAGCTGATCCCGGCGAGACGCGCATGACGCCCCGAACGCGAGACGTTCGGGGCGTTATCGTTTATGGCATCCCCCATGCCGGCGAAGAATGATGCAGCGGCGTTATGGGGGGTAACACAACGGAATCGCGTTTCACTCTCTTTAGCCCCGGGCAAGGGCTATGATGGCCTCACAGTCAGCTATTCAATCAGTGAGAGCGTCATGCAAGCCTTCCTCGTCGATGTCTTTGCCATTCATCCCCGCGGTCAGGAGCAGCACCTCGGCGGCGGCGTCTTCCATGCGGCCAACGCCGGTGAGGCCGAGACGCTGGCGACTCGCGAATTCTGGCAGCCCAGCCTGGAAGACAAGGGCTTCGATATCGGTTTCCAGACCGACCAGCCCGATGCCGGCTGGAAGGTCATGAGCCTGGAGAGCCTGCGGGCCTTCATGCCTCGCCAGGCTTACGCCTGAGCGACCCGGGCGCCGGCCCCTGAGCCCGCGCCCAAGCCTGCCCGACAACGCCGCCCTTCGGGGCGGCGTTTGCGTTGGTGGGCGCTGCCACTCCCCCCCTCTCGCCAGCGGGGCGACCTGCCACGTCCGCGCATAACCGCATGACAACGACGGAGCGTGGCATTGCCTTACGGCAGGCGCCCCTGGCGAATCAGGCGACGCCTTACCCAGCCGTCATAGCACCAGCGCAGCAGCGGCTTGAGTCCCGGCAGGCCGATCAACCGGGCCAACGGCCTGAGGCGCGGCACTCGCTGCATCAGCAGGATATAGGCATCGATTCCCTCCACGATGCGCCCGCCGTCCTCTTCCACATGCAGTGAGAGCAGCGCGGCCTGCGGGTCCACCCCCTTATCGCGCAGCATCTGCTGATGCTCGGTCACATCACACCATGCCACCCGATCGCCGGCCTCCCCCGCCCAGCGCTCATAGCGGGCACGATCTCGCCGACAGCGGGGGCAGACGCCATCGTAGTAAACTCGTAGAACGCTGTAGTGCGTCTTTGACATGACTCACACCTCCCGATACCGGCAGGCATAAACTTTCTGCACGCCGGCCATAACCAAACTTCAATTTCCCCATGAGCATTCATTGCTTCACACTGCTGGCCAACCCGTCAAAAGGCAATGCCTCGGACAGGAGCGCTTCATGAGTCAACGCATCTTGATGGTCCATACCTCACACGACCGCCTGGGCGAGGTGGTGCCTCACCTGGTGGAGGATGCCCTCAAGGCCGCCGGAGCCGACTATTCCAAGGCCGATGATTTCGCCCCCTACACCTGCCGCGATGGCCGCCTCATCACCGGCCAGAACCCGCCCTCTTCGGAGCCGGTCGCCAGGGTGCTGCTCGAGGCACTCAGCGAATAACCCTCGCTTTTTCCAGGTTTTCAGGCCCCATGGCAGAGCGCCCCGGCATCGCAGGATGCCGGGGCGCTCGTCCATCGGCTGGCGGGGTCGTGCTCAGCTGCGCCGATAGGTCCCCACCAGGCGATTCATGCCCAGCAGGTGTGGCTCGATCCTGACCAGCAGATCACGCAGCGATAGGCCCTCGGGCAGGTCGTCGGTGGGCTTGTCCAGCGCCAGCAACCAGAAGTAATAGCGATGCACGCCGTGGCCTTTGGGCGGCATGGGGCCGCCATAGCCCAGCTTGCCCATATCGTTCTTGCCCCTGGTGCCGATGCTCGTCGCCTCCTCGAGGCTGGTCGTGGAGGCAGGGACGTTGTAGAGCACCCAATGCACGAACCCCTGGGTGCCATGTTGCACCAGCGGCGCATCCGGATCATGGCAGATCAACGCGAACCCCTTCGTGCCATCGGGGACATCCTGCCAGACCAGCGCCGGCGAGAGATCATCGCCTTCACCGGTATGTCTGGCAGGAATGGCGCCCCCGTCATCGAAGGCGGGACTGGTGAGGCGTAGGGTCGACAGGGCGAATGCCATTGCTGATCCTCCTGATAAACGCGACACATAATAATCTAGACTGGGAAACAACCGAGGAGCTGTCAATATGCCCAAGCGTCTGCTGATCGTCGCTCATGCCCCCTCACCCAACACCGCCAGGCTGCTCGAAAGCGCCGAGCATGGCGCCCGTGACTCACGAATCGAGGGCGTGGAGGTTGTCGTCAAACGCCCTCTGGAAGCGGGCCCCGATGACATTCGCGGCTGTGATGCCATCCTGCTCGGCACCCCCGAAAACCTGGGCTACATGAGTGGTGCCTTGAAGGACTTCTTCGACAGGAGCTACTACGACGTGCTGGAAGAGACCCAGGGTCTCCCCTGTGCGCTCTATGTGCGCGCCGGACGCGACGGCACGGGCACTCGTCGCGCGGTGGAGAGCATCACCACCGGTCTTCGTTGGCGTTGGATACAGGAGCCACTGATCCTGCGCGGCGAATGGCAGGAAGCATTCGTTGACCAGGTGGAGGAGCTCGCCATGACCATGGCCGCGGGGCTCGAGGCGGGGATTGTGTAGGCGACTACGGTGAACTTCGAAAACAGCCGCCGATGACTCAGCGTACCAAGCGTCGATAGAGCGTCGATCGACTGACCCCCAGGGTTCGGGCAGCCGCAGTATAATTGCCGCCGTGGGCCTCCAGAGTGCGCTGCATATGTGTCTGCTGCAGCTCCCTAAGTGGCTGGGAAGCACCTGAGACGCCAGATGACTGCACATCCCTTGCTGTTGAAGAGACCTCTGCCAACTTACGTTGCCAGCGCGGTGACAACATCTCCAGAGTCAGAGTATCAAGCTCAGGTTCAGCTCCCACCAAGGCCACTTCCAGACAGTGCTCGAGCTCGCGCCAGTTGCCAGGCCAGTCATAAGCGGCCAAGCGCTCGCCTAGCGACTCTTCTAAGACTAAGTCACGACTGTGATATCGGCAAAGCGCTGCCCAGCGTTGATGAATAACCTCCACTAGCCGCAGCTGCTGATTTAACGCCGGCAGTTCCACCACCACCCCAGCCAAACGATAGAAGAGGTCTTCACGAAATTCACCCGCTTCGACTCGGGCCTCCAAATCACGATGACTGGCGGCAATCACCCGGCATTCGATGGGCACCTCACGATGATCTCCCAACGGCGTCACCACCCGCTCCTGGAGCACTCGGAGCAAGCGCGCCTGCAGTGCCAATGGCATATCGCCAATCTCATCGAGCAGCAGGGTCCCACCGTTAGCCTGTACCAGGCGCCCACCATAGCCCCCTTTTCGAGCACCGGTAAAGGCGCCCTCGCCATAGCCAAACAGCTCCGCTTCTATCAAGCTCTCCGGCAGAGCCGCGCAGTTAAGCGCGACGAAAGGAGCCTTCTCGTCGACATCTGAGTGCAATGCCCGGGCCAGCTGTTCCTTGCCGGTACCGGTCTCACCCTGAAGCAGGACCGGCAATCCCGCGACCAAGGCGCGCGATGCCCGATATGCTTCCCGAGCCTGGACCTGCGGCCAGCCGGCCACAAGCGACGCCAACGCCGGTTCACGAGACGCTGGCTGACGTGGTGATGATGGTTTGGCCAGTGTCCAGTTTCCGGGCAGGGCCCACACTTCATTATCCAGCGTTGCCGGCCGCCAGGCCGCCGGCGGACTGAGTCGACCAACGAGCTGGCTATCGGCCAGCTCCAATCCCAGCAGCACCGAGACGTTCTCGCACTGATGGCGAAGCTCCGTCCAAGAACGGCCCAGCAGCAACTCGATATGATTGCCAATCAGGCCAGCGGTCTCTCGACCCAACCACTGCGCCGCCTGGGCATCAACGGCTAGGGTTAAGCCATCATCGTTGATCGCTATCAAACCACAGGCTGAACCATCGAGTTCAGCAAGAGAAGCGTGTATCTGAAGCACCCAGCGTTGCTGGTAGTAATCGCGAAACAGCTGCTGCTCTAAGACCTTGGTGAGCTGCTGCACCCGCCGCAGGAAGGTCTCCGGACGGGGGTGATCAGCACCGAAGGTCAGATCGATCAGCCCTAGGCAGTCACCGCTCACATCGAACAACGGTGAGGCCACACAGGAAACCGGGTTCTCGGGGAACAGAAGGTGCTCGCTGGACTTAACCAGCACCGGTGCATTCTCGATCCTCGCCAAAGCCGGCGCATTGGTACCGAACCAACGCTCGTTAAGGCTGATGCCTGGCGTGATATGGAGCCGCTCATCAAGCACAAAGCGTTTCCCATAACTTTTGAGTACGGTCGCGTCGGGGCAGGCCAGTAACAGCTGGCAGCTACCCAGCTCCTCCGCAACTCGGTTGGCCAGGGGGTCAACCAAAGAGATCAAGCGATGGTTCGCATCACATTGGTCACGCAGTTCACTGCCACTAAGCCTAAGCAATTCCGGTGCGCAGCCGGTAGATAGGCCGTAATCCTGGCAACGCTGCCAGGATCGACCGATGCTGGCATCGAGTAAATCCATCGGCAATTGCCCGTAACGCATTTGGTCATGGGCTTGGCGCATTACCGCGGTGGTTCGCAGGGCGGCCTTAGTCGACATAGGTCTCTCCAAACGGGGCGAAGTGTCCCAAGATGCGACAGCCGTCGTGTCCGGCTACGCACCATCCACAGTATGCTTGCTGTGCAACGCTTCTACTCATTGTTTTCATTGTAGTTATTGGGCACCCCAATGTTGGCATGAGATTTGCTCTTACAGGCAGTAGGCCCTTAGCGCCTACCTAACAATTCCATTAACAATCATAAAACAACCCTGCAGGAGCACAACCATGACGCAGCCTTCCTCCGTCATTCAATCCTGGCTGGACAAGCGCCACAACCTCTTCATCGGGGGCCAGTGGCGCCCTGCCGCCAGCGGCCAGACCCTGGACGTCTACAACCCAGCTACCGCTGAGGTAATCAGTCGTGTCCCAGCAGGGGACGCTACAGACATCGACGCTGCGGTCGCCGCCGCTCGGGAAGCCTTTAATAGCTGGCGTCGCTCACGTCCCTCACAGCGGGAGAAGCTGCTGCTGGATCTAGCTGATGCCCTGGAGGATCGTGCCGACGACTTTGCCCTGTTGGAAACCTTAGACAACGGCAAACCAGTGACCTTCTCTCGCCAGATGGATATGAACCTGGCCATCGACTTCATTCGCTATACGGCAGGCTGGGCAACCAAGATTGAGGGACGCAGCATGACGCCCTCAATGCCTTTCGTTCCCGACGACAAGCAAATCGTCGCCTACACCCGACGAGAACCCGTAGGCGTTGTAGGTGCCATCATCCCCTGGAATTTCCCCCTGCTAATGGCGGTATGGAAGGTGGCTCCGGCCCTCGCCGCGGGCTGCAGTATCATACTCAAACCCGCTGAGGACACCCCCCTCAGCGCTCTGCTGCTGGCAGAACTGGCCGAACAGGTAGGCCTACCTGCCGGCACCTTTAATGTGGTAACAGGCCTTGGCCATACTGCCGGTGCAGCGCTGGCCGGTCATCCGGGCATCAACAAGGTGGCCTTCACCGGCTCGACCCCGGTGGGCAAGCTGATCGGTCACGCTGCCATGGAGAACATGACCCGTACCACCTTAGAGCTGGGTGGCAAGTCACCGGTGATGGTGCTGGCCGACGCAGATATAGAGGCCGCCGCTGCCGGCGCCGCCCAAGCGATCTTCTTCAACCAGGGCCAGGTGTGCACCGCAGGCTCACGCATTTATGTACACGAAACGATCCATGACATCTTCGTCGCCAAGCTTGCCGACCAAGCCCGGGGCCTGACTCTGGCGCCGGGCTGGGAAACCACCAGCACACTGGGTCCTCTGGTTTCCGCCAAGCAGCAGCGCCGAGTACTGGATTATATCGACCAGGCCCGCAGCGACGGTGGCACCATCATCACTGGGGGCGGCAAGGGGATTGAAACCGGCTACTTCGTTGAACCCACGGTGATCTCCGGCCTGGCACAGGGGAGTCGCTGCGTACAGGAGGAGATCTTCGGCCCGGTGGTGGTGGTTCAAACCTTCCGCGAATTGGACGAGCTGGTCGAACTGGCCAACGACTCTCCCTACGGCCTGGCCGCCAGCATTTGGTCCAATGACCTCTCCGCGGTCAATCGCCTGGTGCCAGAAATCGAAGCCGGCAGCGTCTGGGTCAACGGCCATAATCTACTGGATGCCAGCATGCCCTTTGGCGGTTTCAAGCAGTCTGGTATCGGCCGCGAACTCAGCGACTGTCCAATTGAGCATTACACCGAACAGAAATCGGTGGTGATGATCGTCTGATTTGCCTTGGCATCGGCATTGACCGGTGCCTCTACTCATGGGAGCGCCCCCTTGCAAAACAAGAAGAAGCTTCCCCGAGCCAGAGTATGGGCGGTCTGCTGTTGGGCTGGTACAGTTCCGACAGTCGCGCGCCCAAGGCGATACCCAGCTCGGTGAGACGATATCGCCTTTTATGACCAATCATTGTTAGGGACTTCTTCTAATGCACCAGGATGCGGCCAGCCAAGTGATCATCGCTGGCGGCGGCCCCGCTGGGGCCGCCCTGGCCGTATTGCTACACCGCACCGGCCTACGAGTCATATTGGTGGGTCGTATCCGCGAATACCGAGCCATCGAGGGCATTAGCCGGCGCAGCCTTCAGGCCTTGCACGGCCTGGGGTTGACACGAACCGCCGCCTGCGCTGTGGGCCCTCTACCGCGACAGGTCACTTGGGGTGGCGAAGCGCGTGCCCCCAATGCCGAATGGTTGTTGCCACGCCCAGCCTTCGATGCCGCCTTGTTGCAGGACCTCCGCGAAGCCGGCATCCGCGTCATCGAGGCACGGATCACCGCCCTAGAAAGCGGTGAAGACCGAGTTCGATTATATCTGGCGGATGGCCGGATGCTGACCGCACCCTGGGGCGTGGAAGCTCGGGGCCGGGCGACGTCGCGACGCCAATTCCTTGATCGCGCTCCCTGGTCGACCCCGGCGTGGATCCTACGTGGCAAAACGGCGGTCAATACACCGGACAGTGCTGCCCTGTCGCTGTCCGATGGCGGCTGGGCCTGGTGGTCACGGCTAGAGGGTCAACAGTATCTGCAGTTGGCCCTGCCGGAGGCGACACTGCATCATGCTCGCCGTGCCCCCGATGCCTGGTTAGCCGCTCATCCCGACCTATCCCCGCTCTGGGGAAGAACAAAAATTCATCATAATTATCAAAGACCTAGCACAATTGGACGCACTCGCGTCCGGGAGAAACGCCTATGGCGCCTTGGGGATGCCGCCATGGCCATTGATCCACTCTCCGGCCAGGGTATCTTCAACGCCCTCTCCTCGGCTTATGGCCTGGCACCGGTACTCAATAGCCTGATCCAGGGGGCTTGCCTCGCCCCCTTGGAGCGCTTTCACCAGCGCCGTCAAGACGCCCAGTACTGGCGTTTTGCCCGAGCCGGCCGCGACTTCTATCGTCAAGCAGCCTCCCGGGATTCAATGACCGCAGTCCCATCGCCTTATTGGGTCAGACGCTGTCACTGGCCTGATCTCCAGCCACTCCACCTGCCGGAGCCTTGGACGCGAGTACGGATAGGGCGAGGGCTCGCCATCAGCGGTAGCCATCTGGCTGAACGTGCGCTGGTCTTCACCCCGGACCAACCTCTGGGAATTCAGGCAGTGGCAGGGATTCCCCTCGCACCTCTGGTCGAAGCCATGCAGTCCAAAGATCATCGCAGAGCAGCAACACTGCTGGCCGATGCCGGCCCTTCAGCACCAGCACTCATTCGCTGGTGGGCCGACCACCCCGACTGGCCGGCTTTGCCATAGGCCAGTCGGGTCAGCATCGAAGGCTACTTTAGAGTCAACTCTTCAAAGGAAGTGGCTGACTCAAGTCTAAGCGACAACGCCAACCAATAACCCAGGGCATGAGCAGCAGCGAAGCTGGCCCCACCCAGTGGAGGCGGCGCCCACGATGTCGGCGGTCCTACCTGCCAAGGCTGTAAAACATCACCTGCCTCCCTGGATTCTCGAGCTGCCCAGACACAGGCATACCAACGCCCGTCACCTCCTAGTTGTGGTGGGCCCGGTGTCAGCCCCGCCCCTCCGCTAACCGCAATAACGCCGGGCCAGGCCGCTGGGTAGACTGGTGTTCCAAAACGCGGACTAGCGGCAATGATACGGGTGCCGGCGACCTGAAGGCGCTCTATCGCCACCTTCAGTCGCGCCTCAGGGCGGGGCAACCCCAGGCTGCACAGCAGCCAAGTAGGCGGTTCCTTAACGTGCCACTCCATTGCTGCCGCCAAGTCCGATGCATCGGCGGTCAATCGTCGCTCGAAGAGCTTGTAGAAGGCGACATCCAGCCGTGAGATCGGCAGATATCGATCGAGGGTGGCAAGGATGGCCCGCCCATGCCCCAGCCGATCCTCAACGTCGTTACTGTTCGGTGAGTGCCAACGTGAGAGGGTCATGCCCAAGGGCACACCACTGTCGATCATCCCCAAGGTCGGCGTCACAAGCATGGCGCTGTCTCTGACACTCGGACCAGCTGCCCTCTTTCCAGACGAAAACAGGCATCCAAGCGGCCAAATTGGTGACTTTGATGGCTAATAATCAACCGAGTGGTATCGCCCAGCACTTCGTCAAGCAGGGCATCAAAGCTCTCGGCGGACTCTCGATCCAAGGCCGCTGTCGGCTCGTCCAGCAACACCAGACTAGGCTTTTTGAGCAGCGCTCTAGCCAGGGCCAGTCGAGTACGTTGACCACCAGAGACTCTGCCCCCTAAATCACCGAGTTCAGTGGCCAGGCCCTGTGGCAGACTGACCAACCAGTCACCCAGGCCGACTCGAGTTAGTACCTCGATGAGTGCATTATCATTGACTTCTGGAGCCAGGGCTCGAAGTGTCTCAGCCAAGCTACCGCGCAGCAGGCTGGGATGCTGCTCTACCCAGGCCACTCTCTTCAGCCACTGACGACGCGAAAGGGCATTAAGCGATACACCGTCGACTCGAATCTCTCCTGATTCAGGAGCCTCAAGCCCCAGCAGCAGACGAATAAGACTACTCTTGCCTGTACCGGAAGGCCCTTCGATCAGCACCTTCTGTCCCGGCGCAAGCTCGAGATCGACACCATCTAACAGCCAGTCGATCTGGCCTGGATGACGGAAACGCACGCCATCGAGAGACAGTGCTCCCGGCCCAACAGGATGCTGGCCTTGGTAAGGGTCACTCATACTCGGCTCGGCAAAAAGTTCAGCGAGGCGCGAAGCGCTGACCCTGGCCCGCTGCCAACCACCGTAAAGCCCGAGTAAACCGCCGATGGGTGCCATTACCATGCCCAGATAGGCCAGGAGAGCTACCAACTCACCCAACTGCAGTTTCCCTTGGACTACCCAGTACCCCCCCCCAAGCAGTACCCCAGCACGAGCTAAGGAAAGGATTAGCTGGGGGCCCATATCGCTGAGAAACCCCATCCAGCGCACCGCCAGCAAGCGTCGCAACTGTTCATGACCGAGTCCCTGGAGGCGATTAAGTCTAGAGGCCTCCAACGCCTGACCCTGGAACCAGGGGCCATGGGCAAGCGTGTCCTGCCAGAAACTGGAGATATCACCACTCTGCTCCCTCAGTGCCTGCTGGCGTTGAGTCAGCGCCGGCCGCCAGGCGCGCAACCAAATCCACTGCATGGGCACCAGCACAGCCACTAGCCCCATCAAAATGGGACTGAACAGGCCGATCATGGCTAGCGCACCCACCAGGCCCAACAGATTGGAGAGCCCACCAAGCAAGCCGTCCAGAGCAAAGCCCTGAAGAATCGAGAGGTCGCCATCGAGACGGCTCATCAGGTCTCCCCTCCCACGCTCCTGCCAGCGAGCCGGAGCCAAGCATAGTAGATGGCGTAGCAAGGCTCTGCGCAGAGACAACAGCAATCGAGCGGAAAGCGCCACGTGCTGCAGCCGAGTCACCCCCTGAAGGGCCATGGCAGCTAGCCCCACTGCTACCAGGGCACCCACATAGAAAGTAACGGTGGCAAAGTCACCTTGCATCAGTCCCTGGTCGATGAGTCGCTGAGTTAGCAACGGCGGCAGCAACGCCAACAGGGTTGCCACCAGACTCAGTACCAGCAGCCGAGTGAGTGCCAGACGCCTCGCTTTAAGAGGGCGATAGAGCCAGCCCCAGGGTAGAGCTCCTGAGCCAAAAGCAGCATCAGACTCACGCATCGTCATGCTCTTCATTCATGGGGCTGACCTCAATAGTAAGGGCCGACCACTTTCACAAGAGCCGGCCAAGAGAATCACGCAACTACAAAACTAGAAGCGTGCCACCTTGAGGGTGGAAGTGCTCATATCACCTGGCATACGAATCTGCCCTAATCTATTGAAATCTGTATCATAAATCACAATATCGGCAGATGCACCACCCACATATATAGTCTCACCATCATGAGAAATGTTAATACTATAATAGGTATGATCCAAATCCAGAACTTTAACTATTTCATTTTTCTCCGCATCGAAATGGCTTAACTGAGTATAAGCGCCGTAGATTGTATCGGGATCATCCGGATCAGATACCATAGAGAAAACAATAAATTCCATGGGGCCAATTTCTTTGTTTTCGGTCTCGCCACTATCCAGGTCGACACGACTAATACCCCAATGGTAACTGACGGGGTTTCCATCCTTAAGCTTGGCAGAAGTGTAAGGACGTAGAAACTCTCGGGTCACCTCTCCGTTAGCCCATATGGCCAAGGAGTCTGGCCCACTGAACTCTGGGCGGTCCCAGTTACGATTGGGAATCACCGTTTCGATATCACCCGTATCCGGATCCATACGATAAATATCCGCTCCTGCCAAATATAGATCACCGTCCATATCGGCATCCATTATGGTCACTTGGCGCGGAGCAGGGTAAGTTCTTACAGGTTCTGCGAGAAGACCTGCATCGGTCTCATAAACAGCAAGTTGAGGTTCTAGAACCTGGTAATGATCCAGCCCCATCTTGACTCGATCCCAAACAACATACACCTGTGAACCGTCTGGACTAACGGCTAAAGAAGCAATGGACTTAGCACGTATATTTCCTCTGCCCCCATGGGCCCGAAAGACTTCCTCACAGTTGGTAAGGTCAACACCAACGACCTCTTCCCAACGATTATGAATCACATAAGCCGTGAGATTATCTGGCGAAAGCTGAATAGTACCCGGACCAAAAACATCGCCATTAACATCACAGCTACGCACGATTTCCTGTACCTCAGGATCAATCAAATGTAACTGATTTGGCTTGGTCATTGTGACGAGATACTCCCTTACCTCATCAGCACCTGCTTCATCACTCACCAGAGGCTGAATGCTTAGCGCAAGCAGCCCCACTGCCGTCATGTTGAGTCGTTTCATCACTCGCTTCCTCCCGGGTACACAGCGCTCTCCGGGTTGACACTTTCCAGCTTGCGCCAATCTCCCTCGGCATGATTTGCCCCGTCTCCCCACTCGGGATAAGTATTCATGGTGTCCGGTACCTGTGCCGGCCACCAACAGGGATCGGAGCAGCCATAGAGATCCGCTTCCATCGGCTGACAGAGAGAAGCGATGCCGCCGAAGGGATCGACTTCCCAGCCGGGATCGAAGCTAGAGGTACAGCCAGCAATGGTCTGCATGGCCTGCACCTCTTCCAAGGCCTCGGGGCTCGAGGCCTTATCCATTTCGCGAGCCTTGCGATTGAGGGGAGCCAGTCCTAGTTCACTGAAGCATTTCTTGTTATGAGTCATGCGCTTTGCCTCCCAGCCAAGGGACCGTCGAGAAAGTCGGGATTGTGCCGTAGGATACGAGCATAGGCCTGAATGCCGAAATCGACCCAGTCACGCATCAGGTCGCAATAGTGGTAGGTGGGCATCATGGGATCGTTGTAGCGAGCATAGCTCTCATGGTAACAACCACCGGAGCAGAGATTGCGGATACGACAGTCAGCACAGCCACGTTCGCTACGATCGGCCCTAGCCTCGATAAACTGCTTGAGACCCGAATGATCGAGGCCGTCGTTGACATTACCGAAGGTGGGCATATCAGACCCGGTGAATCGATGGCAGAGGTTAACATCCCCCTGATGATCCACCGAGACCAGGCCTAGGCCGGCGCCGCAGGGAACCGCCTTACTGCGGCCCTCCCAGAGATCCGTGAGTAGCTGATTGAAGTTGCCGAAGCCGATATCTCGGCCCTTGATCGCAGCTTCCACAGCGCGTTCACCGAGCTCCACCATGCCATCAAAGACCGTCTTCAACTCCTCCCCGGTCAGGTTATAGGCGTCCATGTCACCGGAGGTAACCGGGGCGAAGCCGGCCTCGGCAAAGCCTAACTCGTTGACCAGATGATCATGAATACCGATTACGTCTGTCACCCCATGAGTCAAGGTGACCCTAGCCCCCACTGGCCGCGAGCGGTAATTGGCCAGCAGTGGCGCAATACGCTTAGCGACCAGGTCATAGGTTCCCTGGCCATTGACGGCAATTCTATTTTTATCATGGACGGCTTTGGGGCCATCCATGCTCACTGTTAAGCCGAAGCGGTGGGCATCGAAAAAAGCGATCTTTTCCTCGGACAGCAACGTGGCATTCGTAGTCAGCGTGAAGTCCACCTCCTTGCCAAGTCCATGAATCCGTTCCTCGGCCCAATCGACTACCTGGCGGATCAAGGGCATATTGCTGAGTGGCTCCCCACCGAAGAAGACGATATTGTATCGATCCCGCTGGGGAGCCTCACGCAGCACCATCTCGACAGACGCCTGAGCGGTGGCTAGATCCATTTTCTTGCCATCCCGAGGGTTATCGAGATCCTCCTTATAGCAATAGCTACAGCTCAGATTGCAGCCGGTATTAACGTTGAGCACCACAGTAGAAAGAGGAAACTGTTCCACTTCAACCGTTGGATTATAAGCCTGAACCACACCATCGGTGATTAATTTCAGTGACTTGAGCTGCTCCAGCCGCGCTTCGATATCACCGCCTAGTGCGGTCAGGTGGCTGGGAAGTGCCTGGCTGTCCAGTCCCTCACCACGACTAGCCAGCGACAGCAGCTCTTCGCTCAGGTCGTCTGGGGCGAAGAGACTGGTAGTAGGGATATGAAACCAGAGTGGCTCGCCTTCCACTTCCACGCGATGCAGGTTCTGGGGTATGGCTTGCAAAATTCCCATAATGACCTCCTTAACGAAGCGGGGGATTGTTCCAGCGCTGCACGGTAACGATTAATTGCGACTCGTCCTGCACCTCAGGCTGTCCCTCCACAGCCGCCTTTACGCGAAGATTGCCTACGCTATTGGCGTTGTACTGCCGTTGGGGGTTAGGGCCAGCACCGGCGGGACTGAAGATACCAGTAGCGGCATCCATAACGCCGGCAAACTTCACGTCCTCGTCTTGCTCGGCGATGTCATCCCATGGAGCGACGCTCCAGCGTACCGGCACCTGTCCCAGAGAGAGAGTCTCGTCGCCCACCTGCGTATAGCCAATAGCGGAAAACACACCGCTGACTGATGGTGTGTTTTCGTTACCGATTCGCGCTACCCCAAGCTCCGGGCTTACCTTCAGGCGATCAACCCGCTGATAGCCTGCAAGCAGCTCGTCACCACGGCTCTCGCCAACCGTTACCGGTAGCCAGCCAGGCGTAAGCTCGCGGTCAACCTCGACGTCCATTACTAAGCGGTGTGAGCTACGCTCCACTACCTCATGGAGAGCTACCTGATCACCCAAATAAATCTCGCCTTCATCAAGCCCATGCCCCAGAAGTACCAGACGATGACGCTCACCGGCCTTGAGAGAGGCTGGTAAGCTCGCCACCAGTTCGGCCTCACCTGCCTCTTGGGGCAGCATTGTGACCTGCATGCCTAAAGCATCATCATGATTGTCGAAGATGCGCCCAGTAGGCTCCTCCTGAGAGAAGTCAAGTACCTGCTTGAAATCACGTCCATTGAGCGTCAAGTTAGCGCGCCACTCGTAGCCGGTATAAACGATGGCTTGGCCGTCTCCCTCGAGTTCACGGCCGTCTGTGAAGGCTCCATCCAGCGTTAACGTATAAGCATCCTGATCTTCGCCAGAGGTCACGCTAACATCTGCATAAAAACTGCCCTCCCCGGGCCAGTAGCCCCAGAGCTGCCAGTCACCTTCAGGGTCATGGTGTTTGGCTTGCTGCCAGGCATCCCAGGACTCACTCTCCAGGCTCTGCGTCTCGGCGAGCCAGGGAGCAATTTCATTCAAGGCAATACCGAACCAGTCGCGATCCCGTGCCATGGACTGGTATTCCATAGTTTGGAACTGCCCCACGTGGAAGTGCACAAGATACTCCCACTCCCCCTCGGCTCGCCGCTGTAGTTGAGCGCGGCCCCCCGTATGACAGCGCGCACACATTTCCTGGTAGGTAGGGTGGTCGAAGGACTCCACACGGTTGAGGCGACGCTCTATCAGAGCACGTTGACCTGCACTCTCCTCAGGAGCAAGGCCTTGAGTATCGGCCAGATACTTGACGATATCGCGACGTGCCTCAATGGGTACTTCGACTCCGTGCATGACCTGCATGCGTGCCAGCGTCATATCCCAACCCTCGGGCGTCTTGCGTTGTTGACTGATACGGCGCCAGGTACCCGCTTCATCATTAGCCTGGTGGCAGGCCGAACAGTGTTGGTCGATCAGTGTCTGACCGGAGGCTGAAGCCATGGCAGCACCCAAAGGAGTAAGCGCCAAGGCCGCGACACACAGGCCATGCGTTGGGGATAGCATCTTCAAGGCAGTCTCTCCCATTTGTTATTGTCGCCGAATTATCGAGGAAGGAGACAAAACGGCTCCTCCTGGCCAGGCTATGAAAAAGTCAGGCCACTATGAGCCTTATCACTAAAAATCAAGGTGCTGTAAAGCTCTCCTTCTTAATTGTCCAGGTTCCGTGCTGCCTTGAACCAAAAATGATGTTTCACCCTGCTACAGTGTGTGGCGCATTGGGACAATATTGAGACCCAAACAGCGACGGCGCCCCGAGGGCGCCGTCGCTGTGTCCTGCATCAAGTCGATGCTGACGTCACTTCAGGCGTTCGAACACCGTGGCCACGCCCTGGCCCATGCCGATACACATGGTGGCCAGGCCCAGGGTGGTATCGCGCTCGCGCATCACGTTGAGCAGGGTGGTGCTGATGCGCGCACCGGAACAGCCCAGCGGGTGGCCCAGGGCGATGGCGCCGCCGTGCAGGTTGACCTTCTCGTCCATCACATCGCGCAGGCCCAGGTCCTTGAGCACCGGCAGCGACTGGGCGGCGAAGGCCTCATTAAGCTCCACGGTGTCGAGGTCATCGACACTGAGGCCGGCGGCCTTGAGCGCCTGCTTAGAGGCCGGCACCGGGCCATAGCCCATGATGGAGGCATCGCAGCCGGCCACGCCGGTGGAGAGCACTCGCGCGACAGGCTCGAGGCCCAGCGCCTGGGCGCGCTCGTAGCTCATCACCGCCATGCCCGAGGCCCCCACCGAGAGCGCCGAGGAGGTCCCCGCCGTGACGGTACCACCGCGCGGGTCGAAGGCCGGCTTGAGGGCGGCCATGCTCTCCAGGCTGGCATCGGCCCGTATCACTTCATCGTGCTGGATCAGGGCCCGGAAGCCGTTGGCGTCATGCCCCTCCACGCCGATGATCTCGTTGTCGAAGCAGCCCTTCTCCATGGCGGCCTGGGCGCGCTGGTGAGAGCGCACGCCGAAGGCATCCTGGTCTTCCCGTGAGACGCCATGCATCTTGCCCAGCAGCTCGGCGGTCAGACCCATCATCATCGCCGCCTTGGCGGCGTGCTTGCTGGCCGCCGGGTTGACGTCGACGCCGTGGGTCATGGGCACATGCTCCATGTGCTCCACGCCGCCGATCACATAGAAATCCCCCATGCCGGCCTTGATGTTGGCCGCGGCGATATGCAGCGCGCTCATCGAGGAGCCACACAGGCGATTGACCGTCTGGGCGGGGACGGTGCGCGGAATGCCGGTCATGATCGCCGCGTTGCGGGCGATATTCATGGCCTGCTCCAGGGTCTGATTGACGCAGCCCCAGATCACGTCATCCACTTCTGACGGGTCGAGGCCCGGGTTGCGGTCGAACAGCGACTGCATGACGGCGGCGGACAGGTTCTCGGCACGCACGTTTCGAAACGCGCCGTTCTTGGCCTTGGCCATGGCGGTGCGTACACAGTCGACCACCACGATATCTCTCGGATTCAAACGCATCTTGCTACTCCTGTTGTGGTGGCGAATTCAGGCCTGGGCCGGTGTGGGATAGAAGCGCTCGCCGGCGGCGGCCATCTCGCGAAGCTTGTCGGTGGGCGCGTAGAGGGCACCCAGTTCCTCCGCCAGCGCGTCGGCCTGGGCGACGAAGGCCTGGGCTCCCATGGCATCGATATAGCGCAGCGCCCCCCCGCGGAAGGGCGGGAAACCGATGCCGTAGATCAACGCCATGTCGGCCTCGGCCGGGCTGCCAACGATGTCATCCTCCAGGCAGCGCACGGCTTCCAGACACAGCGGCACCATCATCCGGGCGATGATGTCCTCGTCGCTGAATTCACGACTCTCCTTGGCCACGCCCTTGACCAGCTCGATGGCGGCCTCGTCACGCACCTTCTTGGGCTTGCCCTTGCGGTCTTCCTCGTAGGCGTAGAAGCCCTTGGCGTTCTTCTGCCCCAGGCGCTGATTCTCGTACATCAGCTGAATGGCGCTCTTCTCGCCCTCGCCACCCAGGCTGCCCATGCGCTCGGGGAAGCCCTTGGCCATTACCTCGCCGGCGTGAACCGCGGTATCCATGCCCACCACGTCGAGCAGATAGGCAGGCCCCATGGGCCAGCCGAACGTTTCCATGACCTTGTCGACCCGGTGGAAGTCGGCGCCCTGCTCCATCAGCAAGCTGAAGCCACCGAAGTAGGGGAAGAGCACGCGGTTGACCAGAAAGCCCGGGCAGTCGTTGACCACGATCGGCGTCTTGCCCATGGCCCGGGCATAGGCCACGGTCGCGGCCACGGCGGCGTCGCTGGTCTGCTCGCCGCGAATCACCTCGACCAGCGGCATGCGATGCACCGGATTGAAGAAGTGCATCCCGCAGAAGTTCGCGGGGCGCTTGAGATTGGCCGCCAGCTGGTTGATGGAGATCGTGGACGTATTGGAGGCCAATATGGTCTCTTCGCTGACCTCGCCTTCCACCTCGGTCAACACCGCATCCTTGACCTTGGGATTCTCGACGACCGCCTCGACCACCAGGTCGACATGGCCGAAGTCACCGTAGGAGAGGGTCGGCCGGATATTACCGAGTCGCTCGGCCATCTTCGCGGAGGAGAGCTTGCCACGCTCGACCTGCTTGGTGAACAGCTTGCGCGCCTCCTTGAGGCCCAGCTCGATGGCATCGTCCTTGATGTCCTTCATCAGGATGGGCGTGCCCTTGGAAGCACTCTGATAGGCGATGCCACCGCCCATGATGCCGGCACCCAGCACGGCGGCCTGGGTCACCGGAGAGGCCTGCTTCTCGTAACGGCTGCCCTTCTTCTTGACGACCTGGTCGTTCATGAACAGGCCGACAAGGTTGAAGGCGACATCGGTCATCGCCAGCTTGACGAAGGCCTTGGCCTCGATGGCCTGAGCCCGGTCACGCGTCTCTCCGGCGCCCTTCTGGATCACCTTGATCGCTTCCACCGGCGCCGGATAATGCGGGCCCGCCTTGCCGGCCACGAACCCCTTGGCCGTTTCGAAGGCCATCATCTGCTCGATGGGGCCCAGCTTGAGGGGCTGGCGCTTCTCCTCACGACGCGCGTGATAATCCAGCTCTCCGGCAATGGCCCGGGCCAGGATATCCCGGGCCGCGGCTTCCAGTTGCTCGGCCGGCACGACGGCGTCCACGGCGCCCATCTTCAGGGCGGCATCGGCCCGATTCTGGGTGCCGCCGGCGATCCACTCGATGGCATTGTCGGCGCCGATCAGGCGCGGCAGCCGCACACAGCCGCCCCACCCCGGGAGGATGCCCAGCTGAGTCTCCGGCAGGCCGATCTGAGCCGACTCACTCATTACCCGGAAGTCGGTGGTCAGCAGCACTTCGCAGCCTCCCCCCAGCGCCAGCCCGTTGATGGCGGTCACGGTGGGAAACGGCAGGTCCTCGATGGTGTTGAAGAGCCCATGGATCCGCATCAGCATGGGTTCCAGGAAGTCGGCACCCTTGCCGAACATCACCTGGAACTCGGTAATGTCGGCACCGACGATAAAGGCTTCCTTGGCGCTGGCGAGCAACAGCCCCGCCACGCCGCTCTCGTTACGGAGCGCCTCGATGGCCTCCTCCAGCTCCGTGACCACCGCGCCGGAAAGCTTGTTGACCGACTCATCCTGCAGATCGAAGGTCAGCGTGGCGATATCATCATCGCCGCGCACTACCGTGATGGCATTGCCCTGATAGATCATTCCGCGAATCTCCCGATTTCATACGGCCGTTTGAATACCCACAGCTTGGTTCAGCCGGGTCCCCACGTCAAGTCTCTTGCCCGAGGAATCGGATATCACCGTGGAAACGTGGCACCGGCCAATGCTGGTAAAGTAGCGGGTTTACCGAGTCGGTCAGCCCAGCGGATACGCGAATGCCCTCTGCCAACAATACGCCACCCTCCGGCCATGTCACCCGCCTGCAGGCTCATGCCGAGGGGCTGGTGCGGCGGCTGCGCCCCTGGAGCGGGCTATGGCCCCCCATCGCATTCGCCGCGGGGCTCGGTAGTTTCTTCCTGGCAGAGCGCCAGCAGTGGCTCGGCGCGCTGCTCGCGCTGGGGATGCTCGGCGCCTGGCTGCTGCTGCTATCCGAGAGCGTGATCGGGCGACTCCTGGCGCGACGCCGCCATCCCACCCTGGCCCAGGGAGTCACCCAATTCATCGCCCAGATGATCCATCAGGAAACGCTGTTCTTCTGCTTGCCTTTCCTGCTGGCGACCACGGTCTGGAGCAGCGGACAGGCATTGTTTACCCTGCTGGTGATCGGCATGGCGCTGTTCTCCATCATCGACCCGCTCTACTATCGAGTCGCCGAGCGGCTGCGCTGGCTCTACTTCGCCTTTCACGCCCAGTGCGTCTTCCTGGTCGTGCTGGTCACCCTGCCGACACTGCTCCATCTGACGACCTACCAGAGCCTCCTGCTGGCCATCGCCGCCATGCTGTTGTTCAGCCTGCCGAGCCTGCTTCACCTCACCGCCAACCAACGTGGGCGACGCTGGCTGATGGCGCTCACCCTGTTGCTGCCCCTGGCCGGCGCCGCCTGGCTGGGACGCCTCTGGGTGCCACCGGCCAGCCTGTGGATCGCCGCCACGGCGCTCTCGCCGAGCTTCGATGTGGCCGCACGGGAACCCAGAGGCGAGCAACGCCTCACGCCCGAGGCGCTGAACCAGCAGGGGCTCTTCGCCTATACGGCGATTCATGCGCCACGCGGGCTGCGCGAAGAGATCTACCATGTGTGGCGCCACGATGGTGAGGAGGTCGACCGCATCCCGCTGGTGATCGATGGGGGGCGCGAGGCGGGCTATCGCGCCTGGAGCCATAAGCGGAACTTCCCCGATACGCCGGCAGGACGCTGGCGTATCGACGTGATGACCGAGGGCGGGCAGCGCATCGGAATGATCCGCTTTCGCGTCGCCGAGGATGAGACGGCGACCCTGGCCGATGGCAATCCACGACGGCCGGCAGGCCTGCCGGGGCTGGCCTGGCGGTCCCTGGTTCCCGACGACGGCAAGCCCGATGACGACGGGGGTCACGCCGAGGCCGAACGCCAAGATGCCAGCGAGAATAACGACGCCAACGCCGATGCGACCGACACGCCGGCCTCAACAACGGTATCAACTATACGGGAAGGCGAATGATAAGCCCGCTTGCAATCCACGCGGCGGGTTCCGACAATTCAAGTATATTTCCTGAACCGAAGGCCCATTGCCAATGCAAGAGAATATCGGGTTTCAGCTTGGCCGGTTGCCCCGCCTGTGGCGGGCGATCATCGATGAGCGCCTCGCCCCCCTGGGGCTGACCCAGACCCGCTGGGTCACGCTCTATCATCTGTGGCGGCTGGGTGACGGCCAGCCTCAGTGCGACCTGGCCCGCGTCATCGGTGTCGAGGCCCCCTCCCTGGTCCGCACCCTGGACCAGCTCTCCGAGCAGGGGCTGGTAGAGCGCCGGCCCTGCGGCCAGGACCGCCGCACCAAGCGCGTCTATCTCACCGCCGCCGCCACACCACTGCTCGAGCGTATCGATGATGTGGTGCGAGAGGCCCGCAACGAGATGTTGGCCGGCCTCGACGCGGACGAGATCGCCACCCTGGCCGAGCTGCTGTCACGCATCGAGGATAATGGCCTGGCACTGCAGGCCCGCGACGACACTGCCGCCGAGCCTTAAACCAGGGGTGGCGCTGGCGGCCCCGACACCTGCGGACTGTCGGGTCGCCCCGCCAGGCCATCGCGCAGGGCCTGAAAATCCTCCAGGTAGGTCGAGAAGCGCTCGAATCCCTGGGATTCATGCCACCACAGGGTCAAGGCGGCGGTATCGGATTCCACCACCAGGGCATCCTGAGGCAGCCGTTCCACCAGCCGCTTGAGCCTGGCCTCCAGTGCGTCAGGCAGGCCCCGCAGCGGCTCCTTGCGCCAGCGCCAGCCGTGGCCGAAAGGCTTGAGGGCGTCGGCCGCATGGGAGTCGCGTACCAGCATGAAATCAGGCCCCGGCCGCTGCGGCGGATAGTGCCACCGATAGGCCGGCATCGGCACCGTATCGCCATGCAGCGGTGGCACCCGCAGCGCCACCTTGAGTCCGTGCTGCATGGCGGCATTGCGCAGGGCCGCCACGCGCTTCTGTCGCGGACTAGGCTTGAGCCACATCACCGGCGAAGCCACCAGCAACATGGCCAACAGGATGAACAGCCAGATCATCGGCGCTTCTCCTTCGAGTTAATGCGAAATGGTTGATATAGACCGTTGTCTTGGCGAGCCAGCCGGCCTAGAGTGAAGGCATTCCCTTTATCGAATGACACCCGTCGAGGAGCCCTCCCATGAGCAACGAATACCGCCACGTTCTGGTCGCCGTCGATCTGACCAAGGATTCCCACCGGGTGCTGGAGCGTGCCCACCAGATTGCCGATCGCAACCATGCCAAGCTTTCCATCATGCACACCCTGGAGCCGCTGGGGTTCGCCTATGGCGGTGACATCCCCATGGACCTGACCAGTATCCAGGACCAGCTCGATGAACATGCCAAGCAGCGCCTGGCCGAGATCGCCGACGGCGATGTGGCCAAGGAAGACCAGCACGTGGTGGTCGGCATGCCCGACACCGAGATCCACCGCTTCGCCGAGGAGCAGGATGTCGACCTGATCGTGGTCGGCTCGCATGGCCGCCACGGCTTCGCCCTGCTGCTGGGCTCCACCTCCACCGGCGTGCTTCACGGCGCCCAGTGCGATGTGCTCGCCGTGCGCGTCGGCAAGAAAGGCGAAGAGAGCGCAGAGTAATCGCCCCTCTGCCCGCCCTTCGGGAAAGGCGCCCCACGGGGCGCCTTGTTCATGCGTCCCCGGCGGCGAGCGCCTCCAGCTCCATCCACCGCTCCATGGCCGCATCGAGCTCGGCCTGACTCGCGGCGAGGGCGTCCAGGGTAGCCGTCACGTCACCGGCCTCCTGCTGATAGAAGGCCGGATCCCCTACCCTGGCCTCGAATGCGGCGACGTCTTCCTCCAGCCGCTCGATCCGGGCCGGCAGTCCATCGAGTTCGCGCTGCAGCTTGTACGAGAGCTTGACCGGCTTCTTCGCCTCGCCGCTTCTCGTCGGCGCCGGGTCTGACGCAGAAGGCGCCTGGCTCCCGGTCTCCGTTGACGACACCTCCGCCACCGGTTCGGCATGCTGGCGTGCCGCCCCTTCCCAGGGGGCCGGCGGCAGGCTGCCGCCCTGGCGCACCCAGTCGCTGTAGCCCCCCACATATTCTCGCACCCGGCCCTCGCCCTCGAAGGCCAGCACGCTGGTAACGACGTTGTCCATGAAGGCCCGGTCGTGGGAAACCAGCAACAAGGTGCCATCGAAGCCGAGCAGCAGCTCCTCGAGCAGCTCCAGGGTCTCCACGTCCAGGTCGTTGGTCGGCTCATCCAGTACCAGCACATTGGCGGGCTGCGTAAACAGCTTGGCCAGCAGCAGGCGGTTGGACTCGCCACCCGAGAGCGCCTTGACCGGCTGACGCACCCGCTCGGGCGTGAACAGGAAGTCCTGCAGGTAGCTCATCACATGACGGTCGCGGCCGCCCACGGTCACGCGGTCGCTGCCCTGGGCCACGTTGTCATACACCGTCTTCTCCGGCTCCAGTCCGGCGCGTAGCTGGTCGAAGTAGGCCACCTGCAGCTTGGTACCGAACTGCACCTTGCCTTCGCTCGGTTCGAGCTCCCCGAGCAGGATCTTGAGCAGCGTCGTCTTGCCGGCACCGTTGCGTCCGATGAAGCCGATGCGATCGCCGCGCTGGACCTCCAGGGTGAGGTCGCGCACCACCGCCTCATCGCCGAAGCGCTGGGTGACGTGCTCGAGGCCCACCACCCGCTTGCCGCTACGCTCGCCGCTGTCCACGGAAAGCGAGGCCTTGCCCTGACGCTCACGGCGCTCGCTACGCTCACGGCGCAGCTGTTCCAGCGCCCTGACGCGCCCCTCATTGCGGGTCCGCCTGGCCTTGATCCCCTGACGGATCCAGGTCTCTTCCTGGGCCAGCTTCTTGTCGAACTCGGCGTGTTCGCGGGCCTCCACTTCCAGCTCGTGGTTTTTCTGCGCCTGGTAGGCGGCGTATTCCCCGGGATAACGCCCCAGGCGGCCGCGGTCCAGCTCGAGAATCGTCGTGGCGAGCTTCGACAGGAAGGCACGGTCGTGGGTGATGAAGAGCACGGCCCCCCGGAAGTCCAGCAGCTGTTCCTCCAGCCAGGCGATGGTATCGAGGTCGAGATGGTTGGTGGGTTCGTCGAGCAGCAGCAGGTCGGGCTCGGCCACCAGCGCCCGGGCCAGCGCCACACGCCGGCGCCAGCCCCCCGAGAGCGAGGCCATCTCGGCCTCGGCGGGAAGCCCCAGGCGGGTCAGCACCACATCGATGCGCTGGTGGAAGGACCAGCCGTCGATGGCCTCGAGCCGCGTCTGCAGCTCGGACATGCGGCGCATATCGGGCTCGTCTTCATGAATCAGGTGATGATAATCGGAGAGCAGATCACCGGCCTCCGGCAGGCCACCGGCCACCATGTCGAAGATGGTCTGATCCGAGGCCTCGGGAAGCTCCTGATCCAGCACACCGATCTTGAGCCCGGGAGCGCGCCAGATGTTGCCGCCATCGGGCAGGGTCTCGCCGGCCACCAGGCGCAACAGGGTCGACTTGCCGGTGCCGTTGCGTCCCACCAGGGCCAGGCGTTCGCCCTTCTCGAGCACCAGGTCGGCACTATCGAGAAGCACATGGGTACCATAAGCCAGTTGCAGCTGTTCCAGACGTAGCAGGGTCACGCGCGAACCTCTCTTGATCGTGAAGGCCGCCAGTGTAACGCAAGCGCGACCGAACGTGGCCGCGGCAAGTCACCGACGGGTAGAATGGCCCCTTTACCAACCCTCATGCACAGGAGCCAAGGCGTGGCCGACCCCTTCGACGACGTTCTCCCCGAGGCGCTGCGCTTCACCGCCCCCGCCCCATTGGTGGATATCGGCGCCAACCTGACCCATGACAGCTTTGCGCGGGACCTCCCGGCGGTGCTGAGCCGCGCGCGGGCGGCCAATGTGACCACGCTGATCCTCACCGGCACCGACCGCGAACATGCCGAGCAGGCCGTCGCCCTGGCCCGCCGGCACGGAGGGGCGGACCTGGCGCTGCATGCCACCGCCGGGGTGCACCCCCATGATGCCAGCCACTGGAACCCCCGCCTCGAGGCCGCCATGCGGGAACTCTACCGCCAGCCCGAGGTGGTGGCGGTGGGCGAATGCGGGCTCGACTTCAACCGCAATTTCTCTACCCCCGCCGAGCAGGAGCATGCCTTCGAGGCTCAGTTGGGACTGGCCGCAGAGACGGGTAAACCGTTGTTTATCCACGAGCGCGATGCCGGGCAACGCATGCGCGAGATGCTGCATGCCTGGCGCGATGAGATCCAGGATGCCGTGGTGCACTGCTTTACCGCCGACCGCGCCACCCTGTTCGGCTATCTCGACCTGGACCTGCATATCGGCCTGACCGGCTGGCTGTGTGACGAACGTCGCGGCCATCACCTGCGTGAACGGGTCGCCGAGATCCCCGCCACGCGGCTGATGATCGAAACCGACTGCCCCTATCTCCTCCCCCGCAACCTGCCTGCCAAACTCAAGGGCAGGCGTCACGAACCGGCCCTGCTGCCCTGGATCCTGCGTGAGATCGCCTACTGGCGTGGCGACGCCGAGATCGACCTGGCAACGGCCACGACCACAACGGCCCGGCGCTTCTTCCGGCTGGAAGCGAGCGCCCCCCGCGAGGCGAGCCACGATGAGACAACACCATGAGGACTCCCGACATGCCATCCCAAGGCGATGACACTTCGCTCCCCGGCTTTATCGCCGTGGAGACCGGCGATGCAGGCGGCTTGCCGCTGGCGATCGCCTGGACCCTGCCCGATGGGCGCATCAAGCACACCCTGATCCAGCCCGACGATGAGTGGCTGGAGGCCGAGCTGGTCTCCCTCGGCGGTTACAGCCTCGAGGAACTGGGCAGCATGGGGGTAAGCCCGCTGGACGTGATCCGCGAACTGGAGAACGATCATTTCAACGCCACGCTGTTCACGGCCGGCGTCGGCGACGACGAGGCGGCGCTTTCTCTGTTATTCGACACCTTTGGCCTCGACCCCTTCGTCGAGCTGGCCCCCGCGGACAGCCTGTATGACGGCCTCGCCCCCGGCGATTGGGCCCGCGCCCGGGGCGAGCTGTTCGGTGAAATGGGCCTCGAGCCGCTGCGTCCCGAGCACGAGGTCGAGGTGATGCTGCATCTCCATCAACGCCTCGACGACGGCCTCAACGACGAGTGACACATCGGTAGCGCGTCAGGCCGACTCTCCCAGCAGGCGATGGCGTCCCCTCGCCACCGCCTCGGCAAGCGGTGCCCCATCACGGTAAAAGGCCTCCAGGGCGGCATGCAGCGCCTCGGCCCGGCGTGGCAAGCCCTCCCGCTCATAGCGCCGGGCCCGCGCCTCGACCCTGGCCAGGAAGGCGTCGCGATCCACCTCGGCGTCGCCGTCGAGGTTGTCGACGCTGATATGGAAGCGCAGGCCACAGGCGCGGGAAAAAAGCATTTCCAGCGCCTGTGGCGCCACCTCCACGGCCTCGAAGTCACGCTGCTGGGCGTCATCGCGCCCATCGGGCAGATACCAGTAGCCGTAATCCTCGAGCCCGCGACGCCGAGCACCGGCGATGCACCAGTGGCTGATCTCGTGCAGCGCGCTGGTGAAGAAGCCCCGCGCGAAAATGATCCGATGCCAGGGTGAGTCGGCGTCGGCAGGCAGGTAGAGGGGCTCTTCTCCCCCGCGCACCAGGCGCGTCTGATAAGACGCCTGAAACAGCCCGTCGAACAGGGCGATGATGTCCTCGAGGCGATGTTTCACGCGGCCTCCATGGTCGTGGGTGAAGCATCAGTATACCCGCCGAGAGTCGGGCAAAAAACGCCTGGCCCTGCTAGCATAAGCGCCCCCCGATCGACTGCCTGGAGCGCACGTCTTGAGCCGCCTGTTAGCCACCCTTCTTGATACCGCCCGCCACGAGACTCGCCTGTTGCTGGCACTGGCCCTGCCGATCTGCGGCGCCCAGCTGGCCCAGGCGGGCATGAGCGTAGCCGACGTGATGATGACCGGCCGGCTCAGCGCCACCGACCTGGCCGCGGTGTCGGTGGGCTCCAGCCTATGGCTGCCGCTGATGCTGTTCATGACCGGTACCCTGATGGGACTTACCCCCATCGTCGCCCAGCTGCTGGGCGGCCAACGCACCGCCGAGATCACGCCCAACGTGCACCAGGGCCTGTGGGTGGCCTTGGCGCTGGGCGTGCTGGCCGCCGGCCTGCTGTGGTTCGCGGTGGTCCCGATCTTCACCCTGATGGACGTCCCCGAGGCGGTCGCCGAGCGCTCTCGTACCTATCTCTTCGCGGTGGCCTTCGGCATGCCCGGGGCCGCCCTCTTCCAGGCCCTGCGCGCCTTCTCCGACGGCATGAACCATACCCGTCCCTCGCTGTGGATCAGCCTGGCGGGGCTCGCCGTCAACGTGCCCAGCAACTTCGTGTTGATCTACGGCGGTGACGGAATGACCGGCCTGCTGGGCCCCTGGTTGCCGGACTGGATCCAGGCACTGCCGGCGCTTGGGGCCCTGGGCTGCGGCATCGCCACCGCCCTTTCGCTATGGACCATGTGCCTGACCATGGCGCTCTATACTCGCCATTCGCGGGCCTATGGCAGGGTCGCCTTGTGGCAGGCTCCGCGTCTCCCCCACTGGCCGATGATCGGTGAGCTGCTTTACGTGGGACTCCCGATCGGGGTATCGATCTTCGTCGAGGTCACGCTATTTACGCTGATCGCCCTGTTTATCGCCAGCCTCGGGGAGGTCACCGTGGCCGCCCACCAGGTGGCACTCAACTACACCTCCCTACTGTTCATGCTGCCACTGTCGCTGAGCATGGCGCTGACGGTGCGGGTCGGCAACGTCCTGGGTCAGCAACGCTATCGCTATGCGCGTCGAGTCGCCTGGCACGGCATCGCCTTCTGCCTGGCCGTGGCGCTGTTCAATAGCCTGCTGCTGCGCTTCACCGCGGAACCCGTGATCGGCCTCTATACTCGCAATACGGAAGTGGCCGGGCTGGCCCTGTCGCTGGTCCTGCTGGCCATGATCTACCAGGTCTCCGACTCGCTGCAGGTCAATCTGGCCGGCGCACTGCGCGGCTACAAGGACACCCGTATCATCATGGTGATCACCCTGGCATCCTACTGGCTGGTGGGCATGGCCGGTGGCCACTGGCTGGGCACCCGTGGCGTTCCCGGCCTGACGGGGCCCCTCGGCGTTCATGGCTACTGGATCGGCCTGATTGCGGGGCTCACCGTCGCCGCCATAATGCTCGGCGAACGCCTGAGACGAATCGGCAAGGCGGTGGCTCATGACGAACGCGACCCGCTTCATCCCTGATGCTCTATACCGCGGCGCCCTGGGCATCGCCCTGGCACTGATACTGGCAGGCTGCGACGGCGGGGGCACCAGCGACCTTCTGCTGCGCGATTATCAGGCGGCCCTCGCCGAGCGCCTCGGCGTGGCGCCGCCCGAGCACGCCCAGCCGCGCAATATCGGTGCCTTTCCCGAGCTCCGCGAGCGTCGCCTGCCCGTGCCCGAAACGCGCGAGAGCCTGCTCAACGTCTACGCCCTGCGCGAATGCCATATCACCACGCTGGTAGCAGAACACAACAGCACCCTGGGCCGCGTCGCCCCCGCCAGCCAGCGCTGGCAATATGCGCTCGAGCTATGGCGGCGCCTCACGGCATGCCGGAACAGCGAGGTAGCCGACCGTCTCGCCCCGGACGACCTGGCGCGCCTCGAGCGGCTCGTCACGACCAAGCGCCGCCAGCTGCCCCTCGCCACCTGGAACGGGCTCTTCGGCTCAGACGCGTGGGCGCAGAGCTTCTCCCGGGTCAGCTCGGCCCTGGAGCCGGATGCCCTGGCACCCCCGAGTGAGCAGCTGGCCGCCCTCGACTATCTTCACCGGCTCAGCCACGCCCCCTTCGAGGCACGCCTGGCACTGCCCGACCCCGAAGCACTCGAGGGCCACCTCCAGGCCCTCAACGAGCGCTCCTACACGGCACAACTGCTGCGCACCCTGGTACTCGGCGAACAGCGCCTGAGGGAGGCCAATGCCCTGCTCGACCAGGCACTCGCCGCCCCCGGGCACTGTCCGTCGGAGAGCTTTATCGCCAGGCCCGGGCAGACACCCGAGGCCCAGCGACTCACCGGCTGGGTCGCGGCACTCGATGATGCCGCCACGCGGTGGCTGGCAGGCCTCGCCCCCCTCTTCGATGGTGTGGAGACCCCTCCGCAGGCCGTGCAGGCGTACCACCGCGCCTGGCTCTCCCGACACGAGGCCGAGGCGCCCTACACGGGATTTCGTCGGGCCTGGCAGGGCCATCTGGAACGACGCCGGCGCCTCGCCTCACGCTGTTGAGTCTCGTGTCCCATGATGACTTCATGCGCCATGGGCTTAACCTGTGGGCGGGTCTATGCTATTGGTGGTTCTCGTATGACGCAGAGTGCTTCCGTCCCGGCCCGAGGCGCTTGTCGCCCGGCCCGGTTCCATGATCAAGCAGCACCTGGAGGGACACCATGGGAACCCAGCTGTCACCCCGCTCGGCCCAGGTCATCGACCTGGATGCCAGGCGCCAGCATCAGCAGGCCAGGCGCCGCCTGGTCCGCCTGGCACCGGAACTCGACGGGCTCGAGATGGTGTATCGCCTCGACGCCACCCCCGACACCCTCTATGGCATGCCACTGCTGGCCTGGGGCCTTCGCGAAGATGGCGAGGTAGTGGGACTGGTGCCGTGGATGGAGTCGCTGACGCCCTGTCAGCATCTCGACGATGACGACCATGGCCGCTTCGTCGGCTATCGCGACCCCGAGACCGAGGAGCTGTTTGACGTCGCCCCCGAGCACAAGCTGATGGAGCTGGAGTATGCAGCCGGTTACTTCGACTACGAGGAAACCGAGCAGGTCACCCTGATCCAGCAGCTGCCCGAGATTCAAGGCACCTACGCCCTATGCATGGATGAGGGCGACAATCCCTGGCAGCTCAAGCAGGTATTCGGCTGGCGCCTCTACAGCGACGGAAGCGTCGAGGCGCTGCTCGCCGACGAACGCCGCGTGGAACAGACACCGATCCTGCTCGGCGATGCCTGCCTCTACCCCGGGCACAGCCGCCACCGCCTGGTCTACTTCTTCCAGCGACAGATCGCCAACCGGATTCGCCAGGAAGACCCGGCGACCCTGGAGGCACTGGCCCTGATGGTCGTGTCGGATGGCGATACCGCTACACCCACGCCGCCGCCGGGACAGGACTAGCCCAAACGGATAAAGTAGACGTAGCTGTCATCGAGCCGCTGCTGATGAGTCAGCTCATGGCCCAGGAACTGGCAGAACTTGGGTACATCGCGGGTGGTCGCCGGGTCGCTGGCGATCACCTTGAGCACCTCGCCCGCCTGCATGTCGCGGACCCTGTTGTGCATCAGCATGATCGGCTCGGGGCAGTAGAGCCCGGTGGTATCGAGCTCGGCCTGAAAGTCGTGTATTTCCGCCATCGAGGACCTCGTGGTTGCTAAAAAAAATCAGTCGGAGCCTGCAAGATGATCAAGATCATTATCGAACGCCGCATCATGCCCGGACTCGAAGAGGAATACGAACAAGCGGCCCGCGAAGCCATGCGACAGTCTCTGGGTGCCAGGGGCTTCGTGGGTGGCGAGAGCCTCGTGGAAATGGGTCACAGTGACCGGCGTCTGATGATTACCAAGTGGCGCGACCTGCGCGCCTGGAAGGAATGGTACACCAGCGAGACCCGCTCTCGGGTGATGCAGGGCCTGCAGCCACTGCTCACCGAGGAGGAACGCATTCGCATCTACGAGCCCACCTCGCACTGAGCCTCACCCCTTGATCCGCACATGCACCGTCACCTCTTCACGATCATGATAGAGGTGACGACAGGCGATCTCGGCCTCCACTCGCGAGGCCTTCAGCGCCTCGTCAAGCCGCCGCAGACAGGCCTCCACTTCCGGCCAGCGCCGCTTCATCGGCAGCTTGAGATTGAACACTGCCTCCTTGCACCAGCGCCTCACCAGCCAGCGCTCCACCATCGCCTCGACCCGTGACGGCTTATCGACGATATCGCAGACCAACCAGTCCAGGCGATACGGTGGCTCCCAGGTAAAGCCATCTTCATGCAGGTGCTCGACCAGCCCGCTCGCCATCAGCGCCTTGTCCATCGGGCCGTTGTCGATAGCGTAGACATGCATGCCGCGCTGTACCAACTGCCAGGTCCAGCCGCCGGGTGCCGCCCCCAGGTCCGCCGCCTGCATGCCATCGCCGAGACGCTCATCCCATTCATCCCGCGGCACAAACTCGTGCCAGGCTTCTTCCAGCTTGAGAGTGGAACGGCTGGGAGCCGACCGGGGAGAACGCAGACGACGGATCCCCCCCGGCAGCTCGCTGCGGTTACCCGGAAAACTCATGCCCAGTTGTACACGATCACCGGCGCTCCACAGCAGATGGAGGCGGCGGCCACCGGCCTTGCGGCGCAGGGCCTTGCGCTTCTTGAGCAGCGAAGTGAGCGGACGCTCCAGCGCCTTGGCCAGTCCGGCCAGCGCCTTGCCATCGTTGGTATCCGGGGTTTCCTGCCAGACGCTGTCGAAACTCCAGCCGCTAGCCATCACCTGGTCGATAATCGGCGTCAGACGATCATCCCGCGACAGCGTCAATGGCGGCAATGCCACCAGGCTCTGCCGGGCAAAGACCAGGCCGCTCAAGGGCAGATCACGATGCAGGCCATTCGCCGCCTCTCCCTGGGGCAGCAGGAACCGCACGAACCCCGCCCCCTGGGCATAATCGGCCTGCCCCGCCCTGCCGAGCGCAGCGACCTTATCGACCAGCTCGGCGGCCAGGTCGGGCTCGAAACCGGGGCGGCAGTAACAGAGCAGCTCTACCGGGTCAGTCATCGTCTTCTCCATGCCGCACCTTCCTTAACAATGCTCGGGACCTGGTCTTTCGCCGGGAACTCGGCGGCGGAGAACCTTAGCACCCCTCCCCCCTCGGGGGAAGCGTCCACCATCGCCCCGGCAAGCCCGGCGCAGCGGCGCACGAAGGCGCATCGGGAAGACACATGCCGGCGTTCCCGGAGCCGAATCATGACCCTGCCCCCTCACAGCGCATAACCCACGCATGACCCATACAGTTGATGCATAATGGTGCATTGCTATATAGTCCTAGTCCGTGGAAACCACTTTCAGATTGGCCCGCTGCGGTCGGCACATTCTCCCGATACAGGATACGACGATGCCCTACGTTCACGAGACCCTGGACAACCTTCGCAAGAGCAGCCCTGCCCAGACCGAGTTCTACCAGGCGGCGGAAGAGGTGCTGGAGTGCCTGCGCCCGCTGTTCAAGCGCAGCCCCCATTATCATGAACACAGCATCATCGAGCGCATTGTGGAGCCGGAACGCCAGATCATGTTCCGTATCTGCTGGACCGATGACGCCGGGCGCGTCCAGGTCAACAAGGGCTACCGGGTCCAGTTCAACTCGGCACTCGGCCCCTACAAGGGCGGGCTGCGTTTCCACCCCAGCGTCACCTCCGGCACCATCAAGTTCCTCGGCTTCGAACAGATCTTCAAGAACGCCTTGACGGGCCTGCCCATCGGCGGCGGCAAGGGCGGCTCGGACTTCGATCCCAAGGGCCGCTCCGATGGCGAGATCATGCGCTTCTGTCAGGCCTTCATGTCCGAGCTGTACCGGCATATCGGCCCGCATACCGATGTGCCCGCCGGCGACATTGGTGTCGGCGGCCGTGAAATCGGCTACCTCTACGGCCAGTACAAGCGCCTCACCGGCCGTTATGAAGGCGTACTGACCGGCAAGGGTCTGGACTGGGGCGGCTCCATCGGCCGCAAGGAAGCCACCGGCTACGGCGCCGTCTACTTCGCCCAGAACATGCTGGAAGCTCGCGGCAAGACCCTGGAGGGCAAGACCTGCCTCGTCTCGGGGGCCGGCAATGTGGCGATCTATACCATCGAGAAGCTGTACGAGATGGGCGCCAAGCCCGTGACCTGCACCGACTCTCGCGGCACGCTGCATGACGCGAATGGCATCGACCTTGACCTGCTCAAGGAGCTCAAGGAAGTGAGTCGCGCGTCACTGGAGGTCTATCTGGAGAAGCACCCCGAGGCCAGCTATATTCCTGTCGGCGAGTACCCGGAAGATGGTCACGCCGTCTGGCGCATCAAGGCCGATGCCGCCTTCCCCTGCGCCACCCAGAATGAGCTCACCGCCGCCGATGCAAAGGCCCTGCTCGCCAACGGTGTCTACTGCATCAGCGAAGGTGCCAACATGCCCTCCGCCGCGGATGCCGTGGACCGTTTCCTCGAGGCGAAGATCGCCTATGGGCCCGGCAAGGCCGCCAATGCCGGTGGCGTGGCGACCAGCCAGCTGGAGATGGCCCAGAACAACAGCATGGAGCAGTGGCCCCTCGAGAAGGTCGACGAGAAGCTTAAGGAAATCATGGCCAATATCCACCGCCAGTGCGCCGATACCGCCGAGGAATTCGACGAGCCCACCAACCTGGTGCTGGGCGCCAACATTGCCGGCTTCCGCAAGGTCGCCGACGCCATGATCGATCACGGCGTCGTATAAACACACGGCTCAGCGCCAAGGCGACGAAAAAGCCCGGACCTTGAGGTCCGGGCTTTTTTTCGTGCTTCACAAACTAACGCAAGAATCCGCCGCATGGCATCGATGAGCCACCCTCCCCCATCCGCCCGGTAATACTGCGTTGGCCCGGCAAGGATCGGCGCACCGGGCATAGAGCAAGCGCTTAACGTGGCGTCATCTGGCAGGCGGCGGCATCATTGCAGGAGGGAGGCTCCGCCAGATATGAACAACCCCCGAACACGTGAATGTTCGGCGCTGTTCGCTATAAGCTCGATATCAGTGCCTGACGATGATCGACTGGCGGCTGGCGGCTGGCACAAGCCCGATAACAATCTCGTCGGTCCTGGCGTCCTATCGTCCTACCACCCACCAGACATGAAAAAACCCCGAACACGTGAATGTTCGGGGCTTTTTCGATATAAGTGCCTGACGATGACCTACTCTCGCATGGGGAGACCCCACACTACCATCGGCGCTAAGCGGTTTCACTGCTG
>NZ_CANLFS010000010.1 GCF_947490095.1 uncultured Halomonas sp. | reverse complement strand
TAACCTCTGCGAGGAGGTACATCGGCTACTCGATAGCTATGGATCCGGTTGCGCGATTAATTTTGAATAGGCACTTACAGAAGCTGCCGAAGATCGCGCCGAGCGGGGTTACATTAGCGGCGCTGACAGCGCCGTGGCTCGATGTGCCGGTCGACTTGCCGATTTATTTGCCGATTTATTTGCCGATACAGAAGCTGCCGAAGATTTCGCCTAGCAGATCATCGGCGCTGAACTCGCCAGTGATCTGGCCCAGTGCCTGCTGGGCATCGCGCAGGTCTTCGGCGAGCAGTTCCCCGGCACCATGGCCGGTCAGCTGGGCCTCGCCGTTCTCGAGCGCGTGCTCGGCACGGTCCAGGGCATCGAGGTGGCGCCGTCGGGCCGAGAAGCGACCCTCTGCCGTCGCATTGAAGCCCATGACATCCTTGAGGTGAGACCTCAAGTTATCCACACCCTCCGCGGTCTTCGCCGATAGCCTGACGATGGGGGTGGCGGTGGATAAGTCGAGCCCTGGGGGCTCTTCGCTGGCATCGATCTTGTTGCGTACCAGGGTGAGTCGCGAAGGGTCGGATAGCCGGGCCACGAACTCGGGCCAGATCGACATGGGGTCGGTGGCATCGGTGGCGGCGGCATCCACCAGCAGCAACACGCGGTCGGCCTTCTCGATCTCGGCCCAGGCCCGGGCCACGCCGATCTGTTCCACGGCGTCGGGGGTGTCGCGCAGGCCCGCGGTATCGATGACGTGCAGTGGCATGCCGTCGATATGAATATGCTCGCGCAGCACGTCGCGTGTCGTGCCGGCAATGTCGGTGACGATGGCCGTCTCCTGCTCGGTCAGGGCATTGAGCAGGCTCGATTTACCGGCATTGGGCCGACCGGCGATCACCACGTTCATGCCCTCGCGCATCAGGGCGCCCTGGCCGGCAGCGGCGCGGACCACCGCCAATTCTGTTTTTACCTCGGCGAGCATCGCCGCCACGCGTCCATCCCCCAGGAAATCGATCTCCTCCTCGGGGAAGTCGATGGCGGCCTCGACATAGATGCGCAGCTCGATCAGGCGCTCCACCAGGCCCTCGACTCGGCGCGAGAAGTCGCCCTGGAGTGAGCGCAGGGCGTTTTCCGCGGCGGCCTGCGAGCTGGCATCGATCAGGTCGGCGATCGCCTCGGCCTGGGCCAGGTCCAGCTTGTCGTTGAGGAAGGCGCGCTCGGAAAACTCTCCCGGGCGAGCCGGGCGGGCCCCCAGCTCGAGGCAGCGCCCCAGCAACATGTCCATGATGACCGGGCCGCCATGTCCCTGCAGCTCCAGGACATCCTCGCCGGTGAAGGAGTTGGGCCCGGGGAAGAAGAGCGCGAGGCCCTCGTCGATCACGCCGCCATCGCTCCTGAAGGGCCCGTAATGAGCGTGGCGTGGGGTGGGGGAGTGGCCCACCATGGCCTCGGCGATCGCCGTGCAGAGCGGCCCGGAGAGGCGGATGATGCCGACGCCGCCGCGCCCCGGCGGGGTGGCCAGAGCGGCGATGGTGTCCTGGTCGTGAAGCGGGGCCATGGGGATCTCCTCAGCGTGAAGAAGGCATTGTCGTTGTCGCTCTTCAGAAACGCCAGACCCCCGCTCAAGGCGGGGGTCTGGAAGTGGCTCAGGCAAGCCGGGTCACTTGGTCTTCATGCCCTTCCCGATGCTGGGATCGTTCTCGATCCTGCGGGTAATCACGTACTGCTGGGCAATGGAGATGACGTTGTTCACCACCCAGTAGATCACCAGACCGGCCGGGAACCACAGGAAGAAGAAGGTGAAGAGGATGGGCAGCATGCGCATGATCTTCGCCTGCATGGGATCCGGGGGCGTCGGGTTGAGCATCTGCTGCACGAACATGGAGGCACCCATCAGGATCGGCAGGATGAAGAGGGGATCCTTCACCGAGAGATCCTGGATCCAGAACATGAAGGGCGCATGACGCAACTCCACGGACTCCAGCAGCATCCAGTAGAGGGCGATGAATACCGGCATCTGCACCAGAATTGGCAGACAGCCGCCCAGAGGATTGATCTTCTCCTTCTGGTAGAACTTCATCATCTCCTGGGACATCTTCTGGCGGTCGTCGCCGTACTGCTCCTTGAGACGCTGCATTTCCGGGCCCAGCTTGCGCATGCGGGCCATGGACTTGTAGGCCTTGGCCGAGAGCGGCCACAGGGCAGTCTTCACGAGCATGGTCAGCAGGACGATGGACCAGCCCCAGTTGCCGATCACGCCATGAATCTTGTCGAGCAACCAGAATAGCGGATTGGCGATAAACCACAGCCAGCCGAAATCGACGGTAAGCTCGAGGTTGGGTGCCACCATTTCCATGTAGTCCTGGACCTTGGGGCCCACATACAGGGTGGCGCCGAGCCGTGATTCGCCATCCGCCGCCAGCTCGGTCACCGGTCCGGCGAAGGCGGCTACGTTGCGACCGCGCGAATCGGTCGAGGCGTAGTAAAGGTTCTGCTGGTTCTGGGGCGGGGCCCAGGCGCTGACGAAGTAGTGCTGGATAATCGCGACCCAGCCACCCTCGGCCTCGCGGTTTTCGAACTTGCCTTCCTGGATATCCTCGAAGTCGACCTTCAGGTAGCGATCTTCGGGGGTAGAGTAGGCCGCGCCGAGATAGGAGCGCATCCCCATCTTGGGGCCACTGGAGGGGTCACTGCTGTTATCACGAGCCAGTTGGCCGATAAAGCGGGCGGAGACCGGCGACTCGGTGTTGTTGGCCAGGAAGTACTCGACGTCCACCGCATAGCTGTTGCGTTCGAAGGTGAAGCGCTTGGTGACCTCGATGCCGTTCACCTCGCCGGTCAGGTCGACCTCGAGGCGCTTGTCATCCTCGGCAAGGCGGTAGTCGGTCTTCTCGGGGGCGTAGGCGATGCGTCCCGACTGGCCATCCAGCTGGAGCCCGGAGCGGGCGACATAGCTGCGCGTGTCGTTGTCGGAAAGCATCACATAGGAACGCTCCGAATCCAGGGTCAGCTCATGCTCAGGGAGTGCCGCATAAACAATATCACCACCCTGGGGGTCGATGCGCAGGTCCAGGACATCGGTGACGACGGCCACCAGGTCACGGCCGGCGGCCGCCTCGCCCGAATCGGGCATGGTCTCAGCCATGCGGCGATCGCCGCCGTTTGCCGCAGGAGCCGCCAGGCCTTCGTCGGCGGTTCCGAGCTCGGTGCTACCGCTTCCGGACTGGTTGCTGGTAATGGAAGGAGCCTGCGGCTCAGGGGCCATCTGGCCATAGTCCTGGTTCCACTGCACGACGATCAGATAGGCGAGCACCGCCAGTGGAATCAGTAATAGGAGTCGTTTTACGTCCATGAGGGTTCTGCCCAGTGGGTAGTGAACTTGCCAAGGGCGGAAGACGATTTGGCCGCCCGAGATAGACAAAAGCCTGCCAAGGGCAGGCTGTATTCCGAACACGGACTTTCGGGGGTAGTCCCGGCAGCGTCAAGTCTTGCCTTGCGAGGGGGTGCGCTCATGATTCCGCGGGCTCCGATCGGATGAAGATGATTCGGCGCTTGGTGACGGTTGTCTTGCGAGCGACTTCTGTGTCTCGCGCGTCAGCCTTTTCCACATCCCGAATAGCTGCCGGTGCAGGGTCTCGTTATCTAGCTCGCCGACACCGCGTCGCGAGAGTATCACGATGTCGACGGCCGGAAGCCGGTGCTGCTGGAATCGGATCGATTCGCGCACCAGGCGCTTGATGCGGTTGCGGTCCACGGCACGGCGCATGCTCTTCTTGCTGATGACAAGGCCGATGCGGGGATACCCCAGATCGTTGGGCGAGGCGAGTGCCATCAGCCCCTTGCCATGCACCTTGAAGGCAGCATTGTCGAAGACTTGGCGATAATCCCCTGCCGTCAGCAGGCGCAGACGACGGGGAAACGACTGACGGGACACGCAGGGTCCGTGATCAGGCGCTCAGGCGCTTGCGGCCCTTGGCGCGACGACGCGCAAGGACGGCGCGTCCGTTCTTGGTGGCCATCCGGGCACGGAAACCGTGCATACGCTTACGCTTCAGAACGCTGGGCTGAAATGTGCGTTTCATAAGTCGTTATTCCCACGTGGTTTTCTGGACGATTCGTCGTTTTCGAGGCGCCTGGATTCCCGCTGGGAAACCGGGCGTATTCGGTTCAAGACCGGAAATTGTAGTGTTTTCCCTTGGGCGGTGCAATTTTTCCGTGCATGGATCGGGCTTTTGATGGCCGGCAGGGGCGCCTCGGCATGTGGAGATGATGCGTGGGATCCATGCCGAAATGGCATTCGAAAGCCATACTCGTAACTAGCTCGTAACTACCCCGCAACTACAATAACAAGGGTATATCTTGTAATGCCTTGTTATTAATACTGGGGAAGCTTTCTGTGGATAAGTTTATATATACCATTAAACACAAGATGTTGAGCGCATAAGACTCGTGTGGATAGCCTCTGCAGGAATGGTTTACAAGCCGAGGGTATCCTGTGTATGAAAAAGGGTCTTCTCCACAGCCTGGAATTACGCACCGTTCGGTCCCTGATCCATCACCATGCCATCATCCCTGTTTTCCACAAGGTGTAGCGAGGCGCGCTGGGGTGTGGATAACCGCGTGGTGGGGCGATACAATGTTCGGCCTTTTTTCGACAATGTAGTGAGGTCGCGTGTCGCTGGCTCTCTGGCAACAGTGTCTAGATACCCTTCAGGATGAGTTGAGCTCGCAGCAGTTCAACACCTGGATTCGCCCGCTCCAGGCAGAGGAGGGCGAAGGGGGAGAGCTGTGCCTGTTGGCACCCAATCGCTTCGTACGCGACTGGGTCAGCGACAAGTTCGCCAAGCGAATCACCGAACTGCTGCGCGAGCTGTCGCCGGCCCGGCCACCCAAGGTCGTGCTGAGCGTGGGGAGCCGACGCGCCGCTCCTCGACCTCAGCCACGCGAGCTCGGCACTCCGGTCTCGGCAATGCCGCGACAACCCGCGGCCCCGGCGGTACATACGCCCTCCCGGGGTGGCGTGGCCGATCAATTCGAGGTCGGGTCATCCCGGGGGGAGACGCCACCGGCCCAGCGACCGGGGGGAGAGCGTCAGGTCCAGGTAGAGGGCAGCCTCAAGCACACCAGCGGCCTCAATCCTAACTTCACCTTCGAGACCTTCGTCGAGGGCAAGTCGAACCAGCTGGCCCGCGCCGCGTCTCGGCAGGTGTCGGAGAACCCCGGTGGCGCCTATAACCCGCTGTTTCTCTATGGCGGAGTGGGGCTGGGCAAGACTCACCTGATGCATGCCGTGGGCAATGCGCTGGCGGGTCGCCGAGAGAATGCGCGGGTGGTCTACCTGCACTCCGAGCGCTTCGTGGCCGATATGGTCAAGGCGCTGCAGCTCAACGCCATCAATGACTTCAAGCGGTTCTATCGTAGCGTCGACGCCCTGTTGATCGATGACATCCAGTTCTTTGCCGGCAAGGAGCGCTCCCAGGAGGAGTTCTTTCATACCTTCAACGCCCTGCTGGAGGGCGGGCAGCAGATGATCCTGACCTCCGACCGCTACCCCAAGGAGATCAGCGGTGTAGAGGAGCGCCTCAAGTCCCGCTTCGGCTGGGGACTGACGGTCGCGATCGAGCCGCCCGAGCTGGAGACGCGGGTTGCCATCCTGATGAAGAAGGCCGACCAGGCCAAGGTCGAGCTTCCCCATGATGCCGCCTTCTTCATCGCCCAGAAGATTCGCTCCAACGTACGGGAGCTGGAAGGGGCCCTCAAGAAGGTGATCGCCGACTCTCACTTCATGGGCAAGTCGATTGACCAGGATTTCATCCGAGAATCGCTCAAGGATCTGCTGGCCCTGCAGGACAAGCAGGTCGGGGTCGACAATATCCAGCGTACCGTGGCGGAGTACTACAAGATCAAGCTCGCCGATCTGCTCTCCAAGCGCCGCTCTCGCTCGGTCGCACGCCCGCGGCAGGTCGCCATGGCCCTGGCCAAGGAGCTGACCAATCACAGCCTGCCGGAGATCGGTGATGCCTTCGGGGGGCGTGATCACACCACGGTATTGCATGCCTGTCGCAAGGTGAAGCAGCTCCAGGAAGAGAGTTCCGATATCCGTGAGGACTACAAGAACCTCCTGCGACTTCTGACCAGCTGATCGCCTCGCCCTCCGAGACATCGCCGGCTTGTGGTTTAATGGTCGCCATGCCATTCGGCCGGGCCCCTGCCGGCTGCAACCCTTCAGGACAAGACGTGGAGCCGACATGAAATTTTCCATCTCCCGCGAAGCGCTGCTGCGACCACTTACCCTGGTGGCCGGGGTGGTGGAGCGCCGCCAGACCCTGCCAGTGCTATCCAATGTATTGATTCAGGTAGGGGAGGAGGAGGTCGCGCTGACCGGTACCGACCTGGAAGTGGAGCTCATCGGGCGCACCGTGGCGTCTCGGGTAGAAGAATCCGGGGGCGTTACGGTACCGGCCCGTAAGCTGATGGATATCTGCAAGTCGCTGCCCGACCAGGCCGAGATCCAGCTCTCCCTCGAGGATGGCCGTGCCGTGTTGCGTAGCGGGCGCTCTCGCTTCACCCTCTCGACCCTGCCGGTTGCGGAATTCCCGAGCATCGAGGACAGCCAGGGAAGCGTCGAGTTGAGCCTGCCGCGGGGCATGCTGAAGCACCTGATCGATGCCACCTCCTTCGCCATGGCTCAGCAGGATGTGCGCTACTACCTCAATGGCATGCTCCTGGAGATGCGCGATAACCTGATCCGCGCCGTGGCCACCGATGGTCACCGGCTCGCGGTAAGCTCGCGCCCGGCCGAGCTGAATGTCGAGTCCCCCCAGAAGCTGATCGTGCCCCGCAAGGGCATCCTGGAGCTGGTGCGCCTGCTCGACGATGGCGAGGACCCGGTCAGCCTGACCCTGGGGGCCAGCCACATACGGGCCCATACGGGTGATTTCACCTTCACCTCCAAGCTGGTCGACGGCAAGTTCCCCGATTACGAGCGCGTGGTGCCTCGAGGCGGTGACAAGGTATTTATCGCCGACCGTGCCGAGCTGCGGCAGGTGTTGTCGCGTACCGCCATTCTCTCCAACGAGAAGTATCGCGGCGTGCGCCTCCATCTCGAAGCGGGCAACCTCAAGGTGATGGCCAACAACCCTGAGCAGGAAGAGGCCGAGGAAAATGTGGCCATCGAGTATAGCGGCGACTCCCTCGAGATCGGCTTCAACGTCGGCTATCTGGTCGACGTGCTCAATGCCATCGATGAAGACCGCATTCAGATGACGCTGGCAGACTCCAACAGCAGTGCCCTGATGGAGCAGCCCGGGGGCGGAGACGCCCTCTATGTCGTCATGCCGATGCGTCTGTGACCCACCCCGGGCGGCCTTTCGGGGCCGCCTCCTTGCCTCGTGCGCTTCATGTCCCTTGATCATCTCGTTTTTCACGGCCTTAGAAATCTTCAACCTGTTGATTTTAAACCGAGTTCACAGGTCAATTTGATTGCCGGTGAAAACGGGAGCGGCAAGACCAGCCTGCTGGAAGGCCTTCATGTTCTGGGCATGGGGCGTTCGTTTCGCACCCGAAACATGCGGCACGTGATCACCCATGATGGCGATGAGCTGATGGTCCATGGTCGTATCGCCGGGGACCCGGCGGTGCCATTCGGGGTCAGGCGTCGCCGCCATGATGACGAACTCGAGATTCGCCTTGCGGGAGAGCGTGTCAGCCGCCTCTCACGCCTGGTAGAGACCCTCCCCCTGCAACTGATCAACCCCGATGCCTTCCGGCTCCTGGAAGGCTCTCCGGCCGGGCGCCGGGAATTTCTCGACTGGGGCGTGTTTCACGTGAAACATGACTTCCTCGGGGCCTGGCAGCGCGCGCGTCGGGCGCTGAAACATCGGAACGCCTTGCTCAGGCATGGTAGAATGGACCCCGATTCTCTGGTGGTCTGGGAGCAGGAACTGGTCCACTGGAGCGAGAAAATCGATGAAATGCGCTCCGCCTGGATGTATGCGTTTCTCCCGGTATTCGAGGAAACCCTCAACGGACTGCTGCCGTTAAAGGATCTTCAGCTGCGTTATTCGCGTGGCTGGGATCGCCGGAAGTCGTTGAGCGATCTGCTGCGGCAGGGCCGCGACGTGGATCGTCAGATGGGGTTTACTCAGCAGGGCCCGCAGCGTGCCGATCTGGCGATCAGACTGGGCAAGCGGCCTGCCGTGGAGGTGCTGTCCAGGGGGCAGCAGAAGCTGGTGGTGAGCGCCCTGAAGTTGGCTCAGGGACGCTTGCTGGAAGCCAGCACGGGACGCCGCTGCGTCTATCTGATTGACGACCTCCCAGCGGAGCTGGACGACTCGCATCGGCGATTGTTCTGCCGCTGGCTGGAAAATATGCGCTGCCAGGTGTTCATCACCACTATCGATCAAGATGCCCTGGCGGATCTATGGCAGGCCGAGACCCCGGTCGAGATGTTTCACGTGAAACGCTCGGCGTCCGGAAGCGGTACGTTGCTGCCACTGGAGTGACAGATTTCATGACGGAGCAGTCAATGAGCGAACAGGCCTACGACTCATCGAGTATCAAGGTTCTCAAGGGACTCGATGCCGTACGCAAGCGTCCCGGCATGTATATCGGCGACACCGATGATGGCACCGGGCTCCACCATATGGTGTTCGAGCTGGTGGATAACTCCATCGACGAGGCGCTTGCCGGATACTGCAGCGAGATTCGGGTCGTCATTCATCCCGACGAGTCGGTAACGGTGAGCGACAACGGCCGCGGCATCCCGACGGATATCCATGAGGAGGAGGGGGTATCCGCCGCCGAGGTGATCATGACGGTGCTGCATGCCGGCGGGAAGTTCGATGACAACTCCTACAAGGTCTCCGGCGGCCTGCATGGTGTCGGTATCTCGGTGGTCAATGCGCTGTCCGAAGAGCTTCGGCTGACGGTATGGCGTGCCGGCAGTGTGCATGAGCAACTCTATCGTCACGGGGTGCCTCAGGCGCCGCTGTCGGTGGTGGGCAAGACCGAGAACGCGGGGACCCGCGTACACTTCCGCCCATCGCCAGAGACCTTCGGCAATATCGAATTTCACTTCGATATCCTGGCCAAGCGCCTGCGTGAACTCTCCTTCCTCAACTCCGGGGTGGCCATTCGCCTGATCGATGAGCGCTCCGGGAAGGAGGAGCTGTTCCACTATGAAGGTGGTCTCAGGGCCTTCGTCGACCACCTCAACACCAACAAGACGGTGCTCAATCCGGTCTTCCACTTCAACACCGAGCGAGAGGATGGTGTCGGAGTGGAGGTGGCGATGCAGTGGAGCGACTCCTTCAACGAGAATATCTTCTGCTATACCAATAACATCCCTCAGCGGGATGGCGGTGCCCACCTGGCGGGGTTTCGCGCGGCCCTGACCCGGACCCTCAATGGCTATATCGAATCGGAGGGGCTGCTCAAGAAATCGAAGATCAGCACCGCCGGCGATGATGCCAGGGAAGGGCTGACGGCCATCGTCTCGGTGAAGGTGCCGGACCCCAAGTTCTCCTCCCAGACCAAGGACAAGCTGGTGTCTTCCGAGGTGAAGACGGCCGTCGAGCAGGAGATGGCGCGCCTGCTCGGTGAGTATTTGATAGAGAAGCCCAACGAAGCCAAGGCCATCGTCAACAAGATGCTCGACGCCGCGCGGGCCCGCGAGGCAGCCCGCAAGGCGCGCGACATGACGCGGCGCAAGGGGGCCCTGGATATCGCCGGTCTCCCGGGCAAGCTGGCAGACTGCCAGGAAAAGGATCCCAGCCTCTCCGAATTGTTCCTGGTGGAGGGCGACTCGGCCGGGGGGAGTGCCAAGCAGGGGCGTGACCGCCGTACTCAGGCGATCCTGCCGCTGAAGGGCAAGATACTGAACGTCGAGAAGGCGCGCTTCGACAAGATGCTCTCTTCGGCAGAGGTCGGAACCCTGATCACTGCCCTGGGCTGTGGAATCGGGCGCGAGGAGTTCAACCCCGACAAGCTTCGCTATCACTCGATCATCATCATGACCGATGCCGATGTGGATGGCTCGCATATCCGCACCCTGTTGCTTACCTTCTTCTTTCGTCAGATGTCGCAGTTGATCGAGCGCGGCCATGTGTTTATCGCCCAGCCGCCGCTCTACAAGGTGAAGCGCGGCAAGCAGGAGCTCTATCTGAAGGATGAGCAGGCGATGACCGACTATCTCACCACCACGGCCCTGGATGGTGCTCGTCTCTACGTCAATGCCGATGCGCCGGGCATCGGCGGTGAGCAGCTGGAAAGCGTGGTGAATCAGTACCGTGATGTCATGCGGCGTATCGACCGGCTGTCGAAGGTCTATCCCAACGAGGTGCTACGCAAGATCGTTCATGCGGTTGCTCTCGATGGCGAAACCAGTCTGCGTGACAGGGTTACCATGCAGAACTGGATCGAGGACCTGCAGGCCGAAATGGACTCTCTGCTTGCCCATGAGGGCGGCCCCCATTACAGCTTCCGCCTCGAAGACGATAGCGAGAGGGGGCTTTTCCTTCCCGCCGTGACCATTTCCGCCCATGGCGTGGCCACCGATTATGTGTGGGGTCTCGACTTCTTCACCAGTGCCGATTATCGCGCCATCATCGGGCTGGGGGAGACCCTGGAGGGGCTGCTGGAAGAAAACGCCTATGTAGCACGGGGGGAGCGCAAGCGCTCCGTGTCGAGCTTCTACGACGCCCTGGAGTGGCTGATGAATGAGGCCCAGCGCGGTCTTTCCATTCAGCGCTACAAGGGGCTGGGCGAAATGAACCCCGAACAGCTCTGGGAAACCACCATGAACCCTGACACCCGCCGCATGTTGCGAGTGTCCATCGAGGATGCCATCGGGGCGGACATGATGTTCAACACCCTGATGGGCGATGAGGTGGAGCCACGGCGCGACTTCATCGAGCGCTTCGCCCTGGTGGCCAATCTGGATGTTTAACTGGGCTTCGCCCAGAGTTTGAAGAGCGTCGCTTTGCTCCTGGAAGCTGGAAGCTTGAAGAAAGCCCGTGACCCCCTGATCTAGCGGGGGTCATCATGCAGCTTCCAGCTATCCAGCTATCCAGCTATCCAGCTATCCAGCTATCCAGCTATCCAGCTATCCAGCTATCCAGCTATCCAGCTATCCCGCTATCCAGCAGTTATGCCTGGGATAGTAGCCAATCCACGAAGCCGGCCAGGTCATCGAAGACCAGGGTGTCGCTTTCCGGTGCTTCAAGCTCGGCATGCTTTTCAAGCGTTCGCTCGCCCTTGCCGCTGCGCACCAGCACCCGCCGGCACCCCATGGCATCGCCCGCCTGCAGGTCACGCAGGCTATCTCCTATCATCCAGCTTCCGGATAACTCGCCCAGGTGCAGCGCGTCGCGAATCTGTGCCAGTAGCCCGGGAAGGGGTTTGCGGCAATGGCAGTGGTCATCCGGGCCGTGTGGGCACCAGGCGATATGGGCGATGTTACCGCCGGCCTCGGCAACCAGGTGGCATAGCCGCGCATGCATCTCCGCCAGGGTAGCCTCGGTATAGTAGCCGCGGGCAATGCCCGACTGGTTGGTCGCCACGGCCACGGTCCAGCCGGCCTGGCTTAATCGTGCGATGGCCTGAATGGCGCTGGGGTAGGGGATCCATTCGGCCAGAGACTTGATGTATTCATCCGAATCCCGGTTGATCACGCCATCCCGGTCGAGTATCACCAGGCGGTCAGGAGAGTGCATGGTTGAAGGTTCCTTGTTGCCGATTATGCCTGGGTCGCAGTGTTTCACGTGGAACATCGCCTGCCAAGGAGCCGCCATAAGCAGCGCGAAGGATGAGCTCAAGAGGCGCCGATAGCCATGCGGGGGTCGAGTCTGATGCCGTCATGTTCCACGTGAAACATCGTGGCGGCCTGTCTGTGGAACGGCTGGCTGCCGGCTTTCGATGAGGCATGAAAAAGCCGGCAGCGGTGGCTGCCGGCTTCGTTGGAGGCGTGTTCTGCGGTTACTGCTGCAGTTGCGCGATATCCGCGACCTCGAGGAAGAGGGCGCGTAGATCCGCCAGCAAGGAGAGCCGGTTGCTGCGCACGCTCTCATCGTCGGCCATCACCATCACCTGGTCGAAGAAGGCGTCTACCGGCTCACGCAGGCCGGCCAGGGTGTCGAGTGTCTCCTGGTAACGGGCCTCGGCCAGCAGCGGCGCCACGCTGTCGCGATGCCGGGATACCGCCTCGTGCAGCGACTTCTCGGCAGCCTCCTGAAGGAGAGAGGCCTCCACGGCGCTGCCGACCTCATCGGCCTGCTTGGCGAGGATGTTGGAGACGCGCTTGTTGGCGGCGGCAAGGGTGGCCGCCTCCGCGTGGCCGGTGAAGGCCTGCACCGCGCGCAGGCGACGGGCAAAGTCCAGCGGCCGCGTCACGGGCCGTGCCCGCACCGCGAGGTAGGCCTCGGTGGAGATGCCCTCGCCTTGGCCCCAGGCCCGGAAGCGGTCGAGCATATAGGCCAGCACCTCATCGACGAGATGCTCGGCGTAGGGCAGCTCCTGGTGCTGGGCCGCGGCCAGGTCGAGCAGTTCGCGCAGGTCCAGGGACAGCTCGCCCTTGACCAGGATGTTGAGCACACCGATGGCGGCACGCCGCAGGGCAAAGGGGTCCTTGGTGCCGGTGGGGCGGGCCCCGATGCCGAAGATTCCGGTCAGGGTGTCGAGGCGATCGGCCAGGGCCAGGGCCTGGCCGGTACGGCTCCGAGGAATCGCATCGCTGGCGAAGCGCGGCAGGTACTGCTCCTCCATGGCCTGGGCCACCTCGGCAGGCTCACCGTCCTGGGTGGCGTAATAGCGGCCCATGGTGCCCTGAAGTTCGGGGAACTCGAGTACCATCTCGGTTACCAGATCGCACTTGGCCAATTCGGCGGCGCGCCGAGCATGGCTGGCCTCGCCGCCGATCTGGCCGGCGATGAAGGCCGCCACGGCGGCGGTGCGATGAGCCTTGTCGGCCAGGGTGCCGAGCTGCTTCTGGAAGACCACGCCGGAGAGTTCATCGGTGCGCGATGCCAGGGTGCGATTGCGGTCGGTATCGTAGAAGAAGGCGGCATCGGCCAGGCGAGGGCGAATGACCTTCTCGTTGCCTTCGATCACGCGGTGGGGCTCGACGCTGTCGATATTGGCAACGGTAATGAACAGTGGCTTGAGGCGACCCTCGTCGTCGAGCAGGTGGAAATACTTCTGGTTGGCCTTCATCGAGGAGATCAGGCACTCGGCGGGCACTTCGAGGAAGCGCTCGTCGAAGCTGCCGGTCAGGGCCACGGGCCACTCGACCAGGCCGCTGACTTCGACCAGCAGGTCTTCGTCGATGACCGCGGTGGCTTCCTGTACCTCGGCCTCGGAGAGTACCTGCTCACGAATGCGCTCGCGGCGCCTGTCGCGGTCGGCCAGTACCCAGGCCTGCTCCAGGGTGGCGAGATAGTCATCGGCATGAGCCAGCTCGATGGGCTCGGGCGCATGAAAACGGTGGCCACGGGTGGTTCGCCCGGCCTCGAGGCCAAGCGCCTCGGCCTCGATGACCGTGTTGCCATAGAGCACGACAAGCCAGTGTGCCGGACGGGAAAACTCCATCCGTGAGGCGCCCCAACGCATATTCTTGGGTACCGGCAAGGCCGCGATGGCCTTCTTCAGGATGGCGGGCAGGAGGGCGGCAATGCTCTCGCCCTGCTGATGTTCGCGGTACCCGAGCCAGGTACCCTTGTCGGTTTCCAGGTGAATCAGCTCATCCACGCCGACGCCGCAGGAGCGGGCGAAGCCCTCGGCGGCCTTGGTGGGCTGGCCATCCTTGAAGGCCGCCGCCAGGGCCGGGCCACGCTTCTCCACTTCACGGTCGGGCTGCTTGTCGGCCAGGCCCTCGATCTGGACCGCCAGGCGGCGCGGCGAGGCATAGGCGCGCACCTCGCCATGGGCTGCATCGGCGTCGTTCAGGCCGCGAGACAGGCCCTCGGCCAGGGCATCGGAAAGGGTATCGATGGCGTTCGGAGGGAGCTCTTCGACGCCCAGTTCGACCAGTAGGGTGTTGGCAGCCATGTTCAAGCGTCTCCCTGTTCAAGCAGTTCGCGGCGCAGAGCCTCGGGGGCCAACGGGAAGCCCGCGGCCTTGCGCGATTCGAGATAGGCGTGGGCCACGTCACGCGCCATGGTGCGCACGCGCAGGATGTAGCGCTGGCGTTCCGTCACCGAGATGGCGTGGCGGGCATCGAGCAGGTTGAAGGTATGCGAGGCCTTGAGTACCTGCTCATAGGCAGGCAGCGGCAGGTTGGCCTCGAGCAGTTTCGAGCAGTCGCGCTCCTGCTGGTCGAAGGCGCCAAACAGGAAGTCGACGTCGGCGTGCTCGAAGTTGTAGGTAGACTGCTCACGCTCGTTCTGCAGGTAGACGTCGCCGTAGGTCACCTTGGAGCCGTCGGGGCCAATGGTCCAGACCAGGTCGTAGACGCTGTCCACGTCCTGTAGGTACATGGCGATACGCTCGAGGCCGTAGGTGAGCTCACCGGTCACGGGGAAGCACTCGATGCCGCCGGCCTGCTGGAAGTAGGTGAACTGGGTCACTTCCATGCCGTTGAGCCATACCTCCCAGCCCAGGCCCCAGGCACCCAGGGTGGGGGATTCCCAGTTATCCTCGACGAAGCGGATATCGTGAACCAGAGGATCCAGGCCCAGGCGCTTGAGGGAGCCGAGATAGAGCTCCTGGAAGTGTGCCGGGGAGGGCTTCATTACCACCTGAAACTGATAGTAATGCTGCAGGCGATTGGGGTTCTCGCCATAGCGGCCGTCGGTGGGGCGGCGGGAGGGCTGCACATAGGCGGCGTTCCAGGTCTCGGGACCGATGGAGCGCAGGAAGGTCGCCGGATGGAAGGTGCCGGCACCGACCTCCATGTCCAGCGGCTGCAGCACCACGCAGCCTTGTTCCGCCCAGTATTGCTGCAGGGCCAGGATCAGTCCCTGAAAGGTTGAGGCGTCGGGCGTCGGTCCGGAGGCCGAAGTCGACGCAGGTGTCGCGAGAGTCATTGGGAAAAGCACCATTGGCCATGAATTCACAGGGCGTCAAGTATACAATCACCGGCAGATCGGTTATAGGCGCACGCCCCGAGACAGAGGATTCTCTCCATGATCGTAGTAACAGGCGGGGCCGGCTTCATCGGCTCAAACCTAGTCAAGGCACTCAACCAGCGCGGCCATCAGGACGTGATGGTGGTCGACGACCTTAGCGACGGCACCAAGTTCGTCAACCTGGCCGACTGCAGCCTCGGCGACTATCTGGACAAACGTGACTTTCGTCGCCGGGTAGAGGCCGAGCTGCGGGGTGAGCCCGCACAACTTCCGGAGATCGAGGCGATTTTCCATGAGGGGGCCTGCTCCGATACCACCGAGTGGGATGGCCACTTCATGCTCGATAACAACTTCGAGTATTCCAAGGTGCTGCTGCACTTCTGTCAGCAACGCGGCATTCCCTTCCTCTACGCCTCCTCGGCGGCCACCTACGGCGGCAGTGAGGTGTTTCAGGAGGCCCCGGAGCACGAGAAACCGCTCAACGTCTACGGCTACTCCAAGCTGCTGTTCGACCAGTACGTGCGGGTCCACTGGAACTCATTCCGCAGCCAGGTGGTGGGCTTCCGCTACTTCAACGTCTATGGCCCCCGGGAGCAGCACAAGGGCAAGATGGCCAGCGTGGCCTATCATCACCATACCCAGATCAGTGCCGGTCAGAACGTCAAGCTATTCGGCGCCTGGGACGGCTATGAGGCGGGCATGCAGAGCCGTGACTTCGTGTATATCGGGGACGTGGTGGATGTGAACCTGTGGTTCCTCGACCATCCAGAGGCGTCCGGCATCTTCAATCTGGGCAGCGGGCGTGCCGAACCCTTCAAGGCGATCGGCGAGGCGGTGACCGATTACCATGGCCATGGGGTCATCGAGTATATCGACTTTCCCGACGAGCTGAAGGGGCGCTATCAGAGCTATACCCGGGCCGATATCTCGAGGCTTCGCGAGGCCGGTTACGACCGCGAGTTCCGCACCGTGGCCGAGGGGGTTCGCGAGTATCTGGAGTGGCTGAATGGCTGAGCCGGCCCCTTCGAGAGAAGAAAACGGCGAGCGCATCCTGGTGGTCGGCCCCTCCTGGGTCGGCGACATGGTGATGGCCCAGAGCCTGCTGATGACGCTACGCTCTCGCCATCCCGGCTGCACTCTCGCGGTGATGGCGCCGGGCTGGTCCTTGCCGATTCTCGAGCGCATGCCCGAGGTGGATGAGGCGATCGCCCTGGACGTGGCGCATGGCCAGTTCGGCTGGTCCCAGCGCCGTGAAACGGCCCGTGGGCTGCGTGGACGGTTCGATCGTGCCATCGTGCTGCCGCGCTCCTGGAAGTCGGCGCTGGTGCCCTTCCTGGCAAGAATTCCGCGCCGCACCGGTTTCCACGGTGAACAGCGCTATGGGCTGCTTACCGAACGCCGCCGCCTCGACAAGAGCGTGCTCGACCAGACGGTCAAGCGCTTCGTTTCCCTCGGGCTGTCCGCCGAGGCGTCGGCCCTGGGCGGTGTCACGCTTCCCCAGCCGCGACTGATGGTGGATGCCGATAATCAGGCCGCGCTGCGCGAGCGCCTGGGACTTTCCACGGCCACGGCCATCGGCATGATGCCCGGCGCCGAGTATGGCCCCGCCAAGCAGTGGCCGCTGGCGCACTTTCGTGCCCTGGCCGAGGCCCTGGTGGCGGAGGGCTTCGAGGTGCGCGTGCTGGGGGGGCCCAAGGACGCCGAGGCGGGCGATACGATTGCCCAGGGGCTGGCGGGGGCTCATAACCTGTGTGGCAAGACGCGACTGGCGGATGCCGTCGACCTGCTGGCCGACTGCGAGCAGGTAGTGACCAACGACTCGGGGCTGATGCATGTGGCGGCGGCGGTGGATACGCGAATCCAGGCCCTCTATGGCTCCTCGTCGCCGGCCTATACACCGCCACTGACCGATAATGCCGAGATCCATTATCTGGCCGTGGAGTGTTCGCCCTGCTTCGAGCGCGTCTGTCCGCTGGGACACACGCGCTGCCTGGTGGAGATGAATCCCGAGCGAGTGCATCGGGCCATTCGTGCGTGGCGGGCCACCATCGTGAAGGGCTGATTCGCCGCTAGTGCATGCTGGGGGCCTGGTCCGCGGCATTCCCGGGCGCCTCCAGCACCTGCTGGGGGTCGGCCTGCCCACTCTCCTGCTGTCTGCCCTCGGGTATCAAGCCCTCCCACAGCCGGTGCTGAAGTGCCGTCTCCTCGTGCATGCGGGCCGCCAGGTCGGCCAGGCCGTGTCGCTCTACCAGCGTCGTCTTCCCGGCGAGCAGGGAAACACCCAGCCCGGCCCGATGGCGTTCGATGGTAAAGCCCATCGCCTCCAGGATGGTCGGAAAGAGGTCGATAGTGGCGGCCTCACGCCGGGTGCGTGCGCCGGCTTCGACACCCTCGCCCAATAGCATGAAGGTATTGTCACGCTTGCCTGCTATCAGCTGCTCCCAGGCCGACACACGCATCGTCAGGTGGTCGCTGGCGATCACGACCAGGGTATTCTCCAGCAGCCCCTCGTTGTCGAGCCGGTCGATCAGGTCGAAGGCCAGCCAGGCCGAACACTCCACCGAATAGAGGATATCCTCGCCATCGAACTCACCCTGGCGTTCTCGGCAGGCCCGGGCCGGATAGCCCTTGGGCGCATGGCCCGAGATGCTCAGGTTGATCACGCCCCAGGGGCCGGGGCCTTCCGCCTCCAGGCGCTGAATTTCGTCGACGGTGAAGTCGTAGACGCTGTCATCATAGAGTCCCCAGTCATTGACGTACTCGGGGTCTTCCAGGCGCGGCTCGAGCGCGGCCCGTCCCAGGACCCTGTCGACCCCATGGTCCTCGTAGAAGATGCCCTTGCCGGCGAATTCGGTGCTGGCTCCCCCCAGGAAGCTGAGCCGATAGCCCTGTGCATCCAGCACATCGCCCAGGCATTCAACGCCGGGGACCACGCGGCCCAGGGGCTCGAACTGGCTATCGTGGAGCAACCCCGCCGGCATCAATGGGGCGCCGCACTGGCTGGCGATCATGCCGGCCATGGTCCAGCCGGTATTCTCCAGCTGGCGTACCCCCTCGAAGACGTGGCCGCGTCGGCCCAGGGCGTCGAGGAAGGCATAGGCATCGCCGAAGCGTTGGCGGTCGGCATAGGTGTGCTCCATGCTTTCCAGGTAGAGCAGCAGCAGGTTGGGAGGGTTTTCCGGCGCCTGTCGGATCGACGGGGGCACGTAGCGGCGATCCAGCCAGGCACCGTCATCGGTGACGATGGCCGCACTGCGTTGCCCCATGCTGTAGAAGAGCGGATTGCTGGCGATCAGGACCAGTGCCAACAGGCGATCCGCGAAACGCCAGCGATGGTCATGGCGCACCAGCCAGGTGAAAGCGGCCAGCAGGACCAGCATTGCCAGGGTATAGAGTGCTGCCGCCAGCAGGCGTTCGTTGCCGCCATGCTCGGCAATGCCCGCCTGCAGATGGAAGAAGATCGCCCCGATCTCGACGATGCCGAAGCTTTCGGCCAGGTAGACGTAGACCCCCCATAGGCAGAGGGGTACCAGCGACCAGGGCCAGACACGTCGCGGCGGGCTCGAGGGCGCGGTTTTTCCCCAGCGCCCCAGCCAGCCAAGCCCCATCCAGAGCCCGGTGATGGGGACCAGGCTCCAGATCGGCAGGACGGCCACGGTGACGATGGCATAGCCGAGGCAGAGCCCGATGATAAGCATTGACCACCAGCGAGGGTGCTTGAGCCAGTTCGGGATTGAATAAGATTGCATGAGTATCTTCGAGAGAAAATCGGGTGGCGGCCCTTACTGCCGTATCCACCGGCTCCGCCTGGGAGCCCGGTGGAACGCCCAGGCCTTCATGTCCTTCCAGAATACGCGATTGGCGTTAGCGTTGGCGATGGCAAGAATACTCCCGCCGTGATACAAGCCGCTTTTCACACTCATGGCGGCACCTGTCATGTGGCGCATATGGGCGTACATCGACTCGTATCCTCTTTTAATTGTGGTAAGTCATTGAAAAGACTTGATAATCTGCTGTGCGACTAGATGAGCGCCCTGAAGGGAAAGGTGATCATCGTCGAAGTAAAAAGATTTTCCATCTTTGCCAGCAAAGCAACTGTCATTATCACATAACCACGCTTCCGGACGGATGGTGATTACATTCTCCGGTGATGAGAAATGACGACGAAAGTACGCTGTCCTGTGCTCCCACCAAGAGCGGCTGACGCCTTTAATGACCCGTGGTGAATCATCCAGATGATAAACTTCTTGATTCATGAAAAATGGAAGTTCTGGTGATTGGGCTACATAGACTACCTGCTTTCCCGCTTGTGAAAGAATGTCCAGTGTTGCCTCCAGACTATGCAACCGGTCGTATTTTTCCTGCGGCGAAATGCTGTCGGGGAGTGCGGGGTATGTGTCCTGATGATCGCCCCATAGAGCCGCTTGAATACGATATGTCACTACGACTTTCTTTATGTCATCTTGACGAGATATATAATCAATGGTATTTCGCGTCCAGGTGGAACAAGGTGTGTCGGTGTTAGATAGGTATGTCGGAGCACAGTCACTGAAAGAAAAATGGCGGACACCCGTTTCAGCTCCAAGTATGTCTGCAATGGCATAAGCCAGTTCTACTGCGTGGCTGTCTCCGAAAACGGCGACGCTACCATTTTCTTGGTTATACTGGCATGCTTGCTCCGGCGGAATAACATGAGATTTATTGGAGTGACACTTTTTTCGATAGGGGCTAGCCTGAGCAGTTGCTAGATAGCTCTGCTGAAGTGGTGACAAATTTATTCGGGCGGGTAATCCGTCGGTAGCGTCACCGTATAAGCCTGTGGTAATGAAGGCTAGTGATGCCACGGCGGATGCTGCGAAAATAGCCTTTCGTGAGACTAATGAACCACGTCTACGAAATGGTGCCTCGATAAATTTCCAGCTAAAGTATGCGAGTAATAAAGAAAGTAGAGAAAGGCCGGCCATATAGGGCCAGTCGGATGAAGAGATGCCTTTTATACGTGAAAACGCAAAAAGAGGCTGGTGCCATAGATAGGCGCTGAAACTGATTAATCCTATACTTACTAATAAATTATTGGAAAGTAATCGTGTGGTCAATGTGGAGCTGGAACCATAGAGAATAATCAGTGCCGTACCACCCACGGGTACTAAGGTGTAAAGTGAAGGAAATGGCACAGATTTGTTGTAGAAAAAGATGCTATATAAAATAGCAAGTAGCCCGATCAAGGATAAAGTAGTGTTGGGGCGGAGTGTGCGATTAGCTAAAAATAGAGCGCATAGTGCACCGGTGCCTAGTTCCCATGCGCGTGTGGGAAGCAGGTAAAAAGTGCCGGAGGGTGCATGACGCCATCCCCATTCAGCAGTAAGCAGGCTGACAATAGAAAGCACAGTTATTGTATAAAATATTGGGCGATGACCCAGGCGCCAGAGAAGAAGCAGTAGGAGCGGAAAAAAAAGATAGAATTGTTCTTCTACCCCCAGGCTCCAGGTGTGTAGAAGAGGGTTGAAGTCAGTATCTGGTTCGAAATATCCGGATTGCTTCCAGAAAAGAATGTTGGAAGAAATTAAGCTTATTGCGATGAGGGCCTTGGAAAAGTCCTCGAACTGTGTGGGTGCCATCCATAGCCAGGCGAAAGGGAAGCAGCACAACATGACAAAGAATAGTGCCGGAAGGATGCGCCTGGCTCGGCGCTCGTAGAATTTTGCAATGGAAAATGTATCTTTTTCCAGATCGTCTATGAGGATTGAGGTTATCAGGTAACCGCTAATCACGAAAAAGACGTCAACGCCGACATAACCACCGGAAAACCAAGAAAATCCTGCGTGAAACAGGATGACGGGTAATACGGCAATGGCTCTAAGGCCATCAATTTCTTTTCTGTACTGCATTGGATGTCGTACTCTTTTTTAAATTTCGTATCGCTATAAGGGTTGTTGAGTATGCATGAGATACCGCTCGAAAACTTGTAGAGAAACAAGTATCTCGCGCCGAGGGTGAAAGAACTCGGAAATATAGCGATTAGCATTTCTAATGATGGCTTTAGATTCTTTGGGGTGGGCCAGATAGTAATCGATTTTTTCCTCCAGGTCAGAGAAGTCATCGCTTACTTCCACATAGTGGTAGCCGGGAATTAACGTGCCTTCCATAAACCATGTTTCATATATGGGGCGTCTCATGAAACATAGCGAATTGGAGGCCATTATCCATTTCAGGTTAGTGGCAACGTCATTTCCTTCGATGCTGAAAATGAATTTATGCTCAAGTTGTTGTTCAATCGACATGAACGGCTTGCGGTATGCGGATGTTACGGCTTTATCATCCGTAGCGCCGACATCGCAGCGTGACAAGCCATGACTCTTTTCCAGGAAATGTTGACGGTGAGGTTGGTGTGCTGCTCCTCGCCACACCAAGGAGTTCTTCTTGGTGTTGTAATCAATAGAATCCTTGACAGTATAAAAATGACGAACGCTATCAAGTTTAAGTAATACCGAGTTTTGATTTTTTCCGGCTATGGGTCGGCTCTTGACAAAAGTGGGTGCATCGGGGATGTAGGTTTTATCACCGAACCGGTAATGATATGAAAATTCTCCGGGGTAGTATTTTGCGATCTTATAAAAGTCAAAATGATAAGTCGATTTTTTAAGTTTTAGATAAAAATCTCGATTTTTTGTTGCCGTATTGGACAGTGTTACGGATGTATCAAGCTTGTTGTAATATGAAGCGCGCTTCATTATAAGGTCCTGCTCGGAGGTGGGCAGGATATCGAAAGAAGCCAGCAGTGCCTGGCGTCGGCGCTGAAAGAAAAACCGCGGAGGAAGAGAGCTCAGCAAGCCAGAGGCATAAAACATGGACTTATGCACACGGTAGGCGTTTTTTCCGCTTATCATGGACGATAACACTCAATCAGTACGATGTTGAGTAATAGGAGCGTAAAGGGACAAATAAGCCTCGGCCATGGCCTCCGGCGAATATCCGTCCAGACGATGCGTGGCTTTTTTTGCCAGCGATTGGCGTAGCGCTGTGTCGCGCAGCCTGACGAGATGCTCGGCCAACGCCTCATCGTCTCCTGGGGGAAACAACAGCCCCGTTTCTTCGTGGTGAACAATATCCGGAATGCCGCCCGTCTGGCTAGCTACCACGGGAACGTTGGCTCGCATGGCATCCAGCAATACTGATCCCAGTCCTTCGTTACGAGAAGGAAAGGCAAACACATCCAGTGCCGGCAGGTAATTGCCGATATCAGGCTCGAAGCCGGCCCAGATGACGTTGTCCAGCATGGCGCTTTCTTGCCTTAGTTCAGCCTCATCCTCACCTCGGCCAAAAAACACGAATAGCATGTCCGGTTGACAGTGCTGTAACCGGCGAGCGGCGTCGATCAGCACACGCTGGCCCTTGTGGCGATCTACCAGGGCTCCGGCATGGCCGACCAGGAACCGACCGGGATAGTGTGCACGAAACGCCCGTGCGATGTTGGGGTCTGCTGCTTGCGGAGTAAAAGCGCTGGGAATTTGTGCCACCGGGTGCGGGCTTAGTGGCTGGATGTTTTCGGCAATAACCCGGGACAGCGCGACACAGCGATGGGCGTCCCGATAAAACATTCGGTTGCTATGTTTGCGCTTGACCGGTGTGTCCACACGTCGGGTAATCAGGTAGGGAGTACCAAACAGTCGATGGTGCAGCCATGCCCAATGTACAGCCTTGGCGTCGTGGGCATGGACTAAAGTGGTGCGTCCGGCTTGCCAGTGTCCGGCTAACTGGTGGCGAGCGCTGACAAAATGCACACCCGAGGTCGCGGAAAGCTCCGAGCGCAGAGGAGAATCCGGCCGGCACACCAGCGTTTGGGACGATACCCTGGCCTCGCTGGCCAGCGCCTGAATCAGCAATACCGTCTGCCGTTCACCACCGCGAAAACCCCTGGCCAAATTGGCGTGAATGATGTGCAAAACCGGCCTCGCTGAAAGTTTGTGGGGGTAATGCGGCTATAGTAGCATCCACCTCCTATCCTGACAGGCTGGTTTGATATGCTCTCTGGGCTAAGTGCCGTGATCATTACGCGCAACGCGGCGGAGACTCTCGCCCGTACCCTGGACGCGCTTGAGACCGTGGGTGAGGTGGTGGTGTATGACAACGGCTCCACCGACGAGACCCTCGACATTGCCCGTCGCTATGCCAATGTTTCGCTGCATCAGGGGGATTTTCTTGGTTTCGGTCCAACCAAGCGCCATGCCGTATCGCTTGCTGGCCAGGACTGGATCCTTTCGCTTGATGCCGATGAAGCCCCCACGGCCCGCTGGCTCGAGGCGCTGAGCGAGTGGCTGCCCGCTGCGAATGCTACGCAGGTGGTCGAGGTGCGGCGTGAAAACTGGTTGCTGGGAAAGCCCGTGCAACATTCGGGGTGGGGCAACGACTGGCTGGTTCGTGTATTCAATCGTCGACAGCATAATTTCAATGATGCCATGGTGCATGAGTCGGTAGGCGTCATCCAAACCACGCAAGTGGTGCGTCTGAACGGTTGTATTGAGCATCTGGCAGTCACCGAGCTCAGTCAATTCCTGGACAAGATCAATCGTTATTCGGAAATTCGTGCAGACTCCGGCAAGCTTCGGTTATATCCCGTGGGAGTGATCGTGCTGAAGTCTGCATTTGCCTTTTTTCGTACCTACTTCTTGCAGAGCGGCTTTCTCGACGGCTGGCGTGGCCTGGTAATCGCCGTGTCCAATGCCAATGGTGTGTTCTGGAAATATATGAAACGGCGTGTTCGGGGGTCATGACGATATCCTGATATTGTCATGATATAAGTCGCTCTAATGGGTTATGAAAAACCCAGGATGCTGCCAACGATTCGGCAGGTTTTCCGAAGTCAAGGACATGTCGATGAAAATAGCTTTAGTGCATATGCGTCACGCGGCTTCAGGCGGTACCGAACGATTTCTCAATGAGTTGTCGCGTTACTTGGCCGAGCGTGGAGAAGACGTAACGATCATTTGTCGCTCCCATGTTGCTCCACCTCATCCTGCCATTCGCTTCGTTCGCCTGCGTCCGTTCAGCATTGGGAAGGCTCAGCGCATGTGGCGTTTCGCTCAGGCGGTAGAGCGCCATATAGAATCGGCGGACTATGATCTTGTCTACGGGTTGGGGAAAACCTGGACGCATGACTTGCTGCGTATTGGTGGCGGTACGGTTCATCATCATCTGGCATCGAAGCCTAGGCGTGAGTGGCGGTGGAAGGATAAGGTCGCTGCGCGAATCGAGGCACGGGCCATGGCTCGCGGTGCCTATTATCATGTGGTTTCCAATTCTCGGCAAAGCGACGGTGAAATCGCCGAAGCGTATCAGGTGCCTGCCGGGCAGCGTTCGGTGATTCATAATTTTGTCGATACGCAATATTTTGATCGAGAGCGGGTTAGCGAGACGACTCATGGCCTTTCCCGTGAGCTAAGCCTGGAAGATGCCAGGCCTGTCTTTCTGTTCCTGGGTACCGGTTATCAGCGCAAGGGCCTGAAGCCGACACTCGAGGCATTCTCGCGGCTCGATATTGAAGCTACCCTGCTGGTAGTGGGTCGTGACTCCCGCCAGGCTGAGTTTGAGGAACTTGCCCAACGCCTTGGCATAGCAGACAAGTGCTGTTTCCTGGGTGAGCAGTCGTCACCAGAGCAATATTTTTCTCTCGCTGACTGCTACGTGCTACCGGCATATTATGAGCCATTTGGTTTTACCGTGCTTGAGGCACTCTCCTGTGGTACACCAGTTATTACCACCGAACATTGCGGTGCCAAAGAGGTAATAACGCCAGAAGTAGCAACGGTCATCGACCATGCAGATAATCTGGAGGAGTTGACTCGTGCCATGAGTTATTGGGCCGGTCGTAAGGGCGATGTGACACTGCGGCTGCACTGTCGTGAATTGGCATTGAAACTTGATGTAGAAAAGGTCATGGCTAAAAATTATCACTGTATTCAGGATGTATACCAGAAAAAGCAGGCGGCTCGATGCTAGAAGTCAACAAGTGGAAGATCATTGGTCGGGGAGATGAACGCATCTGTTATCTTCATCCGAATGATCCTGCGCGTTGTATCAAGCTCAGCCGAAGAAGCAAGGCCAAGCAGACCCATCGTGAACTTCGCTACTTTCGCTATTTGCAGCGCAGGGGCGTGCCCTTCACGCTTATTCCCGAATTTTTTGGAGTAGTTGAAGACGAAGAGTTGATTGGGATCGAGCAACAGTTAATCGTTGATGAAAGAGGCGATTCACTACCCAGCCTGGCCGAGTATCTGGCGATGCCCTTGACGCCGCAGCAGATCACTCGCTTTCGGGCCGGTCTCGAAGCGCTCAAGGCTTACTTGTTGGCTTATAACGTGGTGCCCTGTGATCTGGTGATGAGCAATCTGCTGGTGATTGAGCGGCCGGATATCACTACCGTGGTGCTGATTGACGGCCTGGGTGCCTCGGAACTTGTCCCATTGCCGGAATATATATCCTGGCTTGGACGGCGTAAGATCCAGCGAAAGTGGGCGAGGTTCATGGATAAGACGGTTAAGCCGCACTTTGCAGCCAATCAGGAGTGTCAGTCGCTATAGCCTTTGACGATCCGTTCGGTAGCATGGACTGCTGCTGCAGGATTGGAAAATCTAGCCAGCGAACGCTCCAGCCGCTCGAGGTTTCTACGCTTCCAGCCACCATCACGGCGCAGTCGACAGCGGTCCAGGTCGATCAGCCACACCCTGCCACTGTTATCCACTAGCAGGTTGCGGGCATTGAGGTCGACGTGATCGAGGCCGGCGTCATGGAAGCGGCGAATGATGGCGCCAACGCGTTGCAGCAGGTCGTCGTCGGCTTCGTCGTTTTCCAGCAGGCTGGCCAGGGCGCGGGCGCCGGGAATGCGCACGGTGATCAGGGCCGCTTCATAGGTCAGGCCGTGGCGCGTCACGCTGGCGGCAACCGGCGTTGGAACCGGCAGGTCACGGGCAAGCAGTTCGGCGGTGAGGCGCATCTCGCGAAAGGCGCGGGTGCGTTCCAGGCCGGTCCATAGATAGCGATTATCACTGAGTCGGGCCACCATGCCGCCGCGGCGATAGGGACGCAGCACCCATTCGTCGCCGTTGCCGGCGTTCAGGAACAGGCTGGCACCGCGCCCCGGCGCCTGGCCGGTGATGCCGCCTTGCGCCTGCCACCAGTCGGGAGTGAAGGTCGATGGGCCGATTTGTGGCGCCTGGTCGGCGTCACATAAACTGTCCGCATCATATAGAATGCGAGACTTTCCCTTTCTCAATGTTGCCAAGCGCATGAAGCATCCTCTGCCCGTCCAACCGCGCCATATCGGCGTGCTGCGACTCTCCGCCCTGGGTGATGTCTGTAACCTGGTGCCAACAATTCGCGCCCTGCAGCGCCAGTGGCCCGAGGCGCGCATCACCTGGATCGTCGGCAAGGCCGAGCACAGTCTACTGGCGGGCCTCTCCGGGGTCGAGTTCGTGGTCTATGACAAGGCCAGCGGCCTGGCAGGCATGCGTGCCCTGTGGCGGGAGCTGTCCGATACCCGTTTCGACGTGCTGCTGCACATGCAGCAGGCGCTGCGGGCCAGTGCGCTCTCTCTGGGCCTCAAGGCCGACGTCCGGGTGGGATACGACAAGGCTCGCGCCAAGGATGCCCAGCACTGGTTCACCCATCGCCGGCTGGCGCCTCATCCCCGCGCCCATGTGCTGGAGTCGTTTCTCGATTTCGCCCGGCTGATGGGGGTCGAGGACCTGAGCCTCGAGTGGAATCTGGCGATCCCTGCCAGTGCTCATGATGAGGCGCGTTCTTTCACCGGCGATGCGCGTTATCTGCTGATGAGTCCCTGTGCCAACCCGCGGCTGCGTAACTTCCGCAACTGGTCCGCCGAGGGGTATGCCGCCGTGGCCCAGCACGCCTGGGAGCAGCATGGCCTGTGCACGGTGCTGACCGGTGGGGGCAGTACCCAGGAGCGGGAGATAGGGGAGCGTATCCAGGCCCTGTGTCCGGCCGAGGCGGTGATCGATGCCATCGGCGAGACCTCTCTCAAGGGGCTGCTGGCGCTGATCGATGCCGCCGAGGCCGTCATCGCCCCGGACTCGGGGCCCGTGCATATGGCCAATGCGCTGAATACGCCCACCGTGGGGCTCTACGCCACCACCAATCCCGACCGTGCCGCGCCGTACCGCTGGCGCGACTTCGTGGTCAATCGCTATCCTCAGGCGGTGCGCACCTATCTGCACAAGGAGACCGAAGCGGTCTCCTGGGGCCAGCGGGTCCGCCACCCCGATGCCATGTCGCTGATTCGTACCGATGACGTGATCGAGCGCCTCGAGGCGGCTCTGCGCTACGCCGCCGACCACCCCATGGAAAGGACGCCAGCCGACGATGAGACTTGATCTGACTGCCCTGGAGCATTCCCGCCTGCTGGTGGTGGGCGATGTCATGCTCGACCGCTACTGGCATGGCGGTACCTCGCGTATTTCTCCCGAGGCGCCGGTGCCGGTGGTGCGCGTCGAGGAGAGCGAAGACCGTCCCGGGGGGGCCGCCAACGTGGCGTTGAACATCTCTTCCCTGGGGGCCCATGCCGCGCTGTCCGGCCTGGTGGGCGATGATGACAACGCCGACCGCCTGGTCGGCCGCCTGGAAGACGCCGGAGTGAGTACTCACTTCCAGCGCAGCCCGGGTGTGCCCACGATCACCAAGCTTCGCGTGATGAGCCGCAACCAGCAGCTGATCCGCCTCGACTTCGAGGAGGGGCTGGGCGATGCGGACACTTCCGGGCTGCTGGAGCGCGTGGAGGCCGCGCTGCCCGAGAGCGACCTGGTGATCCTTTCCGACTATGGCAAGGGCACCCTGAACCGCGTCGAGGACCTGATCGCCCTGGTGCGTGCCAGCGGCAAGCGAGTGCTGGTGGACCCCAAGGGGCGTGATTTCTCGCGCTATCGCGGGGCCAGCGTCATCACCCCCAACCTGGTCGAGTTCGAGGCCGTGATGGGGCATTGCCGTGACGATGCCGAACTCGCCGAGAGGGGAGAGGCCCTGCGTGCCGAGCTGGAACTCGAGGCGCTGCTTATCACCCGCAGCGAGAAGGGGATTACCCTGATCCGCGAGGGGCATGACCCGCTGCACCTGCCCACTCGCGCCCGGGAGGTCTATGACGTCACCGGTGCCGGCGATACCGTGATCGGCGTACTGGGGCTGGCCCTGGCGGCCGGCCATGGCTTCCCCGAGGCGATGACCCTGGCCAACCTGGCCGCCGGCCTAGTGGTGGGGAAGCCGGGGACGGCGACCCTGTCCATCGCCGAGCTCTATACCGCCCTGCATGGCGACAAGCTGGCGGAGTTCGGAGTGATCGAGGAGCCACCGCTGATCGAGGCGGTGCGTGCCGCCCAGGCCCGTGGCGAGAGAGTGGTGATGACCAACGGCTGCTTCGACATTCTCCACGCCGGTCATGTGGCCTATCTGGAGCAGGCGCGAAGGCTCGGTGACCGGCTCGTCGTGGCGGTCAACGATGATGCTTCCATCGCCCGCCTCAAGGGCCCCAAGCGGCCCATTAACCCCCTGGCGCGTCGCATGCAGGTGCTCGCCGGCCTAGGAGCGGTGGACTGGGTCGTCGCCTTCGGCGAGCAGACCCCCCAGCGGCTGATCGAGGCGGTGTTGCCGGATGTGCTGGTCAAGGGGGGCGACTATCGACCCGAGGAGATTGCCGGCGGCCAGGCCGTGCTCGACGCCGGGGGCGAGGTGCGGGTGCTGGGCTTCGAGGATGGCGTCTCCACCACGGCGATGATCTCCACCATCCTCGATCGCGAGAGCTGATGGGCTGGCCCCGGCAGGCCTATTCCGCGGCGCTGCATCTGGCCGCTCCCCTGATATGGCGGCGCCTGCGTCGTGAGCATGCGCTTACTGACCCCAGGCCGTTGCGCCTGGGGCGCATACCCGAGACACCCTCCGACGTGCGCATGCTATGGCTGCACTGCGCCTCGGTGGGCGAGGTCCAGGCGGCCAGGCCATTGATCGATGCGTTGCTCGCACGCTATCCGGGTCACGCCTTGACCGTGACCACCATGACCGCCACCGGTGCCGAGCGCCTGCGTGCCCTGGCAGAGGGGCGCGGGGATGGCCGGCTGGCCCATCGCTTCGTGCCCCTGGATTTCCCCCGCGCGGCGGCGCGCTTCGTCGAGCGCCTGCGCCCCGAGCTGGCGTTGTTCTTCGAGACCGAGCTGTGGCCCAACCTGCTCCACGCCTGCCGTCGTGGCGGTATACCGGTGGCGGTGGTCAACGGCCGGCTCTCTGAGCGTGCCCTGGATGGTTATCGGCGGCTGCGTCCGCTGATGCGCGAGGCGCTGGGCGGCGTCGACTGGCTGGCGGCCAAGTCCGCCGAGGATGCCGCGCGCTTCGCCGAACTGGGCATGCCGGCCTCGCGCACCACCGTGGTGGGCTCATTGAAGTTCGATGTCGCTGCTGATGACGAGGCCTTGGGGGTAAGTAAGCGCTTGCGTCGGCAGCTGGGTCGGCGACATGTCTGGGTGGCGGGCTCCACCCACGAAGGCGAGGAGGCGCAGATACTGGCCGCCCATGCGCTGGTGCGTCGGCGCTACCCCGAGGCGCTGCTGGTGCTGGTGCCGCGTCATCCCCAGCGCTTCGACGAGGTGGCGAGTCTCTGCGAGCGCCTGGGCCAGGCGACGGTTCGGCGCTCGCAGGGCCGGCCACCTCGCGACGCCACCTCGGTCTATCTGGCCGATACCATGGGGGAGCTCACGGCGCTCTATGGGGCGGCCGACCTGGCCTTCGTCGGCGGCAGCCTGGTGCCGGTCGGGGGGCATAACCTGCTCGAGCCCGCGGCCCAGGGAGTGCCGGTGCTCAGCGGCCCCGAGCTGGCGAACTTCGCCGATGTGGCCGCGGTGCTGCGCGCCGCCGATGCCCTGGTAGAGGCGCCCGATGGAGAAGGCCTCGGCGAGGCGTTGATCAGGCTGTTTGCCGACCCCGCCGAGTGTCATCGCCTCGGCGAGGCCGGGCGTGGCGTGGTAGCCGCCAATCGGGGCGCCCTCGTAAAGACCCTCGAGGGCCTGGGCACGCTATTAGCGGCGAAGTAAGCGCCCACTGACCTTTGAGGCCTGTCAGGCGGGAATAAGACGCTCCACGCCCTGATCGCCACCCAGCAGCAGCACGTCGGCGCCCCGGGCGGCGAACAGGCCATTGGTGACCAGGCCGACGATGGCGTTGAGGCGTGCCTCCATGGCCACCGGGTCGTCGATCATGAACTCAAAGCAGTCGATGATCTGGTTGCCGTTATCGGTGACCACCCCCTCTCGGTAGACCGGGTCGGCACCCAGTTTGACGAGCTCCCGGGCCACATAGGAGCGGGCCATGGGGATGACCTCCACCGGCAGCGGGAAGTCGCCCAGGCGGTCGACGCGCTTGGAGGCGTCGGCGATGCAGATGAATGTTTCGGCACAGGCCGCCACCACTTTCTCGCGTGTCAGTGCCGCGCCTCCGCCCTTGATCATATGTAAGTGAGTGTTCACTTCGTCGGCACCGTCGATATAGAAGGGCACCGTGCCCACGGAGTTGAGCTCGAAGACCTCGATGCCATGGCCGCGTAGCCGTTCGGCGCTGGCCTCGGAGCTGGCCACGGTGCCGGCGAAGTCGTGACGCAGTTCGGCCAAACGGTCGATGAAGCGGTTGGCCGTGGAGCCGGTGCCGATACCGAGCACGGTGTCGCGATGCAGATGGGGGCGAACCTCGTCGATGGCGGCCGCGGCGACGGCCTCCTTGAGCTGGTCTTGGGATAGGCAGGCCTGGGTCATGGGGCGTTCTTCCTGGGAGTATGAGTGGAGTGATGTGGACGGAGTCGGTGTACAAGGGACCGTCATTATAGGCCAGCCGGCCCCGCCTGCCGATGCCCGCTGCTGGACGCTGAGCCCGTGTAGATGATAACAATAAGGGTTCCCCGCACTGCAGCATTCATGCTGCGTCCTCTCGCGTCACGCCTCTGGGATATCAGGATGCTCGAAGCTACCGTCAAGAAAATTCTCCAGGCCCGGGTCTATGAAGCCGCCCGGGAAACCCCCATCTCGCCTGCTCCCTTTCTCTCCCGCCGGTTCAACAACACCATCCTGATCAAGCGTGAGGACCTGCAGCCGGTCCACTCCTTCAAGATCCGCGGTGCCTATAACAAGATGTCCCTGCTTAGTGACAAGCAGAAGGCCAAGGGCGTCATCGCGGCCTCGGCCGGTAACCATGCCCAGGGCCTGGCGATGGCGGCAAAGCAGATGGGCGTCAAGGCGACCATCGTGATGCCGCGCATCACGCCCGATATCAAGGTACAGGCGGTGCGAGCCCGGGGGGCCAAGGTGGTGCTCAAGGGGGATGCCTTCGCCGAGGCGGCCGAGCATGCACAGACGCTGATCGAGGAGCACGGTTATACCTATATCCCGCCCTTCGATGATATCGATGTGGTGGCGGGCCAGGGCACCATCGCCGTGGAGATCCTGCGTCAGCATGCCGGTTCGCTGGATGCCATCTTCGTGCCGGTCGGCGGCGGCGGCCTGATCGCCGGCGTGGCGGCCTACGTCAAGTATCTGCGCCCGGATATCAAGGTGATCGGCGTCGAGGCCGAGGATAGCGCCAGCTTCAAGGCGGCGCTCGAGGCGGGCAAGCGAGTCACGCTCGACCAGGTGGGCGTCTTCGCCGAGGGGGTGGCCGTGGCCCAGGTCGGCAAGGTGCCCTTCGATATCGCCCGTGAGCTGGTCGATGAGATCGTCACCGTCACCACCGACGAGATGTGTGCGGCGGTCAAGGATATCTTCGAGGAGACTCGGGCGGTCTCCGAGACCTCCGGTGCCCTCTCCCTGGCGGGCCTCAAGAAGTATATTCAACAGACCGGCGTCGAGGGACAGACGCTGCTGTGCATCAACTCCGGGGCCAACACCAACTTCGATCGCCTCCAGCATATCGCCGAACGCACCGAGCTCGGCGAGCAGCGCGAGGCGATCCTGGCCGTGACCATCCGCGAGCGACCCGGCAGTTTCAAGAAGTTCTGCAAGACCATCGGCAAACGCATGGTCACCGAGTTCAGCTATCGCTATGCCGACCCGGAGAATGCGCACATCTTCGTCGGTGTACAGGTGAAGCCCGGCGGCGAGGATCGTCAGGCGGTGATCGACAGGCTGCGTGAGGCCGACTATTCGGTGGAGGACCTCACCGATAACGAGCTGGCCAAGCTGCATATTCGCCACCTGGGAGGGGGGCGCCCCCAGCAGCAGTTCGAGGAGGAAGTCTACCGCTTCGAGTTTCCGGAGCGCCCGGGGGCGCTGATGAACTTTCTTACCCACCTGCCCCATGACTGGAACATCTCGCTGTTTCACTACCGGAACCACGGTGCCGCCTACGGCCGGGTACTGGTGGGCATGCAGGTGCCCAATGGCGATCGCTCCCACGTCGAGGAGTACTTCGATGCCATCGGCTACCGCTACTGGAAGGAGTCCGATAACCCCGCCTACCGGCTCTTCATGGCCTGAGGGCTCAAAGGGGCGCCGGTCCGTGCGCGCTCCTGGGCTAGCGCATCAGGGGCGCACCCGCCTGATATCGCTGACGATGGCGTCGAGCGGCACGTCCCATGACGCGGTCGGCAGGGAGTCGACTCGCTGACAGTCATGGGCCAGGCCTATCAGGCGCGGGCGCGGCCCCGGGCGGCGGGTGAAGGCCAGGGTGCGATCGTAGAAGCCGCCGCCCATCCCCATCCGTTGGCCGGCGTCGTCGAAGCCCACCAGTGGCAACAGGATCAGGTCCAGGGCCCAGGGGGCCAGTCGCCGTGCGCGATGGGCGCCGTGGCGTGTGGCGGGCTCGGCGATGCCGAAGCGATTGCGGACCATGGGCGTATGGGCATGGTAGTGCACGAACCACAGCCGATTGTCGGAAAGCGGCCGGAGAACCGGCAGATAGGTACGGGCGCCGCGTTGCCGGAACCAGTCGATCAGGGGCGTGGGGTCGATCTCGCCGTCGTTGGGCAGATAGAGCGCCACGCGGCGGGCGCGTTGTACTTCGGGCAGGCGTCTGAGCTGGCGGCACAGGCGCTGGTCGGCGAGTCGGCGCTGCTCGGGCGTCAGGGACCGACGGCGACGGCGCAATTCGCGACGCAGCTCACGGCGCGAGCCATGGACGCTGGCAAGAGAAAGGGGTGCGGCGGGTGTCGGCATGAGATGGATCATGTGGACGAGGTTCCCCAGAGTGCCGCTGTCGTTCTGGCCCTTGAACCCATTGGTTCAAGGTGGGTGGCCGCAGCCGAACCGTCAGGCTTTCCGACGCACGGACATGCACACGGGTCCGGCTAGCATTTGGCCCCCTGGGTACTGCGCATAGGCTCGAGGGACTATAACGACTGGCAAACACCCCAGAGAACGCCTTTATCGTATCAGAGCCCGAGGGAGGCGGCCAATGGATTTCGGGTATCGGGCTCAGCGCGGCTGGGTATTGGCCAGGGCACGCTCCAGGCGTTCGCTCAGGGCATCCAGGTTGCGCTCCCCCTCACGCTGGCTTTCGACCGCTTCCAGCAGCTCATGGGTGATGTTGAGCGCCGCCATGACGGCGATGCGCTCGTTGCCCAGCAGGTTATTCTGGGAATGAATGCTGGTCATGGCACGGTCCAGGTAGCGGGCCGCACGCTCCAGCTTGGCTTCTTCCTCTGGGGGGCAGGCAATGATGTAACTGCGTCCCAGCAGGGTAATGTCGGCGGTCGGCCGTGTCGCATCGCTCATCGGGGGGCTCCGGCTCGACCCGGCAGGTCACGCTGGCCGCGCGTCCCTGGGGGCCGATGCGTTAACATCCAGTCAGTACCGCATGGCCCGCCACTATAAGAGACCCCTTCTCCAGGGGTCAACGCGCGGCGCGGATTGCCGCCATCTTCGCACACCCCGCCACCATGGAGTTCCCATGTCATTGATCGACGAACGCCAGGATTTTTCCACCATCGCCGACCTCTTCCTGCTCCACGGCAGCATGCAGTCGCCGGCCTTTACCGACGGTCGACTGTGCGCCCAGCTCGCCATGCACGATATCGACCCCGCCGCCTGGCTTGCGGAGGTATGTGGCGTGCTGGGCGTCGAACAGCCCCGCGATGAGCCGTCCGCCGAGCGCTTCCTGGCCTGGCGTCGCCAGACCCTGGAGGCCCTCTCCGGCAGCGAGCTGGGCTATGAACCGCTGCTGCCCGATGAGCTCTTCTCTCTCGGCGAGCGTGCCCAGGGGCTCAAGGAGTGGACCCTGGGCTTTCTGGAAGTCATCGAGGATGCCGGCGAGGCGCCTCGAGAGGCATGGTCGACGTCGCTGCGCGAGGCGCTGGAAGACCTGGGCGGCATCGCCGCCATGCCGGACGACCTCGAGGAGAGCGCCGAGAACGAGGACGACCTCTTCGCCCTGGCCGAGCACGTCCGCATGGCGGCCATGTTGCTCTATACCGAGCAGCACCCTGGCCAACCCCAGGTCGAGGATACCGAGTCCACCACGCGCCACTGAACGCCGCCAGCGCCGACAAGGAGTGCCCATGTTGTCCGAGACGTTGCCCGAGACGTTGCCCGAGGCCCTGCCGCGCCCGGCCCCGGTCGCCACTGCCGAGTATCGATGGCGCCGCCAGGCGTTGATGGCGTCCCTGCCCGATGATGCCGCGGTGCTGATGCCGGGGGCGTCCCTGGTTACCCGCTCGCGGGACAGCGAATTCCCCTTTCGCCAGGACAGTGATTTTCACTATCTCACCGGCTTTCCCGAGCCGGACGCCCTGCTGGTGCTGCTGCCGGGGCGCGGCGAGGGAGAGAGCGTACTGTTCTGCCAGGATCGCGACCCGGCGCTGGAGGCCTGGACCGGTTTCCGCCTGGGGGCCGAGGGGGCCGTTCGCGAGCATGGTGTCGACCAGGCCTTCGAGAACGCCGAGCGCGACGCGCGCCTGGCCGCGCTACTCGATGGGCGGCGCACGCTCTATCTGGCGCTGGACAGCGGCGAGGCGATAGGGCTGGCCGAGGCGGTCCGCGCCGACCTCGTGGCTCGGCAACGGCACGGGGCGCGTCCTCCCGAGGCCCTTGCCGATGTGGTGGCGCTGATTCACGAGGCGCGGCTGGTCAAGAGTCGGGCCGAGCTCGCCCTGCTGGGTCATGCCGCCGAGGTCTCGGCCCGGGGCCACTTGCGCGCCATGCGTGCGGTGCGCCCGGGGCTTCGGGAGTACCAGCTACAGGCGGAACTGGAACATGAGTTTCTCTGGCAGGGCGGCAGCGGTCCGGCCTATGCCAGCATCGTCGGTGGCGGCGCCAATGCCTGTGTGCTGCACTATATCGAGAATCGTGCGCCGCTTCGGGACGGTGACCTGGTGCTGATCGATGCCGGCGCCGAGTTCGATCTCTATGCCGGCGATATCACCCGTACCCTTCCGGTCAACGGTCGCTTCAGCGACGCCCAGCGGGCGCTCTACGAGGTGGTGCTTGGGGTTCAGGAGCGGGCGGTGGCCGCGGTTCGACCCGGCACCACCCAGGCGGCGATTCATGCCGAGGTGGTGCGTGGCCTTACCGCCGGGCTGATCCACCTGGGGCTGCTCGAGGGCGACGTTCAATCGCGTATCGACGACGAGAGTTACCGGCGCTTCTATCTGCACGCCACCTCCCATTGGCTGGGGCTGGACGTCCATGACGTGGGTGCCTACCGCCGGGATGGCGAGCCTCGGCCATTGGTACCGGGCATGGTGCTTACCGTGGAGCCGGGACTCTACGTGCCCGATGACGAGGATATTCCCGAGGGTTTCCGCGGCCTCGGCATTCGCATCGAGGATGACGTGGCGGTGACCGATGAGGGCCATACCGTGTTGACGGCCTCCGTACCGAAATCGGTTTCCGCCATCGAGGCCTTGATGGCCGAAAAGTGAGCGCTAAAAAAATGGCTTTACTATCTTTATGTAATTTACGTTATGAATGATTTTTCCACGCGTGTTTTTCCTGAGAATGCTTTTTCTGGGATAGAGCGATGAGTATCGGCATGAAACCTCCGGCGGCAGAGAGGGTGGATATCGCCATTGTGGGGGGCGGGCTGGTGGGAGCCAGCCTGGCCTGTGCGCTGGCGCCGCTGATCGAGCGATATCGACTCTCGGTGGCGGTGATCGAGGCATCGCCCGTTCTCGACCTGGCCGCGGCGCCCTGGCAGCCGAGCTTCGATGCCCGGGCCAGTGCGATCTCCCTCGGCACCTCCCTGCACTTCGCCGATATGGGGGTGTGGCCGGCGATGGCCGAGGAGGCCGCCGCCATTCGCCGCATTCACGTCAGCGAGCGCGGCCATTTCGGTGCCACCCGCCTCGATGCCGGGGAGCTCGGATGCGAGGCGCTGGGTCATGTGGTGCCCAACGCCTGGCTGGGACGCGTGTTGCATCGGCGCCTCACCGAGCTGCCCGTGGACTGGTATTGCCCGGACCGGGTCGAGGCGATAGCGCCGACCCCGGAGGGGTATCGCCTGGCGCTCTCTGCCGGCACCAGCCTGCAGGCGGGGCTCACGGTGTTGGCCGATGGCGGGCGCTCCGGGCTGAAGGAGCGTCTGGGTATCGTCAGCGATACGCGGTCCTATGATCAGGTCGCCTTGATCGCCGGCGTCGAGATGAGCCGCCCCCATCAGGGGGTCGCCTGGGAGCGATTTACTCGCGAAGGGCCGATTGCCCTGTTGCCGCTGCGGGGCCAGACCATGGAACTGGTGTGGACCCATGCCGCGGGCGAGGAGCAACGGCGCCTGGGGCTGTCCGATGGCGACTTCCTGGCCGAACTCCAGGCCGCCTTCGGCGACCGCGCGGGGCGCTTTCGTCGAGTGGGTAGCCGCCACGCCTATCCGTTGAGCCTGGTGACCGCACGAGAGACCACCCGTCCCGGGCTGGCGGTATTGGGCAACGCCGCCCATGCCCTGCATCCCGTGGCCGGGCAAGGCTTCAACCTGGCGCTGCGCGGCGTGATGGACCTGGTGGCCTCGCTGGAAGAAGGGCTGGTAAAAGGGCGGTCGATCGGCGCTGTCGAAGTGCTCGAGGCCTTCGATGCGCGCCGCGCCGCCGACCGGCATAACGTGACCCGCTTCAGCGACGGCCTGGTACGGCTGTTCGGTATCGATAGCCGCCTGCTCGGCCATGTGCGGGCCGCCGGGTTGATCGGCCTTAACCTGGCGGGGCCGCTGCGGCGTGATCTGGCCCGCCGCGCCATGGGGCTGGAGCGATAAAAGAAGGCGGGTGGTGAGTCGAGAGGCGATAGGGAGGAGAAGGCATGAAGGATGCAGGCGAGGAGAGTGCCGCGCACGCGGCGGATGACCACCATGAGGTGATCATCGTCGGCGGGGGCATGGTCGGGGCCGCGTTGGCGGTGTTGCTCGGCGAGGCCGGCCTTGGGGTGGCACTGGTGGATGCCAGGCCCGCCCTGCTGGATGGTGAGGCGGTGGGGTGCGGGCGGCCGGCCCGCCGCGTCAGTGCGCTGACACCGGTCTCGCAGCGACTGCTCGAGGGACTGAAGGCCTGGCCATGGATGGCGGCCCGGCGGGTCAGCCCCTATCACCATATGCGGGTATGGGACGCCGAGGGCAGCGGTGAGATCGACTTCTCCGCCGATGAGGCCGGCCTGCCGGTGCTCGGGCATATCGTCGAGAATGACGTCACCCTGGCGGCGCTGGAGCAGCGTCTGACGAGGCTGCCCTCGGTTCGCCTCTGCCTGGGGGCGCGGGTCGAGGGGCTGGAGGGCGGCGCCGAGGGACGCTGCATCGTGCTGGACGACGGCCGCCGGCTGAGTGCCCCCCTGGTGGTGGCGGCGGATGGCGCTCGCTCTCCCCTGCGCGACCTGGCGGGCATCGCCGTCCGTGAGCGCGAGACGGGTCATGTGGGGCTGGTGACCACGGTGAGGGTCGAGATGCCCCATGGACGGGCGGCGCGCCAGGCCTTCCTGCCCACGGGGCCGCTCGCCTTCCTGCCCCTGGCGGTGGACGGGGCAGAGCACCACTGTTCCATTGTGTGGTCCACCTCTCCCGACGAGGCCCGACGCCTGGCCGATCTCGATCCTGGTGCCCTGGGAGAGGCGCTGGCGGCGGCCATCGATCATCGGTTGGGCGCGGTAACGGTGCTCGACGAGGCGGTAGGCTTTCCGCTGGTGCAACGCCATGCCGAGCGCTATACGCTGCCCGGCTTCGCCCTGGTGGGTGATGCCGCCCATGGCATACACCCCCTGGCCGGCCAGGGGGTCAACCTGGGGTTGATGGACGCCGCGGTGCTGGCCGAGGAACTGCTGGTGTCACGCCGGCGGGGCGTACGGCTGGGGGATGAGCGGGTGCTGGCGCGCTACGCGCGGCGCCGCCGCGGCGACAATGCCGGCATGCTGGCGCTGATGGATGGCTTCCGGCTGCTGTTCGGGGCACACCACCCGGCCCTGACGCTGGCGCGTAATCTGGGCATGGGCGGCGTGGATCGGCTGGTTCCTCTCAAGCGGCTGCTGCTGCAGCAGGCCACCGGCCATCGGGGCCGGCTGCCGGTCAGCTGCCGCTGAGTGGGTCTCAGCGGTCGCGCCGCTGGACCACGTTGAGGGCCTTGAGCAGGTTGAGGGCCTCGCCCAGCTGATAGTCCTCACGCAGCCGTTCGCTCTGTTCCGCTCTCTCCTCCCGCGGGGCCTCCCGGGAATCCAGGTGGCCTGCCAGGTCGGCCTCGCGAACGCCGCGGCCATGCTCGGTGACCTCCACGCGTCCCCGTACCACCCGTACATCGGGCTCGATGCCCTGGGCCTGGATGGAGCGACCCTCGGGCGTGAAGTAGAGCGCCGTGGTGAGCTTGAGCCCCTCGCCGTTGCCCAGCGGCATGATCTGCTGGACCGAGCCCTTGCCGAAACTCCCGGTGCCCATTATCACGCCGCGGCTCTGGTCCTGAAGGGCACCGGCAACGATCTCCGCCGCCGAGGCGCTACCGCCGTTAATCAGCACCACCAGGGGGACATCGGGAGCCGTCGTGACGGCATTCGCCGAGAAGCGCATCTCGGTATCCGGCAGGCGCCCCTCGGTATACACGATCAGCCCCTCATCCAGGAAGGCATCGGCTACCGCCACCGCGGCCTGCAGCACGCCGCCGGGGTTGTTGCGCAGGTCGAGTACCAGTCCGTCCAGCTCGCCGTCGCGGTTCAGCCGGCGGATGTGTTCATCGACCTGGTCGCCGGTACGGGTCTGGAACTGGCTGATGCGCAGATAGCCGAAGTCGGGGGCCAGCAGCTCGCTCTTCACGCTTTCGGTGCGGATGTTCTCCCGCGACAGGACGATGCGGCGCGGTGAGCTCTCGTTCTGACGCAGGATGGTCAGCTCGATCTCGCTGCCTGGATCGCCGCGCATCAGGTCGACCGCCTCCTGCAGCGACAGGCGCTCGGTAGGCGTGTCATCGATGCGCAGGATCTGGTCGCGGGCCTGCAGGCCCGCCCGGGAGGCGGGGGTGTCATCGATGGGGGTGATCACCGTCAGCTGGCCGTCCTCCATGCCCACCTCGATGCCGATGCCGCCGAACTCCCCCTGGGTCGACTCGCGCAGGCTCTGGAACGCCTCGCGGTCGAGATAGGAGGAGTGCGGATCGAGCTCGCTGAGCATGCCACGCATGGCGTTGTGGAGCAGATCGGCGTCATCGACCTCCTCCACATAGGCACGTTTGATGCGCTCGAACACCTCGGCGAAGGTCTGGATCTCGGCCACCGGGAGCTCGTCATCGACGGCCTGGGCCGACGCCGACAGTGGCAGCATCAGCAGGGCCAGGGGCAGCAGCCCGGCCAGCAGGCGCCGAGGCGAGCCGAGGCGAGAAAGCCTGCCTGGCAGGGAAAGCGCTGGGGTCATGCGAACTCCGCGGTTCCAAAACGGTGAGCGCCCAGCATAGCCCGCCGCCGGCGCGCATGGAAAGCGTTCAGCGTCGGGCGATCCACGCCTGGGGATCGATGGGGTCGCCGCCGCGGCGCACCTCGAAGTAGAGGGCCGGGCGCCGCTGGCCACCGCTCATGCCCACGGCGCCGATCGCCTCGCCCCGCGAGACCGGCCGGCCCACCTGGGCACTAAAGTGCTGCAGATGGGCGTGGAGGGTCATCACGCCATCGCCGTGGTCGATGATCAGCAGGTTGCCGAAGCCGCGCAGCCAGTCGGCGAACACGACCCGGCCGGCGTGTACGGCGCGCACCGGGCTGCCTTCGGCGGCCTGGATCAGGATGCCGTTATGATGCACGGCCGCGCCGGCGCCGAAGCGCGAGACGATGTTGCCCTGTATCGGCCAGGGCAGCTCCCCGCGGGTGCGCTCGATGGCGGTGGAAGGCGGCGGACGCTGCAGGCGGGCCAGCTGCTCCTGCACGTCGCGCAGCACCTGTTCGGCCCGCTCGCGATCCTGTTCCAGGGAGGCGAGACGGGCGGCCTCGTCGCTGTGGCGACTGTCCAGCCGGGCGATCAGGTCGGCCCGCTCGCGCCGCTGGTCGACCAGCTCGGCGCTGCGTTCGGCGAGTTCGGCGGCGAGGGCATCGAGGCGCTCGCCACGGGTGTCGAGCTGGCGCCGGGTCTCGGCCAGGGCGACCTCGAGGCGTGCCAGTTCGTCGAGCCGGGCGCGACGGGCCCGGGCCAGATGATTCAGGTAGTGCTGGAGGCGATCCAGTCGCGCCGGGTCGTCCTGATTGAGCAGCAGTTTCAGCTGGGGCGAGCGACCCAGCCGATAGAGCCCATCGAGCTGGGCATTGATGGCCTCGAGCTGGTCGCTACGCTCTGTATCGAGCTCATCGCGACGCGACTGCAGGGTTTCCATCTCGGCGCCCAGCTCGCGCTGCTCGGCCTGTAGCGTATCGAGGCGGCGATGCGTGGTGGCCAGCGAGGTCTCGATCGCCTTCAGCTGGCGAGCCGCCTCGTCACGGGCCTGGCGAGTCGATGACAGGCGCCGGTCGGCCTCCTCGATGGCGTCGCCGATGGCGTCGAGGTGTTCCTGTACGGCCTCCTCGCTGGGCTGGGCCGCCAGTGGCCCGGCCAGGCAGAGCATCAGCAGCAGCGCGGTGAGGGGGGCGGCGACTCTGGCCATCCTGCCGCTCAGTCGAGCCCGAGCAGGGAGCGTCCGCCCATCTCCTCGGGGGCCGGCTGGCCCATCATCGCCAGCAGGGTCGGGGCGATATCGCACAGACTGCCGTCGTCGTGCAGCCGCGCCGAGCGTTCGCCAACATGGATCAGCGGCACCTGGAAGGTGGTATGGGCGGTCTGGGGGTCGCCGGTCTCGGGGTGGATCATCTGCTCGGCGTTGCCATGGTCGGCGGTGACCAGGCAGGCGCCACCGGCGCGCTGGATGGCCTCGACCACCCGGGCCACGCAGCCATCGACGGTCTCGATGGCCTTGACCGCGGCGTCGAAGTCACCGGTGTGGCCGACCATGTCACCGTTGGCATAGTTGCAGATGATCAGGTCGAAGCGCCCCGAATCGATGGCCTCCACCAGGCGGTCGGTGACCTCATGGGCGCTCATCTCGGGCTTCTCGTCGTAGGTCTTCACATCCCGGGGGGAAGGCACCAGGATGCGCTCCTCGCCGCGATATTCGGCCTCACGACCGCCGGAGAAGAAGAAGGTGACATGGGGGTACTTCTCGGTCTCGGCGATGCGCAGCTGGGTGAGCCCACGGCTCTCGACCACTTCGCCCAGGGTGTTGTGCAGGTCCACCGGCGGGAAGGCCGCCGGCGCGGGGATGTTGGCGGCATAGCGGGTCAGGGTGACCAGGCCCTCGGCGGCTAGCCGGGGATGGGCGCGGCGCTCGAAGCCCTCGAAGTCGGCGTCGACGAAGGCACGGGTCAGCTCCCGGGCCCGGTCGGCACGGAAGTTCATGAACAGGGCGGCGTCGTCCTCCTCGAGGGTGACAGGCACGCCGGCCGGGCGCACGCTGGTGGCGGCCACGAACTCGTCGGTCTCGCCGCGCTCGTAGGCGGCACGCAGCCCCGTCTCGGCGTCGGCGACGATATGCTCGCCTTCGCCCTCGGTAAGCAGGCGGTAGGCCTTCTCGACGCGCTCCCAGCGATTGTCACGGTCCATGGCGAAGTAGCGGCCGATGATCGAGGCCACGAAGCCATTGTCGGCGCCGACCAGCTCGGCGAGGCGGGCGTTGGTGCGCTCGATGGAGGCCAGGGCGCTCTGGGGCGCCGTGTCGCGGCCGTCCAGGAAGGCGTGCACGAAGACGCGTGTGGCACCGCGGCGGGCGGCCAGGTCGGCGACGGCGAGGATGTGGTCCTCGTGGCTGTGCACCCCGCCCGGGGAGAGCAGGCCCAGCAGATGCACCGCGCGGCCGGCGGCCACGGCGGCGTCGATGGGCGCGGTCAGGGGCTCGATGGTATCCAGCTCCCCCTCCTCGACGGCCTTGGTGATCCGCGTGAAGTCCTGATAGACGACCCGGCCCGCACCGAGGTTCATATGGCCCACCTCGGAGTTGCCCATCTGGCCGTCGGGAAGCCCGACGTGGCGGCCATCGGTGTGAATCAGGGTGTGGGGATGCTCGGCCCACAGGCGGTCCATGACCGGCGTATCGGCGGCCTCCACGGCGTTGTGGGCCGGGTCGGGGTTGTGGCCGTAGCCGTCGAGGATGATCAGGGCGACAGGGCGCGGGGCGTTGGCGGTCATGGCGTGTGTCCTCGAAATATGATGTGCAACAAGCGCGACCGGGCCCGGGTGGCGGCTGTCACCTATCGTCGGCCGATACCGACCCTATTTCGGGAGGTCTTCGACGCTGGGCGTTCGGGGTCGCGGCAGGAAATATCTTGCGGCATCATAGCGCAGGCGGCATCTTGCGTCATGGACCCCCGGCGGATGACCGCCGTGGCGACGCGCCGCAGGCGGCCCGATTCGTCGGCGTCGACCTCGTGTATACTAGGCGCCCGAGCGCGGCCTAGCGCCCCTGTTTTCGTGTATCGAGACGAGAGTTATTCGCACCCATGATCGATCAGCTGTTTGAATTCGTGCAGAACCACCCGCTGCTGGTGGGCGCCTTCCTCCTGGTGCTGACCGCCTGGGTCTTTTACGAGGCGCGCAATAGCGCCGCCAGCGGCGTGACCTCCGGTGAGGCAACCCAGCTGATCAACCGCGAGGATGCGGTGGTGCTGGATACCCGGGAGGCGGGTGACTTCAAGGCCGGCCATATCGCCGGTGCCCGCAATATCCCCCAGAGTCGCCTCGACGACCGCCAGGGGGAACTCGAGAAGGTCAAGGAGAAGCCGATCATCGTGGTCTGCAAGCACGGTCAGGCCTCCGGCGCGGCCGTGGCCAAACTCTCCAAGGCCGGCTATTCTCGGGTGCTCAAGCTCAAGGGTGGCATGACGCAGTGGCAGGCCGACGGCCTGCCCGTGGTCAAGAAATAGCATTTATTTACCGTACAAAAGGACCTTTCCCATGGCGGAAGAGAATAACCAGAGCGCCGACGGCCAGGCTGCCGGCCAGCAGGAAAAGCCCCAGCTGCAATTTGCCGTGCAGCGTATCTACGTCAAGGACATCTCCTTCGAGGCGCCCAATTCGCCGGCGGTCTTCCAGCAGCCCTTCAAGCCCAAGGTGGGACTGGAGCTGGATACCGCCAGCACCCAGGTGGGGGAAGACCTTTACGAGGTGGTCATCAAGGTGACCGCCCAGGTGACGCATAGCGAGGAAGGCACCACCTCCTTCCTGGCCGAGCTCGAGCAGGCCGGCCTGTTCCGCATTGCCGGCATCGAGGGCGACCAGCTCGACCATACGCTGGGTGCCTTCTGCCCCAATGTGCTGTTCCCCTATGCCCGCGAGTGCATCGATAACCTGGTCAACCGCGGTGGCTTCCCGCCGCTGATGCTGGCCCCGGTCAACTTCGAGGCAATTTACGCCCGCAAGAAGCAGCGCCAGGCCGAGCAGGGCCAGGACGCGCCGGCGACCCAGTGATGCAGCGCAAGTGGCTCTGAAGTGATGATCAAGAGATCGCCGCGTATCCACGTCGCCGCCGACCTTTGCGTCGGCGGCGACGTCGTTCTGCCCGAGGGCCCTGCCCGCCATGTGGCGCGGGTGCTACGCCTGGGTGAGGGGGCCGCACTGCGGCTGTTCGACGGTGCGGGCCTGGAGGCGCGTGCGGTGCTGGTAGAGGCCACACGCAAGCGAGTGGTGGCGCGCGTCGAGGCCGTGTCGAGCGGTGCCGGTGAATCGCCGCTGGGGGTGCACCTGGGCCAGGCGGTCTCCAAGGGTGATCGCATGGACTACGCCATTCAGAAGGCCGTGGAGCTCGGCGTCGCCGCCATTACGCCGCTCTACACCGAGCATGGCGATGTGCGCCTCAAGGGAGAACGCGAGGCGAAGAAGCTCGCCCACTGGCAGGCCGTGGCGGCGAGTGCCTGCGAGCAGTGCGGGCGTGCCGTGGTGCCACCGGTGCATTCTCCCCTCACCATGGCCGATTGGCTGGCCGAACGCGACGAGGCGCTGCGCCTGGTGCTGCATCCGGCTACCGGGGGCGGGCTGGGAGGCGAATCACCCCCGGACAGCGTGGCCCTGCTGATCGGGCCCGAAGGGGGCCTTGCCGAGCCGGAGGTTGCCGCCGCCCGCGCGGCCGGTTTCGCGCCCCTCTCTCTGGGGCCGCGCATCCTGCGCACCGAGACCGCCCCGGTGGTGGCGCTCTCCCTGCTGCAGTACCGTTTCGGTGACTTCGACAAGAACGACTGACGCGCGGCTACCCTGTTCTGCCGAATGCCGCCCTCCTATTTTCGCCATGGATATGCCTCATGACCGATCGTCGCGACCCGCGTTCCGCGCCTTCCAGCCCTCGCCCCCAGCGTCCCGGGCGCCACTATCGAGCGCCGCGGTGCCACGTGGGCGAGGTAGCCTATCTTGAAGTGGTCACCGTCAACGATACCGGCGCCTTCCTCGACTGGGGCCAGCCCAGCGACCTGCTGCTGCCCTTCGGCGAGCAGCGATTTCGTCCCAGCGTCGGCAAGCGGGTATTGGTGCGCATCTACGAGGATCAGCAGGGACGGCCGGTGGCCTCCCAGAAGCTGGAGCGCTTCGTCGCCGATGAGGCCGAGGGGCTCGCCGCCGGCGATGAGGTGATCCTGGTGGTCGCCGAGCAGACCGACCTCGGCCTCAAGGCGGTCGTGAACCATCGCTTCTGGGGCCTGCTCTATCGCGATGACCTGACCCGGCCGCTGCGCCGCGGCCAGCGCCTGACCGGCTACGTGAAGCGGTTCCGCGAGGATGGTCGCCTGGACCTCTCGCTGTTGCCCCCGGGAGCGGCTCGCCTGGATGTGGTGGGCGAGACGGTGCTCAAGGCGCTGCGCGAGAGTGGCGGCTACCTGCCACTGGGCGACAAGAGCGATGCCGCCGAGGTCAAGGCGCGGCTGGGGGTGAGCAAGAACGCCTTCAAGCAGGCCATCGGCCGGCTCTACAAGCGTCAGCTGATCACCCTGGAGCCTACCGGCATACGCCTGGTGCCCGGGGCGTCGGCTGGCGACTAGCCGAACCGCCGGCTCGTCTTGGTACCGCCACTCCCCCTGCGTCATACTGGCCCGATTCATACCCTCGACCGGAAACCGACCCCATGAGCGAACGTGCGCTGAAGATCGGCGTGGTGATGGACCCCATCGCGGACATCACCTACAAGAAGGACTCCTCCCTGGCCCTGCTGTGGGCCGCCCGGGACCGCGGCGCATCGCTGCACTACCTGGAACCCGGTGATATCTTCCTGCGCGACGGCCGCGCCTTCGGCCGCATGCGCGACCTCGAGGTGCATCGCGACCCCGGCCACTGGTTCGACCTGGGGGAGCCCGAGCCGCGGCCCCTGGGGGAGCTCGATGTGATCCTGATGCGTCAGGACCCGCCGGTGGATACCGACTTCCTCAATGCCGTCCACCTGCTGGGGTTCGCCGAGCGAGAGGGTGTACTGGTGGTCAACCCCACCCGGGCGCTGCTCGAGTGCAACGAGAAGCTCTTCGCCCAGCAGTTCCCGCAGTGCTGTGCGCCGACGCTGGTCTCCTGTAGCGACACCGAGCTGCGTGCCTTCCACGCCGAGCACGGCGACGTCATCTTCAAGCCGCTGGACGGCATGGGCGGCAGCGGTATCTTCCACCTCGGGCCCGAGGGGCGCAATCTGGGCGCGGTGATCGAGACCCTCACCGAGCGTGGTCGTCGCCAGATCATGGCCCAGCGCTATCTGCCCGAGATCAAGGACGGCGATACCCGCATCCTGCTGGTGGATGGTGAGCCGGTGCCTTATGGCCTGGCCCGTGTGCCCATGGCCGGCGAGACCCGCGGCAACCTGGCCGCCGGTGGCAACGGCGTCAGCCGTGAGCTGACCGAGCGGGATCACTGGCTGGTCGGCCAGGTGCAGCCGATGATTCGCGAGAAGGGGTTGTTGTTTGTGGGCCTCGATGTGATCGGGGACTACATCACCGAGATCAACGTGACCAGCCCCACCTGCGTGCGCGAGATCGATGACCAGCGCGGTACCGATATCGCCGGCCTGCTGATGGATGCCATCGAGCGTCGCCTGGCGGCGATGCGAGGCTAGGCGCGCGAGCCGCCGCCCTCCTCAGGCCCTGCGGCGCATGAGAGTGGCCGCCATGGCGGGTGGCGTCGGGCGGAGATGGTACAATCGTCTGGACATTCCGAACTCGACCGGACCGCGCTGGATACCGTCCGCGGTACCGGCGCGTATCGCCCCTTCGATGCGGGCTGGAGGCGCGTCTGGCGAGTCGGCCAAGGCAATAATTTCGGCGTGCGCTAGAACCGCCGGGGAGTCTCATGCAATCCGTGGAAAACTTCGGCCTGAAAGATTACTTCCTGCTGGCAATGCCGCACCAGGAAGATCCCAATTTCGCCGGCACGCTCGGCTATCTGTGTGACCATGACGAGAAGGGCACCATGGGCGTCATCGTCAACCGCCCCCTCGAACTGACCCTGGAGGCGCTGTTCGAGCAGCTCGACCTCGACGGCGAGGAGAGCCCGCATCGCAATGCGCCGGTCTACTTCGGCGGCCCAGTGCACAAGGATCGCGGCTTTATCCTGCACCGTGGCGACAGCGCCGACTGGGACTCCAGTGTCCAGGTGACCGATGAGGTCGCCCTGACCACCTCCATGGATATGCTCCAGGCGCTGGCCGCCGGCCAGGGCCCCGAGCACTTCCTGGTCTGCCTGGGCTGTGCCGGCTGGGAGTCGGGTCAGCTCGAGGCCGAGCTGCTCGACAACGCCTGGCTCACCGTGGAAGGCCGCAGCGAGATCCTCTTCGAGGAGCCGCCCGAGCAGCGCCTGGGTGCCGCCGCCGGCGTTCTCGGCGTCGACCTCAACCTGATGACCCGCGAGGCGGGGCACTCATGAGTCGGGGGCGCTGATGGCCAGGCAGGGCGAGCGATTGATCCTGGGATTCGACTTCGGCACCCGGCGCATCGGCGTGGCGGTCGGCAACGAACTGCTGGGCAGTGCCCGGGAGCTCGAGCCCCTGCCGGCTCGGGAGGGCATCCCCGACTGGGGGCGGGTAGAGCGCCTGGTAAAGGAATGGCAGCCGGATCTTTTCGTGGTGGGCCTGCCGCTCACGGCGGCGGGAGAAGAGCAGGAGATGAGCACCCGCGCCCGCAAGTTTGGCAAGCGCCTGTTCGGCCGTTACGGGGTGCCCTGCGAGATGGTCGACGAGCGGGGCTCCACCGGCGAGGCCAAGGTGATCGCCCGGGAGCGTGGCCATCGCGGCAGCTGGCGCGATGAGGGCGTCGATGGCATCAGCGCGGTATTGATCGTCGAGCGCTGGTTCGTCGCTCGGGAGGGGCTGCCCGGGCGCTGAGGCCTCAGGCGGCGTCGCCGTGCTTGAGGTCGCCGACCGAGATACCGGCGAATTTTTCCAGGAAAAACACCAGGGTAGCGGGGTGGCGGAAGCGCTCCTCGAAGGCCTCACGCTCGGCGTGGCGGCGACGCGTCACGCTGGCATGGTAGCCGTCGTCGGCCTTGATCACGGTGACCCGCGATTCGCGCTCGGCATCATGGGTCCTGGCGCGTAGCGAGCCCTCTCCTTCCTCCAGCAACGTCTCCAGCTGCCGTGCGGCTTCCAGCTCCGCGGGCGTGGCCCAGAGGGCCTGGTCACGGTCGCCGTAGCGATAGAGTATCACGACCAGCAGCAGCGAGAAGATCGTGCTGACCAGCATCCAGGTGAGCAGTTCGCCGGGTAGGGGCAGGCTGAATACCGCCCACAGCTGCGCCAGGGCCGCTACCGCCAGGACCGCCGCCAGCGGTCGCCACAGGCGCGGATTCATGAAGCCGCGCTTGAGGATATAGCCCCAGAGCCCGACGACCGCCACGGCCCCCAGGGCGAGCTGGATCAGCGAGAGAGCGGTGCCGCCGCCGGCCAGCAGGGCGATGGCCCCGACCAGCAGCAGCAAGGTGTAGAAGAGTGCCAGGAGCCGATAGGCGCGGTGAAGGTTCATGTCGTGGTCCTCATGCCGCCAGGGAAGCAGGATACCCTCAGCATAGGCGAGGACGACAGAACTGCGCGTTGCCTACAGCGCCGGGTCGTCAACGCCCAGGCGTGGCGGCACGAACCAGGGCACCGGGCGCGTCTCCTTCTCGATCAGCCCGTCCACCTCGAGCAGGGTGGCGAAGATCGCCATGCGCACCGGAATGCCGTTGTCGGTCTGGCGGAAGACCGCCAGGCGTGGGTCGCCGTTGAGGTCGACGTCGAGGTCGTTGGCCTCGGGGCGGCTATCGCGGGGCAGCGGGTGCATGACCAGGGTGTCGCGCCCGCAGCGGGCGTCGAGGAAGGCGCGGTCCACGGTGAAGTCGCGCGACAGGCTGAAGCCCTCGCTCATCTCGGCGGTAAAGCGCTCCTTCTGGATGCGAGTAGTGTAGACCACGTCCACATCGGCATAGTCCTGGGCCAGGCTATCGCGCTGCTCGACACGATGACCGCGGGAGGTCACCAGGTCGATCAGGTGGCTGGGCATCTCCAGCCCCGGAGGCGCCACCAGGGTGATACGCATGGGCGCATAGAGCGACAGCAGCTTGATCAGCGAGTGCACGGTACGCCCGTACTTGAGGTCGCCGGACATCAGCACGTGGGCGCCGGAGAGCCTCTTGCCCAGCCGGGTAAACTCCTTGTCGATCGTATAGAAGTCGAGCAGCGCCTGGCTGGGGTGCTCGCCGGCGCCGTCGCCGCCGTTGATGACCGGCACGTGGGTGGCGGCGGCGAATTCCGCCACCGAGCCGAGTTCCGGGTGGCGCATCACGATGGCATCGCAGTAGCCGCTCATCACGCGGCTGGTGTCGTAGAGCGACTCGCCCTTGGCCATGGACGAGAAGGTAAAGCCGGTGGTATCGCAGACGCTGCCACCCAGGCGGCAGAAGGCGGCATGGAAGCTGACCCGGGTACGGGTGCTGGCCTCGAAGAAGAGGTTGCCGAGCACGGCCCCTTCCAGCACGCGGGAGACCTGGCGGCGCTGGGCGATGGGTTCCATGCGGGCGGCTACCCGCATCAGGTGGTCGACATCGTCGCGGGACAGGGAATCGACAGAGAGCAGGTGGTGACTCATCGGCGTGGCCTCGGCTGGGGCGAATGGACGGCCGCTAGTGTAGCGCCGAGGGCGGCCGGGTTCATCGATTTGCAGTGATTACTGCGAGCCGTGTTATTAACGCCGGCGCCTGCCGATGCCGTTCGACGCCCCTGACAGCGACTCACGCCGAGCCTGGATGCCGGGTTGTATTCAGCTTGAAGCCTTGGGGCCTCGCCTGATCAGTCCAAGGTAAGCCGTGAGTGAAATCAGCCCTCCCAACGCAATGGCAATCGCCATGGTTTGTGAGGTGCCGTCATGAAGCCGTCCTACCAGGGCCCCGCCCAGCGCGGCGATGGTCATCTGCAGGAAGCCGAAGAGTGACGAGGCCGAGCCCGCACACTGCGGATTTAGGGCGAGAGCCCCGGCCATGCTCTGCGGCATCATGATGCCGAACCCGAAAAGAAAGATGACATGAGGCCCGATAATGGCCCAGGGGACATGAACGCCTGATATGGCCAGCACCGCCATGGTGGTACCGGCCAGAGCACACATCAGGCTGGCCAGCATGAGTAGGGGGTCGCGTCCTAGGCGCTGGCTGTAATGACCGCTGAATAGTGTGCCCGAGAAGAAGCCGGCGACGATCAGGATAAAGCCCAAACCATACTGGAAAGGCGACAGGCCCATGTATTCGATGAGCACGAAGGATGAGCCCGAGAGAAAAGCAAACAGGCCGGCAAAGCCGCTGGCGTTGATCAAGGTATAGCCCATGAAGCTGCGTTGAGTCAGCAACAGGCGGTAGTTGGCCAGGATGACGCCGGCCGTTATCGGCTGTCGGCGATCGGCCGGCAAGGATTCGGGTATTTTCAGGACGAGAAGCAGCAGCATGATGGCGGCATAGATCGTCAGCAGCAAAAAGACCGACTCCCAACCAAAGAACAGCAGGAGGCCCGCCCCTACCGCTGGCGCGAGCGCCGGCGCCAGTGCCATGGTGCTGGCCATATGGGAGAGCGCGCGACCGGCCGCGATGGGGTCGTAGATATCACGCACGGCGGCACGCGCGAGCACGGGGCCTGCGGCGCCGCCGAAGGCTTGCAAGAAGCGGCCCGACAGCAACCATTCTATATTCGGGGCGAAGGCGCACAGCAGGCTGGCGGCGAGGAACAGTGTGAGCCCGGCCAACATCACTGGCTTGCGGCCAAAATGATCCGACACTGGCCCGACAAACAGCTGGGCAAGGGCGAAGCCGGCCATATAGAGGCTAAGCGTTAGCTGGACCTGATCGGGGCCCGTATCGAGAGCCTCGGCCATGCTGGGCATGGCGGGCAGGTACATATCGGTAGCCAGCGGGCCCAAGGCAGTCAATGCGGCCAAGACTAGGATAGTGGCGGGGGAGGTCAGCCTCAGCACCGGGGTCTCCTTGATATTGTCGTCCGACAGAAAGAACCGGGCAGGGCCACGGGAGTGTCCCGGTGCCCTGCCCATTCCGTTAGCCTGTTATTTTATCGGCGAACGTGCGGTGACGTCTTCCAGGCCCCGGGCGAGGCTATTGCGGCGCCGGCGGAATGCGCCCGCCCAGCTGGGCGGTAATCTCGATGGCGGTGTCGCGTACCAGGCCCCCCAGCTCCAGCAGGCGCGCCTCGGGAATGCGTGCTACCGGGCCGGAGACCGAGATGGCGGCCAGCGGCGTGCCGTGCTCATCATGGATGCAGGCGGCCACGCAGTGCAGGCCGATGGCGTGTTCTTCGCGGTCGCAGGCGAAGCCCTGCCGACGAACCTCCGCGAGTCCCTCGCGCAGAGTCTCGGGGGTGTGCAGGGTATTTTCGGTGACCCGTGGCAGGCCGCGCTCATGGATAATGCGTTCGAACGCGTCCTCGGGCAGCCAGGCCATCAGGGCCTTGCCCACGCCGGAGGCGTGCAGCGGGGCGCGGGAACCGAGACGCGTGATCATGCGCATCATCTGTGGCGATTCGCTCTGGGCGAGGAATACCGCGGTGCCGTCGTCGCGGATGCCGAGATTGGCGGTCTCGCCGGTATGGTCGGTCAGGCGCCGCAGGAAGGGGCGGCTGGTAGCGATGAAGTCACGCGCCTCCAGGAAGCTGTTGCCGATGCGGAAGGTCTTGACGTCGATCTTCCAGACGCCGAGCTCGTTATCCTGGGTGATGAACCCCTGGCTCTGCAGCGCCTGCAGCAGGCGGTGGGTGGTGGAGGGGGCCAGGTCGGCCTGCTCGGCGAGCTCCGAGAGCGCCAGGCCCCCGGGGTGTCCGGCCAGGCGCTCCAGAAGGTTGAGGCCGCGAACCAGCGACTGACTATGGCCGCCGCTGGCCTTGCCCGATCCCGCGGGACGCCCCGCGGTCCTGCGCTTGACTTCACTCACCCTGCTGCTCCTTATGCCGTGGCTTCGCGGGCACAGCATACCCTGTCGACAGGCACCTGTCGCGTCTTCGGAAATCGCTTCCATTAACTCCTCTCGCGGAGCCTTCCGGGGTCAGCGATCCTGCCATACGGGGCGGCGTTTCTCGATGAAGGCATCGATGCCTTCGGCGACGTCTTCGGCCCGCATGTTGTCGGCCATTACATCGCCGGCGAAGGCGTAGGCCTCGTCCAGGGGCATGCGCAGCTGGCGCTGGAACATCGCCTTCCCGGTGCGCACCGCCACCGCACTCTTGGCACAGATGCTGCCGGTGAGGTCGGCGACGGCCGCGTCGAGCCGCTCATCGTCGGCGACGCGATTGATCAGCGCCCAGTCGCGGGCGGTGTCGGCATCGATGAACTCGCCGGTAAGCAGCATCTCCATGGCGCGCTTGCGGGCCACATTGCGTGACAGCGCCACCGCCGGGGTGGAGCAAAACAGCCCGGCATTGATGCCCGAGACGGCGAAGCGCGCCGAGCGGGCGGCCACGGCCAGGTCACAGCTCGCGACCAGCTGGCAGCCGGCGGCGGTGGCGAGGCCCTGTACCCGGGCGACCACCGGCACCGGCAGGGCGACGATGGCCTGCATCACGCCGGCGCAGCGGGTGAAGAGGTCCTGGAAGTAATCGCGGTCGTCGCCGTGGGTGCGCATCTGCTTGAGGTCGTGACCGGCACAGAAGGCGCGGCCCTCGGCGGCGAGCACCACGCAGCGCACGGCGCCGTCGTTGGCCAGGCGCTCGAGCTCGGCGGCGAGGGCCTCGAGCACCTCCTCGGAGAGGGCGTTGAAGCTTCCCGGCCGGTTGAGGGTCAGGGTGGCCACGCCCTCGACATCGTGGCGCAGTACCGCTGGGGTCGTCTCGCTCATGGGAGTCTCCTGGGGCTGGTCTCGACGATGCCATAGCCTAGCGCACCGGGCCGTGCTCGCGCATTGCGACCATGGATGCCTTTCAGGGGTCCGAACGCAAAACCGCCGCGTCGGTGAGACGCGGCGGCGAGGGCGGTCGTGCCGGGCAGGCGTGGCGGGTCAGGCGTCCTGGCCACCCTCGGCATACAGCACCCGTACCTTCAGGGTGTGCGCGACCTGGCGCAGGGCATCCAGCGCCTGGGCGCCATAGGCCTTGTCGACGTCGATCACCACGTAGCCGACCTTGTCGTTGGTCTGCAGGTACTGACCGGCGATATTGATGCTGTTTTCCGAGAGCACGCGGTTGATCTCCGACATGACGCCCGGAACGTTCTCGTGGATATGCAGCAGGCGGTGCTTGCCCGGGTGGGAGGGCAGCGCCACCTCGGGGAAGTTCACCGAGGTGACGGTGGTGCCGTTATCCGAATAGGTCGTCAGCTTTTCGGACACCTCGATGCCGATATTTTCCTGCGCCTCCAGGGTGGAGCCGCCGATATGCGGGGTCAGGATGACGTTGGCCAGGCCGCGCAGCGGGCTCTCGAACTCTTCCTCGTTGCCCTTGGGCTCCACCGGGAAGACGTCCACGGCGGCACCGTTGAGGCGCCCCTCACGAATCGCCTCGGCCAGGGGTTCGATCACCACCACGCTGCCCCGGGAGGCGTTAATCAGGATGGCTCCCGGCTTCATCGCGGCAATCTGTTCTGCGCCGATCATCCAGCGGGTGGAGGGCAGGTCGGGGACATGCAGGCTGACCACATCGGCCTTCGACAGCAGCTCCTCGAGGTTGCCTACCTGGCGGGCGTTACCCATGCCCAGCTTGGCGACCACATCGTAGTAGATGACGTCGAAGCCCAGCGATTCGGCGAGGACCGAGAGCTGGGAACCGATGCTGCCATAGCCGACGATGCCCAGGGTCTTGTTGCGCGCTTCGTGGGAATTCTTGGCGCTCTTCAGCCAGCCGCCCTGATGGGCACGGGCACTCTTTTCGGGAATGCCGCGCAGCAGCATGATGGCCTCGGCCAGTACCAGCTCGGCCACCGAGCGGGTATTGGAGTAGGGCGCGTTGAACACCGGGATGCCGCGCACCAGGGCGGCCCCGAGGTCGACCTGGTTGGTGCCGATGCAGAAACAGCCCACGGCCACCAGTTTCTCGGCGGCGGCGAAGACCCGCTCATTGAGCTGGGTGCGCGAACGAATGCCGATAAAGTGCACATCGCGGATCTTCTCGATCAGTGCGGCTTCATCCAGTGACGTTGGCAGGTGCTCGATGTTCGAGTACCCGGCGTTGCGAAGATTATCCACCGCGGTCTGGTGGATGCCCTCGAGCAGCAGGATCTTGATCTTGCTCTTGTCCAGGGACGTTTTGGCCATGGTTGCGTCAACCCCTATCCGGCGCGAGCCGCATGCTGTGTCAGAAACTGGTGAGGCGCTTACTCTAACACAGCCGGGGCACCGGCCAGCATGAAAATGCTGCGCTGCTATATGAGCGAGATGCAAGTTTTCGCCGCCGCTTTGCCCCGGCAGGCGGTGGGGCAGACGACCCCCCGGGGGGAGCGTGTATACTGTCGCCCTTTGAGTGATCTCTTCCTGACTATCAGAGGCGGTTAAGGAGCAGCATGGCAGAGCGTAACGAGCGGCCCCGGACGCCGCAGGCCGACGGTGCCGCTTCCGGAGATTTCGCCGCTACCGTCGAACGGCTCGAGGGGCTGGTGGCGCGGCTGGAGTCCGGCGAACTGTCGCTGGAAGACTCCCTGGCCGCCTTCGAGGAAGGCGTGCGGCTGACCCGTGACGCCCAGCAGCGCCTCGACGAGGCGGAACTCAAGGTGCGCACCCTGACCGAGGGCGCGCAGGGTGGCATGGCGCTCGAGCCCTTCGCGCCCGCGCCGGAGGATGACAGTGAACGCTGATGACCTGCCGGCGGCGCTGGCCAAGGATCGCGCGCGGGTGGATGCGCGCCTGGAGACGCTGTTCGCCGAGCGCGTCGCCCCCGCCCCGCGCCTGGAAGCCGCCATGCGCCACGGCGTCCTGGTGGGAGGCAAGCGGCTGCGTCCGGTGCTGGTGTATGCCGCCGGCCGCGCCCTCGGCGCCGACGAGGCCAGTCTCGATGCGCCGGCGATGGCCATCGAGCTGATTCATGCCTACTCGCTGGTCCACGATGACCTCCCGGCCATGGACGACGATGACCTGCGCCGCGGGCAGCCCACCGTGCACCGCGCCTATGACGAGGCCACGGCGATCCTCGCCGGCGATGCCCTGCAGTCCCTGGCCTTCGAAGTGCTCGCCCAATCTCGACATCCGCGCCTGGCGGCAATGATCGCCGGCCTCGCCGAGGCCGGGGGGCGCGACGGCATGGTGGCCGGCCAGTCGCTGGACCTCGACGCCGTGGGCGGCCACTCGGATGCCGCGGCCCTGGCGACCATGCATGCCCACAAGACCGGGGCGCTGATCCGCGCCGCGGTACGCCTGGGCGGGCTGGCCGCGGTGCCCGAGGATGATCCGCGCCTGGCCGCCCTGGACGCTTACGCCCGGGCCATCGGCCTGGCCTTTCAGATCCACGACGACGTACTCGATGTGATCGGTGACACTGCTACCCTGGGGAAGACCTCGGGGGCCGATGCCGTCCGCGACAAGCCCACCTATCCGAGCCTGTTGGGTCTCGATGGGGCCCGCGTCCGGGCGGCGAGTCTGGTGGATGAAGCTGTTGCCGCCCTGGCGCCGCTGGGCGAGCGTGCTCGCCCGCTGATGGCGCTGGCCCGATACACGATCGAGCGTGACCACTGACACGACAGATGCCCACATGAAGCTGTTCGATGATATCCCCGTCGAGCGACCGGCCACGCCGCTGCTCGACACCCTGGACACCCCGGCGGCGCTGCGCGCCATGTCCACCGCGCAGCTGGCACAGGTGGCCGATGAGCTGCGCGCCTACCTGCTCTACAGTGTGGGGGTCTCCGGAGGGCACTTCGGGGCCGGCCTCGGCGTCGTGGAGCTCACCGTGGCCCTGCACCAGGCGCTGGAGACGCCCCACGACCGCCTGGTGTGGGACGTGGGCCACCAGGCCTACCCCCACAAGATCCTCACCGGACGCCGCGAGGCGATGCGCAATATCCGCCATTACGGTGGGCTGGCCGCCTTTCCGCGCCGCGCCGAGTCGGAGTACGACACCTTCGGCGTGGGCCATTCCAGCACCTCCCTCTCGGCGGCGCTGGGCATGGCACTGGCCGCCCGCGCCCGTGGCGAGCAGCGCCGAGTGTGCGCGGTGATCGGCGATGGGGCCCTGACCGCGGGGATGGCCTTCGAGGCCCTGGCCCATGCCGGTCACGTCGATGCCAACCTGCTGGTCGTGCTCAACGACAACGAGATGTCCATCTCGGAGAACGTTGGCGGCATGGCCAGTTACCTGGCGCGGATCCTGACTAGCAAGCCCTATACCACCATGCGCGAGGGCGGCAAGAAGGTGCTGTCGCACCTGCCCGGCGCACTGGAGCTGGCACGCCGCACCGAGGAGCACATGAAGGGCATGGTCAGCCCGGCCACCCTGTTCGAGGAGATGGGCTTCAACTATATCGGGCCCATCGACGGTCACGACCTGCCGCTACTGCTGCAGACCCTGCGCAACATGCGTGACCTGGAGGGGCCCCAGTTCCTGCATATCAAGACCTGCAAGGGCAAGGGCTTCCTGCCCGCCGAAGCCGACCCCATCGGCTATCACGCCATTACCAAGCTGGAGAAGGGCGAGTCGAGCAACGTCGCCACGCCACCACTCAAGCCGTCCGCCCCGGGCAGTCGCGACGCGACTCCTGAGCCGTCCCCGACGCCGCGCAAGTATTGCAGCGTCTTCGGCGACTGGTTATGCGACATGGCCGGCGCCGATGAGCGCTTGATTGGCATCACCCCGGCCATGCGCGAGGGCTCGGACATGGTGCGCTTCTCGCAGACCTATCCCGAGCGCTATTTCGATGTGGCCATCGCCGAGCAGCATGCGGTGACCCTGGCGGCGGGCATGGCCTGCGAGGCCATGAAGCCGGTGGTGGCGATCTACTCCACCTTCCTGCAGCGGGGCTACGATCAGCTGATCCATGATGTGGCGGTGCAGGCGCTGGATGTCACCTTCGCCATCGACCGCGCCGGCCTGGTGGGCGAGGACGGCCCGACCCACCACGGCAGCCTCGACCTCTCCTATCTGCGCTGCGTGCCGGGCATGGTCGTGCTGGCCCCGGCCGATGAGGCGGAGTGCCGGCTGATGCTCAGCGCGGCCTACCACCATCCCGGCCCGGCGGCGGTGCGTTATCCCCGCGGCACCGGGCCCGGTACCGCGATTCCCGCCCACCTGGAGTCCGTTCCCATCGGCCAGGCACAGGTGCGTCGCGAGAGCGGTGCCGAGGCCGGGCGGCGCGTGGCCCTGCTGGCGTTCGGTAGCCTCAATACGCCCGCCGCCGACGTGGCGGCGAGACTCGATGCCGGTCACCTCAACATGCGCTCGGTCAAGCCCCTGGACCGCGAAGCGGTGCTGGCGGCGGCCGCCGGTCATGACCTGCTGGTTACCCTGGAAGAAAATGTGCTGGCCGGAGGGGCCGGCAGCGCCGTCAACGACCTGTTGGCCGCCGAGGGCGTCGACAGGGAGGTGCTCAACCTGGGGTTGCCCGACGCCTTCGTCGAGCACGGCAAGCCAGCCGAGTTGCTGGCCGAGTGCGGCCTGGATGCCGATGGCATCGAGGCCGCTATCCGGCGTCGCCTGGCGGCCGCCGACAACCATCATATTGAGGAGGCTCGCTGATGTGGATCGTCGTTCTGATCGGCGCCGGACTGGGGTTCATGATCGGAGGACCCGTGGGGGGGCTCATTGGCGGCGGGCTTGGCTACTGGCTCGTCGCGCGCCTGCGTCGCAGCATGCTGGGCAAGCTGGCCGCCACTCAGACGCAGTTCCTTTCATCGACCTTCGCGGTCATGGGCTGTTTGTGCAAGGCCGATGGCCAGGTCACCGAAGATGAACTGGACGCCTCGCGTCAGCTGTGGGAACGCCTGCGCCTGAACGAGACCCAGCGGGCCCGGGCCCGGGCCGACTTCAACCGCGGCAAGGCGGCGGATTTCGACCTGGATGCCGAGCTGGCGAGGGTGCGTGCCCTGCTGGGTAGCCAGCCTGCCCTGCGCCAGGTGTTCTTGCAGGTGCAGCTGGCGGCGATCGCCGCCGACGGCCGGCTGCATCCCGCCGAGCGCGAGATGCTGATGCGGGTGGTACGCGGCCTGGGCTGCTCCGAGGCGGAGATCGCCCAGGTCGAGGCCATGCTGCATGGCGCCGGCGAACAGGCTACCGGCGGCGCGTCCAGCGGCCCCACCCTGGCCGATGCCTATCGGGTGCTGGGGGTCGAGGAGGATGCCAGTGACGCCGAGGTCAAGAAGGCCTACCGCCGCCTGATGAGCCAGAACCACCCCGACAAGCTCGCCTCCAAGGGGCTGCCCGAGAGCATGCGCGAGGTCGCGCGGGAGCGCACCAGCGAGATCGGCAACGCCTATGAACGCATCCGCAAGGCGCGCGAGACGGCCTGAACGCTCGCCAGGGCGTTCCCCTTTCAACAAGAAACCGCACAAGAATTGCCAGGAGAGCCGTTACCATGACGTTCGGTGCTTTTTCCCTGTTACCCCCCCTGCTGGCGATAGTGCTGGCGCTGGTGACGCGTAACGTGATTCCGGCCCTCTTCTGTGGCGTCTGGCTGGGCGCCACCATGTTGGCGGGCGGCAACCCGGCGGCCGGGCTCTATGACACCTTCGATACCTTTATCATCCCCAGCGTGGGGGATGAATGGAGCGTGACGGTGCTGATCTACTGCGGCCTGTTCGGCGTGCTGATCGGTGTGTTGGAGCGCTCGGGCGGTGCCCAGGCCATTGCCCGCTGGATCTCGAGCCGGGTCGGGTCGCGGCGGGGCGCCCAGGGCGCCACCATGGGTCTCGGGGTGCTGATCTTCTTCGAAGACTACTTCAATGCGCTGACCGTAGGCAGCGTGATGCGCCCGATTACCGACAAGATGAAGGTCTCCCGGGAGAAGCTCGCCTATATCGTCGACTCCACCTCGGCGCCGATGTGTCTGCTCGGGCCGGTATCCACCTGGGTCGTTTTCGTGATGGGGCTGATCGGCACGCAGCTGGTCGAGATGGGGCTCAGCGGTTCCGAATATCTGATCTATCTCTCGACCATTCCGCTGAACTTCTATGCCTGGCTGGCGCTGGGGCTGATTGCCTTTCTGGTGATTACCCAGTGGGACTTTGGCCCCATGGCCACCGCCGAGCGGCGGGCGCGTACCCGCGGCGAGGTGATGGCCCCGGGTGCCATGCCCCCCTCCGAGACCCATGTCGACGGCATCGAAGCGGTGAGCGAAGCGCATGCGCGCAAGCGCAACATGCTGGTGCCGATTGGCGTGCTGCTGGTGATGATTCCGCCGCTGTTCCTGTGGACCGGCGACTTCCCCAACAACGACCTGATCACCGCCGTCGGGAATGCCAAGGGGGGCCTGTCGATACTGCTGGCCACGCTGGTGGCCGTGGCCGTGGGCCTGACCATGGGCATGATGCAGAAGCTGTTCGATTTCCGCGGGGCCATGGATATCGTGGTCGACGGCATCAAGAGCATGACCCTGGTCTACATCATCCTGACACTGGCCTGGTCGATCGGCAGCGTGACCTCGGAGCTGGGCACGGCGGGTTATCTGGTGACGCTGGCCGAGGCCAGCCTGTCGCCCAGCCTGGTGCCGGTATTGCTGTTCGCGATCGGGGCGGTGGTGGCGTTTACCACGGGGACTTCCTATGGCACCTTCGCGATCATGATCCCCATCGCCATGCCGGTCGCCACGGCCATGGACCTGCCGCTGGCGTTGACCATCGCGGCGGTGTTGAGTGGCGGCATCTTCGGTGATCACTGCTCGCCCATTTCCGATACCACCATCCTTACCTCGGCCGGGTCCTCCTGTGACCATATCGATCATGTGCGCACCCAGCTGCCCTATGCCCTTACCGCCGGCAGCGCGGGCGTGGTTGCCTTCTTCGTTGCGGGGCTGACGGGCAGTGCCCTGCTGGGCGGGGCCAGTGGGGTGGTCGTGCTGCTGACCATCGCCATCGCGCTCAGGCTGCTATGGGGCGCCCCCCGGGAGCGGGCGGTGAACGTGGACTGAGGCGTCCGACGAGCCATGGATATCCGAGACGCCCCCGGCATGTTGAATGCCGGGGGCGTCTCGTGTTCAGGCCCGCTGCCCCGAGGAGGGGCCCGCCAGGCGGCGGCTCAGGATTCGGAGGGCTTGGGCTTGGGCTCGAGGTGCATGTCCTCGACCTGGGTGAAGTCGCCCAGCGCCATCATGTGCCCGAGCTTGCCGGCCTTGGTCGAGAGGTAGTGCTCATTATGGGGGTTGAGGCCGGTGGTCAGCGGCACGCGCTCCGCGACGCCGACGCCGGCCTGGGTCAGGGCATCGACCTTGCGCGGATTGTTGGTCATCAGGCGCAGGGCGTCGATGCCCAGTTGCTCGAGCATCGGCACGCAGAGGTCGTAACGGCGCAGGTCGGCGGCAAACCCCAGCTGCTCGTTGGCCTCGACGGTATCGGCACCCTGGTCCTGCAGGTGATAGGCGCGAATCTTGTTGAGCAGCCCGATGCCGCGCCCCTCCTGGCGGAGATAGAGCAATACGCCACGCCCTTCCTCGGCGATCCGCTTGAGGGCTTCCTGCAGCTGATAGCCACAGTCACAGCGCATCGAGAAGAGGGCGTCACCGGTCAGGCACTCCGAGTGTACCCTGCCCAGCACCGGTTCGCCGTCGGCCACGTCACCCAGCGTCAGGGCGATATGGTCCTTGCCGGTGGCCTCGTCTTCGAAGCCATGCATGGTAAAGGTGGCCCAGGGGGTGGGCAGCCGGGAGGCGGCGATAAAGCGAATCGTCACGGGTTACCTCGATATCAGGCCGCGGGCGGCCCCGCAGAATAGGGGGGTATTCTATCAGGAAGGCCGGCGCGGCTCACGACCGGGACGCAAGCATCGGGTACAATGGCGGGTACATTTCCCGTGGATGACCGCCTGCATGGAACTCAAGAACGATCGCTTTCTGCGCGCCCTGGCGCGTCAGCCGGTGGACCGGACGCCGGTATGGATGATGCGCCAGGCCGGCCGCTACCTGCCGGAATATCGCGCCGCCCGCGCCGAGGCCGGCAGCTTCATGGATCTGTGCCGCAATCAGGAGCTGGCCTGCGAAGTCACGATGCAGCCCCTGGAGCGTTATCCGCTGGATGCGGCGATTCTCTTCTCGGACATTCTCACGATTCCCGATGCCATGGGCCTGGGACTCTACTTCGAGACCGGGGAGGGCCCCAAGTTTCGCAAGACGGTACGCAGCGCCGATGATGTGGCGGCCCTCAGCGTGCCCGATGCCGACCGCGACCTGGACTATGTGATGCGCGCGGTCTCCACCATCCGCCGCGAGCTGAACGGGCGCGTGCCGCTGATCGGCTTCTCCGGCAGCCCCTGGACGCTGGCGACCTATATGGTCGAGGGCGGCTCCAGCAAGGACTTCCGGCATATCAAGAGCATGCTCTATGATACGCCCAGCGTGATGCATGACCTGCTCGATACCCTGGCCACGTCGGTGACCGACTACCTCAATGCCCAGATTCGCGCCGGTGCCCAGGCCGTACAGATCTTCGACACCTGGGGAGGCGCCCTCACCACCCCGGCCTATCTGGAATTCTCGCTGCGCTACATGGAGCAGATCGTCGCCGGCCTGATCCGTGAGCATGAGGGTCGCCGTGTGCCGGTGATCCTGTTTACCAAGAATGGCGGCCAGTGGCTCGAGGATATCGTGCTGGCCGGCTCCGATGCCGTGGGCCTGGACTGGAGCACCGAGCTCTCCGATGCCCGGGCCCGGGTGGGCCACAAGGTGGCCCTGCAGGGTAACCTCGATCCCAACGTGCTGTTCGCGCGCCCGTCGGCGATTCGTGCCGAAGTGGCGCGTATCCTGGAGAGCTATGGCGAGGGGCCGGGGCATATCTTCAACCTGGGGCACGGCATCAGCCAGTTCACCAACCCCGATAACGTCACCGCCTTCATGGATGCGTTGCACGACCTGAGCCCGGCCTACCATCGCAATATTGCCCATGGCTAGGAGGGCATGGCTGGATGGCCTGAAACGCCTGCATGACCAGCGCCGCCTATGGGCGGCGCTGGCCGTTATGGCGGCGCTGGTGGTGGCCCTTGGCAGCCTGGCGTCGGGCAGCGCAATGCCCAGCCGATTGCCCTGGGACAAGCTGAACCACTTCATCGGCTATGCCGGGCTCGCCGGCCTGACAGGCCTGGCCGGCGTGCGTCTGCCCATTGCCCTGCTGCTGGTCGTTGGCTATGGCGGCATCATCGAGTTCGCCCAGCTGGCGATACCGGGGCGCAGTGGGGGTGACTGGGCCGATATCCTGGCCAATGGCCTGGGTGGCGTCGCGGGGGTGCTGCTGCTGGCCGGCTGGCGCCGGCTCATGAGGGACTAGAGGCGCGGCTCCCGAGACGGTGGCGCTTCTTCCTGGGGGGCATCGGCAGGGTCCAGGGAGGGCTCGCGATGGCTCCGGGGGCGCAGTGGCTCGGCGGGGCGCGTCACCCGGGGGCTGCCCACCGCGTCGTCGTCGGCGGCGGATAGCGGCCGTGCCTCGCTGGTCCAGGCGGCCTGGGGGTCATGCATCGCCGGACGCCGCTCCCAGGAGCGCGTGATGACCGGCCCGGTCCGGGACTGGCTAGCCAGATGATGGGGCAACAGCCAGAGTTCGGTCATCAGGCGCAGCAATATGGCGGCCAGCAGCCACAGCCCGCCGCACAGCACCAGGCTGGGCCAGCTATCCTGCCAGGTGGTGTCGGTCAGCCACGGCGTTTGCGGGGCGATCCATCGCACCGCTCCGAGGACCAGGCCGACCTGCAACAGCAGATGGCAGACGAGCAGGGTGCCGCGCGAAAGCGGGCGGCGAGGAAACAGTAACTGACGCATCGGGGTCCTCCCGGGCTACATCGTGTGGATAAGATGGGCCGACATCCCTGCCGACCAGTGCGAATGCTACCCTAGAAATCGCCGCCCTGCAGTTGTCGCCATTCGCCGTCGGTGGCGGCTTGACCCGGGATAAGGCGCTTGCCATGGTGGTTCCTGAGGCGGTTGGCGTGGTGCCGGCCGTCGTTCCACCGGTACGAGGAGTGGCTATGACAACCTATATCGTGGTGGCGGATGCGGCACGGGCCCGGATTTTTACCCGCGACGCGCTGGAGCTGGTCGAAAAGGAGAGCCTGGTACATTCCGAAAGCCGATTACACGAAGGCGATCTGGTAACGGATCGCGGCTCCGATGTGCATGAGTCGACGGGGACGTCTTCGCGCTCCTCCGGCGGCGAGAGCATGGCGCGGACCCATGAAGAACAGGTGTTCGCCAAGCAGGTGGCCGAGCGACTCTACCGGGCGCGTACCGACAACAGCCTGGCGAAGCTGATTCTGGTGGCGCCGGCTCGCTTCCTCGGACAGCTGCGCGACAAGCTCGATGGCCCCACCGCGAAGTTGGTGATCCACTCCCTGACCAAGGATCTGACCAAGTCGAAGCTCGAGGTGATCCAGGAGGCGGTCAGCGATATGCGCTGAGCACGGCGATTTTCTCGAACGGCATCGGGCCCGGCATTGCCGGGCCCGATGCCGTTCGGGGAGTGGCGCACTCCGCCGTCAGGGCACCGGCGGCAGCTCGATCTGGTCGCTGCGAGTGATGCCCTCGGTCATTTGCCGGCATAGCTTGAGAAACTCGCGCATGCCGGTGGCAAGGTACTTGTGGCGATGCCAGATAAAGGTGAACTGGCGGCTCAGATCCAGCTCCGGGGTCGCGATCGGCACCAGGCTACCGCGACGAAAGGCGTCACGCAGCGCCAGCCGGGACACGCAGCCGATGCCCAGCCCCGATTCTACCGCGCGCTTGATGCCCTCGGTGTGCTCAAGCTCCAGCAATGTGTTGAAGCGACCGTGGCGATGACGGGCCGCCTGTTCCAGGGTCAGGCGCGTCCCCGAGCCCTCTTCGCGCATGATCCAGGCCTCACGCAGCAGTCGTCCCAGCTCCACCTCCCCGGCCGTCGCCAGGGGATGGCGGGGCGAGCAGAATACCACCAGCTCATCCTCGACCCAGGGCTGGGAGATCACGTCCTCCTCTTCGCACTGTCCTTCGATCAACCCCAGGTCCAGCTGATGGTGGCGCACGCTATCGACGATGGCGCGGGTATTGCGAACCGCCAGTCGGACGCGACTGCCGGGATGGCGCTGCATGAAGTCGCTGATCAGCAGGGTGGCCAGGTAGTTGCCGATGGTCAGGGTGGCGCCGACGTCGAGCACGCCGATGCCCTGCTGGCCGTGGAGCAACTCCTCGACCTCCTCGGCGCGATCGAGCAGCGCCACCGCCTTGGGCAGCAGCTGGAAGCCCAGGGCGTTGAGGCGCAGGCGCTTGCCGTGGCGGTCCAGCAGCTGGCAACTGAACTGCTTTTCCAGTTCGGCGAGGGCACTGCTGGCGGCGGACTGGGAAAGCGCCAGGGCGCGAGCCGCCCGGGATACGCTCTCGTGCTGGGCCACCGCCACAAAGACCTCCAGCTGACGCAGGGTAAAGCGCATGGGGGAGACTCCGATGATTCATATCAAGGTTATGGATAAAGGTTATCCATACAATCCATTTAACAGATAATGCCTCCTGTCTTAGAATTCAATTCAAATATCTAATCAACTTTTATTCTTTTTAGGAATATGGAGCAGTCGGCATGAGCAAGTTTGCTTTGGAAGAGGTATTAAGCGTCCATCACTGGAACGATACCCTCTTCAGTTTCCGCACCACCCGCGAGCGCAGCCTGCGCTTCAAGAATGGCCAGTTCGTGATGATCGGCCTCGAGGTAAATGGCAAGCCGCTGATGCGTGCCTACTCCGTGGCAAGCCCCAACTATGAGGATCACCTGGAGTTCTTCAGCATCAAGGTGCCCGACGGCCCCCTGACCTCGCGGCTGCAGCATCTCGAGGTGGGTGACCAGATCATGGTAAGCCGCAAGCCCACCGGCACCCTGGTCACCGATGACCTGCTGCCGGGACGCAATCTCTATCTGCTGTCGACCGGCACCGGGCTCGCCCCCTTCATGAGCCTGATCCAGGATCCCGAGGTGTACGAGCGTTTCGAGAAGGTGGTACTGGTGCACGGGGTGCGCAGCGTCAGCGAACTGGCCTATGCCGACTTTATCCAGAAGGAGCTGCCGGCCCATGAGTATCTGGGTGAAGAGATCACCGAGAAGCTGGTCTACTACCCGACGGTGACTCGTGAGACCTTCCATACCATGGGCCGCCTGACCGATCACATCCGCAATGGCAAGCTCGCCGAGGATACCGGCCTGCCGGCCCTGGATCCCAAGCAGGATCGCGCCATGATCTGCGGCAGCCCGGCCATGCTGGAAAGCACCAGCGAGCTGCTCGATGAGCTGGGCTTCAAGATCTCACCGCGCATGGGGGAACCCGGCGACTATGTGATCGAGCGCGCCTTCGTGGAGAAATGATCCGGGCATAGCCCGGCTGCGCCGGGCGCTTTACGCCGTACGTCCTCGGCCCTGCTGAGAGCTGTAAGCCATACGCTTTACGCTGTAAGAAAACCCCAGCTGGGCTGCGCCCGTAGCTGTAAGCCATACGCTTTATGCTATACGAAAACCCCTTGCCGGGAGTTTCGATGGCGATATCCTGGCTTACGGCTTACGGCTTACGGCTTACGGCTTACGGCTTACGGCTTACGGCTTACGGCTTACGGCTTACGGCTTACGGCTTTACACGGCATCCTTACCGGTCTCGCCGGTGCGGATGCGGATCACCTGCTCCAGCGGGGTGACGAAGATCTTGCCGTCGCCGATCTTGCCGGTATTCGCCACGCTGGTGATGGCGTCGATCACCTGCTCCGCCATCTCGTCATCCACGGCGACCTCGAGCTTGACCTTGGGCAGGAAGTCCACCACGTACTCGGCACCCCGATAGAGCTCGGTATGCCCCTTCTGGCGGCCGAAGCCTTTCACTTCGGTAACGGTGATGCCCTGTACGCCGATCTCCGAGAGGGATTCCCTCACGTCGTCGAGCTTGAAGGGCTTGATGATGGCGGTCACCAGTTTCATGGTTGATTCCTCGTCGGTTCTTGGGCGGACATGCCGCCGGCCATAGGCGGATTGCATATAGGATACACTCCGCCGGCGGGGAAGAAAAAAAGCCCCCTTGCGGGGGGCCAGGTGGAGCACGCCGGCTCACTCGTGGCGCGTTGCCTTCATTTCCCGGTAACGCTGAACTCGGGATAGGCCTCCATGCCGCACTCGGTCAGATCCACGCCCTCGTACTCTTCCTCTTCACTGACGCGGATGCCCATTACCGCCTTGAGTATCAGCCAGACGATCAGGCTGGCTCCGAAGACCCAGGCGAAGATACCGACGATGCCGAGCAGCTGGGCGCCGAAGGTGGCGTCGGCATTGGAGAGGGGGACCGCCAGCAGGCCCCAGATGCCGACCACCCCGTGCACCGAAATGGCACCGACCGGGTCATCGATCCTCAGCTTGTCGAGGGCCACGATGGCGGCGATCACGATGGCCCCACCCACGGCACCGATCAGGGCGGCACCCGCCGCGGAGGGGGCCAGCGGCTCGGCGGTGATGGCCACCAGGCCGGCCAGGGCACCGTTGAGGGTCATGGTGAGGTCGGCCTTGCGGAACCACAGCTTGGCCACGGTCAGGGCGGCGACGACACCGCCGGCGGCCGCGGCGTTGGTGTTGACCAGCACCTGGGCGACGCTGTTGGCGGAGCCGATGTCAGAGACCTTGAGCTCGGACCCACCATTGAAGCCGAACCAGCCCATCCACAGGATAAAGGTACCCAGAGTCGCCAGCGGCAGGTTGGCACCGGGAATGGCGTAGATGCTGCCGTCTCTGCCGTACTTGCCCTTGCGGGGCCCCAGGATCAGCACGCCGGCCAGGGCCGCGGCCGCGCCGGCCATATGCACGATGCCGGAGCCGGCATAGTCGGAGAAGCCGGCCGCTGCGAGCCAGCCACCGCCCCAGGTCCAGTAGCCCGAGACCGGATAGATCAGACCGGTCATGACCACGGCGAAGGCCAGAAAGGCCCACAGCTTCATGCGCTCGGCCACGGCGCCGGAGACGATGGACATGGCCGTCGCCACGAACACCACCTGGAAGAAGTAGTCGGCGCGCTGGGCGTAGTAGGGGGCATCATCGCCGCCGGCCAGCACGGTATCCACGCCGTTCTCGCCGCCCAGCAGAACGCCCAGGTGGGGAAGGACGCCGCCGTCGGGGCTGGCGTACATGAGGTGATAGCCCACCAGCAGATACAGGGTGCCGGCGATGGCGAACAGGGCGATGTTCTTGGTGAGGATCTCGGCGGTGTTCTTGGCACGCACCAGGCCGGCCTCGAGCATGGCGAAGCCGGCGGCCATCCACATCACCAGCACGCCACAGATCAGAAGGTAGAAGGTATCGAGCGCATAGCTCAGTTCGGTCAGTTCATTCACGGGACGTCTCCAGGCGGGTAGGCTCCAAGCGGTGGCAGAGGGGGCGGCAATGCCTAGACGGCATCGGCGCCGCGTTCGCCGGTACGGATACGCATCACGTCGTCGAGGGGCATGACGAATACCTTGCCGTCGCCGATCTTGCCGCTGCCGGCGGCGGCGCAGATGGCATCGAGCACCCCTTCCAGTTGGCCGTCGTCCACGGCGACCTCGACCTTGACCTTGGGCAGGAAGTCGACGACGTATTCGGCGCCACGATAGAGTTCGGTATGGCCCTTCTGGCGACCGAACCCCTTGACCTCGGTGACGGTGATGCCTTGTACGCCGTTATCGGCGAGGGCCTCGCGGACGTCGTCCAGCTTGAAGGGCTTGATGATCGCGCTGATCAGCTTCATGTCCTGTCTCCTCGTTGGCGATGAGAGGCGACCCGATGGGGCAGCTGAAAAGTACTAAGCGCATGACATGCCAAAAAAAGAAAACCCTATAAATATCAACTTTTTGTGAGTTATTTTGTGATGATCTGTGCCGCCGTCTCCGGGCTCCCGGCGGGGCAATGCCCCCCGATGGTGCCCGGGAACACCCCTCACGCCCCGCAAGAGGGCATGCGTCACGGGGGCGCCACGCGTATCCTGTGGGGGATCATTCCCAATCAGGAGAATCGCCATGGCGACCCAGGACAGAATCGGCCGGTTGGCCCAGCAGATCGGCGAGCGCCTGCAGGGGGCCTCACAGGCGCCTGAAGAGGTGCAGAAAGGTGTTCAACAGGTCGTCAGGGGGGCCTTCGACCGCCTGGAGCTGGTCTCCCGCGAGGATTTCGACATCCTGATGGATGTGCTGCAGCGCACCCGCGCCAGGGTCGAGTCGCTGGAGAAGCAGGTGGCGGCCCTGGAGGCACTGGTGGAAGCCCAGTCCGACGCCGGGGCCGTGTCCGCTGACGCCGGAACGGTCGACGCGTCCGGCGAATCTGCCGCTGACGAGGCATCGAGCCGGGCGGAAGAGGACGCCGACGAAGCGGGACGCTGAGGCGCGCGCTCCCTGGCTGGACTAGCCTGAAGGCAGTCCTTTCGCGAGGGAGCGCCGATGATGCTGGCGATCGTGCACACCCGGGCCGGTCTCGGCCTGGAGGCCCCTGCGGTGCAGGTAGAAGTGCACCTCTCCAACGGCTTGCCCAGCATGACGCTGGTCGGCCTGCCGGAGGCGGCGGTAAAGGAAAGCCGGGAACGGGTGCGCAGCGCCCTGGTCAATGCCGGCTTCGAGTATCCGCTGCGCCGCATCACCCTCAACCTGGCCCCCGCCGACCTGCCCAAGGAGGGCGGCCGCTTCGACCTGCCCATTGCCCTGGGGCTGCTGCTGGCCTCGGGGCAGCTGCCTCCCACCTGCCTGGAGAATATCGAGAGCGTCGGCGAGCTGGCGCTGGACGGTGCACTCCGACGTGTCGAGGGGGTGTTACCCCTGGCCCTGGCGGCGCGCCGCGCCGGTCGGCGCCTGATCGTGCCCCGGATCAACGCCGATGAGGCGGCGCTGGCCGGTGAGCTCGAGGTGTTGCCCGCCGATCATCTGCTCGAGGTAGTGGCCCATCTGCTGGGCCAGACCCCGATCACCCCCCACCGATTGTCGCGCCCGCCCCAGGCGGTACAGACACTGCCCGACCTCGCCGAGGTGCGCGGCCAGTTCCAGGCCCGCCGTGCCCTGGAGGTCGCCGCCGCCGGCGCCCATAACCTGCTCTTCGCCGGCCCGCCCGGCACCGGCAAGACCATGCTGGCCAGTCGCTTGCCGGGGATCCTGCCGCCGCTGACCGAGGAAGAAGCCCTCGAAGTGGCGGCGGTGCGCTCGGTCAATGGGTTGCCGCTGCGCGCCGAGTGGGGGAGGCGTCCCTTTCGCTCGCCGCACCATACCGCCAGCGCCGTCGCGCTGGTAGGCGGCGGCGCCAAGCCGCGCCCCGGGGAGATCTCGCTGGCCCACCATGGGGTGCTGTTCCTGGACGAGCTACCGGAGTTTCCGCGCCATGTGCTGGAGGTGATGCGTGAGCCCATGGAGTCGGGGCGCATCCATATCGCTCGGGCCAGCCACGAGCGCCGCTATCCGGCGCGTTTCCAGCTGGTGGCGGCGATGAACCCTTGCCCCTGTGGCCACCTGGGCGATCCGCGCCAGGCCTGCCACTGCACGGCGGCGCAGATCCAGCGCTATCAGGCGCGCCTCTCCGGCCCGCTGCTCGACCGCATCGATCTGCAGGTGGAGGTCCCGGCCCTGCCGCCGGAACAGCTGACGGCCAATCAGGCGGGTGAGGACTCCGCCACGGTGCGTCGGCGGGTGCTGGCGGCACGCGAGCGTCAGCTGGCGCGGGGGGCGCTCAACGCCCACCTGGCCGGGCGTGGGCTGGAGGCGGCCTGTGCCCTCTCGGCGGCCGACCGCGCCTGGCTGGCGGCGGTACTGGAGCGGCTCCGGCTCTCGGCCCGGGCCTATCATCGCGTGTTGAGGGTGGCCTTGACCCTGGCCGACCTGGCGGGGGCGTCCAGGCCCGAGCGGGAGCAGTTGATCGAGGCGGTGGGCTATCGCCAGCTCGACCGGCTGTTGAAGGGGTGAATCCATGGCTGGCGCGGCCGATTCACTCAGGCCGAGGAGGGTCCTCGGCCCCGATGCGGGAGGCTACGTCGTCAATATCCTGATGGCGCACATCCATGCCCTCGACCAGGTAGATCACATACTCCGCCAGGTTGCTGGCATGGTCGCCGATGCGCTCGAGATCCGACGTGGCGCGGGTCACCGCTAGCACAAGGCGCAGGTCCGAGGCCGCCGGCTGACGGCGCATCAGCAGCAGGGCGCACTCGTCGTCGATCTTGATCTGCATGTCATTGACGCGCCGGTCGTTGGCTATCACCCGCTGCGCCAGTGCCGTGTCCGACTCGAGCAGCGAGCGCGTCGCATCCTGCACCTGCTTTTCCACCAGGGCACCCATGTCCATCAGATGCGCTTTCAATGCCTCCAGCTCCTGATGGAACTGGCAGGAAATATGCTGGCGATGGGAGTTGTTGGTCATGGTCATCGGTGGCCCTCCACAGGCATGGGCAACCACGCCCATGCCCGATCATGTCATCGTCGGTACGCCCTGCTCTTGCTGGGTGACAAGCGGGGCATGTCGCAGCCTCAAAGGCTAGCGAAGCTATGTTGCAAACAGGTTAAGCCCGGCGATCCTTCGTCTCCTCGCCAATGGGGCGGTGCCCAAGGCCCAGTTCACACGGTGCAGCGGCAGTTTTCGCAGGAGGGTGCAGCGGGAGCGCGTAAGGAGAGCGAGCGAGTCAGACGTGCGAGCGAGTCAGACGTGCGAGTCAGACGTGCGAGTAAGACGTGCGAGTAAGACGTGCGAGTAAGACGTGCGAGTAAGACGTGCAAGGAAGGCGCGCGAGTAAGGCGGATTTTTTTGAGGCTGTCATGAAGTTGTCACCTTCGTGGGCCATCTTCGGCATCGCAAGGGACGAACACCTACCTCATCAGGAGCGCCTTCCATGAGCCGTACCTTTAACAACGATGCTTTCAAGCAACGCGCCTTCAAGACGACCTTCAAGACGACCGCCATCGCTGCCGCCGTCATCGGCGTGGTCGGTATTGCCCAGGCCCGGGACCAGGTTCGCATCGTGGGCTCCAGCACCGTGTACCCCTTTGCCAGCTATGTGGCCGAGGAGTTCGGGGCGACCACCGACTATCCGACACCGGTCATCGAATCCACCGGCTCCGGCGGTGGCCTGCGCCTGTTCTGCAACGGCATCGGCGAGGGCACCCCGGACATCAGCAATGCTTCGCGCCGCATGAAGCCTTCCGAGTTCGAGCGCTGTGTCGAGAACGGCGTCACCGATATCACCGAAGCCTTCGTCGGCTATGACGGCATCGCCCTCGCCCAGTCCGGCGCGAATCCGGCGATGGACGTGACCCGCGAACAGCTGTTCCTGGCCCTGGCCGCCAAGGTGCCGGTTGATGGTGAGCTAATCGACAATCCCTATGGCCGCTGGAATGAAGTCGATGCGTCCTTGCCGGACCGCGAGATCGCCGTCTATGGCCCGCCGACCACCTCCGGCACCCGGGACGCCTTCGAAGAACTGGTGATGGAGGCCGCGTCCGAGTCAATGGAGGCCTATGGCGGTGATGGTTACACCGATATTCGCGCCGATGGGGCCTATGTCGATTCCGGCGAGAACGACAACCTGATCGTCAAGCGCCTTGCCGAGAACACCAGTGCCTTTGGCCTCTTCGGCTACTCCTTCCTCGAAGAGAACGCCGACACCCTGCAGGGCTCCAGCATCGATGGTGTGGCACCGACGCCCGAGGCCATCGGTAGCGGCGAGTATCCGGTATCCCGCTCGCTGTTCTTCTATATCAAGAACCAGCACGCCGAGGAGGTGCCGGCGCTGTATGCCTACGCCGAGCTGTTCATGAGCGAGCAGATGGTGGGGGATCTGGGCTATCTGAAGGGGGTCGGCCTGATCCCGGCCGAGTCGAGCCTGCGCGGGGATGCGCGCGACACGGTGGAACGCCGCGCCTCGCTTGAGCCGAGTGACCTCGACTGAACACTGCCCTGACCGTGCAACATCGGCCGGCCACCCGCTGGGGGCCGGCCGTCGGGTATCGGCGGCATACGTGGATGACCATTGCGAGAGATAGCTATGTACACCGATCAATATCTTGCCCTGCTCTGTGCCGCCCTGGTGGTGTTGGGACTGGTCGCCTTCTTCACGGCGCGCGCCAAGGCGGCCAGGGTGCGGGCCGGCGGCACCGCGATGACGGCCCAGCCCGACCAGTATGGCTGGTTTGGCGTGCTGTCGACCGCCGCGCCGGCGCTTGGGGTGAGCCTGGTCGGCGCCATGAGCATGCTGCTGATCGGGGGGACGATCCCCACCGCCATGCTGCTGGTGGTCAGTATCGGCGTGGCCTGTATGGGCCTGGTGGGCGGCATCCTCATGGTCAGGCCGGCGTTTCACGCGCGTCGCGCCATCGAGGCGTTTGTGCGCTTCATGCTGGCCGGTGCCGCGTTGATCTCCATTCTCACCACCCTGGGCATTCTGGTCTCGATCATCAGCGAGGCGCTGCGCTTCTTCCAGATGCAGGGCTTCTGGGACTTCATCACCGGCACGGTCTGGAACCCCGGTGCCAGCTTCCTGGAGGCGGCCGGTCGTGGCGAGGAAGGCGCCAGTGCCGCCCAGTTCGGCTCGCTGCCGCTGTTTGCCGGCACCTTCATGATCACCGCGATCGCCATGCTGGTGGCCATTCCGATCGGTTTGCTGTCGGCCATCTACATGTCGGAATTCGCCGGCTCGCGGGTGCGTGGCATCGCCAAGCCGGTGCTCGAGGTGCTGGCCGGCATTCCCACGGTGGTTTACGGCTTCTTCGCGGCGATTACCGTGGCGCCGTTGATCGTCACGGCGGCACAGCTGCTCGGCCTCGAGGCCGACTTCAACAACGCCCTGGCCCCGGGCATCGTCATGGGCATCATGATCATCCCGTTCATTTCCTCGTTGTCCGATGACGTCATCCACTCGGTGCCCGACAGCATGCGCCAGGGGGCGCTGGCGCTGGGCCTGACCCAGGGCGAGACCATCCGCGATGTGGTGGTGCCGGCGGCGTTGCCCGGCATTATCTCGGCCTCGCTGCTGGCGGTATCCCGGGCACTGGGGGAAACCATGATCGTGGTGATGGCGGCGGGCATGCTGCCCAACCTGACCGCCAATCCACTGGACAACATGACCACGGTCACGGTGCGTATCGTCGCCGCCCTGACCGGGGACCAGGAGTTTGCCAGCGCCGAGACGCTGTCCGCCTTTGCCCTGGGGCTGGTGCTGTTCGTGGTGACCCTGACGCTCAACCTGGTGTCGGTGATCATGATTCGCCGCTTTCGCGAGAAATATCGGGTCAACAATCTCTAAGTCGAGGAATCACTGGGATGACACACTCTTTCGACGCGATCAGCGCCCAGCTTCGGCGGCGGCATCGCAAGACCCGCTGGCTGAAGAGGCTATCCATGGGCGCGCTTGGCCTGGCCGGCTTGTTTCTGGTGCTGTTTTTCACCGACATGCTGGTCAAGGGGCTGCCGGCCTTCAAGCAGGCGCAGATTCAGGTGGAAGTGGACTACAGCGAGCAGGCCAGTCGACTGCCGTTGGCGGCGGTATCCGATGCCGTGCGTCCGCTGGTCAGCCGCGGCTATCTGCGCCTGATTCCATCGCGCATGCGGGACGACCCGGCGCTTCAGGGCACCACGCGCAGCGAGTGGGTGCTGGCCGATGGCCAGGTGGATCAATACCTGAAGGGCCATCACAGCAAGCTGAGCGAGCGCGACACGGCGACGGTGAATCGGCTGCAGGCCGAGGGCCGGGTCGAGCTGCGTTTCAATACACGGTTTTTCACCAGCGGCGATTCCAAGATGCCCGAGCTCGCCGGCATCGCCTCGGCCGCCGTGGGCACCGTGCTGACCCTGATGGTGACGCTGGCCGTGGCCTTTCCGATTGGCGTGATGACGGCGATCTATCTGGAAGAGTTCGCGCCGGATAACCGCATGACCCAGCTGGTCGAGATCAACATCAATAATCTGGCGGCGATTCCCTCGATCCTGTATGGCCTGCTGGGGCTGGCGATCTTCATCAATGTCGTCGGCGTGCCGCGTTCGTCGCCGCTGGCCGGCGGGCTGACGCTGGCGCTGATGACCCTGCCGGTGATCATCATCTCGACTCGCACGGCGCTGCGTAGCGTGCCGGACACCATTCGCCATGCCGGCTTTGGCGTCGGTTGCTCGCGCTGGCAGGTGGTGCGCGACCATGTGTTGCCGCTGGCAATGCCCGGCATCATGACCGGCGCCATTATTGGCCTGGCCCAGGCCATGGGCGAGACCGCACCGCTGATCATCATCGGCATGGTGGCATTTATTCCCGATATCAGCGGCTCGGTGACCGATGCCGCCACGGTCATGCCGGCGCAGATATTTACCTGGGGAGGCGAGCCGGATCGCGCCTTCATCGAGAAGACTTCGGGCGGCATCCTGGTACTGCTGGCGGTGCTGATTTCCATGAATGCCGGTGCCGTCATGCTGCGCAAGCGGCTGGAGCGTCGCTGGTAATCCAGGCGTCATAGAGGACAAACGAGCTTGAACGCGAAGATGAGTATACGCATGAATCGCCACGCCTCCCCCACGAGCCTATCGCCCCTGAGCGGGTCCGCGCCCGGCGAGCCGGTGAGCCGCAACGCCGATGCCAGTCATGAACTCGGCGTGCGGGTCCGCGACCTCGATCTCTGGTACGGGAACACCCAGGCGCTGAAATCGATCGACCTGGATATCTATCAGAACAATATCACCGCACTGATTGGCCCCTCTGGTTGTGGCAAGTCGACCTTCCTGCGCTGCCTGAATCGCATGAACGACCTGATTCCCAGGGTGCGCATCCAGGGTCGGGTGGAGCTCGACGGGCAAGACGTGAACGCCGCCGGGATGGACGAGGTGGCGCTGCGCCGCCGGGTCGGCATGGTGTTTCAAAAGCCCAACCCCTTTCCCAAGTCGATCTTCGACAACGTGGCCTATGCCCCGCGCATGCACGATATCGTGAGTCGCAAGGCCGATGTGGAGGCGTTGGTGGAAGGCTCGCTACGCGATGCGGGCCTGTGGGAGGAGGTCAAGGACAAGCTGCACCAGCCCGGCACCTCGCTGTCCGGCGGCCAGCAACAGCGTCTGTGCATCGCCCGCGCCATTGCCGTGCAGCCGGAGGTAATCCTGATGGACGAGCCGACCTCGGCGCTGGACCCGATTTCCACGGCCACCATCGAGGACCTGATGGACCGGCTCAAGCGCCGTTACACCATCATCACGGTCACCCACAACATGCAGCAGGCCGCACGAATCGCCGACTACACGGCCTTTTTCCATCTGGGGGAGATGATCGAGTACAACGACACCAAGGCGATGTTCTCGACCCCCCACACCCGCAAGGCCGAGGATTATATTACCGGTCGCTACGGCTGAGACACATCACGCCGGCGGAGCCACCAGCCGCTGGCGGGGAAACACACAGCGGAAGGTAGCCCCCTGGCCCAGCTGGGAGTCGATCTCCAGTCGTGCCTCGTGGCGCAGCAGCACGTGCTTGACGATGGCAAGCCCGAGTCCGGTGCCCCCGGTGGCGGTGCTGCGGCCCTTGTCGATGCGATAAAAGCGCTCGGTAAGGCGTGGTATATGGGCCGCCGCGATCCCTTCGCCGTCGTCCTCGACTTCGACGCAGGCGCCGTCGCCGAGTGTGCGCCAGCGCAAGACGATCCGGCTGCCCGGCCCGGAGTAGCGCACGGCATTGAATGCCAGGTTGGATATCGCGCTCTGCAGCTCTTGTTCACAGCCCATCAGGTCGAGTGAGCTGTGTATATCCAGCGTAATCCGCTGCTGGCTGTCGGACAGTGCCTCGGCGTCACGGCGTACGGCCTCCAGCATGCCGGCAAGGTTGAGGCGAGCATCCTCGCCGCTGCGATCGTTGTTTTCGAGTCGGGAAAGCAGCAGCAGGTCATTGACCAGGTTCTGCATGCGAGCGGTCTGCTTTTGCATCTGCGACACGCCGCGCCCGAGCCTCGGTGGCAGTGCCTCGGCCATGTCCTGATAGATCTCCAGATACCCGGTCAGCACGGTCAGGGGCGTGCGCAGCTCGTGGGAGACATTGGCGACGAAATCACGGCGCACCTGTTCCAGGCGATGCAGGCGGGTGATATCCCGCGCCATCAGCAGGCGCTCATCGTTGCCGTAAAGGGTGATCTGGTACTGCAGGACCCGCCGTTCATCGACAGGCGACGCCAGGGTCAAGGGCTCGCGATAGTCCAGCGCCTGCAAGTAGTCCTCGAAGTGCGGGTCTCGCAGCAGGCGGGTTATGTGCTGCCGTCGGCCCTGAATACGCTGGAGGCCCAGCATGCGTTCCGCGGCACTATTCCACCACTCTATATAGCCGTGGCTATCGAGCATGACCACGCTGTCGCGCATGGCCTCCGAAGAATCCTTGATCCGCGACAGGGTGTCACGCAGCCGCCGCTGGGTGACCTCTTGGACCTTCTGATAGCGATGGAGATGGTCGAACAGCTCCCCCCATACGCCGCCGCCGACGAGGGACTTGTCGAGGGAGGGCTGGGTCAGCCATTGGTGCAGCGCGTGAAGCTGGCGCAGCTGGTAAGCGAGATACACGCCCAAGGCCGCGGCAAGGCCGGTGCCCACGGCAGAAAACGGCCACCCAAGCAGCATGCCAAGGCCACACAGCGCGGCCAGGCGCCACATTTCTCGTCGCCAGAGTCGTGTCATGTCGGTGCCTGGTTCAGTGTTTGGTGGAGAAGCGATAGCCCGTGCCACGCACGGTCTGGATCAGTTGCTGGTGGGGTTCGCCGAGTGCCTTGCGCAGCCGGCGAATATGCACGTCCACGGTGCGCTCCTCCACGTAGACGTTGCCCCCCCACACCTGGTCGAGCAACTGGCTCCGGGTGTAGACGCGTTCCTGATGGGTCATGAAGAATTGCAGCAGGCGGTATTCGGTAGGGCCGAGCTCCAGCGTCTCGTCATCGCGGCTGATGCGATGGCCGACGGGGTCGAGCAGCAGGCCGTTCACCGCCACCGTCTCATCGACGCCATAGGGGGAAGCACGCCGCAATACCGCCTTCAGGCGGGCCATCAGTTCACGGGGCGAGAAGGGCTTGGCGATGTAGTCGTCCGCACCGGCCTCCAGCCCTTGCACCTTGTTGTCCTCTTCGCCCTTTGCGGTCAGCATGATGATCGGCAGCTCGGCTGTCGCCGGATCACGCTTGAGGCGGCGCGCGAGTTCGATACCGCTGGTGCCGGGCATCATCCAGTCGAGCAGTATCAGGTCGGGTTGATGATCGACGATCAAGGCATGCGCGGCCTGGGCGCTATCCGCCTCCAGCACGCGGTAGTCGGCCATCTCGAGTGTCAGGGCGATCATTTCCCGGATCGGGGCTTCATCATCGACAATCAGTACGGTTTTTGCGGTCATCCCGGGCTCCAGGTCAAGGATACTGATAATGACGGATTGATGACGATGACAACATGGTTTTATGACAATGCCGTGACAAGGCCGCGTGTCGATGGTCGGGGGCGCTCATGGCAGGGGCTCGCTATAGCGCCGTGGCGTCCAGGGCGCCCTGCAGGCTCTCCTCCCAGCGGGTCGACTCCTCGCCGGGGCGGCTCAGCGTCAGCGTCAGCCGGTAGGGCAAAAGCTCCCGGTCGGAGAGCGCGAGGCGCGGGCCATCCGCTGTCAGCCGGCTCTCCAGGCGCCACTGATTATCGCCGCCTTGTGTCAGGCCATCGCCCCAGTCGAGGACCTGGGGGCCATCGCCCACCGCCAGCAGGGCACGGACCAGGCTCTCCTGGAAGCGCTCGTCCCCGATGCCGAGCCCGGCGTCGACCTCGGGGGAAGCAAGCAGCAGCACCTGGTCGCTCGCCGGCCGGGGCAGCAGTGGCGCCGCCATGACGTGCCCGGCGGCACGCTCGCCCAGGGTGAACAGCGCCCGGCGGATATTGCCGTCGGGACGCTCGGGGGCACCGGCACAGCCGGCAAGCAGCACCAGCCAGGTCAGGGCCAGCAGGGTCGTTGCGCGGGGGAGTGAGGCGTTCATGGAGGCGTACTCTCTGCGGTGGGGTGGGGAGCCAGGGTGTCGAGGAAACGGTCCAGGGTGTCGAAGAGGGCCTGACGGATGGGCTCCGCCTCGTTGACCAGGTGGTGGCGCGCCTCAGGATGCAGGTGGACCTCGGCGTTGGGAAACTTCTCCTTGAGCACCTCCAGGTTCCACATCCAGTCCACGGTCAGGTCCTGCTCCCCCTGCAGGATCAGGGTCGGCACCGGGTTGGGCGGCAGTGCCAGCAGCCGTGGCATCCAGCGGCGCATGGCGCTGACCCAGTCCACCGCCACGCGATCGTCCTGGAGGGGGTCCCGGTCGCGCAGGAAGGCCGCGAATTCGGCATCCGTGGAGTTGGCGCGGAACTTGCGCGGGATCGAGCGCATGAAGGGGCCGACCAGGAGGTGAAGCCAGCTCGACTGGCGCCAGCCCCAGGGCCTGACCAGCGGGGCCAACAGGGCCAGGCCGGCCCATCTATCCGCGCTGCCGTGGGTCAGGGCGTCGGTGGCGAGGATCGCCGCGCCGGTGCTCTGGCCGATGCCCAGCCAGGGGCGCGGGGCGAGCCCCAGACACTCCAGGTGGTCCTGGAGCGCGTGCAGACAGTTGCCGTAGTCGTCGAAGTCCTCGATGGATGCGCGTCGACCGCTGGAGAGCCCATGACCGGGAAGGTCCCACAGCACCACTCGCCAGCCGCGTTCCAGCAGCCTCTCCAACAGGTGGCGATAGAGGCCCAGATGGTCGAAGTAGCCGTGCACCACGAAGGCCGTCCCGATGGGCGCCGGGGGGCTCCATACCGAGGCCCACAGGCGAAAGTTTCCGGCGTCCAGGAAGCCCAGGTGCAGACCCACCTGCCCGGCGAGCAGCGGCGCCAGGCCGTAGTAGCCCAGATAGCGCTCTAGATGATCGCCGTCGGGCAGTTCGGTCGCGGGGTCGATCCTGCGGAAGGGGCCCAGGGCCTGCAGCGGGGTGAAATCGCTCATCGCATTCTCCAAGTGTGCCGCCATGCTAGCGGCAAGTGCGAGCCGTCACCATGCGGGCCGAGCGAATTTGTCCCCGGGCATCATCTTTTGGTCGAGTCTCGGTGGCAATGGTGAGATCTTGGCTTTACAGGTGGAAGTGTTTTCCACAAACTTGTTCCTACGCAGTCACCTAACCCTGTTGATGGCAGCCGGTGTGCACCCACTGCCTGCCCCGTGCGAGGAGATTCATCATGACCCAGCGTGTCACGCGTCACCGCCTCCTGGTGGCCGCCGAACTGGACCGGTTCATCAACGAGCAGGCGCTTCCGGGCACCGGCATCGACCCCGAGGCCTTCTGGGCCGGCGTCGATGCCCTCTTTCATGATTTGACCCCGAAGAACCGGGAACTGCTCGCCGAGCGTGATCGCCTGCAGGAACGGCTCGATGGCTGGCATCGCGAGCATCCTGGCACGATAAGCGACATGGCCGGCTATCGGGCCTTTCTCGAGGAGGTCGGCTATCTGGCCAAGGCCCCCGAAACGGTCGAGGTGACGACCGCCAACGTCGACCGTGAGGTCGCCGTTCAGGCCGGCCCGCAGCTGGTGGTGCCGGTCAACAACGCACGCTATGCCCTGAATGCCGCCAATGCCCGCTGGGGCAGCCTCTACGACGGGCTTTACGGCACCGATGCCATCTCCGAAGAGAATGGCGCCGAGAAGGGCACCAGCTTCAATCCCAAGCGTGGCGAGAAGGTGATCGCCTACGCCCGGGGCGTGCTCGACCGCGCCGCGCCACTGGCCACCGGCTCCCACCGCGACGCCGTCAGGTATGCGCTGCGTGATGGCCACCTGGTCGTCACCCTGGACGGTGGCCGCGAGACCGGCCTCAAGGATGCCGGCAAGCTGGTGGGCTTCAACGGCCCGGCCGAGAGCCCCGACGCCATCCTGCTGAGCAACCACGGCCTGCACCTGGAAATCCAGATAGACCCCGACAACCCGATCGGCAAGACCGACCCGGCCGGCGTCAAGGACGTGGTGGTCGAGGCCGCGCTGACCGCGATCATGGACTGCGAGGACTCCGTGGCCGCGGTGGATGCCGAGGACAAGGTCGGCGTCTATGCCAGCTGGCTGGGCCTGATGAAGGGCGATCTGACGGAGCAAGTCGAGAAGGGAGGGAAGACCCTCACCCGCCGGCTCAACGCCGATCGTACCTGGCAGAATACCGACGGGGGCAGCGTGACCCTGCCGGGACGCTCGCTGATGTTCGTGCGTAACGTCGGCCACCTGATGACCACGCCGGCGGTACTCGATGCCGAGGGCAACGAGCTTCCCGAGGGCATCCTCGATGCCATCGTCACCAGCCTGGCCGCCCTGTACGACCTCCGTAAGGGCGAGAATGAGCCGCGCAACTCCCGTGAGGGCTCGGTCTATATCGTCAAGCCCAAGATGCACGGGCCGCAGGAGGTCGCGTTCTCCAACGAGCTGTTCGGCCGCGTCGAAGACCTGCTGGGCCTGGCCCGGGATACCCTGAAGATGGGCATCATGGACGAAGAGCGGCGCACCACGGTGAACCTCAAGGCCTGTATCGCCGAGGCGTCTTCCCGGGTGGTGTTTATCAACACCGGCTTCCTCGACCGCACCGGGGATGAAATGCATACCGCCATGGAGGCGGGCCCGATGATCCGCAAGGGCGACATGAAGGGCGCCGACTGGATCCAGGCCTACGAGAAGAATAACGTCCAGGTCGGCCTGGCCTGCGGCCTGCGCGGTCGTGCCCAGATCGGCAAGGGCATGTGGGCGATGCCCGACCTGATGGCCGCCATGCTCGAGCAGAAGATCGGCCATCCCAAGGCGGGCGCCAACACCGCCTGGGTGCCGTCACCGACCGCGGCTACCCTGCATGCCCTGCATTATCATCAGGTGGACGTCACCGCCATTCAGCGCGAGCTGGAAGGGCAGGGCGAGCCGGATCTTCTGGATGACCTGCTCAGCGTGCCGGTGGCCGCAAGCGCCGACTGGGGCGATGAGGCGCTGCAGCAGGAGCTCGATAACAACTGCCAGGGCATCCTCGGTTATGTGGTGCGCTGGGTCGAGCACGGCGTGGGCTGTTCCAAGGTGCCGGACATCCACGACGTGGGCCTGATGGAGGACCGGGCGACCCTGCGGATCTCCAGCCAGCATATCGCCAACTGGCTGCATCACGGCGTGGTCGATGCCGCCCGCGTCCAGGAGACCCTGGAGCGCATGGCCAGGGTGGTCGACGAGCAGAATGCCGGTGACCCGGCGTACACGCCGATGAGTGCGGACTTCGACGGCTCCAGCGCCTTCCAGGCCGCCAGCGACCTGGTCTTCAAGGGTCGCGTGCAGCCATCCGGCTACACCGAGCCGCTGTTGCACCACTGGCGTGCCGTTCACAAGGCCAAGTAAGCGCCTTTGGCCTCGGCGTCTCCCGCCGGGGCATCCATCTAGCGCCCTCCGCGGTCATGCCGCGGAGGGCGCTTTCGTTGGGGAACGAGCCGCCTGAACTGTCAGCGCCGGCGACGGTCGGCTAAGGTGGTGCCTGTTGCACTCATCTTCGTCACTCGCCACCGCAGGGAGGCCCGCCATGCCCGTGATGACCGCCGCCGTCATCGAGGATTTCCTCGATGAGATATTTCCCCAGCGTTTCGGCACCATCGAGGCCGTCGATCATATGAGGGCCACCATGAGCCTGGCCATCGATGACGAGCACCTGCGCCCGGGTGCCAGCGTTTCCGGGCCCACCCTGATGGGCCTGGCCGACGTCTGCCTCTATGTGGCGATACTCGCCGAGATCGGTCCCGAGCCCATGGCGGTGACCAGCGATCTACATTGTCGCTTCCTGCGTCGCCCCCGGGGGGATCGCGATATCATCGCCACCGCCCGCATCCTCAAGCTGGGACGACGCCTGGCGGTGGGCGAGGTACAGCTGTTCTCCGCCGGCAGCGAGGAGCCGGTGGCCCTGGTCACCGCCACCTATGCCCTGCCGGATCGCGACTAGGGTTTCAGGCGCGCGACGGGGCACGCAGCAGGGCGGCGGCCAGGGCCAGCCAGCCGCCGATCAGCAGCACACCGCCGAGGGGCGTGATCATTCCCAGCCGGGTCGCGCCACTGAGGGCCATGGCGTAGAGCGAGCCGGAGAAAAGCGCGATACCGGCGGCCCATAACCCCATGGCCAGGCGCTGGCCGGGCAGGCATACGCTGCCGCGCCAGGCGAGCACCGCCAACAGTGCCAGGGTGTGCCACGCCTGGTAGCGCACCCCGGTCTCGAAGGCCGCCGCCAGCCGTGGTGTCAGTTGTCCCGCCAGGGCGTGGGCGGCGAAGGCGCCGGCGACCACCACCAGGGCGCCGGAAAGCGCCGTGCCCAGCCACCATCTCCGATCCTGCATACGGGGTCCTCGTTGGGGGGTAGAATCGATGGTTACCGTACCCCGGACGCGCCTTAGCCGCTACAATACGCGCCCCCTGGCTTATCCAAGCCCTGATGATTCAGCCTAGAAAGAGTTGCCTCGCGCCATGACCGATCCCCGACACGATGACAAGACCACCGGCCCGGAGGGGGCGGATGCTCCGCTGCACCGCCGCGGCATCAAGAGCTATGTGCTGCGCGCCGGGCGCATGACCCAGGCCCAGACGCGTGGGCTCGACGAGGTATGGCCGCGTCTGGGGCTGACCCTGGCCGAGGGGCGTCAGGACCTCACCACCCTGTTCGGGCGCGAAGCCCCCCGGGTGCTGGAAATCGGCTTCGGCATGGGGGCCTCGCTGCTGGAGCAGGCCGAGACCCATCCCGATACCGACTTCATCGGCATCGAGGTGCATGCGCCGGGCGTCGGCAAGCTGCTCGACGAGGCCGACAAGCGTGGCCTCACCAACCTGCGCGTCTACCGTGAGGATGCCCTGGCGGTCATGGAGCAGTGCCTGCCCGAGGGCAGCCTCGATACCCTGCAGCTGTTCTTCCCCGACCCCTGGCCCAAGAAGAAGCACCACAAGCGGCGCATCGTGCAGCCCGCCTTCGTCGAGCTGGTGCGCTCGCGGCTGACGGTCGGCGGTACCTTCCACCTGGCCACCGACTGGGAGGCCTACGCCGAATGGATGGCCGAGGTGATGGACGGCGCCCCCGGCTTTTCCAACACCGCCGACGCCGAGACCGCTCCCTATGTGCCGCGCCCGGCGTTTCGCCCCTTGACCAAGTTCGAGGCCCGCGGCGAGCGGTTGGGGCATGGCGTCTGGGATCTCATCTATCGTCGCGCCGAGTGATTCCGGCGGCGTTTCAAGCGCTTGAACTGTCAAATGAAAAGGGTTCATGGCCCTCGATGGCAAGCCCCATATATGGGGCTTGCCGGTGAGGTATGGTCTATATATGGTAGTCGGGCCGTGGGTGCCGAGAGGGCCTGCCACCGACATGACGCATGTCAGTGCAGCCCCGGGAGCACCGGCCTAGGATAAACGGTTCGGCGGCCCCGGGAGCCTGTCGGATGTGACCGGTCGCGACGAGAGGTTCGGATCTCGCCGTCGGTCAATGTTACGACCGATAGACTCCTGGCCGCCTGATTATCCTTCAGGAGAGTTGTCATGACCCCGCCGCTACGATCCTTACTGCTGTCGTCCCTGCCGCGCCCTCCCGCACCCGCCCGCCTGATCCGCACCCTCGACCCGCGCGTGCCGGTCGGCCTCAAGCGTTGCCTGGTGGAGCCGCTGCTCAACCGTACCTTCGCCGAGCCCCTGGCCGAGGGGGAATTCGACGCCCTGGAGGGGCGCCGCATCACCCTGGCCATCGAGGATCTCGGCATGGCGCTGACGCTGACCCTGGCGGATGAGCGCCTGGCGGTGTGTACCGAGCCCGGCGAGGCCACCATTCGCGGTGGCTGGCGGGAATTCCTCTGCCTGGCGACGCGACGCGAGGACCCCGACGCGATGTTCTTTCAACGCCGACTGCTGATCGAGGGCGACACCGAGCTGGGCCTGATGGTCAAGAACCTGCTCGATGGTCGCGAGGAGGGCCTGGCCCAGGGTCCCTTCGGTGACCTGCTGGTGCGCCTGGAGCGGCTGGCAAGCCCCACGCACTGATTTTTTCGATTAATGCATTTCTTCCGGAGCCATCCGAATGAGTACTTCCACCAAGGCAGTGAAGTCATCCAACGCGGTGCCCCTGCAGGGGCCGTCCCGCGATATCTGGGACGCCAAGTATCGCCTCAAGGACCGTCATGGAGCCTCCGTGGACCAGGACGTGACCGCGACCTGGGACCGCGTGGCCCGGGCGCTGGCCGCGGTGGAAGGCAAGCAGGCCGACACCTGGCTGCCGAAGTTTCGCTGGGCGCTGGAGAACGGCGCCATTCCTGCGGGCCGCATCATGTCCAATGCCGGCGCCGAGGCCTACAAGCCCGCGGTGAGCCTGATCAACTGCACGGTATCGCGCACGATCCGCGACTCCATGCACGACATCCTCGGCTCCGTGGTGGATGCCGGCATGACCCTCAAGGCGGGCTGCGGCATCGGCTATGACTTCTCCACCCTGCGGCACAAGGGCGCCTTCGTGTTCGGCGCCGGGGCGGGCACCAACGGCCCCCTGGCGTTCATGGATATCTACGACAAGATGTGCTTCACGGTGGCCTCCGCCGGCGGTCGCCGCGGCGCCCAGATGGGCACCTTCGATGTCGGCCATCCCGATGTACGTCAGTTCATCGAGGCCAAGCGTGAGGCGGGGCGCCTGCGCCAGTTCAACCTCAGCCTGCTGATCACCGACGAGTTCATGGAAGCGGTGAAGCAGGGTGCCGACTGGCCGCTGGCCTTCCCGCTGCATGCCGGCGAGAAGGATGACGTCGATGAGAGTGAGCTGATCTACCGCGACTGGCCGGTGATCGAAGAGGGCTACACCGTCGATGCCGAGGGGCGCGTCGCCTGCCGTATCGTCGAGGTGATCAAGGCCCGCGAGCTGTGGGATACCATCATGCGTTCCACCTACGACTACGCGGAGCCGGGCTTTATTCTGATCGATCAGGTCAATCGCATGAACAACAACTGGTTCTGCGAGGAGATCCGCGCCACCAACCCGTGCGGCGAACAGCCGCTGCCGCCGGAGGGCGCCTGCCTGCTGGGCTCGGTGAACCTGACGCGTTTCGTTATCGACCCCTTCGGCAAGACGCCGCGCTTCGACTGGGCACGCTACCGTGAGGTCGTAGGGGTCTTTACCCGCATGCTGGATAACGTGGTGGAAATCAGTGGCCTGCCGCTCGAGGGGCAGCGTCGTGAGATCGAGGCCAAGCGCCGCCACGGCATGGGTTTCCTGGGCCTGGGCTCTACCCTGACCATGCTCAAGATTCCCTATGGCTCGCCGGAGTCGCTCGCCTTCACCGAGGAGGTGAGCCGCAACCTGGCCATCGAGGGCTGGAAGCAGGCCCTCGAGCTCTCCCGCGAGAAGGGCATGGCGCCGGCGCTCGCCGAGGACTACGAGATTACGCCGAAGATGCTGCGTGAGCGCCCCGAGCTCAAGACGGATGGCTACGAGGTTGGCGACAGGGTGCCCGGTCGCATCCTGCATGCGCGCTACAGCCGCTATATGCAGAAGGTCGCCGACCTGGAGCCGGAGCTGGTCGCCCAGCTGGCCGAGCACGGGGCGCGCTTCACCCACCACAGCTCCATTGCACCGACCGGCACCATCTCGCTGTCGCTGGGCAACAATGCCTCCAATGGCATCGAGCCGTCGTTCTCGCACCGCTATTTCCGTAACGTGATCCAGGCGGGCAAGAAGACCAAGGAGCAGGTCGAGGTGGTCTCCTTCGAGCTGGCGGCCTATCGTCACTTCATCGCCGCCGATGCCGTGGAGAGTGACCTGCCGGACTACTTCATTACCGCCGATGGCGTCTCGCCGAAGCAGCACGTGGCGGTGCAGGCCGCCGCCCAGGCGTGGGTCGACTCGGCGATCTCCAAGACGGTCAACGTGCCCACCGAGTTCCCCTTCGAGGAGTTCAAGGATCTCTACCTCGATGCCTACGCCAGCAAGCTCAAGGGCTGTACCACCTTCCGCTTCAATCCGGAGGCCTTCCAGGGCGTGCTGGTGCGCGAGGACGATCTCAAGAACACTACCTATGTGTTCGAGCTGGAGAACGGCGAGAGCGTCGAGCTGTCGGGTGACGAGAAGGTCATCTATGACGGCGAGGAGCACAATGCGGCCAACCTCTATGACGCGCTGAAGGAAGGCACCTATGGCAAGTGGTAATAGCGGCCTTCGCCGGGTCAGCCTCGAGCGCTGGATGCCCAGTGCCACCCAACAACTTTCCGGAGGAGCCCCCTGATGGCCGTCGAGATCAATTCCAAGATCGTTTCCTATAGCGTCAAGAAGGCGGTGGAAGCGCCGCCGCTGCCCGAGGAGAACCCGCTTACGGTCCGCATTCCCTCGCGTCCCGAGGGGACCCTGGAGGCCGTGTCGGAGAAGATCTCCTATGTGGGCGCGGAGGGCCGCAAGAAGGTCTACCTGCTGGTGTCGTTCATGCCCGTGGAGGGGGTGCTCAATGGCCAGCGCGTGGTGGTCGAGCGCCCGGTGGAGTTCTTCTTCCCCTCCGGCCAGCTCTCCAGCGAACACCAGTGGATCACCGCCACCATGCGCAGCCTGTCGCTGGCCGCCCGGGGAGGCTATGTCACCCAGGCGGTGGCCGACCTGCGCAAGGTGGCCTGGGACAAGGGACTCGTGCGTTGCGGCATGAACCGCTGGGGCAAGCCGATGTTCCATGATTCCGAGGTGTCGGCCATCGCCTGGTCGATTCAGCAGATCCTCTATCGTCGCGGTTTCCTCGACCAGGATGGCAATCAGGTACCGGTGGAGGAGCTGGTGGCGCGCTATGCCCAGCGCCAGGCCAGCGGCCACCTGTGGACGCCGCCGACCGCGGAGGAGGTCGAGCAGGCCGAACGCCAGGCCCAGGAGGCCGCTAAGGCCAAGGGTGACGGACCCGCCGTGGTCGGCCACTGTCCCGAGTGCAACGGCGAGCTGGTCATGATGGATGGCTGCCCCACCTGCTACTCCGGCTGCGGCTGGTCCAAGTGCGGGTGAGAGGCTGAGGCCGATGCCTGGTCAAGAAACGGACTGACGCGGTAGACCCGCAAGGCGCCCGGTGCACGGCATCGCTTAGGCCGCCACGATGCGCGGCCCGGGCTCGCCCACGGCGGTTTCCAGCTTGAGCCTGGCCGTGTCCTCGGTGATCATGACGTCGAAGTCGTCAAGCCGGGCGAAGTAGGCGGGGCGGATCGTGTCGAGCTTGCTCGCGTCGACCACCAGCAGGCGCTGCGCGGCACTGGCGATGGCGGCCTGCTTCGGCGCCACCTCGTGAAAGTGGAAGCAGCTCACCCCGCGCTCGGCGTGAACCCCGGCGGCCGACAGGAAGGCACGATTGATGCCCAGGCGGCGAATGGCATCGCCCATCTCATCATCGGCAAACGTCTGCGACACGTCGTGATAGAGCCCGCCGAGCAGCACCAGGCGGGCGTTGGGCAGCCTGCTCACCGCGTTGGCCACGTTCAGCGCGTAGGTCACCACGGTGATGGCCTGGAAGGCTCCCAGCATGCCCAGCAGTGGCATCAGGGTGGTCCCGCAGTCGATGAACAGCGTGTCGCCCTCGGTAATGAACGCGGCCGCCCCCCGGCACAGTCGGTGCTTGGCGGGGTAGTGGCTGCCCTGCTGCTCATTGAGGTCGTAGGCCGGTGCGAACAGCGGGTGGTCGGCCATCATCAGGCGGCCGCCGAGGAACGTCATGGCGCCGTCGCTGGCGGCCACGTCGCGGCGAATGGTCATCTCCGAGACACCACACAGCCTGGCCGCCTCGCTGAGATGAAGGCTCCCTCCCCCCGACAAGCTCTCCTGCAGCCTGGCCAGACGCCTGGCACTTCGACCGTTCATCGCCCCCCTGTCTCCTTATCGTGGTGCATCGTCTTGTCTCCATGCTGAGCCAGGCATCGCCGGAATGCCACCGTCATGCAGCGTGGTGGGCCGCGGCGGCCTCGGATGGATGCCGCCCCGGCGAATGATGCAAAAAATGTTAGAAAAATAACATCACTTGTTATAGGTTTCACAATATATCTGCCCATTCCAGGCATGCCTTCACCCCCGGCCTTGCCGGAACCTCAACAACGATAAACGTCTCGAGGCCCCAATGACTCCCGTACGCAAGTTTTTCCTCGCGCTCTCGTGTGCCGGCGCCCTGTTCGCCGTTTCGCACGCCAACGCTTCGTCTCCCCAGTGGTCGTTTGCCAACGTTTCCGTCAACTACCTCGACTGGTCTTCCGGCACCGAGGCGCGTACCGCCGCCAATGCCGCCAAGAGCGACTTTCTCTATCTGGAAATGGAGGGAGGCCTGGGCTACGAATGGGGGGAGTTCTACGGCTTCTTCGATTTCGAGAATCCCGGCAACGACCAGTTCGACGAGGCCAGCGGCGGCAAGGACAACTTCCGCACCGCCGGCAAGGTGACGTCGCATCTCTATCTCGGCGAATCGCCGTTCTCGATCTACGCCCACCTCTACGATTTTCGCGACTACGGGTATGACCTCCGCGAACAGGACCAGATCCTCGGCCTGGGCTATCGCCACACCTTCGACGGCGGCCTGTGGTTCAAGCCCTTCCTCGGCGCCGCCAGGGTCCAGAGTGACGGCTATACCGGCATGAACGGCTTCATGGCCGGCTGGGTGGCCGGCTACGACTTCACCGCCCTGGGTCAGGCGTTCAGCATCACCAACTGGCACGAGCAGACCTTCGGGCGCGACACCGAATACCTGACGCAGAACTACGTGGGCGACAAGGCCGACAGCGTTGGCACCAACGGGGCGTTGAGCCTGTGGTGGCATCCCCATGATCGGATCACGACCGGCGTGCAGTATCGCTATTCCGATGAAAAGCTGGGCGCTCCTGGGCAGTACCAGAACGCCATGATCTACACCCTCAAGCTCAACCTGCTGTAAGGCAAAGGGGATTCCCATGACCCTCATCATGAGCCTCGTCGGGATGGTGACGCTGATCGTCATCGCCCTGATCTTTTCCTACGACCGCAAGTCGATCCGTCTGAGGACGGTGGCCGGCGCCTTCGCCATCCAGGCCGGCATCGGCGCCTTCGTGCTCTATGTTCCCTTCGGCCAGAAGGTGCTCTACGCCATCTCGGAGGCGGTCAGCCAGGTGGTCGCCTACGCCAACGATGGCATCGGCTTCCTCTTTGCCGGCCTGGCCGATGCCGATGAAGTGGGGTTCGTGTTCGCCATCAAGGTGCTGCCGGTGATCATCTTCTTCTCGTCGCTGATCGCCGTGCTCTACTATCTGGGCATCATGCAGTGGGTGATCCGAATCCTCGGGGGGGCCCTGCAAAAGGCCCTGGGCACCTCGCGTACCGAGTCGCTGTCGGCGACGGCCAACATCTTCGTCGGTCAGACCGAGGCCCCCCTGGTGGTGCGCCCCTTCATCGCGCGGATGAGCTCCTCACAGCTGTTTGCGGTGATGTGTGGCGGCCTGGCCTCGGTGGCCGGCTCGGTACTGGCCGGCTACCACGCCATCGGCGTGCCCATGGAGTACCTGGTCGCCGCCTCCTTCATGGCCGCCCCTGGGGGGCTGTTGTTCGCCAAGCTGATCATGCCGGAGACGAGCTCGCCGGAAGACAGCGTCTCCAAGCTCGAGGAAGAGCAGGAGCACGACGAAGAACGCCCCAGCAACGTCCTGGATGCCGCCGCCGCGGGCGCCACCTCGGGCCTCAAGCTGGCCGCCAACGTCGGCGCCATGCTGCTCGCCTTCATCGGCCTGATTGCCCTGGTCAACGGCATGCTGGGCGGCATCGGTGGCTGGTTCGGCTTCGAGGCGCTGAGCCTGGAATGGATTCTCGGCTGGCTGTTTGCGCCGCTGGCCTTCCTGCTCGGCGTGCCCTGGTCGGAGGCGACACTGGCCGGCTCCTTCCTCGGCCAGAAGCTGGTGATCAACGAGTTCGTGGCCTACATCAACCTGGCCCCCTACCTGGATGGCGAGCAGATAGTCGCCGCTACCGGTGAGGCGATGAGCGCCCATACCATGGCGATCCTCTCCTTCGCCCTGTGCGGATTCGCCAATCTTTCGTCGATCGCCATCCTGCTCGGTGGGCTGGGCAGCATTGCGCCTAGCCGGCGACACGATATCGCGCGATTTGGCCTCAAGGCGGTCTTGGCCGGCACCCTTTCCAACCTGATGTCGGCATCCATTGCGGGGTTCTTCATGGCCCTGGGGGCGCTGGGATGAAGACACCGGCACGCGACGCTCACGCACCGAGCACGCCACTCAACGACTCTCGAGGTAAAGCGATGACCGAACTGCAGCGTGTGGCACATCAGGCCCTGGCCCTGATGGATCTGACGAGCCTCAACGACGACGACAACGACGCCATCATCGAGGCGCTGTGCCGGCGGGCCCGGACGCCGGCGGGGACACCGGCGGCGGTGTGTGTCTATCCGGCCTTCGTGATGACGGCGCGGCGCGCCCTCGGGGCCCACGGGCTGGCCGATACCGTCAAGGTCGCCACGGTAACCAACTTTCCCCACGGCGGTGACGACATCATGGCGGCGGCGCGCGAGACCCAGGCGGCCGTGACCGCCGGCGCCGATGAGGTCGACGTGGTCTTCCCCTGGCGGGCCCTGAAGGCCGGCGACGAGGATATCGGTCGCGAACTGGTGGCCCGCTGCCGAGAGGCCTGCGGCAACAGGACCCTCAAGGTGATCCTCGAGACCGGCGAGCTGAGCGAGCCGGCGCTGATTCGACGCGCCGGGGAGCTGGCCATCGAGGGAGGCGCCGACTTTCTCAAGACCTCCACCGGCAAGGTAGCGGTCAATGCCACCCTGGAAGCGGCCGAGATCCTGCTCGAGACGATCGTGGCCAGCGGCAGGAACATCGGCTTCAAGGCCGCCGGGGGAGTGCGCACGGCCGGGGATGCCCAGGCCTATCTGGCGCTGGCCGCGCGCCTCATGGGCGAGGAGTGGATCACCCCCGCTCATTTTCGCTTCGGTGCCTCCGGGCTGCTCGACGACCTGCTGGCCACCCTCGATGTGATACCGGCCCCGGGTGGGTCGGCGGGAGGCTACTGATGGCCGGCGAGGCCCTGCCCCAGGAACTGATTCGCATCAAGCGCGATGGCCGGGTGCTCGAGGCCACCGCCATTCAATCGCTGGTGGCGGGCATCAGCGATGGCTCGCTATCCGATGCCCAGATCGGGGCGCTGACCATGGCGGTCTTTCTCAACGGCATGAACGAGGCGGAGACGGTGGCGCTGACCGAGGCGGTTCGCGACTCCGGCGAGGTGCTCGCCTGGTCCGACCTCGACCTGCCCGGCCCGGTCATCGACAAGCACTCCACCGGCGGCGTGGGCGATCTGGTATCGCTGGTGCTGGGGCCGTGGATCGCCGCCTGCGGCGGCCATGTGCCGATGATCTCCGGCCGTGGGCTGGGTCATACCGGCGGGACGCTGGACAAGCTCGAGGCGATTCCCGGCTATTCGGTCACGCCCGATACCGCCACCTTCCGTCGCCTGATCAAGGAGGTCGGGGTGGCGATCGTCGGCCAGAGCGGTGATCTCGCGCCGGCGGACAAGCGCCTCTATGCGGTGCGTGACGTTACCGCCACCGTGGAATCGGTGCCGCTGATCGTGTCGTCCATCCTCGGCAAGAAACTCGCCTGCGGACTCGATGCCCTGGTAATGGACGTCAAGACCGGCGGCGGTGCCTTCATGCCCACCCAGGCGGCGTCGCGGGAACTGGCCGAGGTCATCGCCGCCGTGGCCAGCCGTGCCGGCACGCGCACGACCGCGCTGGTCACCGACATGAGCCAGCCGCTCGCCTCCTGCGCCGGCAATGCCGTGGAGGTGCGCGAGGCGCTGCGCCTGCTCGCCGGTGAGGGGCAGGGGACGCGGCTCCACCGAGTGACCCGCGAGCTGGCGGCCGAGTTGCTGCTGGCCGGCGGCCTGGCCGCGGATCGCGGGGCGGCGCTGGCGAGGCTCGATGCCCGGCTGGCCTCCGGCGCGGCCGCCGAGCGCTTCGCGCGCATGGTGGCGGGACTGGGAGGACCGAGCGATCTGCTCGAGCGGCCCGACGAGCACCTGCCCGTGGCACCGGTCCAGCGGGCCGTGTTCGCGGAACGCAGCGGAATCGTTCAGGCCATGGATACTCGCGCCCTGGGCCTGGCCGTGGTGAGGCTGGGGGGGCGGACGCCGTTGCCCCGGCGAGGCCATCGACCCCAGGGTGGGGCTCAGCGAGGTCGCCGCCCTGGGCGAGAGGGTCGACGCCGAGCGCCCGCTGGCTCGGGTGCATGCCGCCAGTCGCGAGGACGCCGAACAGGCCGTCCGGGCGATACGCGACGCGATAACGGTCGGCGAGGTGGGTGTCGCCGTGCCGACCCTGATTCAGGATGTGATTCGTCGGGAGGTCTCATGACGCGTGCCATCGTGCTGGTACTCGATTCCTTTGGTATCGGTGCCGGCCCCGACGCCGCGCACTTCGGCGATGTCGGCGCCGATACCCTGGGCCATATCGCGGCCGCCTGTGCCCGGGGCGAGTGTGACGACCGGGGTCGCATCGGCCCGTTGCACCTGCCCAACCTGGCGCGCCTGGGGCTCTTTCATGCCCACCACGGGGCCACCGGCGCCTGGGCCGAGGGCGTGACCCCGCCCGCCGAGGTGGTCGGCGCCTGGGGACATGCCGCCGAGATTTCCTCCGGCAAGGACACCCCCTCCGGCCATTGGGAGATCGCCGGTGTGCCGGTGCGCTTCGAATGGGGCTATTTCCGGGACACCCAGGCGAGCTTCCCGCCCGAGCTGCTGGAGGCCCTGGTGCGCGAGGCCGGGCTTCCCGGGGTGCTGGGGAACTGCCATGCCTCGGGCACCGAGGTCATCGCCCAATTCGGTGAGGAGCACCTCGCCAGCGGCAGGCCTATCGTCTATACCTCGGCCGACTCGGTGTTCCAGATCGCCGCCCACGAGGAGGCGTTCGGGCTGGAGCCACTCTATGCGCTGTGCGAGACCGCCCGCCGCCTGCTGGAGCCCTACAATATCGGCCGCGTGATCGCACGCCCCTTCGTGGGAGATGTCGGTGGCTTCACGCGCACCGCCAACCGACGCGACTACAGCGTCGAGCCGCCGATGCCCACGCTACTGCAGAGGCTTCACACCGCGGGGGGCGAGGTGGTCGCCATCGGCAAGATCGCCGATATCTATGCCCACTGCGGCGTCTCGCGCACGATCAAGGCGAGTGGCCACGATGCCCTGATGGACGCCACCCTGGCGGCGCTGGACGATGCGGCCGAGGGGCACTCGCTGGTCATGACCAACTTCGTCGATTTCGACACCCTCTTCGGCCACCGCCGCGACGTGGCCGGCTACGCCGCGGCGCTCGAGCACTTCGATGCTCGCCTGCCGGAGGTGCTGGCAAGGCTTGGCGATGATGACCTGCTGGTCCTGACCGCCGACCATGGCTGCGACCCCAGCTGGAGCGGTACCGACCATACCCGCGAGCAGGTGCCGGTGCTGGCGCTGGGCGGTGGACTCGCCCACGGGCCCCTGGGCGCGCGGGAGACCTTCGCCGATATCGGCCAGAGCCTCGCCGAGTGGCTCGACCTGCCGCCCTTCGCCGATGGCACCTCATTCCTCGATCAATCTGCTACAGGAGGCCCGTGATGGCCACGCCCCATATCGACGCCGCCCCCGGCGACTTCGCCGATACCGTGCTGATGCCCGGCGACCCGCTGCGGGCCCGCTATATTGCCGAGACCTTCCTGGACGATGTCCGGGAGGTCAATACGGTACGCAACATGCTCGGCTACACCGGTACCTACCGGGGACGGCCGATCTCGGTGATGGGCCACGGCATGGGGATCCCCTCGGTTTCCATCTATGCCAAGGAGCTGATCACCGACTACGGCGTCAAGACGCTGATCCGCGTTGGCTCCTGCGGCGCCGTGCGCGACGATGTGGCGCTGCGCGACGTGGTGATCGGGCTGGGCGCCTGCACCGACTCCGGCGTCAACCGCGCTCGCTTCGCCGGCATGGACTTCGCCGCCACCGCCGACTTCGCCCTGACGCGCCACGCCGTGGATGCGGCCGCCGCGTTGGGCATGCCGGTCCGGGTCGGCAACCTCTTCTCGGCAGACCTCTTCTATGACCCGCGCCCGAGCACCGTCGAGCTACTCGAGCGCTACGGGATCGTCGGCGTGGAGATGGAGGCCGCCGGCCTCTATGGCGTCGCCGCCGAATGGGGGGCAAGGGCCGCGACGATCTGCACGGTCTCCGACCACATCCGGCGCGGGGAGTCCTTGTCCAGTGCGGATCGCCAGAGCACCTTCGACGAGATGATGCGCGTGGCGCTGGACGGGGTGCTGCTCGATGATGCCGCCCGACAGGGAGACGCATCATGAGCGAGGCGAGCCTGGACATGGCCATCGTCAACGAGCTGATCGCCGTGCGCGACCGTGCCTATGCGCCCTATTCGAAGCATCCGGTGGGCGCGCTGGTGGAGAGCGCGAGCGGCGCGCGCTTTCTCGGGGCCAATGTGGAGGTCGCCCACTACAAGGGCATCTGCGCCGAGGCCACGGCCCTCGCCGGCATGGCGAGTGCCGGCGAGCGGCACCTGCGCGATGTCTACGTGATCGGCCCCGGTGAACACCCGTGCACGCCGTGCGGCGATTGCCGTCAGCGTATCCGCGAGTTCGCCACGCCCGAGACGCGCATCTATGTCCTCGATGCCCGGGGCCGGCTGCTCAAGCGCTATACCATGGAGGAGCTGCTACCCGACGCCTTCGGGCCGGAGAACCTGGCCCGCTAGTCCCGCAATTCGAGGTGCGCGAAATGAGGGCGCAGCCGACGCATCAGGGCCGCCAGCGCGTCGGCAGACGGCGCCTCATCGATGGCGTGCCGGTAGGCGGGGTCCAGGCAGCGCTCCAGCCGGGCCGGCTGAATGGCGTAGCGGCGCACGCCGCAGTCGGCCAGGGTCATGGCCAGCCGCTCCAGCGTCTCGAGGGTGAAGTCGCGCCAGTGCACGGTGGTGCGGCACTCGAAGGGGACCCTGTCCTCCAGCAGCAGCGACAGGCTGAGCGCGTGGTGGCGCCAGATGCCGGGCCGCCCACAGACGCGGTCGAAGTCGGCGCCTCGGCCCTTGGTGTCCAGGGCCACCCAGTCGAGCCGCGGCAGCAGGCATTCGAGCCGCTCGGGATAGGGGCCGGCGGTATGTAGCCCCACCGCCAGGCCCAGCGCCCGGCAGGCGTCGGCGGCGGCGGGCAGGTCCGGGTGCAGGGTGGGCTCGCCGCCGCTGAACACCACGGCCTCGATCTCACCGACCCGCGCGGCCAGCAACGCCTCGAGTGCCTGCCATTCGCCCGGCGCCGGCCGTCGTGCCGGCCCCATGCTGCTCGCCGTCTCGCAGTAGCCGCAGGCCAGCGGGCAGCCCTGCAGGTAGACCACCGCCGCCCGGCGCCCGGGGAAGGCGTGGTCGTCACGGGCCTCGAAGCCGGCGATCGGCAGGCGAATCGAGCGGCTGGATTCAGGCACCAGGGGGATCATCTCGACACTCATTCCGGCGAGGCCGCGCGGCTGTGGTCCATGCCGGGGCGGGCATGCCAGTAGCCGTCGCAGGCCTCGGCGTCGACCAGGCTGAGCGGGTCGGGAGAAGGCAATTCGCCCCGGCGCGCCGCATCGAAGGCCTCGACCACCTCCGCCATGCCCGTCGGGCGCGGGCTCAGGCGCGCCGCGCCGACGCCCATCGCGGCCATGTCCGACACCTCGTGGCGCAGATCCTGGCAGGCCCCGGACAGGGTCTGGATGCCGTTAAGCGTGAAGACCCGCTGGGACTCCTGGGATCGCAGCGCCAGCCCCTCGGGGTGCTTCTGGCAGACGAACTGACAGCGGTCCTTGGGTTTCTGATAGCGCCGTGCCGTAAAGCAGCGAGATGACCAGGCCAGCGGCAGATGGCCGTAGGCGAATACCTCGCAGGGGGCGTCGAGGCCCTGCCGTCGGCAGTCGTCCAGCAGGCGGGCGAGCTCGTCCCGGGACATCTCCACCGGGGCCTGCCAGCGCTGCATCCCGAGACGGGAGAGGACCGCCAGGGTGGCCGGGTTGTAGAGGTTGAGGGCGGCGCCGGCCACGAAGGCCAGGCCCGCCGCCGAGAGGCGCTGCAGGGCGCTCTGGTCGTTGGCCTCGACCAGGAACTCGCCGTTGTCGCACAGCTTGCGGAGATCGCGCAGGTCGGCCTCGGACTCGATCAGGGCCAGGCTCGAGAGCACCACCTGCTTGCCGCTCTGGGCCAGCTCACGGCCGATGCCGAGCCAGTCGTCGAGCTTCATGTCGCGGCGCCGCGAGCACACCGACTCGCCGAGATGCACGACCTCCACCGGCCAGTCGGCGGCCTCGCGATAGAAGTCGGCGTAATGCTGGCGGGTCCAGTAGAAGAGTACCGGGCCGAGCGACAGCCGAAGCGTGGGGATGGCGGACATGGGGCTCTCCTATTTCCAGCGGCGCTCGTAGGCGCCCAGGGTGGTGGTACTGCCTTCGGAGACCTCGCCCAGGCCGGTCATCCAGGCGGGCTCGGTGTGGAAGCGGCCCGGGGCCTGCGCCAGCCGGTCCAGGGCCTGGCGCCAGATGCCGGCCACCTTGGACACATAGGCCGGGCTGCGCTGGCGGCCCTCGATCTTCACCGCCGCGATGCCGAGTTCCTCGAGTTCCGGCAGTAACTCCAGGGTGTTGAGGCTGGTGGGCTCCTCGATGGCGTGATAGGTCTCGCCGCCCACCGCGAAGCGCCCCTTGCACAGCGTCGGGTAGCCGGCGTTCTCGCCCTCGCCGTAGCGGTCGATCAGCACCCCGTTGAGGCGCGACTCGAGGCCCTCGGGGGTCTCTTCCCAGCGCACATGGGCCGCCGGGGAGCAGACGCCGCGAGTGTTGGGCGATTCGCCGGTCAGGTAGGAGGAGAGATAGCAGCGGCCCTCGGCCATGATGCAGAGGCTGCCGAAGGCGAAGACCTCGAGTTCCACCGGGCTCTGCTTCGCCAGGTCGCGTACCTGGGTCATGGAGAGCACCCGCGGCAGCACGGCGCGCTTGATGCCGAACTGGTCGTGATAGAAGCGCAGCGCCTCGTGGCTGGTGGCCGAGCCCTGCACCGAGAGGTGGCGGGCGAGGTCCGGGTGGCGGCGGGCGGCGTAGTCGAGCAGCCCCATGTCGGCCATGATCAGGGCGTCGACGCCGAGATCCGCGGCCTGATCCACGGCACGGGTCCACATCGCCCAGCCATCCGGCTGTGGGTAGGTGTTGATGGCGCAGAAGACTCGCTTGCCCCGGGCATGGGCATAGTCGATGCCCTCCCTGGCACGCTTGTCGGTGAAGTTGAGGCCGGCGAACTGGCGGGCATTGGTGGTGTTCTGAAAGCCGAAATAGACGGCATCGGCCCCTTCATCCACGGCGCGCTTAAGGGCGGGCAAGTTGCCGGCGGGGCAGACGAGCTCCATGGTGAGCCTCCTGTCGTGGGAATCCCGACCATGCTAGTCGACTATTCTCCGCGGACTATTGACTCGGGTCATGGCGCAGGCGGTCTGCCGAGCACGCGCCTCAGTGACGCAGCTCGAGCCGGAGGAAGGCGTCGCGCAGGCTGGCCGCCAGCGACGCGACGGCCGTGGAGGCGGGAGCATTCGGCGGTGATATCGCATAGCGTGCATCCAGGCACTGCTCGGCGCGCGCCACCTGGATGGCATAGTGCTTCACGCCCTGTGCGGCCAGGTCCAGGGCCAGGCGCCGCAGCCCTTCCAGGTCGAAGTCGCGCCAGTGGACCGTGGTGCGGCATTCGACGTCGATATCGCTGGCCAGCAGCCGGGCCAGGCTCTCGCGATGGGCGGCGGCCATGCCGGGCCGGCCGACGATGGCGTCGAACTGTGCATCCGGCCCCTTCACGTCGAGCCCCACCCAGTCGAGATGGGGCAGCAGCGCCGCCAGGCGCCGGGGATAGACGCCGGCGGTGTGCAATCCGACCTTGAAACCCAGGGCGCGGACCCGCGCGGCGGCCAGCGGCAGGTCGGCGTGCAGGGTGGGCTCGCCGCCGCTGAACACCACGCCCTCCAGCAGGCCCCGGCGCGTTTCGAGGAAGGCCTCGACTCTCGCCCACTCGTCGGGCTCGGCCTTCCTGGGGGTGAGCATCTGGGGGTTATGGCAGTAGCCGCAGCGCAGTGGGCAGCCCTGGAGGAAGACGACACTCGCCAGGTGGCCGGGATAATCCAGGGTGGTCATGGGGGTCAGGCCGGCCACGGGGAGGCACGGCCGATGGGAGGCGAAATCTGACATGGATGCCTTCCTGGCGGACACCCCGGTGTCGCCGGGGTGCCAGGGTGGGTGGGAGAGTCATGTGCGGATAGCTGACTCGTTGAAGTGCTCACGCTCACGATGCTCGGCCTGTTTGCCGTGGTTGAACTGGGCGACCGGGCGGTGATAGCCCATCACCCGGGTCCAGACCTCGCAGCGCTGGCGTTCTTCGGTGGGCAGGTTTTCGGCGCTATGGCGCATGTGATGCTCCTTTTTACCTTGGGTGTCTTGCAGGAAAGGCCTCAGGCCGTGGTGTCGGCCCGGGCACGCGTCGCCAGGAGTGCCTCGTCGCACTTCGGGCAGAACTCATGTTCGCCGGCCAGGTAGCCGTGCACCGGGCAGATCGAGAAGGTCGGCGTCACGGTGAGATAGGGCAGGCGGAAGCGGGAGAGGGCGGTGTGCACCAGGGTCTTGCAGGCCTCGACCGACGAGAGCCGCTCGCGCATGTAGAGGTGCAGCACGGTGCCGCCGGTGTAGCGGGTCTGCAGCGGGTCCTGGTGCAACAGGGCCTCGAAGGGGTCATCGGTGTGGCCCACCGGTAACTGGCTGGAGTTGGTGTAATAGGGCGACTGTGCCGTGCCCGCCTGCAGGATGCCGGGGAAGCGTCGGCGATCCTCCTTGGCGAAGCGGTAGGTAGTACCCTCGGCCGGGGTCGCTTCCAGATTGTAGAGGTGGCCGGTCGACGCCTGGAATTCCCGCATGCGTTCGCGGACGTGGTCCAGCAATTCCAGGGCCTGCTGTTGGCCTTCGGGGTCGGCGATATCGACATGGTCGTCGGAAAAGTTGCGCACCATCTCGTTGAGGCCGTTTACCCCCAGGGTGGCGAAGTGGTTACGCAGGGTGCCCAGGTAGCGGCGGCTGTAGGGATAGAGGCCGTCGTCCATCCAGCCCTGGATGCAGCCTCGCTTGATCTCCAGGCTGTCGCGGCCGAGTTCGAGCAGCCGGTCCAGCTCCCGGAAGAGTCCCGCCCGGTCGCCGGCGAAACGGTGGCCCAGGCGCGCGCAGTTGATGGTCACCACACCCAGCGAGCCGGTCTGCTCGGCACTGCCGAACAGCCCGTTGCCGCGCTTGAGCAGCTCGGTCAGGTCGAGCTGCAGGCGGCAGCACATGGAACGCACCATGTGTGGCTCCAGCTCCGAGTTGAGGAAGTTCTGGAAGTAGGGCAGCCCGTACTTGGCGGTCAGGGCGAAGAGCCGCTCGGCGTTGTCGCCCTGCCAGTCGAAGTCGTGGGTGATGTTGTAGGTGGGGATCGGGAAGGTGAACACCCGCCCCTGTGCGTCGCCTTCCTCCATCACCTCCAGGTAGGCGCGGTTGAGCAGGTCCATCTCGTCCTGCAGTTCGCCATAGGTGAAGGGTTGCTCCTCGCCGCCGATGACCGGCACCCGGTCGCGCAGATCCTCTGGGCACACCCAGTCGAAGGTCAGGTTGGTGAACGGTGTCTGGCTACCCCAGCGCGATGGCACGTTGAGGTTGTAGATGAATTCCTGCACCGCCTGCTTCACCGCTGGATAATCGAGGCCATCGAGACGCACGAAGGGCGCCAGGTAGGTATCGAAGGAGCTGAATGCCTGGGCACCGGCCCACTCGTTCTGCAGGGTGCCGAGGAAGTTGACCATCTGCCCCAGGGCGCTGGAGAGGTGGCGGGGCGGGGCACTCTCCGCCCGGCCCGGCACCCCGTTGAAGCCCTCGGTCAGCAGCGTGCGCAGCGACCAGCCGGCGCAGTAGCCGCCGAGCATGTCCAGGTCGTGGATATGCAGGTCGGCCTCCCGATGGGCCTCGCTCACCGCGGCGGGATAGACCTCGTTCAGCCAGTAATTGGCCACCAGCTTGCCGGAGGCGTTGAGGATCAGCCCGCCCAGGGAATAGCCCTGGTTGGCGTTGGCATTGACACGCCAGTCGGTGCGCTGGAGGTACTCGTTGACCGTCGAGGCGACATCGACGGCGCCGGGCTGCGGACTTGCCATGGGGGGCTCCTTTTCGCTGCATGTGTCCATATATGGTGTGTGTTGTATTTTTTAATACCATATATTGTGTTCGTGCAGGATAGTCCTTAGAGCCGGGTAGAAACCTGACCCAGATCAGTCTCGCGGCAGTATCGGAGAATCGGCAGGCGGCACTCCTCATGACCCCGATGGGCAGCCCTCGATGGGCAGCCCTCGATGGGAAGTCCTCGATGGACAGCCCCCATGGACAGCCCCCATGGACAGCCCCCATGGGCAGCGCCCATGGGGGAGTCGGGTGGCATCAGGCGAGGCGCGGATGGGCAGCCGCGGGTGGCGGGTCAGGCGTGGTCGGGTCGCGCGTCGCACAAGGGACAGAAGTCGGCCTGCTCGCCGTGGCCCAGGCGCAGGCCGGTGTGGTGGTCGGCGACCTGTCGATAGAGCCGCTGAAAGCCGGGGCCGCCTTCCGCGGGGCTCGCCAGGGCGAGCCGAGGCGCCAGCCGTTCCAGTTCATCGGCATCGATGCAGCGCTCGAGAAGCGGATAGACGTGCCGGTTCTCGCTGTGCAGGTGATGGTGATAGAGCTCGCTGAAGGACCGGGCAAGGTTGAGTCGGTTCAGGTCGAGTTCGGCCTGTGGCGAGTCCTCGGCCCAGCGGTGGAAGGTCGCTTCGAGCGCCTTGCCATCGCGGGTGATCCGTCGGTGTTCCTCGGTAAGCACGGCGAGCAGGTCGGCGCTCTGTGTATCGCAGTCGGCCAGGCGGGCGAAGAGGACGTCCTCCACCGGGTAGTGCCACTCCTCGGGCTGGTGGGTCAGGTAGTGGCAGAGCCTGGCCAGCAGGCAGTAATCGGGAATCTCGTCGCAGGTGGCGATATGCAGTTGGCGGTCGAGGATGCAGAGCAGCGCCGCATAGCGGTGATGGTCGGCATGCAGGCGTTCGAAAACAAGGGTTTTCATGGGGCCTCCCGGGGGCATCGCCGAGGCTTGCGGCGACGCCCCGTCATCTGTGTGGCCGGCTTAGCCGGCGCGTTCGAAGAGCAGGTTGTTCTCCAGGTGAATGTGCTGCATCAGGTCGTCGCGGAACTCTCCCAGTCCTGTGTAGAGCGCACGCCAGGTGGTGCAGGCCCCCTTGGGCGGGGTGATATCGTCGGTCAGTGCCGCCAGCTGCTCCAGGTGTTCACCATGGTCGTCGTGCTCGTGGCGCATCACGGCGATGGGGCCCTGGGCCTGGGCGGCACCGCCCCGGCGCAGCATCGGGAAGAGGATCTGCTCCTCCTTCTGCATATGGCTCTCCATCGCCTGATAGAGGGTGGTGAGGAGGTCGGCGAGGCCGTTGGGGCAGGTGTCCCGCTCGCCGTGGACCTGTTCGACGCGGCGGGCCATGCGCACCAGCTCGGGCAGTTGCTGGCGATGGACATCGTGATAGCGGGTCAGGATATGCTCGATCAGTTCGTCGTTGCTGGCCGATTGCCAGTCGCGCACATCACTCTCGCCTGCCGGCAGGGCCTCGAGTTCGGCCGTCAGCGCCTCGGGGGAAAGGCCGATGCGCTCGGCGGCCTCGCGCAGGGTGATGCGCCCACCGCAGCAGAAGTCGATGTTGTGGTCGCGGAAAACCCGGGTGGCGCCGGGCAGGGTCAGGGCGGTGCGGCCGACGGTCTGTTCGATCAGGTTCATGGTAGAGGCTCCTGGGGGAAGAGGATAAAGACGGTCCGAGTGCTACCCCTTACCAAGCAAGTGGCGTGCCAAGTCCCGTCGACCACAACATCATCGACAACATCGTCGACGAAGCCATCGACGATGGACTCGGGGCGCGGCGAGAGTGGTGAAAAATACCCGGACGATTTAGGGTGAATAAAACCCTTCAAGGTGATTCTCACCATGCTTGACGATAGCCTGCTGGCGGACCTGGTGGTCGACCTGCCCAGCGCGGTGCGCCTGCAGCGCCTGGTACGCACCCTGCGCGAAGTCTTCCGGTGCGGTGCCGTCTGCCTGCTGCGCCTGGAGGAGGGCTGCCTGGTGCCGCTGGCCCTGGATGGCCTGGTGCGAGAGGCGCTGGGGCGTCGCTTCGAGCTGGTCCAGCATCCGCGCCTGGCCACCATCTTCGCCAGTCGCCGCGCCACCCTCTTCGCTCCGGATGCCAGCCTTCCGGACCCCTATGATGGCCTGGTGGAGCAGCAGCCCGGCCAGCCCCTGGATGTCCATGACTGCATGGGTATCGGCCTGTACGTGGAGGGCGAGCCCTGGGGGGTGTTGACCCTGGATGCCCTGGAGGCGGGAACCTTCGATGCCGCCGCCTGTGCCGCCCTGGAGCGTTATGCGCTGCTGGTCGAATCCGCGGTAAGGGTCAGTCGCCTGGAGCGTGATCTGCGCGCCCTGCGCATGGCCCGGCAGGATAGCGGCCTGCCGCTGGCCGCCCCCGCGGCCCGCGATATCCTCGGTCATAGCGGGGCGCTGCAGCGGCTGCTGCGCGAGCTCGATATCGTGGCGGGAGCGGATTTGTCGGTACTGCTCAGTGGCGAGACCGGTGTCGGCAAGGAGCTCTTTGCCCGCCGCCTGCATCGCCGCTCGGCGCGACACGCCGCGCCGTTGGTGCAGGTGAACTGTGCGGCGCTGCCCGAGACGCTGGCCGAGAGCGAGCTGTTCGGCCATGTGAGGGGGGCCTTCTCCGGCGCCACCGCGGCGCGTGCCGGGCGTTTCGAGGCCGCCGATGGCGGCACCCTGTTCCTCGACGAGGTGGGCGAGCTGGCGCTGTCGGTGCAGGCCAAGCTGCTGCGCGCGATTCAGGAGGGCGAGGTGCAGCGCCTGGGCGAGGATACGCCGCGCCGCGTGGATGTGCGCATCATCGCCGCCACCAATCGTCAACTGGCCGAGGCGGTGCGTGCCGGCAGCTTTCGTGCCGACCTCTACCATCGCCTGTCGGTCTATCCGGTGGCCATTCCGCCGCTGCGTGATCGAGGGAGCGATGTGCTGGTACTCGCCGGCCACTTCCTGGAGATCAATCGCACCCGGCTCGGGATGCGCAGCCTGCGCCTCTCTCCGGAGGCGGAGGCGCGGCTGCTGTCCTATGACTGGCCGGGTAATGTGCGTGAGCTGGAGCATGTGATCAGCCGCGCGGCGATCAAGGCCTTGAGCCACGGCGCGCGGCGCGACGATATCATTACCCTGGTGCCCGAGTGGCTCGATCTGCCGGCGCCGGAGGCCGCTCCCGCCGAGGCCGCTCGTCAGGAGACGGCATGGGCTGAGAGGGCACGCGAAGAGGCGGCCGCGCCGGCGCCACTGGCGCTGCGCGAGCGCGTTGACCAGGCTCAGCGGGCGGCGATCCGTGAGGCCCTCGCGGCCTGTAACGGGCGCTGGGCGGCGGCCGCCCGGCGGCTCGAGGTAGATCCCAGCAATTTACACAAGCTGGCCCGTCGGCTGGGGGTCAAATAGCCTCGGACCGCGCCAGCCGCCATGCATGGAGAGATGGCAGAACATGCCGGCGCTGTTCGAACCGGCGCTGTTCGAAAGAT
>NZ_CANLFS010000009.1 GCF_947490095.1 uncultured Halomonas sp. | reverse complement strand
AATGGCCCGTGAGGCTTGACCATATAACACCCAAGGGGTCTGTGATGACCCACGACGCCGGATACGCCTTGAAACGTTCGCGTCAGCATGATTCACCGTTTTTCGCCTGACGACCATAGCGAGCGTGAACCACCTGATCCCATGCCGAACTCAGCAGTGAAACCGCTTAGCGCCGATGGTAGTGTGGGGTCTCCCCATGCGAGAGTAGGTCATCGTCAGGCACTTATACCGAAAAAACCCCGAACATTCACGTGTTCGGGGTTTTTTCATATCTGGCGGACGGTAGAGCCGACGAAATTATTGGCCAGTCGACCATCGCCAGGCACTGATATCGAGCTTATAGCGAACAACCCCCGAACATTCACGTGTTCGGGGGTTGTTCATGTAGGGTCGACGAGATTTAGTATCGCCTTTATATCGAAAGCCCCGGGCATTCATTTGCTCGGGGCTTTTTTATGCCCGCCTGGGCTCGCGTCATGAGAGACGGGCCAGGCACCAGCCCCATACCGCTTCCTGGGAGGCGAGAGGCAATGGGGAGCGCTTGCGGACCAGGAAGTAACTGGGTTCTTTGATCATGGCCTCATCCGCGACCTGCACCAGGCGTCCGGCTTCGAGGTCCCCCGCCACAAATGCCCGACACGCCAGGGCGACGCCCTGGCCGGCCAGGGCCGCATCCAGCGCCAGTGTCGTCTGGCTGAATGTCGCGCCGGATAGCTTGCCGTCGTTTCGAAAGGGCTTTTGCAAGAGCCTTCGCAAGAACATCGGCCAATGATCGTGGGCGTCGTGCAATAGCGGGAGTTCCCGAAGCCGTTCCCCGGTCAGGGGAAGCGGCAACCCCTTGAGCAGATACGGACTGGCGACCGCGATCAGCTCCTGATGGAACAGCAGCTTGGCCTCCAGCCCGGAGGGAAACGGGGGGCGGGTTAGCCGCACGGCAATATCTACCTGGTCGCGATCAAAGGCGGAGAGCGTCTCGGTGGCGACCGTGCGCAACTCGACACCGGGAAGGGTCGCGTTCAGCTCGGCCAGGCGCGGGATCAGTAGCTTCGCGGCGAAGGTCGGCGTCACACTGATCGTGACAGTATCCGGTTGCTGCAGTAGTCGTCCGGTGGCGTCTCCGAGCGTATCGAAGGCGCGGGTCAAATCCGTCAGGTAGGCCGCGCCCGCTGGTGTCAGGGCCAGGCCACGGGGCAAACGCTGGAACAGGGCCAGGCCCAGGTGTTCCTCCAGCGCGCGTACCTGCTGCGCGACGGCACCCTGGGTGACACCCAGCTCATCAGCGGCGGCTCGAAAACTCAAGCGGCGGCCCGAGACCTCGAAGGCGCGCAGGGCATTGAGCGGGGGAAGCTTACGGCGGGATAAGGTCATGCCTATAGCCTATAGATTTTCTACAGTCTCTCACGTTTATTCATCGCGCGAAATGCCTGCCATCACTTGGCACAATGCCTCCAGAATCTGGCCGGAGGAGGTCATCATGACGAAAGAGAAATTCTACACGTGTGCCGTGACCCTGTTGCCGTCGGAAGGCCCAGGCGGTGCCTCCGACAAGAATATCCGCGTTACGCTTTCCTGAAGGAGAAACACCATGTTGCGTGCCTATATGGCGCTTGTCGCGCTTGGCATTATCTGGGGCTCAAACTTCATCTTCATGAAGTGGGCCACCGATCTGATCTCGCCCACACAGACGGTATTCCTGCGGGTATTGTTCGGTTTTCTTCCCCTGGCCTTGATGGCCTGGCGAGCCAGGGTCCTGACGCGTGAGCAGCTCCGTCATCTGCCGCACTTTGCGGTCATGTCGATGCTGGCGACGACGTTCTATTATTATGGATTCGTGGCCGGCACCGCCCGGCTTCCGTCCAGCATTGCCGGGCTCCTGAGTGGTTCGATTCCCATCTTCACCTTCATCTGCGCCTTCCTGTTTCTGCGCCAGGATCGCCCGACCGGCCAGATGGCGGCCGGCGTTTTCCTGGGCTTCATCGGTATCGCGCTGAGCGCCCGTCCCTGGGAAGGCGCCGACGGCGTGGCGCTGGCAGGGGTCTTCTGGATGCTGGCCGGGACCCTGAGCCTCGGGGTGTCATTCGTCTATGCCCAACGATTCCTGTCGCCGCTGAAGCTGCCCCCGCTGGCACTGGCGACCTGGCAGACGGGGCTCGCGCTTCTGACCCTGCTGATACTGACCGACTTCGACGGCATGGCCGCCATAACGACGGATTCGCGCGCACTGTGGGGCGCCGTCGTCGGCCTGGGCATGCTAGGCACCGGCGGCGCCTTCTTCTGCTATTACTTCATCATCGAAAGGCTCGGTTCCGTGCAGGCATCCGGCACGACCTATATCGCACCGGTGGTGGCGGTAATCATTGGCGCGGTGGTCGGCGAGGAGATCACCACGACCGTTATACTCGCGTTGGCATTGATTCTCGGAGGGGTGGTGCTGATTCAGACGGGGAAGCGTAGGGTCGCATCCGCTTCTGTTCAGCCCTCGGCAGAAGAGTAGGGACACATGCCCACGACAGGCCCGGTCGGGTGACCGGGCCTGTCGTGGGGGGCTAGGTGGGGTATCAGGTGAGGTGCTGGAGGACCGACGGCCTACAGGGCGGCAATCTTGTCGCGCTGTTCCATCAGCAGGCGACGGGAGGCCTGGAGGTCGGCCAGCTTGCCGCGTTCCTTCTCCACCACCGCGGCGGGGGCCTTGGCCACGAAGCCGTCGTTGGACAGCTTCTTCTCGATGCCACCGATCAACTTGTCCTGCTTGCCGATTTCCTTGTCGAGGCGTGCGAGCTCCGTCTCCTTGTCGATCAGGTCGGCCATGGGCACCAGTACTTCCATTTCGCCGACCAGCTGGGTGGCCGACAGGGGGGCCTGCTGGGGGTCTTCCAGCCAGTCGAGGCTCTCCAGCTTGGCGAGCTTGGCCAGGAACAGGCGGTTGGCCTCCAGGCGTTCGCGGTCGGCGCTGCCGCCCTTGGTCAGCAGTACCTCCAGGGGCTTGCCCGGTGCGATATTCATCTCGGCGCGAATATTACGCACGGCGATGATGACCCCCTTGAGCCACTCGATATTGCGGACGGCGTCTTCATCGAGCAGTGCCTCATTCGCCACCGGCCAGGGCTTGGCCATGATGGAATCCTCGTCACCCTGGTGAGTGCCGGCCAAAGGCGCGACACGCTGCCATATCTCCTCGGAGATATAGGGCATCATCGGGTGGGCCAGGCGCAGGATCGATTCCAGCACGCGAACCAGGGTCTGGCGGGTGCCGCGCTTGGCATCGAGGCCGGCGTTATCGTCCCAGAGTACCGGCTTGGAGAGTTCCAGGTACCAGTCGCAGTATTCATTCCAGACGAATTCGTAGAGCGCCTGGGAGGCATGATCCAGGCGGAACTCTTCCATGGCCCGGGTCACCTGGGTGGCCGTCTGTTGCAGCCGCGAGAGGATCCAGCGATCCGCCAGGGACAGCTCGACCGCCGCATCGCCCAGGCCGGTGTCTTCGCCCTCGGCGTTCATCAGCACGTAGCGTGAGGCATTCCACAGCTTGTTGCAGAAGTTGCGGTAGCCATCCAGGCGGCCCATATCGAACTTGATATCCCGCCCGGTGGTGGCCTGGGAGAGGAAGGTGAAGCGCAGCGCATCGGTGCCGTGGGGCTCGATGCCCTCCGGGAACTCGCTGCGCGTGGCCTTGGCAATCGCCTTGGCCTTCTGGGGCTGCATCATGTTGCCGGTGCGCTTTTCGAGCAGCGTGTCCAGCTCGATGCCATCGATCAGGTCGATGGGGTCCAGCACGTTGCCCTTGGACTTGGACATCTTCTGGCCCTGTCCATCACGCACCAGGCCATGCACATAGACCTGCTTGAAGGGCACCTCGCCGGTGAACTTCAGGGTCAGCATGATCATCCGTGCGACCCAGAAGAAGATGATATCGAAGCCGGTGACCAGCACGCTGGAGGGGTGAAAGGTCTTGAGCTCTTCGGTCTGCTGGGGCCAGCCCAGGGTGCCGAAGGTCCACAGGCCCGAGCTGAACCAGGTGTCCAGCACGTCCTCGTCCTGGCTCAGTTCGAGGTCGGCCGCCAGGCCGTGGCGTTCGCGGGCTTCCTGTTCGCTGCGTGCCACATAGACGTTGCCGTCGGCGTCGTACCAGGCGGGGATGCGATGGCCCCACCATAGCTGACGAGAGATGCACCAATCCTGGAGGTCGCGCATCCAGGCGAAGTACATGTTCTCGTAGTTCTTGGGTACGAACTGAATATCCCCCTTCTCCACGGCCTCGATGGCGGGCTTGGCCAGGCTTTCCACGGCCACGAACCATTGGTCGGTCAGCAGCGGCTCGATGATGTCGCCGGAGCGGTCTCCGAAGGGCAGGGTGTTGTTGACCGCCTCGACCTGCTCGAGCAGGCCGGCGGCCTCCATGTCGGCGACGATGCTCTGACGCGCCTCGAAGCGCTCCAGGCCCGCATAGGCCTGGGGCAGGGTCGGGTCGATATCGGGCAGCGGCCGCCCCTGAATATCGAAGGCCTCGGCCTCGGAGAGGATGGCGGCATCCTGGGTAAAGACATTGATCAGCGGAAGGTTCTGGCGCCGACCCACCTCGTAGTCGTTGAAGTCGTGGGCGGGGGTGATCTTCACGCAGCCCGAGCCCTTCTCCATGTCGGCGTGTTCATCGGCGACGATGGGAATGCGGCGACCCACCAGTGGCAGCGTGATGAACTTGCCTATCAGAGCGGCGTAACGCGGGTCCTCGGGATTGACCGCCACCCCGGTGTCACCAAGCAGCGTCTCCGGGCGGGTGGTGGCAACGACCAGATAATCCTTGCCGTCGTCGGTAGTGACACCATCGGCCAGGGGGTAGCGGAAGTGCCAGAAGCTGCCCTGCTGATCGCGATTCTCCACCTCGAGGTCGGAGATCGCGGTGTGCAGGGTCGGGTCCCAGTTGACCAGCCGCTTGCCCCGGTAGATCAGGTCGTCCTCGTAGAGACGCACGAAGACTTCCTGGACCGCCTGGTAGAAGCCGTCATCCATGGTGAAGCGCTCGCGGCTCCAGTCGACGCTGGCCCCCATGCGACGCAGCTGACGGGTGATATGGTCGCCGGACTCCTGCTTCCACTCCCACACCTTGTCGATAAAGGCCTCGCGGCCGAGGTCATGGCGGCTCTTGCCCTCTTCCGCGGCGACCTTGCGCTCGACCAGCATCTGGGTCGCGATGCCGGCGTGGTCGGTGCCCACCTGCCACAGGGTGTTATGCCCCTGCATCCGCCGCCAGCGGGTCAGGGTGTCCATGATGGTGTCCTGGAAGGCGTGGCCCATGTGCAGGCTGCCGGTGACGTTGGGCGGCGGAATCATGATGGAGTAGGGCGCACCCTCGCCCGAGGGGGCGAAGCGGCCGTCGGCCTCCCAGCGCTGGTACCAGCGGGATTCGATCTGCTCGGGTTGGTAGGTCTTGTCCATGGGCGTTCCGGGTCCAGAAATAAACACCGCCGGCCAGGGGACCGGGCGGCAGGAATGGCGACGAAAAATGGGGCTCATTATAGCCCGGTGCGGCGGTCGGCGTCAGCCTGACTGGCCGCGCAGCTGATGCGCCTTGACCGGGTAGCCCCGCTGGCGGTAGGTCTGCCAGCACTCGCGCTTGGCGGTCAGTACGGCCTGGTGCTGGTTGATGATCTCGGCGACACGCTCGAAGCGCGAGAACCATTCGGGGATGCCGGGCGCGAGATTGAGAAGCGCCTGGACCGAGCGTTCGGGGGGCGGTGGCTCGGCCCAGCCGATGGTCACCGCCACCCGTTCGGCGAGGGCGTCATCGGCCAGGGCATGGGGTACATAGGCGTCGGCGCGGAAGGTCCAGAGCGCCTCGTCGAGCTCCCTGGCCATGGTGTCATCCTCGGCATGCAGATGCAGCCGATAGCCCTTGCGCTGGATGGTCTCGGCCAGCCGGCAGGCGAAGTCGAGACGCGCCTTCAGGGTGGTGTCGGGGAGAACATAGAAATCGATCTGGGTCATCTGGATCTGCCCGGGGCTTTCCCTCGGGACAGGCCTTTGCGGAGGCGCTGTGAATACGTCCCTGTACGCTACCGACGCCATCCCTGGCGTAGGACCTCCGCGTCGGCCTGCCCTTCGGCGCCCCTCGCCTCGGTGGAGAGAGCCGCGAACCCGCTTTAGCGGGCCCGACGCGGCGATGGCGCTGTTACACCAGCCGGGTGAGCCAGCCGTGAGTGTCCTCGGCGCGGCCATACTGCAGGTCGAGCAGCTTGGTGCGCAGGCGCTTGGCGATGGGGTTGCCGTTGTCGCCGGCCAGGCGGATGCGCTCCTGGTCGCTGACCAGTTCGCCCACCGGGGTGATCACCGCCGCGGTGCCGCAGGCGAAGACCTCGGTGATCTCGCCGTTGGCCGCGCCTTCGCGCCACTCGGCGATGCTGATCGGCCGCTCCTCCGGGGTCAGCCCCTCGTCACGGGCCAGGGTCAACACCGAATCGCGGGTGATGCCCTCGAGAATGGTGTCGGTCAGGCGGGGTGTCGCGATACGCCCGTCCTGGTATACGAAGAACAGGTTCATGCCGCCCAGTTCCTCGATCCACTGGTTCTCGACGGCATCGAGGAAGGCGACCTGGCCGCAGCCATTGGCGCTGGCTTCCTTCTGGGCCGCCAGGGAGGCGGCGTAGTTGCCACCACACTTGGCGAAGCCGGTACCCCCGGGGGCGGCACGCTTGTAGTGCTCCGAGAGCCAGATCGAGACCGGCTCGATGCCACCCTTGAAGTAGGCGGCCGCCGGCGAGGCGATCACGTAGTAGTCGACCTCCTGGGCCGGGCGCACGCCGAGGAAGGTTTCGCTGGCGATCATGAAGGGGCGCAGGTAGAGGCTGCACTCGTCGGCCTCGCCTTGAGGCGTGGGCACCCAGGCATGGTCCTGGGACAGCAGGGCCTTGAGCGAGCCGATGAAGTCGGCGTCGGAAAGTTCCGGCAGGGCCAGGCGACGAGCGCTACGCCGGAAGCGTTCGGCATTCTTCTCGGGGCGGAAGGTCCAGATGGAACCATCGGCATGGCGATAGGCCTTGATGCCCTCGAAGATCTCCTGGGCGTAGTGCAGCACGGCGGCGGCGGGGTCCAGGGTCAGTGGACCATAGGGGCGCACGTTATGGCCGTGCCAGTCACCGTCCAGGGTCCAGCGCACGTGGGCCATGTGATCGGTAAAGTACTGGCCGAAACCGGGATTGGCGAGGATGTCCTCGCGGATATTGGTGGCCGTGGGAGCGGCGTTGGGGAGCAGTTCGAAGTGTTCAGTCGACACGGCAAGGGGTCTCCGCTACGCCCGGAGCCGAGGGCTCCGGGTGGGTAAAGAACGTTCGGGCCGGCGGGGGCCCGGGTCGTGGGTCTGGATCGATCTCCATGAAAAAGGCGGCGCGAAGAAAACGCAAGCCCTGAATCACGGCCGGCCTCCGGCATGCCCCGGGGCGATTGCGGCCACCGGGGCCGGATCGCCGTTATTCCATCGAGGTCTCCACCGCGGCGTCGGCCTCGCGGTCCAGCAGGTATTGGGTCAACAGGCCCACGGGGCGGCCGCTGGCTCCCTTCTGCTTGCCGGATGACCAGGCAGTGCCGGCAATATCCAGGTGTGCCCAGGGGAAGCGGTCGGCGAAACGCGACAGGAAGCAGGCCGCCGTGATGGTGCCCGCCGGGCGACCGCCGATATTGGCCAGGTCGGCGAAGTTGGAGTCAAGCTGTTCCTGATATTCGTCCCACAGCGGCAGGTGCCAGGCGCGATCCCAGGCGGCCTCGCCGGCATCCAGCAGGTCCAGAGCCAGGTCATCGTCGTTGGATAGCAGGCCGGTGGCGTGATGGCCCAGGGCAATGATGCAGGCGCCGGTCAGGGTCGCGATATCCACCACGCTGGCGGGCTCGAAGCGCTCGGCGTAGGTCAGGGCGTCGCACAGGACCAGGCGGCCCTCGGCGTCGGTGTTGAGCACCTCCACCGAGAGCCCCTTGAGGGTTTTGATGATATCGCCCGGCTTGGTGGCTCGGCCGTCCGGCATGTTCTCGGCGGCGGCCACGATGGCCACCAGGTTCACCCTGGGACGGATGCCGAGGGTCGCCTTGAGCGTGCCGAACACGCTCGCCGCGCCGCACATGTCGAACTTCATCTCGTCCATGGCCTCGCCGGGCTTCAGCGAGATACCGCCGGTATCGAAGGTGATGCCCTTGCCGACCAGCACATGGGGGGCCTCGTCGGGGTTCTCCGCGCCCTGATAGCGCATGACGATCAGGCGTGAGGGCTGCTCGCTGCCCCGGCCCACGGAGAGCAGGCTATGGGCACCCAGTGCTTCGAGGGCCGGTTCATCGAGGATATCCACCTGCAGCATGCCATCGGAGCCCTGGCCCAGCGCTTCGGCCTGTTCTGCCAGGTAGCTCGGGGTACAGACATTGCCGGGCAGGTTGCCCAGGGTGCGGGCATAGCTGATGCCCCGGCCCAGAGCCTCGCCGATGCGCGCGCCTTCGGCGGCGGCCGCGGCGTCGCTGTCGTCGCTGACCAGTAGCTCGACCTTGGCGAGGCGCGCCTCGGGTGACTTGTCGGTCTTGAAGTCCTCGAAGCGGTAGAGGGCGCGGTGGGCGGCTTCGGCGACCATGCGGGCCTTCCAGTCGCTGTCGCGACCCGTCAGCGGCACCTCGGTGAAGGCCATGGCGACCTCGTCCACCGACAGGCCCGCCAGCGCGGTGAAGGCGGCATCCAGCGCCTGGCGAAAGGCGGTCTCATGGCACTTCCCGCGCTCGCCAAGGCCTACCAGCAGCAGGCGGTCCGTGGAGAGACCCGGTGCGAAGGGAACCAGCTGGACGTTGCCCAGCCGGGCATCGAAGTCGCCACGCTCGAGCAACTGAGTTATCAGCCGCTCGCTGGCGTCGTCCAGGCGTGCGGCGGTGGGCAGCAGCGCCTCATCCTTGAATACCGGAATGACGATACAGGCACTTTCGACCTTGGCGGGGTTACCCGTCCTGACAGGGAATTCCATGGCGTCTCCACAAGACAAGCGTTGGGATGATAGGCAATTGGGGTTACAAGCGTAGAGGGATTCTGGATAATGCCGGCACGTTGCCGTGTCGTTCCAGTGTACCCAAGGCATGGCCCCATTGCATGGCAGACGCCGCATGATCATCTTTCGTTACCTGACCCGCGAGATCCTTTTGACCATGGCCGCCGTGGCCGGCGTGCTGTTGCTGGTGATCATGGGTAGCCGCTTTATTCGCTATTTCAGCAATGCCGCCGAGGGGGAGATTCCCGCCGATATCCTCGGCACCCTGATGCTGTTGCATCTGCCGGGGTTCCTGGAGCTTATCCTGCCCCTGGCATTCTTCCTGGGTATTCTGCTCGCCTATGGCCAGCTCTATCTCAACAGCGAGATCACCGTGCTGGTGGCCTGCGGTACCAGCCCCAACAAGCTGCTCCAGGTGAGCCTGGTGCCGGCGGTTCTGGTGGCCGTGCTGGTAGGGCTGTGCAGCCTGTGGCTCACGCCGGCGGGGGCATTCGAGACGGAAACGCTGCTCGAGGATCAGCGCAGCCGAGTCGATTTCTCGACCCTGGGGGCCGGGCGCTTCCAGGACTTCGGTAGCGGACGCACCGCCTATATCGAGGGTTTCAGCGAGGACGGCAGCGAGATGCGTGGCGTCTTTATCAGCGAGCGGCAGCGCCGCAGCGACGGCACCCCGGAGAATGCGGTGACCCGCGCCGCGGGTGGCCATCAGGTGGTGGAGGAGGATACCGATAGCCGCTTCCTGGTGCTGAGTGACGGCGAGCGTTACAGCGTCGAGTCGGGGCGTCACCAGGCCGAGCGCCTCGAGTTCGAGACCTATGCGGTACGCCTGTCACGGGCCGCGTCACTGCGCGAGCTCGACTCGCCGGAGCTCACCCCCACGGGGGAGCTGTTGGGCGAGGCGTCGTCCGAGGCCCACGCCCAGCTGCAGTGGCGGCTGAGCATGCCGTTGATGGTATTTGTTCTGACCCTGCTGGCGATGCCTCTCTCCCGGGTCAATCCGCGTCAGGGTCGCTTCGCCAAGCTGCTGCCGGCCATCTTCTTGCATGTGGCCTACCTGAGCCTGCTGCTGGCGGCCCTGGATGCCATCGGTCGCGGCAGCTTGCCGGCCGCGGTGGGCATGTGGCCGATCCATGGCGCCTTCCTGGCACTCGGGCTGGGGCTGATGATGCGCGCCCAGCGTAAGGGGATGAGCGGATGATTGCCGATCGCTTCGACCGTTATCTGGCACGCAATGTGCTGGGCGCCATCATCGTCGTCCAGGTAGTACTGCTGGGACTGGACCTGGTGATCACCTATATCAACGACCTGGGCGACGTGGAGGGTGACTACGGCGCCTTCCAGGTCCTGCTCTACCTGGGAATGCGCTTGCCCTGGCGGCTCTACCAGTATGCGCCGGTGGCGGTGCTGATCGGTGCGTTGATCGGCCTTGGTGGCATGGCCTCGAGCAATGAGCTCACCGTGATGCGCGCCGCGGGTCGCTCCCTGGCGAGAATTCTCTGGGGCGCCATGAAGCCGATCATCCTGGTGGTGATCGTGGTGCTGGTGGTCGCCGAATATGTCTCACCGCGCACCGAGCAGTTTGCCAGCGCCTGGCGTGTCGAGAAGATCCAGGGGTCCGGCGCCCTGGTGACCCAGAAGGGGGGCTGGCAACGGGAGGGCGACAGCTTCTATCGCTTCGGTGCCATCCGTGCCGATGACACCGTGCTCGACCTCTCGCGCTACCGCTTCGAGGGCCAGCGCCTGGTGGAGGCCCTGAGCGCCGCGCGGGCGGTATGGCAGGAGGGGCACTGGGTGCTGGAAGAGGTGGCGCTGACGCGCTTCACCGAACAGGGGACCGAGGCCAGCCATCTCGACACCCGGGAGTGGGATACCCAGCTGACCCCGGCGCAGCTCTCGCGCCTGTTGCGCGACGTCGAGAGCCAGTCGCCGAGCGAGCTATGGGCCTATGCCCGCTATCTGCGGGACCAGGGCCAGCAGGCGACCCAGCCGCTGCTCTATTTCTGGCAGAAGATGCTGCTGCCCTTGACCATGGGCTCGCTGGTGCTGGTGGCCGCCTCCTTCGTGTTCGGGCCGCTGCGCACCGTGGCCGCCGGTACGCGGGTGTTCTACGGCGTGATCACCGGGCTGGCATTCAAGTACCTGCAGGACCTGCTGGCGCCGGCCTCCACGGTGTTCGGCTTCTCGCCGGCCTGGGCGGTGCTGGCGCCGACCCTGATCTGCGCCGCGGTGGGGTTTTTCCTGCTGCGTCGCAACGGCTGAGACTAGGAGAGCACCATGCCCCGCCGTTTTTCCCACCTCGACGATGTCTGGCCCGCCGGCCTCGGCCGCCGGCTGGGCGCCATGCTCTACGATGCCTTCCTGGTCATCGCCATCTGGCTGCTGGTCGCCGGCCTGCACCTGCTGGTGGTACGCCATCTGGTCGGCCTGCCCGCCGAGGCGGTCGGAGTGGGTGGCGCCCAGGTGGCCTCCCTGCGGCTGATCATGCTGGCGTCGGCCTTCGCCTTCTTTGCCTTCTTCTGGTGCCGTGGCGGCATGACCCTGGGCATGCAGGCCTGGCGGTTGCGGGTGCAGACCCGGGATGGCGGCACCATGTCACTGCGCCAGGCCATGACGCGCTACCTGGTGGCCTGGCTCTCCGTTGCCGCCCTGGGGCTGGGCTATCTGTGGGTGCTGTTCGATGCCGAGCGCCGCAGCTGGCCGGATATCGCCTCGGGGACTCGGGTGGTGGTGCTCCCCAAGGCGGCCAGATAACCAGGAATCGGGCGAGATCAAAAAAGGGCCTGTTTGCGGTTGCAATACCTTATGCGAATCATTTACATTTATCTTGCTGATCAACGCGAGGTGTTCGCATGTACGTCTGCATCTGCAAGGGAGTTTCCGACCACCGTATCCGTCAGGCGGTGGAAGAGGGCGCGCGTAGCTGGCGCGAGGTCCAGGCCGAGACCGGCTGTGGCACCCAGTGCGGCAAGTGTGCCTGTGTCGGCAAGAGCCTGGCCCGGGAGGCCGTGAAGGACGCGTTGCTGAATTCCGCCACGGACCTGGCCTATGCTGTCTAGTGCATGCTGTCTAGTGCATGCCGTCCAGCGCAGGCCATGTAGTGCTATCTGCAGATATTCTTCTTTGCTGAATTTGGCAATCGTCTCCTCGGCGTGCCAAGCTTCGGGATGACTTCCCACGACCGAGAGGCAGATTCATGAAAGGCGACAGCAAGGTTATCGAACACCTCAACCGTGCACTGGGCAATGAGCTGGTGGCCATCAACCAGTACTTCCTGCATGCCAAGATGTACAAGGATTGGGGCCTGCAGAAGCTGGCCAAGTGGGAGTATGACGAGTCCATCGAGGAGATGGTCCATGCCGACAAGCTGATCGAACGCATCCTCTTCCTGGAGGGCATTCCCAACCTGCAGGACCTGGGCAAGCTGCATATCGGCGAAAACGTGCGCGAAATGCTCGAGTGTGACCTCAAGATCGAGCACGAAGGGCGCAACGACTATATTGCCGCTATCGAATACAGCGAGCAGGTCAAGGACTATGTGACCCGCGACCTGTTCCGCGACCTGCTGGCCGACGAGGAAGGTCATATCGACCACCTCGAGACCGAGCTGGGGCTGATCGACAAGGTAGGCCTCGAGAATTATATGCTCAAGCAGATGCAGGAAGCCGGCGACGAATAAGCGTCTCTTCCCCGCGGCGTCTCTCCCACGCCGACACCGGCGCCCTCGTGGCGCCGGTGTGCGTTTCGGCCCCGCCGGTCGCTCGACAGGCGCGTTTCAGAAGGCCTTCTCCAGGCCGAAGCGCGGCACCGGCTCACCTTGCACCTCCACCGACTCGTTGAACATCGCCAGCGGCCTCACCCAGAGGCCGTAGTCCCCGTAGAGTGCGCGGTAGACCACCAGGGGCTCCTCGCTTTCGCTGTGATGGGCCAGGCCGAGCACCTCGTAGCGACTGCCCTTGTAGTGATAGTAGATGCCGGGCACCGGTGGCGTATGGGACATGACACTCTCCTGAAATGACGTGATGGCGCTGATGAGGGCCGAATCGGCGGACCGCTGGTGAACGCCTCAAGGCTCCGTCGAGTGGCGGGCGGCCTGTTTGGCCAGCCGCGACAGGGTCCGGGAGGCGGCCACGAAGCCGAAGCCGCCGGTAACGAAGGTGGCGGCGCCGAAGCCGGAGGCGCAATCGAGCCGGGTGGCCTCACCGTTGCCGGGCTTCTGGAAGCAGACCTCGCCGTCGCTGCTCGGGTAGACCAGCTGCTCGTCGGAATAGACGCACTCCACCGAGAAGCGTCGCCGGGGGTTGCGCGAGAAGCCGAAGTCACGGCGTAGCCGCGAGCGCACCTTGGCCAGCAGGGGGTCGTGTTCGGTACGCGTCAGGTCGGCGACCTGGATGCGCGTGGGGTCGGTCTGGCCCCCGGCGGCGCCGGTCACGGTAATCGGCAGCTTGCGTCGACGACACCAGGCGATCAGGGCGGCCTTGGCGATCACGCTGTCGATGGCGTCGATCACATGGTCGGCGTCCTCGGGGATGCGCTCGGCCAGGTTGGTGGGTGTGACGAAGGCGGTATCGGCCACCACCTCGATGCCCGGCTGGATCGCCCGGCAGCGCTCGGCGAGCACCTCGACCTTGGGCCGGCCCACGGTGCCATCCAGGGCGTGGAGCTGGCGGTTGACGTTGGAGACGCAAACATCGTCGAGGTCGATCAGGGTCAGCCTGCCGATGCCCGAACGCGCCAGGGCCTCGACGGCCCAGCTGCCCACACCACCCACCCCGACGACCACCACATGGGCCGTGCGGAAGCGGGCGAAGGCGCGAGCGCCATAGAGTCGGCGGATGCCGCCGAAGCGCAGGGCATGGTCATCGTCGGCGAGGCCGGCGGGTGAGGCGGTGATAGAGTCGCTCATGGTCTTACTCATGGTCTTCATAGCGCCGTGAGTGGGGCGGTGGATGGAGCCTCGAAAGCGGGCCAGGCTGCCTGGTCGGGCGACAGCGATCCTACGCCGTCCTTCGGCAGATGGCCGGCCCAGCCGAAGCGTTCGAACAACGCACTCATGACGCCGTCCGGGGCGCACTCGATGCGCAGCCGCTGGCCCGTGGCCGGATGGTCGAAGGCCAGCCCCACCGCGGCCAGGAGCAGGCGCGGCGCCTCCAGGTGCTCCGCGAAGAAGCGATTATGGTTGCCCTTGCCATGCCTGGCGTCGCCGATGATCGGATAGCCGCGTCGCGAGAGGTGGCGGCGGATCTGGTGGCGGCGGCCGGTCAGCGGAAACGCCTCCATCAACGAATAGCGGCTTTGCGGGTAACGGTCCACGCACACCGGCAGTTCGACGCTGTCCAGGCGGCGGATCTCGGTGGCCGCCTCCTGGGCCGGCATCTCCGCCTTGGGGCGGCGGCCGTCCTCCTCGCGTAGCGCATAGTCGAGCCGCTCGGCCTCGGGTCCGATGCCTCGCACCACCGCCAGGTAGCGCTTGGCCACCTCGCGTTCGGCGAAGGCCTTGCCCAGATGAGTGGCGACCTCGGGCGACAGGGCGAACACCATGGCCCCCGAGGTGGGACGGTCGAGGCGATGTGCGGGATAGACCCGCCGCCCCAGCTGGTCACGCAGGCGCTGCAGCAGGAACTCGCGCTCGCCGCGGGCCATGGCGGAGCGATGTACCAGCAGCCCCGCGGGCTTGTGCACGACCACCAGGTGGTCATCGCGATAGAGGATGCGCAGCTCGTCTGCCATGGCTCGGGCCCGATTCAGGAAGGGCGGCCATTGTCGCCTTCGGTGACGGGGATGTCATCCTCCGGCACATAGGGAATGCCGGCCAGGCGCCGGACCTCGACGCGGGACAGCCAGTCGATATCGACGGCGCGCTGCTCGAGGTCATGGGCCACCGTCAGGCTGTCCCGAGGGGACGCTTCGTCCAGGCAGATGACCACCATGACCGCCCCTTCGAGGTAGTGAAGCTCCATCTCGTGGATTTCCGACCAGACCGGCAGGGAGGACCAGTGGCGGGCCAGGGCGGCTTCCACCTCGGGGCGCAGGGGTAGTCCCGGGAAGCGACTGGGGTCTCCCTCGCCGGCGTCGTCCTCGGGGTCGACATGGAAGGTCAGGTCGGTCAGGGCGGGAAAGCCGTTGCGCAGGCGGCGGCTGACTTCGTTGCCGATCTCGTGGCCCTCGGAAACGCTGATCCGCGGCGGGACCACCACATGCAGGTCGAGCATGGTGCGCCCCGCCGACTGGCGGGTGCGCAGGTCGTGGATGCCTCGAACGCCGGGCACGCTCATCGCCATCCGGCGCATCTCCTCCTGGGTGGCCACGGGCAGGGCGGTATCCACCAGCTCGCGGCCCGACTCCCACAGCAGGTCCCAGCCGACCTTGCCGACCAGCAGGCCGACGATGACCGCGGCCAGGGTATCGATCCAGGTGACGCCGAATTGGCTGCTGATCAATGCCACCATGACCACGCCGGTAGAGAAGACATCGCTGCGATGGTGCCAGGCGTTGGCCTCGAGCATCTTCGACCCGATGCGTTTCGCCACCCGGCGGGTGATATGGAAGAGCCACTCCTTGGCGAGCAGCGCCAGGGCGGTGAGCAGGATCGCCCCGATGCCGGGGGGAGGGATCCGGGCGGCGGAGAGCAATCGCTCCAGGCTCGACCAGGCGATGGCGCCGGCCACGAAGATCAGCACGCTGCCCAGGAACAGGGTCGCCAGGGTCTCGATGCGGCCATGACCGTAGTGGTGATCATGGTCGGGGCCCTGATGGCCATAGTGAGAGGCGGCGAGCACGAAGCCGTCGGTCACCAGGTCGGAGAAGGAGTGCACCCCATCCGCCACCATCGCCGCCGAGCCGACGACCCAGCCCACGATGACCTTGGCCACGCCCAGCATGCAGTTCACCCCTACCGAGAGGAGGGTGACGCGGCGGGTGGCCTGGTGCTTATCGGCAGGGGTCTGCATGGTCGAGTCCGGGAGGTCTTCCTGGAAGTTGTATAGGCAATATGGCCTAAATAGTACCGAAAAGGTCCTGATTGAGGCAAGGCAAAAGTCGCTACCGCCTGCCACCATGGTCTGCTCGTCGCGGCGCAGGAATTGGGTCAGGCTGTCGTCCTGCCCGATAGCGTCCGGAGCCATTCATGCCGCTTTCCCCCTCCTATCGCCTTGCCGCCACCATCCTGCATTGTTTCGATGAATACCGTTCACGCTTCAAGGCCATTACCGCGGATGCCAGCCGGCGATTCGCCGAGGCGGCATGGCGCGAGGCTCAGCAGGCCGCCGCGGAGCGCATCAACCTCTACGAGGAGAAGGTCCAGAGCACCCTCGACCGGTTGCGGCGCGGCTTCAGCCAGGAGGTGCTGACCGACTGCGAGCGGTGGCGCGAGGCGCGTACTCACTATGCCAAGCTGGTCGACCAGCGACTGGATTACGAACTGGCCGAGACCTACTTCAACTCGATGTTCTGCGCACTCTTCCATCACCGCCATATCCGTAATGACTGGATGTTTGTCTATCGCTCGCGGGAGAGGGCGGCACGCCATTCGGGCCTGACCCTGTGCCGCCGTGTCCGGGTGCAGGGCGACTGGGTCGCCGGGCTGCGCTGGGCGCTGGATGAGACGCGACTGGAGACGGGGTTTATCGACCCGGAAGGGGACGCCGAACAAGGGGCCGAGGCGCTTCGGGAGCTGCTGCCCGACGCCATCCGCGATGATCCCGAGGCCGAGATCGAGCTGATCAAGAGCGTCTTCTACCGCAACAAGGGAGCCTATCTCGTCGGTCGGGTACTGGGCGGCGGCGAGCAGGTGCCGCTGGTGTTGCCGGTGCTTCACGACGAGGGGGCGGGACTCTACCTGGACACCGTGCTGATCGAGCCCGACGAGGTGTCGATCATCTTCTCGTTTACCCGCGTCTACTTTCAGGTCAAGGTCGTCGTCCCCAGCGAGTTCGTGCACTACCTGCAGGGGCTGATGCCCGACAAGCCGGCGGGCGAGCTCTATGCCGCCATCGGTTTCTTCAAGCACGGCAAGACCGAGTTCTTTCGTGGCCTCAATCAGCAGGTGGCACGCCGCGACGATCGCTTTATCATCGCCCCCGGGGTGCGGGGCATGGTGATGGCGGTGTTCGTGCTGCCCTCGTATCGCACCGTGTTCAAGATCATCAAGGACCGCTTCGACCCCTCCAAGTCGATGAGCCGTGACAACGTCCGCGAGAAGTACCAGCTGGTCAAGTTGCATGATCGAGTGGGGCGCCTGGCGGATACCCAGGAGTTCTCCAACTTTATCGCTCGCCGGGACCACTTCGCCCCCGAATGCCTGGAACACCTGCTGGAGGTGGCCCCCTCCACGGTCTCTCTGCGGGGCGACAAGGTGGTCATCCGGCACTGCTATACCGAGCGCATGATGACGCCGCTCAACCTCTATCTCGGGCAGTGCGACGAGGCCGAGACCCGGGCGGTTCTCAAGGACTACGGCAACGCCATCAAGCAGATGGCCGCCGCCAATATCTTCCCCGGGGACATGCTGCTCAAGAACTTCGGGGTGACCCGCCATGGGCGGGTGGTGTTCTACGACTATGACGAGGTGTGCTACCTCACCGAGTGCCACTTCCGGCATATCCCCGAGCCGCTCTATCCCGAACAGGAGCTGGCCGATGAGCCCTGGTACTCGGTGGGACCCAACGATATCTTCCCCGAGGAATTCGGCCCCTTCCTGTTTGCCGATATTGGCCTGCGCAAACTCTTCTATCGACTCCACCCGGAGCTGTTCGATGCCGACTACTGGAAGGGCGTGCAGCAGGCGATTCACGATGGCCGAGTCATCGATGTCTATCCCTATCGCAACAAGCAGCGCTTTTGCGGCAACGAGGGTAATGGCCTGATGCACTAGCCCGGATGGGACAAGCTATGCTGAGGGCATGAAACCCTTGGCGAGGGGCCGGGGCAACTCTCTGCGGCAACCCAAGGAGAATCTCATGCTGGACCTGATTACCCACTCGGCAGAGCATGTCGTGGCGATGAAGGTGGGCGGGGTGGTAACGGCAAGTGAGCTGCAGCATGCCATCGACGCCATCGAGGCCACCAAGCAAGATCAGCCCCTGGTCAGCCTGGTCGTCATCATCGACGACCTGCGCTGGATGACCCTCGGTGCGCTGCTCAAGGATGTCGGCTATGGCCTGACCCAGCTCGGCGATCTCGAGCGTTACCATCGTGCGGCGGTGGTCACCGACCAGGCCTGGCTCAAGCACGTCGCCCATCTGGAGGACCGCCTCTTTCGCTCGGTGGAGATCCACACCTTTGCCCGGCACGATCACGCCACCGCCATGGCCTGGGCCGCCGAACTTCCCACGGGCGCCCACGATAGCCCCGAAGAGGATGGCTATCATGGTGCCTGAGCCGGCTCGCGGCCGCTGGTCGATGACTGCCTGAAGATGGTAGTTTTCGATACAGTCAGTGGCGAGAGGTGGTGAATGACAGAGCAGCGTGCCCCGCACCTGGTGGTGCTCACGGGGGCGGGGATCAGTGCCGAGAGCGGTATTCAGACATTTCGTGCCACGGACGGCCTGTGGGCCAATCACCCCGTCGAGGAAGTGGCGACCCCGGGTGGCTGGCGGCGCGACCCGGCCCGGGTGCTGGCCTTCTACAATGCGCGCCGGGAGCAGGTGCGTCGGGCGCGTCCCAATGCCGCCCACCGGGCCCTGGCGACGCTGGAGCAGCAGGGTTTCCGGGTCAGCATCATCACCCAGAACATCGACGACCTGCATGAGAGGGCCGGCTCCCGCCATGTCCTGCATCTGCACGGCGAGATCCTCAAGGCGCGCTCCACGGTGGACCATCGCATGCACTATCCGCTGCCCCGGGGCGGCATCGAACTGGGCGATGTCTGTGACAAGGGCAGCCAACTCAGGCCCGATGTGGTCTGGTTCGGCGAGGAGGTACCCCACTTTCTCGATGCCTGCGAGACGGTTGCCGACGCCGACCTGGTGCTGGTGGTGGGTACCTCGCTTGCGGTGATGCCGGCCGCCTCGCTGCTTCAGCACGCTCCTTTCACGGCCGGGTGCGTGCTGGTCGACCCCGAGGCCGGGGCGCTGGCGCCCCCGGGGGTGGGGCGGCTCAGCCAGCCCGCCGGCAAGGGGGTGCCGGCCCTGGTGTCCCACTGGAAGCGCGAGGGGAGGCTCTGGGTGCCCGAGGCGCTGCTGGAGGAGTGAGGCGCCCGGAGCATGCTAGACTACGCGCCCGCTTTTACCCCCGGACAGGCCATCATGCAGGACGATTCTCTCCACGCCCCCGTATCGGAGGCCCTTGATAGCGACGCTGCCGATGCCCCTGGCCCCGGGCTGGGCCACGCCCCGGACACCGGCGACACGCGGCCGCCGCGCCGTGAGTTCAAGGCCCGCGGCAGCTTTGTCGAGCGTTGCCCGGGGTGCAACCTGCCCATGCTCAACTGCCTCTGCCCCTATGCGGTCGACGCCGAGAGCGGGGCCCGGGTGTGGTTGCTGACCCACTCCATGGAACACTTCAAGCCCACCAACACCGGGCGGCTGATCCGCGATGTATTACCCGATACCGAGGTCTTCACCTGGTATCGCACCGCGCCGGATAAGCGCCTGCTGGCGCTGCTGGAAGACCCGCGTTTCGCGCCCTTCGTGGTCTTTCCCGACGACCAGCCGGATTATGCCGAGCGGGTGGTGGGCATCGACACCGTCACCGACATCCGGGCGGCGGGTCGCATTCCGGTGTATCTGCTGCTCGATGGCACCTGGCGCCAGGCGCGGCGTATCTTCCGCAAGAGCCCCTACCTGGATGCCCTGCCGGTGCTGCCGTTGCGCACCGAGCGGCTGACGCGCTATCGGCTGCGCAAGCCCGCCTCTGCCTCCCATCTGTGTACCGCCGAGGTGGCCGCCGAGTTGCTGCGCCAGGGCGGCGACGGGGATGCCGCCCTGGCGCTGGATGACTACTTCGACGCCTTCAACGATAGCTATGCCGCCAGCCGCCGCTTCGAGAAGATCAAGACGCCGACGGCGGCGATGCGACGCCTGCTGGCGCGCAAGGGGGAGTGATCAGGCGGTGCCGAAGAGGGTTCCGGCGATGCGGAAGCCGGCGATCCAGGTACCGGCGGCGGATCCCAGGGTGGCGGTCAGAAACACCAGCAGGGTGCGCGAGACTCGGTTGTGCCACCATCCCTTGAGGTGGGTCACATCGTGGCGCAGCGTGGAGAAGTCACGCACCTTGGGCTTGCGCAGGTAGAGCTCCACACCCGCCGCCACGAAGCCGGCGCCGATGGTGGGATTGAGCGAGGTGAGGGGCGCGGCGAAGAAGGTGGCTATGACCGTGAGCGGGTGGGCCAGGGCCACCAGGGTGGCCCCCGCCGAGAGCACGCCGTTGATCAAGAACCACTCCGCCACCAGCTGCCAGCCCAGGCCGGTATTGCGCGAGAAGCCGATGGCGAAGCCGGTAAGCACCAGGGCGGTGATCAACCAGGGCAGTGCCTTCCAGATCTTCGACGGGGGCGGCGTGGCCTCGAGCCGCTGGCGCTCCTGCGTCGGCTGCGATGGCAGCTCGTCTCCGAAGTGGTCGGCCATTCCCTTCATATGGCCCGCGCCGATGACCACCAGCACATGGCGGTAGCGCCCCGGCGCGGCCTCCTCGGCCAGGCGCAGCACCATATAGCGGTCACGCTCGCTGATCAGCGGGGTGTACAGGCGCTCGGACTCGGCGGCGAATTCGTTGAAGGTGGACTCCAGCACATCGCCTTCCTTGAGGCGCTCGACCTCCTCGGCGGAGACCTCCTGGCGCGACAGCACGCTACCCAATAGCCCCGAGAACAGCGAGAAGCGTTGCCACCAGGGGACGTTGTGATAGATCCGCTTGAGAGTGATGCCCACGTCGCGGTCGATCAGCAGCAGCGGTAGCTCCGCCCGCCGGGATTCCTCCAGGGCGGCACGCATCTCGGCGCCGGGCTCGATGCCGGACTGGTCGGCCAGGCGTTGCTGGAAGGCGCCCAGTGCCAGGCTGGCCGCCACCACGCCGGCCTTGCCCTGGCGGAAGACCTGGAACAGGTCCTGCTCGGCCAGTGCATCGGGATTGGTAAGGCTATGGTGGCGGGAGTCGCACAGCTCAATGGCCACGGCATCGAAGTCGCCCGAGCGGATCAGTCGGCGCACGTCCTCGGCGCTCTCGGCGGAGACGTGGGCGGTGCCGAGCAGGGTGTAGCGGGTCTCGCCGACTTGCAGGACCCGCTGGGGGCCGCTGGTGGTATCGTCCGGGCGGGTCGGGGCCTGGGTCTCGGTCATGGGGGCTCGATTCGAAGAAGTGAGGGGGTCAATTATCCACGAACGCCCCTGGCGGGCCAAACCTCCTGCGCCTGGCCCCGGGGCTCTATGCCATGGTTCGGCGTCTCGACGCGGCTAGCGCCGCCAGAAGGCCGGGGTGAACAGCACCAGCACGGTGAAGATCTCCAGGCGCCCCAGCAGCATGGCCATGACCAGGATCCACTTGGCCAGGCTTGGCAGGTCACCGTAGTTGGCGGAGGCCTCGCCCAGTGCCGGGCCCAGGTTGTTGAGCGCCGAGCCCACCGTGGACCAGGCGGTGACCTGGTCCACCCCGGTGGCCATCACCCCCACCAGCATCAGCAGGAACAGCATCACGTAGGCAGAGAAGAAGCCCCATACCGCCTGGGCGATGCCATCCGGCACGCTCACCCTGCCGATCTTCACCGTGATCACCGCGCTGGGGTGGATCAGGCGCATCACCTCCCGCATGCCCTGCTTGAGAATCAGGATGATGCGAATCACCTTCATGCCGCCGCCGGTGGAGCCCGAGCAGCCGCCCACGAAGGCGGCCATGAACAGCAGGAAGGGCAGCGCACCGGGCCACAGCGAGAAGTCGGTGACGGCAAAGCCCGTGGTGGTGGCCACCGAGACCACCTGAAACAGCGCATGGCGCAATCCCAGCTGAGTTTCGTAGGTGCCGGTGAGCCATAGCGAGACGGCGGCGATGGTGGTCAGGCCCGCCAGAAACAGCAGCAGGAAGCGTGCCTCGGGATCCTCGAAGTAGTGCAGCACACTGCGCTCGCGCCAGGCGATGAAGTGCAGGCTGAAGCTGACCGCCGAAACGATCAGGAAGAACACGCAGATCATCTCGATGGCGGCGCTGTCGAAGTAGCCGATGCTGGCATCGTGGGTAGAGAAGCCGCCAATGGCAATGGTGGAAAAGCTGTGGCCCAGGGCGTCGAACCAGTTCATGCCGGCGGCCATGTAGGCGAGCATGCAGGCGATGGTCAGCGAGGCATAGATGTACCACAGCGCCTTGGCGGTCTCGGTGATGCGCGGGGTCAGCTTGGAATCCTTGAGCGGGCCGGGGATCTCGGTGCGATAGAGGGCCATGCCCCCGACCCCGAGGGTCGGCAGGATCGCCACCGCCAGCACCACGATCCCCATGCCGCCCAGCCACTGCAGCTGCTGGCGATAATAGAGGATCGACTCGGGCAAGTGGTCGATGCCGGTGATCACGGTGGCGCCGGTGGTGGTCAGCCCCGAGAAGGACTCGAACACCGCATCGGTCAGCGTGAGTGCCGATTCGCCGGTGAGCATCAGGGGCAGGGAGCCGAACAGCGCGAGCACGCTCCAGAATAGTGCCGCGATCAAGAAGCCATCGCGGGTACGCAGCTCCTTGCGGGCACGACGATTGGGCAGAAACATCACTGCGCCGGTCGCCACGGTGATGCCGATGGCCACGGCGAAGGCACCCCACTGGCCGTCGGAGAACAGCAGTGAGATCAGGATCGGCGGCATCATGGTCAGGCTGAAGAGCATCAGCAGCAGCCCCAGGATACGCAGCGTCATGCGCAGGCTCATCGGACGGCCCTCCTTGCGTCGCAGGCTCTTAGAAGAAGGTCAGTCCGACCTGGAACAGTCGCTCGACATCACGGATGCGGCGCTTGTCGATCACGAACAGGATGACATGGTCGCCGGACTCCACCATCACGTCATCGTGGGCGATCATCACCTGCTTGCCGCGCACGATGGCACCGATGGTGGAGCCCAGTGGCAGGTCGATCTCGCCGATGGTGCGTCCCACCACCCGGGATGACTGGGTATCGCCGTGGGCGATGGCCTCGATGGCCTCGGCGGCACCGCGGCGCAGCGAGTGGACGTTGACGATATCACCGCGCCGCACATGGGTCAGCAGGCTGCCGATGGTGGCCTGCTGGGGCGAGATGGCGATATCGATCTCGCCCCCCTGCACCAGGTCGACGTAGGCGGCGTTGTTGATCAGCGTCAGCACCTTCTTGGCGCCCATGCGCTTGGCCAGCATCGACGACATGATATTGACCTCGTCGTCATTGGTCAGGGCGCAGAAGATATCGCACTCCTCGATATTCTCTTCCTCGAGAAGGCGCTTGCTGGTGGCACTGCCGTGGAGGACGACGGTGCGGTCGAGGCGCTCGGAGAGCACCGTGCAGCGCTCCAGGCCGTGCTCGATGATCTTCACCTGGTGGCTGTGTTCGAGGTGTTCGGCGAGCCGCTCGCCGATATTGCCGCCGCCGGCGATCATGACGCGACGGAAGTCGCGGTCGAGGCGGCGCAGCTCACTCATGACCGCGCGGATATCGCGTCGGGCGGCGATGAAGAAGACCTCGTCGTCGGCCTCGATCACGGTATCGCCGCGGGGGATGATGGGGCGGTTGCGGCGGTAGATCGCCGCGACCCGGGTGTCGACGCTGGGCATATGGCGGCGCAGGAAGGCCAGGTCCTGGCCCACCAGGGGGCCGCCGTAGATGGCCTTCACCGCCACCAGCTGTACCAGGCCGCCGGCGAATTCCAGCACCTGCAGGGCGCCGGGGTACTCGATCAGGCGGCGGATATGGTCGGTTACCACCTGTTCGGGGCTGATCAGCACATCGATGGGTACCGCTTCGTGGGCAAACAGCCCGCGGCGAGTCAGGTAGGCGGTCGCCCGCACCCGGGCGATCTTGGTCGGGGTGCGAAAGAGGGTGTGGGCGACCTGGCAGGCGATCATGTTGACTTCGTCCTGGCTGGTCACCGCGATCAGCATGTCAGCGTCCTCGCAGCCGGCCTGGCGCAGCACCATGGGGTAGGAGCCGGGGCCGGTCACGGTGCGAATGTCGAGCCGGGTGTGAAGCTCGCGCAACTTGTTGCCGTCGGTGTCGACGACGGTGATGTCGTTCTCCTCGCGGGCCAGGTGTTCGGCCAGGGTGCCGCCGACCTGGCCGGCGCCGAGAATGATGATCTTCATCGCGTGGGGGTTCCGCTGGGTCGAGGGGCAACACCGGTTGGTGCGCCGCAGCACGTGACGGCTAGCCTAAACCAGCCGCCACGGGAAGGATAGGGTGGCGGGCCATCAGTCCAGGGTGAAGCCGACCTTGATGGTGACCTGCCAATGCAGCACCCGGCCATGCTCGATATGGCCGCGGGTATCGAGGACCTCGAACCAGCGCATATCGTGCAGGCTCTTGCCGGCCTTGGCGATGGCGCTCTCGATGGCCTGCTGGATGCCTTCCTCGGAGGAGCCGGTCAGCTCGACATGCTTGTAGACATGATTGCTCATGATACCTCCAGCGGTGGATAGTGAGTGGTGAATGGTGAATGGTGAATGGTGAATGGTGAATGGTGAATGGTGAATGGGGCCATCCTCATTCGTAGGCCCGGTAAGCGCCAGCGCACCGGGCATCGAGCAGGCCTCAGCGCACCGGGCATCGAGTAGGCCTCAGTGCACCGGGCATCGAGTAGGCCTCAGCGCACCGGGCATCGAGTAGGCCTCAGCGCACCGGGCATAGAGCTGGGCGCCAGCATCATGCCCGATGCGTCTTCGGCTTACCGGCCCTACTTCTTCCTCAGTCTGACTTCTTCCTCAGTCTGGCTTCTTCCTCAGTCTGGCTTCTTCCTCAGTCTGGCATAGAAGAAGCCGTCGTGGCTGTCGGGCTCCGGCAGCAGCTGGCGCCCGGCGCCGGCGGGCCGGCCCCAGGCCACATCATCGGGTGTGGTCGCCTCGGCATCCGGGGTGCGCTCCAGGAAGGCGGCAATCTGCTCGCTGTTTTCCTCGGGCAGTACCGAGCAGGTGGCATAGAGCAGGGTCCCGCCGGGGCTCAGCAGCGCCCAGAGGTTGTCGAGCAGGCGTGCCTGCAGCGCGGCCAGCGACTCGATATCCGAGGCCCGACGCAGGCGCTTGATATCCGGGTGGCGACGAATCACGCCGCTACCCGAGCAGGGGGCGTCGAGCAGGATCGCCTCGAAGGATGTGGCGTCCCACCAGTCCCGGGCGGTGGCGTCACCGTGGGCCAGGCGCGCCTTCAGGCCGAGGCGCTGAAGGGCGTCCTCGACTCGAGCCAGACGCTCGGCGTCGCTGTCCACGGCGTGCATGTCGACATCGAAGACCTCCAGCAGGTGGCTGGTCTTGCCGCCCGGGGCACAGCAGGCGTCCAGCACCCGGGTGCCGGGGCGAGGGGCCAGGGCCGGGCCCAGCAGCACCGTGGCGAGCTGAGCGGCCTCGTCCTGAACACTGACGTGGCCGTCCTCGAAGCCGGGTAGCTCGAAGACATCGCAGGGCGTCTCCAGGGTGATGCCATCCGGGGCGTGGGCGCACAGGCGCCCCTCGAGGCCCGCCGCGGTCAGGCGCTCGAGGTAGGCCTCGCGGTCGCCGTGGCGGCGATTGACCCGCAGCGTCATGGGGCCGGGGGCGTTGTTGGCCTCGGCCACGGCCTGCCAGTCGTCCGGCCAGGCCCGGCGCAGGGAGTCGAGCAGCCATTGGGGATGCAGTAGCGCCACCGCCGGGTCGTGGTCCACTTTCGCCTGGAGGGCGTCGGACTCACGCTGCAGGCGACGCAGGCAGCCGTTGAGGACCCGGGTGGCCCACTCCTTGCCCATGAGGCGAGCGGCGCCGGCGGTCTCGCCCACGGCGGCGTGAGCGGGGACTCGCAGGTAGAGCAGCTGGTAGATGCCCAGCAGCAGCAGCGCCTGGATATCGGCGTCACGGGCCTTGAAGGACTTGTTCAGCAGCCTGCCGGTCAGTGCCTCGAGGCGTGGCAGGGTACGGCATACGCCATAGCACAGCGCCTTGAACAGGGCCCGGTCGCGGGCCACGACCTGGTGCTCATCGAGGCCGGCGAGGGAACCCTTGCCGGTGATAACCGGCACCAGGGCGCGGGCGGCGGCGGCGCGCACCGCCAGGCCGCCATCGTTCTTCAGCCCGCGGGGGGCGGTGCGGCGGGATTTGCCGGTTGAGGACGGCTGGCTCATGACGAGGACTCCTCGTGGTGGTGGCCCAGGCGCAGGCCGGGGGGGAAACGGTCGGCTCGGGCGCGCAGCAGATCCTTGACGGGCAGCGCCTTGCCGCCGGGTAGCTGGGCGCGGGTCACTCGCAGCACCTGGTCGCCGGCGGGGCCACAGGCGATGCGCAGCGCGTCGTCATCAGATGCGAGCAGGGTGCCGGGCGCGGCGGGAGGCTCGTTATCGGCGAGGTCACTGGCCTCGGCCAGCAGCAGGCGCAGGCGGTCGGCGTCGAAGGCGCACCAGGCCACCGGCCAGGGGTTGAAGGCGAGGACCCGGGCGGCGAGTGCCGCCGCCGGCTGGCCAAAGTCCAGTTCGGCCTCGGCCTTGGAGAGCTTGGCGGCATAGGTCACGCCGGCCTCGGGCTGAGGAGTGGCGGTCAGGCCGCCCGCCGCCAGGGCATCCAGTGCCTCGACGATCGCCTCGCCGCCGAGCGCCGCCAGCCGATCGTGAAGCTCGCCGCCGGTGGTGGTGGAGGTAATGGGCGTGGGCCTGACCAGCAGCATGTCGCCGGTATCCAGCCCGGCATCCATTTGCATGATGGTAACGCCGCTTTCGGTATCGCCGGCCTCGATGGCGCGCTGAATGGGCGCGGCGCCTCGCCAGCGGGGCAGCAGCGAGGCGTGGATGTTGAGACAGCCGAGTCGCGGTATATCGAGCACCGCCTGCGGCAGAATCAGGCCATAGGCCACCACTACCATGATATCGACGTCGAGGGCCGCCAGCTCGGCCTGGCTCTCGGCGGACTTGAGGCTTTCGGGTTGGTACACCGGCAGCCCATGCGCGAGGGCGTGCTGCTTGACGGGGCTCGGCGTCAGCTTGCGGCCGCGACCGGCGGGGCGGTCGGGCTGGGTATAGACGGCGACGATGCGGTGGTCGCTGGCCAGCAGCGCCGCAAGGCTTTCGGCGGCGAAGTCGGGGGTGCCGGCGAAGAGAATATTTAGGGGTCGGGACATTGAGCCTGCCTGGCCGTAGGTGGATATCTCCCCATGATAACGGAGCTTGCCCTGAACGACGAAGGCCGACGCTTGCGGCGCCGGCCTTCGGGGGAGTCGAAAATGTGGACTCAGGCGTCCTGAAGCATCTTGTGGCGCTTCTGCATCTTCTTGAGCACCCGGTCACGCTTGAGCGACGAGAGATAGTCGACGAACAGGATGCCCTCGAGATGGTCGTGCTCGTGCTGGATGCAGTGGGCCAGCAGGCCGTCGGCCTCCAGCTCATAGGGCTGGCCGTCACGGTCCAGGGCCTTGAGGTGGACGCGCAGGGCCCGGGGCACGTCGGCGTAGTACTCGGGGATCGACAGGCAGCCTTCCTGCAGCGGCTCGCGTTCGTCGCCGACCGGCGTGAACTCGGGGTTGATCAGCACCAGAGGGGCGTTGCGTTCGTCGCTGACGTCCATGACGATCACGCGGCGGTGCACGTCCACCTGGGTAGCGGCCAGGCCGATGCCCCGGGCGTCGTACATGGTCTCCAGCATATCGTCGACCAGCCGGCGCACCTCGTCGTCGACCGTTTCCACCGGCACCGCCTTGGTACGCAGGCGCTCGTCGGGAAATTCGAGGATAGGTAATTTGGCCATGGCGTTGGGTTCACCGTTATGCTGTCATTTACACAATGACACTATTCTAGGTGTGATGCGCACGACAGCGCTAGGGCCTGCGTCGCAACACGTCGATAACATCAGACTATAACATGCCGGCGGCGTTCCATGGCATCGGCGCGATGACGCGCGGGAGGGCGAGGATGAGGCAGCGAGCGAGCGACAAGAGGCGGCGCGCGCTCGGCGCCGTCCGGCGCTGAGGCCAGGCATGTCGTCGCCGGTCCCGGGAGTTCGGGAGTGGTTGGCCCTGACGAGCCTGCCGGGGCTCGGGGCGAGCCGGTTGGCCGAGCTGATTGCCCGGCGGCCGGCCTGGCCCGATGGCTGGTTGGCCGTGTTGCCGAGAGAAGCCGCCACGGCGCTGCGGTTGTGGCTCGACCATCCCGCCCGCAGTCCACTCGCCGCCAGCGTGGATGCCGCCCTGGCCTGGTCCGCGGCCTCCGCCGACCATCACCTGCTCCATGCGGGGCATCCTGCCTGGCCCGACCTGTTGTCCGAGATCGCCGACCCACCACCGCTGCTGTGGGGCTGGGGGGATATCGCCAGCCTGGCGCCTCCCAAGCTGGCCATGGTGGGGTCGCGACGCGCGACCCGTGAGGGGCTGACCAATGCCGGCGCCTTCGCCCGGGAGCTGGCCGCTCGGGGCTGGTGCGTGGTCAGCGGCATGGCGCTGGGGATCGATGCCGCCGCCCAGCAGGCCGCCCTGGACGCCGGAGGCGTCAGCGTGGCGGTACTTGGCTGCGGCATCGACGTCGTCTATCCGCCGCGCCACCACCGCCTGCATGAACGGCTGCGGGAACAGCCGGGCGGGTTGCTGCTCTCGGAGCATCCGCCCGGCACCCCGGCCCGTGCCGGTTTCTTTCCCCGCCGCAACCGCATCGTCACCGGGCTCTCCTGGGGCGTGCTGGTGGTAGAGGCCGCCGAGCAGAGCGGCTCGCTGGTCAGCGCCCGGCTGGCCGGGGAGCAGGGCCGCGAGGTGTTCGCCCTGCCCGGTTCGCTGCATAACCCCCAGGTCCGAGGCTGTCTGCGGCTGATCCGCCAGGGAGCGGTGCTGGTGCGCGAGGTCGATGACATCCTCTCCGAGCTGACCCAATGGCAGGCCCCGACGATGCCCGTGGCGTCGCGTATCGAGGCCGATGACGGGGATGGCGACCCGCTATTGCGCTGGCTGAGTGGCAGCCCGACGCCGGCCGATGTGCTGGTGGGGCTGACCGGGCTGGACATCGCCGAATGCCAGCGGCGCCTGCTGATGCTCGAGCTGGAGGGGCAGGCCGCGCGGGTGGCCGGCGGCTGGGTGCGCCTCTCGACGCCGTGATAGAATTTCCCGCCATTCATTCGCGTTCCGGCCGAGCGAGGAGACCCCATGAGTCAGGCCCATCAGATCCAGCGCGCCGCCGCCGCCCTGCGCGAGGGCGGGGTGGTGGGTTATCCCACCGAGGCCGTCTGGGGCCTGGGCTGCGACCCGGATAACGAGGACGCCCTGGCGACGCTGCTGCGCCTCAAGCGGCGTGACCCCGCCAAGGGGGTCATCCTGGTGGCGGCGGGCATCGAGCAGTTCGCCGAGTGGCTGGAGGGGCTTCCCGCCGCGCAGCATGCGGCGCTGGCGGCCAGCTGGCCGGGGCCCAACACCTGGCTGGTGCCGCACAACGGGCGCAGTCATGCCCTGGTGCATGGCGCGCATGACCGCGTCGCCCTGCGCGTCAGCGCGCATCCCCTGGTGGCGTCGCTCTGCGAAGCCTTCGGGGGACCCATCGTGTCCACCTCGGCCAACGTGGCCAGCGAGGCGCCGGCGGTAACCGCCGACGAGGTGCGTGCTACCTTCGGCCGCCGCCTCGACGCCCTCGTCGAGGGGGAGCTGGGCGGCCGCGAACGCCCCAGCACCATTCGCGACCTGGCCAGTGGCCGGGTACTGCGCTCCTGATCCCTTCCCTTTCACCCTGCCTGGAGGCTCCCTTGGCCCACCCGCGACTCGATGACGTAAAGACCTACCTGCTCGACCTGCAAGATCGCCTGTGTCGCGGCCTGGCTGCCGCCGATGGCGATGGCGTGTTTCACGAGGACGCCTGGCAACGCCCGGGGGGCGGCGGCGGACGGTCCCGGGTGATCGAAAAGGGGCGCGTCTTCGAGAAAGGCGGGGTCAACTTCTCCCATGTCCACGGCGAGCGCCTGCCGCCCTCGGCAACGGCGGCGCGCCCGGAACTGGCCGGGCGGAGCTTCCATGCGGTGGGGGTCTCCTGGGTGCTTCATCCCGAGAATCCCCATGTGCCGACCAGCCACGGCAACGTCCGCTTCCTGATCGCCGAGAAGCCCGGCGAGGCGCCGGTATGGTGGTTCGGCGGGGGCTTCGATCTGACGCCGTTCTATCCGGTGCACGAGGATGTGGTGCACTGGCACCGGGTGGCCCGGGACGCCTGCGCCCCCTTCGGCGAGGCGGTCTACCCGCGCTTCAAGGCGTGGTGCGACGACTATTTCTATCTGAAGCATCGCGACGAGACCCGTGGCGTGGGCGGGCTCTTCTTCGATGACCTCAATGACTGGGGCTTCGAGCGCAGCTTCGCCTTTCAGCGCGCCGTGGGCGATGCCTTCCTCGAGGCCTATTTGCCCATCGTGAAGCGCCGGGTCGAGACTCCCTGGAGCGAACGCGAGCGGGACTTCCAGCTCTATCGTCGCGGACGCTACGTGGAGTTCAATCTGGTCTGGGACCGCGGGACCCTGTTCGGGCTGCAGAGCGGCGGACGCACCGAGTCGATCCTGATGTCGATGCCGCCCCTGGCGCGCTGGGAGTATGACTGGCATCCCGAGCCCGGTAGCGCCGAGGAGAGGCTCTATCGCGACTACCTGCGCCCCCGGGACTGGCTGGAAGGCGACGCCGAAGGAGAACGGCGCATGACCGAGCGCTACTGTGTCTTCGGCCACCCGGTCGCCCACTCGAGGTCGCCCTTCATTCATGCCGCCTTCGCCGAGCAGGCCTCCGATGCCATCGAGTACACCGCCATCGAGGCGCCGCGCGACGACTTTTCCGGCGCCTGGCGGCGCTTCATCGAGGAAGGCGGGCGCGGCGCCAATGTCACCGTGCCGTTCAAGGAAGAGGCCTTTCGCCTCTGCGATACGCTCAGCGAGCGTGCCCGGCGTGCGGGGGCGGTCAATACCCTGGTCCTCGAGAAGGACGGCCGGACAAGCGGCGATACCACCGATGGGATCGGCCTGGTGCGCGACCTCGAACGTCATGGCGTGGCGCTTGCCGGGGCGCGCATCCTGGTGCTCGGCGCCGGTGGCGCGGTGCGTGGCGTGCTGGAGCCGCTGCTGGCCGGGCGGCCGGCCAGCGTTCTGGTGGCCAACCGCACCGCCGCCAAGGCCGAGGCCCTGGCCGCCGACTTTCATGACCTGGGCGAGATCACCGGTGGCGGCTTCGACGCGATAAAGGGCCCATTCGACCTGGTCATCAACGGCACCAGCGCGAGCCTGGCGGGGGACCTTCCGCCGCTGCCCGAGGCCCTCTTCGCCCCCGGCGCCACCGCCCATGACATGATGTACGGCGCCGAGCCCACGGTGTTTCTGCGCTGGGCAGGCGAGCGCGGCGCCCGCACCCTGGATGGCCTCGGCATGCTGGTGGAGCAGGCGGCGGAGGCCTTCTTCCAGTGGCGTGGCGTGCGCCCCGATACCGCCCCGGTGCTGGAGCGGCTCCGCCAGGCGCTATCGTAAGATTAGCGGACCCCTTGGCCCCCTCGGGGTCAGACCCCAAAGGTGTGGGGTCTGACCCCAAAGGTGAGGTTAGCGGCGCCGGGTATAGAGCCCCACCATGCACAGCGCCAGGCCGACCAGGGATAGCAGCATGCCGCCGTTGACCAGCCAGGGGTAGCGCTGCAGCCAGGAGGCGAAGGGCTGGGGGGCGTCGCGGCACATCCCTTCCAGGTAGTCCCAGTGGCCGCCGGAGAGCGTGCACTCGCGCACGCTCGAATACTCCCAGAAGTAGACCCCCATCAGTACCAGTAGCGGGATGATCAGTAGCAGCAGTCCGAGTCTCAGCATCTCAGGGCCTCGGGCAGTTGGGGGTGCGGCCGGCCTGGCGGGCCTGCTCGTAGCGTCCCAGTGCCTCGCCCATGTGCGCCTGCAGGTCCTGGGTGCGCTGGCCGTGGCTGGGGTGGCTGGACATCCAGGCCGGCGGCTGGGCACCGCCCTGGGCACTCATGTTCTCCCATAGCGTCAGGCTGGCGCGGGGGTCGAAGCCCGCCTCCGCCATCAAGTAGACGCCCAGCTCGTCGGCCTCGCTCTCGTGGCGCCGAGAGAAGGGCATCAGGATGCCGTACTGAGCGCCCAGGCCGAGGGCGCCCATGAGCTGTTCGCCGCCCGCCCCTTCGAGGCCCGCCGCCGTGGAGAGTACCGATAGCCCCAGCTGGGTGGCGGTCTGGGTGGAGACCCGCTCGTTGGCGTGGCGGGCCAGCACGTGGGTGATCTCGTGGCCGATCACCGCGGCCAGCTGGTCCTGGTTGCTGGCGACCGTCAGCAGGCCGGTGTTGACCCCCATGTAGCCTCCGGGCAGGGCAAAGGCGTTGGCCGACTCATCCTCAAAGACGCGGATCTGCCAGTCCTGGGCCTGTTGCTGCTGGGGTGGCAGGGCGCTCACCAGGGCATTGGCCACGCACTGCACATAGCGCTGGGTGCTGCCGCCCACCATGGGGCGCTCCTGCTTGTATTGTTCGAAGGCCTGGGTGCCCATTTGATCGAGCTGGTCGTCGGACGCCAGGGTCAGGCGGTGGCGCCCGGTGGGCGAGGTGGTACAGGCCGCGACGGTCAGGCACAGCGCGCCGACGGCGAGGGGTTTGAGCCAGCGCATGGCGGGTCTCCTTGGTGGGCGATGATATCCAGCCGATAAGACGCTGGACGGAGGTCCGAGTTCGCCACAAGATACCCGTAACGCCTGCAAGGTCAACACTAGATAAAGACCGACATGGAGAAGGAGAACATCATGGATGCCGAGTTGACGCGCCGCCTGCTGCACCTGCTGGATCGTGTAGAGCACTGGCTGCCACCGGCCCCGGTGGACGTGGACTGGTCGCAGGACGTGGCCGCCCTCTGGCAGCGTCATGCCCTGGGCGGGCGCCTGCTGCCGGTGCCGGCCCGGGATGCGCTGAGCCTGGATGACCTGTTGGGCATCGAGCGTCAGAAGCTGGCCCTGGTCGACAATACCCGCGCCTTCCTGCAGGGGCTGCCCGCCAACCATGCCTTGCTGTGGGGCTCCCGGGGCAGCGGCAAGTCCTCGCTGATCCGGGCCCTGCTCAATAGCCTGGCCGATGAGGGGTTGCGCCTGGTGCAGGTGGACCGCCACGACCTCTCCGGCCTGCCGGTGCTGGTGGAGCAGCTGCGTCGCCACGACCAGCGTTTCGTGGTCTATTGCGATGACCTCTCCTTCGAGGGGCACGACGATGCCTACAAGGCGCTGAAGAGCGTGCTGGATGGTGCCCTGACCGGGCCGCCGCCCAACGTGCTCCTCTACGCCACGTCCAATCGTCGCCACCTGTTGCCGGAGTCGATGAGCGACAACGAGGGATCCCGGCTGGTGGGCGACGAGCTGCATCACGGCGACGCCGTGGAGGAGAAGATCTCGCTCTCCGACCGTTTCGGGCTCTGGCTGGGTTTCCATCCCTTCAATCAGGATGTCTATCTGGAGGCGTGCTGTCACTGGGTCACCCAGCTGGGCCGCCCCGAGGACTGGGGCGCCGAGGCCCGGGCCGAGGCGATTCGCTTCGCCACCCTGCGCGGTGGCCGCAGCGGCCGCGGCGCCTGGCAGTTTGCCAACCACTGGGTGGGCCGCCACCGCCTGCGGGGGGCGTAGCGGCCAGCACCTCGAGACAGGAGGCACCGGGGACGGGCCTGTCCCCGGTGCGGCCCCGCGAGACGGACATTGTCGGGCGCGGGAGTCACCGGGGAGGGAGGCCGGGCGGTCTTACCGGCGGCTGTTGCGGGCTTCCTTGGTGCGCGATAGCTCGCGCTTCTTGGCCTTCTCGCGGTCGCTGGCACCCGCCATCGGGTCGTAGGGGTTCTTGCCGGAGCGGAACTCGAAGCGCATCGGCGTGCCGCGCACCTTGAGCACCTTGCGGAAGGTGTTGGTCAGGTAGCGGCGATAGGCCTCGGGCAGCGATTCGGTCTGATTGCCGTGGACCACGATGATCGGCGGGTTGCTGCCGCCCTGGTGGGCCATGCGCAGCTTGATGCGGCGTCCGTGCACCATGGGGGGCTGATGCGATTCCACCGCGTCCTGCAGGATGCTGGTCAGGCGATTGGTGGACCAGTGGGCATTGGCCGAGGCGAAGGCGCGCTCCAGCGACGGATAGAGATCGCCCACCGCGGTGCCGTGCAGCGCCGAGATGAAGTGCAGGTCGGCGTAGTCGGTGAAGCCCAGGCGACGCTTGATCTCGGCGCGCATCTTCTCCTTGGCCTCGCTCTCCAGGCCATCCCACTTGTTCACCGCCAGCACCAGGGCACGGCCGGTGGTCAGCACATAGTCGAGCAGGTGCAGGTCCTGCTCGACGAGTCCCGAGCGCGCGTCGAGCACCATGATGGCGACATGGCACTCCTTGATCGCCTCCAGGGTCTTGATGATCGAGAACTTCTCGGCGATCTCGTGAACATTCTTGCGGCGTCGCACGCCGGCGGTGTCCACCAGCACATAGGGCTTGCCGCGGCGCTCGAAGGGGATCTCGATGGCGTCGCGAGTGGTGCCGGCCTCGTCGTAAACCACGACCCGCTCTTCGCCAAGCAGACGGTTGACGAGGGTCGACTTGCCGACGTTGGGGCGGCCGATGACACCGATGCGGATGCCCTTGGTGCCGGTGTCCGCCGGAATGCTCTCGTCGCGCTCCGGGAAGGGCGAAAGCACCTCGTCGATCAGCAGGGTGACGTTGCGGCCATGGGCGGCGGCGATGGGGCGCGGCGCGTCCAGTCCCAGCTCCCAGAACTCGGCGATGACGCTGTCTTCGTCCAGGCCATCGGTCTTGTTGACCACCAGCCAGGTCTTCTTCTGATTGACGCGCAGGTGGTTGGCGATGGCCTCGTCGGCGACACTGAGGCCGGCGCGGGCATCGACCAGGAACAGCACGATATCCGCCTCGTCGATGGCGGCCAGGGACTGCTCGGCCATGGCGGCATCGATACCCGCCTCATCGCCGCTGATGCCGCCGGTATCGATTACCGTATAGGCCTTGCCGCCGAGCATGCCGTTGCCGTACTTGCGGTCCCGGGTCAGGCCCGGGAAATCGGCCACCAGGGCATCGCGGGTGCGGGTCAAGCGGTTAAACAGGGTCGACTTGCCCACATTGGGCCTGCCGACCAGAGCGATCACGGGTGTCATCGGATATCCAGAGTCTCGAGAGTGCCGTCATTGGCCAGCACATGAATGCGATTACCGTCGGTGACCGGGCGTACGCCGATACCGGAACCGTCGATGCGTTCGCGACCGACCATTTCGCCGCTGCGGGCGTCGATCAGATGCAGGTAGCCGTCGAAGTCGCCGAATACCAGCTTGCCATCGGCAAAGGCGGGAGAGGTAGGCTCACGACCCTCCAGGTCGGTGTTGCGCCAGATCTCGTCGCCGCTGTCGGCGGCCAGGGCCAGGATACGGCCCGATTCCTCGACCACGAACAGGAAGTCGCCCATCATCAGGGGAGTATGGTAGCTGGAGAGCTCACGGGCCCAAAGCGGCTCGCCGCGGGTCGCCTCCAGGGCTACCAGGCGACCGTTATAGCTGGTCACGAAGAGGCGGCCGTCGGGGGTCAGCACCGGCTGGCCGGCGAGGTCCACCAGGCGTTCGATATCGCTGCGGCCCTGGGCCACGGCGATGCGCCGTTCCCACAGCGGCTGGCCGTTGCGGTTATCGATGGCGGTCAGGCGGCCATTGGCGAAGCCGGCGAAGGTCACCGGGTCGATGGTAGTGGGGGTGCCGGCACCGCGCAGGGTCAGCGAGGGCTGGTTGGCCTGGTAACGCCAGCGTTCATTGCCGCTGGAGCGGTCCAGGGCGGTGATGGTGCCGTCGACGCTCTGCACGACCAGCAGCTGCTGATTGGGCTGTGGCGCGGCCAGCACCTCGCTGGACACGTCGGTACGCCAGCGTATGCTGCCATCGCGCTGGCTCACCGCCAGCACTTCACCGTTGCGGGTGCCCAGATAGAGGTCTCCGGCCACCGCGGTCAGGGCACTGGAAACCGGCACATCGAGGTCCGTTTCCCAGCGAGTGTCGCCGTCGTCGGCGTCGAAGGCGAACAGTTCACCGCGGTAGTCGGCGGCAAACAGGGTGTCACCGTCGCGGGCCGGGGCGATGGGGTAGGCGGCGTGCCCCAGGCCGTCACCGGCACCCTCGCGCCAGGCGCTGGCCAGTTCGACGCTCGTCGCGAGCTCCTTCAGCTCGGTGGGTGGGTACTGCGGTTCCACCTGGTTGCCGGCACAGCCGGCGAGCAGGGTCAGGCCCGTGAGGGCGGCGATCAGGAAGGTCGGTTTCATGAGTCCAGCCCCAGGTTGTCGAGCTTGAGTTGCACGCCGTAGAGCGGTTGGTCGTGGGTATCGGCCAGCTCCAGGGCCTCGCGCCAGGCCGTGGCGGCGTCGTCGCGACGCTCGAGGGCATGATAGGCGTCGCCGCGCACCTCGGCGCGCTGGGCGGCCAGTGCCTCGGGCACACCGCTCTGCAAGGCAGTCAGTGCCCCGTCGGCGTCGCCATCGGCGACCAGCAGCCGCGCCAGACGCAGCCGCGCCAGGCCGCCGACGTAGTCGCTCGAACCGGCGTCTGCCAGGGCCTGCAGCCGGTCGCGGGCGCCCGCCAGGTCGTCCTGCGCCACCGCCAGGCGGGCGTCCACCAGGCGTGCCAGGTCGGCATAGAGCGTCTCGCCGTGTTCGTCGACGATCTCCTCCACCAGGGTGCGGGCCTCGGGCAGTTGTGACGCGTCGAGGTCGTTGCCGGCGGTCAGGTTGATCAGCTGCTGGTAGCGCATCGAGGCGGCGGTCGCCTGATTGTCCTGGTAGCTCTGCCAGGTGTTCCAGCCCAGGATGCCGGCGGCGGCGAGCGCCACCCCGGCCACCAGTGACAGACCGTTTTCCTTCCACCAGCGCTTGAGCGCCTCGACCTGTTCTTCCTCGGTTCTAAGCTCCGCCACGGGCGGCCTCCTTATGTGTCTCGTGTGGGCCTTCAGGCCAGCAGGTCGCGCAGCTCGTCGGCCAGTGTGTCCTGGGCCAGCTGGCGCTGTTCATGCGCCTCGCGCAGGAACTTCAGGGTCACGGTGCCGTGCGCGAGCTCTTCCTCGCCCAGCAGCAGGGCCAGGCGGGCGCCGCTGCGGTCGGCCTTCTTGATGCGGCTCTTGAAGCTGCCGCCGCCACAGTGCAGCTGGGCATGCAGGGTCGGCAGCTTGCCGCGCAGCTGTTCGACCAGCTGCAGGGCGGCGCCGGCGGCGGTGTCGTCCATGGGCAGCACATAGAGGTCCAGCGTGCCGCGGGCGGCGTCGGGAACCAGCTCCAGGGTCTCGAGCAGCAGCACCAGGCGCTCGATGCCCATGGCGAAGCCTACCGCCGGGGTCGGCTTGCCCCCCAGCTGCTCGACCAGGCCATCGTAGCGGCCGCCGGCACACACCGTGCCCTGGCTGCCGAGTGCCGTGGTGGTCCATTCGAAGACGGTACGACCATAGTAGTCGAGCCCACGCACCAGCCGCGGGTTGATCACGTAGTTGATGCCGGCGGCATCGAGCAGCGCGCGGAGCGATTCGAAGTGTACGCGGGAGTCGTCGTCCAGATGGTCGAGCAGCTGCGGTGCGCCGGCCAGCATCTCGGCCATCTCGGGATTCTTGGAATCGAGGATACGCAGCGGGTTGCTGGCGAGGCGGCGCCGGGAGTCGTCGTCGAGCACATCGAGGTGCTGTTCGAAGTAGGCGACCAGGGTCTCGCGATAGGCGGCGCGGGCCGCCGAGGAGCCCAGGGAGTTGAGCTCCAGGGTGACGTGGTCCATCAGCCCCAGCTCACGCCACAGCCGCGCCGAGAGCAGGATCATCTCGGCGTCGATATCCGGGCCCTCGAGGCCGAAGGATTCCACGCCGACCTGATGAAACTGGCGATAGCGACCCTTCTGGGGGCGCTCATGGCGGAACATCGGGCCCTGGTACCACAGGCGTTGTGTCTGGTTGTGCAGCAGGCCGTGCTCCATGGCGGCACGCACGCAGCTCGCCGTGCCCTCGGGGCGCAGGGTCAGGCTGTCACCGTTGCGGTCCGCGAAGGTATACATTTCCTTCTCGACGATATCGGTGACCTCGCCGATGGAGCGGGCGAAGAGCGCGGTCTGCTCGACGATGGGCGTACGAATCTCGGCGTAGCCGTAGCGGACCATCAGGTCGCGGACCTTGCCTTCGAAGTATTGCCACAGGGGCGACTGCTCGGGTAGCAGGTCGTTCATGCCGCGGATGGCCTGAATCTTCTTCTTGCCGGATGCCTTGGGGCTTGCTTGGGACTTGCTCAACGGTGACTCCTTGATGGGTGCCGGCGACTCAGGCGTCGCGGGCGATCACGTCCTGTTCGGCCTGTTCCTTCTCGCGCACCTTGTCGCGGATCAGTCGCTCGAGGTCGTCGACCAGATGGTCGTTGCGCAGCTTGGAGGCCGGCTTGCCATCGATATACACGAGGTTGGCCGGCGAGCCGCCGGTGAGGCCGATATCGGTTTCCTTGGCTTCGCCCGGGCCGTTGACCACACAGCCGATCACCGAGACATCGAGGGGCGTCATGACGTCCTCGAGGCGCTCCTCCAGGGCATTCATGGTGCCGATCACGTCGAAGTTCTGGCGTGAGCAGCTGGGGCAGGCGATGAAGTTGATGCCCTTGGCGCGCAGGCGCAGGCTCTTGAGCATATCGAAGCCGACCTTGATCTCCTCTACCGGGTCGGCGGCGAGCGACACGCGAATGGTGTCGCCGATGCCGTCCATCAGCAGCATGCCCAGGCCAATCGAGGACTTGACGGTGCCCGAGCGCAGCCCGCCGGCTTCGGTGATGCCCAGGTGCAGCGGCTGTTCGATGCGCGTGGCCAGGTCGCGGTAGGCGGCGACCGCCATGAAGACGTCGGAGGCCTTGACGCTGACCTTGTATTCCTGGAAATCGAGGCGGTCCAGGTGATCGATATGGCGCATGGCCGACTCGACCAGGGCCGCCGGCGTGGGCTCGCCGTATTTCTTCTGCAGGTCCTTCTCCAGCGAGCCGGCGTTGACGCCGATGCGGATCGGGATGCCGTTGTCGCGGGCCGCCGAGACCACGGCGCGCACGCGGTCCTCGCGGCCGATATTGCCGGGGTTGATGCGCAGGCAGTCGACGCCCAGCTCGGCGACGCGCAGGGCGATCTTGTAGTCGAAGTGGATGTCGGCGACCAGGGGTATCCCGACCTCGCGCTTGATGCGGCCGAAGGCCTCGGCGGCCTCCATGTCGGGCACCGAGACGCGCACGATATCGGCGCCCGCGGTCTCCAGCTGACGGATCTGTGCCACGGTGGCGGCCACATCGAGGGTGTCGGTATTGGTCATGCTCTGCACCGAGATGGGGGCATCGCCCCCGACGGCTACCCTGCCGACGTGGATCTGGCGCGACTGGCGACGGACGATAGGGGATTGTGCGTGCATGATGGTGGAATCATTCTCCCAGAGTGAAGCGGGCGACGTTGTTGGCACCGGCGCGCTCGACGAGGTCTACGCTTTCGCCTTGCCAGATCAGTTCGACGCCGGTGGCGTTACCCACGGTGAGGCGGAAGGGCGGTTCGCCTTCGACGCTGGCGGTAGTGCCGGGTTCCTGCAGGCCGACGAAGACGCGCTGGTTGGTGGCGTCGAAGACTTCGGTCCAGGACTGTTCGCTGAAGGTGAAGGCCAGGCGGCCGGCATCGGCCTGGGTTGCGACCGGCTCGCCGTTGTCGTCGGCGGACTCGGTGTCGGCGTTCCGCTCGCCGGCAACGGCGGCATCGGCCGCTTCCCGTGGCGCGGTTGCTACGCTGTCGCCGCCGCCCGCCGCCATGGCGGCATCGCCGCCCCCGGTGGCCCCCTCGGTTTCTGCGACGGAGGGGCGAGTGGCGGATGCCGCCTCGGCCGCTTCGGCCGCGGCCTCGGGCAGCGGTGGCAGGTCAGCCGGCCCGGTGGCGTCGGGCGTCGTGGCGGCCGGCGCTGCCTCGGATTCGGTCACGCTCGTGGAGCCGTCGAGGTGGTCGACGGCGACCGGGTCGCTTTCACCGATGCTCGGCGGTTCGCCCCCGCCGCGGCTCTGCCACCAGGTCAGGGTCAGGCCGATCAGGCCGGCCAGTACCAGCAGGGACACGAGACGAAACAGCCAGGCCCCCAGGCGTGAGGGGGGGCGGCTGACCTGTACCGGTGTGAGCCGGTGCTGGGCGGCATCCTGGCTGGCGTAACGGGCACGATAGGCCTCCAGCACCGGGGTGTCCTCGATGCCCAGCAGATGCGCATAGGCGCGCAGATAACCCCGGCGGTAGGCGGCGATCGGCACCTCCTCGTAGTCGTCCTCTTCCAGTCCGCGCACTACCGCCAGCCTCAGGTTGAGCGCGTCGGCCACCTCGGACATGGTCAGGGCCTGGTTCTCGCGCTCACGCCTTAACTGCTCACCGGGCGAGGCCGTGGCATTAGCATGCGGATCCGGTTCGTGGGTGTCGCTCATGGCGGCGCATCCTTCGGTGGCGTTTGGGGTCAGGGCGTGGTGTCACGCCCCTCCAGCTGCTGGGTGTAGAAGGCGGCGGTGGCGCCGTCACCCTGGGCCCTGGCGATATCGCTGGCCAGGCGTAGCGCCTCGGGGCGGGGGCCCGCCAGGCGCATGAAGGCCTCGATCTGGGTTCGCGCCTGGGCCAGATTGTTCTCGGCGTACTCCAGGTCGGCCAGGGTGAAGTAGCTGCGCGGCGCACGCGGGTCGATCGCCTGGGCGCGGCGCAGGCTCCGGCGCGCCTCCTGCAATTCCCCGAGCTCGCGATGGCACTGGCCGAGATTGGCGAACAGCCGGGCGCGATGGGGATACTGGGTATCCGCCGAAGCCCGTTCGAGCTGTGCGCAGGCCTCGCCGACGCGGCCTCGCGCGTACAGGAAGGCCGCATAGTTGTTGCGGGCTCGCGTGAAATCGGTATCCGCCGTCAGTGCCCGGCGGAAGGTCTCGTCGGCCAGTGACGCCTCGCCCTGGCGCTGATAGACCATGGCCATCGCCTGCAGCGCCTCGGGATCATCGGGAGAGATCTCCAGGGCCCGATCCAGTGCGCCCATGGCGCGCGGCAGGTTGTTGCGCTCCAGGTAGGCGACCCCCAGCCGGGTATAGGCAGCGGTGGGGCTGGCGTCGTTACCCCCGCCGGCGATTCCCTGGGTCTGGGTGGCACAGCCGGTCAGCCACAGGCCGCCCAGCAAGGCGACCAGGGGTAGCGATACGCGTCCGGGCAGACACAGGCGGCGCGTCATGAACTCCTCCCGAGGGTCAGCGGGCTCCCTCCGGCGGCGTGCCGAAGACCGACAGTCGCCGCGGAGAAGCAAGGCCTGCCCATCAAAGCGCTGTGCCCGGTTGAAGTCAAGGCGGGCCCCTTCAGTCGGCGTCGATCTGGATCGACTTGATATAGCGTTCGTGCCGACGGGTGCGGTCCTTCACCCGGCCCACCAGCTGGCCGCAGGCGGCATCGATATCGTCGCCCCGGGTGGAGCGTATCATCGCCGTGTAGCCCAGTTCATAGAGCCATTGCTGGAAGCGCATTACCTGGTTGCGCGACGGCGTCTCGTAGCCCGAGTGCGGGAAGGGGTTGAACGGGATCAGGTTGATCTTGCACGGCAGTTCCTCGAGCAGGGCGGCGAGCTGTTCGGCGTGCTCCTGCTGGTCGTTGACGTCCTTGATCACCGTATACTCGATGGTCACCTGGCGCGTGTCGTGACACTTGGCCAGATAGCGCTGGCAGGCATCCAGCAGGCTGCGAATGTTGTACTTGCGGTTAAGCGGTACCAGTTCGTTGCGCAGCTCGTCGTTGGCGGCGTGCAGCGAAACGGCGAGGCTCACGTCGAGCTCGTCGCCGAGCTTGTCGAGCATCGGCACCACCCCGGAGGTGGAGAGCGTCACGCGGCGCTTGGAGAGGCCATAGCCGTCGTCTTCGAGCATCAGCTTCATGGCCGGCACGACGTTGGCGTAATTCATCAACGGCTCGCCCATGCCCATCATCACCACGTTGGTGACGGGACGGTTGGCGGTGTCCCGGCGTGGGCCCACGCTGCGCTGGGCCACCCACACCTGGCCGATGATCTCGGCGGCGGTGAGGTTACGCTGAAAGCCCTGCTTGCCGGTGGAACAGAAGCTGCAATCCAGCGAACAGCCCACCTGGGAGGAGACGCACAGGGTGCGGCGTTTGCCGTTGTCGGCGGGGATCAGCACCGTTTCCACATAGCTGCCGTCCTCGACCTCCAGGACCCACTTGCGGGTGCCATCGCTGGAGGTTCCCTCGTAGACCACCCCGGGGCCGCGAATCTCGGCGACGTCGGCGAGCCTCTCGCGCAGTGCCTTGGAGAGATTGGTCATGGCCGCGAAGTCATCACTGCCCTCGTGGTGGATCCACTTCATTACCTGGGCGGCACGGAACTTCTTCTCGCCGATGGAGAGGAAGAAGGCTTCCATTTCCTGGCGGGACAGGCCGAGCAGGTTGGTCTTCTGGGGTGCGGTTTCAGCGGTCATGGCGATCAGCGGGTCGGGGAAGGAGGGAGAGCAGGGGAGGCGGGGACAGATCCCCGCCCGGAGCCTCGATCAACGCGGGCAAATTTCGCTGCTCTCGAAGAAATAGGCGATCTCGCGCTCGGCGGACTCGGGGGAGTCGGAGCCGTGCACGGCGTTGGCGTCGATGGTCTCCGCGAAATCGGCGCGGATGGTGCCCGGTGCGGCTTCCTTGGGGTTGGTGGCGCCCATCAGGTCGCGGTTCTTGGCGATGGCATCGTCACCCTCGAGTACCTGCACGACCACCGGGCCGGAGGTCATGAAGCCGACCAGATCCTTGAAGAAGGGGCGTTCCTTGTGCTCGGCGTAGAAACCGCCGGCCTTGTCGTCATCCAGCTTGAGCATCTTGGCGGCCACGACCTGGAGGCCGGCCTTCTCAAAGCGAGAGATGATGTCGCCGATGGCGTTCTTGGCAACGGCGTCGGGCTTGATGATGGACAGGGTGCGCTGGGTAGCCATGGGCTTGTCTCCAGTAGGGGATAAAGGGTATCGAGAGATAGCGGCGCACCGCCCAGGCTCGCGAAAAGCCAGGGCGGTGCGACGAATCGGGTGATGCGGCTCGGCGTACAACGCTGCGGCGCTGCGCCGACTGGGCGGGGATTATAGCGCCCCGGGGCGGCGTTGAACAATCGTCGCACCGGCGTGGGTGGCTAGACGGAAAAGCTCTCGCCGCAGCCGCACTCATCCTTGACGTTGGGGTTGTTGAAGCGGAAGTAGCGGTTGAGCCCTTCGTTGACGTAGTCCACTTCGCTGCCGTCGAGCATCTCCAGGGCGTCGGGTGCCACGAAGACCTTGACGCCGTGCTCCTCGAAGCAGGTGTCGTCGTTGGCGGCGTCGTCGGCGAAATCGAGCACGTAGCTATAGCCGGAGCAGCCGCTGGGCTTGACCGACACGCGCAGGCCAAGGCCCTGGCCGCGCTCGTCGAGCACCTGGCGAATCTGTGCGGCGGCAGCGTCGGTAATAGTGAGGTGCGCCATGGGTCTCTCTCCTGTGAGTGGGCAAGGGTGATGGCGCCGGTGTCGCTGAGTGTGTCAGCTGACCTGGCGGCGCAGGCCGATCAGGGCGTGGCGCAGTGCCTCCAGGGCCCGGTCGATGTCGGCCTCGGTGGTAAAGCGTCCGAAACTGAAGCGCAGCGAGGCGAGCGCCAGCGCTCGTGGCAGGCCGATGCCCTTCAGTACATAGGACGGCTCCACGCTCGCCGAGTTGCAGGCCGAGCCGGTGGAAAGGGCGATGTCGCGCAGTGCCATCAGCAGCGATTCTCCCCCGACACCCTCGAAGGCCAGATTGAGGATATTGGGCACGGCGGTGTCCATGGCGGTATTGCAATGGATGCCGTCGATGTCGGCCAGGCCGTCGAGCAGTCGATTACGCAGCGATTCGATGCGTGCCTGGTCGGCCGCGCCCTCGGCGCCGGCGATGGCGAAGGCCTCGCCCATGCCGACGATCTGATGGGTGGGCAGGGTACCGGAGCGCATGCCGCGTTCGTGGCCGCCGCCGTGGATCAATGCCTCCACGCGGATGTCGGGATGGCGCCTGACATACAGGGCCCCGACGCCCTTGGGGCCGTAGGCCTTGTGCCCGGAGAGCGACATCAGGTCGATGCCGAGCTGCGGCGCGTCCAGGTCCAGCCGACCGACCGCCTGGGCGGCATCGACGTGGAAGGCGGCGCCGCCGGCGTGGGCCACCTCGGCCAGCGCCGCCAGGTCATGGATGACCCCCAGTTCGTTGTTCACCGCCATCAACGACACCAGGACGGTGTCCTCGCGCATCGCATCACGCAGCTGCGCCGGGCCGATGCGTCCGTCCTGTCCCGGCGTCAGCCAGGTCACCTCGAAGCCCTCGTCTTCCAGGGCGAGGGCGGTATCGACCACCGCCTTGTGTTCCACGACGGAGGTGATCAGGTGGCGGCCGCGGTGGCGATTGGCACGCAAGAAGCCGGTCAGGGCCAGGTTGTTGGCCTCGGTGGCGCCGCTGGTCCAGACGATCTCGCGGGGGTCGGCGCCGATCAGGTCCGCCACCTGGCGGCGGGCGTTTTCCACCGCCTGTTCGGCCTGCCAGCCCAGCATATGGCTACGCGAGGCGGGATTGGCGAAGATGCCATCGAGGGTCAGGTGGCGCGCCATCAGTTCGGCGACCCGGGGGTCGACGGGGGTCGTGGCGGCGTAGTCGAGATAGACGGGTGTAGTCATGGCCTCGGAGAGTCTCGAGTTCGGCCTGGCGGTCAGGGCGCCGAGGCGAGGATGCTATCGCCATCGAGGCGACGACGTTGGCGGCTGGCGATCCGCTGAATTTCCTGACGCTCGGCCAGCTGGCCGAGGGTGACGCCATCGAGGAAGCCGTGGATATGCTCCGACAGCTCGCACCACAGATGGTGGGTGAGGCAGGTGTCGCCCTGCTGGCAATCGGAGAGGCCGCCGCAGCGGGTGGCATCCACGGACTCGTCCACGGCATCGATCACCCGGGCCACCGAGGTCTCCTCCGGTGCCTGGGCGAGCAGATATCCCCCGCCCGGGCCGCGGACGCTCTCCACCAGCCCGGCGCGGCGCAGGCGCGCGAAGAGTTGCTCCAGATAGGAGAGCGATATCTCCTGGCGGCGCGAGATGTCGGCCAGACAGATGGGCCCGCCGGGGGCGTTCATCGCCAGGTCGAGCATGGCGGTGACGGCGTAGCGTCCCTTGGTGGTCAGGCGCATGGTGTCCTCGGCGTCGCCGGCGCGGCGTTAAGTCATCTTGGGCTCCTCGGGGAGCGCGCGGGTCGAATGGCCATTATGGGAAAGACCCAGCGTCGCGGTCAACCATTTGCGCCGCGGTCTCCGTCACCCTTGTCGCGCGGCTCGGCGGATTCCGGCGTCTTCTCCGGCATCCGGCAGGCGTCGTCGAGGACCTCGGCGAAGTCCTCGTCGCGCAGCTCGGGCAGCTCGCCGACGCGGTAACTGGCGTCGACCTTGCGCAGGGTCTGGCACATGCGTTCGAGGCGCTCGTCCACGGCGTGCATATGGTCGAGCATCGCCTGGATGGAGTGTGCCACCGGGTCGGGCATGTCCTCGCTGACCCCGTAGGCGTCGAAGCCGAACTTGCGACGCATCGCCTCGCGGCGCTCGGGGTCGACTTCCAGGGCATCGGCGGTATCCGGCTCCGCGCGCTTGACGATCTTGCCGGGGATGCCCACCACGGTGGCTTCGGCGGGGACTTCCTTGGTGATCACGGCGTTGGAGCCGATCTTGGCTCCGGCGCCGACGCTGAAGGGGCCCAGTATCTTGGCGCCGGCGCCGACGATCACGCCGTCCCCCAGGGTCGGGTGGCGCTTGCCCTTGTTCCAGCTGGTGCCCCCCAGGGTCACGCCCTGGTAGAGGGTGACGTCGTTGCCCACCTCGGCGGTTTCGCCGATCACCACTCCCATGCCGTGGTCGATGAAGAAGCGCCGGCCGATGGTGGCGCCGGGGTGGATCTCGATGCCGGTCAGCCAGCGCGAGAAGGTGGAGAGGCTGCGCGCCAGCCAGCGCAGGTTGGCGCGCCACAGCCGGTGGCTCAGGCGATGGATCAGCAGGGCATGCAGGCCGGGATAGTTGGTCAGTACTTCGAGGAAGTTGCGTGCCGCCGGGTCGCGGTCGAAAACGCTGTTGATGTCCTCACGCAGGCGTTGAAACATGCAGCGGTCCTTGGGCTTGGAGGGCAGGGCGGCAGCCGCCGCGGATGATCTTTTCAGTGTGGGGGCGGCGGCGGGGGGCTTCAAGGCGAGCCGGGCACTTTCCGCCGGGCTCTTGCCGGAAGGTCCTCTCGCCCGGGGCTGGCCTGGTGGCAAGCCCCGGTGTCAGTTGCCTTCGGCAATGGCCGGATCCCTGTGGCGCGATCGGGTGCCTGTCACCGCCTCTCGTGGGGCGGGGCGAGCTTCTCGGTGTCCGAGAGGATGCCGCGCAGGATATTGAGCTCCATGCGTTCCGGGCGGGCGCGCAGGGTGAAGCGGCGGAGTCGCGCCATCAGCTGGCGAGGCTTGGCGGGGTCATGGAAGCCGATGGCGACCAGGGTGCGTTCCAGATGCGCGAAGTAGTGCTCGAGCTCGGCATGGCTGGCGAGGGCCAGGTCGGGGGCGAGCGCGTCGGCCGGTTCGCGGGCCTGGGCCTCGTCGGCAGCGGCGGGCTCGGCCGTCAGCCAGGCCTGTCGGCACTCGTAGGCCAGCACCTGCACCGCGGCGGCCAGGTTGAGCGAGCTGAAGTCCGGGTTGGTGGGGATATGCACATGGGCATGACAACGCTGCAGCTCGGCATTGGTCAGGCCGCTGTCTTCCCGGCCGAACACCAGGGCCACCCGGGTGTCTGGCCCGGCCAGCTCCTGGGGCAGTCGGTCGCCGAGCTCTCGAGGCGAGAGCATCGGCCAGGGCAGGGTGCGCGAACGGGCGCTGGCGCCCACGGTCAGGGTGCAGTCGGCGACCGCTTCCTCGAGGGTGTCGACCACTCGGGCAGCGTGCACCAGGTGGTCGGCGCCGGAGGCCCGGGACACGCTGTCCGCGGTAATCGGCTCGCCGCGTGGTGCGACCAGGCTCAGGTCGCTCAGCCCCATGTTATGCATGGCGCGGGCGGTGGCGCCGATATTGCCGGGGTGGCTGGTGCCGATCAAAACGATTCGGATGCGCTCGAGCATGGGGTCAGGATCCGGGGCTGCAGAAAGTTTAGGGGCGCAGTCTAGCATGGGAGCGTCGTAGTGGATGGCGTGCACCGGGCGCTTCTGCTAGGATTCGCGCCATCGTTTCGAGTGAACGTTCCGTTCCTTATCCCGTTCTTTAACACCACCGACTCCCCAAGGCCTGATCATGCATCCGATGGTCCAATTCGCGCTGCGCGCCGCCCGCAGTGCTGGAGAACAGTTCCTGCGCATCCGTGAGCGCATCGAGAACTCTCATCAAGAACACAATCTCGAGCGCCTGCTGGAAGATGCCGCGCGCAATGCCGAGACGCTGATCGTGCGTCAGCTCTCCCGCGGCTACCCCCAGCATGGCGTCGTCGGCCGTTTCACGCCTCACAGCAAGGGTGAAGGCGAAGGGGAGGATGTGCTCTGGCGCATCGAACCCTTCCATGGTTACTCGAACCTCGAGGTGGCCGCTCCCGGCTTCGCGCTGTCGCTGGTCTGCCTGGTCAAGGGGCGTGCGGAGCATGCGGTGGTGATCTGTCCCTTCAGCGATGATGAGTACCTGGCCAGCCGTGGCCGCGGTGCCCAGCACAACGGCAAGCGTATCCGCGTGCCCGGCAAGCATGCCGTGACCGGTACGCGCATCGCCATGGGGCTGCCCGATGCCTCCCTGCGCGGCCGTTATCTGCCCACCTACCTGACACTGGTGCAGCAGCTGGGCCCGCTTGTCGAGGTCCAGCGTGCCTCGGGCAGTGGCCTGCTCGATATTGCCGAGCTGGCCTCCGGGCGTGCCGATGCCGCCTTCGTGCTGGGTCTCGAGGAGCAGGATCTGCATGTCGGCAGCCTGCTGCTCAAGGAGGCCGGTGCGCTGATGGGCACTCCGGATGGCCAGCCCCGAGTGGACGAAGACGGTCAGCTGATGGCCGCCGGCCCCCGCCTCTACAAGGCCCTGGTCAAGCAGCTCAAGCCCCACTTCTGAGTCGGCATGACCCCATGAAAAAGCCCCTTCGCCGCATGGCGGCGAAGGGGCGATGAACCTACAAAAAGCCCCGCGACGCCTGAGCGTCGCGGGGCTTTTTTCATGGACGAAGGCTCAGGCCGGCGTCTGGCAGAGAAGCTCCAGGGTCTCGGCGAGGCTCTGCATTTCATCCTCGGTGCCGATGCTGATGCGCAGGTGGTCGCGCAGCGCCTCGGTATTGAAGTGGCGCACCAGGATGCCGCGTTCGCGCAGCCCCACGAAGAGCTGAGCGGCATCCTCCTCTGGGTGGCGTACCAGCAGGAAGTTGGTCTGGGAGGGCAGTACCTCGAAGCCCAGCCGCTCGAGGCGGTCGCGGGTGCGCTCGCGGGTGGTAATCACCCGCTCGCGACACGCCGTGAAGTGCTCGCGGTCGGCCAGGGAGGCGATGGCCACGGCGCTGGCCAGGCTGTCCACCGGATAGGAGTTGAAGGAGTCCTTGACGCGCTCCAGCCCCTCGACCAGCTCCCTGGAGCCCACGGCATAGCCGAGGCGCAGGCCGGCGAGGCTGCGCGACTTGGAGAAGGTACCGGTGACCAGCAGGTTGGGGAAGCGCTCCACCAATGGCACCGCACTCTCGCCGCCGAAATCCACGTAGGCCTCGTCGACCAGCACCACCGATTCGGTGACTCGCTCGAGCAGGGTGGCGAGGGCCTGGCGGGTGTGTCCGTGGCCGGTGGGGGCATTGGGATTGGCGAAGATGGTGCCCCCGGCCGTGGCCGAGAAGGCGTCGAGGTCCACCGACCAGTCGGCGGCCAGTGGCAGGGCCCGGCGCTCGATGCCGTAGAGGCGGCAGTAGACCGGGTAGAAGCTGTAGCTGATCTCGGGCATCTCAAGCGCCAGGCCCTGCCGGAAGAAGGCCTGGAAGGCCAGTGCCAGCACCTCGTCGGACCCGTTGCCCACGAATACCTGTTGGGGCTCGACGCCGAGCTCTTCGGCCAGCGCCTCGCGCAGGGCCCGGGATTCGGGGTCCGGGTAGCGGCGCAGATGGTCGCTGGGGAAGTCGCGCAGCACGCTGCCGACGCCCGGGGCCGGCGGGTAGGGGTTCTCGTTGGTATTCAGCTTGATCAACTGCTCGCGGGGCTGCTCGCCGGGGATGTAGGGCGTCAGCTCGCGTACCTCGGGGCTCCAGAACTTGCTCATGGCTCTCGCTCGGATCATGCGGGGAATACAGGCATGGTGACCCGCCCAGCCGGGCCGCGCAAGCCATGCTAGGCTGGCCCCCTGTTTCCTGATGACATGACGTCGCGATGACTGCCCAGATCCTTGCCACCCTGCTGCCGGTATTCTTGATCGCCGGATGCGGCACCCTCTATGGCCGCCTGCGCAACCCCGATATCACCACGCTCAACACCCTCAACATGGAGCTCTTCGTGCCCATGCTGGTGTTTGCCGTACTGGCCGATGGCCAGGCGCCGCTGGAGGAGTATATGGGGCTGGCGCTGGGCGGGGTCGTCGTGGTGCTGGGCTCCGGGCTGCTGCTGTGGCCGCTGGTGAAGCATCTGGGGCTGGAAGTGAAGACCTTCCTGCCGCCGATGATGTTTAACAATTCCGGCAATATGGGTATCCCGCTGCTGCTGCTGGCCTTCGGCGAGGCGGCGCTTCCCGCCGCGGTGGTGCTGTTTATCGTCGAAATGCTGCTGCATTTCACGGTGGGGCTGTGGATGTTGAACCCCGGTGCCTCGTGGTGGCGGATCCTGCGCCTGCCCATCGTGCTTGCCACCTTCGCCGGCCTGGCGGTCAACCTGCTTGGGGTGGCGTTGCCCGGCTGGCTGCTGGAGGCGCTGCATATGCTGGGCGAAGTCTGCATTCCGCTGCTGCTCTTCGCGCTGGGCGTGCGCATGCTCGATGTCGACTTCTCGGACTGGAAGGTCGGCCTGCTGGGTGCCGTGCTGTGTCCGCTGTCGGGCCTGGTGCTCGCCGCCCCCTTGATCTGGCTGCTCGAGCTCAACGGCCTCCAGGCCGCGGGGCTCTGGGTGTTCGCCGCCCTGCCGCCGGCGGTGCTCAACTATCTCGTGGCCGAGCAGTACCGCCAGGAGCCCCACAAGGTTGCCTCGCTGGTGCTGATCGGCAACCTCGGTTCATTGGTGGTGATGCCGGGGGTGCTGGCGCTGGTCTTCGCCTACGTGCATGCTGGTGTCGGCGGTTGATGGCGCCGCAGAGCTGTGCGTCGGCCGTATCAGCGGTTATGCTGTGACCCGGATGGCCGTACACACGGTGCAATGACCACTGCCCAGGAGGAGATGTATGCAAATCAGGACCCTGCTTGCCGGATCGGCCTTGCTTGCGCTGCTGGCCGGCTGTGCCACCGGACCCGCGGGTGGCCCGGATGGCACCGCCGTGGAACCCGACGAAGAGCGCTACCAGGGCACGCTGCCGTGCCGCAACTGCGATGGTATCGACCTCGATGTGCTGATGCGGGGCGATGAGCAGGCCGCCGCCGCGGATCGCACCTTCGAGCTGAGTGCCTCCTATCGCAACCATCCGCAGACCCCCCCGGACGAGACTTACGCCGGCAACTGGGAGGTGCTGGCAGGCACCGCCAACCAGCCCGATGCTACCGTCTATGAGCTCACCCCCGACGGCGAGGGGCAGATCTACTACTTCCTGCGCCTCGACCCCCAGACCCTGGAGCTGATCGACCCCGAGCGTCGTCGCTTCCAGAACAGCGAGATGCTGCAGCTCAAGCGTCGGTAATCCCGCATCAAGCGTGTCGGGTAATCCGATGGGGGCGGCCTTATGGCCGCCCCCTGCCGTTTTTAGACCCATCCATCGACGAGATACACCATGGCCAAGGCAAAGAGCGCCTTCGTCTGCACCGAATGCGGCGCCGAGTACCGCAAGTGGCAGGGGCAGTGCACGAGCTGCCGTGAATGGAACACCCTCAGCGAGGTGCGTCTGGCCCCGGCGCGCCCGGGGGCGGGGGCCTCGGCGGCCGCCGGGAGTCCGGGGCGGGGCGGCTATGCCGGTGCCCTGACCCGCGACGTGGTGGACCTGGGCCAGGTCGACCTCAGCGAGGTGCCCAGGCTCTCTTCCACCTTCGCCGAGTTCGACCGGGTGCTGGGCGGCGGCCTGGTGCCCGGTTCGGCGGTGCTGTTGGGCGGCCATCCCGGGGCGGGCAAGTCGACCCTGCTGCTGCAGACCGCCTGCAAGCTGGCCCAGGGCCGCGGCGTGCTCTATGTCACCGGCGAGGAGTCGCTCTCCCAGGTGGCCATGCGCGCCCACCGACTGCAGTTGCCGACCCAGGGGCTGAAGATGCTGGCCGAGACCAGCGTCGAGACGGTGCTGGCGGTAGCCGAGCGTGAGCGCCCCGAGATCCTGATCATCGACTCCATCCAGACCATGCACCTGGAGGATATCGCCTCCGCGCCGGGCGGGGTGGCCCAGGTACGCGAGTCCGCCGCGGTCCTGACCCGCTTCGCCAAGCAGAGCAATACCGTGCTGCTGCTGGTGGGCCATGTGACCAAGGATGGCAGCCTCGCCGGGCCCAAGGTGCTGGAACACATGATCGATGCCTCGCTGCTGCTGGAGGGCGGGGCCGACTCGCGCTTTCGCACCCTGCGGGGCCAGAAGAATCGCTTCGGCGCGGTCAATGAGCTGGGCGTGTTTGCCATGCTCGAACACGGCCTCAAGGAGGTGAAGAACCCCAGCGCCATTTTCCTGTCGCGCCCCGAGGAGCAGGCCCCCGGCAGCCTGGTGATGGTGGTGTGGGAGGGGACCCGGCCGATCCTGGTGGAGGTGCAGGCGCTGCTCGATGACTCGCCGCTGGGCAACCCGCGGCGTGTCGCCGTGGGCCTCGATGCGAATCGCCTGGCGATGCTGCTCGCCGTGTTGCACCGCCATGGCGGCCTGTTTACCGGCGACCAGGATGTCTTCCTCAACGTGGTGGGCGGGGTCAAGGTGCTGGAGACCAGCGCCGACCTGGCGGTACTGCTGGCGGTGGTCTCCAGCCTGCAGAGTCGTCCGCTGCCCCGTGAGCTGGTGGTGTTCGGCGAGGTGGGGCTTTCCGGCGAGATCCGCCCGGTGCCCAGCGGCCAGGAGCGTATCGTCGAGGCCGCCAAGCACGGTTTTACCCGCGCCATCGTGCCGCGGGCCAATGTCCCCAAGCGTGTGCCGGAGGGCATGGAGGTCGTCGCGGTGGACAAGCTCGCCGATGCCCTCGAGGCCCTGTGAGTCGTGGCTCTGATGTAGAATACGCGCTATCGATTGCGAGGAGACTGCGATGAGCGAACTGCCACTGGCCGAGCCCGACCCGACGCTGTTGAGCGAGGGGCGGCGCCTCATCGATGTGCGTGCCCCCGTGGAGTTCGCCCAGGGGGCCTTGCCCGGGGCGGTCAACCTGCCGCTGATGGACGACGAGGAGCGCCGCCGCGTCGGCATCGAGTACAAGCAACGCGGCCAGGAGGCGGCCATCGCCCTGGGGGAGCGACTGGTCGACGGCGAGCTGAAGGCGGCGCGAGTGGCGGCCTGGACGGCCGAGCTCGAGCGTCATCCCGATGCCATCGTCTATTGCTTTCGCGGCGGGCTGCGTTCCCAGATCGCCCAGCGCTGGCTTGGCGAGGCGGGAATCGAGCGGCCGCGTATCCGCGGTGGCTGGAAGGCGATGCGTCAGGCGCTCTGTGCCCGCATCGATGCCGCCGCCGAGCAGCCACTGCTGGTGGTGGGCGGGCTCACCGGCTGCGCCAAGACCGGCCTGGTGCTGGCGCTCGACAACGGCCTGGACCTGGAGGGTTGTGCTCGCCACAAGGGCTCCGCCTTCGGCCGCCACCCGCTGCAGGCGCCCAGCCAGATCGACTTCGAGCACGCCATGGGGCTGCGCCTGCTGGCGCTGCCGGGCCCGGTGGTGGTCGAGGATGAATCGCGCCATATCGGCGGCTCCAACCTGCCCCAGGCCTTCTGGGAGAGCATGCGGCGTGCCCCGCGGGTGCGCGTGGAGATGCCGCTGGATTGGCGCCTGGCCCAGATCCACCGCGACTACATCGAGGAGCTGTGGGCGGTCTATCGTGGGCAGTTCGGCGAGTGGCTGGGCTGGGCCCTGATGCGCAAGCAGCTGGAGGGCGCCCTGTCCAGGCTGCACAAGCGCCTGGGCAACGCCCGCCTGGCCCGACTGCAGCGGCTCCAGGCGCTGGCCTTTCGCGAGCATGAGCGTGGCAACTCTCAGGCCCACGAGGCGTGGCTGGCGCCACTGCTGACCGAATACTATGACCCCATGTATCGCTACCAGCTGGAAAAGCATGACCCGGGCCACTTCCTGCATGTGGGCGACTGGGATAGCTGCCTGGCGTTCGTCCGGGAATGGTCGAAGGAGCAGCGATGGCATGATGGAGAAACCGGCGGATGAGCGGAGGGAATATGCAGGCTAGCTGGCGAGAGCGGGTCCTGACCGTGATTGCCGAGATCCCGCCGGGGCGGGTGACCACCTATGGGCGCATCGCCGCCATGGCCGAGGGCGCCACGCCGCGGCTGGTGGCCCGTGCCCTGCGTGACCTGCCCGCAGGACACGGCCTGCCGTGGTATCGCATCATCACCGCCTCGCGGCGGCTGGCCGACCATCCCGGCGCCGCGGAGCAGCGCGAGCGCCTGGCCGCCGAGGGGGTGCTGCTGGATGCCCGCGGCCGGGCCCCGGCGGAGCGCATGTGGCCGTGAATCATCTGGCGCCCCGTTCCCGATGCCCCTCGTGGTTCAGCGAAGTTTTGACAATACATTCCAAGGAGAGTCCATGAGCGGTTTCTTTCAGCGCCTGCAGGCCCTCGAGCCGCGCCGTCAGCAGGCCTTCATGGCGGCGCTGTGCGAGCGGCTGCTGCCCAACTATGTGCTCTATGCCCAGACGGGCGGGCAGGGCAACCCGGCGGGGCTGCGTGCGATTCTCGATCTGGTCTGGGAGCGGCTGGCGATTGCCGGGGCGAAGATCGACTTCGAGCGCCAGGCCGAGAAGCTGGCCGAGCTGGCGCCGCCGGAAGACGACGACAGCTTCGGGGCCCGGCGTGCCACCGAGGCGGTAGCGGCGCCGTCGGCACTGCTCGATACCCTGCAGGGTGAGGCGCCGGAGGCGGTGCTGGAGGTGAGTCGCGCCTCGCGGGGTGGCGTGCGCGCCTTTATCGAACTGACCGAGGGCGAGGACGACGGCGAGCGCCTGGGCGTGCTGGTGCGCGAGCATCCGCTGATGGCAGACGAGAATGACTTCCAGGATGCCGTGCTGGAGGCGGTGGAGGAGGGCGCGCTGGATCGCGACGCCCTCAAGGCACTGCGTCGGCTGGGTTACAACGACGGCGTCAGCAACCTCGGCCTGTCGGCCGACTGACGCCGGCGGTCACAGACGCATCGCCACGCCGCGTTCGGCCATGTAGCGCTTGGCCTCGGGGATGGTGTGTTCGCCGAAGTGGAAGATGCTGGCGGCGAGCACCGCGTCGGCGCCGCCATCGAGCACGCCTTCCACCAGGTGGTCGAGGTTGCCGACGCCCCCGGAAGCGATCACCGGCACGCTGACGGCATCGGCGATGGCGCGGGTGATGCCCAGGTCGAAGCCGACCTTGGTGCCGTCGCGGTCCATGCTGGTCAGCAGCAGCTCGCCGGCACCGTATTCCACCATCTTCCTGGCCCACTCCACGGCGTCCAGGCCGGTGGGTCGGCGTCCGCCATGGGTAAAGATCTCCCAGCGTGGCGTCTCGCCCTCGGCGGAGACCCTCTTGGCATCGATGGCCACCACGATGCACTGGCTGCCGAAGCGCTCGCTGGCCTCGCGCACGAATTCGGGATTGGTGACCGCCGCGGTGTTGATGGAGACCTTGTCGGCACCGGCATTGAGCATGGTGCGGATATCGTCGCAGGTGCGGATGCCGCCGCCCACGGTCAGCGGGATGAAGACCTCGCCGGCGATACGCTCGACCATCTCCACGGTGGTGTCGCGATTCTCGTGGCTGGCCGTGATATCGAGGAAGGTGATTTCATCGGCGCCCTGCTGGTTGTAGCGCTGGGCGATCTCCACCGGATCACCGGCGTCACGGATGCCGATGAAGTTGACGCCCTTGACCACGCGACCGGCATCGACGTCGAGGCAGGGGATGATGCGTTTGGCGAGTCCCATGTTCAGCTCCCGTTGGCGGCGAGTTCATCGCACAGTCGCTGGCCTTCGGCCAGGTCCAGGGTGTTCTCGTAGATGGCGCGCCCGGTGATGGCGCCGAGGATGCCCGGCTCCTGGGCGGCCACCAGGGCGCGCAGGTCGTCGAGGTTGGTGACCCCGCCCGAGGCGATCACCGGCAGGCCGCCATCCCGGGCGAGTGCCGCGGTGGCCTCGACGTTGACGCCATTCAGCATGCCGTCCCGGGCGATATCGGTGTAGACGATGCTCGAGACGCCGTCGTCGGCGAAGCGCTTCGCCAGGTCGACGGCCTTCACCTCGGAAACCTCGGCCCAGCCGTCGGTGGCCACGTAGCCGTCGCGGGCATCCAGGCCGACGATCACATGGCCGGGGAAGGCGCGGCACATCTCGCCGACGAAGTCGGGCTCCTTGACCGCCTTGGTGCCGATGATCACATGGCTGACCCCGGCGGCGAGATAGTGCTCGATGGTCTCGGCGGAGCGGATGCCGCCGCCGATCTGGATCGGCAGCTCGGGGTAGCGCCGGGCGATGGCGGTGACGGCATCGCCATTGACCGGCTTGCCCTCGAAGGCGCCGTTGAGATCCACCAGGTGCAGGCGCCGGGCGCCGGCGGCGACCCAGCGCTCGGCCATGGCCACCGGGTCGTCACCATAGGTGGTGGAGTCGTCCATGCGGCCCTGCTTGAGGCGTACGCACTGGCCGTCCTTGAGGTCGATAGCGGGAATTACCAGCATGTCAGTGTCCTGTTAATCCTGGCGCGATTCAGGGCGCCCAGTTGATCCCGGCGCGGTTCAGGGCGCCCAGTTAATAAAGTTCTCGAGCAGCCTGAGGCCGGCCCGGGAGCTCTTCTCGGGGTGGAACTGCACGGCGAAGGTGGCATCGCGGCCGATGGCCACATGGGCCTGGGTGCGGCCGTAGTCGATGGTACCGAACACCGTGGCCTCATCGCTGGCCGCGACATAGTAGCTGTGCACGAAGTAGAAGTGCTCGTCCTGGTCGATGCCCTCCCAGAGCGGGTGCTCGCGCTGCTGGTGCACCAGGTTCCAGCCCATGTGGGGGACCTTGAGGCGCTGTTCCTGGTCGTCGCGCATATCGGTGGGAAAGCGCTTCACCTCACCGCCGAAGAAGCCCAGGCAGTCGATGCCGCCGTTCTCTTCGCTGTGGTCGAGGAGCATCTGCTGGCCCACGCAGATGCCCAGCAACGGCTTTTCCTGGCTGGCGAGGAGCTCCTCCACCAGGCCACGCAGCTCGGTCTTCTCCAGCTCGCCGATGCAGTCGCGAATGGCTCCCTGGCCGGGCAGTACCAGGCGGGTGGCGCCGAGGATGCGACGCGGGTCGCGAGTGATGACCACATTCTCGTGGGTGACGTGCTCCAGTGCCTTGGCGACGGAATGCAGGTTGCCCATTCCGTAATCGATGACGGCAATGGTCATGGGGCGCTCCTCGTGGGGTGGTCTAGCAGGCTCACAGGCTGCCCTTGGTGGAAGGCATCTGGCCGGCCATGCGGGGGTCGGCCTCCAGGGCCATGCGCAGGGCCCGGCCGAAGGCCTTGAAGATGGTCTCCGCCTGGTGGTGGGCGTTGAAGCCCTTCAGGTTGTCGATATGCAGGGTGACCATGGCGTGGTTGACGAAGCCCTGGAAGAACTCCCAGAACAGCTGAGTATCCAGGCTGCCCACGGCGGCGCGGGTGAACGCCACGTCCATGAACAGGCCGGCGCGGCCGGAGAAGTCGACCACCACCCGGGAGAGGGCCTCGTCGAGCGGCACATAGGCGTGGCCGTAGCGGCGGATGCCCCGCTTGTCGCCAATGGCCCGGGCGAAGGCCTGGCCGAGGGTGATGCCGAGGTCCTCGACGGTGTGATGGTCATCGATATGCAGGTCGCCCTCGGCCTTGATGTCGAGGTCGATCAGGCCATGGCGGGCCACCTGGTCGAGCATATGGTCGAGGAAGGGGACGCCGGTCTCGCAGGTCAACTTGCCGCTTCCGTCAAGGTTGACGCTAACGCTGATGCGGGTTTCCTGGGTGTCACGGCTGACCGTGGCGATACGCTCGGACATTGAGGCAACTCCAGCGCCTGGGCGCATTCGAGGCGGGCGGCCGGTAGCGGCGGCCCGCAGAAACGGAGGGTAGCAGGGCATGCCTGCGACCGGAAAACTGCCATTATAGAGAATCGCCGACCCCATCCGCTACAATGCCCCATCGCGCGGCGGCGACTCACGCCGCCCCGGCTCAGGAGACTCATCTATGCCGGTGACACTGCACCCCGTCGACCGGAGCGCCTGTGACGCTGACGCCCAGGCCCGAACCGACCTCGCCCGAATCTATGCCGATGCTCCCGCCGAGCGTCTTCCCTCTCCCCCGGATGTCTTTGTCGAGGAGCACCTGACCACGGGAGGAACCTTCCTGTGCGCGCGCTTCAATGATCGCCTGATCGGTGCCGTGGCACTGCGCGACGATGGAGACGCCTGGTGGCTGTCGCACTTCTGCGTGCGCGAGCCGACCCGCCGCCGGGGCGTCGGTTCACGCCTGCTGATGCTGGTCGCCGAGGCCGCGAGTGCCGATGGCAGGCCGTTGCGCGCGGAGGTATCCCAGCTGCAGATGGCCGACCAGATGATGCTCGCGCGGCTGGGCTATCGCCTCGACCGCAGCGGCGACCACTATGAGCTGGTCCTGCCGGCCGGTCATTCCCCGGAGGCGTCGCGATGAAGCGTCTATTGAGCACCCTGCTGGCCGCCATCGGCATCCTCGCCGTGCTGGCCGTGGGCGCCGTGATTTACGTTACCACCTTCCTTGACCCCGAGGACCTCAAGCCCCAGCTGGAAGAGGTCGTTCGGGAGCAGACCGGGCTGACCCTCGCCCTCGAGGGGCCGATCTCCTGGTCGCTCTATCCGCGGCTGGGCGTCGGGGTGGAGAAGGCGGATGCCTGGCTGCCCGAGCAGTCGGTTGATGATGACATGCCCTTCATGGCCTTTCGGCGCGCCGAAGTCAGCCTGGCCTTCACGTCGCTGCTGCGTGGCGAGGTGGCCATCGATGGCATGACCCTGGACGGGCTGCGTCTCAACCTGTCCCGGGATGAGAGCGGTCGCGGTAACTGGGAGGCGCTGATAGAGCGGCTGGCCGCCGGTGACGAGAAGCTGCCGACACCGGTCGGTGCCTCGGCGGCGCCGATGCCCGGCGGTAGCAATGGCCCCTCGGTGGCGTTCAATATCGCCAGCGTGGAGGTCAAGGACGGTGAGGTCAGCTACGCCGATCGTGCCGTCGGCCATTCGCTGCATCTCAAGGGGCTCGCCGTCTCCGGACGCAACGTCAATCCTCGACAGCCCTTTCCCTTCTCGGCGAGCTTCCAGCTGCTTGGCCATGACACGCCTGCGGGCGCCGGCGACACCGTGCCGCAAGTGGCCAGTGACGTGACCCTGGAAGGGCGCCTCGCCATGGACCTGGCCGAGCGCCGCTATGCCCTGGAGAACCTTTCCCTGGTGACCAGCAATCGGCTGGCGGGCCTGAAGCACCCACAGCAACTGGAGCTGAACGGCCAGCGGCTGGTGGTCGATATGCTGGATCAGCGCCTGCGCCTGGAGCCCGGCACGTTGAGGGCGACACTGGCGCATGCCGCGCTGGGTGAGGAGCCGCTTTCCCTGATCATGGAGTTTGCCCTGGAGTCCGACTTTGCCGCCGGCAGCGCCCAATTGCGTGACCTGACGCTGAGCGGTGACGACGGCCTCCGCCTCAAGGGCAATCTCAACCTGGCCGGCCTCTATGATGCCCCCCGCTATGACGGTCAGCTGCGCCTGGCCCCGCTCTCGCTGCGGCCGTGGCTCGAACGCTTCGATCGCCTGCCGGCGACGGCCGACGCCGAGGCGCTTTCCGACGTGGCGCTGACGACTCCGCTGACGGGTGACCTGGAGCGGGTGGACTTCACCGGCATGACCCTGGTGCTGGACGACAGCACCTTCACCGGGAAGATGGCGGCGGACCTCGATGGTCATGGCCTGGAGGTCGACCTGCAGGGCGACAGCCTGAACCTGGACGCCTACCTGCCGGCCTCCTCGCCGGAGGCCCCCGGCGCCGCTGACCTCGGGTTGCCCGGCATCCGGGGGGCCTATGCCCAGCAGGGCGAGGGGCTGCTGCCCGTTGAGTGGCTGCGTGAGCTGGCGCTGGACGGCAATCTGGCCCTGAGCCGCCTGCAGCTGGCCGGCCTGGATCTTCGGGATGTCTCCTTGCGGCTCGAGGGTAGCGACGGCCGGCAGCGGCTCACATCCCTTGAGTCCTCCTTCTATGGCGGCAGCCTGGCCGCCTCGGGGGAGCTGGACCTGACGGGAGACCCCGTGACCTGGCGGTTGACGCCGAGCCTTGAGCGAGTGCGTGTCGATGCCCTGCTCGAGGCATTGGGCGAAGGCGATGAGCCGGCCCCGCTGCGTGGCCGGGCCTCTGTCGAGGGTGAGCTGACGACCCGGGGCAACGCCTGGCCGGCAATGAAGCGTGGCCTCAACGGACGCCTCGACACGCGGCTGAGTGACGGCGCCATCCTGGACGTCAATGTCTCCCGGGAGCTCTGTAGTGCCGTGGCAACCCTGCAGGGCGAGCAGACCCAGCGCGAATGGGCGCCGGAGACCCGCTTCGAGCATGCCGAGGCAACGTTCAAGGTGCGTGACGGCGTGGTGGAAAGCGAGGATATCGCCGTTACCCTGCCGGGTATCGACATCGGTGGCGAGGGCCGCCTCGACCTGACCAACGAGCGCTTCGACCTGCGTGCCGCGGCACGGGTGGTGGATACCGCCGATGCGGCCTGTGAGGTCAATCCGCATCTCGAGCGCCTGCCCCTGCCGGTTCGTTGCGAGGGACATCTCGCCGGCGACAGCGCCGAGTGGTGTCGCTTCGACCGCGAAAGTTTCCTGGCCGCCATCGGTGCGGCGCTGCGCGAGGCGCTCGGCAGCCGGGCCGGTGATGAGGTGGAACAACGCCTGGGCGGTGCCCTCGACAAGCTCGAGGAAAGCGTCGGAGAAGAGACCGGCGGGCAGATTCGTGATGCCCTGAAGGGTCTCTTTGAATGAGCGGAACCGACGCTTGCGACGGCCAGATGCCGGCACCCGTTCTCGACCCCGCGACCTTTCAGCGGCGCCTGCTCGACTGGTTCGACCGGCAGGGACGCCATGACCTGCCCTGGCAGCATGAGCGCACGCCCTATCGGGTGTGGGTCTCGGAAATCATGCTGCAGCAGACCCAGGTCGCCACCGTGATTCCCTACTTCGAGCGCTTCATGGCGCGCTTCCCCGATATAGGGTGCCTGGCGGCGGCGGACCAGGACGAGGTGCTGCATCTGTGGACCGGGCTGGGCTATTACGCCCGGGGGCGCAACCTCCACAAGGCCGCACGGGTGGTGGTCGAGGACCACGGCGGCGAGTTTCCGCTCCATAGCCTCGACGAGATGTCGGCCTTGCCGGGAATCGGCCGCTCCACCGCCGGGGCCATCATCGCCCAGAGCCGGGGGCGCCGAGCGGTGATCCTCGATGGCAACGTCAAGCGTAGCCTTACCCGGCTGCATGCCGTGGCAGGGTGGCCGGGTCGCCCGGCGGTGGAGCGCCGGCTATGGGCGCTGGCCGATCACTACACCCCCGACCAGCGGCTGGCCGACTACACCCAGGCGATGATGGATCTCGGGGCGACCCTGTGTCGGCGGGGTACCCCGGAGTGTGACCGCTGCCCCTTCAACGATGTCTGCGTGGCCCATGCGCGAGGCGAGGAGCGGCGTTTCCCGGAATCCAAGCCCAAGAAGGTGTTGCCCACGCGCACGACCCGCATGCTGCTGCTGCGGGATGCGCGGGGCCGCGTATTGCTGGAGAAGCGCCCGCCCAGTGGCCTATGGGGTGGGCTCTGGGGCCTGCCTCAGTTCGATGATGCGCCGTCACTCGAGGCCTGGCTCGATACCCATGCCCCGGGCAGCCGGCTCGATGCACCCGGCGCCGCCTTCACGCATGTCTTCAGTCACTTTCGCCTGGAGATCACGCCCCAGCCGGCGAGGATCGAGCGCCTCGATTCGATAGGTGAGACGCGCCGCTGGTACGATCCCGATCACCCCGATGCCGTGGGCCTGGCGGCGCCGGTGAAGGCGCTGCTGGCCGGGCTGGCGACCTTCACCCTGACAACCCCGCCGGGGCCCTGAGTCTTCAACTGCCAAGGAGTTCATTCATGAGCCAGACCGTATTCTGTCGCAAGTATCAGCAGGAGCTCGAGGCCCTGCCGTTCCCGCCCCTGCCCGGAAAGAAGGGCCAGGAGATCCAGGCCAGCGTCTCGCGCCGGGCCTGGGAGGAGTGGCAGGCCCTGCAGACCCGCCTGATCAATGAGAAGCACCTCAATATGCTCGAGCCCTCCACCCGAGAGTATCTGATGGAGCAGATGGAGCGTTTCCTCGACAACCAGGAGACCGACCAGGCCGAGGGTTACGTCCCGCCCTCATCTTGAAGATAAGAAAGGGGTTGACGGAAACAGCCGATTGGGGTTTAATACGCACCGTTGGCAAGGGGCCAGATAGCTCAGTCGGTAGAGCAGGGGATTGAAAATCCCCGTGTCGGGGGTTCGATTCCCTCTCTGGCCACCAAGCTGCTGGGGTATAGCCAAGTGGTAAGGCACCGGTTTTTGGTATCGGCATTCCCAGGTTCGAGTCCTGGTACCCCAGCCATTGTCAACCCTGTTTCAGGAAGGCCGTGAACACGAGTTCACGGTTTTTCTCGCCAGGGAGGAGTGGTCCTCCATGTCGCCTTCAGTGCGGCTATTGCCGACATAGCTCAGTTGGTAGAGCAACTGACTTGTAATCAGTAGGTCCCGGGTTCGACTCCTGGTGTCGGCACCATTTTAAAGCATGATATTTCAATCGCCCAGTGCGATTGGCCAACCGCCCAAGAGGCGGTTTTTTTGTGCGTGCGTGAAGCTCGACGTATCCGTCTCTGATTAACGTGTCTGCTGAAAAAGGTCAGCCAAGAGCTGCGAGGTGCTCGATGGTCTCGGGATATTTCTGGACCAGCCGGATGAGGGTTTTGGCCTGGGCGTTGGGCTTGGCACGGCCCTGTTCCCAGTTCTCCAGCGTTCGAGGATTGGTGCGCAGGTACATGGCGAATATCGGGCGTGACATGTGGAGCCTCTCACGCAATGCGATGAGCTCGCTGGCCGTGACATCGGGCACCTCCTCCAGCTCTACGCAGTGAGAGCGAAGCGTGCGCTTGCCTTGGCGCTCCTCTGCCAGGGCATCGAAGCCCTCGACGATTTCTTCAAAGATATTGCGGTCCATGGTCATGTCCTCGCGTTGAGCTCGGCATCCAGCATCTGTTTAAGTGCCTTGCGCTGGGCCGGGGTCAGGTCGTCCTGAGCGTCCTTGTCGTACAAGGTAAACAGCCAGAACTGAGAGCCACCCAGCCACCAGTAGTAGATGATGCGAACACCGCTCCGTTTCCCCTTCTGACGCTTGGGGTCGCTGAATCGGACCTTGCGCAACCCTCCTGTGCCTTGGATGACGTCACCGGCAGAGGGGGTCTTGAGTAAGAAGTTCTGGAAATCTCGAAACGTGGCGTCGTCGAAGTAGGTTGGGCGGTGCCGCTCGAATGCCGGCAGCTCGACAAAAAGTGCTTTCATGAAATGTACGTAGTTTGCGTATAGTTTTGCCGCAGCGACGAGGATTGTCAAGGCGCCTGCGGACGGGGCTGCTGGCATTACATCAGCAAAGGTTGAAAGGTGAAAGGCTGGAAGGGAAGGGGGGTTCAAGGGCAAGGAGCTTGCCCCGAAAGGTGGGGGAGGTCGCGAATGCCAAAGGGAAAGGGCGGAGCTCGGTGGGGAAGGCGATCTCCCCGGCCACCACCACGAGATGAGGGGCGACCAGGGTCTCGATGGCGATCCGGGCCATCGGCTCGATCTCCAGACTGCGATCGAGTATGGCATCAGAGATGCGATCGGCGAGCTTGTCGGGATGGCCGTCGGATACCGACTCGGAGGTGAAGAGGTAAGTGCGGCTCATGAGCGGGCCTCCTGGCGCTGGTGGGCCAGGGCTTCCAGCTGTTCGGGTCCGCCCTTCACCCGGCAGTAGCCGCAACCGAACTGATCAGAACTGCTGCTGATCATCAGGCGGTGGGGTTTCCCGGGGCAGTCGGCGTACCACGCCGAGGGCGAGCCACTGCGATGATCTCAACGTCGGCCAAGGCCTCGGCCTCCCGAGTGTTGCGTCCAGCTCGTCGAGGATGCGTTGATGGGCAGCCTCGGTGATCAATGAACCCTCGAGAAAGCCTGTGGGCCAGACATGGCCGTGGCGTGATGCGGTGAGGGCGCGGGCTAGTCGTCGTCCTTGGCGAACAGGTCCGACAGGTCCTTGTTGCTGCCTTTCAGTCCGAAGGTGGCCTTGGGAGGGTCGAAATCTCTGCGTTCGCCGATCACCTCGCCTGTTATCGAAATGATGATGCTGCGCTTCTCGGCAAAGCAGTAGTGATAGCGTTTAATCTCGCCCCAGGTGACCAGTTTGCCGCCGCTATCCTGCATGTGGTCACGGGCCTTCTGACAGGCGGCCACGAGGCGCTCTTCCCAGGATAGCCGCCAGAATCCGAGCGGAAAATTGAGCCGACGGAAGTGCTCGGTGAAGGCCATGGCGAAGATCGGCGTTCCAGGGCCTCGCACATAGTCGGTATCAGCGAACAGCCAGTGACGAAAAACTGTCCGGTCCTCGGCCAGTCGTTCGACTAGGTCCTGGATGGCGGTCAGGGCTTCGGTCTCGTCGAGTGCTGCGCATCGGCACAGTGCCTCGAGGAACCCTCTCTCGCCGTAGCGCTTGTCCCGGTATGTCTTCTCCAGGCCGAGGTATGGGCTTACTCTTACGGTCTGTAGATGAGCCAACGCCTCCTCGTCATTCGTCGTGTAGCCCATGCCGCGGAGCACTTCGGTATCCGACAGGTGTTGAGTCCTGAGCAGCAGTTCCTGAAACAAGTTCATGATCACGACCTCCCCGCCGGCGTGTGGTGGTTCCGGTTGTCGCGGTGCGTGACCCGTGGGGTCGCTTGCGCTCCGAGGATGGAGGCATTGCGCAGCTCCGGGCGAACGATGTCGTTCTGGGCGAGCAAGGCGGCCAGTCCGCTGCGTATTGACGCGGGGGAGGTGTCGGCAATGGCCGGCGTGGTCTGGTCGTGAGATCCGCTGGTGCGATGGGTCATGATCGTCTCCTTGTTCCCCTGTGGTGCTCTGTAGAGCGTGAGTTCGGCAAGCGCCGACTCAGGGGAGTGGAGTCGTACGCCGCTTTAGCTGCACTTGTATCCCGCCCGCAAGTTGGTGCTTAAATCGGCGGCAGCCCGTTGAGGCAACAAAAAACCCGCTTAGCGTGTGCTAAAGCGGGCCTCTGGCGTCGCTTTAGCTGCATTTTTAAAGCGCCCGCAAGCTGATGGTTCAAATCGGCGCTGGGTCAAGACTACTCATGAGTGTCGGGTGCCGTCAACGCCTTTCGGCGTGATCTATTGCTGGCTCATTCACGATAGGGGCCGAAGGCCGACTCCCGATATAACCGAACCCGCTCCCGGTCGCGATAGCGCAGCTCCCGGTGGAGGTCGCGCAGACTCCGGCGCAGGGCGCGGCGCTGGTCGTGCTCGAGGTCATCCTGGTCCAGGCGGTGCCGATGACGGTCGATGTCATGCTCGATGTCGTCGATGTCAGACTCGACGTCATGGATCGCCTCGCCCTGGCGATATGCCGCCAGGAAGGCCGGCTCCAGCTTCAGCGGGCAGACACCGCGATAGGAGCGTCCCTCGCGTCCCTCCTCGAAGCCTCGTCGTGGCGTGCAGTAGCGCTGGAGCCCCGCTTCACGCCCCGCGTAATAGCGTTCCGGCAGGGGGCGGATGCCATATTCGGCGCAGGCCTCCTGATGCTTGTAAAGCCGGGCGCGATCCAGGCCGTTGCTGCCGTCCTGGCGGCCGATCTGATGCCAGTCGGCGGTACGACACTGGCCTTCCGACAGGGTGGCGCAGCCGCCGAGGGCGCCTGCCGCGATCAGCGAGAGGGCCAGCAGGCCGCTGTGAAGTTGGGGTCGCATACCGGCGCCGGGCCTCCGTGTCGTATAGGAATATGGTGAAGCATTAGGGTGAAGCATGGGGGCGAAGCATGAGTACGGCTATCCGACTTATATCGAACCCTTCGCCCGTCGGCCCCCTTTAAACGCAGGGGGCGGGGGTAGGCCGCGAAAGGCCGGCGGTGTGGTGTGTGTCGTCGACTGCGCTAGACTGGGCGTCTGCCGTGATTCGCGGCACACCCCCAAGAAGGAGATGATGCGCCATGCGCTTTGTGCCCCGCTTTACCGACGGTCAGGCCTATTCCGAGCGGCTCGGCAAGATCGTCTGTGTCGGTCGCAACTACGCCGATCACGCCCGGGAGCTCGACAACCCGGTGCCCAGCGAGCCGCTGCTGTTCATCAAGCCGGCGACGAGCGCCGTGCCCCTGGAATCGCCCATCGAGACACCCGCCTGGCGAGGAGAGGCCCACTATGAGACGGAGCTGGCGTTGCTGATCGGCGAGGAGCTGAGTCACGCGACCGCCGATGAGGCGGAGCGCGCCGTGGTGGGGATCGGGCTGGCGCTCGACCTGACCCTGCGCGATGTCCAGTCGCGGCTCAAGGAGAAGGGGCACCCCTGGGAGGTGGCCAAGGCCTTCGACGGTGCCTGTCCGTTATCGCCCTTCCTGCGCCTCTCCCAGGTGCCCAACTGGTGTGCGCTCTCCTTTACCCTGGAGGTGGACGGTGAGCTGCGCCAGCGCGGGGAGGGCGCCGACATGCTCTTTCCGGTGCCGACCCTGCTGGCCGAGATGAGCCGCCACTTTACCCTGGAGCCCGGGGACGTGGTGTTGACCGGTACCCCGGCGGGGGTAGGCCCGCTGACCCGGGATACCGAGCTGCGCCTCACCCTCACCGGGGGCCTCGTGCTGACGACCCGCGTGGCGGAATAACACCCGCTTCTGCTGTTACGACGGGCGGGCTACTCCAGGTAGGTATAGCCGGCCAGGCCCTCGGAGAGGTCGTCGAGGAAGCGTTGCTGTTCGGCCTCTTCCAGGCCGCTGGCGGCCAGCTGTTCGGCCAGGTGGCGGCGCAGCAGCTCGGCGTCGAAGTTGACGTAGCTCAGCACATCGGCGACGCGGTCGCCCTGCAGGATATGGCTCAGGCTCCAGCTGCCGTCCTCGTTGAGGAGGGCGTCCACCGAATCGGTATCGCCGAACAGGTTGTGCAGGTCGCCGAGGATCTCCTGGTAGGCCCCCACCATGAAGAAGCCCAGCAGCCGCTCGTCGCCCTCCTGCCACTCCGGTAGCGGCAGGGTGGTCTCCACGCCCTGGCCATCCACATAGCCGTCGATGCGGCCGTCGCTGTCGCAGGTGATGTCCTGGATGACGCCGCGGCGCACCGGTTCCTGGTCGAGGCCGGTAAGCGGCATCACCGGGAAGATCTGCTGGATGCCCCAGACATCGGGCACCGACTGGAACAGCGAGAAGTTGACGAACAGCTTGTCGGCGAGCTTCTCCGCCAGCTCGTCGCCGATCTCGCGGTGCACGCGATTGCGGGTGTCGAGGCGGGCGCGCAGGCGGGCGCAGGCGGCGAAGTAGACCGCCTCGCCCTCGGCCCGGGCGGTGATGTGGGTCAGCCCCATGACGAAGCGTTCATGCAGGTCGCCCATGGCCTGGGCGAGGTCGTGCCAGGCCTCGACCAGGCCACGCTGGTCGGGGGAGGCGCCGAGCAGGTCGTGGACCCGCCACAGCTCGTCGACCTGGGAATCGCCCTCGACCCGGCGCTCCGGGGAGGCGTCGCTGACCCGCTCCTCGCCGATCACGTTGGTGATCAGCACCGCGTGATGGGCGGTCAGTGCCCGGCCCGATTCGCTGATCAGGTGGGGTTGGGGGAGGTCGTTCTCCTGACAGGCCAGGCGGAAAGCGTAGACCACATTGCGGGCATACTCGAGCATCGAGTAGTTGGCCGAGCAGAAGCTGCGCGAGCGGGTGCCCTCATAGTCGACGCCCAGGCCGCCACCCACATCCACGGTGTCCACCGGGGCGCCAAGCTCCACCAGGCTCTGGTAGAAGCGGGCACACTCGCGCAGGCCGCGCTGGATGTCGCGGATATTGGCGATCTGAGAGCCCAGATGAAAGTGCACCAGCTGCAGGCTGGCCAGGGCGTCGGCCGCGCGTAGCTGCTCGACCACCTGAAGGATCTGGCTGGCGGTGAGGCCGAACTTGGATTTCTCGCCGCCGGTGTTCTGCCAGCGACCACGGCCCACGGTGGCCAGCCGGGCGCGCAGGCCGATGCGCGGCGTGACGCCCAGTTCGGCCGCCTCCTCGAGGATCAGCGGCAGCTCGGAGAGCTTCTCGACCACCAGGTAGACGCGGTGGCCGAGCTTCTCGCCCATCAGCGCCAGGCGCACGTACTCGCGGTCCTTGTAGCCGTTACAGACGATCAGCGAGGGGCCATCGCCGGACAGTGCCAGCACGGCGAGCAGCTCCGGCTTGCTGCCGGCCTCCAGCCCCACGCGGTCGCGGCCGCGCTCGGGGGTGGCCAGTATTTCTTCCACCACCCGGCGCTGCTGATTGACCTTGATGGGGTAGACCGCCGTATAGCCGCCGTCGAAGGCCTCTTCCTGCATGGCGGTATCGAAGGCGTGGCAGAGCTGTTCGACCCGGTCGTGGAGGATATCGATAAAGCGTACCAGTACCGGCAGGCGCAGGCCGGCGGCTTTCAGTTCGCTCACCAGGCCGTTCAGCGGCAGGGCCGGGCCCTCGGTCTCGCTCCCCAGGGGGCGCACCAGGGCATGGCCGGCGTCGTCCACATCGAAGTAGCCGCTGCCCCACTGATCGATGTTCCAGACGCGGCGCGCACGCCGGGCGGGGCCGCTGGCCGTGGTGAGGCTCATGAGCCCGCCTCGGGGACGGGCAGGGCGGGCTGTTCGATGCGCGCCTTGAGGATGGTGCGGAAGCTGTCGGGGTCGTGGGGGGTCAGGTCGTGGGCCGGCGGGTCCACGTAGACCACCAGCAGGCGCGACAGCCAGTAGCGCAGCGCGGTCATGCGCAGCATCATCGGCCAGGCCTCACGCTCGGCATCGACCAGCGGGCGGTGTGCCTGGTAGGCGGCGAGGATGGCGGCGTGGCGCTCGGCATCGAGGGAGCCGTCCGCCTTGCTGGCCCAGTCGTTGATGACGATGGCCAGGTCGAACAGCAGGTCGCCGGTGCAGCCGTTGTAGAAATCGATGATGCCGGTCAGGCGGTCGCCGTCGAACATGGTGTTGTCGCGGAACAGGTCGCCGTGCAGCGCCCCTTGGGGCAGCTCGAGGCCGCCGCCGAAGACTTCCTCGTAGAGCTCCACCTCGTCCTTCATCAGCGTCTGGTCTTCCGCCGAGAGGTAGCCATGCACCTTGGGGTGCAGGGCCAGCAGCCAGTGCAGGTCACGCGGATTGGGGCGATGGCCGGTGAAGCGTTGCGCGATGGCATGCAGGCGCCCCAGCGTGCTGCCAAGCTCGTGGCACTGGGCCAGGCTGGGCGCGTGTGGGTGCTTGCCGGGCAGCCGCGGGAACAGCAGGGCCGGCTTGCCGGCCAGGCTGTGCAGCGCCACGCCTTCGCGGTCGTGCAGCGGCCCGGGCACCGGCAGGCGGTGCTCGTCGAGGTAGTCGAGCAGGTCGACGAAGAACGGCAGCTCCTCGTGCTCACCCTGCTCGAAGAGGGTCAACACCAGCTCTCGCCGGTCGGTGGTGACGAAGAAGGTGCTGTTCTCGGTACCGGCGGGAACGCCCACCAGGGAGACCAGGGAGCCCGCGTCGAAGCGGCTCAGAAACGCCTCGACCTGGGACTCGGTCAGCGGTGTGAATACGGCCATGTGTCTCTCACCCGGATATGCCAAGCCGCCTATTGTAGCGACTTGCGAGAGTGATGCACGCTTCGTCTAGCGGCATTAGCGAGTCTTCAGGACCCAGTCGGGTACGGCGATGCGCTCTCCCTGCTGGCGCTCGAAGTTGCCGTTGCCGTCATGATCGACCAGATAGTAGGACGAACCGCTCGAGGGGCGGATTTCGATGGCGTAGAGCTCGCCGTCGATCCGATACTCGCGCAGGGTGCGATCCGCCTCCTGACGCGTGGTGATATCCGGTGTCGGTTCCGAGTCGGACTGGGCCAGGGCCGGCAGGGCGACGGCCAGCGACAGGCCCGCGGCCAGCAGCAGGGGGGTAATCAGGCGAATGGCATGCATGGTGATCTCCAGACCGTCCGAGCGGTGAGAGGATGTGTGCCCCCAGTGTAAAGCGTCGCCGCCGCCGGGCCCAACGACCGCGGCAAAACGGCGGCGCTATGCGTATCATGGTCGCCCAGACTCACTCTTCGCTCAGCTTCAATGGATGCCTCCATGGCCGACACTCCCATCGTTCTCGTCGACGGTTCTTCCTATCTGTACCGCGCCTTCCACGCCCTGCCGCCGCTGACCACCTCGGAGGGCCTGCCCACCGGGGCCATCAAGGGCGTGCTCAACATGCTCAAGCGGCTGATCAAGGACTATCCGGACAGCCCCATGGCGGTGGTCTTCGATGCCCCGGGCAAGACCTTTCGCGATGAGCTGTTCGAGGCGTACAAGGCCCAGCGGCCACCGATGCCGGATGAGCTGCGCGACCAGGTGCAGCCGCTGCACGACTGTGTGAGGGCGCTGGGCCTGCCGCTGCTGTGCATCGAAGGGGTCGAGGCCGACGACGTCATCGGCACCCTGGCCCGCCAGGCCACCGAGGCCGGCCGCGATGCGGTGATCTCCACCGGTGACAAGGACATGGCCCAGCTGGTCAATGGCCATATCACCCTGGTTAACACCATGAAGGACGAGACCCTGGGCGTCGACGGCGTCAAGGAGAAGTTCGGCCTGCCCCCCGAACTGATCATCGACTTCCTGGCGCTGATGGGCGACAAGGTCGATAACATCCCCGGTGTGCCCGGGGTCGGAGAAAAGACCGCCCTGGGCCTGCTGCAGGGCATGCAGGGCGGGCTCGATACCATCTATGCGGATCTCGAAGCGGTCAAGGCGCTCGGCTTCCGCGGTGCCAAGACGCTGCCGAAGAAGCTGGAGGAGCACCGCGACCAGGCCTTCCTGTCCTATCGGCTGGCCACCATCAAGACCGACTGCGAGCTGCCGGTAGGGCTCGATGACCTGGAGATCGCCCATCCGGATCGCGAGGCGCTGCTGGGGCTGTATCGCCGCTTCGAATTCAGGGCCTGGCTGTCGGAGCTGCTGGAGGGCAAGGACGAAGGCGTCGACGACGTCGCCGGCGGCACCACGACCCCGGCTGTCGAGGGAGAGGAGGCCGAGGCCGGCGGTGCCCCCCGTGAGGATCACGTCATCCTCGAGCAGGCCGAGCTGGACGCCTGGCTCGAGCGGCTGCGGGCCGCCGAGGCCTTCTGCTTCGACCTGGAGACCACCAGCCTGAACTATATGGAGGCACAGATCGTCGGTGTCGGGCTGGCGCTGGAGGCGGGGGAGGCCGCCTATATTCCCCTGGCCCATGATTACCTCGACGCCCCCGGCCAGCTCGACCGCGACGCGGTGCTGGCCGCCCTCAAGCCGCTGCTCGAAGACCCCGGCAGCACCAAGATCGGCCAGAACCTCAAGTACGATATCTCGGTGCTGGCCGGCTATGGCATCCGGGTGGCCGGCACGCTCGAGGACACCATGCTCGAGTCCTATGTGCTCGACTCCACCGCCACCCGCCATGACATGGATTCCCTGGCGCTCAAGTACCTGGGCGAGAAGACCACTTCCTTCGTCGAGATCGCGGGCAAGGGTGCCAAGCAGCTCACCTTCAACCAGGTGGCCCTGGAGCAGGCGGCCCCCTATGCCTGCGAGGATGTCGATATCACCCTGCGCCTGCACCACGAACTGCGTCCGCGGGTCGCCGAGGAGGGCCGGCTGGCCCGGGTGCTGGAGACGGTCGAGCTGCCGCTGATTCCGGTGCTGTCTCGGATGGAGCTGACCGGTGTGGCCCTGGATGCCCAGCGCCTGCACGACCAGAGCCGGGAACTCGAGGCGAGAATCAACGCGCTGGAGGCTCGGGCCCACGAGCTGGCCGGGCGGGAATTCAACCTGGGCTCGCCCAAGCAGCTCGGCCAGATCCTGTTCGAGGAACAGGGCATCCCGGTGCTCAAGAAGACCCCCAAGGGGGCGCCTTCTACCGCCGAGGCGGTGCTCGAGGAGCTGGCGCTGGACTATCCGCTGCCCAAGGTGATCATGGAGCACCGTGGCCTGGCCAAGCTGAAATCCACCTATACCGACAAGTTGCCGCGGCTGGTGAACAAGGCCACCGGGCGCCTGCACACCAGCTATCATCAGGCGGTCACCGCCACCGGCCGGCTATCCTCCAGCGATCCCAACCTGCAGAATATTCCCATCCGCACCGAGGAGGGGCGCCGGATCCGCCAGGCCTTTATCGCCCGCCCCGGCTATCGCATCGTCGCCGCCGATTACTCCCAGATCGAGCTGCGCATCATGGCCCATCTCTCCGCGGACGAGGGGCTGCTGACGGCCTTCGCCGAGGGGCGCGATATCCACGCCGCTACCGCCGCCGAGGTATTCGGCGTGGCGCTCGACAAGGTGACGGTCGAGCAGCGGCGTAGCGCCAAGGCGATCAACTTCGGGCTGATCTACGGCATGAGCGCCTGGGGGCTGGGGCGGCAGCTGCATATCGAGCAGAGCCAGGCCAAGGTCTATATCGAGCGCTACTTCGACCGCTACCCCGGGGTGGCGAACTACATGGAGCGCATTCGCGCCCAGGCCGCCGAGGATGGCTTCGTCGAGACGGTATCCGGACGGCGCCTCTATCTTCCCGAGATTCGCTCCCAGAACCGTGCCCGCCGCCAGGGCGCCGAGCGCACGGCCATCAATGCCCCCATGCAGGGCACCGCCGCCGACATCATCAAGCGCGCCATGATCGAGGTGGCCGCCTGGCTGGAAGAGGGCGAGATGGACGCCTGGATGGTGATGCAGGTCCACGACGAACTGGTGTTCGAGGTGGCCGAGGCCCAGGTAGACGATTTTATCGAGCAGGTGAAGGCGCGCATGCAGGCCGCCGCCGAGCTGGATGTGGCGCTGATCGTCGAGGCCGAGAGCGGGGCGAACTGGGACGAGGCGCACTGACGCGACGCCTGCCCAAACAGCAAGGCCCGCGGCGGATGCCGCGGGCCTTGCTGTTGTTACCATAAGAAATTTTCGATTTACACCACGAGCGCGGTGGTCAATCGATCCATCTTAGCGCCAGCCGACGCGGTCGAAGATCTTGATCGCCTCGGGGTTGTTCTCGCCCAGCTTGCTGATGTTGAGGTCATCCTTCTTGAAGTTGCCCCATGACTCCAGCACCGGGTCCTTCATCACGCCCTCGACCACCGGGAACTCGTAGTTGCCGTTGGCGAAGATTTCCTGAGCGGTATCGGAGGCCAGAAACTCGAGGAAGCGCACGGCATTCTCCCGGTTGGGCGCGCCTTCGACCACGCCGGCCCCGCCCACATTGACGTGGGTGCCGCGGCCATCCTGGTTGGGGAAGATCACGCCGACACGCCGAGCGGCCTCACGGTCTGCCTCGTCGTCGGAGTGCAGCAGGCGTACATAGTAGTAGTGGTTGGCCACCGCCAGGGAGCACTCGCCGCTGGCCACGCCCTTGATCTGGTCGGTGTCGCCGCCCTCGGGGTCGCGTGCCATGTTATCCACCACGCCCTGGGCCCATGCCTCGGCTTCCTCGGCGCCGTGGTGCTCGATCAGCGAAGCGAGCAGCGACTGGTTGTAGATGTTATTGGAGGAGCGGATGCACACCGCGCCTTCGAACTTCGGGTCGGCGAGCTCCTCGTAGTCGCTGATCTGGCTCGGATCGAAGTTCTCGCGGTCATAGAAGATCGCCCGGGCGCGCTGGCTGAAGCCGAACCACAGCCCCTCGGGGTGGCGCATGGCCTCCGGCAGGCGCTCGCTCAGCGTCTCGGAGTCGACGCTCTGGAAGATGTCTTCCTGCTCGGCGCGCCACAGGCGGCCGGCGTCCACGGTGATCATCACGTCGGCGGGGCTGGCCACGCCCTCGCGGGTGATACGCTCGATCAGCTGGTCCGAACCACCCTCCAGCAGGTTTACCTCGATGCCGGTCTCTTCGGTGAAGGCCTGGTACAGGGCCTCGTCGGAGTCATAGTGACGCGCCGAGTAGACGTTCAGCTCGTCGGCAGAGGCGGCGGTAGCGAAGGCGGAGCCGGCCAGCGCGACGGCGATGGGAGCGGCGAGACGAGCGTGCTTGATCATCATGACCTCTGAGGTTTGGGCAGAATACTGATAGTGGAATGATAATACGTTGCATTCTTGGCGCTTCTATTGAAGCCCCGTACTCCGCTGAGGTCAAGTGACCGCGGGAAGATTTCTTGCGCCATGGCAGTTAAGTGCGGAATGCGAGTCGCTTTCAAACGCATTAGCGCTCGTCATCGGTTATGATGACGTCAATTCCACCGACACGACGTCGAGGGCCCGATGAATCCGAATCCGCATCCGCAACCACCGCAAGCCTCCTCCGCTCAAGCGTTAGCCATGGAGGGAATCCACCACGCCTTTGGCAAGCACGAGGTGGTGAAAGGCATCGATCTGGATATACGCCCGGGAGAGGTGGTCTGTCTGCTGGGCCCCTCGGGCTGTGGCAAGACCACCCTGCTGCGCATCGCCGCCGGCCTCGAGAAACTGCAGCGTGGCCGCGTCGTGCTGGAAGGCGAGGAGGTAGCCCGTCCCGGCGGGCGCCATCTGCCGCCCGAGAAGCGCAGCGTCGGCCTGGCCTTTCAGGATTCGGCACTCTTCCCCCACCTCTCCGTGCGGGATAACGTCACCTTCGGCCTCAAGCATCTGCCCGCGGGCGAACGCCGGCGGCGTGGCCTGAGGTTGCTCGAGCAGCTGGGCATGGGAGGGCATGCCGAGAGCTATCCGCACACGCTCTCGGGTGGCCAGCAGCAACGCGTGGCCCTGGCGCGGGCCCTGGCGCCCGAGCCACATCTGATGCTGCTCGACGAGCCCTTCTCCAGCCTCGATGCGCGGCTGCGCGACCAGATCCGCGACGATACCCTGCATGTTCTCAAGGAGGTCGGGGCGGCCACCCTGCTGGTCACCCACGACCCCGAAGAGGCCATGTTCATGGCCGACCGCATCGCCCTGATGCGCGACGGCCATATCGTGCAGATGGGGACGCCGCGGGAGCTCTACTGCAATCCTAGCGACCCCTTCGTGGTGACCTTCTTCGGCGAGGTGAACGAACTCTCCGGCGTGGTGCGCGACGGCAAGGTGCTGACGCCGGTCGGCATCGTGGACGCCGGCTGGCTGGCCGAGGGCAGCACCGCACGGGTGCTGGTAAGGCCGGAGGCGCTGCAGGTGTCGACGCTGAATGTGCCGGTCGAGGCCCATGCCCACAGCCATATCGTCATGGCCAAGTTGCTGGGGCGCAGCAGCCTGCTGCATATCTGCGCCCATGACGCCGACGGCGACGAGGCGCATGTCCATGCCCGGGTGCCGGGAGTCTTTCTGCCCGCCGAGGGCCAGCCCGTCGCCTTGCGGCTGGATCCCTCCCAGGTGTTTGTCTTTCCCTCAGCTCCCGCCGGGGCGCGAGCGGCGCATGGCCAGGCTGAGCAGGATCACCGGGATTATGCCCACGACCACGATGGCTAGCGAGGCCGTGGAGGCCTCGGCGAGCCGCTCGTCGGCCGCCAGGTTGTGAGCGCGCACCGCCAGAGTATCGAAATCGAAGGGGCGCAGGATGATGGTGGCCGGCAGCTCCTTCATTACATCGACAAACACCAGGATACAGGCGGCCAGCAGGCTGCCGCGCATGATCGGGGTATGCACGCGCTTGAGCGTCCCGGTGGCGGTCTGGCCCAGGGTGCGTGAGGCGGCATCCATGCTCGGGGTCACCTTGCCCAGGCTCGCCTCCACGGCATTGAACGACACCGCCAGGAAGCGCACTACATAGGCGTAGATCAGGATAAACGCCGAACCGCTGAAGATCAGTCCAATCACCTCTCCGCCACGCGCCAGCAGCCAGGTGTTGAGGGTGTTATCCAGCCAGGCGAAGGGGATCAGTATCCCCACGGCCACCACCGACCCCGGAATCGCATAGCCCATGGCCGCGATGCGCGTGGCCGTGCGGGTCAGCCGGGTATCATCGAGACGCACCCCATAGCTGAGCACCACCGCCAGGGTCACCGCGATCAGCGCGGCGATGGCCGCCAGCACCAGGCTGTTGCGGGCATAGCCGATAAAGCTGGTACCGAATAGCGAGTCGCCCTGCTGAATGGCCAGTTCGGCGAGGATGCCGCTGGGAATGAGGAAGCCGCCCAGGATCGGCAGCAGGCATGCCAGGAAGGCCCCCGCCGAGGCCATGCCGCCGAGGTGAAATTCGGGGAGCTGTTGATAGCGGCTGGAGGTGTGGAAGTAGCGACGCTTGCCCCGCGACCAGCGCTCCAACAGCACCAGGGCGATCACGAAGGACAGCAGGCAGGCGGCCAGCTGGGCGGCAGCGGCTTGCTCGCCGAGGCCGAACCAGGTGCGGTAGATGCCGGTGGTAAAGGTATCCACCCCGAAGTATTGCACCGCACCGAACTCGTTGAGCGTCTCCATCAACACCAGGGAGACGCCACCCACCAGGGCGGGGCGCGACAGGGGGATCGCCACGCTGGCGAACAGGCGCCAGGGGCCGCGGCCCAGGGTGCGGCCCACGTCCAGCATGCATACCGACTGCTCCATGAACGAGGCCCGGGCCAGCAGGTAGACGTAGGGGTAGAGCACCAGGGTGATCAGCGTTGCCGCGCCGCCCAGGGAGCGGACCTCGGGAAACCAGTAGTCGCCGAAGCCCCAGCCGAACAGGTCACGCAGCCATCCCTGCAGCGGGCCGGAAAACTGCAGGAAGTCGGTGTAGGCGTAGGCGATCACGTAGGTTGGCACGGCCAGCGGCAGCAGCAGCGCCCACTCGAACAGGCGTCGGCCGGGGAAGCGGCACATCACCACCAGCCAGGCGGTACCGGTGCCGATGATCAGGGTGCCGAGCCCCACCGTGATGACCAGAAACAGGGTGTTGGTCAGGTAGCGGGGCAGCACCGTGCTGGCCAGGTGCGGCCAGACCCCATCGGTGGGCACCAGGATATGGGCCAGCACCGCCAGCACCGGGAGTGCCACGATCAGGGCGACCCCGAGCAGCAGGGCGGTCCAGGGAGTGAAGGAGGAAAACAGCCGACGCGAGGGGGCGGGCTGGCCGCTGCTGGTGGGTCGAGACAAGGGGAGGCTCCTTGCGGGCGCAGGATGACAAATGCGAGGCGTTGACGACGGCAAATGGTATCAGTTGCGCTCGTTTTCTGCAGGTAACTTCCGCTGACCGCAGGACGATCATCGTTACCACACCCCCGCCGTTCATTGACGGCGGGGGTGTGATTCACCGCAGCGAGGTCAGTAGCCGATCAGCATCGACGGCAGGCCGGTCACCAGGACCGGGAAGAAGGCCATCAGCAGGCAGGCCAGCACGATCAGGGCCACGAAGGGGATGACCGCCCTGTAGAGGTCGACGATTTCCACCCCGGGAGGCGCCACGCCCTTGAGATAGAAGAGTGCATAGCCGAAGGGGGGCGTCAAGAAGGAGGTCTGCAGCACCACCGCCACCATGACCACGAACCACAGCATGTCCACGCCCATGCTGTCGACGATGGGCAGCATGATCGGGAAGCTGAGCAGCACGATGCCGGTCCAGTCCAGGAACATGCCCAGGATAAACACCAGAAACAGCATCAGTACCAGGGCGCCGATGTTACCGCCGGGCATGGCCATCACGACATCGTGGATGACCTCCATGCCGCCGCCGATGGAGAACACCCCGGTGAAGGCGGTCGCCCCGACCACCACCAGCATCACCATGGTGGTGGTCTTGCTGGCCTCGATCAGGGTGCGATAGCAGGTCGACGCCTTGCGGTCGCCGAAGATCAGGAACAGCAAGAAGGCGATGGCCACCCCGATGGCGGAGGCCTCGGTGGCGGTGGCGATGCCCAAAAACAGCGAACCCAGCACGCCGAGGATCAGCGACATGGGCGGCAGCACATACTTGGCGAGCATGATCAGCAGTTGGCCGGTGGAGGTCTCGGCGCGTTCCTCGGCGGGCACGGCCGGGCCGTAGCTGGGCTTGATAAAGCAGATGATCAATACGTAGAGGGCATACATCACGCCCAGCATCACCCCCGGCACCAGCGCGCCGGCGAACAGGGCGCCCACCGAGACCGGCGAGTAGCTGGCCATCAGGATCAGCATGATGCTGGGGGGGATCAGGATCCCCAGGCAGCCGCTGGCCATGATCACCCCGGCGCTGAGTTCCTTGTTGTAGGAGTACTTGAGCATCGGGACCAGGGCGATCATGCCCATCACCGCGATGGAGGCGCCCACGATGCCGGTGGTGGCGGCCAGCAACACCGAGACGATGACCACGGTCAGGGCCAGGCCGCCGCGCAGATTGGCCAGCAGCAGGCGCATGGTGTCGAACATCTTCTCGGTGACGCCGGAATCATTGAGAAAGCGCGCCATCAGCACGAACAGGGGAATGGCCACCAGGACATAGTTGTCCATGGAGTTGCCGTAGATATTGTTGATCAGGATGCCCAGCGTCTTGGCGCCGGGGCCGAGCCAGGCGCCGAGCACGGCGACGCCGCCGAGCACGAAGGCCAGCGGGTGGCCCATGAACAGCCCGACCAGCAGGCCGCTGAACATGAACAGGGTGAGGATCTCGGGGCTCATGCGGCACCCTCCTTGCGCAGTTCAGTGCCGGCGCGGATGACGATGGCGGCGCCCTGCAACAGCAGCAGCAGGGCGGCCACGACGATGACGCCCTTCACCGGATAGACCGGGATGGACATCATGCCGTAGGTGGTCTCGCCGCGGCTGAAGGAGCGCTCGAAGAAGGCCCAGCCGAAGGTCAAAAGCATCCAGATGAAGGGCACGAAGAAGATCAGGTAGCCGAGCAGTTCGAGGGTCGCCTGCTTGCGACGGGACAGCAGGCGCTTGAGCACGTCGACCTCGACATGGGCATGATGGCGCAGGCCATAGGCCGCCATCAGCATGAAATGGGCGCCGAACAGCATCTTGGTGACATCGAAGGCCCAGTCACTGGGGCGGCCGATAAAGAAGCGGGCGGCGATATCGTAGATCACGATCAGCGTGATCACGGCAAGGAGTGGGGCGATCAGGCGCCCGAACCCCTCGTTGAGGGCATCGATGGCCCTGGCAATGGCGTTCATGGTGAGGCTCTCGGAATCGGTCTTGTCAGACGAACACAGGGCGCTGGAGAGGACGCCGGAATGAGAGAAGGCCGAGTCCCTTGGACCCGGCCCGGTTCGCTTACTCGTTCATGCAGCTCTCGAGTTTCTCGAGGGACGGCAGATTGTCCATGCTGCGGCTCATGTTGAAGGGCACGGTCACGTCACGCCAGTTGGCGTAATGCTCCAGGTAGCCGACCATGGAGTGATAGACCTTGGCGTGCATCGGGTCCTCGCAGGCCCCCTGCAGGATCACCTCGTTGGTGATGTCCTGGATGCGCGCCAGGTCCTCTTCCGACAGGTGGCTGATGGTCATGCCATCTTCCTTGAACTTGACCGTCGCCTCGGTGGACTGTCGCTCGGACCACGCCAGTGACCAGGTCATGGTCGCTTCGGCGGCGATCTTCAGCGTCTCCTGGGTCTCCTCGGAGAGGGCGTCCCAGGCCTCCTTGTTGATCATCACGCCGAAGACGCTGGCGGACTGGTGCCAGCCCGGGGTGGACCAGTAGTCGGCGACCTCGCCGAAGCCGGCCTTGTAGTCGACCCCCGGCGTGGAGAATTCGCCGGCGTCGATCACGCCCCGCTCGATGGCCTGGTAGACCTCGCCGCCCGCCAGGGTGACCTGGGAGCCGCCGAGCTTCTCGAGTACGCGGCCCTGGTCGCGGCCGGAAAGGCGCAGGCGCTTGCCCTCCAGGTCGGCGAGGCTCTCGATGGGCGTGCCGCCCATGAAGCCGGACTCGTTGTTGGTGATGCCGTAGGGCAGGTAGACCATGTCATACTCGCCGTAGACCTCCTGATACAGCTCGAAGCCGCCCCACTGGTTGATCCAGTTGAGGTAGTCGACGCCGTTGAACAGGCTGGTCGTCGTGGCCAGCGGCGAGAAGGCGGGGCTCAGGCCGGCCCAGTAGCCGGGCCAGTCGGCGGCGGCCTCGATGGCGCCGGTCTGGGTCGCATCGAAGACCTCGCTGCCGGGCATCAGGGTGCCGCCGGCGCGGAAGTTGATGCTCAGCTCGTCACCGGCCAGCCGATTGACCAGCTCGACCCAGTGGCGGTCGATCTGGATAAGATCGAGGTTGTCGGGCCAGGTGGTGGTCATGGTCCACTCTTCCTGAGCCTGGGCGCTGGTGCTCAGAGCGGCCAGGGCCACGCCGGCAGCCAGGCCGGTAAGCGTGAAGGAGCGCAGTGCTTGCATATTGTTTTCCCTTCGGTTCTAAGCGGGTATCGGCGCCGACCGGATGAGGCATGATGGCAGGAGGCGTCGATGGGGCATTGGTGAATTTGCCACTACGCCTGCAAGCTAACACCCTCCAGGCCCGCAAGACGATGCCGTTTTACGCGAGGCCGCGCCCCCGGAAGTCGGCAGGAGGCGCGCCTCTGGGTGATCGCATGGGCGGCGGCGCCGTCGAGAAAAATATCGTTATCAACGGCTTAGAGAGTTATTACGTTAACGTAAAGGTAAGCCATTGGGGTGGTCGCTAGCGTTGAATGCTGCATCGCCATAAGACTAAAGTGCCAAGTGGCCGGGGCTCATGGAGAGGTGTCAGGAGAGGGCGATGACCGAGAGGCAGGAAGAAGGAGGCAGTGAAGGGCGAGAGTGGGGCGCCGCGGCCCGGGCCATACTGGACCAGGTCCCGGGGCTCGCCCTGCGCCGCTGGCGAGGCCTGGTATGGCTGCAGGGAACGCCCCGGGCGTGCCGTGAGGCCGCCGGCGAACTATGGCGAGTCGGCCGATGGCATTCTCCCCTCTGGGTCGCGCCCGAGGCGCCGCGGCGGGTCGAGGCGCCACATTGGCTGGCGCCCGCCCGGGCCCGTACCCGGCTGGGAGGCGAGCATGACCTGCTGGTCATCGATGCGGTTTCCGAGGCGGCGGGCTTCGACCCCGATGCGGTCGCGGCCCTGGCCGGCACGCTGCGGGCCGGTGGCCTGCTGGTACTGATGACCCCCAGGGCGTGGGGAAGCCGGCCGGATGCCGACTACGCGCGGCTGGCCGAACATCCCTGGCGGCCCGAGGCACTGACGAGCCGCTACCTGGCCCGGCTGGCGCGCCTCTTGGAGGCCGACGACGCGGTGATTCACTGGCATGCCGGAAAGTCGCCGCTGCCGCCCCGTCTTCCCGCCCACCCGGGGCCCGTCGAAGCGATGCCCGCGGATCCGGACTGCCTGACCGAGGACCAGGCCCGGGCGGTGGGCCGCCTGGCGCGTCTGCGCCGCCGCCGCCCCCTGGTGATCACCGCCGACCGGGGGCGCGGCAAGAGTGCCGCCCTGGGCATCGCCTGCGCCCGTTGGCTGGCCGCCGGCGAGCCCGAGGTGCTGGTGACCGCGCCGCGCCCCGCCGCGGTGGAGAGCCTGTTCGAACGCCTGGCGACGCTCTGCCCGCACGGCGAGAGGCGCGGGCACGCCTTCTCCACCGAGCAGGGGCAGGTGCGCTTCGTGGCTCCCGATGCCCTGGCCGAGCTGGCCCGGCAGGGTGAGGTCGGCGGTGCCGGCCGACTGTTGCTGGTGGACGAGGCGGCGGCCATTCCCGCCGGGCTGCTCGGCGAGTGGCTCGACGCCTTCCCGCGCATCGCCTTCGCCACCACGGTGCACGGCTATGAGGGCTCCGGGCGTGGCTTCGCCCTGCGTTTCCGCGAGCGCCTCGACCGCACCACGCCGGAGTGGCGGGGGCTGCATCTGGCGGCGCCGATTCGCTGGGCGAGCGATGACCCGCTCGAGCCGCTGATCCATCGCTTGCTGATGCTGGATGCCGCACCTCTCGAACCGCCGGCTGAAACCGCTGACGTCGCCGAAACCGCCGGGGACGTGCACTGGTTGCCGCGGGAGACCCTGGCCGCCGATGAACCCCGCCTGCGCGCCCTGTTCGGCCTGCTGGTACAGGCCCATTATCGCACCACCCCCAGCGATCTGCGGTTGCTGCTGGATGGCCCCGGCCTCGCCGTCAGCGCCCTGATGGCAGAGGCCGTACCGCTCGGGGTCGTGCTGACCGCGGAGGAGGGTGGCTTCGATGCGGAGCTCGCCGAGCAGGTGGCGCGGGGCGAGCGCCGCCCACGCGGTCATCTTATGGCCCAGTCCCTGGCCGCCCACGCCGGCTCCCGAGAGGCCCTCACCGCTCGCCTGCGTCGGGTCGTACGCATCGCCGTGGTGCCTCGGCGCCGCCGCGAGGGGCTGGGTCAGGCTCTGATGGCGGCGGAGCTGGAACGGGCGCGACGAGATGGCTGCGACCTGCTGGGCGCCAGCTTCGGGGCCGAGCCGGCGCTGATTGCTTTCTGGCGGCGCCAGGGATTTCGCGTCGTGCGCCTCGGGTTGACCCGCGAGACATCCACCGGCGAACACGCCCTGATGGTGGCGCGGGCCACCAGCCAGCGTGGCGAGTCGCTGCTGGGCTCGCTCGCCGAGCGCTTCCGGCGGGCCCTGCCCGGCCTGCTGGCCTTCGAGCTGCGTGGCCTGGCGCCGGAGGTGGCCAGCACGCTGCTGGCGGAGGGGCGCGACGCCGAATTGACGGATAGCGACCGGCGGGACGCGGAGGATGTCGCCGTCGGCCATCGTGACCCGGCGCTGGCCCGTCCGGCGCTGCAGGCGCTGGTCCGCCACGTCCTGGCCGGTGGCATGGCACCCGACGACCCCCAACTGGTATTGCTGGTGGCCTGGGGCTTTCAGGGCCTGGCCGGTGAGGCCCTGGCCGGATACCTTGGCGTACCGGGCCGACGCCAGGCCACCGCCCGGCTGCGTGAGGCAGTGGCGATACTGTTGTCCCTCTCTTCCCCTACAGCGGCATGCTGAGTAAGGTAGATCGGCAACCGAGGAAGAGAACATCATGAACGAACATTTCGACCGGCTGGCACCGCAGCCGCTCTGGCGTCATTTTCGCACCCTCTGCGAGACCCCGCGTCCCTCCGGCCACGAGGCCGCCCTGGCGGCTCGCCTCGAGGCCTGGGCCGACGAACAGGGGCTGGCGCATGAGCGTGATGCCTTCGGCAATCTGCTGATTCGAAAGCCTGCCTCCAAAGGCAGTGAAGACGCTCCGGGAGTGATCTTCCAGGGGCACCTGGATATGGTGCCCCAGGCCAACAGCGGCCATCCCCACGACTTTACCCGTGACCCCATCGAAACCCGGCTGGGCGACGATGGCTGGCTGCGTGCCCGGGATACCACCCTGGGCGCCGATAACGGCCTCGGCGTGGCCGCCGCCCTGGCCATTCTCGAGGATGACGATCTTGCCCACGGCCCGCTGGAGGCGATCTTTACCCTGGAGGAGGAGTCCGGCATGGGCGGGGCACTCAACCTCGCCGAAGACTGGCTGACGGGGCGTTATCTTCTCAATCTCGATTCCGAGGATCGCGGCGAGGTCTTTATCGGCTGTGCCGGCGGCACCGACGTGGTGGTGGAAGCCCAGCTGCCGGCCGCGCCCAGGGCCGACGACGAGGTGACGCTGCGCCTGTCGCTGACGGGCCTGCGCGGCGGCCACTCGGGGATCGATATTCACAAGGGGCTGGGCAACGCCAACCGGCTGCTGGTACGGGCGCTGCGCCTCCTGGAGCGCCTGGATATGCGGCTGGTTGCCTATCAAGGCGGCAACTTGCGAAATGCACTGCCGCGGGAGGCGTTCGCGGTACTGACGCTGCCCGAGGAGGAGCAGGAGGCCGCCATGGAGGAAGTGGCCGCCTTGCAGGCGACCCTGCGCCAGGAGTATGCCGGGGTCGATGATGCGTTGGCGCTGACGCTCGAGACGGTTGATGCCTCCGCCGATGAGCCGCTTACCGCTCAGGCGACCCATCTGCTGCTGGCCGCGCTGCACGCCGCTCCTTGCGGCGTCGAGCGCATGAGCCACGAGGTGCCGGGCGTGGTGGAGACGTCCAATAACCTGGGCGTGGTAGGCCTCGAGGCGGGGCGCTTCCATCTCGGCGCCCTGGTGCGCTCCCTGCATGACAGTGCCGCACAGGACCTGGCCGACCGCCTGCGCGCCGTGTTCGAACTGATCGGTGCCAAGGTGCGCCTCGCGAATGGCTACCCGGGCTGGGCGCCGCAGCGGGACAGTGAGCTGCTGACGCGCTTTCGGCGCGTGCATCAGGACACGCTGGGCAGCGAGCCGGCGGTCAAGGTGATTCATGCCGGGCTGGAGTGCGGCATCCTGGGCGGCAAGTATCCCGCGCTTGAGATGATCTCCTTCGGGCCGCTGATTCGCGGCGCTCACTCGCCGGACGAGCGGGTCGAGGTCGCCTCGGTGGAAGAGTTCTGGACGCTGTTGCGCGCCCTGGTCGAGGATCTGACGCGGTGATTCGCCGGTAATCGAGGCGGGTCGTCAGACACACGAACGCCGGGCCTGGGGCAGGACTATAGAGATTGCTTGCCGTGCTAGGGGCTTATCTGGCGGCAAGCCTTCGAGGAGGCGCTGTGAACCCCTCCCTGGGCGCTACCGATGCCATCCCTGGCATAGGACCTCCTCTTCGGCTTGCCCCCAGCGCCCCTCGCCGTTGATAACTGTGCTGGATCAGGCCAGGTAGCTGGCCAGCATCCAGACGGTCTTCTCCTGCTCGCGGATATAGTCGCCGGCCTGGGCGGCGGTGCCTTCGTCGTCGGCATCCGCGGCCAGCGAGAGGATCTCGCGCTGCAGCTCGATCAGCACCTGATAGCCTGACAGCACGCCCTCGACGCAGGCCTTGCCGTCCGAGACGTTCTTGTCCTCGGCGATGCGGGAGGTCGTCACATAGTCGCTGTAGGCGTGCAGCGGCTGGTGGCCCAGGGTCAGGATCCGTTCGGCGACCTCATCGACCTTGGCCAGCAGGTCGGTGTAGAGCTCCTCGAACTTCTCGTGGAGCTGGAAGAACTGCGGACCCTTCACGTTCCAGTGATAGCCGCGCACGTTCATGTAGAAGATCTGGTAGTTGGCCAGCAGCTCGTTGAGCTTTTCGGCCAGCTGGCTGGCGCTGGCTTCGTGCAGGCCGATACGGTTGGTGTCGCTCATGCGAATGCCTCCTGGGTCATTTGGGTATCCATGATCGGTGTATCGCCCGTTGGCGGACAGTGAATCCTGACCATGGGCATCATAGCCGTACTCCATCATGTCTTGGCGGGGCCGGCCGATTTCAAGTGCCCCGCGTCACCCCGCCGCGTGCTGGCGGCTTTCGAGGGGAGGCCGGGGGCTCAAGAGGCCTCGGATTCGTCGGGTTGCAGGTCGAGCCCCTCGATCATGGCCAGTACCCGGTCGCGCATGGTGGCCAGGGCGTCGAGGTCATAGGGCGCCGGCTCTCCCTGGCCCCAGACCGGCCCCGGCCAGGCGTCGTCGTCCGTGCGGCGCAGCACCAGATGGATATGCAGCTGCGCTACCACGTTGCCCAGGGTCGCCACGTTGAGCTTGTCGGCCTCCATCAGCGTCTTGAAGGCCTGGCCGATGCGGCTCGCCTCCCGCCAAAGCTGCCGCTGTTGTGCTTCGCCGAGCTCGAAGAGCTCGCTGACGCCATGCCGCCGGGGAATCAGCAACAGCCAGGGGAAGCGGGTATCGTCCATCAGCCGTAGCTGGCACAGCGGCAGCTCGGTGATCGGGTAGCTGTCTTCTATCAGGCGGGGGTCGGGCTCGAAGTGGTTCATGGGGCTCTCCCGATTAATCAACGGTGGTATCGCCTGCCTGGCATCATGCCACAGAACGGCCGGGAGTTTTCCCCGGCTCCCCGGGCGGCTAAGCTGTGCACTCTCCGATTCCCGAGGACCCTTTCCCATGACCCTGATCGAGGCGTTGGCCCTGCTGCTGATCGGCGCGCTGGCCGGCTTTGTCAATGTGCTGTCTGCCGGTGGCTCCATGCTCACCCTACCCCTGCTGATGTTTCTGGGCCTGCCTCCCCAGGAGGCCAACGGCACCAACCGCGTCTCCATTGCCCTGCAGAGCGTCTCCGCGGTGTATCACTTCTTTCGCGCCGGGGCACGTCATATCGGGCTTTCGCTGCGCCTTTCCGTGCCGGCGGTGGCGGGGTCTCTGGTCGGGGCCTGGCTCGCCCTGCGCACCGGCGATGCCCTGTTCGAGGCGATCCTGATCGTGGTGATGGCGACATCGGCGCTGTTGATGCTGCTGCCCCAGCCGCGCCTGGATACCCGTCCGCTGACGCCAGAACGGCTGACTCCCGCGGTCTACCTGGCGATGTTCGGGATCGGCCTCTACGGCGGCTTTATCCAGGTGGGGGTGGGCATCCTGTTTATCGTGGTGCTCTATCGCATGCTCAAGATCGATCTGGCCCAGGTCAACGTCTTCAAGGTGCTGATCGTGCTGGTCTACACGCTGCCGGCGCTGCTCCTCTTCCTGGTCAATGATCAGGTGCGCTGGAGTCATGGCCTGGTGCTGGCGGCCGGTAGCATGTCGGGGGCCTGGCTGGCGGTGAGGGTCAACGTCAGTCCGCGGGGAGCCTTCGTGGTCAAGTGGCTGACCGTGGCGGTCATCGCGGCGATTATCCTGCGATTGCTGCTGAGCTGAGGCGGGGGTTGCCGTGAGCTGCTAAATTACGGGAGCAACATTTGAAACTCACAAGGAGGTCAATCATGAAGCGTGCACTGATGATGCTGGTGGCGGCGCTGTTCGCCGTTTCGCTGCTCTCCGGCTGCAATACCGTTCGCGGCGCCGGCCAGGATATCGAGCAGGGCGGGGAGGCGGTTCAAGACGCCGCGTCCTGAGCCGATAGCGGGGTGATGTAACTGCCGGATCGGCCAAGCCGTTCCGGCATTTTTGGGTATTGATCAAGGAGGCTCAGATGTTGACGACAAGACTCACACCGGTGCTTATCGGCCTGTTGCTGGCCGGCTGCAGCGGCATGCATTCGGCGCCGAGCCCCGACCCGGCGCCGCCGCCTCCCCGGGTGGACACCGGCGGCGAGTGCGGTGCCGAGGGCGTTGAGTCCCGCATCGGGCACGCCTATAGCGAGGCACTCGACGCGGCGCTGCGCGACGCGAGCGGTACGACCGTCATGCGGGTCATCCGGCCCGGCGAGGCGGTGACCCTCGACCATCGGCCCGAGCGTCTCAATGTCCATCTGGACGAGGCGGATACCATTACCGCCGTGGATTGCGGCTAGTCGCTCTGCGTTCCGGCGCTGTGCTCGGCCTGGGTGCGGCGCTCCTCCTCTTCGGCCTGCTTGCGAAGCTTCTTGCGCAGGGCCGCCTTCTCGAAGCGTAGCTTCTGTACCGGGGTGGTCAGCGCCAGCGGTGGTACCGGGGCCGGTTTGCCGTCGCCATCCACCGCCACCATGGTCAGATAACAGCTGTTGGTATGGCGAATCAGCTTGTTCTGGATGTCCTCGGCCACCACCTTGACGCCGATCTCCATGGAGGAGCGGCCGACATGGTTGACGCAGGCCAGGAAGGTGACCAGCTCACCCACGAGGATCGGCTGCTTGAACAGCACCTGATCCACCGAGAGGGTGACGACATAGTGGCCCGAGTAGCGGCTGGCACAGGCATAGGCCACCTCATCGAGCTTCTTGAGGATGGCGCCGCCATGCACCTTGCCGCTGAAGTTGGCCATGTCGGGGGTCATTAACACGGTCATCGACAGCTCATGTTGACCGGGCAGGGCGCCGGACAGGTCGTGGTCGTCCATGGGGTCTCCTAAGATGTTATCCACAGGGCGCCACCCCATCCCGCCTGGGGACAGGGTGGCTGGGGGTCAGAACCAGGTCAGGCCGATGGAGATCAGCACCCCGGTGATCAGCAGCTGGATCAGGCAGAAGCCCATGATGTCCTTGGCCTTGAGCCCGGCGATGCCGAGTACCGGCAGGGCCCAGAAGGGCTGCAGCAGGTTGGTCCAGGCATCACCCCAGGCCACGGCCATGGCCATCCGCGGAATATCCACGCCCAGTGCCTGGGCGGCCGGGATCATCACCGGTGCCTGCACGGCCCACTGGCCGCCGCCGGAAGGCACGAAGAGGTTGACGATGCCGGCGCTGATGAAGGTCCAGAAGGGCAGGGTGGTCTCGGTGGCGAAGGAAACCAGTGCCTCGGACATGCTGGTCGCCAGGCCCGACTGCACCATGATCGCCATGATCCCGGCGTAGAACGGGAACTGGATGACGATGCCGGCGCCGCCCTTGATCGCCTCATGGAGGCTATCCAGCAGGCTGCGCGGGGTACGGTGCAGCACGATGGCCAGGAACAGGAACAGGAAGTTGACCACGTTCAGGTTGAGCCCGCCGCTGCGCAGGAAGAAGTGGTCGACCAGGAAGATCAGCCCCGGGATGCCCACCAACCAGGCCAGCACCACGCTGTTCTCCATGCGCTCGGCGGGGCGGGTAATGCGTACCCGGGATGGCTCGTCATCGCCGAGCAGCTGGGGGTCGACGAACACGCTATCCTTTTCATCGGGCAGCATCATGCGGTTGACCAGCGGCACGGCGATGAACAGCATCACCACGATGGCCAGGTTGAAGAAGGCGAAGATGGTAGAGCCGGTGCCGATCACGCCGATCTGGTCGGCGCTGAAGTGGCCGTCGGTGGCGACGGTCAGCGGCACCGAGCCGGCCAGGCCGCCATGCCAGACGATAAAGCCGGAGTAGGCGCTGGCTACCAGCAGGCGGTAGTCGACGCGGATCAGGCGCGCCAGCTCCTTGGCGAACAGCGCCCCCACCACCAGGCCGAAGCCCCAGTTGATCCAGCTTGCCGCCAACGACACATAGGTGACCAGCAGGATGGCGCCGCCGGGGCCCTTGGCGAGGGCGGCAAGGCGCTGGAGCAGCTTCTTCACGGGGGGAGAGCTGGCCAGCATATAGCCGGTGACCAGCACCAGCAGCATCTGCATCGAGAAGGTCAGCAGGTTCCAGAAGCCGTCTCCCCACATGCGCATCACCGCCAGCGGCGTCTGGCGTTCCACGGCGATGGCGGCGGCGGCGGCGATAACCGTCAGCAGCAGCACGAAGATATAAGGGTCGGGAAGATAGCGTTCGACCAGCTTGACCGCTGGTCTGGAGAGAGCCTTGAGCATGGTGATCCCTTGCTGTTATGGATGTTATGGATGCTATGGGAGGTTCATTACATAAAATAGCGCAGCATCAGTATCTTGCGCTATTCGCTCACCAACGGTCCAGGCGGGCTATGCCCCGGGGCCGCCGCCGCTGGTCGCCTTAACACCAGTCGGTGCGGCGTCGTTGATAGTAGTAGGCGATCAGCGTCACCGAGCGGGTCAGCATAAACAGCGTGAAGGCGAGCCACAGGCCATGGTTGGCGAGGGCTTCGGGCAGCAGGGTCTGGCCCAGCCACCAGGCGGGCAGGTAGACGACGAGCCCGACAAAGATGCTGTTGCGCATCTCGCGGATCGCCGTGGCACCGATAAAGACGCCGTCCAGCAGATAGCTCCATACCGCGATCAGCGGCATGGCGACCATCCATGGCAGATAGATGGCGGCGGTGTCGCGTACCTCCGGCAGGCCGGTAAGCAGGGCGATCAGCGCGTCGCCGCCCAGTGCAAAGGCCAGGGAGGCGATGCCGGCGGTGATCAGGGAGAACCAGGCGGCGCCGCGTACCGCCTGGGTGAATTCCGCCCAGCGTTTCGCCCCCACCGAGCGCCCGGTAAGCGCTTCGGTGGCATGGGCAAAGCCGTCAAGGGCGTAGCTGGTCAGCATGATGAACTGCAGCAGCACGGCATTGGCCGCGAGGACGGTGTCGCCCTGGGCGGCGCCGCGCGAGGTAAAGAAGGCCATGGCAAAGAGCAGCCCCAGGGTGCGCACGAAGAGGTTGGCGTTGACCGAGAACAGCTCCCCATAGGCGGCAATCGCCAGCAGTCGGCTGCGCAGGAAGCTACCCGAGAGCCATCTAAGCTGGCGCGAGACCAGCCACAGGCCGAAGACCAGTGCCGTGTAGTCGGCGATCACCGTGGCCCAGGCCACGCCATCGCTGGTCATGCCGAGGCCGATGACAAACACCAGGTCGAGGACGATATTGACGCCGTTGGTGAGCACCAGGATCGACAGGGTGACCCGTGAATTCTGCTGCCCCAGGAACCAGCCGAGGATGGCGTAGTTGGCCAGCACCGCCGGGGCGGAGAGGATGCGAATGCCGGCGTACTCGGCGGCCAGCACCGTGGCGGCCTCGCTGCCGTCGAGCAGCCACAGCCCCAACGCGATCAGCGGCCGCGAGAACACGACCAGGGCCACGCCGATGCCCGCGGCCAACAGCAGCGACTGACCCAGGAGGTTGCGCACATCCGAGTCATTCTCGCGCCCCACCGCCTGGGAGGTGAGCCCGGTCGTGCCCATGCGCAGGAAGCCGAAGCCCCAGTAGAGGAAGCTGAACAGGGTGGCCCCCAGGGTGACCGCCGCCAGGTAGCGGGCGTCCGGCAGGTGGCCGACCACGGCGGTATCCACCAGCCCCAGCAGCGGCACGGTGATATTGGAAAGGATGATGGGCCAGGCCAGCGTCAAGATACGCCGGCGCGCGGCCCCGGGTGATGCAGTGTCCGAGCGGCTCACGAGGGGGCTCCCGAGGGTGACAAGCCGGGCAGCATGGCCGGCCGAGGGGCATAACGTGACCGCCCCGCGCAGGGGCGGGGCGATGTCGGTCGAGTGTGGCGACGTCGAAGTGGCGAAGCCGAAGAGGGCTCGTCAGGCGGCGGTGATGCGCTCGTACTTGGTCATCAGCTGCTCCTGGCTCTCCTCACGCTCCGGGTCGAGGGGAATGCAGTCCACCGGACACACCTGCTGGCACTGAGGTTCGTCATAGTGGCCGACACACTCGGTGCACAGCTCCGGGTCGATGATATAGATCTCTTCGCCTGGCGAAATGGCCCCGTTGGGGCATTCCGGCTCGCAGACGTCACAGTTGATGCACTCGTCGGTGATCATCAGGGCCATGGGGTACCTCACGGAAGTCGCTGGCCGCGGTCGTCGGGATCTGCTCGGCACAATCCCGAGCCTGTTACTCAGGTATTGTAATGGCTCTTCAGCGCTGCCGCGACCCTGGGATGCACGTGCTGCGTGACGTCGCCGCCCAGCCTGGCGATTTCGCGGACCAGGGTGGAGGAGATATAGGAGTTCTCCACCGCCGGCGTCAGGAAGACGGTCTCCAGCTCCGGCATCTGGGCGCGGTTCATGTTGGCCAGCTGCAGTTCGTATTCGAAGTCCGAGACCGCCCGCAGGCCACGCAGCAGCACGCGGGCCTGGTGCTGCTTCATGAAATCGGTCATCAGGCCCGAGAAGCCGACGACGTCGATGTTGTCCAGGTCGGCGACGACGTCCCGGGTCAGGGCGATGCGAGTGTCGAGGTCCAGCATCGGGCCCTTGCCGGGGCTGGTGGCGATGGCCACCAGTACCCTGTCGAACAGCCGGGCGGCACGCTCGATCAGGTCGAAGTGGCCATTGGTAATGGGGTCGAAGGTGCCGGGGTATACCGCGATATTCATCGCCGTCACTCCTCGAGTTTGCCGAAGGGGTTGTCGACTGCCAGGGAGACCGGGCGGGCGTAGCCGGGGATCTGGATCTCGGTATCGCTGATCGAGAGCTCGGGCCCTTCCAATACGCCTTCGCCGAAGCGATAGCGGGGGGTAAAGCGGCCCTGGTCGGCCTGCCGGCGGTAGGCGGTAGCCGTCTCGCGCGTCGCCTCGCGGCGCATCCGCCAGGCGGCGACGGCGGCGTCGCCGTGGCGCTGCACCAGCAAGCGCTCGGTCACGTCAGGAGACAGCAGCACCCCGGTGGCGTTGTTGCCGCCGAAGCCCTTGGCGTTGAGGAAGGCGGCATCGGCCTTGAAGGTGCGTGTCTCCCGGGAGAGCCCCAGGCGGTCGGCGTGGACGTCGTCGGCCACGGCATCGAGGTTGGCGATGCCGGGGAGCAGGTCGTGGGCGAAGCTGCCCAGCGCGCTGGTCAGCTGGTCGCCGGCGGCGCTGCCCTGGGCATGACCCACATAGGACTTCACCGCCACCACCGGCCAGGTGTCGATGCCATAGGCCTGGGCCACCCGATCGAGGACGTGGGATTCGGTCTCCCGGTTCTTGGGCGTGCTGGTGCCATGGGCGTGAATGAAGGTGCGCTGGCGCAGGGCCTGCTCGCCGAGCATCTCTCGCACCAGGGAAGCGGCCTTGCCCAGGGTGATGTAGTTACCGATACCCGGTGCGGAAATCGAGCGTTTCCAGCCGTCGGCATTGACGAAGACCTCCGGGACGCTGCCCAGGACCTCGGCGCCGACCTCCAGGGCCAGGGTGTCATCCATCAGCATCACGAACTGGCTGGATTCGGCGATGGTGAAGCCGCAGTTGCGGGCGAAGGGGCGGCAGCTCTTCTGGTAGTCGGCGTCGGTCAGCAGCTCCAGGGCATCCAGGGCGCGCAGGCTATCGTCGTCGGCCAGGGCGCCCATGGTGCGAAAGCCCTCGATGATCTCCGGGGTGACGGGGGCATCGGCGGTACCCACAACCGCTACCCGGCAGCGTCCGCTGCGGATATCGTCGACGCCCAGGCGCAGGTTATAGAGGAAGCTGGCGCAGGCGCCCATGGCCGCACCGGTGCTGCCCACGCTGCCCAGTACATAGGCGTTGAGGAAGTCGGCGGGCATCTGCCCGTAGCCCAGCGGCATCTGCTTGGAGGTGGCGCGCTTGCCGGAGACGAAGCTCTTGAGCAGCCCGCCCCAGCCCTCATCGTCGAGCTGGCCAATGGAGTTGCCGGCGTAGACGGCCACCTCGTCGGGGTCGAGGCGGTCGCTCAGGGCGCCCCAGTCGAGGCCGCTGTCACCCAGGCAGTCGCTGGCAGCGAAGATCGCCATGGAAAGCCCGCGCGGATGATGCACGCTGCGATAGAGCTGACTGGGCTCGAAGCCACTGGGTAGCTGACCGGCGGCACGCACCTGGGCGGGGCGATGCTCGGGCAGCATCACGTCCATCTCGCCGGCGGGTACCGTCACCTCCAGCAGCTTGCCGTCGAGTTCTCGCACCTGCCAGGCCTCAGGCAGGTCCTGGGGCAGCTGGCGGCGCCGAACGCGGAAGGTGAGCGGGGCATCCAGTGCCAGGCTGGCCCGACGGTTGGCGGGCAGGCCCGGGGCATTGAAGTGCGGGTCCTCTATGCGGCGGATCAGGGTATGGTCGAGGACCTGCTGACGGGTCTGCTCGACGAGAGTGGCGGGGTCCAGGGGATGCCCTTCGGCGTCCTGCCAGCCGCCATCTTCCTGGCCACTGGCCAGACGCATCATGGCGGCCAGGCCCAGCAGGGTGCGGGTCTGGTCTTCCACGGGCAGGGCGTCGAGCACGGTACGGCGAAAAGCCTGGTGGCCCGAGGTTCTGCCGGCAGGGTTCACGCCGCCCATGCCGACGATCACCGGTAAGTGTGACAAGCCGGGTTCCTCGTTGTGCTGTTGGTGTCTACGAGTACTTCATCGATGGGGGATCATAGCACCCGGCCAGCCGCGGCGTCATGCGGCGCCATGGGGGTGGTGATCTCCCGTCGATGCCGGCTGTCGATCAAGCGTATATCACCCGGCCTGCTGCAGGCCGGGATCCTGGAAGAGGCGTCAGCCGTTCTGTTCGATGCCTTGTACATACCAGGGCGCGTCATCACGGAGTTCGCGCGTCAGGTGCCAGGTCTCGTTGAACTCGTTGTGCTCGCCATTTTCGTCGAGGATGCCGTGAAAGATCACGCTCGCCTCGGCCTGCTGGCCCTTTTCCTGGACCATGCCCAGTTCGGCGAACAGGCGAACGACCTCGGTACGATTATTGGCCGGGTGCTGCTTGCGCTCCTCGCGCAGCAGGTTGTAAAGCGCCGGCGTGACGTATTCCTGGATGCCGCTAAGGTCGTTATTGTCCCAGGCGCGCTGCAGGGTCATGAAGTGTTCCTTGGCACCGCTGAGGAAGCGGTCGCGGTCGAACCATTCGGGTTCGCTGGCGAAGGCGCCGCCGGCCGGGGCGGTGCTTGCCTGGAAGGGCTGGGCGGTGTCGCTGGCGGAGGATGTCTCGGCGGCCGGCGAGGGGCCACCCGCCACGGCCGTCCGGCGGCGCGCCAGCAGACGGAAGAGCAGGAAGGCGATGCCGGCCATCATCAGCATGTCCATCAGCCGCAACTCGTCGAAGGCGCCGCCGAAGAACAGCGCGGCGAGCAGGCCACCGGCGAGCAGTCCGCCCAGCATGCCGGGCATGCGTGACCCGGCGCGGCCCTGGCCGGCGCGAGAGCCCGTCGCCTGGTTCTGGGTAGCCGAGGGCTGTTGTTGCACGCTGCGTGATTGGCTGCCGAAGCTCTTGCCGCCACCCAGACGGCGGGCCTCGGCGTCTTGTATCGCCGGCCCCAGGGTCAGCAGGCCGGCCACCAGGATGATCAGCAGGTGGCGTATCAGGGAGGTCTCGCGGAGTGTCGAAGTCATGATGGTATCGTCGATAGTGTTGTGGTGGGATGAATAGTGAGGGGTAGGGGAGAAATAGTGAAGAGTGAATGGCCATCTACCGGCTATGCTGGTGGTCGCCACGACAATTCACAGCACAAGAGGGTTGGGTGCCATGCGCCTGAAACGTGAAGAGAGCCTGCTATTGATCGTCGACCTGCAGGCGGGACTGTTACCGGTGGTCGCGAATGCCGACCAGGCCGTGAACGAGGCGACCTGGCTGGGCGGCCTGGCCGAGTCCATCGGGGTGCCGGTATGGGTCACCGAACAGTATCCCGACGGGCTGGGTGGCAGTGAGCCCCGCCTGCTGGAGGCGTTGCCGAGCCATCGGCTATGGCAGAAGCTGACCTTCGACGCCTGCGCGAACCGGGAGTTCATGACGGCGCTCGAGCAGAGCGGCAAGCGTCAGGTGGTGCTGTGTGGCAGCGAGGCGCATATCTGTGTCCTGCAGACCGGCCTCGGGCTTCGGGAGGCGGGCCTCGAGGTCTACTGGCTCAGCGAGGCCTGCGTCAGCCGCCGTGCCGCGGAAGCCCGCCTGGCCAGGGAGCGCATGGTGCAGGCCGGCGCCGTGGCGGTAAGCGCCGATATGGTGGCCTACGAATGGCTGCAGCGCTGCGACGACGAACGCTTCAAGCAGGCCCACCGCGACTTTCTCAAGAGGCGCTCCGCCCGCCCGCTGGTGTTTGACTAGATCCAGGCCATCCCATTTCGTAGGGGCGCGATATAGGGACTGTCCCCGGCAGTGGCGCCGATGTCGGTGAAGAGCATCAACACCGACCTGATGACTCGGCCGGGGACAGCCCCAGGCGGGACGGGGACAATGGCCGAGGTGGCCGAGGGACTGTCCTGGTGTTAGGCGGCGCCTTCGGGGCGGGTAAAGACCAGGGTGTCGCCTTCACTTAGCGCCGGGTTATAGGCGTAGCCGGCGACATCGAAGTCCTTCAGCCCCTCCGGGTCGTCGAGTCGCTGACGAATCATCCAGGCCGCCATCAGGCCGCGGGCCTTCTTGGCGTAGAAGCTGATGATCTTGAGCTTGCCGTTCTTCTCGTCCTTGAACACCGGGGTGATCACTCGGGCCTCGAGGCGCTTGGTGTCGATGGCCTTGAAGTATTCATTGGAGGCGAGGTTGACCAGTACCGGGCTGCCGCTGGCCGCCGCGGCGCGGTCGAGCTCGGCGGAAAGGGCGGCCTTCCAGAAGGCATAGAGGTCCTTGCCCGCGGGGTTCTCCAGTTTGGTGCCCATCTCCAGGCGATAGGGCTGGATCAGGTCCAGGGGGCGCAGCAGGCCATAGAGCCCCGACAGGATGCGCAGGTGCGCCTGGGCGAAGGCGTTGTCATCATCACTGAAGGCGTCGGCCTCGAGGCCGACGTAGACGTCGCCCTGGAAGGCCTGGGCGGCGGGCTTGGCGTTGTGTGGCGTAAAGGGGGTGTGCCATTCGCCGTAGCGGGCGGCGTTGAGGGCGGCCAGCTTGTCGCTGATGCCCATCAGCTCGGAGAGCCGCTGCGGCGAGTAGTCGCGCAGGATCTCGATCAGCTCCTGGCTGTGTTCGAGAAAATCCGGCTGGGTGTACAGGGCCGTGGTGGCCGGGGTCTCGAAATCCAGCGTCTTGGCGGGCGAGATCACGCTCAGCATGGGGCGCTCCTGGTCCGATGGGTGAGCGATGAGTATACCAATGCTGCCCCGCTCCATGGACTATCGAGGTGATAGTCGAGGGGCGGGGCATCGGCCTCAGGGCGCGGGGTTGGAGTAGCGGCGGTGGACGTCCTCGATGGCCTCGAGTACCTCGCCGTCGAGGCGCAGGGACTCACTGGCCAGGTTGCTCTCCAGTTGCGCCATGCGGGTGGCGCCGATGATATTGCTGGTCAGGAAGTCACGCGAGTTGACGAAGGCCAGCGCCATGCGTGCCGGATCCAGGTCGGCATCCCGGGCGATCTTCACGTATTCGGCGGTGGCGGCCTGGGCCTGGGGGTTGGTGTAGCGCTGGAAGCGCTCGAACAGGGTCAGGCGAGCCCCCTCGGGGCGAGCGCCATCGAGGTACTTTCCGGAGAGCATGCCGAAGGCCAGCGGTGAGTAGGCCAGCAGCCCCACCCGTTCGCGGTGGGCGACCTCGGCCAGGCCCACCTCGAAGCTGCGGTTGAGCAGGTTATAGGGATTCTGAACCGAGGCGACGCGTGGCAGGCCCTGGGCCTCGGCCAGGTGCAAGGCACGCATCACGCCCCAGGGGGTATCGTTGGAGAGCCCGATGGCGCGTATCTTGCCGGCTTCCACCAGCTCCTTAAGGGCGGCCAGGGTTTCCTCCAGCGGGGTCGTGTCGTCTTCCTCGGCGTAGGCATAGCCCAGCTTTCCGAAGAAGTTGGCGTTCCGCTCCGGCCAGTGCAGCTGGTAGAGATCGATATAGTCCGTCTGCAGGCGGGCGAGGCTTTCGTCGATGGCCTGATGGAGGTGGTCGCGGCTCAGTCGTGGGCCGCCGCGGATATGGTCGGGGCCGGGCCCCGTCGCCTTGGTGGCGAGGATGATGTCGTCGCGGCTGCCGCGGTGCTTTAGCCAGCTGCCGATATAGGCCTCGGTGCGCCCCTGGGTGTCGGCCTTCGGCGGCACCGGGTACATCTCGGCGGTGTCGATAAAGTTGATACCGAAGGCCACCGCACGGTCGAGCTGCTCGTGGGCCTCGGCCTCGCTGTTCTGTTCGCCAAAGGTCATGGTGCCCAGACAGAGGCGGCTGACCTCGATGCCGGTATCGCCTAGCGGTCGCGTCTGCATCCTGGCGTCCTCGTGAATCCTGAAAGTGAATCGGCATGGTAGACAGGCACTGCCGAGGCGGCAAATGGCGAGGGTTGAGTCGGCGCAAAGGCGAGCGTATGCTGGCCGGCCGTTGCGCCCCGTGGAGCGGGGCTGGTTAGTCTTCAGACGCCGCGCACAAGGTGGTGCCGGGTGTCTTTTCTTGCGATACAGGATTCGGTAGAAGGCCATGACACAGGCTTCATCTCTGTTTACCCGGCTCGAGTACCGCCTGGCGGAGCAGCTCTTCCATACACGCTGGCTGCCTCGTTCGCCGCGGACTCAGCGCCTGACCATGCATCTCTTCCAGCGCTGCGCCGATGCCGGTCATCCGGCGGCACTCTCCACCTATGGGCATATGCTGTTCCATCGGGGCCGGACGCCCCAGGACAAGACGCGCGGTGCGCGCTATGTGCTCGAGGCGGCCCAGGCCGGCGATTCCCGTGCCCAGTATCAGGCGGGTCAGATCTACGAGCATGGTTGCGCCCTCTACCCGAGCCGCGACGACCACGCCGTGACCTGGTATGCCCGTGCCGGCGAGGCGGGTCATCCACTGGCCGCCCAGCGGCTGGCGCGGGCCTATCGCGAGGGGCAGCTGGACCTGGCGGTGGATGCCGAGCGTGCCGCCCACTGGCAGCGCCTGGCCGACGAGGCCGCGGGTTTCGGTGGGGCACTGGACAGCGTGGAAGCCGAGACGCGACACTAACCCGCAAGGCGCCGACGCGACGGTGCCGCTTCCCTGTTTTCCGCCGCTAAGGATGCCCGCCTGCCGTGACGTTACCGACCCTGCTCGATATCGAAGCGTCCGGATTCGGGCGCGGCAGCTACCCCATCGAGGTGGGGCTGGCACGTCCCGATGGCAGCAGCTGCGCCTTTCTGATTCAGCCTCTCGCCGAATGGACCCACTGGGATCCCAAGGCGGAGTTGCTGCATGGCATCAGCCGTGCCCGCCTGCGGCGCGAAGGCTATCCGTTGCGCCAGGTGGCGCAGTGGCTCAATGACGAGCTCGGCGAGCTCAAGCTCTGCTACAGCGACAGCTGGGGGTACGACAACACCTGGCTATCGCTGCTCTTCCATCATGCCGGCATGCTGCCGGCTTTCCGCCTTGAGGCGTTGCGCAAGCTGCTTAGCGAGGCGCAGCTGGAGCTGTGGAGCGCCACCAAGGAGGCCGTGATCGAGGAGCTGGGCATTCACCGGCACCGGGCCGGCGAGGATGCCCGGCTGCTGCAGCTCACCTATCAGCGCACCCGCGAACTGACCGGCGAGGCCTGACGTCGCGGGTCGGCTCGGCGGGCCGAATCAGCGAGGCCGGGCCAGGCGGGCCTCCAGCCCATCCAGCAGGTCGAGAGGATCCGCCGCATCGAGCAGCTCGCCCCGGGTGCGCGCATCGAGAAAGCCCTGCTCCACGGTATTGTCGAGGAAGCTCAGCAGCGGCGCATAGAAGCCCTCGCTGTCGAGCACGCCGATGGGTTTGTCATGAAGCCCCAGATAGTGCCATGTCCAGGCCTCGAAGAATTCCTCCAGGGTACCGATGCCGCCGGGCAGCATGATAAAGGCGTCGGTATGGGCCGCCATGCTGGCCTTTCGTTCGTGCATGTTGCGCACGCGAATCAGCTCGGTCAGGCCGTGGTGGGCCTGTTCACGCTCCACCAGGTGGTCGGGCATCACCCCGACCACATCGCCGCCGGCCGCCAGGGCCGCATCGGCCAGGGCGCCCATCATGCCGATGCGGGCGCCGCCGTAGACCAGGGTGTGTCCACGCTTCGCCAAGGCATCGCCTAGCCGACGGGCATGGGCCAGGTGCTGGGGGGCATGGCCCTCGCGCGAGCCCAGAAAGACGCAGAATCTCGACATGCTCTTCTCCTCGACAATGGTGCCCATCCTGGCGGGCCCGGCCTTGTCCTGCAATATCCTGAAGTATCACGATGAAGGGCGCCTGTTGGCGCCCTTTTCGTGGCGAAGGCCGGGCCTAGCGAACGGAGTCGGCGTCTCGCTTCATGGCATCGCGCATCAGCTTGACGCCGACAACGGAGATACCGACCAGGCTGGCCACCAGGGCAATGCTTGCAACAACATAGATATCGACGTACATCAGGGGCTTCCTTTTTTTGGGGAATAGTGGGTGGAGAGTGGTGAATCGTGAATCGTGAATGGTGAATGGTGAATGGTGAATGGTGAATCGTGAATCGTGAATCGTGAGTCGTGAATCGTGAATGGTGAGCCGTGATATCAGGGCAGGGTGTCGGCGACGCCGTATTCGGCGTCCATCCACTGGCCGATGACATTGTTGCCACACAGGTGATGGGCATACTGGGTATGCAGGCAGCGTACCTGGTCCCAGTTGGCGATGCCGCCGATGCCGCGGGTCGTCAGCAGGCCGCTATAGCCGAGCCGGCTTATCTCGGCTTCCTGTGCCGGGCTCATGTGCCGCCAGCGCGTATCGACATAGTCGCGATGACTGGCGTGGTAGGCGGCAAGCAGCTCGGGTTCCTCGCGCAGCCGCGCCTCGAGTCGCTTGATGGCCCCGTCGGCCTCGATGCGCGAGATCACCACCTTGAGGTGCTCGGAGCTCAGCCAGTAGAGCGTCGGGAAAGGCTTGTCGTCGACGATCGGCGCCATGCGCAGCACCAGGGGGGTCCCCTCGCCGTCGGTGGCCGCCACGGCCTCGATGCCGCGGGGCGCGCGGCCCAGCTGCTCGGTGATGATCGCCAGCTGGCGAGGGTCGGGCGGATTATCGGTGTGGATCACCATCGTCGGGTTCTCGTAGAAACTTGTTGGACTCGCCTACGGCCAGGAAGAAGGCGCGATTCAGCTGTTCGGGGGTGGGTACGTAGCACCATTCCCGCTCGCAGTATTCTGCGGCCCGCGCGATCAGTGCGTCGTGGAGTCGGTTGAATGGCGCATCATAATCGTAGGGGTCATCACCGAACAAGCGGATATGCGGATAGTCGGCGAAGCGCTCGACAAAGTAATGCAGCAGCTGCGCCTCCATGGCGCGGTGGCGGCCGATATCCTCGGGGTCCAGCCACAGGGTGTAGCGGATAGCCATGGCGAGCTCCTGTCGGTATGTGATCCGGCCATTCCCCGGGCCCTGGGACAGCCGGGAGAGGAGGCCGGCTCAGTCGCGGGCGATGGATGCCAGGCGTCCACCGGTCAGCTTGAGCAGGGCGTCGGGTGCCAGGCAGATCTCCAGGCCACGACGGCCACCGCTGACATGGATCGTCGCCAGGGCGTCGGCGCTGGCGTCGAGGAAGGTGGCGAGGCGGCGCTTCTGACCCAGCGGGCTGATGCCGCCCACCACATAGCCGGTCGCCCGCTGGGCCTCATCGGCATCCGCCATCCTGGCCTTGCGGGCGTTGGCGGCGCGGGCCAGGGCCTTGAGGTCGAGCTGGTGCGATACCGGCACGATGGCCACCGCCAGGCGGCCATCATCGAGCCGGGCCAGCAGGGTCTTGAACACCTCGTCGGTAGACAGCGCCAGTGCCCGGGCGGCCTCCTCGCCATAGGCGGGGCTGCGAGCATCATGGGCGTATTCGGCCAGGGTGAAGGCGATACCGGCCTTCTCCAGCTGCTTGATGGCAGGGGTCATGCCTCGGCGGGCTCCTCGTGGACGTGTGCCTCCAGGGACTCGCGCAGCTCGCCCGTGATGGGGGTGGCCTGCTTGGCGTCGTGGTCGAAGTGCACCATCACGGTGTGGCCCAGGTTGGTGAGCCGGCCACCCTGGCGTGCCTCCTGGCTGACGGTAAACGAGCTATTCCCCAGTCGCGAAATATAGGTGCGGATCTCGATTTCCTCCCCGTACTGCAACTCGGCGCGATAGTCGACCTCCATGCGGGCCATGATCAGCCGCCACTTGCGTGGGTCCAGGTCCGGAGTGAACAGGCGAAAGAGGTCGTTGCGGGCCAGCTCGAACCAGGCCGGCAGCCGCGTATTGTTGATGTGTCCCAGGGCGTCGGTATCGTAGAAGGCGGGCTCGACTTTGCGGATAAACATCGGGTGTTTCCTTATGGTTATCTGGGGGCACTCCAGGTTGGATAGCCTTGCGCCTATCAAGCGCTCGGTCAAGCCCTCGCCGCCCGCCGGGCCCCCCGCCATGCCTGGAAGCGCGTCCAGCCAAGCAGCCATAGGGTGGCCACGGCGAAGCCCGTCAGCGTGCCCAGCGTCAGGCCCAGGGTGGGGTAGGTGAGGGAGACACACAGGGCATAGCTGAGCAGTGAACCCAGCCCCATCGGGTAGTGCTTGATCACCGTGGCTACCGGGCCATGACCGTGGGTAAGATGAAGGATGACCAGGAAGGGATACATGGTGACCGGGAAGGCGGCCATCACGCCGGCCCAGGCCGCCGGCATCACATGGGCCAGGCCGGTGATGACGAAGATGATCGCGGCGGCGAGCAGGGCGCGCACCATCAGCGCCCCCCAGGAGGAGCGTCCGGCGGGTCGCGCGACGCTCTCCGGCACATGGCGATACCACCAGGTGAACAGGGCAATGGCGGCCAGGGTGGTCAGGGTGCCACTAAGGCGGTCGAACTCTATCCGCGTCAGTACCAGGCTCACCGCCAGGAAGGCCGCCAACCCCGCGGCGGTGCCGGCCAGTACGCCGGGCAGGCCCGGGCGATGCCCCGCCAGCAAGTAGCCGCCACCCAGCGCCAGGGTGGCGGTAAAGCCGGCCAGGGTGTGTACGGCGCTTTCGGCGGCGAAGCCGGGCGAGAGCTCCAGGCCGATAAAGAACAGTGCGATGGCGGTGCCCAGGGGGTAACCCGCCAGCAGGCCGGCGACCCGGGGGCTGACGCGCACGGCGATGGCGCCAAGCCCCAGCACCATGCCGATCGAGACCACAAGCTTGGCCAGCTGCCAGCCTAGGGGGACGTCCATAGCATTTTCCTTATCGTTGTGGCGCGGTCGCTTTCCTGACCGTGTCTCACCGAGCATGAATCGGCCCACCATTGTCGCAGCTGCGAGGCCCCGATGGGGCCCCCTGAGGTTTCCACCTTCGTCGCATGGCCGGCCATCACGCCAGTCGGTATCACCCAGGGTGCGTGCCCCTTGGCAGGGGCGATATCCTGGGGCATGGTCGAGGGCCTGAGGCCGTTCTGGTCTTCCCAGCGAGATGGCCTTCCCAACGAGATGGCCTTCCCAGCGAGATGGCCTTCCCAACGAGATAGTTTTCCCAACGAAAGGAGTGTTTGCATGGCGCATGACTTTGTCACGCCGGTGGAGCGGCGGTATCCGTCCGGTCACTGGCCCTCGCAGAAGTGGCATCGCTATGGCGAGGAAGTGCTACCCCTCTGGGTGGCCGATATGGACTTCGTTTCGCCTCCGGTGGTGGCCGAGGCACTGCATGAGCGGGTCGACCACGGCATCTTCGGCTACGGGCTGGTACCGGATTCGCTGCGCGAGGCGCTATGCGCCTGGAGTTCGACGCATTATGGCTGGAGCATCGAGCCGGCGTGGCAGCACTGGCTACCCGGCGTGGTACCGGCGCTGCATCTTGCCAGCCTGGCACTGACCGAGCCCGGCGACGGGGTGCTGACGGTCACGCCGATCTACCCGCCCTTCCTCAAGGTGGCCGAACACACCGGACGCACGCCCCAGCAGGCGCCGATGCGCGAGCCGTTGTCATCGGGGGAGCCCTGGCGGCTCGATCTCGAGGCGCTGGAGGCGGCGATTACCCCGACGACGCGGCTGCTGCTGTGGTGCCATCCCCATAACCCCACCGGGCGGGTGTGGCGTCGTGATGAGCTGGCCGGGCTGGCCGAGTTGGTGGAGCGTCATGGCCTCTATGTGGTCTCCGACGAGTTGCACTGCGACCTGCTGCTGGACGCCGGCGCACACCACGAGCCCCTGGCGGCCGCCTTTCCGGCGCTGGCGGCCCGTACCATCACGCTCTGGGCACCCTCCAAGACCTTCAATCTCGCCGGGCTGACCTCCGCCTGTGCGGTGATTCCCGACCCGTCGTTGCGCCGGCGCTTCGCGGCGACGGCGAAGGGCATGATGCCGGACGGCAATGTGTTGGGGCTGGTGGCCGCCGAGGCTGCCTATGCGAGGGGCGAGCCCTGGAGGCAGGGGCTTCTCGAGGTGCTGCGCGGTCATCGGCAGACGCTGGAGGCGCGGGTGGCATGCTGGCCGAGGGTGGAGATGAGCCCGCCCGAGTCCACCTATCTGGCCTGGCTGGACCTGCGCCACGCCGGGCTGGGCGAGTGTCCCCAGAAGAAACTGCTGGAGCAGGCCGGGGTGGCACTTTCCGACGGTGCCGACTTCGGTCAGCCGGGGTTCGTCAGGCTGAACTTCGGCACCACCGCCGCCCAGCTGGAGACCGCGCTCTCCCGGCTCGATCGCGTTCTCAAGGCCTGAATAGCCCGGCCCCGCTGGTAGCGACAAGAAATGCCGCTTCGGGCATAGCGCCATTCAGCTTTGGGCCGGGGGTGAAGTGACTGCTCGCTTCGAGCTTCCAGGAGCGAAGCGACGCTCTTCCGGCTTGCGCCCGTCGCAGCCGGGTCAGTAAAGCATCGCAAAGAGCTTGCGGCGATAGCTGACCGTCAGCGGGTGGTCGGCGCCGAGGGCATCGAAGACCCGCAGCAGCGTCTTGCGGGCGGCATCGTCGCCATAGGCGCGGTCTGCCTTCATGAGGGCCAGCAGGCCCTCGAGGCCTGCCTCATAGTCGCCGTCGACGACGTGGCGCAAGGCACGCAGGTACATGGCCTCGCTGTCATCGCGCTCGCCCAGGGCCGCCACCTCCTCGGTGGAGGGCGCCTCTTCGCCGAACTCGATGCTGGCGCGCACTCCGCGGGCCGGGGCGGCGTTGCGCTCCTCCGGTGGCAGGTTGTCGAGCACGCTGCGGGCCTCGTCGGCCCGCTCCTCGGCGACCAGCGTGCGGGCCAGCTCCACCTGGTAGGGGGTATGGTCCGGATACTGCTCGACCAGCTCCTGGAAGATGGCGCGGGCGCCGGCGGCATCGCCGGCGGCCAGGGCCTCGGCGGCCTGATCCTCGGGGCTGGCCGGGACGTCTTCCGGCGCCGGGAAGTAGCGCCCCAACCACTCGCGGATCTCCTTCTCGGGCAGGGCGCCCTGGAAGTGGTCGACCAATCCCCCCTGGCTGACGAGCTTGACGTCGGGTACCGAGCGTACGCCCAGCTGAGCGGCGATCTCCTGGTTCTCGTCGATATTGAGCTTGGCCAGGAGGAAGGCGCCCTGATATTCGTGGGCCAGCTTCTCCAGTATCGGCATCAGGTTCTTGCAGGGCTCGCACCAGGGGGCCCAGCAATCGAGCAGCACCGGCACCTGCATGGATAGCTCCAGCACCTGCTGGATGTTGCTGGCATCGACGTCGATGACGACCTCGGGTGCCTCGCCGGCTTCCATCTGAGCCGATGGCTGCTGGGCCTCCTGCGGGGCACTGGTATCGGCGGTGAGTGGCTCTCCGGTACGTGGATCGACGATGGACATGATGGGATTCCCGAAAACGAGTGTGTTGTATCAGGACATGCGGGTGAAGGCCGGGAGATTCAAGGGCCAGGGGGCCTTTGTCTCCCGGCCGTACCGGTCTGGGCTTATTCGAAGCCCAGTCGAGGCTTAGTCGAAGCCCAGTCGAAGCTTAGTCGAAGCTCAGTCGAAGCCCGGTCGAAGCCCGGTCGAGGCTTATTCGAAGCTTATTCGAAGCCCAGTCGAGGCTTATTCGAAGCTCAGTCGAAGCCCAGTCGAAGCCCAGTCGAAGCTTATTCGAAGCCCGGTCGAGGCTTATTCGAATCGAGGCTTATTCGAAGCTCAGTCGAGGCCCTGCAGATGCAGCAGGATGGCCTGCTCCGGATCGAGGATCGGCAGGGCCAGGCCCATGGTCATCAACCATTCACCGCTCACCTCCAGCCTCTGCCCCCGGGTGATCTGCGCGTCTACCCAGGCGGGCAGCGCCTTCATCCGGCGGGTCGGGTGCTCGGGCAGTTCCAGCAGTTCGACGCGGTAGCGTCGCGCCGGATCAAGCCCCGTCAGCGGCATGGGAGCGGGCAGGGCATGGCGCGGCATGGCCAGCTGACTGATGCTGAACAGCGCCTCGTCCTGGGTCGTGCTGACCACGCCGTGGGCGTGCTGGTTGGGGTCGAGGCAGTCCAGACACCAGCCGACCCCGCCATGCAACAGGCCGCGCAGCGCCTTGTAGCGCTCGATCCAGCCGCGCAGCTCGCCGCGCTCGTTGGAGGTGAGTCGGCTGACATCCATCTCCAGGCCGAGATGACCGAACAGCGCGGTGCTGGCGCGGAAGGCGAGGCTGGTGCGGCGCGAGGTGGTATGCGAGTGCTCCGGCCCGATATGGGCGCCCAGCAGTTCCGGCGGCAGGAAACGACCGGCGCCGCGCTGGATGCGCAGGCGCTCATGGGGGTCGTTGCAGTCGGAAGGCCAGACGCGGTGGGTGTGGCGCAGGATGCCATGATCGGTGCGCGCCCCACCCGAGGAGCAGCTCTCGATCTCGACCTCGGGGTGCGCGGCCCGCAGGCGTGCCAGTAGCCCATACAGCGCCTCGACCTGAGCATGCACCGCCGGGCGTCCCGCACGCTCGCTGGCCTGGCTGGCGGCGTGGGTCAGGTCACGGTTCATGTCCCACTTGAGGTAACGGATCGGATACTCGGTCAACAGCGCATCGAGGCGTGCAAACAGGTAGTCGCAGACCTCGCTGCGGGTCAGGTCCAGCACGTACTGGTAACGGCCCAGTGGCTGGTCGCGGTCGGGCAGTGCGAGAACCCAGTCCGGATGCTCGCGGTAGAGATTGCTGTCCGGATTGACCATCTCCGGCTCGACCCAGAGGCCGAACTCCATGCCATGGGCATGCACCGCCTCGATCAGCGGTCCGAAGCCTTGCGGATACTTCCTTTCATCCAGGTACCAGTCGCCCAGCGCGGCGCGCTCGCCGTCACGGCCGACGAACCAGCCGTCATCCAGCACGAAGCGTTCGGCGCCGACCTCGCCGGCGGCGATGACCAGTTCGTTGAGGTGGTCGGCGTCGTGGTCGAAATACAGTGCCTCCCAGGTATTGACGTGCACCGGGCGCGGCTTGTCCGCCTGGGGCCAGTCGAGGCGGGCGCGCAGGGTGCGGTGCATGCGCTGGCTGGCGCCGTTGATGCCGGTGTCGGACCAGGCCATTACCACCTCGGGAGTGGTAACGCTGGCGCCGGCGGCGAGGCTCTGCTCGCCGGGCAGCAACAGGGCGCCCATCTGCAGCTGGGTGCTGCCGTCGAACTGACGCTCGATAAACAGGCGGTGGTTGCCGCTCCAGGCGAGGTGGGCACTGATGACTTCGCCGCGCTGTTCGCTGAAGCCCCGGGTGCCGACCACCACGGAGGGCACGCGCTGGTGCGAGCCACGACCCCGGCGGTTTTCCAGGGTGAACATGCCCTCGGTGATGGCGTGACGCGTTTCGGTGAATTCCTGCACCCAGCGGCCGCCGAAGGTCAGACTCTCGGCGAAGCGTACCGGCAACGGCAGGCAGGCCGCGGCGAGCCACTCGAGATGATAGGGCGTGTCGGACCGGTTGCTGAGGCGGGTCTGCTGGCGTAGCACTCCCTCGACGGTCAGCGTCAGTGACAGCACCACGTCGAGGCGGGCCTGGGGGTCGCGCAGGGTGAGGGTGGCGTGGGCGCCGCCGGTGCTCGTCGAGCAGGCGACGTCGTCGAGCCGCATCTCGCTTAGCCAGTCCTGGCCGTCGCGCTCGCCCACCAGCGCCGGATGACCGGCGAAGCCACGCCCCGCGTCATTGAACAGGGTGTTCGGGGGCAGGTGGTCGAGGCTTGCCTGGGGGGTGGCGGGCATGCTCAGCAGGCGGGAGAGGGCCGGCTCGATGTGGGTGGTGCGCCCGAAGTGGGCCAGGCGCGGCCGGCCCTCGGCCAGGTCCAGCTGCAGCTGGATGCCATCCGCCTCGAGGCTGAGCCAGTGCTGGTCCTCGAGATGGCTCGCGGAGGGAGGGTTGGCGGCGGTAGTAGACGTTAACGACATGATCGATCCCTTGATGGCCCTACCCCAGGGCCAGCGATGAAGCGTACTGGCAATGAGGCGAGGCTGGATAATGGATAAAGAGATGGCGCGGGCCGGCTCAAGAGAGCTTTAGCGGTGGTTCCTCGAGTCCGCGAATACCCTGAGAGGAAAGGTCGATGGCGAACAGGCTGCCGTCGGAGGCGCCGGGGGATGTCATGCCTTCCCGCGCCGTGGTGATGTAGAGCGTGCCGAGATCGCCGCCGCCAAACACCGGACACGACGGCTGAGATGCCGGCAACGCGACATGGGCGATCTCACGGCCCTGGGAGTCCAGTCGTGCCACGCGCCCGGCGCCCCACAGGGCGACCCACAGGCAGCCCTCGGCGTCGATGACCGCGCCGTCCGGGCCGCCACCGGCATGACGCAGATCCGCCCAGGGCTCCGGCGCTTCGACGCCGTCATCGGTACGTAATGGCCAGCCTTCCGCGTCCAGTCGCCAGCGCATTACCCGGGCCGTGGGGGTATCCGTGTAGTAGGCGTATTGGCCATCCGGAGAGAAGCAGATCGCATTGGGAATGCTCAGGTCGCACCGCAGGCGGGTCAGTTCACCGCGATGCAGGCGATACAGGCTGCCCGCCCCCGGCTCGGCGTTGAGCCCCATGCTGGAAAGCCACAGGCTGCCATGGGTATCCACCCGCGCATCGTTGCTGCGGGTCAGGGGATTATCCGCCTCGAAGGACAGGACAGTGTGGCTTTCGCCTGTCGTCGGGTCGAAGCGCGCCAGCCGGTCTTCCGCCACCAGCAGGTAGTCGCCATCGGTGGTCAGAGCCGCGTAAGAGGTCTTGCGCTCCAGCCGGCTGATGCGATGTTGGCCACCATCGGCGGCGGCACGATGCAGTTCGCCACCGAGGATATCCAGCCAACGCACTTCGTGGCGAGCCGCGTCCCAGCCTGGCCCTTCACCCAGCTCGCAGGCCGAGGCCACCCTGACGTGCGCCTGGGCAAGGCAAGGGGATAATGACGCCTGGTTCATGATGCACTCCTTGTCCTGTCCGACCGACGAGTCAATGATCCGCCGCATTCCAGGCGGCGACCAGCTTGCGGGCCCGCTCGCCGACCTGGGCGGCGCTCGACCCCGGTGTATAGAGGGCGGTGCCGAGGCCGGCGCCGTGCACTCCCGCGGCACGCCATTCGGCGAAGTTGTCGACGCCGACACCGCCCACGGCGTAGAGCTCGGTAGCCGGAGGCAGGACCGCCTGCATGGCCTTCATGTTGGCGATGCCGACCTGGCTGGCCGGGAACAGCTTGAGCCCCGATGCCCCCGCCGCAAGGGCGGCAAAGGCCTCCGTCGGCGTGACGATGCCAGGCATGGAGACCATTTCCAGGCGGCGAGACTCACGGATGACATCGGTATCCGCATTGGGCGAGACGATCAGGCGACCGCCGGCGGCGTGTACCTCGCGTACCTGCTCGGCGGTCAGCACGGTGCCGGCGCCTATCAGGATTCCGTCGCCATGCGTTTCGGCACAGTGACGCGCCAGCCTGGCGATGCTGTCCAGCGGCTCCGGCGAGTTGAGCGGCACTTCGATACGGGTGATGCCGGCGGCGATGATCTCATCGGCGATGGCGAGAATCTCGTCGGGCTTAACGCCGCGCAGGATGGCGACCAATGGCAGTGTCATGAGCAACCTCTTGTGTTGAACGGTTATGTCGAACAGGAAATGAGGCCGCGCCTATCAGGGCGTAGCCGAGAGATGACGAATGTGCCCCAGCCCGGCGAGAACCATCTCCGCATTGGCTTCCAGGCTGACCGCAAACCCCAGGTGTTCCAGCGCGGTCTGATAGCGTCGGCACAGCGCCTCTTCGCCGATCAGCACCACCTGGCTGCCCGCCGGCAGGCCGGCCGTGGCGCCGGCCAGTTCCAGGCCCAGCACGAGGCCCGAGAGCCGGGCGCCGAGCCGGGCGCCGCGGGTATTATCCTGGGGCAGGCGCGTATCGAGCAGATCCCGGGCACGCAGGCCAAACAGCTCCGCGCTCAGTTGTCCCGGCGCGGCGAGGGCCGCATCGAGCCCCGCCAGGAAGGAGTCGCGCTGGGCGGCGTCGCTTGGGTCGTCACCGCGCAGGGAGTGCTTCAAGACCGAGTCGTGCCGGAGCAGCTTGAAGAGTTCGCCGCTCATGAAGGTCGTAAAGCCGGCGATGTTGCCGTCTTCCAGCCGAGCCCACTTGGCGTGGGTGCCCGGCAGGCAGACCGCGCCGCTGAAGGTCGCACGCTTGGCGATCAACCCGGCGAGCTGGGTTTCCTCGCCGCGCATCACATCGAAGGCGTCATCGCCCAGGGAGTCCTGGTGCTGACAGAGCCCCGGTACGATTCGCACCCGGAGGCGCGAGTCCTGCGTGGTGACCGGCGCCAGCCGGCTGGCGAGGCGGTCGAGCAAGTCACCGGGGACGTCGTCCAGGCGCAGATAGGCGGCCTCCACCCACCCCTGGCGTGAGCCGGCCATGCCGCAGACCAGCACCGGCAGGGGAGCCTCGCCGCTGGGCGGCAGCCAGTCGGCGATTACCTCCAGCAGCGCCCCCTCGAACGCCTCGGGGGCCAAGCCCAGCATGCCCCTGGGGCTGCCGGTCTGTGCGATGACGTGGTCATCCTCGTCCAACGCCCAGGCGCGCAGGTTGCTGGAGCCCCAGTCCACGGCGATCCAGGCGGGTGCGCCGTTCATACTCGCCCTCCGTCGACCACCATGGGCTGGCCGGTCATCATGCGCGACGCGGTAGACGCGAGGAACAGGCAGGGGTTGATCATGTCCTCCTCGGGAATCGCCTCCTTGAGGCACTGCTGGTCGATGCACTCATTGAGGTCCTTGTCGTTGACCCACAGCTCGCGCTGACGCTCGGTCATCACCCAGCCGGGGATCAGGCAGTTGACGCGGATGGCATCCGGCCCCAGCTCCCGGGCCAGGGCCTTGGTCAGCCCCATGATGCCGGCCTTGGCGGTGACATAGGTCGGGTAGCCGGAGAGCCCCAGCAGGTAGCTGTTGGAGGACAGGTTGATGATGGCGCCGCCGCCGAGCTGGCGCATGTCTGCCGCCACGGCCTGGGCGGTGAAGAACTGCGGGCGCAGATTGGTGGCGATGGACTCGTCCCACTGCTCCACGGTCCAGTCTTCCAGGCGATGGCGGGTGTCCCTGGCGGCGTTGTTGACCAGCACGCCGATGGGGCCGTGGGCCTCGCGCGCCTGGGCGACGGCCGCTTGCAGTGCCTCGACGTCCTGGATATCGCACTGGATGAACAGCGGGCGGCTCGCGTACTTCGCCTCCATGGCGTCGCAGAAGCCCGTGGCATCGGAGAGGCCAACGAAGGCGACGCGGGCGCCCTGGGCGAGGAAGCCCTCGGTCAGGGTGGCGCCGATACCGGAGCCGCCGCCGGTGATGAAGACGCTGGCGCCATCCAGGTCCGGGTAACGAAAGTCTTGGAAGGAAAAGGCCATGGTGTCTCTACTCCAGGGGGAATGTTGTTCGGTCGTGGTGGCTTACCACTCGGCAACGGAGCCGTCTTCATGGGTCCATACCGGGTTGCGCCAGCGGTGGCCGACCTTGGCACGCTCCTCGACGAAGGCCTCGTCGATCTCCACGCCCAGGCCCGGGCCCTGGGGAATGGCGCAGAAGCCGTCCTCGATTGCCAGGGCGCTCTTGTCGACCACATAGTCGAGGACATCGTTGTCCTGGTTGTAATGGATGCCCATGCTCTGCTCTTGAATGAAGGCGTTGTGACTTACCGCGTCCAGCTGCAGGGAGGCGGCCAGGGTCAAGGGCCCCAGCGGGCAGTGAGGCGCCAGCGCGACATCATGGGCGGAGGCCAGGGTGGCGATCTTCAGGCCTTCGCTGATGCCGCCGCAGTGAGACAGGTCCGGCTGGACGATGTCGATCATGCCCTCCGCGAGCAGGTCGCGGAACTGGAAGCGCGTATGCAGCCGCTCGCCGGTGGCCAGCGGATAGCTGATGCCCTCGGCGATATGTTTCAGGCTGGGCAGGTGCTCCGGCGCCACCGGCTCCTCGACGAACATCGGATGAAACGGCTCGAGCTCCCGCAGCAGCGCCTTGGCCATGGGGCGGTGCACGCGACCGTGAAAGTCGATGCCGATCCCCACGTCGGGTCCTACCGCTTCCCGGGCTTCGGCCACCCGGGCCACCGCATCATCGATCTTCTTGTGGGAATCGACGATGGCGAGTTCCGGCGTGCCGTTCATCTTGAAGGCGGTGAAGCCCTGGTCCACCAGTGCCTTGGCGCCTGCGCCCACATCCGCAGGCCGGTCGCCGCCGGTCCAGGCGTACATGCGCATCTTGTCGCGCACCGGGCCGCCGAGCAGCTGGTGCACCGGCACGCCCAGATCGCGCCCCTTCAGGTCCCACAGCGCCTGGTCGATGCCGGCGATGGCGGACATCAGGATCGGGCCGCCGCGATAGAAGCCGGCGCGATACATGACATTCCACAGGTGTTCGATATGCCGCGGATCCTGGCCGACCAGGTAGTCAGACAATTCATGCACCGCCGCTTCCACGGTGGCGGCACGGCCTTCGATGACCGGTTCGCCCCAGCCGTAGCAGCCTTCGTCGGTTTCGATCTTGAGGAACAGCCAGCGCGGCGGGACCTGCCAGGTCTTGAGTCGTGTGATCTTCATGAAGAGTTCCTTGTAAGGCAAATGATGAAAGGAGAGGGCGTCGTTGCTGTGTCAGTTGCTGTGATAGTTGCTGTGATAGTTGCTGTGATCGCCGCTGAGATAGTTGCTGAGGTCGCTATTGAGATAGCTGCTGGGATAGCGAGGCCGGATGCCGGAGGCGACGCTCCCCGTTATCGATGTTCAAGTCGTCGGCCGTGCGCGCCAGCACGCGTTCGGTGGCCTCGCGTGCCGCCTCCGGCTGGCGCAGGCGGATGGCCTCGAAGACGCGATAATGGCGATCCAGGCTATCGCTCAGCGAGGGGGCGTTATGTTGCGAATAATGAATCAGGGCCACGATCGAGGGGCGCAGCAATAGCCCCATCTGGCGCCAGACCAGGTTATGGCTGGCCTGATAGATGGCCTCATGGAAGGCCACGTCGTGGCTAGCGTGTTCCTCGCGCCGCGCCGGGTCTGCGGCGCTGTCGCGCATGTCGTCGAAGGCCGACTCGATGCGCGCCAGGTCCTGGGCATCGGCGGCCAGTGCGGCCAGCTCGCTGACGAAGGGCTCGACAGACAGGCGAAAGGTAAAGATTTCCCGGATCAGCTGCGGGTGGGGGGAATCGAGCCCCGCCATCCACTCGCTCATCCGCGGGTCGAGCAGGTGCCAGTTCTCGATATCGCATACCACCGTCCCCCTTCCGGCGACCCGCTCGATCAAGCCTCGGCTGCTGAGGTCGGCCAGCGCATTGCGCACGCGGTTGCGGCTGATCGAGAAGTGTTGGCAGAGGTCCAGCTCGCGGGGAAAGGTATCGCCGCTCGCCCATTGGCCCGCCAGGATTGCGTGTGCCAGCGTTGTCGCCAAGGCCTTGGCGCCTTCGGAGCCAGAGGATGACGGAATATCGGACAAGCGGTTCATGACGAGTGCTCCCTGAGTATCTGATGATGCTTCATGTATATCAGACATTTATGCAGGTCTTAAATAAAGCTGACGTAGATGCCGATGACCAGTATCAGCAGCCCCAGCCCGGCATACTTCGCCCCCGTCCAGGGCGTCATGTCGATGGCCTTCACGTCTTCCTGCACCCAGGGCTGGGCGCGCGGCACATACTTGCCGAAGGCCAGCATCATCACCACCAGAGCCACCAGCACGATAGTGATGAAGTGGAACTCGTGGAGCCCCTGCTGAAGGTCGTTGAAGAACGGCACGAAGGAGAACAGGCCGATCACCGTACAGCCGAGCACCAGGGCGAGGTTGGCCGCAATCGCCGGTACATAACGGCTCAGCAGGCCGACCAGCACCACCGCGAACAAGGGGACGTAGTAGATCGAGCTGACCTTCTGGAGGTAGATGAACAGACTTTCCTGGCTGCTCAGCAGCGGGGCGATCGCCATGGCGAAGGCGGCCATCATCCAGCCGGCCCACTTGGACACCCGAACCACCTGCTCGTCGTTGGCATCGCGGTTCAGGCGGGCCTTGTAGATATCCAGGCTGAACAGGGTCGTGGTGGAGTTCAGCGCCGAGTTGAAGGAAGACAGGATCGCCCCGACCATGGCGGCGGCAAAGAAACCGGTCAGCGGTGCCGGCAGCACGTCGAATACCAGGCGGCCGTAGGCGGCATCCGCCTTGACGCCCTGGTCGGCATAGAGGTAGTAGGCGATGATGCCGGGAATCACCAGATAGAGCGGCCCGAGCAGCTTGAGCATGCCGGTCAGCATCACGCCCTTCTGGCCCTCGGCCAGGGTCTTGGCCGCGAAGGTACGCTGGATGATCTGCTGGTTGGTGCACCAGTAGAACATGTTGAGTACCAGCACACCGGTGAACAGCGTCGAAAACGGCACCGACTGATCCTCTGTACCCAGAGACTTCATCTTCTCGGGATGCGCCGCGCTGAGCTCCTGCCAGCCGGCCAGCACCCCCTGGCCGTCGCTGACGGCATTCAGGCCGAAGTAGACGATCAACATGCCCCCGGCCAGCAGGCCGATGCCGTTCAGGGTGTCGGAGATGGCGATCGAGCGCAGCCCGCCGAATAGCGCATAGATGGAGCCGCCCACGCCCACGGCGATGACCGTGCCGACCAACAGGACCTGCGTCGACTCGATCCCGGTGAGAGTATGGAGGTCGAGCAACCCGATCAGCCCCAGGGCCCCGGAGTAGAGGATGCTCGGCAGCAGGATCACCGCGTAGGCGACCATGAAAATGACGTTGGCAATCAACTGGGTGGTGCGATCGAAGCGCAGCGCCAACAGTTCCGGGATTGTGGTGATACCACTCTTCAAGAAGCGCGGCAGGAAGAACAGCGCTGCCGCCACCAATGCCACTACCGCCACGACCTCCCAGGCCATGACCGACAGGCCGTCGGTGAAGGCGGCACCGTTCAGACCCACCATCTGCTCCGTCGAGAGGTTGGTCATCAGCAGCGAACCGGCGATGACCGGAAAGGTCAGGCTGCGCCCCGCCAGGAAGAAGCCTGTGGAGTGTTGGTGATCATCGTGTCGGGTCATCCGCCAGGTGATGAAGGCCACCAGGGCGGTGAAAAAGACGAATGAAATCAGGGTTAAGGCATTCATGGGTTGTCTTTGTCCTGGACGCAAGCAGCGACTCTAGAGGGTGGTGCACGTCAGTGTAGCCAACCAAAGGGCCGACACCATTATCCATTTGTCTTACATTTTGCAGTTAATGTCCAGGCGAGTGATGTCTCGACTCGAGATCGGCCCCGCGCCATCGCGCTGCCAGGCTAGCGGCGCTCGCCCTGGGGATTGGGTGGGCTGAGTGGGCTGAGTGGGCTGAGTGGGCTGAGTGGGAAGAGTGGGAAGAGTAGGAAGAGTAGGAAGAGTAGGAAGAGTAGGAAGAGTAGGAAGAGTAGGAAGAGTAGGAAGAGTAGGAAGAGTAGGAAG
>NZ_CANLFS010000008.1 GCF_947490095.1 uncultured Halomonas sp. | reverse complement strand
GCTTACGGCTTACGGCTTACGGCTTACGGCTTACGGCTTACGGCTTACGGCTTACGGCTTACGGCTTACGGCTTACGCTTCAGGCGGAAAAACTATGCAGTCGGTTCATGGCCTTGGCCCACTGGCCGTCGAGGGCCTCGGGCAGGGTCGCCAGGCATTCATCGATGGTGGCCTCGATCGCCGTATGCTCGGCCTTGCCGGGGCGACCCAGGACGTAATTCGTCACCTGGCGTGAGTCCCCGGGGTGCCCCACGCCGATGCGCAGGCGGTGGAAGTCGCGGGTGTTGCCCAGGGCGCTGATGATATCCCGCAGGCCATTATGCCCGCCGTGGCCGCCGCCGGTCTTGTAGCGGGCGCAGCCCGGAGGCAGGTCGAGTTCATCGTGGGCCACCAGCAGTTCATCGGGTGCCAGCTTGTAGAACTGGCAGAGGGCCGCCACCGCACCGCCGCTGCGGTTCATGAAGGTAGTGGGGTTGAGAAGGTGGAGGTCACGCCCCTCGAACTGGACCCTGGCATGCAGGCCCAGGAACTTGCGGTCGGCGCGTAGCCCGCTGCCGGCACGGCGCGCGATGGCCTCCACCAGCCAGGCCCCGGCATTATGACGGGTCGCCTCGTAGTCGGCGCCGGGGTTGCCCAGCCCGATGATCGCTCTCACCTGACTCATGTGTCGCCTCCAAAAAAAATCAAGCGCCGGGGCGCTTGATCATCAGCAGGAGGGCCGCGCCATGCGCGGCCCCGGAGCGGTTGAGGATTACTCCTCGCCCGCCTCGCTTCCTTCTTCGTCTTCGTCTGTCGCGGCACGCACCTTGGACTTGGCGATGTTGACCACGGCGTTGTCGTGGTCTTCACCATGAGTCAGGTCGACCAGGATAACGCCGGCCGGCAGGCTCAGGTCGGAGAGGTGCAGGGTGGTGCCCACTTCGGCCGCGGAGATATCGATCTCCAGGTAGTCGGGCAGATCCTTGGGCAGGCAGCTCACCAGGACCTCGTTGGCGAGCACATGCAGTTCGCCGTCCTGGTCCTTGATGCCCACGCACTGTTCCTCGCCCACCACGTGCAGCGGCACGTTCAGGGTGATCTCGTGGGTGGCATCCACACGCATGAAGTCGGCGTGGGTGACCAGCTGCTTGAAGGGGTGACGCTGCAGGTCACGAACGACTACCTGCTCGCTCTTGCCGTCGACCACCAGGTTGATGATGGAAGAGAAGAAGACCTCTTCCTCGATCGCCTTGTAGAAGGCAGGCTTCTCGATGGAGATCGGCTGGGGCTCCTTCTCACCACCATAGATGATGGCGGGAACCTGCTCGTTCGCACGACGCAGGCGGCGGCTCGCACCTTTCCCCAGGTCGTTACGAACGCTGGCGTTAAGAGTAAAATCTGACATGGAATTGCCTCTTTCTTGAAGTAGGAAAACGTCAGGGACCGCGACCAGAGCCCTGACGCTTTCGGGTGCCCCGAAGGGCGCTTTCCGGCGCCTGTTATCCTGAGGCGGGCCTCAGTGGAACGCTACTCAGTGAAACATGGCGCTGACGGATTCTTCGTTGCTCACCCGGCGGATCGCCTCGGCGATCAGTCCGGCGACGCTCAGCTGGCGGATCCTCCCGCTGCGGCAGGCGGTCTCGGAGAGCGGGATAGTATCGGCGACCACCACCTCGTCGAGCACCGAATCGACGATGTTGTCCACCGCCGGCCCGGAGAGAATGGGGTGGGTGGCGTAGGCGACGACGCGCTCGGCGCCGTGGTCCTTGAGGGCTTCACCGGCCTTGCACAGGGTGCCGGCGGTGTCGATCATGTCGTCCACCACCACGCAGTTGCGCCCTTCGATCTCGCCGATGATATGCATCACCTGGGCCTGGTTGGCCGCAGGGCGGCGCTTGTCGATGATGGCGAGGTCGGCATTGAGTTGCTTGGCGATGGCGCGGGCGCGCACCACGCCGCCTACGTCGGGAGAGACCACGACCAGGTTCTGGTAGTTCTGGCGCTCGATGTCGTCGAGCAGGATCGGCGAGCCGTAGACGTTGTCTACCGGGACGTCGAAGAAGCCCTGGATCTGATCGGCATGGAGATCCATGGTCATCACCCGGTCGACGCCGGCCTTGACCATCATGTCGGCGACAATCTTGGCGGAGATCGGCACGCGGGCGGAGCGCACGCGACGGTCCTGACGGGCATAGCCGAAGTAGGGCACCACGGCGGTGATCCGTGATGCAGATGCCCGGCGCAGGGAATCTATCATCAGGATCAGTTCCATCAGGTTGTCATTGGTCGGTGCACAGGTGGACTGCAGAACGAAGACGTCCTTGCCGCGCACGTTCTCGTTGATCTCGACCGCGATCTCGCCGTCGCTGAATTGGCCAACCGTGGCATTGCCTTGGCGGGTGTCCAGACTCTCGGCGATCTTGCGAGCGAGTTCGGGATTGGCATTCCCGGCGAAAACCATCAATTTTGACACGCGCGGCCACCTATGCAGTGTGTTGGGTCATCTGGGGGGAGGATCGGCTGTGGTCAGCGATCCAGGACGTCATGCAGCGGAGAACGGTTCAGCCCACGAGCCTTGAAGGCCTGCCAGCGGCCGTCGATCTCGGTCAACAGACGATCGGCCTGCCGTTCGTCTGCCAGGCGGGCAAAGGCGCAGGCCCCCGTGCCGGTCAGCATGGTAGGGGCTCGTCGAGCCAGCCAGTCCAGCACCGTGGCTACCGGCGGATAGAGTCGCCTGACCGTCGCCTCGCAGTCGTTGCGCCAATCGGGCGCTCCCCCCTGCAGGGCGCGCGCCATGGTAATAGGGGGGGTGTGGCGTGTCAATTCGGGGGCCTGGAATACCGTGGGCGTGGCCACCTCGATGCCAGGGTGGACCACCACGAACCAGGGGGTGTCCAGCTCCACCGGGGTGAGGCGCTCGCCGACCCCCTCGGCCCAGGCGGCGTATCCGCGCACGAAGACGGGGACATCGGCGCCGAGGGCCAGGCCCAGCTCGGCGAGGTGTTCCAGGGATAGTTCCAGCCCCCAGAGGGTCGCGAGGCCGAGCAGGGCGGTGGCGGCATCCGAGCTGCCTCCGCCGAGGCCGCCACCCAGGGGGAGGCGCTTTTCCAGGTGAATATCCGCGCCCAGCGAACCGCCGTGCCGGGACCGGAGCAGATTCGCCGCACGCACGACCAGGTTCTGGTCATGGGGCACGCCGGCAATGTCCGGAGTCAGGGAGATCTCGCCATCCTGGCGCAGGGTGAGCCGCAGGGTGTCGCCGTGGTCGAGGAACTGAAACAGGGTCTGCAGCTCATGGTAGCCGTCGGCGCGTCGCCCCGTGATATGCAACATCCGGTTGAGCTTGGCCGGGGCCGGCAGGTCAAGGCTCGCCCGGGGTGTCCCGTGTTCAGTCATCGCCGAACTCCGGTCGCCATTCGTTGACCACCAGGGTGACGCGCAGATCACCGTAGTGCATCACCAGGCGGCGCGGCAGCCACAGTCGGTCGGTATAGGTCCAGTCACGGTAGTCGATCTCCCAACCGGCCTGCTGGATGTGTGCCGGGAATCCCAGGGCGTCTTCCTCGAGTCGATAATCGCTGCCTTCGCCGGGCAGGCCACGAATCCAGTCGGCGAGTGCGCCCACTGGCAGCGACCAGCCTAGCCGCTGCTCCATCAGGGCCTCGGGGGTTTCGGCCTCGAAGCGTCCTTCCGATGTGGTCAGCGAGAAGCGACCCTCGCGGCCCTCGAGGGTGCTGCGACCGCTGCCGAAGGGGCCGCTGATCAGCAGGCGGTAGTAATGGGGGTACTGGCTCCAGTCCAGGTTGGCACTGGTGGAGTCTTCGGGGGTGCGTAGGCCGGCCTTGCCGGCGAGCTGCCAGGTATCCAGTGACTCGATGCGTGCCTGCTGGTCTTGCCACTGTCCAGGGGTGCGCTCCCCCTCGGGCTGCGGTGCCTGGCGGGCGCAGCCGGCGATCAGTGTCAGGAGCATGGCAGCCGTGATAAACAGAGAGGGGTGGCGTCGCATGGTGGTCTCGTGGTCAGTGGGATGTGTGGGTGGGAGCCAGCCCGGGGGTACGCTGGAGCAGCTCGTCGATCAGCGGATGTTCGTCTCGCCGCTCGAGGACCTCGCGCACCAGGTCGCGGGCCTCGGCGTGCCGGCCCAGGGCCCACAACACCTCGGCGAGGTGGGCGGCGACCTCCTGGTCGGGCATGTCACGATAGGCGCGCTCGAGCCAGGGCAGGGCACCCTGGGGGTCATCCTGGAGATAATGGATCCAGCCCAGGCTGTCGAGGATCGCCGGATTGTCGGGCTCGAGGGCATGGGCCCGCTCGATCAGTTCACGCGCCTCGTCGCGCCGCGCCGCCGGCCCCTGGTCGGCGAGGGTGTAGCCCAGGGCGTTGAGCGCCATGGCGTTATCGGGATTGCGCTCGATGATGCGTCTCAGGTCACGCTCCATGCCTTGCAGGTCGCCTGCCTCCCAGGCCCGCATGCCGCGCAGGTACAGCAGTTGTTCGTCGCCGGGCGTGCGTGCCAGCTCACGGTCGAGGAGGGTGTCGGCCTCCTGGTCGAGGCCTGCCTGATTGAGGAGCTCCACTTCCAGTGTCACCAGGTCGTCATACGCCTCGGCGTGGCGCAATCGCTCGCCGCGCAGGAAATCGCGAGCCTCGCTCAGGCGGTCGTTGTCTACCAGCATCTCGGCCGCTCGCAGGCGGCTGAGGAGGAAGCCCTCCCCGGGCGGTACCTGGCGATAATAAAGCAGGGCGTGGTCGACATCCCCGTCGTCGCGGGCAATATCGCCCAGCAGCAGGAGGGCCTCGGGCGGGGGCTCGGCCAGCTCGGTCAGCGGCAGCAGCAGGCGTCGCGCGGGTTCGTGGTGGCCCTCATCCAGGTAGAGGTGCGCCAGGCCCAGGGGCAGGGCGGCGTCACCGGTGTGTTTCTCGAGCAGGGCCTGGGTCCGGGCCTCGGCGGCGGCGACATTGCCCAGGCGTAGTTCGCTTTGCGCCAGCAGGAGAATGAAGCGTGGATCACCGGGCGAGACCGCGAGGCCGCGCCGGGCGGCGGTGCGGGTGGCACGCGGGTCGTTCGCCTCCTGGGCCAGTCGGGCACGGGTCAGCCACAGGGCCGGCAGCTCCGGCGCCCGGGCGCCGAGGCGTTCCAGGCGGCGTTCGGCGGCGGTGGCCTCGCCGACGGCCACTTCGAGCATCGCGGCCGCGAGCTCGGCATCATGGCGGCGTGCATCCTCCGGCGCGGTGGCCAGGTAGTCACGCAGCTCGGCCAGCAGCGGAGCGGGGGCGGCGTCATCGGCCAGGGCCGCTTCCACCAGTGAGGAAATCTCGCTGTCGCCGCCTTCCCGGACGAGCGTCAGACGCTGGCGCAGTGCCTCGTCCCAGTCGCCGCGCTGCACGGAGAGGCCGGCCAGCAGGCGGGCCGGTGCGGTGCTGTCCGGGGCCAGCCCCTGCCACTCCCTGGCGGCCCGGTCGAGCAGTTCGTGCTCGTTGCCGAAGCTGGCGGCCAGCGCCGCGCGCTCCGCCAGGCCGGCGCTGCGGTAGCGCCGGGTGGCCATGAGATAGCCCTCGGCCGCACGCCGGTAGTCGCCGCGCTGGCCGGCCAGCTCCGCGGTGAGCAAGTCGGCGAGGCCCGCGGCGTCGAGGCCCTTCTCGATGGGTGGGGCCCCGGCCAAGGGGTCCTCCATCGCCGGGGAGGGGGCGCCGTCCAGCGGCCACGACTGGCAGCCGGTCAACAGCAGGACCAGTGCCGGTATCGCCAGCGGCGGGGTGAGCAGGGATAAGGGGGCGCGGGCCATGGGGGGTCTCGCTTGCGGTGCGGTGGCCTCAGCATAACGGCTCGGCCGTCATGGGCAAAGGTGTGGCGCCGAGGTGCGGCCATTGCCTGTCGGCTGTGATAGAATCCTGGCGCCTCGATAGCGAGGCGGTAATGGCCGCACACCCCACGTTCAAGATGCCCGACGCATGACGCTGCTTGCCCTTGGAATCAATCACCGAACCGCCACCGTGGAAGTGCGCGAACAGGTGGCCTTCGACCCCGCCGTGCTGGATGCCGCGCTGGGCGAGTTGCGTGGCTTGCCCGAAGTCAGGGAGGCGGCCGTCCTCTCGACCTGCAACCGCACCGAGCTCTACTGCGTGACCGAGACCGCCGCCGACGGGGAGGCGGCCATCCTGCAGTGGCTGGGCCGCTTCCATGGGCTGCCGGTCGATGACCTGGCGACATGCGCCTACCACTACCTCGACCACGAGGCCGCCCGGCATCTGATGCGGGTGGCGGTAGGGCTGGATTCCATGGTGCTGGGCGAGCCCCAGATCCTCGGTCAGCTCAAGGATGCCTACCAGACCAGCCGGTTGAGCAAGGGGATCGGCAAGGAGCTGGAGTGCCTGTTCCAGCATGCCTTCGCCGTGGCCAAGCAGGTGCGAACGGAAACCGGTATCGGCCGCAATCCGGTGTCGGTCGCCTATGCGGCGGTGAGCCTGGCGAGCCGTATCTTCGATGACTTCGGCCGCGCCCGCGCGCTGTTGATCGGTGCCGGCGAGACCATCGAACTGGTGGCCCGCCACCTGGTGGAGGCCGGCGTCAGCCAGCTGACCGTGGCCAATCGTACCCGTGAGCGGGGGGAGCTGCTGGCCGCGCCTCTGGGAGGGCGGGCGATTACCCTGGATGCCATCCCCGATGCCCTGGCGGAGGCGGATATCGTCATCTCCTCGACCGCGGCGCCGCTGCCGATCCTGGGCAAGGGCATGGTGGAGCGGGCGCTGAAGAAGCGCCGCCACCGGCCGGTCTTCATGGTCGATATCGCGGTGCCGCGGGATATCGAACCCGAGGTGGGCCAGCTCGCCGATATCTTCCTCTACACGGTGGATGACCTCCAGGAGGTGATCGCGGAGAACCGCCGTCACCGCCAGGTGGCCGCCGACCAGGCGGAATCGCTGATCGAGCACGGGGTGGGCGCCTGGCTGCATGACCTTCGCATACGCAGTGGCGGCGAGTTGATCCACGACTACCGCTCCCGCGGCGAGGCACACCGTGAACATTCCCTGGCGCAGGCGCTGACGCGGCTGGAGCGTGGCGAGGACCCGGAGGCCGTGGTGCGACGTCTCGCCCACCAGCTCACCAACCGGCTGATGCACGGCCCCACCGTGGCGCTGCGCGAGGCCGCCTCCGCCGAGCGTCACGACCTGCTCGAGGCGGCCGGCGCGCTGCTGCTCGAGGCGACACCCGACAAGACCCGATAGGACCGATTAATGAAAGCTTCCCTGCGTGCGCGTCTCGACACCTTCGACGAGCGCTTCGAGGAGCTCGCCGCCCTGCTGGCGGCCCCCGAAGTGATCGGCGACCAGGCCCGTTTCCGCGATTATTCTCGTGAATACGCCGAGCTCGAGGCGCTGGTGGAGGCGTGGCGCGAATATCGTGCCGTGGAGCGCGATATTGACGATGCCGAGCAGCTCGCCTCCGACAGCGACCCCGACATGCGTGAGCTCGCCGAGCTGGAGCTGGCCGAGAGCCGTGACAAGCGTGCCGCTCAGGAAGAGGACCTCAAGCGCCTGCTGGTACCCAAGGACCCCGATGATGGTCGCGGTGTCTTCCTGGAGGTGCGGGCGGGTACCGGGGGAGATGAGGCGGCGCTGTTCGCCGGTGACCTGTTTCGCATGTATTCGCGCTACGCCGAGAAGCATGGCTGGAAGGTGGAGGTGGTCAGTGCCAGCCATGGCGAGCAGGGTGGCTACAAGGAGATCATCGCGCGCATCAAGGGCGAGGGCGCCTATGCCCGACTCAAGTTCGAGTCCGGAGCCCACCGCGTACAGCGGGTGCCGGCCACCGAGTCCCAGGGGCGTATCCATACCTCGGCCTGTACCGTGGCGGTGATGCCCGAGGTGGATGCCGTTGGCAATGTCGACCTCGATGCCAGCGAGTTGCGCGTGGACACCTTTCGCTCCAGTGGCGCCGGTGGCCAGCACGTCAACACCACCGACTCGGCCATCCGCATTACCCACCTGCCCAGCGGCGTCGTGGTGGAGTGCCAGGAGGAGCGTAGCCAGCACAAGAATCGCGCCAAGGCGATGTCGCTGCTGGCCGCGCGCCTCAAGCAGCATGCCGTGGACAGCCAGCGTCAGCAGCAGGCCGACACGCGCCGCAGCCTGGTGGGGTCCGGGGATCGCAGCGAGCGTATTCGCACCTATAACTTCCCCCAGGGGCGTGTCACCGACCATCGCATCAACCTGACCCTCTACAAGCTCTCGGAGGTCGTCGGCGGCGATCACCTCGACGAGGTGATCGAGCCGCTGATTCATGAATACCAGGCCGAACAGCTCGCCGCCCTGCAGCAGGAGGCCTGATGACCCTCGATGCCTTGTTGGTCGAGTCCGCGAGACGCCTGGCCGACGCCGGCTCGCCCTCGGCGCGCCTCGATGCCGAGGTCCTGCTCTGCCATGTGCTGGGGGTCGAACGCGCCTGGCTCTACACCTGGGGCGACCGCGAGGCCGACGACGCGGCGGTGGGCCGGCTGCGGGAGCTGGTCGCGCGCCGCGCGGCGGGCGAGCCGGTGGCCTACCTCACCGGCGAGCGCGAGTTCTGGGGGCTGCGCCTGGCGACCGACCCCAGCACCCTGATTCCGCGCCCCGATACCGAGACACTGGTGGAGGCCGCCCTGGCCCTGGCCCAGGCGCCTGGTGGACGGCTGCTCGACCTGGGCACCGGTAGCGGGGCCATCGCCCTGGCCTTTGCCAGCGAGCGGCCGGCTTGGCGGGTGCTGGGCCTGGATATTCGCCCCGAGGCGGTGGCCCTGGCGCAGCGCAATGCCGAACGGCTGGCCCTTGCCAATGCCGAGTTTGGCGAGAGCGACTGGTTTGCCGCCCTGGCGGACGAGTCGGGCGACACGCAACGCTTTGCCATCATCGTTTCCAACCCCCCTTATATTGCCGAGGATGACCCCCATCTGGCCGCGGGAGACGTGCGCTTCGAGCCGCGCTCGGCGCTGGTGGCCGATGACGCGGGCCTGGCCGATCTGCGTTACCTGGTGAAGCGGGCCCGGCAGCACCTGCAGCCCGGGGGCTGGCTGCTGCTGGAGCATGGCTGGGGCCAGGCCGCGGCGGTGCGCGAGGCGCTCGTGGCGGCAGGCTACGGCGAGGTGGCCAGCCGCCGTGACCTCGGTGGCCATGAGCGCGTCAGCCTGGGGAAAAAAGCGCCGCGTTGATGGCCGCCGATGCGGGGCTGTGGTACACCTTCTGCAGATGATATTTCCGTTAGCTGTCGTGGTGCAGGGTGATTCATAGTCGATTCTGCTGGTGCGGCGGCGCTAATGACTCTACCGACCGGTGCCCTCCGCTATAATGAAAGCCAAGTCTCGTTCCTTCGATCGCATCGACCTCAAGATCCTGCGTTGCCTGCAGGAAAATGCTCGCATCTCCTATGTTGACCTCGCCGGCCAGGTGGGGCTCTCCACCACCCCCTGCCTGGAGCGGGTCAAGCGCCTGGAGCGGGCCGGGGTGATCCGCGGATACCGTGCCATGCTCGATCCCCAGGCGCTCAAGGCTAACCTGCTGGTATTCGTGGAGATCAGCCTGGAGACCCAGTCGCCTGCGGTGTTCGATGAGTTTCGCCGCGCCGTGGCCCGCCTGCCACAGATCCAGGAATGCCACCTGGTCTCGGGGCAGTTCGACTATATCCTCAAGTGTCGGATACCCGAGATGTCCGCCTACCGTCAGCTGCTCGGCGATGTGGTGCTGACCCTGCCGGGGGTGAAGGAGTCCAAGAGCTATGTGGTAATGGAGGAGGTCAAGGAAGAGTTCTCCCTGTATGTGCCCGATATCGAGGCGTTCGACGAAAAGTGAGCCGTGCCATGAATGACCGGGAACTATTGCGCTACAGCCGCCAGATCATGCTGGAATCCCTCGATATCGAGGGTCAGGAACGCCTGCTCGCCGGCCATGCCCTGGTGGTTGGTGCCGGCGGGCTCGGCTCGCCGGTGGTCTTCTACCTGGCCGCCGCCGGGGTCGGGCGGCTGACCCTGGCGGATGCCGATGAGGTCGAGCTCTCGAACCTGCAGCGCCAGATCGCCCACGGCGAGGCGGACCTGGGGCGCAACAAGGCCGAATCGGCCCGGGAGGCGGCCCTGGCGCTCAACGCCGGGTGTCGCATCGATGTGCTCACGGACCATCTGCAGGGAGAGAGCATGGCCGCCGCCGTCGCAACGGCCGATGTGGTGCTCGATTGCACCGACCGCTTCTCCAGCCGCTATGCGATCAATGATGCCTGTCGTGCGGCCGGTGTACCGCTGGTCTCCGGTGCGGCCATCCGCTTCTCCGGCCAGCTTGCCGTCTTCGATCCCCGCGACCCCGACTGTCCCTGCTATGCCTGCCTCTATCCGCCGGATGGCCAGGGCGATGAGGCGCTCTCCTGCTCGGAGAGCGGCGTCGTGGCTCCCCTGGTGGGGCTGGTCGGCAGCTTCCAGGCGCTGGAGGCGATCAAGTTGCTGAGTGGCGCAGGCGCGACTCACCAAGGCCTCTCCACCTTCGATGGCTTGAGCGGTGAATGGCGCCGCTTCGGGGTCTCCCGCGACCCGGCCTGTGTTACCTGTGGTTATTAGCACCATAGTGTCAGTTGTCTGGGCGCTGGGGCTAATTGATCTTATCCAGCATCGGTGTCCAACAATGCTGCGTAAGATCAGTTGGTGGGCAAGATCATTTACCTATCCGCCTCGACGGATTGTATTGCCAGTCATGCTTATAACGTGTCTGAGTGAACGTCATTTCTTTACAAAAATATGCCCATGGTTGTATCAAAAATCACAATAAAAACAATGTAAAATAAAATTACCGTTATTTTTTTGTTGCTTTATACTTGACACTAGGTGATGGTTTGATGCAAGACTGAGATTCGAACGTTTCCTCGATGAAGCCGATTCAACCATCTTATAGCTATCGGTGAAGTGCTTCATATAACAATAAGGTGCAATGGGCCACTGTGCCTTTGCCCGTCGCGCCATGCAGAGGATGATTTTTATGGTTAGAGCCGCTTTGAATCCCCCTTCTTGGTATCGAGACTCCATTACCGTCGATCTTGGTGCTTGCCCACCCCTGGAGGGGGAAGTGCGCGCCGATGTCTGCGTAGTCGGTGGGGGTGTCACTGGCTGCTCGGCGGCCCTGGAGTTGGCCGAGCGGGGATATTCGGTGGTGTTGCTGGAAGCCGGCGAGATTGGACACGGTGCGTCGGGACGCAGTGGCGGGCAGATCCTGCCGGGGCTGGGTACCGACATGAGCACGGTGGAGAAGGCTCTGGGTCGAGAGACCGCCCGTGATATCTGGCGCCTGAGCCGCGAGGCAGTGGCGCTGACGGCCGAGCGGGTTGATCGTCATGCCATTCCCTGTGATCTCCAGTGGGGCTATCTGCATGCGGCGGTCAAGGGTCGTCATGTGCGTGAGTTGGCCGAGTACCGCAACCGCATGGCTCGCGATTATGACTATCACGAGCTGGAGATGCTCGAGGGAGAGGTATTGCGCGAGCGGGTGGTTACCGATGCCTATCCGGCCGCCCTGCATGAGTCCGCGGCCGGGCATCTTCATCCGCTTAATTACACCCTGGGCCTGGCCAGTGCCGCCCGCGATGCGGGGGTAAGCATTCACCAGCATAGTTCCGCCGTGGCGATCGAGCGTGGCCAGCCGGCTTGCGTACAGACCACTACCGGTCGGGTCACCGCTGACTTCGTGGTGCTGGGGACCAATGCCTATCAAGCTGGTTTGGTGCCGGAGCTCTCGGGACGGGTGATGCGTGCCGCCAACTACATGATCGCCACGGCTCCGCTCAACGAGTCTCAGGCGGCCCGTGTGCTCCCCCACAATGATGCTCTGTCGGATGCCAATTTTGTGCTCGACTACTATCGTCTTTCCGGCGATCGCCGGTTGATCTATGGCGGCGAGGTAAGCTATGACGGTCGCGAACCCAGGGGCATCCAGGCACGTATGGACGCCAAGATCGCGCGGCTCTTTCCGGTGCTCGAGGGCATTCCCATTGAATATCGCTGGGGAGGGGACGTGGCCATTACCTTGAATCGTGCACCGGACTTCGGCCGCCTGGGTGGCAACCTCTACTATGCCCAAGGCTATTCGGGTCACGGCATGGCACTCGCTGGGCTTGCTGGGCGACTGATGGCAGAGGCCATTGCCGGCCAGGCCGAGCGATTCGATGCCTTCGCCGGCATGCCTCACAGGCACTTTCCTGGCGGCTCCTTGCTGCGTACTCCTCTTCTGGTGCTGGCAACCACCTTCTATAAGCTGCGTGATCGACTTTGACAGGACGATGCCACCCCGCGCGACCCCACACAGCCGATTCCACAACAACAGAGAGAAAGCCGATGACAGATACTCTGACCCTGGAGGTCGCTGACGTCCCTTCAGCCGAAGTGGAGGAGCCGACTCGAGAGGCTTCTTCCATCGAGATGCAGGGGCTACACAAGCGCTTCGGCCGCGATACTGTGGCGCTGGCTGGCGTCGACCTGGTAATCGAAGCCGGGGAGTTCTTCACGCTGCTGGGCCCCTCGGGGTGTGGCAAGACCACCTTGCTGCGTATCCTCGCGGGCCTCGAAGAGGCGGATGACGGTCGCCTGGCCATCGGCGGCGACGATGTTACCGAGGTGCCGCCCCATAAGCGCAGCGTCAACACCGTCTTCCAGTCCTATGCGCTCTTCCCCCATCTCTCGGTGCGCGAGAATCTTGCTTTCGGGCTCAAGATGCGCGGCATGCCCCCCGGGCAGCGTGAGGCACGCGTCGCAAAAATCGCCGAGTTCATTCAGCTCGGTGATCTGGTAGAGCGGCGCGTCGACCAGCTTTCCGGCGGGCAGCGTCAGCGTATCGCCCTGGCCCGAGCTTTGGTCAATGAGCCGGATGTGTTGTTGCTCGACGAGCCCTTGTCTGCGCTCGATGCTGGTCTGCGCAGCCAGCTACAGGTGGAGCTGTTACGGGTCCAGAAGCGTCTGGGTATGACCTTTGTTTTCGTGACCCATGACCAGGATGAAGCGATGGTGATGTCCGATCGCATCGCAGTACTCAACGGCGGTGTGATCCAGCAGGTCGGTCCGCCACGGGAAGTCTATGAGCACCCCGCCAATGCCTTCGTGGCGAGATTTATGGGTCATGACAACCTCTACTCCATCAGCGCCCGGAATGGCGACCGGCTGACCACGCCTCTGGGCGTGCTCAGCGTCGAGGCGGCCGGAGAGGACGATCTGCTGTTGATTCGTCCCGAGACCCTGGATCTGCTGTCTGGCGAGCAGCCCGGTGACAATCGTCTACTGGCCACCGTGACGGAGCGGCTCTATCGCGGCAGCCACGCTGAGTACCGGCTGGATGTGGGTCAGACCACCCTGCAGGCGACCCTGAACAACCGCGGTCGACGCCTGCCTGAGGTAGGCGACCGGGTCACTGTGTCTGTGGCACCGGAAGACCTGGTTACCCTGAGTAAATAAGGAGGCCCCCATGTCCTATGCCGGCGTGACCCCATCGGCCCGCAGTCGGGCGATGGTGCGCGAGAGTCGCCACTTGCTGTTTACCGTGGCCCCGGGTGCTATCTGGATTATCATCTTCCTGGTGCTCCCCAGTGTCTATTTGATGGGCGTGGCTTTCATGACCAATGGCCCTTATGGACTACCCGAGATGCCGCTGTCGCTTGGGTCCTTCGAACGCCTGGCCGGTTTCGGCTTTCTTGGTTGGAGCCCGGGCAATTTCTACACTCTGCTGCGCTCACTCTGGCAGACCCTGGTATCCACCGGCTTGGTGGTGTTGGTGGCCTATCCCATTGCCTACTATATCAGCACCTGTCGCGATAAGTGGCGACCGATCCTGCTACTGCTGGTTGTAGTACCCAGCTGGACCAACCAGGTGATCCGGACCTTCGGCTGGATGAACCTTCTGGCCCCGGGTACACCGCTCTCCAGCCTGGCCGAGGGGCTGGGGCTAATCGCGCCCAATATGGGACTCTACCCTTCCAACTTCGCCGTTACCCTGGGACTGGTCTATAACTTCCTGCCGTTCATGGTGTTGCCGCTCTATGCCGCCTTCGAGAAGCTCGATATCGCCCAGGTAGAGGCCGCCCAGGATCTCTACGCTTCACCGGTGCGTGCCTTCTGGCATGCGGTCTTTCCCCAGACCCTGCCGGGGCTGCTGGCCGGCGTCGTGCTGGTGGCGATTCCTGCCTTCGGCATGTATGTGATTCCCGAGCTGTTAGGGGGCGGCAAGGGTATGATGCTCGGCAATTTAGTGGCCAACCAGTTCTCGGGCGGGGCCAACTGGCCACTCGGTGCAGCCGGCGCGATTCTGATGCTGATCGCCACCTTCATCGGTCTGTACGCCATGCGTCGCATTGGCAAACGCCTGGGTGGCGGCGAAGAGGTGGTGATATGAAAAAGCGCACACTCAAACGAACCCTGACCGGGTTTTGGTTGTTCACCTTGGCTTTTCTCTATCTACCGCTGACCGTGGTCGCCCTGTTTTCCTTCAACGCTTCCAACAGTGCCGCGCGCTTCACGGGGTTTTCCTGGCGCTGGTACGAGCGACTGCTGGGCAACGAGGAGATCCTTTCGGCTTTCGCCAACAGCATGGTGCTGGCGATCGTCTCTTCCGTCATCGCACTGGTAGTTGGTTGTCTGATCGGCTACGGCATGTATAGGCATCGTCATCGTAAACTGGGCTGGTTGATCGTGCTGATCTATCTGCCCATCGTGCTGCCGGATATTGTCTTTGGCATCTCGGAAATGGCCTTCTTCGTGCAGGTCCACCGCCTGACCGGCTTCCTGCAGCCGGGGCTGGGTACCATGATCATCGCACACGTCACCTTCCAGATACCCTTCGTGGCGCTGATCGTCTACTCGCGCTTCGTGGGCCTGGATCCGACACTGTTCGAGGCGGCCAAGGATCTCTATGCGACGCCCATCAAGCGCGTTTTCCACTTCATGCTGCCGACCATCAAGCCGGCACTGATCTCGGCCTTCTTCCTCTCCTTCACCCTCTCGGTGGATGACTTCGTCATCAGCTTCTTCACCGCGGGACCGGAGAGCGCGACCCTTCCTATCTATATCTGGGGTGCCATCAAGAAGGGCGTTTCGCCGGAAATCAATGCTATCGCTACCCTGATGATCGCGGCGGTCGCCATCGTCGCTGCCATCAGCCTGATCTTCAGCCGTCGCCGGCAGGCCTGAGCCGGCATTTGCCTTCACAGGGAAACCAGGAGAATCATATGACAATCAACAAGAGTGTACTCGCCCTGTCCATTAGCGCCGCACTGCTGGCTGGCAGCGCGCAGGCCCAGGAGAACAAGCTCTATTTGTTCAACTGGACCGAGTACATGGACCCCGAGATCATCGAGGCGTTCGAGGCGCAATACGATGTCGAGGTGGTCCAGAACTACTTCAACTCGCTGCCGGAGATGCTCTCCAAGCTCCAGGCGGGGGGAGTTTCCCAGTACGATATCATCGTGCCGTCCAACTATTATGTGCCACGACTGATCGAGACAGGCCTGGTTCAGCCGCTGGACAAGTCGAAGCTCCCCAACTTCGACAATCTCATGTCACAGTTCCAGGATCCGATCTTTGACCCGACTGCCGAGTACTCCGCAGCCTATCAGTGGGGCACCACCGGGGTGGTTTACAACAGCGAGACCTTCCCCGATGCGCCGAAAAGCTGGTCGTTGCTCTTCGACCCTGCGGTCAATCCCGAACATCCCTTCGCGCTGATGGGCGACGGCCAGGTCAGCCTGGGTGGTGGCTGTGCCTATCTGGGACACGGCTACGACTGTACCGATTCGAAAGGCTGGAAGGAGGCCGCTCGGCTGCTGATCGACACCAAGAGTCGCGAGACCTTCAGCGGCTTCAGCGACGGTACGCCCCAGCTGCAGCAGCTGGCTCGTGGTGTGACCCATATAGGGCTTAGTTACAACGGCGACTACCTCTACTTCAAGGAGGAAGATCCCGAGAGTTTTGCGTCGCTGGATTTCATGATCCCCGACGAGGGCGCTGAGATGTGGGTCGACTCGATGATGATCACCGCCGAGGCTCCCAATCCCGATATGGCGCATAAGTTCATCAACTTTATTCTCGACCCTGAAGTGGGTGCCCAGCTCTCCAACTTCAACTACTACGCCAGTCCCAATGCCGCATCAGAGCCTTACCTGGACGAAGTGTTGACTCAGCCCCCGGTGCAGCCCAGCGAGGCGGACATGGAGCGGCTGCTCTTTACCCCGAGCCTTGCAGGGGAGTCGCTGCAGATATTTCAGCAGCTGTGGTCGGAAGTGCAATCGCGCTGAGTGGATGGCTCCGGTAAGCGGAGCCGCCTTTCCATAAGCAAGGATATTCCCATGAGTAACCAACAGGAACAGCCGATACTCAACGACTGGTTCCAGAAACATGGCATAACCGAGGTCGAATGCCTGGTCAGTGATCTGACGGGCATCCTCAAGGGCAAGATCATGCCCGCCGGCAAGTACCTCAACGGTGGACGCCCTCGCTTACCCGACTCGATCTTTATCCAAACCGTTACCGGTGGTTACCCCGACGACGAGGATATTCGCTTTTGGAACCAGGCCGAGCGAGATATGGAGTTGGTGCCCGACCCTGGCGCGATCTATCTGGTGCCCTGGGCCGAGGATCCTACCGCACAGATCATTCATGACTGCTTCTACCTGACCGGCGAGCCGGTGGATCTGGCGCCGCGTCATGTACTCAAGCGCGTGCTGGGGCTATACGCCGAGCGTGGCTGGAAACCGGTGATCGCGCCGGAGGTTGAGTTCTATCTGGTCAAGACCAATACCGACTCCGATTATCCTCTGGAGCCGCCCATTGGGCGTACCGGACGTCAGGAGAGTAGTCGTCAGTCTTTCTCCATCGACGCGGTCAACGAGTTCGACCCGCTATTCGAAGAGATGTATGACTATTGCGACGCCATGAATCTAGACCTTGACACCCTGATCCACGAAGAGGGAGCGGGGCAGATGGAGGTCAACTTCCAGCATGGTGATCCACTGGCATTGGCTGACCAGGTGGTGATGTTCAAGCGTACCCTGCGGGAAACAGCACTGCGCCACGGCATGTATGCCACCTTCATGGCCAAACCGATGGCGAATGAGCCCGGCAGCTCCATGCATATCCACCAGAGCCTGCTGGATATTGAAAGCGGTCACAACCTGTTCGCCGATCACGACGGTCAGTCCAGCCGGCTGTTCCATCACTTCATTGGTGGTCTGCAGAACTACCTGCCGGCCGCAATGCCGCTGCTGGCGCCCAACGTCAACTCCTATCGTCGCCTGATGCGCACCGACAGCAGCGGTTCGGCGCCAATCAACGTGGAGTGGGGCATGGATAATCGCACCGTGGGGTTGCGGGTGCCGGTATCGACGCCCGAATCGACCCGGGTAGAGAACCGCCTGGCCGGTGCCGATGCCAACCCGTATCTGGTGATGGCCGCCTCGCTGGCCTGTGGCTATCTGGGCATGCTCAGTCAGCTCGAGCCACGTCCGCCGATGACTGGCTCGGCCTGGTCGGGTGGGCACAAGCTGCCCGATGATATCGGGCCTGCACTGGATCTGCTGCAGGCGTGCCAGCCTCTGTCCGATATCCTCGGCGAGCGTTTCACCCATAATTATCTGGCGGTGAAGCGGGCCGAGCATCGCGCCTACTTCCAGGTCATCAGCTCCTGGGAGAGGGAGCACTTGCTACTCAGGGTCTAGGCTAATGGCAGGAGGCCCGATGCCTTCTGCGATTCGAAACAGAGAGATTGACGATGCTGAAAACAAGATATTGGTCGCCGCTCGCAGGTCTGGGTCTGCTAGCCGTAAGCCTGGCCGCGGTGGCCGAGGACGGCAAGCTGCGGTTGTTCAATTGGTCCGACTACATGGACCCTGCAATCATCGAGGATTTCGAGGTGGAGACCGGGCTCGAGGTGGTGCAGAACTATTATAACTCCAACGCGGAGCTGTTCTCCAAGCTGAATGCCGGCGGTGACGCCCAGTACGATCTGATCGTGCCCTCGGACTACTTCGTGCCGCGGCTGATCGAGGCCGGCCTGATCCGACCGCTGACGGCTGAGGGCAAAGGGCTCGAGGGGCATGACAATATCCTCAGCGAGTTCCGCGGGCCGAGTTATGACCCCGAGGGGATCTACACCGTGCCCTACCTGTGGGGGGCCACCGGTATCGTCTACAACACTGAGACCTGGCCTTCGCCTGAGCCAGGTTGGGGGCTGATCTACGACTCCGAGGTCAATGACGACTATCCCTTCGCGCTGCTCAAGGGGGATGCCCAGTTTACCTTTGGGACTGCCTGCGCTTTCCTGGGAGCTGGCTTTGACTGCGTGGGTCAGGAGTCCTGGGTGGCGGCCGCCGAGCAGATCATCGAGACCCGCAATCGCGACAACTTCGTGGGCTTCACGGATGCCACGGCGGCCATCGAGCAGGTGGCCAACGGAGTGATCCACGCTGGCGTGGCCTATAATGGTGACCTGGCCAACAAGCGTGCCGAGGCTCCCGAGACCTACGGTAAGTTGGGATTTTTCATTCCCGAGGAGGGCTCCCAGCGTTGGGTCGATGTGCTGGCGATCCCGTCGCGTGCCCCCAATGTCGAGGCCGCCCGGTCCTTTATCGAATATCTGCTGCGCCCCGAGGTGGCCGCGCGGCTTGCCAACTACAATTTCTACACCACGCCCAACGAGGCGGCGCTGAAGCTGGTCAATGATGCCCTGCGCGAGCCGCCGGTGATGCCGGATCCGGCGGCCCGGGAGCGACTGCACTTCACCCCCTCGGTGAGTGGCGAGGAGCTGGAGTTGCTGCAGCAGCTCTGGAGCGAGGCGCGCAGCCGCTGAGGTCACCGCCACTCATCGGGGATGCCGCCGGCGGAGTACCCGTCGGTGGTTTTTGGTGATTATTATGAGTCTTTTTTGTTGTTATTCTGTCATTTTGGCCGGTAAAATCGCGACACAGTGTTAAATAAAATCACCATAAGAGGTCGCCATGTCCGTCTCGTTTGAATCCGGTCACGCTGCATCATGGTATGCCGATACCGCCAACCCCACGCCCGAACGCCCGGCCCTCGAGGGTGATATCGACTGTGATGTGTGCGTGGTGGGAGCTGGCTTCACGGGAATTTCCGCCGCCCTGCATCTGGCGGAGCGTGGGCTGTCGGTGGTGGTGCTGGAGGCGGTCAGGGTCGGTTACGGTGCCTCGGGGCGTAATGGCGGCCAGATCGTCAACAGTTACAGCCGCGACATGGATGTGATTGAGGCCAAGTACGGGGCCGAGACCGCCCGGGCTCTGGGCGACATGGCCTTCGAAGGCAACCGTATCATCCGCGAGCGCGTGGCCCGGTATGACATCGACTGCGATCTGCGCGACGGCAACCTCTTCGCCGCCTGTAACGGTCAGCAGCTCAAGGGGCTGCGCGAGCACCAGGCGCTGTGGGAGCGCTATGGCTACCGGGAGCTCGAGCTGCTGGAAGGTGAGGCGCTCAAGCGCGAAGTGGTAAGCGATCGTTATACCGGTGTGCTGGTCGATCATGGTGGTGGCCACCTGCATCCACTCAACCTGGTGCTGGGTCAGGCGACCGCCGTGGAGTCGCTGGGTGGACGTATCTTCGAGCACTCACCGGTCACGGAGTTGAAGCATGGTGCCCCGGCGGTGGTGTCGACCGCCAAGGGGCGTGTGCGTGCCAAGCGGGTGGTCATGGCCGGCAATGCCTATCTCAAGGGAGTGTTGCCGGAAATCGAGGGCAAGTCGATGCCCTGTGGTACCCAGATCATCACTACCGAGCCTCTGGACGAGGATAGGGTGCGTGGGCTGCTGCCCAATGGCCTGGCGGTGGAAGACTGCAACTACCTGCTCGACTATTACCGCCTGACCCGCGATAACCGCCTTCTCTATGGGGGAGGCGTCAACTACGGCGGCAACGACCCGGCAGATATCGAGAGTGTCATCCGGCCCAAGCTGCTCAAGACCTTCCCTGAACTTGCCGACGTCGGAATCGACTACGCCTGGAATGGTACCTTCCTGATGACTCTCAACCGAATGCCTCAGTTCGGGGTGATCAACGGCAATGTCTACTACGCCCAAGGCTACTCTGGCCACGGTGTTACCTGTACCCACTTGGCCGGAAAGCTGATCGCCGAAGTGGTACACGGTCAGGGAGAGCGCTTCGACGCCTTTGCCGGGTTGCCACAGCTGCCGTTCCCCGGTGGACGCCTGTTGCGGGTGCCACTCTCCGCCATGGGGGCCTGGTATTACCAGACCCGTGACAAGCTTGGGCTTTGAGTCGTGATGTTGTCACGAGGGGCGCCGGAACCGACAGGGAGCAGAGCCCGGCGGTGGTTCACACAGGAATCGCGCACTGTGACAGGCATTGGGATTCCGCTGGGGTCTGTCTCCAACAGAGATTGATAAGGTAAGAAGGTGTCAATACAGGCCCACGGTATTACCTTCGTCATCGATATCGATTCGGGTGGCGGCGGGTGAGGCGTTGAGCCCGGGCAGGGTGCGGATATCGCCGGCCAGGGCATAGACGAAGCCGGCACCCGCCGAGAGGCGCACCTCGCGCACCGGCAGGCGCCAGCCAGCCGGGGCACCGAGCCGGCCGGCATCGTGGGACAGCGACATATGCGTCTTGGCGATGCATACGGGGAAGGCCCCGTATCCCTGGTGCTGCCAGGCCTCGAGCCGGGCGCGGGTCCCGGGCGCGAAGTCGACCCCGTCGGCGCCGTAGAGCCGGGTGGCGATGCACTCGATCTTCTCCGCCAGCGGCAGTTCGGCAGGGTAGAGGTAGTGGAAGCCGTTCCCGCCAGCATCGGTCTGGTCGATCGCCTCTATCAGGGCTTGTGCCAGGGCCAGGGAGCCCTCGCCGCCATCGCGCACATGCTGGGACACCTCGGCGCGCACGCCCTGTGTCGCGCACAGCTCGCGAATGGCGGCATGCTCACTGGGGTGGTCGCCGGGAAAGGCATTGATCGCCACGATGGGCGTCAGGCCATGGGCGCGCACGTTATCGATCTGCTTCAGCAGGTTGGCGCCCCCGGCCATGACGTCTTCGGGGGCCTCGGCGAGCAGCGAGGCCGGCAACGGCTGGCCGGAGACCACCCGGTGCGCGCCGCTGTGATACTTCAGGGCGCGCACCGTCACCACCAGCACCGCGGCGTCGGGGACCAGGCCCGAGGCACGGCACTTGATGTTGAAGAACCGCTCGCCTCCCATGTCGGCGCCGAAGCCTGCCTCGGTGACCACGAAATCCGCGGCCTGCAGGGCGATGCGGTCGGCGACGATGGAGGAGTTGCCGTGGGCGATGTTGCCGAAGGGGCCGGCGTGGATCAGGGCCGGAGCGTGCTCCAGGGTCTGCAGCAGGTTGGGCTTGAGCGCCTCCTTGAGGAGCACCGTCATGGCCCCGGCGGCGCCTATCTGCTCGGCGGTGACCGGCTCGCCGTCGCGGTCGAGGCCGACGATCAGCCGCCCCAGGCGCCGGCGCAGGTCGGCCAGCGAATCGGCCAGTGCCAGCACCGCCATGACCTCCGAGGCGGCGGTGATCTCAAAGCCACCCTGGCGCGGCACGCCGTCACCCCGTCCGCCGAGACCCATCACCAGGTGGCGAAGTGCCCGGTCGTTGAGGTCGATGACCCGCTGCCAGCAAATATCCTGAGGATTGAGTTCCGGCGTGAGGCGGTGATGAAGGTGGTTGTCGACCATGGCCGCCAGCAGGTTGTGGGCCGCGGCAACGGCATGCAGGTCACCGGTGAGATGAAGATTGATGCGTTCCATGGGCAGCACCTGGCTATAGCCACCCCCGGTGGCCCCGCCCTTGAGCCCGAGGGTCGGCCCCATGGACGGCTGGCGCAGGGCCACCGCCGCCCGGTGGCCGAGGCACTGTAGGCCCTGGACCAGGCCGATGGCGGTGGTGGTCTTGCCTTCGCCCGGCGGGGTGGGGGTCATGGAGGTGACCACCACATAGCGCCCCTGGGGGCGCTCCGCCAGGGAGGCCATGGCCATCGGGTCGAGCTTGGCGATGCCGCGACCGTAGGGCTCCACCGCCTCGCCGGGCAGGCCCAGGCGATGCGCGATCTCTTCGATGGGCCAGAGCCGCGCGGCGCGAGCGATGCTCAGGTTGTCGCGGGGTTGCGGCGGGGTCGTGTCGGTCGCTTGAATCGCCATGGCGGATGCTCCTGAGGGAATCGTCGGCTGTCGGCTTCAGTATCGCCCGCCCCGGCGGCGCCTCTTGTCTGGTGGCGTCGAGGGTCTTGGGCACAGCGACACGCCGGCCAGTGGCGCGATCTTGCCCATGGCCCTCGAGATGGGGTATCTATGAAGGGCCATTATCTGTTGTCGTGTCTTTCGGGGGTCCGTGCATGCAGACAGTCGCCTCGGCCAGTGGCCATCATGATATCGGCTTCCTGCTGCTGCCGGGCTTCTCCCAGCTCGCCTTCGTGTCGGCCCTGGAGCCGTTGCGCATGGCCAATCATCTGGCCGGCCATCGGCTCTACACCTGGCACCGGGTAAGCCGCGATGGTGGCCCGGTGAGCGCCAGCAATGGCCTGGCGACCCTGGTGGATCAGGCGCTGGAGCCGGTGCCGGCGCTCGACCTGCTGCTGGTCTGCGGCGGGGTGGGCGTGCAGGCGCACTGTGAGCGTTCGGTGCTCATCTGGCTGCGCCGCCTGGCGGAGCGCGGCACGCCGCTGGGGGCGCTGTGTACCGGGGGGTATGTACTGGCGATGGCGGGCCTGCTCGACGGCTATCGCTGTACCCTGCACTGGGAACATATCGGGAGTCTCCACGAGGCACGGCGCTTCCCCAAGGTGACCTTTACCTCGCAGTTGTTCGTCATGGACCGGGACCGCTTTACCTGCTCCGGAGGCATCGCCCCCCTGGACATGATGCTCAACCTGATCGGTCGCCATGAGGGCCTGGGCCTGGCCGAGGAAATCGCCGAGGAGTTTATTCATGAACGTATCCGCGGGGTCGACGACCGCCAGCGTACCCCGCTGCGGGTGCGTCTGGGGCATAGCCACCCCAAGCTCGAGGAGGTCGCCACCCTGATGGAGGCCAACCTCCAGGAGCCGCTGCCCCTGGACGAGCTGGCCAGCTATGCCGGCCTGTCGCGGCGCCAGCTCGAGCGGCTGTTTCAGCGCTATGTGGAGACGCCACCGCTCAAGTACTATCTGGCGATGCGCCTGGCCCGGGCGCGTCTGCTGCTGCAGCAGACCCATATGCCGATTACCGAGGTGGCGCTGGCCTGTGGCTTTATTTCGCCGCCCCACTTTACCAAGTGTTATCACGACCACTTCGGCCACTCGCCCAGCGGCGAACGCAAGCGGCGCTCACTGCGCCAGGCCGAGCTGACGCCGGAGGTGCGCGGGACTGGGCGCTAGGCGCCTAGCCGCGGGGACGGCTGCCCCGAGGGTCGTAGAGCGCCTGGTAACCCACGGCGGCCACCCGCATCGGATAGTGCTCGCCAATGTATTCCAGCTGCAGTCGGCGGCCCTCTTCGGCGTAGGCCGCGGGCAGATAGCCCAGGGCGATATTGCATGCCAGCGAAGGCCCGAAGGCGATGCTGGTGGTATAGGAGCGCCGGCCCAGGTCGTCCACCGGCACCTCGCCGCTCTCCGGGTCGAGCAGCGGTGCCTGCCCGACGGGAAAGCGTGGTGTGCCGTGGCTATCGTGATGGTCTTCCATCACCAGGGTGCAGAGGCTGGCCGGTTGTCGTTCACGACGACGCTGTTCGAGATAGGCGCTCTTGCCGTGAAACGCCGCGGCCTTCACCTTGGGGCGTGCCAGCCCCGCCTCGACGAGGTTGTAGTCGGTCAGCAGGTCGACGTTCTGCAGCCTCAGGCTCTTTTCCAGGCGACGGCTGTTGGCGTAGGTCTCGATTCCCACCGGCACCACGCCGGCCTCGAACAGCCGGTCCCAGAGGGCCAGGCCGTAGCTGAAGGGCACATAAAGCTCCCATCCCTGTTCGCCCACATAGGAGATGCGGAAGGCCCAGACCGGCAAGCCCTGAACGCGGATCTCGCGGGCGGTGGCGAAGGGGAAGGCGGTATCGTCCAGGGCCTCTGGCGTATCGGCCAGCGTCTGTAGAACGCGTCGGGCGTTGGGGCCCCAGAGGCCCAGGGTCGCCAGGCCATCGCTGCGGTCTTCCAGGTGCCAACGAGTCAGCCCCCACTCCTCGCCGCGGCGCGTGATCCACACCAGGTCGCGGTGGCCGGTATCGCCGCCGCAGATCACTCGCCAGCTGTCCGCTGTCAGGCGCACGATGGTGAGGTCGGAATGCACGCCGCCGGCGGCGTCGAGGAAGTGGGTGTAGACCCCCTTGCCGATGGCGGTGTCGCCCCCCACTCGGGCCACGGAGAGTCGCTCCAGCAGGGCTTCGGCGTCGTGTCCCGAGATATCGTAGATGGCAAAGTGGGAGAGATTGATCATGCCCACGTCATCGCTCATGGCGAGCTGTTCGGCGTTGGCGACCCGCCAGAAATGGCGGGCGTCCCATTCCGCGGGCCGCTGTGGCACCCGCTCCAGGTAGGCGGCCAGGCGAGTCTCGTTGGCGGCATAGCCGTGGGCGCGCTCCCAGCCGGCGGCCTCCATGAAGTAGCCACCCAGTTCCTGCTCCCGCGACCAGAACGGGCCGCGCCTGAGATTCCGGCCGCTGGCGAAGGGCTCCCGGGGATGCACCGGCGGGTCATAGATCTTCTGGGCGATTTCCCGGCATCTCCCGCGGACGTGGAGGGGCGTCTTCTGTACCGGATAGAAGCGGGCGATATCGATGCTGCAGGGATCCATGCCGGGCCGACCCAGGGTGATCCAGTCGGCCAGTAGCTTGCCCATGCCGGGGCCATCCTTGACCCAGACCGCCTCGCAGAACCAGAGGCCGCGGGTCTCCGGCGATTCGCCCACCAGCGAGCCGCCGTCGGAGGTGACCGAGAGCAGGCCATTGAAGGAGTGCTTCTCGTCCAGCCCCAGCTCGCCGAGCACCGGGGTGAGGGCCAGGGCGCGTTCCAGCGCCCCGGCGACCTGGTCGATCTCCAGGTCGCGCATCGAGGGCGACAGTCGGGCGCGGTGGCGGTCGAGGATGGCGTGGGGCTCGACCAGGCGCGGTTCCCGCGGCTCATAGTGGCCCAGTTCGAGCTGCCCGCCCTCGGTGCTGGCCGGGTCACCGGTATCACGCAGATAGGCGGAGTTGCCCTGGTCGCGCAGCAAGGGATAGCCGATCTCCTTGCCGCTGCCGGCGAAGGTCTCGAAGGGGCCGAAGAATATCAACGGATGCTCCAGCGGCATCAAGGGCAGGGCGGCACCGCCCATGGCGGCGGGGATCGGCCCCCAGATGCCGGCGGTAATGATGACCCGCGGCGTCGCGACATAGCCTTTCAGCGTCTCGACGCCGTGAATGCGCCCGTCGCGGACATCGATATCCAGCGCCGGCGTCTCGGCAAAGGCGTGTAGATGGCCGCTGGCAACGGCCTTTTCGATCAGCTCGCCGGCCACGCGCTGGGAGCGTGGCACGACCAGGCCGGCGTCGGGGTCCCAGAGGGCCCCCAGCACCTGGTCGCGCTCCAGCAGCGGGAAGCGCGCCACCGCTTCGTCGGCGTCGATCATGCTGGCGCGGGTGCCAAACGCCTTGCCCGAGGCGACCTTGCGCTGTAGCTCGGCCAGGCGTTCCGCGTCGCCGACCCGGGCGATTTCCAGGCCGCCTACCTTGTGGTAGCGCCCCAGCGCCTCGAAGAAACGCTGGCTGTAGGTCGTGGTATAGCAGGTCAGGCGGTCGTGGGAGGTCATGTAGCAAAAGTCGGAGGCATGGGCGGTCGAGCCGACGTCCGAGGGCAGGGCGGCGGTCTCCAGGCCCACCAGGTTGGTCCAGCCCAGCTCGATGAGGTGGTGGGCCACCGAGGCGCCGACGATGCCGCCCAGACCGATGATCACCGCGTCTGCCTGCGAGGGTAGAGTCGCCATGGTTAAACTCCCGGGAGCGGGTGAGTTTCTGGCAGCATAGGGCAGCCCCCGGCTATCACGCTGTCCCGGGGCGACGCCTCCTTGTCCGGCGGCGACAGGAGGCGCCGCGTCTGTCGCCCGCACCAAAGAGTCGGCCGCCCCTGGCGAGACGAGACGTCGATGGCCGGTCTAGTGTCGAAGGCATGGGGCCGGCGAAGGGCCGGTGCCCGTCACAGCGGCAGGGGAGGAGAGCGTCATGTCCCAGGTCATGGAAAGCGTCGAGCACACCCGGGAAGCCCCGGAGATTCTGCTTTATCCGCGCATCCGAAAGTCCCCCTTCTTTTATGCGTCGCGGCGCCATGGGGTACGCAAGTACAGCGTCTATAACCATCATTATCATCCACGCCTCTATACCGACCCGGTGGACGAGTACTGGGCCCTGGTGCAGGGGGTGACCCTGTGGGATGTCGGGGTCGAGCGCCAGATCGAGATCGCGGGACCCGATGCCTTCGCCTTCACCCAGCGACTGGTCCCCCGGGATATGCGTCACTGCCAGGTCGGGCAGTGCAAGTATGTCTTCGTCACGGCGCCGGATGGCGGCATCCTCAACGACCCGGTGCTGCTGCGCATCGAGGAGAACCGCTTCTGGTTATCCCTGGCCGATAGTGACATCCTGCTCTGGTGCCAGGGCCTCGCCGTCAACTCGGGGCTCGACGTCACCCTGCGCGAGGTGGATGTGGCGCCGGTACAGGTGCAGGGCCCCAAGGCCAAGGCCGTCATGGTGGACCTGTTCGGCGAAGCCGTACTCGCCATGGCCTATTACCACCTGATGGAGGCGGAGCTCGACGGCATGTCGGTGGTGATCTCGCGTACCGGCTACTCGGGCGAGATCGGCTACGAGATCTATCTGCGCGAGGCCAGCCGTTTCGGAGAAGCCCTGTGGCAGCGGGTGTTCGAGGCCGGCCGTCCCCACGGCATGCAGGTGATCGGCCCCTGTCATATTCGTCGCATCGAGGGCGGCATCCTCGCCTTCGGCTGCGACATCTGGTACGACACCAATCCCTTCGAGGTGGGGATGGGGTATGACTGGATGGTGGATCTGCGGGGAGACGATGACTTCATCGGCCGCGCCGCCCTGGAGCGCATCAAGGCCGAAGGGGTGACGCGCAAGCTGGTGGGGGTGGAGATCGACGGACCCAGTGTGGGTTACTTTACCGATGGCGCCATGATCGATGTCTTCCCGGTCCTGGCGGCGGACGGCGAGCGTATCGGTCGGGTCACCTCGGCCACCTGGTCGCCTCGCCAGGCGCGCAATATCGGCTATGCCATGGTACCCATCGAGCAGGCCGAGCTGGGCACCCCCCTGCGCATCGAGGCCAATACCGGCCTACAGGATGCCGTCGTCGTGGAGAAGCCCTTCCATGACCCGGCCAAGACCATTCCCAAGGAGTAAGGCGTGATGATGTCGAACCGCTTCGAGCTGATGCCCATCACCGGGATGCAGGAGGCGGCCCTGGCCCTGCCGGCAGGCGCCACGGTGACCGTGACCTGCTCGCCGCGTCATGGCCTCGAGCGCACCCTCGAGGCCACCGAATGGCTGGTCGCGTCGGGGTTTCATGCGGTGCCACACCTGGCGGCCCGCTGGGTGCGCGATGCGGATCATCTGCGGCAGTCGCTCGAGCGCCTGGCGGCGCTGGGTATCGATGATGCCTTCGTGGTGGGCGGCGACGTGGAGCGCCCGGTGGGAGACTATCCCCATGGACTGTCACTGCTCCAGGCCATGGATGGCCTGGCGCTGCGGCCGTCGCGGGTGGGGATTCCCGCCTATCCCGAGGGGCATCATGCCATCGCCGATGAGGCCCTGGCGCGTGACCTCGTCGCCAAGGCGGAGCTGGCCGACTATGCCGTGACCCAGATGTGTTTCGAGGCCGACCCGCTACTGGCCTGGCGCAGGCGCCAGGCACGGCTCGGGCTTTCCTTGCCGATATATGCCGGCATCCCCGGGGTAATAGAGCCCCGGCGGCTGCTAACCATCGCCATGCGCCTGGGGCTCGGCCCCTCGGTGCGCACACTGCGTCGCCAGACGGGCTGGCTGGGGCGGCTGCTGCGGCCCTCGGCCTTCCAGCCGGACGCCCTGCTGGAGGGCGTGGCGCCGCTTCTGCACGATGACTCCGCCGGCTTTGCCGGCCTGCATGTCTACACCTTCAATCGAGTCGAGCCCACTCTGCGCTGGCTGGAGGCGCGGCGGGACCTGATTTGCGGTGGGGCCGGCGATGCGTCGGCTGCTGGCGTCGAGGCGTCAGCCGGCGAGCCCCTGGCATGAACTACCGCTTCGATAGCGAAGTGCCATGGCGAATGGAATCCGACGCCGTGTTTGAGGGCGCATCTCGTCCCCGTTGAATAGCATTGTTCCGTTCAATAACGACGCCGCCCCGAGCCTCTCGCTCGGGGCGGCGTCGTATGTCCAGGCTCCAAAGATCAGGTCATCAGCATGCCCAGCACGAGGAATCCCAGCGTGGTGACCAGTGCCCCGATCAGGGCGTAGGGGATCTGCGTCAGTGCATGCTGCATCGGTTGACAGCCGCTGCCCTGAGAGGAGAGCACCGAAGAGTCGGAGAAGAAGCAGGCGTGACTGCCAAAGCTCGAGGCGGAAAGCAGGGCGCCGACCACCAGCGGCAACGGGGCGCCCATGCTTTGCGCGATGGGGACCACGATGGGGATCGAGATCACGAACACCCCCCATGAGGAGCCGGTGGCAAATACCACTATAGCCATGGAGAGGAAGACGATGGCCGGCAGCATGGCGACCGTCAGATAGGGGGTAAGGGAGTCGATCATAAAGGCTGTCATGCCGAGCTGGTCGTTGATCTCGCGAAGCACGAAGCCGACGGCGACGATGGCGAGCGGCAGCATCATGGTCCTGAAGCCGTCCATGATGGCATCCATCAGCGTGGCGAAGGTGGCCAGTCGCTGGATCAGGTAGAGCAGGATGGTGAACATGATGGCGACGATCACGCCCTTGAGAAGGTCGATCTCGAACCAGGCGCTGGCGCCGATCAGTACCGCCATCGGCAGCAGGAAGTTCATCACGCCGACCCATGGCCGCGTGATGGGCATATCGTCTTCCCCGAGGGCGACCTCCGGGGCATTGTCGGGGATCGGCTGGCCGTTTCTGGCGCGCTCCTCGGCGGCCTTCATCGGGCCGATATCGGGCATGATGCCGATGGCGACGAGCAGGACCAGTCCCATGGCCACCCAGCCATAGAGCATGAAGGGGATCGACTGGATATAGAGCCACATTCCCGGGCCATCGGTGGCGCCGTTGGTTTCGAGAAGCTCGGCGAAGTAGACCGCCCAGGTGGAGATCGGTACCAGAATACAGATGGGGGCCGCCGTCGAGTCGACGATGTAGGCCAGTTTTTCCCGGGAGACACCGAATCGGTCGGTGAGTCGCTTCATGGCGGCCGAGGTGGCCAGCGCATTGAGGTAGTCGTCGATGAAGATCAGTACGCCCAGCGTGGCGGTGCTGAGCAGCGACTGGCGGCGAGTCTTGACCAGTCGCGTCATGAAGTGACTGAAGCTCAGGGTGCAGCCCGACTTTTCCAGCATGGCAATGAAGCCACCCATCAGGCCGCACACCAGGATCAGCCAGGCGATGGTCTCATCCATCATGACTGCCATGGAGATGTCGGACAGCTCACCGATGAAGTCGTCGGGTTGCAACATGATCAGCCCCGAGAGGGCGCCGATGGCCAGCGCCTCCAGGGTGCGGTGGGTCGCGATGGCGACCACCAGCACGATCAACGACGGGACGAGGCTGATCCAGCCGAATGGCGTGCCGGGCTCATGGTTCAGGGTCAGGCCCCCGACCGTGAGCAGCAGGGCGGTGACCAGGGCGAAGGTCTTGCCGGTACCGCGGCGGTCCGGCAGGGAAGGGGAGAAGGGGTGGCGCGCGGCCTGGTTGGAGCTCATGGGGTTACCTCCCGGTCGGCAGTAGGGCGACGGGTCGACGTTGCTGTTGTGGTTGTCTCTCGTCGGAGCGGAAGAGAGTTAGACGTGACGCAGGTACCAGTTGATTTCCAGCTGGCTGACCTCCTGCATGGCCTGGCTGCGCTCGACACGCCGATTGGCCAGGAAGACCGTCAGGAAGTCGTGGCCCAGCGCCTCGCGCAGCGACTCGCTCTCCTCGAGAAGGTCCAGGGCCTGGCGCCAGCTGTTAGTCAGGCTGGGGGCGAGCTGGTCGTAGGCGTTGCCGGTCACCGCCGGGGGAGGCGTGAGCTCTCCGGCGATGCCATGCTCGATACCGGCGAGCAGGGCGGCCAGCAGCAGGTAGGGGTTGGCATCGGCACCCGCCACGCGGTGCTCCAGGCGCCGGGCGGCGTTGGGGCCGGAGGGAATGCGAACCGCCACCGAGCGATTGTCGAAGCCCCAGGTGGGGGTCATGGGCACATAGAGCCCGGGCTGGAAGCGTCGGAAGGAGTTCAGGTTCGGGGCGAACAGCGCCACGCTGGCCGGCATCTGCTCGAGTAGTCCGGCAACGGCATGCTTGAGGGTCGTGCTGCCCAGCACATCGCCATCGGCGGCGGCGAAGACGTTGTCGCCTGAGTCGTCGAGCAGGCTGATATGCACGTGGGTGCCGTTGCCCGCCTCCAGGCCATAGGGCTTGGCCATGAAGGTGGCCTCGAAACCGTGATTCTGTGCCACCCCCTTGATCAGACGCTTGAGCAGCACCGCGGCGTCGCAGGCGGCCAGGGCGTCGGGTCCGTGCTTCAGGGTGATCTCGAACTGCCCCGGCGCACACTCCTTCAACATGGTGTCCAGCGGCAGCTGCTGCACCTCGGCGGCAGCCTGTACGGCCTCCAGGAAGTCGGCATATTCGTCGAGCTCGTTCACCGAGTAGAGCTGACTCTGGCTGGCACGTTCACCGGTAACGGGAGAGCGTGGGGGTTGGATCATGCCTCCTTCGGCCCGTTCACGGTCGATCAGGTAGAACTCCATCTCCACGGCCACGACCGGGGTCAGCCGGCGAGCCTTCAGGCGCCTCAGCTGTCGCTCCAACACATGGCGCGGCTCGGCGAAGAAGCCGCTGCCGTCGGCTTCCTCCATGGCCATCAGCAGCTGTGCCTGGCGACCCTGACGACGCCAGGGCGTGGGCATCAGGGTACCCGGGAGGGGGCGGCAGACGCGGTCGGCGTCGCCGCTGTCCAGGCCCAGGCCGGTCTCCTCGACAGTGTTGCCGAGAATATCCAGAGCGAACACCGAGGCGGGCAGGTTGATGCCCTGGGTATAGGCCTTCTCGAGATTCTCCCGTGACACTCGCTTGCCGCGCAGCACGCCATTGAGGTCGCTGATCAGCAGGTCGATGCTGGTGATCTCGGGATGTTGCTCGAGGAAGGTGTTCGCTTCGTCGGCATTGGGAGCGGTCATGTTGGCACCTGTTGTGTTGTCGTCGGGTTCATTTTTCAGACCGGCGACCGCTGTTGTCAAATTTTATATACCGTATAGATCAAGCCTTTAGTCGAATAAAACAATGATGTTCTTATTAAATAGATTTAAAAACAAGAAGTTAAATAGAGTTTGCGCGTCTGGATGTTGGGTGTTAGCTTGTTGATGAAAAAGCAACACTCACCCGGCTGGTGAGAATTCTCGACTCAACCTGAATAACACTTAACAAGCATGACGAATTAGAGGTCGCAGGATGACGATGAAAAGACGCCCCTATACCGGCGATGGCAGCCATACCGCGAGCTATTATGCTGCCTCTGCCAATCCCGCACCGGAACGGTCCGAGCTGGTCGGTGACCAGCGGATCGATGTCTGTATCGTCGGTGCGGGTTACAGTGGCCTATCAACCGGGCTGCATTTGGCGGAAAAGGGCTACAAGGTTGCCATCATCGAAGGCGCGCGAGTCGGCTGGGGGGCTTCGGGGCGCAATGGCGGGCAAGTCGTCAATGGATTGAACGCCAGTCTACAGGCGATAAAGAAGCGCTACGGCCAGGATACGGCGACCTTCGTTGCCGGCCTGGTGCAGGAAGGGGGCGAGATCATCCGTGAGCGGGTGCGCACCTATGACATCCAGTGCGACCTGAAGGACAAGAATATCTTCACGGGTCTGACCAGCGCCCACATGAAAGAGCTGGAAGAGCGGATGAATCTCTGGGCCAGCTACGGTATTAAGAATCAGGAGATCCTGGACAAAGAGCAGCTGCGTCAGCATGTGAACTCCGATCTCTATGCCGGAGGGCTGATCGACCATTCCGGCGGCCATATGCATCCGCTGAACCTGGCCCTGGGTGAGGCTGAGGCGTTCGAGCGTAACGGTGGGGTGATCTACGAGATGTCGCCGGTCGTCGAGGTGGATCACGCGGCGACACAGCCGGTAGTCAGAACCGCGAAGGGTTCCATGACCTGTCAGACTCTGGTTCTGTGTGGGAATGCCTATTTGGGCAAGGTGGTGCCGACACTGGCCTCACGGGTGATGCCGGTATCCACGCAGGTGATGGCAACCGAGCCCTTGGGTGAAGAGCGGGCTCACGACCTGATACCGACCGATGCCTGCGTCGAAGATATCCGCTATATCCTCGACTACTATCGGCTGTCCGGCGACAAGCGCCTGCTGTTTGGTGGTGGCACGGTTTATGGGGGCTCGGATCCCAGCGATATCAAGGCCAAGCTTGAGCGTAATATGGACAAGGTGTTTCCGCAGCTGAAGGGAGTCAAGATCGACTACGCCTGGAGCGGTAACTTTGCCCTCTCGTTCAGCCGCGTGCCGCAGATGGGGCGCATCGGCGATAACACCTACTTTGCCCATGGCTATAGTGGACATGGTGTCACCGGGACGCACACTTTCGGACGTATCCTGTCCGAGGCGATCGATGGCGACCTGACCCGGTTCGATGTTTTCGAGAAGGTGCCATGGCTCCCGTTCCCCGGCGGTCGGTTGCTTCGCGTTCCCTATTCGGTGATGGGGTCATGGTGGTATGGCCTGCGTGACAGGCTCGGTGTCTGACTCAGCAAGATAGAGCATCAACCTGATCTTGCCCCGGCAGCAGTGGCCCCCTGATCGACGAAACGCGTTGGTGAGGGGACCAATGCATGGCAAGTGGCTTCCGCGAAATAAAAAGGTCCAGCACATCGGATGCTTGCCACGGAGAACCCTCTCCCCAGGCAAGCTGCGTGCAGCCTTGAGGAGTAATATTATGCAAAATCGCCCCCTGGTGGCAGTGATCGCCTGCCGTCGTGAGGTCGAGGGTCATCCGGCTCATATGGTGACCGACAAGTATCTGACGGCACTGCGCACCTACGGGCTGGACCCGGTGGTGTTGCCGGTATGGAAAGATACCGACCCCGACCATGCCCGGCGACTGCTGGCCCACTTCGATGGCCTGCTGCTGACCGGCAGCCACACCAATGTGGAACCTGGCCGCTATGGTGCTGAAAGGGCGCCGGAAAATACCCGTGACGACAGGGATCGGGATGCCGCGGCTATGGCCTGGTTGCCCGCTAGCCTGGAGCAAGGCATGCCACTACTGTGTATCTGCCGCGGCTTTCAGGAGCTCAATGTGGCTTTCGGCGGCACGCTTTATCAGGCGGTGCAGAATCAGCCAGGCAAGCTCGATCACCGTGAGCCGGAGGGCGATGCCGAGCAGCAGTATGCGCCCTCCCATGAGCTCTCCATCGAGCCGGATGGGGTGCTGGCCGGCCTCTATCCCCAGCGCAGTGCCTGGGTCAATTCGCTTCACCAGCAGGGCATCGACCGGCTTGGCGATGGTCTGAGCGTCGAGGGCGTCGCGCCGGATGGTCTTATCGAAGCCATTTCCGTGCGTGACGCCAGGGCCTTCGCGCTGGGTGTCCAATGGCATCCGGAGTGGCAGCCCACCAGCCACCCTCTGTACGATGCCATCTTCCAGGGCTTCGCCGCGGCCTGCGTCAACTCGTGCTAGTCGCTCTAGGCGGAATGTTGGCGTGTTGTAGTAAGTCTTGCATGCACCAAATCAAAGAGCCCGCGGCCATGGCCGCGGGCTCTTTGTTTCTATTAGAGGTTCTAGGGGGTTCCTGGGGCGTTATCGGGGCGCTTAGTCCGGGGTGTTGATGGCTGTCCGAGCGGTGGCGGGCTGTCGCTCCGGCCGTCTACCGATGACCAGCAGGGTGCCCAGCAGTATCAGAGCACCGACCGCCAGCCCCAGCAACCAGTTGATGCCGTAACCTACCGCCAGGTTGCCGAAGATCAGTGCCACCGTTCCCACCAGCAGGGCATAGGGTAGCTGGGTTCGGACATGCTCGACCAGGTCGCATCCGCTGGCCATGGCGGAGAGCAGGGTGGTGTCTGCCAGCGGCGAGCAGTGGTCTCCCCAGACCGCGCCGGCAAGCACCGAGGCCACCGAGGCATAGAGGATCGGCATGCCTTCCGCCGTGCCGTTCATGCCGTTCTGCTCCAGCACGGCCCAGGCCAGAGGCACGACCAGCGGCATCATGATGCCCATCACGCCCCAGGAGGAACCGGTAGCGAAGGCCGTAAAGCCGGCCAGCACGAAGATCACTGCGGGCAGCCATGCCGGGTTGAGGCTCTCCCCGAGGGCAGCCACCAGAAAGTCGCTGGTCTGCAGGGAGGTGTTCACGTTGGCCAGTGCCCACGCCATCATCAGGATGGTGATCGGTAGCAGCATCGACTTGACGCCCTCGAACCAGTAGTGGTTGGTCTCGGTCATGGCCATCAGGCGCTGGGCCTGGGTCATGATGACGGCGACCACGCAGGAGGCCAGAGAGCCCCACATCATTGAGCTGAAGGAGTCGCCCTCGCCGAAGATGTCGCGCAGGGAGTGGGAGCCGGGCCCAAGGGCCTCGAGGCCGGTGGCATAGATGCCGCCGAGGGTGATGGCGGCAAGCACCAGCATCGGCACGATGGCGTTCATGGCCCGAATCGGGATATTGGGCTTGGTGTTGATCTCCGCCTCCTCGACGATTGCCTCGCGGTCGCTAAGACCGGTGCGACGGCCACCCGCATCGAGGGCCCGGCGCTCAGCGGTAAGCATTGGGCCGAAGTCGCGACCCAGCCAGGTGGTCATGAACACGAAGGCCAGGGCCAGGATCGGGTAGGCGTTGTAGGGGATGGCGTTGACAAATACCGAATAGGCCGACTCGTTCCAGTCGCTGATGTTGCTCATCGCCTCACTGATCAGTCCGACCTGAAAGCCGATCCAGGTAGTCACCAGCATGATGGCCGAGACCGGTGCCGCGGTGCTGTCGATGATATAGGCGAGCTTGGCCCGGGAGACCGCCATCTTGTCGGTGATCGCACGCATGGTATTGCCCACGATCAGTGCGTTGGCGTAGTCATCGAAGAAGATCGCGATCCCCAGCAGGAAGGTCGAGGTCTGTGCCTGGCGTCGCCCGCGTATAACCCGGGAGATGCGCTGGGCGATGCCCTGGGTGCCGCCATTGCGAGAGACGATGCCCACCATGCCGCCGATCAGCAGGCAGAACAGCACGATCGACATGTGCTCACTGTCGCTGGCGGCCTCCAGGACATGCACGTTGACCGAGTCGCCGAAGGCACTGGAGAGGGCGCCGATATCCATGCCGTGCATGATCCAGCCGCCCAGCAGGATGCCGACGAAGAGTGCCAGGATCACCTGGCGAAACGCCAGGGCCAGGACGATCGCCACCAGGGCTGGCAGCAGCGATAGCCAGGCGGGAATTGCCGTTAGCGTCTCGCTGGCCAGCGTGCTCCCAGTCGAATCGATCAGCTCGAGGCTTGTGGCGTTGTCGTTCAGGATGATTCCTTCGACCATCGCGCTGGCGTCATCGTCAGCGATCACTTCGAAGGTCTGGTTGTCGAGGAGCAGTGTGAAGGAGCCTTCGGGGAGCTCTTCCAGGGTCAAATCGAAGGCGACGCCTTGCAGGATCGTGTCGGGCGCACTGAGTGTTGCCGCCTGACTGGGCAGTGTGCCGAGACAGAGTGTCAGTAGTAGGGCCAGACGCATCGTCCAGCTGCTCAGGATCGTGGTCATTTTCGCTCCGGATATTTGTTTTTGATGGCGCCGAGCGGATGTGCCGGTCGTCAATGAAAAGTGAACTAGAGGGTTGTGATCGTCAAGGTTATTGTCATGATTTTATTTGAATGTCGATTTTTTGTTTTTTGATATTTCATTATAAAACAATTTGTTAGGAACATTGCGCCGTTAGATTATGGAAAAGGGTTGGCAGATCCGCTAGGGATGGGTATGTTGATTAAATAATAACATTTTACCATCGATCCCGGGAGGGCTTTGTCATGTCAGCCTCGAAGACAGACCAGCTGCAGCGCCTCGATCGCGCGCATCATCTACATCCGTTCACCGACTTCAAGTCCCTGGGGGAGGAGGGCAGCCGCATCATCGAGCGGGGTGAGGGCGTCTATATCATCGACTCCGAGGGCAGTCGCATCCTCGACGGCATGGCGGGGTTGTGGTGTGTCAATCTCGGTTATGGCCGTGAGGAGCTGGTCGCGGCCGCCACGGAGCAGATGCACCAACTGCCCTACTACAATAACTTCTTCAAGACCACGCACCCACCGGCGGTGCAGCTGGCGGAAAAGTTGGTCTCGCTGGCGCCCAAGCATATGAATCGTGTCTTCTTCACGGGCTCCGGTTCCGAGGCGAATGATACGGTGCTACGCATGGTGCGCCGCTACTGGGCGCTCAAGGGCAAGCCCGGAAAGCAGTGGGTCATCGGTCGTGAGAATGGCTACCATGGCTCCACCGTGGCCGGCATGAGTCTCGGCGGCATGGCGCCCATGCATGAGCAGGGCGGCCCCTGCGTGCCGGGCATCAGCCATGTGCGACAGCCCTACTGGTTCGGCGAAGGGCGACTGGCGGGGCAGGACCCGGACGCCTTCGGTCTCGAGTGTGCCGCGGCCCTGGAGGCGAAGATCCTCGAGCTGGGCGAGGAGAACGTGGCGGCCTTTATCGCCGAGCCGGTGCAGGGAGCCGGTGGTGCCATCATTCCGCCGCAGAGCTACTGGCCGGCGGTGAAGGCGGTGCTCGACAGGTACGACATCCTGCTGGTGGTCGACGAGGTCATCTGTGGCTTCGGCCGCCTGGGGGAGTGGTTCGGTAGCGTCCATTATGATCTCGAGCCCGATCTGATGCCGATCGCCAAGGGGCTCTCCTCGGGCTATCTGCCCATCGGAGGGGTGCTGGTCGGGGATCGCGTGGCCGATACCCTGATCGATGAGGGGGGCGAGTTCTTCCACGGTTTTACCTACTCGGGACATCCCGCCTGTGCGGCGGTGGCGCTCAGGAACCTGGAGTTGATGGAGGCCGAGGGCGTGGTCGAGCGGGTGCGTGAGGACTTGGGGCCCTACCTGGCCGACCGCTGGGGAGAGCTTGGCGACCATCCGCTGGTCGGCGAGGCGCGTTCGCTTGGACTGGTGGGGGCCCTGGAGCTGGTGGACCCCGAGACCGGTGAGCGCTTCGACAAGGCGTTGGGGGCAGGCAACCTGTGCCGCGACCACAGTGTCACTCTGGGGCTGGTCATGCGTTCTGTGGGCGATACCATGATCATCTCGCCCCCTCTGGTGATCAGCCGTGAAGAGATCGACGAACTGGTCGACAAGGCGCGCGCCGCCCTGGACGCTACCCATCAGCGGCTAGCCGCCACCACATCCGACAAGATCAAGGAGAGCCTGGCGTGAGTCATTCCGAGATGCTCAAGAACGAAATGCCCCAGACCCTGGATGGATGGCGCCAGCGTGCCGCCGACCTGACCTTCGAGTCCCGCGCCTTTATCAACGATGTGTTCGTCCCGGCGGCCAGTGGAGAGACCTTCGAGACGGTCAACCCGGCCACCGGTGAGGTGCTGGCGAAGGTGGCGAGTTGTGATGCCGCCGACGCGGACGTGGCCGTCAGCCATGCGCGTGCCGCCTTCGAGGGTGGCGCCTGGTCACGACTGGCCCCCGGCAAGCGCAAGCGGGTGCTGCTGCGCCTGGCCGACCTGATGGAGACCCACAAGGCGGAGCTGGCGCTGCTCGATACCCTCGATATGGGCAAGCCGATCCAGAGCGCCCTGGGTGACATGGCGGGCGCCATCGGCTGCTTCCGTTATCAGGCGGAGTGCATCGACAAGCTCTACGGCGAGGTGGCCCCCACCGGTGAGGAGGCCCTTGCCCTGGTGCTCAGGGAGCCGCTCGGCGTAGTGGCCTCCATCGTGCCCTGGAACTTCCCGCTGATGATGACCGCCTGGAAGGTGGCCCCGGCGCTGGCGGCAGGCAACAGCGTGATCCTCAAGCCCTCGGAGAAGTCCCCGTTGTCGGCCCTGCGCCTGGCCCAGCTGGCTCAGGAGGCAGGGATTCCGCGGGGTGTCTTCCAGGTGCTGCCGGGCTTCGGTCACACCGTGGGCAAGGCGCTGGCGCTCTCCATGGACGTTGACTGCCTGGCCTTCACCGGCTCGACCGGGGTAGGCAAGCAGCTGATGCAGTACGCCGGTGAGTCCAATCTCAAGCGGCTCTATCTGGAGTGCGGTGGCAAGAGCCCGAATATCGTCTTCGCCGATTGCAAGAATCTGGATCGAGTGGCCAAGCATGCTGCCGCGGCCATCTTTCATAACCAGGGTGAGGTCTGCATCGCCGGCTCACGGCTGCTGGTGGAAAACACGATCCGTGAGGCCTTTATCGACAAGGTAGTGGCCTGTGCCGAGAGCATGCAGCCGGGCGACCCACTGGATCCCGAAAGCTTCATGGGTGCGATGGTCGACGAGACTCAATATCGTCGGGTGCTCGAATTTATTCGCCAGGGTCAGGAGGAGGGTGCCCGTTTGCGTGCCGGCGGCCAGGCACTGGAGGGGCCCGGGCTCTTCATTACGCCCACGGTGTTCGATGGCGTGACCCCGGAGATGGCTATCGGGCGTGAGGAGATCTTCGGCCCGGTCCTCTCGGTGTTTGGCTTCGATAGCGAGGATGAAGCCGTGCGGCTTGCCAACGATAGTGTCTATGGCCTGGCCGCAGGCCTCTGGAGTCAGGATGTCGACCGCATCATGCGCGTGACCCGGCGGCTGGAGTCTGGCCAGGTGTTCGTCAATAACTGGGCCGGCGGCGACCAGACCGTGCCCTTCGGCGGGGTCAAGCAGTCGGGCAATGGTCGCGACAAGTCCCATCACTCGCTGCAGGAGTATTCGGAGCTCAAGAGTGTGTGGATATCGCTCTCCAGCTGACGCGACGCCACGATGAAGTGACAAGTAGGAGGCCGGCACTCGGGTGTCGGCCTCTTTTCTTTTTGAGGCGGAGGCGCTGCGCGAGGAGGTCGACAGGCTCAAGCAGGAGTGAGCTCGAGGCCCTAGAACGCTCGCGCCGGAGTGGCGCAGCTGACCAGTCGGCAGGGCTTGTCGCCCGGGTTGCAGAAGCGGTGGGGCACGTTGGTCTCGTAGTAGTAGGCCTCGCCGGCCTTGAGCGTGCGGGTCTCGGCGCCGATGGTGATCTCGATCTCGCCCTCCAGCACCACGCCGGCCTCCTCACCCTGATGGGTGATCATCTCGCGGCCGGTATCGGCCCCGGGGGGGTAGGTTTCGACCATGAAGGAGAGCGCACGATCACGACGGTCGGCGCCCACCAGCTTGAACACCACATCCCCTGAGCCCACGTCGGCCAGCTCCTCGGCCGAATAGAAGACGCGTCGTCCCGACTCCAGCTCCAGGGTGAAGAAGTCGCCGACACTCATGGGAATGGCGTCGAGGATCTTCTTCAGCGAGCTGACCGAGGGGCTCACCTTGCCCTGCTCGATCAGCGACAGGCTGGAGTGGGTCACGCCGCAGCGCTTGGCCAGCTCGCGCTGGGAGATGCCGCGCAGGGTGCGCAAGGCGCGCAGCCGTTCACCTACATCATCGGCCATGCCGGACCTCCTTGGCTTGCTGGAACACCCCGGGCATCAGCACAGGGCATCCAGCTTTTCTTTGAGTAGCGCGTTGACCTGCTGGGGGTTGGCGGTGCCGCGGGAGGCCTTCATGACCTGCCCGACGAAGTAGCCGATCATCTTGCCGCGCTTGTCGGGTTCGGCATCGCGGTACTGGGCCACCTGGGCGGGGCTGTCCGCGATCACCTGGTCGATCATCGCCTCGATGGCGCCGGTGTCGGTGACCTGCTTGAGCCCCTTGGCCTCGATCACCTCATCGGCGCTGGCGCCCTGGCCGTTCCAGAGCGCCTGGAAGACCTGCTTGGCCGCCTTGCCGTTGATGGTGTCGTCCATGACGCGACAGATCAGCTCGCCGAGCCGGGTGGCGGGGATCGGGCTGTCCTGGATCGCCAGCCCCTCGCGGTTGAGTGCCCCCGAGAGTTCTCCCTGTACCCAGTTGGCGGCCTGCTTGGCGTCTCCGCAGGTCGCCTTGACCGCCTCGAAGTATTCGGCTGTCTCGCGGCTCGCGGCGAGGACGCCGGCGTCATAGGCGGAGAGCCCCAGCGCGTTCTGGAAGCGGGCGCGCTTCTCGTCGGGAAGTTCTGGCAGGGTCTCGCGCAGATGGTCGACATAGGCGGCGTCGAGTACCACCGGCAGCAGGTCCGGGCAAGGAAAGTAGCGGTAGTCGTTGGCCTCTTCCTTGGTGCGCATGCTGCGTGTTTCGTCGCGATCGGGGTCGAACAGGCGGGTTTCCTGGACCACCTTGCCGCCATCCTCGATCAGCTCTATCTGGCGCTCCACCTCGAATTCGATGGCACGCTCCACGAAGCGGAAGGAGTTGACGTTCTTGATCTCGGCGCGGGTGCCGAATTCGGCCTGCCCCTTGGGGCGTACCGAGACGTTGACGTCGCAGCGCATCGAGCCCTCGGCCATGTTGCCGTCGCTGATGCCGAGATACGTCACGATGGAGTGAATGGACTTGAGGTAGGCCGCGGCCTCCTTGGCCGAGCGCATGTCCGGCTCGGAGACGATCTCCAGCAACGGAGTGCCGGCGCGGTTGAGGTCAATGCCGGTCATGGCACGGCCCGTATCGTCGGTGAACGTCTCATGCAGGGACTTGCCGGCATCCTCCTCGAGGTGGGCGTGGTGCACCCGGATACGCTTGGCCGCACCGTCTTCCAGGGTGATCTCGACCTCGCCGGGACCCACGATCGGGTCATACATCTGGCTGGTCTGATAGCCCTTGGGCAGGTCGGGATAGAAGTAGTTCTTGCGATCGAACACCGAGACCTCGGGGATCTCGGCGTGGATCGCCAGGCCGAACTGCACCGCCATGGCCACGGCCTGCTCGTTGAGCACGGGCAGCACACCGGGCAGGCCCAGGTCCATGGCGCAGGCCTGGGTGTTGGGCTCGGCGCCGAAGGCGGTGGAGGCCCCGGAGAAGATCTTGGACTGAGTGGCGAGCTGGACGTGAACCTCCAGGCCGATCACGGTTTCCCATTGCATCAGGCGTTCTCCTCGGCGAGCTCGGGGCGACGCAGGTGCCAGTCGGTGGCCTGCTGGAAGCGGTGGGCGACATTCAACAGGCGCTGTTCGGCGAAGTGGGTACCCAGAATCTGCAGGCCCACCGGGCGCTTGCCCACGAAGCCGGCCGGCACGCTGATGCCGGGGATCCCGGCCAGGTTGACGGCGATGGTGTAGATATCCTGCAAGTACATGGAGACCGGGTCTTTCTGGGCTCCGAGGTCGAAGGCCGGGGTCGGGGAAGTCGGGCCCATCAGCACATCGACGTCCTGGAAGGCATCGAGGAAGTCCTGACGAATCAGGCGGCGTACCTGCTGGGCCTTCTTGTAGTAGGCGTCGAAGAAGCCTTCGGAAAGGGTGTGGGTGCCGATCAGGATGCGCCGCTGGACCTCGTCGCCGAAGCCTTCGGCGCGGGAGCGCTTGTAGAGGTCGACCAGGTCGCTGGGGTTCTCGCAGCGATGGCCGAAGCGTACGCCATCGTAGCGCGACAGGTTGGAGGACGCCTCCGCCGGGGCGATCACGTAGTAGGCCGGGACGGCGTAGTGGGTGTGGGGCAGGCTGACCTCGCGCACCGTGGCACCCAGCGACTCGTAGACCGTTACCGCCTCGCGCACGGCGGCTTCTACCGCGGGGTCGAGGCCGTCGCCGAAGTACTCCTTCGGCAGGCCGATCTTGAGGCCGGCCAGCGGTGCGGTGAGTTCCGCGGTGTAGTCGGGTACGCCGCGTGCCACACAGGTGGAATCCCGGGCGTCGTGGCCGGCGATGGTGTTCATCAGCAGCGCGCAGTCTTCGGCGGTGCGTGCCATGGGGCCGGCCTGGTCGAGGCTCGAGGCGTAGGCGATGATGCCCCAGCGGGAGACCCGGCCATAGGTGGGCTTCAACCCGGTGATGCCACAGAAGGCGGCGGGCTGGCGGATCGAGCCACCGGTGTCGGTGCCCAGGGCGGCGGGGGCCAGGCCGGCGGCCACCGCGGCGGCGCTGCCCCCGGAGGAGCCGCCGGGTACGGCAGTGCTGTCCCAGGGGTTCTTGACCGCGCCGAAGGCGCTGTTCTCGTTGGAGGAGCCCATGGCGAACTCGTCCAGGTTGGCCTTGCCGAGGCTTACCGTACCGGCGGCCTTGAGCCGTTCCACGACGCCGGCATCGTAAGGGGCGACGAAGTTGGCCAGCATCCTGGACCCGGCGGTGGTCAGCACGCCGTCGGTACAGAACAGGTCCTTGATCGCCACCGGCAGGCCGGTCAGCGGCCCGGCGTCGCCGCGGGCACGAGTGGCATCGGCGTGGTCTGCCGCCTCTCGTGCCGCGTCGGGCGTCACGGTAATAAAGCTGTTGAGGGCGCCATCGAGGCGCTCGATACGCCCGAGCTGGTGCTCGGTCAGCTCGCGGCTGGTGAACTCGCCCGCCGCGAGGCTGGCGGAGAGTTCGGTCAGTGTCTTGTCATGCATGGGCCAAAGGCTCCGTAGGCAGTGGCTTACTCGACGACGCGGGGAACCAGGTACAGGCCGTTTTCCACCGCCGGGGCGCAACGCTGGAAGTGGTCACGCCGGTCAGGCTCGGTGACGTCATCGGCACGCAGGCGCTGGGTGGCGTCGAGTGGATGGGCCAGGGGGGCGATGCCCTCGGTGTCCAGTGCCTGGAGGCGGTCGACCATCTCGAGGATGCGGCCGAGGTCGTCCAGGTAATGGGTGGCGTCGTCGTCGGAGAGGCCGAGGCGGGCGAGATGCGCCGCCCTGAGCACGTCAGCGTGTTCAAGCGCCATGAGTCGGTATCCTCGATGGAGAAAATCAGGGCCTAGAAGTTACCATATTCGGCGACGTCCGGGCAGGGCTTCGACGCGGGGTGGGCGAGGGGATTTGCTTGCTGCAGAGGGGGCACGGTGATACCGTTTGCCTCCGCATAGGGTTCCCGGACTGCACTAGGTATCGACTTCCATGTTCAAACGCTTGAGGGGGCTGTTTTCCAGCGATCTATCGATCGACCTGGGTACGGCCAATACGCTGATTTACGTCCGCGGCCGAGGCATCGTGCTCGACGAACCATCGGTTGTGGCCATTCGCCAGTCCGGCAATATGCGCAGCGTGGCCGCCGTGGGCTCCGATGCCAAGCGCATGCTGGGCCGCACTCCCGGTAATATCACGGCCATCCGGCCGATGAAGGATGGCGTGATTGCCGACTTTACCGTTACCGAGCAGATGCTCCAGCACTTCATCCGCAAGGTTCATCAGAGCACCTTCCTGACGCCCAGCCCCCGGGTCCTGGTGTGTGTGCCCTGCATGTCGACCCAGGTGGAGCGCCGGGCCATCAAGGAGTCCGCCGAGGGCGCCGGCGCCCGCGAGGTGTTTCTCATCGAGGAGCCCATGGCGGCGGCCATCGGTGCCGGCCTGCCGGTGGAAGAGGCCCATGGTTCCATGGTGGTGGATGTGGGCGGTGGCACCAGCGAAATTGCCATTATCTCCCTGAACGGCGTCGTTTATTCGGAATCGATTCGGGTCGGCGGAGACCGCTTCGACGAAGCGATCATCGGCTATGTGCGGCGCCACTACGGTAGCCTGATCGGTGAAGCCACCGCCGAGCGCATCAAGGAAGAGATCGGTTGTGCCTATCCGGGCGGCGAGCTGCGCGAGATCGACGTGCGGGGCCGTAACCTGGCCGAGGGCATTCCCCGCAGCTTTACCCTGAATTCCCATGAGATCCTGGATGCGCTGCAGGAGATCCTGGCCTCCATTATCGCCGGCGTGAAGAATGCCCTGGAGCAGGCCCCCCCGGAGCTCGCCTCCGATATTGCCGAGCGTGGCCTGGTGCTGACCGGCGGGGGGGCACGCCTGCGCGACCTGGATAAGTTGATTGCCGAGGAGACCGGCCTGCCGGTGATCGTCGCCGAGGACCCGCTGACCTGTGTGGCGCGCGGTGGCGGCAAGGCCCTCGAGATGATCGACAACCATGCCTTCGAGCTGCTATCCAGCGACTGACCCGGGAGGCGCGTCATCAAGCCGCTGTTCTCGCGAGGATCGCTGCCCGTCTATCGCTTTCTGGTATGTGCGACCATCGCAATAACGCTGATGGTCGCCGACCTGCGCCTGGCCCGCATGGGCGAGGTGCGTGCCCAGCTCAGCACGGCGGTGGCGCCCATCCAGTGGGTCGTCAGTCTCCCCAGCAGCGTGCTGAGCTGGGGGTCCCAGGCGTTTTCCGACCAGCGTGTCCTGGTGGATGAAAACCGTCGACTACGCGAACAGGTCCTGACCCTGTCCCATCGTGTTCAGCGCATGGCGGATCTTACCGCCGAGAACGTGCGTCTGCGCGAGCTGCTCTTCGCCGCTCGCGAGCACGACATGCCGTTTATTACCGCCGAGCTGCTGTCGCTGGACCCCGACCCCTTCGCCCATCAGATGGTGATCGACCGCGGTCGCCGCGATGGCGTGGAAGTGGGGCAGCCGGTAATGGATGCCGCGGGCCTGGTGGGGCAGGTGACCTCGGTGCTGGCCTATTCCAGTCGGGTCCTGATGGTGGCCGATGCCAGTCATGCGTTGCCGGTGCGCGTCAATCGTAACGGCCTGCGCTTTATCCTGCAGGGTGGCGGGCGCTACGATCGCCTCAATGTATTGCACGTCCCCGATACCGCCGATATCCGTGAGGGTGATCTGCTGGTGACCTCGGGGCTCGCCGGCCGCTTTCCGCCGGGCTATCCGGTGGGCCGAGTCGATGCCGTGGTCCATGACCCCGGCGAGCCCTTCGCCAGGGTCACCGCCGCCCCGGTGGCCCAGTTGCAGCGCTCCCGGCACTTTCTCCTGCTGTATCCGCCCAGCCGGCCCCGCTTCGATGATCCCGGCTGGGAGGGCGATATCGGCGTGGCGGCCATCGAGTCGGCCCTGATGCTGGTCGATGACCACGAGGAGGCACGCTGATGGCCGCTCCCTCCGCCGTTAACCCGGCGCTTCCCTGGATCTGGTTCTCCCTGTTGTTGGCGCTCTGCCTGCAGGTGATGCCGCTGGCGGAAGGCTGGCAACTATGGCGACCCGACTGGCTGGGATTGGTGCTGGTCTACTGGTGCATGAAGACACCCTCTCGGGTCGGTGTCCTCCACGCCTTCGTGTTGGGCATACTGCTTGATCTGATCGAAGGGGCGGTACTGGGGCAGAATGCCCTGTTGCTGTCGCTGCTGGCCTTCCTGTGCGCCCTGAGCTATGCGCGTTTTCGCGCCTATTCACTGCTTCAGCAGGCATTGATGGTGCTGCTGTTGCTGGGCGGCGTGCAGCTGCTCGAACAGTGGCTTCGCACCCTGCTGGGGCCCTTCGTCATGCATCTCTCGTTTCTGGCACCGTCGCTGATCGGGGCGTTGCTCTGGCCCTGGTTTGCCACCCTCTTCAACGCTCTGGGGCGGCGCCTGACCGGTAGTTGATCGGAGTCTTCCCATGTCCACGCCCCCATCCCCCGTGCTGTGCCTGGCCTCTGCCTCGCCAAGGCGGCGCGACCTGCTGGCCTCCATCGGTGTGCCCTTGCGGCCATGTCCGGTGGATATCGACGAGTCTACGCTTCCCGATGAGGGGGCCGAGGCCTATGTCATGCGCCTGGCCCGCGAAAAGGCGCTGGCCGGTTCGCGGCTCACGCGGCTGCCGACGCTGGGCTCCGATACCGCCGTGGTTCGCGATGGCGAGATTCTCGGCAAGCCCGAAGGGCCCGAGCATGCCGCCGGCATGCTGCGCTCCCTGGCGGGTCGCGAGCATCGGGTGCTCACCGCCGTGGCGGTGATCGGCCCTGCCGGCCTGCTCGAGCGCTGTGTCGCGACTCGGGTGGCCATGCGCGAGATCTCCGAGGCCGAGATCGCGGCCTACTGGGCGACCGGAGAACCCGCCGACAAGGCCGGTGGTTATGCCATCCAGGGGCGCGCGGCGGTGTTTATCGAGCGTATCGCCGGCAGTCACTCCGCGGTAGTAGGCCTGCCGCTTTACGAGACCGCCGAGCTGCTGCGCCAGCAGGGGGTGGCGTTATGGGACGGTGCCCTGGGCTGACCCGCATCCCGGATCAACGCCTTGGGTCGCCGACACTATGTCATAATGGCTGCAAAGCATTCTGGACAAGGACTTCCGTATGAGCGGCGAAGTACTGATCAATCTGACGCCGATGGAGACCCGGGTCGCCGTGGTGGAGAACGGTGTGCTGCAGGAAGCCTTCATCGAGCGCTCCTGCCGTCGGGGGATCGTCGGCAATACCTACAAGGGTCGGGTGGTGAGGGTGCTGCCCGGCATGCAGGCGGCCTTCGTCGATATCGGCCTCGATCGCGCCGCCTTTATCCATGCCCATGAGGTGATGCCTCCCGGTACCCCGGCCGAGGAGCAGCTCTCCATCGGTCATCTGCTCCACGAGGGGCAGTCGCTGGTGGTGCAGGTGACCAAGGACCCCATCGGCTCGAAGGGGGCCCGCCTCACGACCCATCTCTCGGTGCCATCGCGCTACCTGGTCTATATGCCGGATGCGCCCCATCACGGGGTCTCCCAGCGCATCGAGGACGAGCGTGAGCGCGAGCGCCTTCGCGGCCTGATCGAGGAGGCCCAGGCCCAGCAGAGCCTGGAGGTGACCGGTGGTTTCATCGTGCGTACCGCCGCCGAGGGCGTGGGGGTCCAGGAGCTGGCCGCCGACATGCACTTCCTGCTGCGGCTGTTCCGCAAGGTCAATGAGCGCAAGGTGACGGCATCGGCGCCCAGTGTGATCTACGATGACCTGCCCCTGTTCATGCGCATCCTTCGCGATGTGATGCGTGATGAGATCGAGAAGGTGCGCATCGATTCTCGGGAAAACCATCTCAGGCTGATCGAGTTTGCCGAGGAGTTCATGCCCGATGCGGTAGGGCGCATCGAGCATTATGCCGGCGAGCGTCCGATCTTCGACCTCTATAGCGTCGAGGACGAGATCCACAAGGCCCTGGGCCGCAAGGTACAGCTCAAGTCCGGTGGCTACCTGGTGATCGACCCTACCGAGGCGATGACGACCATCGACGTCAATACCGGCGGCTATGTGGGGCATCGCAACCTCGAGGAAACCATCTTCAAGACCAACCTCGAGGCGGCTACCGCCATCGCCCGCCAGCTTCGGCTGCGTAATCTCGGCGGCATCATCATCATCGACTTTATCGATATGGAGGATACCGAGCATCAGCGCCAGGTGCTGCGCATGCTCGAGAAATCGCTGGAGCGTGATCACGCCAAGACCAAGTGTACCGGCGTCACCGAGCTCGGCCTCGTCCAACTGACCCGCAAGCGTACCCGTGAGAGCCTCGAGCAGACCCTCTGCGAGGCCTGCCCCACCTGTAGCGGGCGGGGCACCCTCAAGACCCCCGAGACGGTCTGTTACGAGATCTTCCGCGAGATCCTGCGCGAGGAGCGCGCCTACAGTGCCGAGACCTACATGGTGCTGACCTCCCAGGCGGTGGTGGACCGACTGCTCGACGAGGAGTCGGCGGCGGTGGCCGACCTGGAGGAGTTCATCGGTAAGCCCATTCGCTTCCAGGTGGAGGCCCACTACTCCCAGGAGCAGTACGACATCGTGCTGATGTGAGCCCATGGCCGTGACTCGTCTGGTGATTCGTTGGGTCCTGACCCTGCTGGCCGTGGGGCTGACGGTCGTCGCCTTGCTGACCCTGGTGGCGCGCTTGATGCTGGGCCTGACCGATGGTCTGGTGCCGCGGCTGGAGGCCCTGCTCTCGGCACGCTTCGCGGCGCAGGTAGAGATTGCCTCCCTGGAAGGGGGGCTCGCGGGCCTCGACCCCTATATCACGCTGAATGACCTGAGCCTGCAGACGCGCGAGGAAAGAAAGCCGCTGTTGGACGTTCAGGGGGGGCGGCTACGCCTGGATACCTGGCAGAGCCTGCGGGAGGGGCTGCCGGTGGTGGAGGATGCCCGCCTTCAGGGCCTGACCCTGCACCTCTACCAGACGCCGGAAGGGGGCTGGCACTGGCCCGACCCGGCGGACCTGCCCCCCGAACTCCAGCCCGAGGGCGAGTTCGACCTGGAGCGACTCGACTTCTGGGTCGGGGTGCTGTTGCGCCAGCGTGCCTGGGCCGAAGACGTGCGTGTGGTGCTGCATGGGCGTGAGCGTCGCGTGGCCTTCGAGGCGCCGCGGTTGCTGATGACCGGCGATTCCCGGCGTGCCCACTTCGAGGGTCGGCTGCGCCTGGAGGGCGACTCGGATATCGCCATGCAGGTCGCCCTGGAGGTGCTGACGGGGCAGGCCGGGTTCCGCGACTTCAGCGCCGCCCTGCAGGCCGAGATGCGCCTCGATAGCCTGGTGGAGCTGGCCGCGGTACTCGGCCGTAATCAACCGCTGCGCCTCGACGAGGCGCGCGGTGAGTCGCGGTTGTGGGGGCGCTGGCATCGCGGCAGCCTGGCCGATGCCCGCCTGGCGCTGGACGTCGAGAGGCTGGTCGTCAGCCATCGTGATGCGACGGGGGAGCGCCAGACTCTGGCGCTCGACAGCGTGACCGGACGCGGGCAGTGGCGCAAGGAAGACGCCGGCTGGCAGGCGTGGTTTCAAGGGGATGCGGAGAGTTCCGAGGCGAACCAGCCCGACGCCGCGTCGCCCGACTGGGGCCCCGCCTTGCCCTATCGTTGGCACCTGAAGGGCGGTGCCGATGAATGGTGGCTCAATACCAGCGCCTTCGACCTGGGGTCGTTGGCCGCCTGGCGCGACCGAGTGCCACTGCCCGAGGCCCTGGCCCGTGTCGTGGACAGCCTCGACCCGCGTGGCAGCGTGACAGGCTTCGGGCTGGGGTTTCGGGAAGGGCAATGGCAGGCGCGCGCCTCCCTGGGAGGCGTGGAGGTGTCACCCTGGGAGGAGGCGCCGGGGGGAGGGCCACTGGACATGTGGGTAGATGCCCGCGGCGACAAGGGGCGGGTGCGCTTCGTCGGTGACGAGACGGCTTCGCTGCACTTTCCCGAGCTCTTCGCCGGCCCCATGGATCTCGAACACGCCTCGGGCGAGGTGCGCTGGGTCTATGATGGACCGCGTAGCCTGGTCAGCGGTCGTGACCTGCGGGTCGGGTGGAATGGCGCCGAGGTCAGCGGTGGCTTCGGCCTGTCTGCCGGGCAGGGCGACCGGGGCGGTTTCGGCCTGACCCTGGCCCTGGAAGACGTCGATGCCGTACAGACGCCGCTCGTGGAGTGGCTGCCGGTGGGCATCCTCGACGATGAACTGCACGACTGGCTCGCCGATGGCGTGGCCGGCCGAGCCACCGAGGGCTCCCTGCGCCTGCATGTGCCGCTTGCGGGTAGCGACGATGACGACAGCATCGAGCCGAGCTTTGATCTCGACCTGGCCATTCGTGATGGGCGTCTGCCCATCGCCCCTGGCTGGCCGGTGCTTGAGGACATCGAGGGACGCCTGCGGCTCAAGGATGAGACGCTGGACGCCGAGATAACCCGGGCCCAGAGTCTCGGGGTGGAAGGCAGCGAGGGGCGAGTCCGGCTGGTGGATGAACGCCTGGACGTGGCGGGAACACTGGCCGCCGAGGCCTCGGCACTGCGCCGTTTCCTGCTTAACATGCCGGTAGAGGGCATGGACCTCGTGGAAGACTGGCAGGCGCAAGAGGGGCGTGTCGATGGCGACCTGCGCCTGGCGCTACCGCTTGATCGTCCCGAGGCGCTGGATCTCGCGGTCGAGGCCCAGGCCGCCTTGCCGCTGCTCGAGTATCGTCCGCTGGGCCTGGGCTTTCGGGAGGTTCACGGCCCCCTGACCTGGCATCAACAGGGCAGCGAAGGGGGGCTCTCCGGGCGCCTCGAGGGGCGCTTGCTGGGCGGGCCGCTGCGCGCCGATATCGACACCCGAAACGGCGGGATCGAGCTTGCCGGCACCGCCGAGGCGGGCCCGCTGCTCGAACTGGGAGGTGTCTCGGCTCTCGAGGAGCGCCTGACGGGGCGTTTCGACTGGCGGGGCCGACTCGCGGTCGATGAGGCGATTTCCCTGCACCTGGAGAGCTCGCTACAGGGCCTGGCGGTCGACCTGCCCGAGCCACTGGGCAAGGTGGCGGGAGAGCCGCGCCCCCTGCGGCTCGATATGGACCTGACGGCGGGGCGCCTCGAGGGGCGTCTGGGCGAGGCCGTGGCATGGCGCTGGCGGGGGCTGCCCGGTGGCGACGCCAGCCAGGGACAGGTCTGGCTGGGGCGTCAGCCCGGCGGTGCCTGGCCCGCCGATTCGGGGTGGTGGCTCGATGCCTATCTGCCGCGGCTGTCTCCCCGGTCATGGAGCGAGGCATTCGCCGGCCTGGTCGGGGGGAGCGGTACAGGGGGGAGTGATACGGGCGGCACGGCCCCGGGCCTGCGCGAGGTGCGCCTGGCCAGCGACTGCCTGGAGCACGAGGGACGTTGTCTGGGCTCCTTCTATACGACGGCGCGTCCACAGGCCGGCGGCGGCTGGCGGCTGGTGCTGGATGGCAGCCTGCTCGAGGGGGAGCTCGACTACCGACCCGGGCTCACCGAGCCGCTGGATATCGGCCTGGAGCGCCTCTCGTTGGATGCCTTGATGCCGTCCGACAGCGAGGTGGGCTCGCTGATCGATGAGATCGCCACTCCCCCGGCGCCTCGGCCATTCCCCGCCTGGGTAGCCGACGTGCCTGGCGGGCGTTTGCGTATCGCCGACATCGAGCGCGACGGCCAGCGGCTGGGGCCATTGACCGCTCATTGGCAGGCCACGCCCGAGCGTCTCAGCATTGCCCCCCTGGGGCTGACCCTGGGCGAGCTCAGCGCCCGCGGTGAGCTGGTCTGGGAGGCGGCGGGTCCCGAGGCCAGCCTGACCCGTGCGCGTCTCGACCTGGACGGGCGGGATGCGGGGACGGCCCTGGAGCGGCTGGGTCTGGCGGCGGCGGTGCGCAGCGCCGAGACCCGGGTCAAGAGCCAACTGGCCTGGCCGGGGGCCCCCTGGCAGTTTGCCCTGGAGCGCTCCCGAGGCAGCGTCGAGGCGGAGCTGCGTGACGGGAGTTTTGTCAATCTGGACTCGACCCCGGCCCGTTTGGTGGGCCTGCTCAATATCGATAACCTGGTGCGTCGGCTGCGCCTGGACTTCTCCGATGTGACCGGCCAGGGAACGGCCTTCGATCGTGTCAGTGGTGCCGCGACCCTGTATGGTGGCAGTCTCGAGACGCGTGGGCCGGTCGAGGTCGTGGGGCCGGCCACACGCTTCACTCTCGATGGCAGCGTCGAGCTGGCGCGGCGGGAACTCGATATGCTGCTGGGCGTCACAGTCCCCGTCAGCCGTAACCTGCCGCTGGCCGCGGTCATCGCTGGCGCCCCGATGGTGGGGGGCGCCCTGTTTGTCGCCGACCGCCTGTTCGGTGATGTCATCGACAGTGTTACCCGAATTCATTATCGCGTGCTCGGTCCCTTGACCGAGCCGACAATCTCAGTGGAAAGCGCCGAATGACTCAAGCGAGACACGCACTGCTAGACGAAGCCGCCGGCATCCTGCTGACTCCCGGCGGGCTCTCCCTGGATGACCTGGACATCGGTCTCGGCCATGCCATGGGGCCGGGCATTGACTATGCCGACCTCTATTTTCAGCGCAGCTGGCACGAGGGCTGGGTGCTGGAAGACGGTGAAGTGAAGGAGGCCAGTTACAACATCGACGGCGGGGTGGGCGTACGCTCCCTGGCCGGAGAGAAGACCGGGTTTGCTTACTCCAACCAGATCAGCGCCGATGCCCTGAGCGAAACGGGGCGCACCGCCGCGGGCATCGTGCGCAGCGGCAAGCGCCCGGCCCTCGGCGCGCCGGTCGCGGTGGGGCCGGTGGCCCGCTACGCCGGCGTCGACCCGCTCACCGGGCTCAGCGCCGAGGAGAAGGTCGCCATGCTCAAGGAGGCGGACCGCGTGGCCCGGGCCGCCGACCCGTCGGTCAGCCAGGTCAGTGCCTCGCTTTCCGGGGTACACGAGGTGGTGCTGGTACGCGCCAGCGACGGCACCCTGGCGGCCGATATTCGTCCCCTGGTGCGCTTCAACGTCAGCGTGATCAGCGTGCGTAATGGTCGTCGCGAGCGTGGCAGCGCCGGGGGCGGGGGGCGCTATCCCATGTCGCGGCTGCGCGACGAGGGAGTGGCCGAGCGTTTCGCCAAGGAAGCCGTGCGCCAGGCGCTGGTCAACCTGGACGCGGTCGACGCCCCGGCGGGTCAGATGCCGGTGGTGCTGGCGCCGGGCTGGCCGGGCATCCTGCTGCATGAGGCCGTCGGGCACGGCCTGGAGGGGGATTTCAATCGCAAGGGAAGTTCCGCCTTCGCGGGGCGCCTGGGCGAGCGTGTCGCGGCGCCGGGCGTGACCGTGGTGGATGATGCCACCCTGGACGACCGGCGTGGCTCGATGAGCGTCGATGACGAGGGCACCCCGGGTCAGCGAACGCCGCTGATCGAGGACGGCATTCTCACCGGCTACATGCAGGACAAGCTCAATGCCAGGCTGATGGGCATGGCGCCCACCGGCAACGCCCGCCGTGAGTCCTTCGCCCATCTGCCCATGCCGCGCATGACCAACACCGTGATGCTTGCCGGACAGGACGACCCCGGTGACATCCTCAAGAGCGTCAAGCGTGGTCTCTATGCGGTGAGTTTCGGCGGTGGCCAGGTGGATATCACGTCGGGCAAGTTCGTGTTCTCGGCGAGCGAGGCCTATCTGATCGAGGAGGGTCGCATCACCGCGCCGGTGAAGGGAGCCACCCTGATCGGCAATGGCCCCGAGGCCATGGGGCAGGTATCGATGATCGGCCATGATATGGCGCTGGACCCCGGCATCGGCGTCTGCGGCAAGGAGGGGCAGGGCGTCCCGGTGGGGGTCGGCCAGCCCACCCTCAAGCTGGACGAGCTGACCGTGGGTGGCACCCAGTCCTGAGCTTGAAGCCGGAAGAGCGCCGCTTCGCGGCTGGAAGCTGGAAGAGCGCTGTGGCTGAGAAACTGGAAGAGAGCCCTATGGCCTGCCGGGGTAACTTTCGGCTTCAAGCTTCAAGCTTACGGCTTCAAGCTCTAGAGGCCGGCCATCTCGCGGATCAGCTTGAACAGCTTGCGGGCGCTGGCCGGGGGCTTGCCGTTCTCATGCTCGCGTCGGGCGTTGCGGATCAGCTGGCGCAGGGCCTGGCGGTCGGCGTCGGGATAGTCGGCCACGAAGGCTTCCACCGCCGGGTCGCCTTCGTCGATGAGGCGGTCACGCCACGTCTCGAGCCGATGAAAGGCATGATCGCGGCGCAGCGTTTCCTGCTCGATCCTGACATGGACGTCGCGGATGGCCGCGAGGTCCTCGCGGCGCATCAGCTTGCCGATATATTGCATATGCCGGCGGCGCCCCTCGTGGGAGCGAATGCGCGAGGTCTCTTCCACGGCGGCGAGCATATCGTCGGAGAGGGGAAAGCGCGCTCGCTCACCGGGCGTCATGGCGATGACCTGTTCGCCTAGGGTCTGCAGTGCCTGCATCTCCCGCTTGAGCTGGGACTTGCTGGGGCGTTCGTCGTTGTCCGGCTGCTGAAGGACCTGGTCGAGCAGTTCGCGGGGAGATTCCTGGGACATGCCGCTTCCATTGGTTGGGGCTGGGTGTCCCGATAGTATACCAGCCTGTTTCACCGGGCTGAGAATGAACATCACGGGTGTGGCCAGCAGGCCCGCCGAAGGAGGATACAGATGACTCAGGCTTTCGATGCCGCCGCCCAGCAGGCTCAGCTGGAGCACCGTTCCCGACAGGCCCTGGAGCTGGCTCGGATGCTGGGGGCCGATGCCTGTGAAGTGGGTGCCAGCGTCGACCAGGGTGTCGACGTCAGCGTCCGCGAGGGGGAGGTCGAGACCGTCGAGCTCTCGCGTGACCAGGGCATCGCGGTGACCGTCTATCTCGGCAAGCGCAAGGGGAGTGCCTCGTCCACCGATGCCGGGGAGGCCTCCATTCGCGCCGTGGTCGAGAAGGCCATCGCCATCGCCCGCTACACCGGCGAGGATGCCGCCGCCGGATTGGCCGACGCCGAGCTGATGGCCACCCATCTGCCCGACCTGAAGGCGCATCACCCCTGGCCCCTGACCACCGAAGAGGCGATCGACCTGGCCCTGGCCTGCGAGGCGGCCGGGCGCGGCAAGGCGGGAATCAAGAGTTCGGACGGGGCCTCGCTGTCCAGCGGCGAGGGGGTGAGGGTCTATGCCAATAGCCACGGCTTTCTGGGTAGCCAGCGCGGCAGCCGCCATTCCCTCTCCTGCATGCTGATCGCCGAAGACGCCGCCGGCATGCAGCGCGACTATGACTTTACCAGTGCCCGGGACCCACGCGATCTATGGGCGCCCGAGTGCGTCGGCGAGCGTGCCGCCGAGAAGACCCTGCGCCGTCTCGGTGCTCGGCGCCCGGCCACCGGGCGGATGCCGGTTCTCTTCGACCCGAATCTTGCCGTCGGGCTGGTCGGTTCACTGATGGGGGCCATCGCCGGCGGTGCGCTGTTTCGGCAGTCTTCCTTTCTCTGTGACCGCCTGGGCGACGCCCTCTTCCCGGAGTGGTTCAGCCTCCAGGAGAAGCCCATGGAGGTCGGCGCCATGGCCAGCTCGCCCTTCGACAATGACGGCGTGCAGACGCGTGACAATGTGTTTATCGACAAGGGGCGCCTGTCCAGCTACATGCTCTCCGCTTACAGCGCGAGGCGCCTGGGCATGTCGACCACCGCCAATGCCGGGGGCGCGCGTAACCTGCGGATCACGGCGCCGCTGGCATCCCGTGAGGAGCTGCTCGAGCGCATGGGCCGCGGGGTCCTGGTGACCGAGCTGATGGGGCAGGGGGTCAATGGCGTCACCGGCGATTACTCGCGGGGGGCGGCCGGTTTCTGGGTAGAGAACGGCAAGATTCAGCATCCGGTGGAGGAGTTCACCATCGCCGGCAACCTGGAAGCCATGTTCCGGGGGCTCGCCGGCGTGGGCAGCGATATCGATACCCGCGGCAGCATCCACACCGGCAGCTGGCTGATCGACGAGATGACCGTGGCCGGCGGCTAGTCGTCTTCCTCGAAGCGGGACTCGAAGAGCGCCTGGATGGCATCGAGGGCCGCTTCGGCATCGCTGCCATCGGCACTGACGGTCAGCTCGGTGCCGCAGGGGGCGGCCAGCATCAGCAGCGACATGATGTTGTCGGCGTCACCCTGGTGGTCATCCTTGGCCACGCGGACCCGGGCGGCGAAGGGCTGGCAGCACTGTACCAGCTTGGTGGCGGCGCGGGCGTGGAGCCCGCGCTTGTTGGAAAGGGTCAGCTTGCGTTGCGGCACGCTCAACGTCCTTGATGAGGTATGTCGTCGGGGGCGGGAAGGGTGTCCTGGATGCCCAGTTCGCGGTGGCGCAGGCGTACATGGCGCCGGCTCTGGGCCAGCTGCGTTGCCAGGTGCTCGGCGAGATAGACGGAGCGATGCTGGCCGCCGGTGCAGCCGATGGCCACGGTGAGATAGCTGCGATGGCTGGCGGCATAGCTGGGCAGCCAGCGTGTCAGCCAGGCATGGATATCCGTGAGCATCGTCTGTACCAGGGGGTAGTCCTCGAGAAAGGCAATGACCTCCGGGTCCTGGCCGGTAAAGGGCCTCAGGCGTGGATCCCAGTAAGGATTGGGCAGGCAGCGGGCATCGAATACCAGGTCGGCATCCAGGGGCACACCGCGCTTGAAGCCGAAGGATTCCACGGTCAGGGTCAGCTGTTCGGGACGATGCCCGGCGACCTGGTCGGCGATACGGCCGCGCAGTTCATGTACCGACAGGCGTGAGGTATCGATCACCAGGTCCGCCAGGTCGCGGATCTCGGCCAGGGCCTGTTCCTCGGAGTCGATCGCCTCGGCGAGGGTCATCTCGCTATCCCGGGTCAGCGGGTGGCGCCGTCGCGTGGCGGAGTAGCGTTCGATCAGGATGCGGGCATCGGTGGTCAGATAGATCACTCGACAATCGATGCCGCGTTCGCGAACCTCCTCCAGCAGGCTGGGGAAGCGCTTCAGGGCCTGGGGCAGGTTGCGGGCGTCGACGCTGACGGCGATGGAGGAGCGCTGGGACTCGGGATTGCCGAGTTCGTCGACCAGCGAGCCCAGCAACATGGCCGGCAGATTATCGATGGCATAATAGCCGAGATCCTCCAGTGCCTGCAGGGCGATCGACTTGCCCGAGCCGGAACGGCCGCTGATGATCACGAGCTGCATGGGGGTCTCCTGGTCATTCCGTGTGGCCGAGTGAGCGGCATGGCGTCACTCAGCCCTGTCGTCGAATGGCCTCGATAAGGCTCTCATGGAGGTCACGCTGGCTCGAACTACGCCGTAGGCGAGTGCGCGTATCGACGTTGTTCATAATACCCGCCAGCTGTGCCAGCAGAGTCAGGTGGGCGGCATCGGCCTCTTCGGGAACCAGCAGCACGAATACCAGATCGACGGGTTCGCCGTCGATGGCATCGAAGTCTACCGGTTCGAGCAGCTTGAGAAAGCCGGCGATGGGCGCCTTGCAGTGGGGGCTGCGGGCATGGGGAATGGCCACGCCGTTGCCGATGCCGGTGCTGCCGAGTCGTTCGCGGGCGATCAGCCGCGCGAACACCTCCTGGCTATCGAGGCTGGGCGTGTTCTGGGCAATGAAGGTGCTGAAGAACTCCAGCACCCGCTTCTTGCTTCCCCCGGGCACATCGAAGAGCGTGCGCTCGGGGGGCAGGATGGTTTCGAGAGACGCCATTGTTGACTTAGCGAGCACCGGCGCCCTGGGCGCGGGCCTGAGCCTTCTCCTTGTGCTTGACCAGCTGGCGGTCCAGCTTGTCGGCGAGCGCATCGATGGCGGCATACATGTCGGTTTCTTGAGCCTCGGCGTGCAGGTCGGCGCCGGCGACGTGCATGATGCAAGCGGCAGACTGACGTTCCTTCTCGACGGACAGGGTCACCTGCACGGTGGTGATATTGTCGTAGTGGCGCTCCACGCGGGTCAGCTTCTCGTTGACATAGTCACGCAGGGCATCGGTCAGTTCCACATGATGGCCGGTGATATTCACTTGCATGACACGCTCCTTGCTCATTGGTGGTGATTCGATTGTAACCCTTTTTCCTGCCTTGCATACCCCCTGGCGATTCCGGGGGTATCCATCCTGGCCGTCCGGCGCATCGGGGGCTCTCCTTCGGCCCGCTGAGGCGTCACGGCCTTGGCGCATTCCGGTCACCGCAGTCGCTTGCGTTCACTGGAGGAGGGGATGCCCATGGCCTCGCGATACTTGGCGACCGTCCGCCTGGCTACCGGGATGCCGGCCTCGTCGAGGAGGGTGACCAGACGGCTGTCGGATAGCGGCTTGCGTGGAGGCTCTTCCTGGATCAGCTTGCGAAGGCGGGCCCGGATGGCGGTGCTGGAGTGGGCATCGCCCTCGCCCTCGCCGCCGACATGGCTGGAGAAGAAGAACTTGAGCTCGAAGACGCCGCGGGGGGTGTGAATGAACTTCTGGGTGGTAACCCGCGAGATGGTGGATTCGTGCATCTCTATCGCCTGGGCGATATCGGCCAGAACCAGCGGCTTCATGGCCTCTTCCCCCCGCTCCAGGAAGTCGAGTTGACGCACCATGATCTCGCGTCCGACCCTCAGCAGGGTGTCGTTGCGGCTGGTCAGACTCTTCATCAGCCAGCGCGCCTCCTGGAGGTGTTCCTTGAGGAACTGGTTGTCATCGCTCTTGTCGGCGCGGCGCACCAGGGCCGCGTAATCGGGTTGAATGCGCAGGCGGGGAAGGGCCTCGGGGTTGAGCTCGACATGCCAGCCCCGGTGGTCGCGAAAGGCCACCAGGTCGGGGGTCACGTAGCTATCGGACAGACCGGAGAAGGCGCTGCCGGGGCGTGGGTCCAGGCGGCGCACCAGGGCGATGGTCGCGTCGAGCGCGGCATCATCCAGCCCCAGGCGGCGCTTGAGCAATCGGCGATCGCCGCCGCCCAGGGCCTCGAGAAACTGGCGGGCCAGGCGCCGGGCCTGGGGCAGGTATGGCGTATCATCGGGGAGAGGCGCGAGCTGTAGCAGCAGGCATTCGCTCAGGTCGCGGGCGAAGATGCCGGTGGGTTCGAACTGCTGCAGGCGCTTTAGCACTCGTTCCATCTCCCGACAGTGCAGGTCGGTCAGCCCCTGCTGCCTGAGGCCGTCGCGGATGTCGTCGAGGGGCGTGGCGAGATAGCCGGCATCGCTCACCGCATCGATCAGGCTCTCGGCGATCTGCCGTTCCCGTGGCGCCAGGTCGCTCATCGCCAGCTGCCAGGCGAGGTGGCCCTGCAGGCTCTGGCCCTCTGCCTGGCGTTCGAAGTCGGGGCCCTCACCGCCGGCGGGGGCTCCCAGATCCTGGTAGGTGTCCGACCAGTCGCTGTCGGTGGCGAGCTGCTCGGGGATCTCGCTTGCCCAGTCGTCGTCGGCCGACGGCGGGGTGGCTTGCTCGCCGAAGTCGTCGTCGAGCTCCAGCAGCGGATTGCTCTCTACGGCCTGCTGGACCTCCTGGCGTAGGTCCAGGGTGGAGAGTTGCAGCAGTGCAATGGCCTGCTGCAGCTGAGGCGTCATGGTCAGCTGGGTGCCGACCCGCAGCTGCAGGGATGCCTTCATGGCCATGGCGGGCGTCCTCCTGGCGTAGCGTGAACCCACACCCTAGTCGCTGGCGTGGCGTCGCGCAATACGGCTTAAGCAATAATCATGCCACCGATGATCAGGCGAGGCACCATCGCATCATCCTGGCATCCGCGGCGTTATCCGAGTGTGGGGGAGGCATCGTGCCGCCGACGGTCGTTAGAGCCGGAAGTCCTCGCCCAGGTAGACCTCGCGGACCTTCTGGTTGGCCAGGATCGCCTCGGCGCCGCCCTCGGCGATGATCTTGCCGTTGCCGACGATGTAGGCGGTGTCACAGATGTCGAGGGTCTCGCGGACGTTGTGGTCGGTGATCAGCACGCCGATGCCGCGTGCCTTCAGCTGGCGGATGACGCCCTTGATCTCGCCCACGGAGATCGGGTCGACCCCGGCAAAGGGCTCGTCGAGGAGGATGAAGGCGGGCTCGGTCGCCAGGGCCCTGGCGATCTCCACCCGGCGACGTTCGCCGCCGGAGAGGCTCATTCCCGGGTTGTCGCGGATATGGGTGACATGGAATTCCTCGAGCAGCTGTTCCAGTCTCGCCCGACGGCCGTCACGGTCGAGATCGCGGCGGGTCTCGAGGATCGCCATGATGTTGTCGGCCACCGACAGCTTGCGAAAGATCGAGGCCTCCTGGGGCAGATAGCCGATTCCCGCCCGGGCCCTCTCGTGCATGGCGGCGTTGGAGAGGTCCTGCTCGTCGATGGACACCGAGCCGGCGTCGGCGCGCACCAGCCCCACGATCATGTAGAAGGAGGTGGTCTTGCCGGCGCCGTTGGGGCCCAGGAGGCCGACGATGCTGCCTTGGCGGATCGACAGGCCGATGTCCTGAACCACGCGGCGTCGCTTGTAGCTCTTGGCGAGGTGGCGAGCGTGAAGGGTCTTCATGGCTCTCCTACTCTTGTTCTGGCTGGAGGGTCATGCGAATGCGCTGGCTGCCTTCGACGCCCTCGGCATCGGCGCGGGCCTGGACCACGCGGCGATCGAGGAAGTATTCCAGGTAGCCGCCCTCGAAGGTGTCGCCTCCCTGATGGAGCTCGGCGCGGTCGATCAGCTCCACGCGCCGCTCGGCCACATGGTAGACGATGGTGCGCCCCCAGCCCTTGATGACCGGCTCGGCGGGGTCGGGTTGCTGTTCCAGGTAGGCCCGGTCGCCGGTTGCGGTCGCCTGGGAGAGCTCGCCGGCGGCATTGCGTCGTATCTCGACGCGGTTGCCGGTCAGGCGCATGCTGCCCTGGCGAATATCCACATTGCCGGTATAGACGGCGGTGCCGGCGCGATCATCGAGGTCGAGGCGATCCGCCTCCACCAGGATGGGGGCGCTGGCATCCTGCTGTTGAGACGGGTCCTGGGCCTGGCTCGCCGGGGCGACCGCCAGCAGTGCCAGCAGGAGTGCACAGGCGAGGCGGGGAGGGTGGGGGCGCTTCATGGAGAAGACTCCTCGAGTGTCTCGGGCGGGTGGTGGCCGCGAACATTGTCGGTCAGGCGTGCTCGGTTGTCATTGAGCCAGGCATCGAACCGGTCGCCACTCATGCGCTGGGGCGGCTGGCGCAGCGTGGCAGGGGTCGTGCTCCAGGCGTGGCCGGTGTCGGCATCGTAGTGCAGCGCCTGGGTCTCGAGCTCCCAGCGCTCGGCGGGGGCTTCCAGGCGGGCGTTGCCATCGAGACTCAGCGGGTTGCCGCCGGGCCCCAAGGTTCCCTTGTCGGCCTCGGCGAGCCAGAGTCGCCCGGCATCATCATGGAGCCTGATGCGTGGCGCCTCCAGGCGCGTCACATCATCCTCGGGGGTGTGAACCAGGCGTGGTGTGGTCACCCGCTGATGAGGGCGGCCCTGGGCATCGTAGCGGGTGAGGCGGGCGGACTCGAGGTAGAAGTCGGGTTCGCCAACGGTGGCGCCCGGCGCCTGTCCGGGGGCGCCGGGCTCATGGAGGTCAAGCAGCGCCAGGCCGGCGCCCAGTGCCAGCAGCAGCAGAGCCAGCCAGGTACGAAAACCGGGGCGCGGCAGGGGCATGATGTCAGCCGGCCCCGTGGAGATAGGTGTCGACGACCGCGTCCCAGTGGCCCTGGGAGCGCAGCAGGGTATCGGCAATTTCACGGGCGACGCCCTGGCCGCCGCTACGCTCGGTGACCCAGTCCGCGTGCTTCTGGATATACGTCGGGGCGTTGGGCACGCTGATGCCTACGCCGGCGCGGCGGATGGCGCCGACATCGGGCATGTCATCGCCGCAGTAGGCCACCTGGTCGAGCTCCAGTCCCAGGCGTGAGGTGAGTTCCCGCAGGACCGGCAGCTTCTTCTCGATACCCTGGAAGACATGAGAGATGCCCAGGGCGGCCGCGCGATGAGTGACCGTGGGGGATTCGCGGCCGGTGATCAGCGCCACCTGGATCCCGGCTCGCTTGAGCAGCTTCAGCCCGTGGCCATCCTGGACGTTGAACGCCTTGATCTCGATGCCGTCGGCCTGAAAGTAGAGCTGGCCATCGGTGAGCACGCCGTCGACGTCCAGGGCGAGCAGGCGAATCCGGCGCAGGCGGGCGTTGAGCTGGGGGTCCTGAAGGGGCGAGGTGTGGGGCATGGGGGCTCCTTGTCGTTGAGATCAGATCACGCCGCTGGCGAGCAGGTCGTGCATATGCAGGGCACCCACCGGGCGGCCATCGGCGTCGGCCACGGCCAGGGCGGAGATGCGGTGGTCCTCCATCAGGCTTACCGCTTCTGCCGCGAGGGTCTCGGGGGAGGTTCGCTTGCCTGGACAGGTCATCACGTCGTCCACGACCAGCCCGCTGAGGTCACTGTGTTGGTCCAGGGTGCGGCGCAGATCGCCGTCGGTATAGACCCCGGCGAGGCGGCCGTCGGGCGCCACCACGCAGGTGAAGCCGAGGCCCTGGCGAGTGATTTCCAGCAAGGCATCGCGAAGCGGGCTTCCCAGCGGCACCCGGGGCAGCCTGCTGCCGCTGTGCATGAGGTCGCTGACCCGCAGAAGCAGACGCTTGCCCAGGCTGCCACCGGGGTGGGAGAGGGCGAAATCCTCGGCGGTGAAGCCGCGCGACTCGAGCAGGGCCACGGCCAGGGCATCGCCCATGGCCAGGGCGGCGGTGGTCGACGCCGTCGGCGCCAGATCGAGGGGACAGGCCTCGCGTTCGACGCCGGTGTCGAGGTGTGCCTCGGCGTGGCGTGCCAGGCTCGAGGCGGGGCGCCCGGTCATGCTGATGAGGGGGACCTTCATGCGCTTGAGCAGTGGCAGCAGGGCCGTCACCTCGGCGGTTTCGCCGGAGTTGGAGAGTGCCAGTACGACGTCGCCGGGGGTGATCATGCCCAGATCGCCGTGGCTGGCCTCGCCGGGATGGACGAAGAAGGCCGGTGTGCCGGTGCTGGCAAGTGTGGCGGCGATCTTGCCCGCGACATGGCCGGACTTGCCCATGCCGGTCACCACCACGCGGCCGCGGCAGGCCAGGGCCAGCTCGCAGGCCCGGTCGAAGGCGTCGTCGAGGCGTGCCACCAGCGCGCCGATGGCGCGTTGCTCGAGGCGCAGGGTGCGCCGGGCACTATCACGAAGGGCCGAGCCGGCCGAAGGCGTGTCGGATGTCATGGCGTCGATTGTTGCCTGTTGTGCGTCGTGACTCAAGCGCCGCCGCCCAGGCTGGTCATGCCGAGCCAGATCAGGTAGCCGGCATAGGTGGCGGCCAGGGCCACGCCGGGGAGTCGGCCGAGATGGTTGCGGCGATGCCAGAGCAGCAGGGCGCCCAGGGCCAGGGTGAGCAGCAGCAGCACGGGGTAGTCGCGCTCGCCGGCGGCGGAATCAATCGCTCCCGGCGCAAGCAGTCCGGGCACCGGCAGCACGGCCAGAAGATTAAAGAGGTTGGAGCCGATCACGTTGCCGATGGCCAGGTCATGATGGCGCCTGAGGGCGCTGGCCACGCAGGCCGTCAACTCGGGGAGGCTGGTGCCGATGGCCACGATGGTCAGGCCGATGGTCAGCTCGCTGACCCCCATGCCGCGGGCGATCTCGCTGGCCCCCCATACCAGGCCGCGGGAGCCGGCCACCATCACGGCAAGCGTTACCGTCAGCCACAGCAGGGCGCGAGGCAGTGCCATGTCCGGGATGTCGCCCGCCACGGCTTCCTCGGCGTCCGGGGTGTCGGCGCGAAACAGCCACCACAGGCTGAATACCAGCAAGGCGACAAGCAGGCCGGCATCCAGGCGGCCCAGGTGGCCATTGGCCAGGGTGTAGCCGGCGAGGCCGGTGGCGCCCAGCAGCAGGGGCAGCTCCCGGCGCACCATGGAAAAGCGTACCGGGATCGGCACGACGATCGCGGTGATGCCTAGCACCAGGCCGATATTGGCGATGTTGGAGCCCAGGGCATTGCCGGTGGCCAGGTCGGGAATGCCATCGAGGGAGGCCATCAGCGATACCACGATCTCCGGCGCCGAGGTGCCCAGGGCGACGATGGTCATGCCGACCAGCATGGTGCTCATGCCGGCGCGGCGCGCCGTGGCGGCGGCCGCGCCGACGAAGTGGTCGGCACTCCACAGCAGGGCGACAAGGCCCAGCAGCACGGCGAAAAGGGGTAACAGCATGGGGCGACTCACTCAACCGGACAGTGGCGGAAAGGCGCTATTAAACGTGCTGGCCGGAAGTGGTGCAACCCATGGATGGTGGCGGGCTGGCGCCCGGTAGGGTGGTTAGGATACGATGTTCGTTAATTTTACAGGTATGGTTGAGCCGATGAGTGACACTCCCTTCGTGGCGGTGGAGGGGCTGCATTTCGTGCGTGGCGACAAGGAGATTTTCCGCGGCGTCGACATGACGATCCAGCGTGGTGGCGTCACCGCCATCATGGGCCCCAGCGGTAGCGGCAAGACCACCCTGCTCAAGCTGATCGGCGGCCAGCTCATCCCGGAGGCGGGGCGGGTGCTGATCGATGGCCAGGATGTGCATCGCCAGTCCCGGCGAGCGCTGTTCACCATGCGCCGGCGCATGGGCATGCTCTTCCAGAGCGGGGCACTGTTCTCCGATTTGAGCGTCTTCGAGAATGTGGCTTTCCCGCTGCGAGTGCATACCGATCTGCCCGAGGCCATGGTCCGCGACCTGGTGCTGATGAAACTCGAGGCGGTGGGCCTGCGCGGCGCCCGGGAGCTGATGCCCTCGGAGCTCTCCGGTGGCATGGCGCGCCGGGTGGCGCTCGCCAGGGCCGTTGCCCTGGACCCCGAGCTGATCCTCTATGATGAGCCGTTCGTCGGCCAGGACCCGATCTCCATGGGCGTGCTGGTGCAGCTGATCAAGCGCCTCAATCAGGCGCTGGGGCTGACGTCCATCGTGGTCTCCCACGATATCAAGGAGACCCTGTCCATCGCCGATTACGTCTATGTGATCGCCGACGGCCGGGTCATGGCCCATGGTACGCCGAAGAGCCTCGACGTGGACCAGGACCCCCGGGTCAGCCAGTTTGTCCACGGCGAGCCGGATGGGCCCGTGCCGTTTCATTATCCGGCCATGGACTTCGTCAGCGATATGTTAAGCACCGGAGACCCGCGATGATCCAGCGAATTCGCCGCCTGGGAGGCTGGGGCTGTGATCTGCTCGAGTCGCTGGGGCGGGCCAGCATCTTTTTGATGCAGTCCGCGGTGGGGGTGCCGAGCCGCGAGGGGCTTTATCTCTGGGTGCGTCAGATGCACTTCATCGGCGTGCTGTCGTTGGCCATCGTGCTCGTCTCGGGGCTCTTCATCGGCATGGTGCTGGCGCTGCAGGGCTATACCATCCTGGTCGACTTCGGTGCCGAGGATGCGTTGGGCCAGATGGTGGCGCTTTCCCTGCTGCGAGAGCTGGCCCCGGTGGTGGCGGCACTGCTGTTTGCCGGGCGTGCCGGGTCAGCACTCACCGCCGAAATCGGGCTGATGAAGGCCACCGAGCAGTTGACCAGCATGGAAATGATCGGCGTCGACCCGCTGCGTCGGGTGGTGGCGCCGCGGCTGTGGGCGGGCTTCGTGGCTCTCCCCCTGCTGACGGTGGGATTCGGCGTCGTCGGCATCTACGGTGGCTACCTGGTGGGGGTCGACTGGCTGGGGGTCTTCGAGGGGTCTTACTGGTCCAACATGCAGGCCAGCGTCGACTTCGTCGATGATGTCGGAAACGGCATCCTCAAGAGTCTCGTGTTCGCCGTGGTGGTGACCTGGATCGCCGTGTTCCAGGGCTATGACCTGGTGCCGACGTCGGAAGGCATCTCGCGGGCCACTACCCGTACCGTGGTTTATTCCTCGCTGGCCGTGCTTGGCCTCGATTTCGTGCTGACCGCCGTGATGTTCGGTGGCCTCGCCTGAGCGGCAAGCGATTGCCCAGATGTGGAGATTCTAGATGAAGCGCAGTAAAACCCTGGAACTGGGGGTGGGGCTGTTCATGCTCGCCGGCATCCTCGGCATGGTATTTCTCGGCCTGCGGGTCAGCGGCATGAGCGTCCAGGCGCCCAGCGACACCTTCCGCCTGGAGGCCAACTTCGCCAATATCGGGGGCCTGAAGTCGCGGGCACGAGTGACCATGGCCGGTGTCACCGTCGGGCGTGTGGTGGCCGTGGAGCTCGATACCGACTGGTACGATGCCCGGGTCGTCCTCGAGATCGATGGCGAGCTGGAAGGTCAGCTGTCCCGGGATACCACGGCGGCGATCCTGACCTCGGGGCTGCTCGGCGAGCAATATGTGGGGCTTACCGTGGGCGGTGACCCCGAGTCCCTGGCCGATGGCGATACCCTCCGGGATACCCAGTCGGCCCTGGTGCTCGAAGAACTCATTCAGCAATTTGTGTCAAACATGGTCAGCGACTAAGACGCTGACCGTCTGGCGCTGTCCGATTCTTACCGATTCCGACATGGAGACGTTGCCATGAACCGTATTCCACTGGCCCTGGTGACCCTGGTGCTGAGCCTGGTAATCAGCCTGGCCGCCCAGGCGGCGCCCGAGCGCAGCCCCGACGAGGTGATTCGCCACAGCGTCGAAACGTTGACCGGCAAGATCGAGGGCCGGCGCGATCACTTCGCCCAGAACATGCCCGAACTCGAGGCACTGGTGGATGACAGCCTCGACAGCATCGCCGATTTTCGCTATATCGGGGCCAGCGTGATGGGGCGTTACTTCGCCAATGCCACGCCCCGCCAGCGCTCGCGCTTCGTCGAAACCTTCCGCCAGACCCTGATCGACACCTATGCCAAGGGCCTGGTCACCTTCGATTATCGTGAGCTGCGCGTGCTCGAGAGTCAGGACGCTCGCCGCCATGAGGACCAGGCCGGCGTCGACATGGAAGTGGTGGCCAACGACGGTACCGTCTATCCGGTCAGCTACTCGCTGCGCCTCGACGATGGCGATTGGCGGGTGGTCAACGTCATCGTCAACGGCATCAACCTGGGGTTGACCTTCCGCAATCAGTTCGACCAGGCGATGCGTAACCATGGGCGTGATTATGATGCCGTCATCGATGGCTGGTCGCCCGATGTCGGCGTCGAGAAGCTGGAGCAGGGCGAGTGACTCCACTGCTTGAGCGCGATGGTCTCTGCCTGGAGGCCAGCGCCCAATGCCTGGTAGTTTCCGGGAGGGTGAGCTTCGAGCGCGCCACCGAACTCGCCGATGCGGGGAGTCGCTGGCTCGCGGGGCGTCAGGCGGGGGAGGCCGTCAGCTTCGATCTGGGCGGTGTCGCGGACGTGAGTACGGCGGCACTCTCGGTGCTGCTGGAGTGGGCCCGCGCGTCCCGGCGCGCCGGGCTGACCCTCGAGCGGGTGTCCCTCTCGCCGGCGCTGTCGCCCCTGACCGATCTGGCCGGCCTCGAGCGTCTGCTGCCTCTCGTGGCGGTGGGCGACTAGCCTCGGTTGGCGGGGCGATCGCCAAGCGAAGGGCTTTTCATTACCATGTAGCCTCCATGTCGGCCGTCGACAGGAGGCGCATCCGTCGTCGGCCCCGACGCTGATTACCGTTTCAGTACGACATTCAGTACGACATTCAGTACTACAAAAGGAGTGCCTGACCATGCAACCCAATGACGTCAAGGGGCTGCTCGAGTCGCGTATCGATGACTGCGAGTTTCATATTCAGGGCGAGGGCTGCAACTTCCAGGTGGTCGCCGTGGGCGAGCGCTTCGCGGGGCTGTCACCGGTGAAGCGTCAGCAGTTGATCTATGGCGCGCTGTCCGACGAGATCGCATCCGGCGCGCTGCATGCCGTGAGCATCAAGACCTACACCCCGACGCAGTGGCAAGGTGCGTCGGAGAACCTCGGCGCCTGAGATCCCAGCCCCATGGACAAGTTGATCATTACCGGCAATGGGCCGGTCGACGGCGAGGTCTGGGCTAGTGGCGCCAAGAATGCCGCCCTGCCCATTCTCTGCGCCTGCCTGCTGGCCGACGAGCCGGTCACCATCGGTAATCTGCCGCATCTACAGGACATCACGACGACCCTGGAACTGCTCGGCCATCTCGGGATGGAGCCGGTGATGGGCGAGAAGATGACCATCCAGCTCGATGGGGCCCAGGTAGCGCACTGCGATGCACCCTACGAGCTGGTCAAGAAGATGCGTGCCTCCATTCTCGTGCTGGGGCCGCTGCTGGCTCACTTCGGCCACGCCGATGTGTCCCTGCCGGGGGGCTGCGCCATCGGCTCGCGCCCGGTAGACCTGCACCTGCGTGGCCTGGAAGCCATGGGGGCGGAGGTTCGCGTCGAGGGCGGCTATATTCGCGCCCGCGTGGACGGCAGGCTGAAGGGGGCGACCATCTTCTTCGATACCGTTACCGTCACCGGCACCGAGAACCTGCTGATGGCGGCGGCCCTGGCCGACGGCACCACGGTGCTCGAGAACGCCGCCCGGGAGCCCGAGGTGGTCGACCTGGCGGAGCTGTTGATCAAGATGGGGGCCAATATTCGTGGCCACGGCACCGATACCATTACCGTCGAGGGCGTGCCGCGCCTGCATGGCGCCTACCATGACGTGATGCCCGACCGCATCGAGACCGGGACCTTCCTGGTTGCTGCGGCATTGTCGCGGGGGCGCGTCAAGGTGCGTCGCACCCGTGCCGACATCCTCGAGGCGGTGCTGGCCAAACTCGAGGAGGCCGGTGCCGAGATCACCACCGGCGATGACTGGATTGCCTTGGACATGCACGGCAAGCGCCCGCGGCCGGTGAATATTCGTACCGCCCCCTATCCGGCCTTTCCGACCGATATGCAGGCTCAGTTCGTGGCCATGAACGCGGTGGCCGGGGGGAGTTCTCGGGTGGTGGAAACCATCTTCGAGAACCGCTTCATGCACGTCCAGGAGCTCAATCGCATGGGGGCGCAGATCGCCCTGGAGGGCAATACCGCGGTGATCGAGGGGGTCGAGCGGCTCTCCGGTGCCCCGGTGATGGCCACCGACCTGCGTGCCTCGGCGTCGCTGGTGATCGTGGCGATGATGGCGGAGGGGGAGACCCTGGTCGACCGCATCTATCATATCGACCGCGGCTATGAGTGCATCGAGGAGAAGCTGCAACTGCTGGGCGCGCGCATCCGTCGTGTGCCGGGCTAGCCTCTAGCTTGATCAATGAAATGACCAAGGCGAAAGCATGAGCAAACAATTGATCGTGGCCCTCTCCAAGGGCCGTATTCTCGACGAGACCCTGCCGCTGCTGGCCGACGCCGGCGTCGAGCCGGTAGAGGACCTGGGCAAGAGCCGCAAGCTGCTGTTCGATACCAACCTGCCCGATGTCAAGCTGGTGGTCATCCGGGCCACCGATGTGCCGACCTATGTGCAGCTGGGGGCCGCGGATCTGGGGGTGGCGGGCAAGGATGTGCTTCTCGAGCATGGCGCCGAGGGACTCTATGAGCCGCTGGACCTCGAGATCGCCCGCTGCAAGTTGATGACCGCGGGGATTCGCGGCGCCGAGCCGGCCCTCGCCAGGCGCCGGGTGGCCACCAAGTTCGTCAATATCGCCCGGCGTTGGTATGCCGAACAGGGCATTCAGGCCGAGGTCATCAAGCTTTACGGCGCCATGGAGCTGGCGCCGTTGATGAACCTGGCCGACGAGATCGTGGATATCGTCGATACCGGTAACACCCTGCGTGCCAACGGAATGGAGCCCAGTGAGCTGATTGCGCCGATCTCCACTCGGTTGGTGGTCAACAAGGCGGCAATGACCATGAAGCATGCGCGCATCAAGCCGCTGCTCGAGCGCCTCGAGCAAGCGGTCGCCGCTCGCCGCGAAGGCGTTGCTGGCTGAGCTGTGTGCCGACTGAAGTGCCTGCCGACAGACTCGACCAGCCCGATACCAACAGGCCCGATACCAACAGGCCCGACACCATAGAGATGCAGCCATGACCGAGACCAACGCCTCTTCTGGAATCTCCCGCCTCGCCACGACCGATGCCGATTTTGCGGCGCGGCTTGATCATCTGCTGGCCTGGGAAGGGGTCTCGGATGGTGAGGTTCAGGCGCGCGTCAGCGAGATTCTCGAGGCGGTCAAGGGGCGTGGCGACGCGGCCCTGGTGGAAGCCAGCAACCGCTTCGATCGCCTCTCGGCGGCGAGCATGGTGGAGTTGACCCTGACGGCGCCTCGCCTGCGTCGCGCCTATGAAGGGCTGCCCGTCGAGCAGCGCGAGGCGCTGGCCCAGGCGGCCGAGCGCATTCGCCTATACCACCAGCGTCAGAAGCCCGAGTCCTGGCAATATACCGAGAAGGACGGCACCGTCCTCGGCCAGCAGGTCACGCCGCTGGATCGTGCCGGCATCTATGTGCCGGGGGGCAAGGCGGCCTATCCCTCGTCGGTGCTGATGAATGCGATTCCCGCTCATGTGGCCGGTGTCCGCGAGATCATCATGGTGGTGCCCACGCCGGATGGCGTGCTCAACGAGCTGGTGCTGGCCGCCGCCCACCTTGCCGGGGTCGACCGGGTGTTCACGGTGGGCGGCGCCCAGGCCATCGCCGCCCTGGCCTACGGCACCGAGACGGTGCCGCGGGTCGACAAGATCGTCGGGCCGGGCAATATCTACGTGGCGACCGCCAAGCGGGCGGTCTTCGGGCAGGTAGGCATCGACATGATCGCCGGGCCTTCGGAGATCCTGGTGGTGTCGGATGGCGAGACAGACCCCGACTGGCTGGCCATGGACCTCTTCTCCCAGGCCGAGCATGACGAGGATGCCCAGGCCATTCTGGTCGGCTGGGACGACGAGCACCTGGATGCCGTGGAGGCGGCCATCGATCGGCTGCTGCCGACCCTGGAGCGCCATGGGATCGTGCGGGAATCACTCTCTCGGCGGGGGGCGCTGATTCGCTGCCGCGATCGAGCCGAGGCGGTCACGCTGATCAACCGCATCGCCCCCGAGCATCTCGAGCTTTCCGTGGCCGACCCCGAGGGATGGCTGCCCGAGGTGCGCCATGCCGGGGCCATCTTCATGGGGCGCTACACCGCCGAGGCGCTGGGTGATTACTGTGCCGGGCCCAACCACGTGCTGCCCACCTCGGGAACCGCACGCTTCTCGTCGCCGCTGGGCGTCTATGACTTCCAGAAGCGCTCATCGATCATCAACTGCTCGGATGAAGGGGCATCGACCCTGGGCAGGGTGGCCTCGGTGCTGGCCCGCGGCGAGTCACTGACGGCCCACGCGCGCAGCGCCGAGTACCGTATCAAGGCCTGAGTGCGCTGAATGATGGCGAGCAAGATGCCAAGGCCCCACCATTCGGTGGGGCCTTGGCGTTGTGGTTGGTAGTGTGGTTGGTAGTGTGGTTGGCATTGTGGCGGAAGGGCCGGCGTGACAGGAGCCGCTATTCGGGGCTCTTGAGCTCGGGGGAGGGGCGCTCGCCGACCTCGACCACCAGCTCGAGTTTCTCGCCCCCGCGGACCACGGTGAGGGGCAGGCTGTCGCCGGGCTCCACCGCCGCGATATCGGACATCGTCTCTCGGGCATCGAGGATCTGGCGGCCATCGATCGAGAGCAGCACGTCGCCGGGCCGCAGGCCGGCTTGGTCGGCCGGCCCCCCCGGCACGACGCCGGCGATGATGACGCCCCGCAGCGCCTGGAGGCCGAAGGAAGCGGCGAGCTGGGGGTTGAGCTCCTGGGCCTCCACCCCCAGCCAGCCGCGGATCACCCGTCCCTGGGTGACCAGCTCCTCGAGGATGTTGCGCGCCAGGTTGGCGGGAATGGCGAAGCCGATGCCCTGGGAGCCGCCGGAGCGTGAAAAGATGGCGGTATTGATCCCGACCATGGCGCCTTCGGGGCTGATCAGGGCACCCCCGGAATTGCCCGGGTTGATGGCGGCGTCGGTCTGGATGAAGTCCTCGTAGGCGTTGAGCCCCAGGTGGCTGCGGCCGGTGGCGCTGATGATGCCCATGGTGACGGTCTGGCCGACGCCGAAAGGGTTGCCGATGGCCAGGGCGACATCGCCGATGGCCACCTGGGTAGAATCTGCCAGCTCGATGACCGGCAACGCATCGAGCTCGATGCGCAGCACGGCGAGGTCACTCTCCGGGTCGGTGCCGATGACCTTGGCCAGGGTTTCGCGGCCATCGCGCAGGGCAACCTGAATCTGGTCGGCGCCGCTGATGACATGATGGTTGGTCAGCACATAGCCCTCGTCACTGACGATGACCCCCGAGCCGAGGCTCGAGAGCATTCGCTGGCGGGCCGGCATGTCGTCGCCGAAGAACTGGCGGAAGAAGGGGTCCGACATCAGCGGATGCTGGTCGCTGTCGACGACTCGAGACGAGTAGATATTGACCACAGCGGGGGCGGCGCGCTCCACCGCGGCGGCGTAGCTGGCGGGGCCCTGTTCCCGGGAGAGTGGTGGCGCCTCTTGCAGCTCCGGTGCCGGGCGCTCGATGGTGTCGCGAGACTCCATCACGTCGGGGGAGACCGCCAGGGGTTCGCGTTGGACCGCAGAGGGGGCGCTGGCCGGCGCGTCGGGTGTCTGGCGTCCGGCTAGCTGCGGGAACGTATTGAGCAGTGCCACGGCGAGCAGGGCCCCGACCAAAACGGGTAGCAGATAGGGGGCAAGAGAGCGAAGACGCGGCAATCGATACGGCATGCGGAGCTCGGTCCTTGTCTGGGCGGTCGTCGGAGCCGGGTGCTGGCGGTTACAATCGACGCATGGTAACACCTTCATTCGACCCCGTCCGGAGGCGACGATGGCACAGCGCGATACCCTGGTAGCGGCCTGCGAGCGCAAGCTGCAGGCCGAACGCTTTAACGACTATACCGTCAATGGCCTGCAGGTGGAGGGGCGAGAAGACGTCACGAAGGTGCTCAGTGGCGTCACCGCCAGCCAGGCGCTGCTCGAGGAGGCGGTCGCCTGGGGCGCCGACCTGGTGCTGGTGCATCACGGTTACTTCTGGAAGAACGAGCCGGTGGCAGTGACCGGCATGAAGCGCCGACGTCTCCAGACCCTGCTGACTCACGATATCAACCTGCTGGCCTATCATCTGCCGCTGGATGCCCACGTCGAGCTGGGTAACAACGCGGCGCTGGGGCGGCGGCTGGGCTTCACGGCACACGGCTGCGCCGATGGCGAGCCGGGGGAGGGGCTCCTGTGGCTGGGGGCGCCCTCGTCGCGGATGCCGGCCCAGGCGCTCGCTACCCATGTCGGGGAATGTCTGGGGCGAGAGGCGTTGCTGGTCGAGGCCCCGGGCAAGGGCGACGTTCAGCGTGTGGCCTGGTGCACCGGCGGCGCCCAGGACATGATTACCGCGGCCTGGGAGGCGGGGGCCGATGCCTTTATCTCCGGGGAGATCTCCGAGCGAACCACCCACCTGGCCCGTGAACTGGGTATTCACTACCTGTGTGCCGGGCATCATGCCACCGAGCGAGACGGCGTTCGGGCGCTGGGCGAATGGCTGGCCGCGGAGTTCGCCCTCGAGCATCGCTTCGTGGATATCGATAACCCGGCCTGAGGCCATGAACGCCGACGCCCCGCTCGTGGAGCGGGGCGTCGAGAGCCACTATGACGTATACCGGTTCATGGCGTATGCCGATTCATGGCATATACCGGTTCAGTAGCGAGGTGTTTCGGGCTCCTGGCTCTCGGACTCCTTGAGGCCGAAGTCTTCGGACAGGGTTCCGCCGGAGCCGTCGGCGTAGTCCCTGGGGGTCGGTACCGCCTCGCCATCGGTCTCGTCGGAAGAGGGCGCGGCCGCATCCACGGCCAGGCCGCGACGGCTCGGGGTGTGTCCGCCGAGGGCGGCGGCATCCGCGGCCAGGCGGGCGGCCAGGGCCTCTCCGCTGTGGCGCAGCGTGTCGGTCAGGCGACCGACTTCATCGAAGTGCTCGTCCAGGCCGTCACGCAGGGCCGAGAGCTCCCTGTCGCGCTCGGCGAGGCGCTGGCGAAGGCGCTGCCTGCCATCGGTGCCGGCATTGAGAAGGTGATAGCCCAAGGCCCCCAGGCCGATGCCGGCCAGCAGGCAAGCGACGGCCAGAATCCAGTTGATGTTGCTCTCGTCCACGTCGATCTCCCTGCGGCGATGAACGATCCAGCGGCCGGCGTTACGGCGGGCGGATCCTGTGTTGGGGCAATCGCCCCGGCGCGCACCATTATAGAGCCGAGCGAGGGTCGTGGGTCAACGCGCGGCGTCGGCGGCGATGCGCTTCGTGGTTCAGGCGCGTATAATATGGCGCCTGTCGAAGCCGAAATGGGCCGCTATCGTCCTCATGAGTGCCGCAAACCGAGACATTCGTCCGACCCCCATGGCCCGCTACCGGGCCGACCTGGAGCGCGACGACTTCCAGTATGATGCCGCCCAGGCGCAGGCCGTAGAACACCTGCAGCGTCTCTACGACGACCTGCTTGCCAAGCCGGCGGTGCCCTCGCAGGCCGCCTCGTCGAGTGGTGGGCTGGCGTCTCGCGTCGCGGGGCTGTTCGGCAAGCGGGCGCCCCGTGAGCCCGATGAGCCGGTGGTGCCGTCGATTCATGGGCTTTACTTCTGGGGTGGCGTCGGGCGCGGCAAGACCTACCTGGTCGATGCCTTCTATGAGTCGCTGCCTTTTCCCGAGAAGATGCGTACCCATTTTCATCGCTTCATGCAGCGGGTACATAACGAACTCGAGCACTACAAGGGCGAGCGAAACCCGCTGCGGCTGATTGCCGCCAAGTTTGCCGCCGAGGCTCGGGTGATCTGCTTCGATGAGTTCTTCGTCAAGGACATCACCGATGCCATGATCCTGGCCAACCTGCTCGAGGCGCTGTTCGAGCGGGGAGTGGTGCTGGTGGCGACGTCCAATATCGTGCCCGGAGAGCTCTACAAGGACGGCCTCCAGCGGGCGCGGTTCCTGCCGGCCATCGACCTGCTGGAGCGCCACTGCGAGGTGGTCAACGTCGACTCGGGGGTCGACTATCGGCTGCGTGCTCTCCAGCGCGCCGAGATATTTCATTCGCCGCTGGACGAGGCCGCCGAGGCCGAGCTTTCACGCAGCTTCCGCGAAATCGCCGGCCAGGATGGCGAGGCCGATGTGTCGCTCGAGGTCAACCATCGCATGCTTCATGCCCGTCGGCTCCACGACGATGTGGTGTGGTTCGAGTTCATGGAACTCTGCGATGGACCGCGCAGCCAGAACGACTACATCGAACTGGCGCGGGAGTTTCACGCCGTGCTCGTTTCCAATGTGACGCGCATGAACGGGGCCACCGATGACCAGGCCCGGCGCTTTATCAATATGGTCGACGAGTTTTACGATCGCGGGGTCAAGCTGCTGATGTCCGCCGAGGTGCCCGCCGAGCGGCTTTATCGAGACGGGCGGCTCGAGTTCGAGTTCCAGAGAACGTTGTCGCGCCTCCAGGAGATGCAGTCTCAGGAATACCTCGCGCTTCCCCGCAGGCCTTGACCGGGCTTCGCCCGGCGCGATAAGCCATACGCTTTACGCTATACGCCCCCCTTGCCGGGAGTGTCGGTGGCGATATCCTGGCTTACGGCTTACGGCTTACGGCTTACGGCTTACGGCTTACGGCTTACGGCTTACGGCTTACGGCTTACGGCTTACGTTGCGCACCGGGCCCGCCTTCGTGTAGACTTCGCGCGCTCTACTCGTTGTCCTCGCTCGTCGGAGACAACCAAGAAGAATAGGGATGGTTCCATGTCGGTCCGCCGACGGCAGAACCCAACACACTTGATTGGTGAGATTTCATGAAGACGTTCACTGCCAAACCGCAGTCCGTCGAGCGCGACTGGTACGTCGTCGACGCTACGGACAAGACGCTCGGCCGTCTGGCCACAGAGATTGCCCGTCGCCTGCGCGGCAAGCACAAGCCCGAATTTACCCCGCACGTCGATACCGGCGACTATATCGTCGTGATCAACGCCGAGAAGGTGAAGGTTACCGGCAACAAGGCCAAGGCCAAGACCTACTATCGCCACACCGGCTATCCCGGTGGCCTGCGCTCCATGACCTTCGACAAGATGCTCGACCACGCCCCCGAGCGTATCATCGAGAGCGCCGTGAAGGGCATGCTGCCCAAGGGGCCCATGGGTCGCGCCATGTACACCAAGCTCAAGGTCTACGCCGGTGCCGAACATCCGCACGCCGCCCAGCAGCCGCAAGAACTGAACATCTGAGGGAATCTTCGCCATGACACAGCAATATTACGGTACCGGGCGCCGCAAGACCTCTACGGCCCGCGTTTTCCTGAAGCCGGGCACCGGCAAGATCACCGTCAACAGCCGTGAGCTGGACCAGTACTTCGGTCGCGTCACCGGCCGCATGGTGGTGCGCCAGCCGCTCGAGCTGACCGAGACCCTGGGGCAGTTCGATGTCTACGTGACCGTCAAGGGCGGCGGTGGTTCCGCTCAGGCCGGCGCGATCCGTCACGGCATCACGCGTGCCCTGATGGCCTACAACGAAGACTTCCGTGCGCCGCTGCGCGAAGCGGGCTACGTGACCCGCGATGCGCGTGAAGTCGAGCGTAAGAAGATCGGTCTGCGCAAGGCGCGTCGCCGTCCGCAGTTCTCCAAGCGCTGATCGTCAGCCGCCTTGGAGTCCGCAGCGCCCGGGTTATCAACCCGGGCGTTTCTTGTTCTGGGTCAACGATTTGTGTGCGCTATGCTGCCTTGGTCAGGGTCCTTTTCCTTGTGCGGGGCGGCTCGATTTCTTAACATGTACCGCATTTGGTGTCCGTGTTCGCGGGGAAGGTGCCTGCGATGGGTCAACGGGTAAGCTGATGGGAGAAACCTTAAAATGGCAGATAACGGCGTGAACAAGGGTCGGCGCCGTTTCCTCGTGGGTGCTACCACCGTGGTTGGTGGGGTTGGTGCCGTCGGGGTTGCGGTCCCCTTTGTGGCTTCCTGGCAGCCGAGTGCCAGGGCGAGAGCGGCGGGTGCGCCGGTGCAGGCGGATGTCTCCAAGCTGGAGCCCGGGCAGCGCATGACGGTGGAGTGGCGTGGCAAGCCGGTATGGATCGTCTATCGGACACCGGAGATGATCGAGCGGATCGAGGGCCTCGAGGCTTCACGATTGGCCGATCCCGCCTCAGAAGTCCCACAGCAGCCGGCTTATATCGACGGCCCCCTGCGCTCCATCAAGCCGGAGATCGGTGTGCTGATCGGCATCTGCACCCATCTGGGGTGTTCACCGCTCTATCGTCCCGAGCCGGATGCGGATAGCGCAGGCGCCGACGGCTGGCCGGGTGGCTACTTCTGCCCCTGTCACGGTTCGCGCTTCGACCTGGCGGGACGAGTGTTTCGCAACGTGCCGGCCCCCACCAACTTGGAGGTGCCGCCTTACCGCTTCGAGTCTGACGAGATCATCGTCGTCGGCGAAGATGAGGAGACTGCCTGATGGGTAATCCGAACAAGGCGATGGCGGACAAGGGAATCATGCGCTGGGTGGATGAGCGCTTCCCCGCGACGCAGATGTGGCAGGAGCATCTGTCGAAATATTACGCCCCCAAGAACTTCAACTTCTGGTATTTCTTCGGCTCCCTGGCGATGCTGGTGCTGGTCAATCAGATCCTCACCGGCATCTGGTTGACCATGAGCTACAACCCCTCCGCCGAGGGTGCCTTCGCCTCGGTCGAGTACATCATGCGTGATGTGGAGTGGGGGTGGCTGATTCGCTATCTGCACTCAACCGGCGCCACGGCCTTCTTCGTGGTGGTCTATCTGCACATGTTCCGCGGCCTGCTCTACGGCTCCTACAAGGCGCCTCGTGAGCTGGTGTGGATCTTCGGCATGGCGATCTATCTGGCGTTGATGGCCGAGGCCTTCATGGGCTACCTGCTGCCCTGGGGGCAGATGTCCTACTGGGGGGCTCAGGTGATCATCTCGCTGTTCTCCGCCATCCCGGTCATCGGTCCCGACCTGACCCAGTGGGTGCGGGGCGACTTCCTGATCTCGGGGATTACCCTCAACCGCTTCTTTGCACTCCATGTGGTGGCGCTGCCGATCGTGATTCTGGCGCTGGTGGTGCTGCATATCATTGCCCTGCATGAGGTCGGCTCCAACAACCCCGACGGCATCGATATCAAGAAGAAGAAGGACGAGACCGGCAAGCCGCTGGACGGCATTCCCTTCCACCCGTATTACACGGTGAAGGATATCGTCGGCGTGGCGGTCTTCCTGTTCGTGTTTGCCGTGGTGATCTTCTACTTCCCCGAGGGGGGCGGTTACTTCCTCGAGAAGCCGAACTTCGAGCCCGCCAACGCGTTGAAGACGCCTGATCATATTGCCCCGGTTTGGTACTTCACGCCCTTCTACGCGATACTGCGTGCCATCAACTTCTCGCTGTTCGGGCTCGATGCGAAGTTCCTTGGCGTGATCTTCATGGGGGCGGCCATTGCGGTGCTCTTCGTGCTGCCCTGGCTCGATCGCAGTGCGGTGCGCTCCATTCGCTACAAGGGCTGGATCTCCAAGGTGATGCTGGTGCTGTTTGCGATCAGCTTCGTTGTCCTCGGTGTCCTTGGTGTATTGCCGGCGACCGATGGCCGCACCGTTGTTGCCCAACTATGTACCGCCGTCTACTTTGCCTTCTTCCTGTTGATGCCGCTCTATACGCGGTTGGAGAAGACCAAACCCGTTCCGGAGAGGGTGACTGGCTAATGAAAAAGCAATTGTTTGCACTGCTCTTCGCGCTGGTGCCCCTCACGGCCATGGCCGCCGGAGGCGCAAGCGTCCCGCATTCCATGACGCCCGACCTCGACGACAAGGCGTCCTTGCAGCGGGGCATGCAGCTCTTTACCAACTACTGCATGGGCTGTCATTCCCTGGAGCATCAGCGCTTCGCGCGTGCCGCCGAGGACCTGAACATGCCCCAGGATCTGGTGGAGGAGAACCTGATCTTCTCCTCGGATCTGGCCTTCAATGACCAGATGCATATCGCCATGGGTGAGGGCGATGCCGAGGCCTGGTTCGGTGCGGCGCCGCCCGACCTGACCCTGGAATCGCGCCTGCGGGGTGACGACTGGATCTACTCCTATCTGCTCTCGTTCTACAAGGACCCGAGCACGAGTACCGGGGTGAACAACGTCGTGTTCGACAAGGTGTCCATGCCCAACGTGCTCGAGCCGTTGCAGGGCGTGCAGGAGATGGTGTGCGCCGAGACCGACCGCCCGGTAGAGGGTGCCGAACTCGACCCGCTGACCGGCAAGTACCAATCCTGTGACGTGCTGCAGGTGACACAGCCGGGTGAGCTGGAGCCGGATGAGTTCGAGGAGGCGGTCTATGACCTGACCAACTTCCTGGCCTATGTCGGTGAGCCATCCAAGCTTCAGGCCCAGGCCCTGGCGCCCAAGGTGTTGATCTTCATCTTCATCTTCGGTGTCATTGCCTACCTGCTCAAGCGCGAGTACTGGCGCGACATCCACTGATCCGACCCGGGTGAGTGATTGCGGGGGCGCAGGGCCATCGGCCATGCGCCCCCGTATCGTATGTATCGGGTAAAACGCCTCCCCGCGGAGCGGGCCCGGCGTGTTACCATAGTCGTTCGATTTGATGCGAGGATTGTTTCATGGGTGTAGTGGCCAAGCGGTCGTCGATGATCTTCTATTCCGGTGGCGCCGATCATTGCAGCCACCGTGTGCGTATCGTGCTCGCCGAGAAGGGCGTGGCGGTGGACGTCGTGGAGGTCGCACCGGACCAGCCCCCGGCGGAGCTCGCCGACCTCAATCCTTACAACAGCGTGCCGACCCTGCTGGACCGTGATCTGGTCCTGTATGAGTCCAAGGTGATGATGGAGTATCTGGACGAGCGCTTCCCGCATCCCCCCTTGCTGCCCGTCTACCCGGTAGCGCGTGCCCAGAGCCGGCTCTGGATGCATCGCATCGAGCTCGAGTGGTGCCCGCTGTTGGAGAAGATCGAGCAGGGGACCAAGAAGGAGGCGGACAAGGCGCGCAAGGAGCTGCGTGAAAGCCTGGTGGGCATCTCGCCTATCTTCGAGGATATGCCGTACTTCATGAGTGAGGAGTTCACCCTCGTGGATTGCTGCCTGGCACCGATCCTGTGGCGTCTGCCGGCATTGGGTATCGAGCTGCCCGAGAAGCAGGTGGCGCCATTGCTCGAGTACATGGAGCGTGTCTTCGAACGCGATGGCTTCAAGGCCTCGCTGAGCGAGCGCGAACGCGAGATTCGCAGCTGATACATTTTCCCGGCCGCCGATCGAGCGGCAGGACAACGCAAGAGGGTTAGACGATGGACTCCGGTCATCCTTGCCTATCCAGTCGCCCCTACCTGGCCAGGGCCCTGTTCCAGTGGCTGCTGGATAACGACCTCACGCCCCATGCGGTGGTCGATGCCGAGCACCCGCAGGTGGAGGTGCCGCGGCAGTTTGTGCAGAACGGCCAGATCGTGCTCAATCTGTCGCCGAGCGCCGTTCGTGACTTCGCCATGGAAAACGACGCGATCAGCTTCGAGGCTCGCTTCGGTGGCCAGCCCATGCGGGTGATGGTGCCGAGTGAGGCCCTGGTGGCCATCTATGGTCGCGAGAATGGCGTGGGCATGGTCTTTGGTCATGAGCCGGTGATGCCCGAGCCCGAGAAGGCCAATGACGAAGGCGTGCCGGCGCTATCCGAGGTCGAGAGCGATGACGCTACCGCCCCGGAGGAAGAGGCCGGCGAAGAGGCCGAGGGCCCTCGTCGCCCACCCAGGGGCAAGCCTTCCCTGCGGGTCATCAAGTAGGTCGATATCGGTCGTGGCACAACGCAGAAACGGCAGGCCCTTGGGCCTGCCGTTTCTGCGTTATATTTCTGCGTTATATTTCTGCGTTGTGTTTCTGCGTTGTGGGCGTTGTGAAATGGCGAGGGCCGATCAGTCCAGGGATCAGTCTAGGTAGTCGAATGCCTTGACGATGCGCTGCATGCCGCCCAGCTGTGAGACCGCCTGCACCACGCGGTCGGCCTCGGCACGGGTCACGATGCCCATCAGGTAGACGGTGGCGTTCTCGGTAATCACCTTGATGCGGCTGGATTCGATCGCCTGATTGGCGGCCAGGTGGGTGCGGATGCGGGTGTTGAGCCAGGTGTCCGTGAGTCGCTGGCTGGCGGGCAGGTTACCGGCGATGGTCAGCTCGTTGTAGACGTCGCGGACATTGCGTACTCGGTGTGCGACCTCGCTGGCCTTCTCCTTGAGTTCCTCGCTGGGTACCTGACCGGTGAGCAGCACCAGGCCGCTATAGCTGTCGACGTTGATCCGGGCGTCATCGAGGCGGGCGTCGATGCGACTCAGGTTATGGGAGACCTTGGTCACGATGCTCTGGTCTTCGACCTCGTCGCCTCGGGTTCGCTCGCCGTAATTCTCGTCGATGGTGCCTTGGTGCGTCATGCTGGTGACGGTGGAGCAACCGGCGAGGCCCAGGGTGGCGAGCAATAGCAGTGCGCTCAGGGAGGGACGTGTCATCATTCACTTGCTCCAAAGAGTTGTTCGTCGATCAGGTCGCAGAGGCAGTGGATCGCCAGCAGATGGACCTCCTGAATGCGTGCGGTGGAGGTTGCCGGCACGCGGATTTCGCAGTCGTCCTGGCCGAGCAGCGAGGCCATGTTGCCGCCGTCGCGCCCGGTCAGGGCGACCACCGTCATGTCACGGTCATGGGCGGCCTGGATGGCCTGGATGACATTGGCCGAGTTGCCGCTGGTAGAGATCGCCAGCAGGATGTCGCCGGGCTGGCCCAGGGCGCGTACCTGCTTGGAGAATACCTCATTGTAACTGTAATCGTTGGCAATGGAGGTCAGGGTCGAGGTGTCGGTGGTCAGGGCCAGGGCGGGCAGGCTGGGGCGCTCTCGTTCGAAGCGGTTGAGCAGCTCCGAAGAGAAGTGCTGACTGTCGCCGGCGCTGCCGCCATTGCCGCAGGCCAGGATCTTGCCCTCACTGACCAGGCACTGAACCATCATCTGGCTGGCGACCTCGATAAAGGGCGGCAGCACCTCGCTGGCATAGGTCTTGGTGTCGATGCTGGCGTTGAAGTGGCCGAGAATGCGCTGCTGGAAATCCATGCTGAGTCGGGTTCCTGTGGCGAGTTAGTAGGCATCGAAGGCATTGACCACCCACTGGATGTCGAGTTCGGGTGGCGTGCCGGTGACGGCCACCACATCGAAGCGGCAGGGACATGATAGCCGGTTGCGCTGGAGATAAAAACGCGCGGCCCGCACCAGGCGGCGTTGCTTGGTGGCGGTGATGGTCTCCAGGGGGTGGCCGTGGCGGATATCGGCGCGGTGACGCACCTCGACGAAGACCAGGGTCTCGCCGTCGCGCATCACCAGGTCCAGCTCTCCGCCCTTGGCGTGTTGGTTGGCGGCCACGGCGTCCAGGCCGCGCTCGACCAGCCAGCTCGCGACGAGGCGCTCGATGGCCTCGCCGCGAGCCCGGGCGTCACGGGGTCCGTTGATCATCGAAGGCGCCGAGAATCAGAATATCGGCTGGGGGACGCCGTCCACGAATCGTGCCCAGGGCAGGATCCGTTGGAGGCGGCCGTCGGGCCCCGGGCGCAGGGTGCCGGTAGCCCCGCGTAGCTCGCTGCCCGACACCAGTTGCAACTGGGGCAGTCGGCGGGCCAGCTCGAAGGCATCGACCCCCATGGCGCTCAGGCGGAACAGGCTGGGATCCGCTTCTTCGCGCAGGGCGCGATAGCTGGCGCTAAAGGCCAGGGCATCCTCGCCGCCTGCCGCGGCGTCGGGGATCTGCCAGGGGATATCCAGGAAGAGCACGTCATCCAGGTCGCCGTCGAGGCGAGGGGCGAGGCGGCCACTGAACAGGTGCGACGTCGCATATACCGGCAGGTTGCCGGCCCCATAGTAGTCCAGGGTCGGCGGTACCTGACGCGCATACTCGGGCAGCGCCAGCATGAAGAGGAGGTCGGGACGCGCCTCGGCGATGGCGCGGCGGGTGCTTTCGGTGGCGGCGGCCCCCGGGTTGTAGCGTACCGCCTTGGTGACCTTGCCTCCCTGGGCGCGCCATTCGTCCCAGAAGGCCTCTCCGACGCGGAGCCCCCAGTCGTTATCGGGCACCAGCAGGGCGGCGCGGCGATGGTCATCGGCCCAGGCGCGGCGGGCGGCCTGTTCGGCCTCATCCTCGGCGGACAGGCCATACTCGAAGAGTCCCTCGGCGTCGTTACGGGCGGCTCTTCCGTAGTTGAGGGCCAGGGTCGGGAGTGGCACGAGGTCGCGCTGCTCCAGCTCGCTGACCCGGTCCTTGTCGAGGGGGCCGATCACCACCTGGGCGCCACGCTCCTTGGCCTCCCGATAGAGCGACTCGAGGCTGCCGGAGGCGCTATCGATAAAGCTGAGGCGAATGTTGGTCCCATTCGCCAGGTCGTGTCGGGTCCGGATTCCGTTCTCGATGGCCTCGGCGATGCGCGACAGTGGGCCGGATTCGGGCAGCAGCACGGCGATATGCTGGACTTCCTGGCCGCTCAGTTCGCGCAGGGCGATAAGGTCTGATGGCAGGCGTCGAGCCGCCGGGTGACGCGGGTGGCGATCACGCCACTCATCCAGGCGTGCCAGGAGCTGCTCGATGTTGCCGCCCTGGCTGCGCATCGCCTGGCTCAGGGCTATCCAGCCACGGGTCAGGGCGTCTCCCTGTTCGTCGAGTCGTGTAAGCGCAGGCCTTGCGACACTGCCCAGGGCGCGCCAAATGGGATCATTGAGCGCCTCGTCGTCGGATTCTGCCTGGACACTCAGCAGGGCCCGGGCCGCGGCAAGGGGCTCGTCGACGTCGAGCAGCGCCAGTCCGCGCTGTTCGCGCAGGGTCAGCATCTGGCCGCGGGTGAGGGTGAGGTCATCGAGGCCCTGGGTGGCCTGGATCACCGCCCGGGGGTTGTCCTGGCGCTCGCCGAGGTCGGCCAGCAGTAGTGCCCAGCGTGCGAGTCGGTCGCCGGACAGGCGGGTGCTGTCGATCTGGCGAGCGATCTCGAGGGCCTGGGTGTGCTTGCCCTGGCGTGCTAGGATGTTCGCGGCGTCCAGGCGTGAGCGGGCGGCCTGGGCGGGTTCCTGCTGCTGGGCCTGCTCCAGCAGCGTGGCGGGGTCGTCATCCAGGACGCGCTGGACGACCGCCGGCTGATAGGCGCAGCCGGCCAGCAATAGCGCGAGAAGCGCAGTGGCCAGGAGGCCGCGTGAGAGTGTGCGCATGAACCCTTCCTTTTATCATCCGTCGTATCGGGAGCCCGCCGAGGAGGCGACGTGTCAGAACAGAACTTGGCCGCATTGTACGTGGTCGCCACGCCGATTGGGAATCTGCAGGACCTGAGCCCGCGTGCCACCCGGATACTGGGCGAGGTGTCGCGGGTGGCCGCCGAAGATACTCGGCACACCGCCCGACTGCTGCGCCACCTGGGGCTTCAGGTGCCCATGCTGTCGCTCCATGAGCACAACGAGGCGGCGCGAGTCGAGCAGATAGATGCCCACCTGGCCGCCGGCGAGTCGGTGGCCCTGGTGAGTGATGCGGGGACGCCGCTGATCAGCGACCCCGGCTTCGTGCTGGTGCGCGAACTGCGTGCCCGGGGGCGACGCATCGTGCCGGTCCCCGGTGCCTGTGCGCTGGTGGCGGCCCTTTCGGCCGCCGGGTTGCCGACCGACCGCTTCAGCTTCCATGGCTTCCTGCCGGCCAAGAGCGGGGCGCGCCGAGCGCAGCTGGAGGCGTTGGCGGCGCACACGGAGACCCTGGTGTTCTATGAGTCGCCCCATCGCATCCGGGATACCCTGGCGGACATCGGGGCGGCGCTCGGCGAGCGAGACCTGGTGCTGGGGCGGGAGTTGACCAAGACCTTCGAGACCTTTCTGCAGGGCAGCGCCCGCGAGCTGGTCGCGCGCATGGAGGATGATCCGAACCAGGCGCGCGGCGAGTTCGTGGTGATGGTGGCCGGTGCGCCGCGCCGCGAGAAGGGGAGCGGCGGTGAGGTGGAGGGAGAGGTCCTGCTGGCGGCGTTGCTGGCCGAGGGTGCCGGCGTCAAGCAGGCGGCAGGCGTGGCGTCCCGGGTGCTGGGCGGCGCCCGCAAGGCCTGGTATGCCCGCGCCCAGGCGCTCAAGGACGCCGGCTAGGGAGTGAGCTGTCTCTTGAAAGGGAGGCTGTCCCTGGTGCTTGTCTTTCGAGTTTTAAAGTGTCGCTTTTGTTGAGGGGGTGTCGGGGCGCTGGTATCCTTGCCTTGGGAGTCGGCCAGACAGTCGCCGCCGGAGAGATCCGGGGGAGGAAAGTCCGGGCTCCACAGGGCAGAGTGCCAGGTAACGCCTGGGCGGCGTGAGCCGACGGAAAGTGCAGCAGAGAGTAGACCGCCTACGTCTCCCTCGGGAGGCCGGTAAGGGTGAAAGGGTGCGGTAAGAGCGCACCGCGCGCCTGGCAACAGTGCGTGGCAAGGTAAACCCCACTCGGAGCAAGACCAAATAGGAACCCCTTGGCGTGGCCCGCGCTGGGTTCGGGTAGGTTGCTTGAGGGTCGTGGTGACGCGACCCCTAGATGAATGACTGTTCTCGACAGAACCCGGCTTACCGGCCGGCTCCCCCCATTTCAGGAAGACACCAGATTTCAGACCGGCGACGGTGCCTTCCGTCGCTTCACCGTGGACCGAGAATCGCATGCAGCACGCCCCTGATACACCCCCGCGGGGGTTTTGCCACGCCAGCGTCCTGCTCGACGGTGCGGTCGATGCCCTGGTCCATGACCCCGATGGCGCCTATCTCGATGGCACCTTCGGCCGCGGCGGCCACTCGCGAGAGATTCTCGCGCGCCTCTCGCCCTCGGGTCGCCTGCTGGCCATCGACCGCGACCCCCAGGCGATCGCTGAAGCCGCCGCCATCGATGATTCTCGCTTTACCATCGAACAGGCCGAGTTCGCCCGTCTCGCCGAGGTGGCCCGTGCCCATGGGCGGCATGGACACCTGGCCGGGGTGCTGCTCGATATCGGCGTCTCCTCTCCGCAGCTCGATGATCCCGAGCGTGGCTTCAGCTTCCTGCGCGATGGCCCGCTGGATATGCGCATGGATCCGACCCGGGGGGAAAGCGCCGCGGCGTTTATCGCCCGGGCCGGCGAAGCCGAGCTTGTCAGGGTGTTCAAGGAATATGGTGAAGAACGCTACGCCCGGCGCCTGGTCAGGGCGATTCTCGAGCGTCGCGATGAGCGCCGTTTCGAGCGTACTGCCGATCTGGCCGAGGTGGTCAAGACGGCACATCCCGCCTGGGAGAAGCACAAGCACCCCGCGACGCGGGTCTTTCAGGCGTTGCGTATCCAGGTCAACGGCGAGCTCGAACAGCTCGACGCGGCCCTGGAAGCGGCCCTGGAGGCGTTGGCGCCTGGCGGACACCTGGTGGTCATCAGCTTTCACTCCCTGGAGGACCGCCGGGTCAAGCGCTTCATCCGCCACCATGTGCGTGGCGATACCCATCTACCCCGGGGCATTCCGATTCGTGACGAGCAGCTCGAGCGTCGTCTCGAGGCGCTGGGCAAGGCCCGGCGGCCTGGGGAGGCGGAGGTCAAGGAGAACCCCCGTGCCCGCAGTGCGGTGATGCGGGTGGCTCGCAAGCGCTATTGAAGGAATCGGTATGACACAGGGAAGGTCTTTTACCGCTCGTCTCGCCTGGCCCACGGCATTGCGCCTGAATCTGCGTGTGCTGCTGGTATTGCTGCTGGTGCTGGCCTGCCTGGGCAGCGCCCTGGCGGTTATCACGGTCAGCCACCTGACTCGCGAGCAATATGCCGCCCTGCAGCGCCTCGAGCGTGAACAGCAGCAACTCCAGACGGAGTGGGGGCAGCTGCTGCTTGAGGAGAGCGCCTGGTCGTCGCCGGCACGCATCGAACGATTGGCCATGGAGCGCCTGGAAATGCGCCTGCCCGGCGTGGACGAGGTAGAGGTGATTCGGCCATGAGCACCGAGATTCGCAGCGGAGGCTCGCCTCGCCGTCGCCCCCCCAGCCGCCCCATGGGGCGGCTACGCTATGGCGTGATGCTGGGGCTGGTCCTGATTGGCCTGGGCCTGTTGGTCGGGCGAGTGGTCACTCTTCATGTGGTCGACCGCCCCTTCCTGAAGGGACAGGGAGACGCCCGTACGCTGCGCACGGACTCGCTGCCCGCCCACCGTGGCATGATCGCCGACCGCCATGGCGAGCCGCTGGCCATTTCCACGCCGGTGGTGACCCTGTGGGCCAACCCCCAGGACGTGCCCGAGGACCCCATTCAGCGTGTCCAGCTGGCCTCGGCGCTGGACATGGACCTGGAGGCCTTGAACGAACGCCTGGCCCGCTATGGCGAGCGCGAGTTCATGTACCTGCGGCGTCAGCTGACACCCGAGGCGGCCCAGCGGGTCCTCGACCTGCGGGTGCCCGGTGTCTATCGCCAGGATGAATACAAGCGCTATTACCCGGCCGGGGAGGTGGCCGCCCAGCTGCTCGGTGTGACCAACGTCGATGATATCGGGCAGGAGGGGCTCGAGCTCGCGTATCAGCCGTACCTGGCAGGCACGCCGGGACGGCGCCGTGTACTCAAGGACCGACGCGGGCGCCTGGTGCGCGACCTCGAGGTGCTGCGCCCGGCCAAGCCCGGCGGGGAGCTGACGCTGGCCATCGACCAGCGACTCCAGTACATCGCCTATCGTGAGCTCAAGGCGGCGGTGGCGGAACATGATGCCGACGGTGGCGTCGTGGTGATGCTGGATGCCCGCACCGGCGAGGTGCTGGCCATGGCCAATCAGCCCTCCTACAACCCCAACAATCGCGCCGGCCTCGACCCCCAGGGGCTGCGCAATCGCGCCATCGTCGATTCCTATGAGCCCGGCTCGGTGGTCAAGCCCCTGGCGATGGCGGCGATGCTCGATGCCGGCGGGCTTTCGCCCAACACGGTGGTGGATACGTCCCCCGGCTGGATGCGTATTGACCGCTTTACCATCCGTGATTTTCGCAACTATGGCGATCTCGACCTCCCCAGTATCCTCATAAAGTCCTCCAATATCGGCATGTCCAAGCTGGCGCTGCGCTTCGATGAGCCGATCGTTCCCCAGCTCTACCGTCGCCTGGGCTTCGGGCAGGCGCCGGGAACCGGCTTTCCCGGCGAATCCACCGGCGAGGTGCCGGCCCCGGTACGCTGGTCGAGCAGCCAGTGGGCGGCGCTGGCCTACGGCTATGGCCTGTCGGTCACGCCGCTGCAGCTGGCCAGCGCCTATACCGCCATCGCCAACGAGGGGCGCCTGCTGCCGCCGTCGCTGTTGCGTCTGGACGAGCCGGTGGCGGGGGAACCGGTCATTTCTCCAGAGGTGGCGCGCCGCGTGCTGGGCATGATGGACCAGGTCGTCGAGCCGGGCACCGGCGCCCGGCGTGCCGAGGTGCCGGGCTACCAGGTGGCCGGCAAGACGGGCACGGTGCGCAAGACCAATGCCGGCGGCTATCAGGCGAACGCCTATCGCGGCTTCTTCGTGGGGATTGCCCCGGTCAGCGATCCGCGCATCGTGATGGCGGTGATGATCGACCATCCCCGCGGTGACTCCTATTACGGCGGCGCGGTAGCCGCCCCGGTATTCTCCAGCGTCGCCGGGAGTGCGCTGCGGCTGCTGGATGTCCCGCCGGACCAGCGTGACGCCGAATGACGCTACCCTTCCCGATCAACGACGGCTTGAAGCGAGTCCTTTCATGATCATCGCCATGTCCCACCTCCATGCCATCCTGGCCCGGCTCTGGCCCGACGCTGAGTTCGCCTCGCCGCCCGAGGGCGACACCCGTCTGCAGACCGACAGCCGGCGGGTGGTTGCCGGCGATGTCTTCGTCGCGGTGCCCGGGGTAGCGGTGGACGGACGTGACTTTATCGACAGGGCCCTGGCGGGCGGTGCCGTGCGGGTGCTCTGTCATTCGGGTGACGGGCGTGAGAGTCCCGATGACCCGCGTGTGGTGCCACTCGAGGGGCTGCGTGAGCGCCTGGGAGAACTCGGCCGCCTGCTCCATGGCGTGCCTGATTCCCTGGCGCTGGTCGGCGTTACCGGCACCAATGGCAAGAGCTCGGTGACCTTCTATCTGGCGGAGTTGAGTCGGGCGCTCGGCGTCGATACCGCCGTGGTCGGCACCCTGGGTAACGGCCGCCCGGGAGAGCTGGTCGACGCCGGCCTGACGACGCCGGGCCCCCTGGCGCTGCAGGCCGCACTCGCCGAACTCGCCCGCGATGGCGTGGCCCGCGTGGCCATGGAAGTCTCTTCCCATGCCCTGGAGCAGGGGCGCCTCGATGGCTGCCGGGTCGGGACCGCGGTCTTCACCAACCTGACTCGCGACCATCTCGATTACCACGGCAGCATGGCCGCCTACGCGGCCGCCAAGGCACGGCTGTTTCGCCGGGACGAGCTTGAGCTCGCCGTGGTCAATGGCGATGACCCCCTGGCAAGGCTGATGCTGGCCGGCTTGCCTGAGGGGGTAAGGGTGCTGGCCACCGGTCGCGATGAGGCCGTCACCCTGCGTGTGCTGGAGTGCCGGCCCCATGCCAATGGGCAGCGGGCCCTGATCGCGACTCCCCGGGGGGAGCGCGAACTGGAGTTGCCCCTGGTGGGGCGCTTCAACCTCGACAATGTCCTGCTGGCCATGACCACGCTGCTCGGCCTGGGACACGACCTCGAGGCGCTGCTCGCGGCGGCGGCGACCCTGTCGCCGGTACCCGGCCGCATGGAAGTCCTGGCCAGGCCTCCCGGGGCGCCCAGTGTCGTGGTGGACTATGCCCACACGCCGGACGCCCTCGACAACGCCCTGGCGGCGCTGCGTGATCATCTCCCCGGGCGTGGGGCGCTCTGGTGCCTGTTTGGCTGTGGCGGTGATCGCGACCCTGGCAAGCGAGCCCCCATGGCCGCCGCCGCGCAACGCCATGCCGACCGTTTGGTGATCACCGACGATAACCCGCGTGGTGAGGACCCGGCATCGATCCGCGAGCAGGTATTGGCCGGGGTGAGCGAGGCGGCGAGGCCCGGGGCCCGGGATATTCCTGGGCGCGCCGAGGCTATCCGGCAGACCCTGGCCGAGGCGGGCGCCGACGACGTCGTGCTGATCGCCGGCAAGGGCCACGAGACCTATCAGGAGATTGCCGGTGTCCGCCATCCCTTCGACGACCGTGAAGTGGCCGTCCGGGCGCTTCAGGCTCGTGGTCAGGGGGAGGGCGTATGACGGGCCCGGGACCGATGACCCTCGCCGCGGTAGCCGAGGCGCTGGGTGTCGAGCCTTCTGGCGGTGACGCGCCGGTCGCGGCGGTGGTCACCGATACACGCCGCGTGTCGCGGGGGGCGCTGTTCGTCGCCCTGCGCGGCGAGCGATTCGATGCCCATGATTTCGTGGCCAGGGCGCGGGAGGCGGGCGCCGTGGCCGCCGTGGTCGAGAGGGCGGTGGAGGACTCGCTGCCCCAGCTGGTCGTGGCCGATACCCGCCTCGCCCTGGGGCTGCTGGGCCGTGTCTGGCGTCGCGCCTGGGGTGGCCCCGTGGTAGCGGTGACGGGCAATAGTGGCAAGACCACCGTCAAGGAATTGCTGGCCACCATCCTCAATCGGCAGGGGCCGACCCTGGCCACCCGGGGCAACCTCAACAACGATTTCGGTGTGCCCCTGACCCTGCTCGAGCTGGCACCGACCCATCGACAGGCGGTGATCGAGCTGGGCGCCAATCATCTGGGCGAGATCGCCTGGACGGCGCAGCTGGCCGAGCCCCGGGTCGGATTGATCACCAACGTGACCGGCGCCCATGTGGGCGAGTTCGGGGGCATGGGGCAGATTGCCCAGGCCAAGGCCGAAATTCTCGCGAGCCTGCCCGCCGATGGCGTGGCGGTGCTCAATCGTGACGATGCCTATTTCGCCACCTGGGCCCGTCTCGCGGCACCCAGGGAGGTGCTGGACTTCGGGCTGGGCGAGGGGGCCCGGGTCACGGCGTGTTCGCTGGTCCCCGACGCCTTCGGACGCTATGCTTTCACGCTTGTCGTCGACGGCCGCCGGCTGGGCGACGTCAGGCTGCGTTTGATGGGGCGGCACGGCGTGGCCAATGCCCTGGCCGCGGCGGCGGCGGCCCTGGCCATGGGGGCGACCGCGGAGGATGTGCTGGCGGGCCTCTCGGCGGCCGAGCCGATGCCCGGCCGCCAGGATGTCGTGGCCGGCATCGGCGGGTCTCGAATCATCGATGATAGCTATAACGCCAACCCCGGCGCGGTGAAGGCCGCGCTCGAGCTCCTGGCTACCCTGCCGGGACCTCGCTGGTGCCTGCTGGGGGCCATGGGAGAGTTGGGGGAGGCGTCCGCGGCGTTGCACGCCGAGGTCGGACGCCACGCAAGGGAACTGGGGATCGACTTCCTGGGCACCCTGGGCGAGGCGGCGCGCCCCGCCAGCCATGCCTTCGGCGAAGGCGGGTGCCATTTCGACGACCGCGAGGCGCTGGTGCGCCACGCACTGGATCATCTTCCCCCCGGCGCCAGCGTGCTGGTCAAGGGGTCGCGCAGTGCCGCCATGGAGAACGTGGTGACGGCGCTGCGCCAGGACACAACACGGTGTACGTGATACATGCTTCTCTATCTGGCTGAATTTCTGGCGCAGTACTTCAGCGCCTTCAACGTCTTCGAATACCTCACGCTGAGGATGATCCTCGCCACCATTACCGCCCTGGTCCTCTGTCTGTGGCTGGGCCCGGTGATGATCCGTCGCCTCGTCGAGGGACAGATAGGCCAGGCGGTGCGCGATGACGGCCCCCAGTCGCACCTCTCTAAGGCGGGCACCCCGACCATGGGCGGCGCCATGATCCTGATGGCGATTGCCGTCAGCACCCTGCTGTGGGGCGACCTGGCAAACTACTATGTGTGGATCGTGCTGGCCGTGACCCTGGGCTTCGGCGCCATCGGCTGGGTCGATGATTACCGCAAGGTGGTGGAGAAGAATCCTCGCGGCCTGCCGGCGCGCTGGAAGTATTTCTGGCAGTCGGTGATCGGCCTGGCGGCGGCGGTGCTGCTGTACACCACCGCCGCCTCGCCGGTGGAAACCAGCCTGATCGTGCCGCTGTTCAAGGAGTTTGTGCTGCCGCTGGGTCTCTTCTATGTCGTGCTCACCTACCTGGTGATCGTGGGCAGCTCCAATGCCGTCAACCTGACCGATGGGCTCGATGGCCTGGCGATCATGCCTACCGTGCTGGTGGCCATGGGGCTGGGGATCTTCGCCTACGCCAGCGGCAATGCGGTATTCGCCGACTATCTGCAGATTCCGGGCATTCCGGGGGCGGGTGAGCTGGCCGTGTTCTGCGCCACCATCGCGGGTGCCGGCCTGGGCTTTCTGTGGTTCAACACCTATCCGGCCCAGGTATTCATGGGCGATGTGGGGTCGCTGGCCCTGGGGGCGGCCCTCGGGGTGGTGGCGGTGATCGTGAGACAGGAGATCGTGCTGTTCATCATGGGCGGTATCTTCGTGATGGAGACCGTCTCGGTGATTCTGCAGGTGGCATCCTACAAGCTCACCGGCCGGCGTATCTTCCGCATGGCGCCGCTGCATCATCACTACGAGCTCAAGGGATGGCCGGAGCCGCGGGTCATCGTACGCTTCTGGATCATTACCGTGGTGCTGGTGCTGATCGGGCTGGCCACCCTCAAGGTCCGCTGATGAAGGGTGACACCGTTACCTCTCGACCCGTCGATAACCGGGTGCCCTCGGGTACCACGCTGGTGGTGGGCCTGGGACTCTCCGGGCGTGCGATCTGTCGCCATCTGGCACGCCAGGGCGTGCCCTTCATGGTGGCCGATACCCGAGAGTCGCCCCCCGGGCTGGATGACTTTCGCCTCGCCCATCCCGGCGTTGCGGTCTACCTCGGCCGTCTCGAGGCCCTCGACCTGAGCGCGGCCCAGGAGGTGGTGCTGAGCCCCGGTATCGACCCACATGCTCCGGGCCTCGTGGCGCTGGCCGGCCAGATGAATCCGCTCACCGGCGAGCCGCGCCTGGTGGGGGAGATGGCGCTCTTCGTGCGTGCGGCATCCGCGCCCATCGCCGCCATTACTGGCTCCAATGCCAAGTCCACCGTGACCACCCTGGTAGGGGAGATGGCGCGTGAGTCGGGCGTGAGGGTGGCCGTGGGGGGCAACCTGGGTACGCCGGCCCTCGACCTGCTCGTTGAGGTGCCGGATGCCGAGCTCTTCGTGCTGGAGCTCTCCAGCTTTCAGCTCGAGACCACACCGCGGTTGGGCGCCGAGTGCGCCGCCTTCCTGAACCTCTCCGAGGATCATCTGGACCGTCACGGTGACATGGCCGGTTATCGAGCCGCCAAGCTGGCGGTGTTCCATGGTGCCCGGCATGCCGTGATCAATGCCGACGACCCCCTGACCTGGCCGGAGGCGGCACCTCCCGCCATCGACCGCTTTACCACGGAGCCGGCGCGGGACGGGGAGTGGCGCGTGGCCGCGCATGCGGGTGCCGACTGGCTGGTGCAGGGCGAAACCCCCCTGATGCCAATCGCCGCCATGCGCCTGGCGGGGCGTCATCATCAGGCCAATGCCCTGGCGGCCCTGGCCATGGGCCGGCGCCTCGGCTTCTCACCGGCCGCCATGTGTGCGGTGCTCGAACGCTTTCCGGGCCTGGCCCACCGCGGCGAGCTGGTCGCCGAGGCGGGTGGCGTGCGCTGGATCAACGACTCGAAGGGGACCAACGTGGGGGCGACCCTGGCGGCCATTGCCGGTCTCGGCCCCGTCCTCGATGGTCGGCTGGTCCTGCTGGCCGGGGGGCTTGGCAAGGGCGCCGACTTTGCCCCCCTGGCCGAGCCGCTGGGCCGCTTCGGCCGCGAGGCGGTTGTGTTTGGCACCGATGCGGGGCGTCTCGAGGCGGCCCTCGGTGCGAGGCTGCCGGTCACCCGCGTCGATGATCTGGCGGCGGCCCTGGAGCGCGCGGCGACCATCGCCGAGCCGGGGGACGCCGTGCTGTTGTCGCCGGCCTGTGCCAGCCTCGATCAGTTCACCAACTACCAGGCCCGGGGCGATGCCTTTCGTGACTGGGTCCAACACCACCTGGCGCAGGAGGGGACATGAGCCGCCTGGCACGACTCCGAGCGGGACTCTCGACCCGTGACCACGCCTTCGATGGCTGGCTGCTGGTGGCCGCGCTGGGGCTGCTGTTGATCGGCTGGGTAATGGTAACGTCGGCCTCCACCGGGGTGGCGGCGAGCCTGACCGGCAATCCCTGGTACTTCAGCATTCGGCATGGCGTCTTCTTGATCGTCGCGGTGCTGGTCGCGGCCGCGGTGCTGCGCGTCCCCCTGGGGTGGTGGCGGGCCAACGGGCCGCTGCTGCTGCTGCTGGGGCTGTTGCTGCTGGGGCTGGTCCTGGTGGTGGGGCGCGAGGTGAATGGCAGCAAGCGCTGGCTGTCGATTCCTGGTGTGCCCTTCAACATCCAGGCCTCGGAGGTCGCCAAGCTGTGCTTCATCATCTATCTGGCGGGCTATCTCGAGCGTTTTCTGCCCCAGGTTCGCCGCCACTGGGGCGCCTTCCTGCGCCCTCTGTTGGTGCTCGGCCTGTTCGGGTTCCTGTTGATCCTGGAACCCGACTACGGGGCCGTCGTGGTAATGACCGGTTGCGTGATGGGCATGTTGCTGATGGCCGGTGCCCCCTGGGGACGCTTCCTGATCCTGGCGGTGCTGGTGGTGGCGGGAGGCGCCCTGCTGGCCATCGCCGAACCCTACCGACTGGCGCGACTGACCAGCTTCGTTGACCCCTGGGCGGACCAGTTCGCCAGCGGCTATCAGCTCACCCAGGCGCTTATCGCCTTCGGGCGCGGTGGCTGGCTGGGTGTGGGGCTGGGCAACAGCGTACAGAAGCTCTTCTACCTGCCCGAAGCGCATACCGACTTCGTCTTCGCCGTGCTCGCCGAGGAGCTGGGCCTGCTGGGGGCGGTCTGCGTCATCGGGCTCTTCGCCCTGCTGGTATGGCGTGCCATGGCGGTGGGGCGGCGTGCCGAGCTGGCGGGACGTTCCTTCTCCGCCTACCTCAGCTATGGGATCGCCCTGGTGATCGGCGCCCAGGCCTTTATCAATATCGCGGTGAGCAGCGGCATGCTGCCCACCAAGGGGTTGACCCTGCCGTTGCTCAGCTATGGCGGCTCCAGCCTGCTGGTCTGTACCTGCATGGTCGCGATGCTGCTGCGCGTCGATATCGAGACGCGCCGCGAACGGCAACGCCCGTCATCGACCGCCCCGCGAGCGGCGGCCGGTGGCTCGCCCCCAATGATGGAACAAGGAGCCGATCAATGACGCCATCGTCCCCGCGTCGTGCACTGATCATGGCCGGCGGTACCGGCGGCCATGTGATTCCGGCACTCTCCCTGGCCCGAGGCCTGCAGGCACGCGGTGTGGAGGTGGCCTGGCTGGGTAGCCCGCGTGGCATCGAGAATCGTCTCGTGCCCGAGGCCGACATTCCTCTCCACCGGATTGCCGTGGCCGGCCTGCGCGGTAACGGGGCCGCCGGCTGGGCGCTGGCGCCCTTCAAGCTGGTCCGGGCGGTGTGGCAGGCGTGGCGAATCATCCGTACCTTCGACCCGCAACTGGTGGTGGGATTGGGTGGCTTCGCCAGTGGGCCCGGAGGGCTTGCCGCCTGGCTGGCGCGGCGCCCGCTGGTGATCCACGAGCAGAATGCCGTGGCCGGATTGACCAATCGCGCCCTGGCACGGTTGGCGACGCGGGTCTATGCCGCCTTTCCCCAGGCCTTTCAAGGTCGTGGGGAGGTGGTCGGCAACCCGGTGCGCGAGGAGATCGCGAGCCTGGGGGAGACGCCCCGCGGTGAAGGCGAGATGGCCGGGCGCCCGTTGCGTCTGCTGGTGGTCGGCGGCTCCCTGGGCGCCCAGGCATTGAACGAGGGGTTGCCGCTGGCCCTGGCGCGCCTGCCTGAAGGCCAGCGGCCGGCCGTGTGGCATCAGGCGGGGCGTGACAAGGATGCGGCGACGCGAGAGGCGTATGCGGCGCAGGGCATCGAGGCAGAGGTGGCGGCCTTTATCGGCGACATGGCCGGTGCCTATGCCTGGGCCGACCTGGTCGTGTGCCGTGCGGGGGCCTTGACCGTAGCGGAGCTCGCCGCCGCGGCCAAGCCGGCGTTGTTCGTGCCCTTTCCCCATGCGGTGGACGACCACCAGACCGCCAATGCCAGGGCGCTGGTGGGGGAAGGCGCCGCCCAACTGCTACCCCAATCAGGACTTTCCGCGGCAACGCTGGCCGACCGGCTGGCGGTGCTGCTAGACCCCGACACCCTCGCCACCATGGCGTCGCGGGCCCGTGCCTGCGCCCACCTCGACGCCGTCGAACGCCTGGTGGCCGGCTGCATGGAGACAGGCTTTGAGCGATAGCAGACCACACCAGAATACCGGCCAGACCACGGTCGCCTCCCGGGGGCGTGGCCTGGGCATGCGGCGTATCCGCAATATCCATTTCGTGGGTATCGGCGGTGCCGGGATGTGCGGCATTGCCGAGGTGCTCGCCAACCAGGGCTATCTGGTCAGCGGCAGCGATCTGCGTGAATCGCCGGTGGTTGACAGGCTGCGGCGCGGCGGCATTCGCGTGGCCATCGGTCATGCCACCGAACACGTTGCCGGCGCGGATGTCGTGGTGGTCTCCACCGCGGTGGACGAGACCAACCCGGAGATCATCTGGGCCCATGAGCATCGAGTGCCGGTGGTGCGACGCGCCGAGATGCTCGCCGAACTGATGCGTTTTCGTCATGGCATCGCCGTGGCCGGCACTCACGGCAAGACCACCACCACCAGTCTGACCGCGACGCTGCTCGGTGAGGGCGGACTCGACCCCACCTTCGTGATCGGTGGCCGGCTGACCAGTGCCGGCACCAATGCCCGGTTGGGGGAGGGCGACTACCTGGTGGCCGAGGCCGATGAGTCCGATGCCTCCTTCCTGCATCTGCAGCCCCTGGTGTCCATCGTGACCAATATCGATGCCGATCATATGAGCACCTATGGTGGCGACTTCGAGAGGCTCAAGGACACCTTCGTCGAGTTCCTGCATAACCTGCCCTTCTATGGCCTGGCCATCCTCTGCATCGATGACGACCACGTGCGCGGCCTGCTCGATCGCGTCAGCCGCCAGTTCGTCACCTATGGCTTCAGCGAGGATGCCGACTATGGCATCGAGGACTTCGTGCAGGCGCAGGGCGAGGTGCACTTCACCGCTCGGCGCCCCGGGGCACTGGCGCCCCTCGAGGTGAGGCTGGCCATGCCGGGCCGCCACAATGCCCTGAATGCCCTGGCCGGCATCGCCGTCGCCAGCGATGCCGGCGTGGACGATGCCGCCATCCTGCGGGGCCTGGCAGGCTTCCAGGGGGTCGGGCGGCGCTTCCAGGTTCATGGTCACTTCCCGGCCCCGGGGGGCGAGGGGGAGGTGATGCTGGTTGACGACTATGGTCATCATCCCCGGGAGGTGGAGATGGTGATCCGGGCGGTGCGTGCCGGCTGGCCCGAGCGGCGCCTGGTGATGCTTTACCAGCCCCATCGCTACACCCGTACTCGTGATCTCTACGAAGACTTCGTACGCGTACTGGGCGGCGTCGATACCCTGCTGCTGCTGGATGTGTACAGTGCCGGTGAGGTGGCGATCCCCGGCGCCGAGGGGCGCACCCTGGCCGGGTCGATCCGTCAGCGAGGCGCCGTCGACCCGATCTTCGTTCAGGAGAAGTCCGAGTTGCCTGAGTTGCTGAGTCGTGTACTGCGGCCAGACGATATCCTGATTACCCAGGGCGCCGGTGATATCGGCGGCATTGCCCAGGCGCTGGCCGGGGCGGCCCTGGTTCTCGACGAGGTGAAGCTATGAGTCTAGTGGCGAAGCTTGGGCGTGTTGCCGTGCTCTTTGGCGGCAGTTCGGCCGAGCGCGAGGTGTCTCTGAAGAGTGGGCAGGCGGTACTCTCGGCGCTGGCTCGCGCCGGGGTTGATGTCGTCGGCTATGATCCCGCCGAGGGCGGCCTGGCGGGGCTCGAGGCCCTGGCGCCGGATCGTGTGTTCATTGCCTTGCACGGGCGTGGCGGTGAGGATGGCACCCTGCAGGGCGCGCTCGAACTGCTGGGCATCCCCTATACCGGCAGCGGCGTGCTGGGGTCGGCATTGGGCATGGACAAGCAGCGCACCAAGCTGGTGTGGCAGGCGATGGGGTTGCCCACTCCCGAGGCGGAAATGCTGGGTCCAAAGACCGACTGGCAGGACGTGGCCGGGCGCCTGGGGCTACCCCTGATCGTCAAGCCGGTCCACGAGGGGTCGACGCTCGGCATCAGCGTGGTTCATAGCGCCGAGTCGCTGGCGACGGCCTATCATGAGGCGGCGCAGTTCGATGCGCGGGTGATGGCCGAGCGCTTCGTGCAGGGGGAGGAATACACGGTGTCGCTTGTCGGAGACGACGTCCTGCCGGCGATCCGCGTCGAGGCGGCCGGTGGCTTCTACGACTATGAAGCCAAGTACCTCTCCAACGAGACCCAATACCACCTGCCCTGTGGGCTTCGAGAGGCCGATGAGGCCGAGCTGGGTGAGCTGTGCCGCCGGGCCTATCTCGCCGTAGGGGGCGAGGGCTGGGGCCGCGTCGATGTGATGCGCGATGCCCAGGGTGGCTTCTGGCTGATCGAGGTCAACACCTCGCCGGGCATGACCGACCACAGCCTGGTACCCCAGGCGGCCGCCCACGTCGGCATGGACTTCGAGACGCTGGTTCTGCGCATTCTCGCCTGCACCCTGGAGAACCGCCCGGCATGAGTCAGCGCAGTGGATGGTTGGGCGTGCTGCTGCTGGTGGCGTTGTTCGGCGCCGGCGGCAGGGCGCTGTGGATATGGCTCGACCGGCCTCTCGAGCGGGTATCGATCGGCGGCGACCTGGAGCACGTCAGTGCCGACTATCTGCGTGACAAGCTATCGCCGCTGCTGCGCGGCCACACCTGGCTGTCGGTGGATGTCGCCGACTTGCGCGACCAGGCCCTGGCCATCGACTGGGTCGCCGAGGCGCGAGTCAGCCGTGAATGGCCCAATGCCCTGACCCTCGAGCTGGTGGAGCAGGTGCCGGTGGCTCGCTGGAATGATGATTCCCTGCTCAACCCGGAGGGGGAGCCCTTCGCCATCGGCTCGGTGTCGCCCCCCGGCGACTTGCCCGACCTCGCCGGCCCCCGGGGCAGCGGCCCCGAGGTGCTGGCCTACCATGAGCGTCTGGCGACGCGATTCGCCGAACTGGGGCATGGGCTGACGCAGCTGCGCCTGGAGCCGCGCGGCGCCTGGCGCTTTCAACTCGATGAAGGGGTCTGGGTGATGCTGGGCCGCGGTGATCGAGAGGGAAGGCTGGCGCGGCTGTCTGCCGCCTGGCGTCGGCAGCTCGGTCAGCAGGTGTCGCATATTCGCTACATTGACCTCCGGTACTCCAATGGTGTCGCGGTGGCATGGCACGGCGAAACCGACCCCCTTGCCGAGGATGACGTGGATGAAGGCTAAGGCCTTTTTCCGGTGAAACACGCATGGCAAAGGGCATGCGTCTGTTTCTTTCGCGACAAAATCGCCGTATTGTGGGAGGTCTTTTCCGTCCTGGGGTGGAGGAATGCGCCGAGTTTTTCCTATAATTGGCTCCAGGTTAATTTTCATGATTGGGCCTGGCGAGTTAATGGCCCAAGTTCGAGGAGACTCCCCGACTCATGGCAGGTCCATCCAACGCGTCCAATATGGTAGTCGGGCTGGATATCGGAACATCCAAGGTGGTGGCGATCGTGGGTCAGCCCACCGATGACGGCGGCATCGAGATCGCCGGTATCGGCTCGCATCCCTCTCGCGGCATGAAGAAGGGGGTGGTGATCAATATCGAGTCCACGGTGCAATCGATCCAGCGCGCCGTGGAAGAGGCCGAATTGATGGCCGGCTGCGATATCCATTCCGTGTATGTCGGAGTCGCCGGCAGCCATATCAGCTCGATGAACTCCGACGGCGTTGTCGCGATCAAGGATCGTGAGGTGACGCCCTCGGACATCGACCGAGTGATCGATTCGGCGCGGGCTCGGGCTATCTCCGAAGGGCAGCGCGTGTTGCATGTACTGCCCCAGGAGTTCGCCATCGATGCCCAAGGCGGCATCCGGGAGCCGTTGGGCATGTCCGGTGTCCGCCTCGAGGCGCGAGTCCACCTGGTCACCGCCGCCCTCAATGCGGTGCAGAACATCGAGAAGTGTGTGCGCCGCTGTGGACTGGAAGTCGACGCCACCATCCTCGAGCAGCTCGCCTCCAGCATGGCGGTGCTCACCGAGGATGAACGCGAGCTCGGAGTATGCATGGTCGATATCGGCGGGGGCACCACCGATATTGCCGTCTTCACCGAGGGGGCGATTCGCTATACCGCGGTGATTCCCATTGCCGGCGACCAGGTCACCAACGATATCGCCATGGCGCTACGCACGCCGACGCAGCACGCCGAGGAAATCAAGGTCAAGTATGCCTGTGCGCTGACCCAGCTGGCCGCCAGCGACGAGATGATCAAGGTGCCCAGCGTCGGTGATCGCCCGGCGCGGGATCTTTCTCGTCAGGCCCTGGCCGAAGTGGTGGAGCCGCGCTACGAGGAATTGTTTACCCTGGTGCGTGACGAGCTACGCCGCAGTGGTTACGAGGATCTGGTGGCGGCTGGTGTGGTCTTGACCGGGGGGACCGCGCGCATGGAGGGCGTGGTGGAGCTGGCCGAGGAGATCTTTCATATGCCGGTGCGCATCGCCTGCCCCCAGAACGTGCGTGGGCTGGCCGATGTGGTGCGTAACCCGATTTATTCGACCGGCGTCGGTTTGTTACATTACGCTCTACAAGAGACACAGCAGGGACATGGCCATCAGGCGCAGGGCGGTATGATGTCCGCACAGCCCCGGCGCGAGGACGCCGCCCGACGCGGCGACAAGGCAGATTCCTCGACGCTGGTGAGGCTGAAAAACTGGTTGAAAGGCAATTTTTGACAGGATCGCCAGCGGCGGTTCAGGAGACGGGGCAAATGTTTGAATTGGTAGATAGCGCGCCCTCAAGTAGCGCGGTCATCAAGGTGATCGGCGTGGGTGGCGGTGGCGGCAATGCCGTCAATCATATGGTCGAGAGCAGCATCGAGGGCGTCGAGTTCATCTGCGCCAATACCGATGCCCAGGCACTCAAGCGCGTGGCGGCCAAGACCGTGCTGCAGCTCGGTAACGAGATTACCAAGGGGCTGGGGGCCGGCGCGAATCCGGACGTCGGTCGACAGGCGGCCATGGAGGATCGCGAGCGCATCGCCGAGCTGCTCGAGGGTGCCGACATGGTGTTTATCACCGCCGGCATGGGTGGGGGTACCGGCACCGGTGGTGCCCCCGTGGTGGCCCAGGTGGCCAAGGAGCTGGGTATCCTCACCGTGGCCGTGGTCACGCGGCCCTTCCCCTTCGAGGGTCCCAAGCGCATGCGCTCCGCCGAGGAAGGCATGCGTGAGCTGTCCGAGCATGTCGACTCGCTGATCACCATTCCCAACGAGAAGCTGCTCTCGGTGCTGGGCAAGAGCGCCAGTCTGCTGACTGCCTTCAGCGCGGCCAATGACGTTCTGCTGGGCGCCGTCCAGGGCATTGCCGAGCTGATCACCAGCCCCGGCATCATCAACGTCGACTTCGCCGATGTGCGCACCGTGATGTCCGAGATGGGCATGGCGATGATGGGCACCGGCGGCGCCATCGGCGAGAACCGCGCTCGTGAGGCCGCCGAGAAGGCCATCCGCAGCCCGCTGCTGGAGGACGTCGACCTTCACGGCGCACGGGGTATCCTGGTCAACATCACGGCAGGGCCGGACCTCTCCATCGGCGAGTTCAATGATGTCGGTGCCACCGTTCAGGAGTTCGCCTCCCAGGATGCCACCATCGTGGTCGGTACCTCCATCGACATGGAGATGACCGATGAGCTGCGCGTGACTGTGGTGGCCGCCGGCCTCGATGATCGTCAGCAGAGGTCTGCCGGGCGCGAGAGTGCCAAGCGTGCCGAGCCGGCTAGCGACTATCGTCGCGGCGCTGCTCAGCCGGGTGTTGCGGCGCGTCAGTCCGCGGCGGCCACGGCACCGCGGGCGGAGTCCGAGGAGGCGCCCAAGCCGCGTCCCGAGAAGCGTCGCTCCCAGGAGCTCGATGATTACCTCGATATTCCGGCGTTCCTGCGCCGTCAGGCCGATTGAGGCAAACTATCGAGGCCATGCGCTGCACCGAACGAGTCTGCTTTGTTGAAACACTTGTTCGGTGCTATAGTGAACGGTGTTTGATAACCCGATAACCGCCTGGCCACTGCTCATGATCAGACAACGCACCCTGAAGAATGTCATCCGCGCCACCGGCGTCGGCCTGCACTCCGGCAAGAAGGTCTACATGACCCTGAGGCCGGCGCCCGTGGATAGCGGTATCGTCTTCGTGCGCACCGACCTTGAGCCGGAGGTGATGATTCCGGCCCGCGCGGCGCTGGTGACCGATACGACCCTGTGCACCGCCCTGACCCATGATGGCGCCAAGGTGGCCACCGTGGAGCACCTGATGTCGGCGCTCGCGGGCCTCGGCATCGATAACGCCTATGTGGACCTGAGTGCCGCCGAGGTGCCGATCATGGATGGCAGCGCCGGCCCCTTCGTGTTCCTGATCCAGTCGGCCGGTATCAGCGAGCAGAATGCCCCCAAGAAGTTCATCCGGATCAAGCGCGAGCTGACGGTCCAGGATGGCGACAAGGTGGCGACCTTTCGCCCCCACAAGGGGTTCAAGGTGGGCTTTTCCATCGACTTCGACCACCCGGTGTTCGAGAGCCAGGCCCAGACCGCCGCCGTGGACTTCTCCACCACGTCCTTCGTCAAGGAGGTGTCGCGGGCGCGCACCTTCGGCTTCATGCGTGATCTGGAGTATCTGCGCTCCAATAACCTCGCGCTGGGTGGCAGCCTGGACAATGCCATCGTTGTCGATGACTACCATATCGTCAACGAGGGTGGGCTGCGCTACGATGATGAGTTCGTCAAGCACAAGGTGCTCGATGCCATAGGCGACCTCTATCAGCTCGGGCACAGCCTGATCGGCGAGTTTCACGGCATCAAGTCGGGGCATGCGCTGAACAATCAGCTATGCCGCGCCCTGATGGAACAGCCCGACGCCTATGAGGTCGTTACCTTCGAGGAGGAGAGCGAGACGGCCCCGATCTCGTTTTCTGCGCCCGCCATGGCCTGACCGCACGGACTGCGTCCGTGAGCTGTAAGTCATAAGCTTTACGCTGTAAGAGAAACGCCCCCCTTGGCCTGGCCTTTGGGGGCGTTTCGGTTGAGGTTGTGCGTGGCTTACGGCTTACGGCTTACGGCTTATGGCTTACGCTTTCCGGCTTACGGCTTACGGCTTACGGCTTACGGCTTACGGCTTACGGCTTACGGCTTACGGCTTACGCTCGGCATGGGAGGCCAGGCGTTCCAGGGCCGCCTTGAGCCGGGGATTCTCGGTGTCGGCGGCGCAGCTGCTGATTTCATCGGCGGCCTCCGTCGGCAGGTGGCGCACCTGGCGCAGGGGAGCCTTGGGAGGGCGCACCGGCCTGACCTTGAGGTGAAAGCCTCGAACCGCTTCGAAGCCCGGTAGCTCGTGCAACAGCTCCAGAAGCCTCGGTTGTTCGTAGCGTAGCCGCGTCAGCCAGGCGGCGCCGTCGGCGATCAGGGTCAGCCTGCCGTCGCGAAAGCCGCCGACGTGCAGGTGCTCCCCCAGCTCCTCGGGGAGGTTGGCGCGCAGGTGCTCCTGGGCGAGGTCGATCAATCGAGCCATTCGCATCAGCGACCCGAGCTCGCCCCGACCACCCAGTAGCCGGGACATGGGCTGGGCGCGAAAGCGCTTAACCTTTATACTCATGGGCTTGACTCTCTCGTCCCGCACCAGGCGGGCCAGACGATAACGCGATGGGCCTGAAACGCCTGTCAGACTAGCACGCCCGGGAGCCCCTCGACAGCATGGCCGTGACCCTCAGCCACTCGTCTGCCGTACCCGCCAGGCCCGCTCCAGTACGGCGACACGCCCGCTGGTGGCTGACCGGCCTGCTGGTGGGGTGTCTGTTGCCCGCGGGCCTCGCCCAGGGTGATGTGACACGACAGGCCGTACGGCTGGTTCAGGTATGTATCCTGGCGCCGGCCCTGATCCGTGCCAGCTCGCGCCTCAGGGCGCGTCGGCAGAAACGGGGCTGGTGGCCCTGGGTACGGCGTGCGGTATGGGCGCCGGTCGGCTCTCCTGCATTCATTTTCGAGGCGGTGGTGCAAGACACCGCCGCTCATGATGTCCTGACCCGCCGCGGTCCTCCTGTGTGGCCAGCTTGATTCCTGACCATGGTCAGCCGCCCCGGTGGTTGACGAGATGCCACACACAGATGACGGATACTTCATGATCAACTCCCTGTTACGCAAGGTCGTCGGCTCCAAGAATGACCGCGAAGTCAAGCGCATGGGCCGCCAGGTCGAGCGCGTCAATGTCCTCGAGGATGAGCTCGGCGCACTCGATGATGCGGCCCTGAAGGCACGCACCGAGGCATTCCGCGAGCGCCTCGAAGGCGGCGAGGCACTGGACGCCCTGTTACCCGAGGCCTTCGCGACGGTACGCGAGGCGAGCAAGCGCATCATGGGCATGCGCCACTTCGACGTTCAGATGATCGGCGGCATGACGCTGCATAATGGCCGCATTGCCGAGATGAAGACCGGTGAGGGCAAGACCCTGGTGGCGACCCTGGCCGTCTATCTCAACGCCCTGCCCGGCAAGGGCGTGCATGTGGTGACGGTCAACGATTACCTGGCGCGCCGTGACGCCCAGTGGATGCGGCCGCTCTATGAATATCTCGGGCTCGAGGTGGGCGTTATCTATGCCGGCCAGACCCCCGAAGAGAAGCGTGCCGCCTATGCCTGCGATATTACCTACGGCACCAACAACGAATTCGGCTTCGACTACCTGCGCGACAACATGGCCTTCTCCCTGGAGGACAAGGTCCAGCGTGGGCTGCACTATGCCATCATCGACGAAGTGGACTCGATCCTGATCGACGAGGCGCGCACGCCGCTGATCATCTCCGGGGCCGTTGACGAGAATACCGAGCTCTACCGGGTGGTCGATCGTCTGGCGCTGCATCTGGTCCAGGGGGAGGTGTCGGAAGACGCCGATGCCCCGATCGACGGTGACTTCACCCTGGAAGAGAAGCACAAGCAGGTGGAAATTACCGAGAATGGCCACCACAAGGTCGAGGGCCTGATGCGTGAGCAGGGGCTTCTGGGTGAGGAGGATTCCCTCTACGCCGCCCAGAATCTCAACCTGCTGCAGCACATGCACTCGGCCCTGCGGGCACGCCATCTCTACCATCGTGACGTCGACTATATCGTCAGCGACGGTGAGGTAGTGATCGTCGACGAGCATACCGGCCGCTCCATGCCGGGGCGTCGCTGGTCCGAGGGGCTGCATCAGGCCGTGGAGGCCAAGGAGGGCGTCACGGTACAGCGTGAGAGCCAGACGCTGGCCTCCACCACCTTCCAGAACTATTTCCGCCTCTACGAGAAGCTGTCCGGCATGACGGGCACCGCCGATACCGAGGCCTTCGAGTTCCGCCAGATCTATGGCCTCGATGTGGTGGTGATCCCCACCAACAAGCCGCTGGTTCGCCGTGACCTCAATGACCTGGTCTATCTGACGGCCGAGGAGAAGTACGAGGCCATCATCGAGGACGTCAAGGCCGAGACCCAGGCGGGTCGCCCGGTGTTGGTGGGTACCGCCTCTATCGAGACCTCCGAATATCTGGCCGACCTCATGAAGAAGGGCGGCATTGACTTCAATGTGCTCAACGCCAAGCAGCACCAGAGCGAGGCCGAGATCATCGCCCAGGCGGGGCGCCCGGGGGCCATCACCATCGCCACCAACATGGCCGGTCGCGGCACGGATATCGTGCTGGGCGGCAACTGGGAGGCCGAGGCGGCGAAGCTGGAGAATCCCAGCGACGCGCAGGTCGAGCAGCTCAAGGCCGAGTGGCAGCAGCGCCATGAAGCGGTGCTGGCAGCCGGTGGCCTCCACGTGGTCGGTTCGGAGAGGCATGAATCGCGGCGCATCGACAACCAGCTGCGTGGCCGTGCCGGTCGCCAGGGGGACCCGGGCTCGACACGCTTCTTCCTGTCGCTGGAAGACAGCCTGATGAGGCTCTTCGGGTCGGACCGGGTGCAGCGCATGATGAAGGCCCTGGGGCTGGAGCATGGCGAGGCGATCGAGCACAAGATGGTCTCCAATGCCGTGGAGCGGGCCCAGAAGAAGGTCGAGAGCCGCAACTTCGATATCCGCAAGCAGCTGCTCGAGTATGACGACGTGGCCAATGATCAGCGCAGTGTGATCTACGAGCAGCGCAATGACGTGCTCGCCTCCGAAGAGGTCTCTGCCGCGGTGGCGGGTATTCGCGACGAGGTGATGGATCTGGCCATCAGCGACTATGTGCCCCCCCAGAGCCTGCCCGAACAGTGGGACCTGGCCGGGCTCCAGGAGTATCTCCGGTCCGAACTGAATCTGGACGTGCCGGTCGTGCAGTGGGCAGAGGAGGACGAGCGCTTCCATGAAGAGCAGCTGCGCGAGCGCCTGCAGAGCCTGCACCGCGAGGCCTATGAGGCCAAGGTCGAGCAGGCCGGGGTCGAGCTGATGCGCCGCTTCGAGAAGCAGGCGATGCTGCAGGTGCTGGATACCCGCTGGAAGGAGCACCTTCAGTCCATGGATCATCTGCGCCGGGGGATCCACCTGCGAGGCTATGCCCAGAAGAACCCCAAGCAGGAATACAAGCGCGAGGCCTTCGAGCTGTTCCAGAGCCTGCTTGCCAATATCAAGGCCGACGTGACGCGTATCCTGAGCCATGTGCAGGTGCGCCGCCCCGAAGAGGTCGAGGCGCTGGAGCGTCAGCGTCGTGAGACCCTGGAGCGCGAAAAGGCGACCGCGGCGAGTCGCCATGAAGAGCCTGACACCGCGCCGAATGAGGCGGAGGCGATGGCATCCGGGCCGGGCGCCGATGGGCGCCCGATGCGTCGCGAAGGGCCCAAGGTGGGGCGCAACGATCCCTGCCACTGTGGGTCAGGCAAGAAGTACAAGCAGTGCTGTGGCAAGCTGAGCTGAACGTGGCCGGCGCCCAACCCCAACCCCGAGGAGATGATGCGATGGCAGTGGGTGATGCAAACTTTCCCGCCATGCCGGCGATTCCCGGCCTTCGGCTGGGGACCGCCATGGCGGGAATCAAGAAGTCCGACCGCCGAGACCTGGTGGTGGTCGAGAGCCCCGAGGGCGCCCGGATGGCGGGAACCTTCACCCGCAATGCCTTCTGCGCGGCCCCGGTGACGGTGGCTCGTGAGCATCTGGCAAGCGGTGAAACACCTCGCTACCTGGTGATCAATACCGGCAATGCCAATGCCGGTACCGGTGATACGGGGCTTCGCGATGCCCGGGAGAGCTGTGCCGAGCTGGCTCGCCTGGTCGGCGTGAAGCCCCAGAGCGTGCTGCCGTTTTCCACCGGCGTGATCGGTGAGCCGCTGCCCATGGAGAGGCTGCTGGCCGGCCTGCCAGCCGCGCTGGAGGACCTGGATGACGGCGCCGATGCCTGGCATCGGGCCGGCGAGGGCATCCTGACGACCGACACTCGTCCCAAGGGGGCGAGCGTCACCCTGGAGATCGCCGGGAAAAGAGTCGTTATCAATGGCATCGCCAAGGGCTCGGGCATGATTCAGCCGAACATGGCGACCATGCTGGCCTTTGTGGCCACCGATGCGGACCTCGAACAGGAGACGCTCGACAGGCTGCTGCGGGAGACGGTGGAGCGCTCCTTCAACTGTATTACCGTGGACGGGGATACCTCCACCAACGATGCCTGCATGTTGATCAGCACCCGGCGTGGCCCGGCCATTGAGGGTGATGAGGCGGTGGCTCACTTTCGCCAGGGCCTGCAGCGGGTGATGACGGAGCTGGCCCAGTCGATCATTCGTGATGGCGAGGGGGCCACCAAGTTCGTGGCGCTGCGGGTCGACGGTGCCAGCCACCGGCAGGAGGCGTTGGATGTGGCCTTTACCGTCGCGAACTCGCCCCTGGTCAAGACGGCGCTTTATGCCTCGGATGCCAACTGGGGGCGGATACTCGCGGCGGTAGGTCGCGCGCCGGTGGCCGACTTCGATGTCTCGCGGGTGGCCATCGACCTGGGCGAAGTGCGGATCGTGGAGGGCGGCAGTCGTGCCCCGCGCTACAGCGAAGAGGCGGGTAGTGCGGTGATGGCACGCGAGGAGATCGCCATTCGCATCACGCTCGGCCGCGGGGAGGAGAGTGCCACGGTGTGGACCAATGACCTCTCCCACGACTATATCAGCATCAATGCCGACTACCGCAGCTAACCGGCATAGCGCCAGTTTCGGAAGATCCGGTCAGACACAGAACCCGCGCCGCCGTGCGCGGACACGTTGGAAGGGCAGATGAACGCAATGGTGAAGAGACGGGTGCATGTGGCGGCGGCGGCCATTATCAGTGCCGACGGCAGCGAGGTGTTGATCGCTCGCCGCCCCAGCAATGTCGATCAGGGTGGGCTCTGGGAGTTTCCCGGTGGCAAGCTGGCCCCCTATGAAACGGGGTTGGGAGGGCTCCAGCGTGAGCTCCACGAGGAACTCGGGGTGGAGATCCGGCAGGCCCAGCCGTTGATCCGCATCCACCACGAGTATCCCGACAAGCATATCCTGCTGGATGTATGGCAGGTCCATGAGTTTTCCGGCGAGCCCTTCGGTCGCGAGGGTCAGGCGGTGCGCTGGGTGCCGATGAAGGAGTTGATCAACTATCCCTTCCCGGCGGCCAACCTGCCGATCCTGCGCGCGGTAATGCTGCCCACCGAGTATCTGATTACCGGCGAGGAGGAAGACCCGGAGCGGTTCGATGAGTGCCTCGAACGAGCGCTGGTGGAAGATGGCGTGCGCCTGGTGCAGCTGCGTGCCAAGCAGCTGGATGACGCCGCCTACCTGGCTCGTGCGGAAGCGGCCCTGGCACGCTGCCGTCAGCACGGGGCGCGGCTGATACTCAACGCCGACCCCGAATGGCTCGAGGCGGTGGATGCCGACGGCATCCATCTGACCAGTGAACGCTTGATGCAGCTGGAGCGCCGCCCCATTGCCGAGGGGAAGTGGCTCTCTGCCTCCACCCACAATCGTGACCAGCTGGATCAGGCGGGCAGGCTCGGCTGTGATTTCGTGACCCTCTCACCGCTGCGTACCACGCCGTCGCATCCCGATGTGCCGCCCGTGGGCTGGCACGACTTTCAGGAGCTGGTGGAGCGCGCCGTCATGCCCGTCTTCGCGCTGGGCGGCATGACTCGCCACGATGCCAACCATGCGCGCGCGGTCGGAGCCCAGGGGGTCGCGTCGATTCGCGACTTCTGGAAGTAGTCCCTCGCCGGCGAACCCGGCAGACACCCACGACTCGCCCCGCCATCTGGCGGGGCGAGTCGTATACGGCGGCCGTGATGCCGCCTAGCCTAGCCGGGTGGCGGAGATGATCGCCGACTGGCGCTGCTCCTGCCAGGCGAAGTAGAGAAACAGCACGCCCATCACCAGGTAACCCAGGGTGTAGTCGCCCGCCGCATTGATGGCGAGCTTCGGGGCGTGCATCAGCCCCACGAAGGAGAAGCCCGCGGCCACGGCGGCGAAGGCGGCGGCGCGGCGGAAGTGATGATCGATGACCGCCACGGTCATGGCGCCCAGGAGGATCGCCGTGAACATGGCGCCCTGGCCCAGGGGCACCACGCCGGCCGAGATGCCGCTTACCGTCTCCTCGGCGGCGCGGTTGAAGCGAGTCATCACATAGTTGGCGAAATAGGGCAGCATGGCCAGGGCCACCGCCGGATAGTAGCGGGTATCGTTGGACTGGAAGGCGGTGGCGATCATCGACATGCCGACAAACACCAGGATCGGGGCGACTACCGAGACCGGGATGATGGCGGCCAGGGCGGCGATCAGGCCGAACATCGTGGCCATGGCGTAGACCACGCCATTGAGAATGCTGTAGCCGCGCCCGGCGCCCATCCACTTGGCCCCCACGGTGGCGATATAGACGGTGGTGGGAAACACTCCCCCGAAGAGGGCGCCGATCATGGTGCCCACGCCGTCCACCGCCTGGCACTCGCGCACGTCATACGTGTCGCCGGCGGCCTCCATGGCCTCGACATTGTTCATGGTCTCGATGGCGTTATACAGGGTGATCGGCAGGACCACGGTCAGCACCGCCAGCATGCCGGTAAACAGCAGCCCCAGGCCCTCGAACCAGGCGAGGTTGGGTAACAGCGGGTAGAAGCCCAGGTGGGTAAAGGCGTCGCTGAAGCGTTCTCCGCCGGCGTCGCCGATCAGGTAGGCCATGGCGGTGCCCACCAGGATGGCGAACAGGGAGGCCGGTAGCCGGAAGGGCATGGCCACGCGGGCGACCAGGCCCACGATAATGATCGCCAGTACCAGCAGGCCGATCACCGGCATCTCCAGGGTCTTGAACAGCATCTCCCCGGCGATGAAGGTCAGTGCTACCCCCGCGACGGCACCCAGCATGGCGGCTCTGGGCAGGTGATACTGAACCCAGCGTCCGATCAGGCTGACCGCCGCCTCGATGGCGCCGCTGATAAAGCACGCCGCCACCGCCACCTTCCAGGCCAGCTGGGCATCGCCGGTGAGCTGCTTGGCGGGCAGCAGCACGCCGAACAGGAAGACGAACATCACGGGCGTCGAGATGCCGTAGGAGAGGGCGGTGACATCGGCCCGGTTCTCCCTGCGGGCCAGGCGCGCCGCGCTCCAGGCGTAATAGAAGTTGCCCGCCATCACCGCCACGGCGGCGCCGGGCAATACCTGGCCGAAAACGATCGATGCGGGGAAGCCCATGCCCAGCATGGTGATCGCGATGATCACGAAGTTGGCGATATTGTTCTGGAACAGGGCGAAGAAGGCGTCCGTGTCTTCCTTCTTGTACCAGGGATAGTGCACAGGGGAGTGCCCGGAGGGAGCCGCCATGGGAGAGCCTCTTGGTTGTCGAGTGATGGGAACGAGGCCAGAGGGCCGTCTCGCCTGGACTTGACTGACTGGTCAAGTCCGGCCGCTCCCGGGGCACCACGCGGCGCCCCGGGCACCGGCGGCAATGGCGTCGAGTCTACCCCAAACGCAGACGCCCGGGCAGGGCCCGGGCGTCTGGACTGGCGAGTGAGGCGTGGGTCAGTTGACCGCCGCGATCGCCTTGGCGAGGTACGGCAGGTTCTCGTGGGAGAAGCCGGCGACGTTGGCGCGGCCGGAGCGCACCATATAGATGCCGAACTCGTCACGCAGGCGGTCGACCTGCTCGGGCGTCAGGCCGGTGTAGCTGAACATGCCGCGCTGCTCGGCCACGCAGGCATACTTCTGATCCAGCCCGTAGGGCTTGAGGGCCTCGACAAAGTCCCGGCGCAGGGTGTTGATGCGGTCGCGCATCTCGGTCAGCTCCTCGCGCCAGGTGGCGGCGAGCTCCGCGGAGTGCAGGATCTCGCTGACGATGGCGCCGCCATGGGCCGGCGGGTTGGAGTAGTTTTCACGGGCCACGATGGCGATCTGCGAGCGCACGTTCTCCATCTGCTCGGCGTCCTTGGCGACCATGATGAGGCAGCCGGTGCGCTCGCAGTAGATCCCGAAGTTCTTGGAGCAGGAGCTGGTGATCATCACCTCATCGAGGTTCTCGGCCAGCAGGCGTACGCCGTAGGCGTCCTCGTCCAGGCCCTCGCCGAAGCCCTGGTAGGCGAAATCGACCAGGGGAAGCAGGCGACGCTCGCGGAGCACCTCGAGCACGACCCGCCACTGTTCAGGGGAAAGATCGAAGCCGGTGGGGTTGTGGCAGCAGGCGTGGAGGACGACGACATCCCCTTCGGGAATCTGCTTGAGTGCCGCGAGCATGCCGTCGAAGTCCAGGCGGTTCTCGGCATCCACGTAGGGATACTTGTGAATCTCGATGCCGGCGGCGGTAAAGATACCGTGGTGGTTGGGCCAGGTGGGGTCGGAGACCCAGATGCCCTTGCCGGGCAGCGTCTTGGCGATGAAATCCGCCGCCAGGCGCAGGGCGCCGGTGCCGCCGGGTGACTGGGTGGCGCTGGCGCGGCCGGCTTCGAGTACCGGCGACCCCTCGCCCAGCACCGTGGGCAGAATGACCGCGCCATACGCCGGCGCGCCATGGGAGCCGATGTAGGTCTTGGTGGTCTCGTTCTTGAGCAGCAGGGCCTCGGCTTCCTTGACGGCGCGCATCACCGGGGTGTTGCCCTGGGCGTCCTTGTAGACGCCGACGCCGAGATCGACCTTCTGGGGATTGGTGTCCTTCTTGAAGGCCTCGATCAGACCGAGGATGGCGTCCCCGGGAACCCGCTCAATGTGTTCGAACATTTATTTCGCTACCTCGTCGGTTCTGGCGGCAAGAATGAAGTCGTTGCGGTGCAGGCCCTGGATCTTGTGTGACCACCAGGTCACGGTGACCTTGCCCCATTCGGTCAGCAGCGCCGGGTGGTGACCCGCCTGTTCGGCGATCTCGCCGACGCGCTGGGTGAAGGCCAGCGCCTGCTGGAAGTCGGGGAAGGTGAAGGCCCGCTCGAGCTTCATGATGCCACTGCGCTCGACGATCTGCCACTCGGGTACTTCGGCGCCGAGCTCCTTGCGCTCCGTCTCGGTAACGCTGGGCGCATCGATGCGGCAGGCCTCACAGGCCTGTTGGGAGAGTTGGCTCACGGTGTCACCTCCTGGAAAGGATGGGTACATGATGCAAGGTCGTGCACCTGGAACGGGGCGTCAAGCCGCATGGTTCGCGACCCACTCGCGCACCTCTCGGTAGGGGTAACCCTCGAGGGCGCCGAATCCCGTCAGTTGCCTGGCCTTGATCCGCGTGAACAGCGGCGTGGTGATACCGCACAGGAAGCGTGCCAGCAGATCGGGCGTCGGAGGGTGGCCATCCCCATGGTGAGCCAGGCACTGGTGGAACGGGTCCAGCCATTCATCAGGGCGTCGGGCCGTTAGCGGGGCGCGTTCGGCCCCCTGGGGAAGCCGGGCCGGCTGGCCACGGCAGGCCGAGCAGTGGCCGCAACGCTCGGGGGCGCGGTCGTCTCCGAACCAGCCGGCCAGGCGTCGGCTCAGGCAGCTTTCGCTCTCAAAGAGCCCAAGCATGGCATGCAGCCTGTCGATCTCGGCGGCTTCCTTGGCGCGGAAGTCGCCATGGAGCTCATCGCTTAGCGCGCCTGGGTCGATATCTGGCGTCAGCACCTCGTAGACCTCGGTGAGCTGACGGCTCTGGAGCTCGAGCCAGCCCTTGTCGACGAAGTAGTCCAGGGCGGTGATCACCCGGCCGCGGGTCGTATCCAGGCCACGCTCCTGGCCCAGCGCCTCGAGGCGGGGGAAGTCCAGGTCATACCAGGTGCGCGCCTTGTTTGACGCATCGAGGATCGCCTGGACAAACGCCTGGCGTTCGCCCTGGAAGCGGGTCACGAGCCCCTCGGGGTCGCACAGCAGCTTGAAACGGTAGTCGGCGAAATAGGCGTGGCGGGGGCGGATGATGCCGCGCAGCTCCAGCTGTACCAGCAGGGTCTTGAGGGGGAGCGGGCGGATGTTGGCGTGCAGGGAGAGGGCGTTGAGCGTCAGCTCCCAGCGCGCCCCGCCGGCCTGTAGCTCATCGAGGACGCGCCGGATGCCGTGGTGCTCCGGGGTGTCGCCATAGACAAAGGTTTCCAGCACGCCGAGAGTGTCGCGGCCGGCCAGCATCAGGCAGTGGGAGGGATTGCCGTCGCGCCCGGCTCGGCCAATTTCCTGGCTATAATTCTCGATCGACTTGGGCAGGTCGTAGTGCACAACGGCGCGGATATCCGCCTTGTCGATGCCCATGCCGAAGGCGATGGTGGCGACGATGCAGTCGTTGTGGCCGGCCATGAAGTCGCGTTGGATCGCCTCGCGCTGCTCGGCGCCCAGGCCGGCGTGATAGGCCGTGGCGCCGATGCCGGCCTTGTTCAGATAGGCGGCCAGGCGCTCGGCGGTCTGTTGCAGGGTGACGTAGACGATGGTGGGAGAGGGGGCCATGTCGCCGCGCCGCTGCCTTAGCCAGGTCGCCAGGGCGTGTGGCCGCGACGCTGTGGGTACCGGGGCCACGCTGAGGTCCAGGTTGCCGCGATAGAAGCCGGTAGTGGTGACGTCCTGCGCCGCGATGCTGAAACGCTCGCGCATATCCGCGATTACCCGGGGGGTGGCCGTGGCGGTGAGCAGCAATGCCTGGGGAATGGCGAATTCACGCTGGTAGTCGGGCAGCTTCAGGTAGTCGGGACGGAAGTTGTGGCCCCACTCGGAGATACAGTGGGCCTCGTCGACCACCATCAGAGAAATCGGCACCCGGCGTATAAAGGCTCGGAAACGCTCGTTCTTGAGGCGTTCCACCGAGATCATCAGGATGCGAATCTCGCCACGCTCGACCCCCGTCATCACGGCGGCGGCTTCCTCGCGGCTCTGCCCGGAGTCGATGCTGGCGGCCCCGATGCCGTGGCGTTCGAGGAAGGCCAGCTGGTCCTGCATCAGCGCGAGCAGCGGAGAGATGACCAGGGTCAGGTGCGGCAGGTGCAGGGCGGGCAGCTGATAACAGAGGGACTTGCCCGAGCCGGTAGGGAAGATGGCGGCCGCCGAGCGGCCGGCCATCACCGCCTCGACCACCGGCCGCTGACCGGGGCGAAAATCGGCGTAGCCGAAGAGGCGCTGGAGGGTCTCGTCGAGCATGATGCGCGCCATTTTTTATGGATGAATGTTCAGTTTAGCCGTTCCGGAACGCTACTGTCTCTATTCAGCCGTCTGTTCTATGCCGCGATGCCAATGCTCGGCCATCAACATCTGGACCCAGCCAATCACCTCGGGGAGTCGTAGCGTTCCCTGCGGTCTCGCGAGAAGACGATCTGCCAGAGCTGCAGGTGACGTGCCCGGAAGGCGCCGGCGCATACCCTGAGATAGTAGCGAAACATGCGACGGGTGCGTTCGTTATAGCGGTCGGCGATTTCGTGCCAGTGGGCATCGAAGTTCGCCAGCCAGGCCATCAGGGTGTGGTCGTAGTCGGGGCCGAAGTTCTGCCAGTCCTCCATCAGCAGGTGTGGCTCGCTGGCACGCGCGGTGTGCATCGCCGAGGGGAGTACGCCATTGGGAAAGATATACTTGTTGACCCAGGGGTCGGCGCTGATCTCGGAGTGGTTGGAACCGATGGTGTGCAGCAGGAAGAGGCCTTCGGCTTCCAGTAGCCGCTCCACGGTGGCGAAGTAGGTCGGGTAGTTGCGGTGGCCCACATGCTCGAACATGCCGATGGAGACGATGCGATCGAAGCGGCCGGTCAGGTCGCGGTAATCCATCATCTCGATGGACACCGGCAGCCCTGCGCAGCGCTCCCGGGCCAGTGCCGCCTGCTCCCTGGAGATCGTGATCCCGGTCACCGTGACGCCATGGTGGCGCGCGGCATGTTCCGCGAAGCTGCCCCAGCCGCAGCCGATGTCGAGCACGCGCATGCCGGGGGCCAGGCCGAGCTTGCGGCAGGCCAGTTCCAGTTTCGCCCGCTGGGCGTCTTCCAGGGTCGTGGCGCTTTTCCAGTAGCCGCAGGAGTAGCACATCGTCGGATCCAGCAGGCGCTCGAAGAGATCATTGCCCAGGTCATAGTGGGCCTCGCCGACGATATAGGCGCGGGCCTTGCTCTGCAGGTTGAGAAAACCCGACTGGAGGCGATACATGAGGCGCTCGGAGGGAGGGCGGGCGCGTTCCCCCAGGCCGTGACGCAGCAGCCGGCAGGCCATTTCGTCGAGGCGCTCGCACTCCCACCAGCCGTCCATATAGGCCTCGCCGAGCCCCAGCGTACCCTGATGCAGCACGCGGGAGAAAAGGTCCGGATGAAAGACCCTCAGGTCCTGCGGCGCATCGCCGTTGAGAGCAACGCCCGAGCCGTCGAGCAGGGCCTCGACCACACGGCGTGCTCGAGTGTCGGGAAGGGCGGTGGGGCTGATTCGAGGGTCACCGGTCATGGCAGGCTCCGCGTCCAATGGTCTCGCGTATTGAGCATAGCCGAGCCTGCCAGGGAGGGAAAAATCCGGCACAATATAGCGCCTTGCCATTGCCTTGCGGCGTGGTAGTAATACCTCTAGCAACGAGTAGGATATGACAACGACGCAACCCCGTATCCAGTGGCTGGGCCGCTGGGGCTTTGTGCTGGCGGCTACCGGTTCGGCGGTGGGCCTGGGCAATATCTGGAAGTTCCCCTACATGACCGGCGAGCATGGCGGCGGTGCGTTCGTCCTGGTCTACCTCGCCTGTATCCTGGCGGTCGGGGTGCCGGTCATGATGGCCGAGATTGCGCTGGGTCGGCGGGGGCGTGGTAGCCCGGTCGATGCGATACGCCGGGTGGTCACCGAATCGGGAAGGTCTGGCATCTGGTCGCTGCTCGGCTGGATGGCCATGCTGTGTGGCTTCCTGATCCTCTGCTTCTATGTGGTCGTGGCCGGCTGGTCATTCTCCTATCTGGGCAAGATGCTCAGCGGTGGCCTGGCGGCCGGCAGCGTCGACGACATGGTGGCGATCTTTGCGGCCAACAATGCCAGCCCCTGGAATCTCGGGCTATGGAGCACCCTGGTGACGGTGATCACCATGGTCATCGTCGGCAAGGGGGTGCAGGGAGGCATCGAGAGAAGCGTCGGCTGGATGATGCCGGGCATGGTGGTGATGCTGTTGATACTGATCGTCTATGGCGTTTTCTCGGGCGGCTTCGCCGAGGCCCTGGGCTTTCTGTTTATCTTCGATGCCGGCTCACTCTCCAGCGAGGGCCTGCTGGCGGCGTTGGGGCATGCCTTCTTTACGCTGTCACTGGCCTCCGGCGCCATTCTCACCTATGGGAGCTATCTGCCGGCGGAGGCCTCCATTGCGCGTACCGCCCTGACGGTGGCGGTGGCCGATACCCTGGTGGCACTGATGGCGGGGCTGGCGATCTTCCCGGCCATCTTCGCCAACGGCATGGACCCCGGCGAAGGGCCCGGCCTGATCTTCATGAGCCTGCCCCTGGCCTTCCAGGCCATGCCGTTGGGCACGCTGTTTGGCGTGCTGTTCTTCACCATGTTGTCCATGGCGGCGTTGACCTCCTCGGTATCCATGGTGGAGGCCACGGTCTCCTGGCTCTGTGACCGTCACGGGCTCTCGCGGCGTGCCGCGGCCTGGGGGGCGGGAATCCTGCTGTGGGTGATCAGCACCCTGGCGATGCTGTCGTTCAACATCGGGGCCGACTGGACCCTGGCGGGGCGCCATCTCTTCGACTGGCTCGACTATCTGACGTCACGCTGGCTGATGCCGCTGGGGGGGCTGGGCACGGTCCTGTTGGCCGGTTTCGTGCTGCGTGCCGACTTGCTGCGCGAAGAGCTGGGACTGGCCGCACCCGGATATACCCTGTGGCTGTTGATGGTGCGCTATGTCAGTCCGCTGGGCATTCTGGTGATCTTCGTTGATGCGCTCGGTATCGCCGAGGTGGAGTTCGGAGTTCATTGGCCCTGGCTGCTGGCCATGCTGGTGGTGATTACCCTGGTGGGAGAGCTGAGCAGCCCCCGCCTGAAGCGTTCGCTGCGCGGCTGACGCCTGGCGACCGGTTGCCCCATGACTCGCCGGCGTCGTGGGGCGGGTTATAACCTTGTAGGGAATGAGAAGTAGAAAATGCCGCCTTCTTAAATTACTTTATGGAATATATTTTAGGTATTTTATGGGTAATTTGGACATATGAGAGAAGAGCTGCCACCGCCTCGTGGCCGGGCGTCGCTGCCCGCCGGTACCGTTAGCCTGGTGGGTGCCGGGCCCGGCGACCCGGAACTGCTGACGCTCAAGGCGCTGCGGCGCCTCGAGGCGGCCGAGGTGATTCTGCACGACCGCCTGGTGAGCCCCGAGGTGCTGGCCATGGCCAATCCCGCCGCGCGGCGCCTGTATGTCGGCAAGGCTCGCTCCGACCATAGCCTGCCCCAGGCCGAGATCAACCAGGCGCTGGTCGACTGGGCGCGTCAGGGCAAGCGGGTGGTGCGCCTCAAGGGCGGCGACCCCTTTATCTTCGGTCGCGGCGGCGAGGAACTCGAGAAGCTGGCGGCGGCGGGCGTCGACTTCGAGGTGATACCCGGCATCACCGCGGCCTCGGGTTGTGCCGCCTATGCCGGCATTCCCCTGACCCACCGCGACCATGCCCAGTCGGTACGCTTTATCACCGGTCATCTGAAAAACGGCAGCGCCGACCTGGACTGGCCGGCGCTGGCGAGCCCCGGTCAGACCCTGGTGTTCTACATGGGGCTGCACAGCTTGCCCGAGATCTGCCACCAGCTGGTCGCTCATGGGCTACCCGAGGCGACGCCGGCGGCCCTGATCGAGCAGGGGTCCACTGCCCGCCAGCGTGTGCATCGCGGAAGCCTTGCGAGCCTGCCGGATGATCTCGCCGCGAGTGGCCTGCACCCGCCCACCCTGATTATCGTGGGTGGCGTGGTGGCGCTGCATGACCTCCTGGGCTGGTTCGCCCCTTACGAGGCCATCGCCACCGGTTGGGAGACCACCGGGTATCGCCCCTAGTCGGCGGTCGTGGCGGTTTCGGCGTCCATGACACCGCTGGACTCGCGCTGAAACTCGCGTCGAAAGCGAGCCAGCAGTGCCTGGCGCTTGAGTCGGTCGAGGCCGACGAGCAGGCCGGGCCCCAGGCGGGGAGAGTGCAGGGCATCACCGAACCGTTCACGCAGTTCGGTGGCGGTTCCCGGGCCCTCCAGGGCGGGGTGCAGCGCCCCCAGTGAGGTTTCCTCGGCCAGGGTGCGCTGGCCCTGCCGGCTCATCAGATACTCCATGAACAAGGTGGCCGTATCCGGATGTGGCGCTCGCCGTGGTACGAAGGCCAGTCGCCGGGTCACGAGCGCGTAGTCATCGGGAATGATCAGCGTGAGCTCGGGGTTGGCCTCGACGATGGGAGCCGCGTAGCTGCCCAACAGGTTATAGCCGATCAGCAAGTGGCCCTCCTCGAGACCATCGAGCATCTCGGCGGTGGTGTCCATCAGGCGGGCATCGACCCCACCCAGGGCCGCTATCAGGTCCCAATATCGCGGCGAGCGTCGCGACTCCTCCATGGCATAGGCATAACCGGCGCCGCTTCGCATCGGGTCATAGCTGGCCACCCGTCCCTTCAGCTCCTGACGATGTTCGAGAAGCAACGCCAGCAGTTCGCCATGATTGTTCGGCGTGGCAGCAATCTGTGCGAGGTCACGGTGTACCACCATGACGATGGGCTCGAAGGTGAAGGCAATCAACTCACGACGCCAGTGTGCCCGGGCCGGCCAGTCGGCGAGGATAGCGTCATCCAGGGGACGGGCGTGGCCGGCGTTGGCCAGTGCGAACTGCCAGGGCATGGCCGAGGAGATCATTACGTCGACCTCTTCCGGCCGGCCCAGGAAGCGTTCGTGCAGGGATAGGGTGGTGAGGTTTCGGTAGACGATATCGACTCGTGGATGGCGGCGGTGGAAGGCGTTGAGCAGCGGGCGCACATGCGCCAGGTCGAGGGCGGCATGAATGATCAGCGGGCGCGCCTGTTCGGGGTCGCCATCGGCGGGCAGGTGCAGGGCCTGCCCGCCGATGGCATGGATCGGCAGCAGGCAAAGAAGCGCCAGGAGCATCTGGTCGATGAGGGAGTGGCGATTCATTGGCTAGCCTCCGGAAAGCGTATTTCTACCCGCAGGCCGCTGCCCATGGCGCTGTCGCCAAGGGATAGGCGTGCACCGTGGTTGCGGGCAATGCCATCGGCGATGGCAAGCCCCAGCCCCGAGCCTTCATGGTCGTCTCGGCCGCGATGAAAGGGGCGCAATATCAGCAGGTGCTGATCGGCGGGGATGCCCGGGCCGTCATCCTCGATAACGAGCCGGGGAGGGTGGGTCATGACGCCGAGGGTGATACGCGAAGCGCCATAGCGGCGTGAGTTGTCGATAAGATTGGCCAGACTCTCCTGGAGCTGCCAGTCCGCCGCAACATGAACCGGAGGCGCCAGACAGTCGGCACCCAGGTCGACGCCTGCCTGGTGGCAGGTCATCCAGTGATCGCGGACTGCCTGGCGCGCGCAGTCATTGAGGTCGACGGGGGTGAGTTCGGGGCGGTATTCGGGATTGGCCAGGCGCGTCAGTGAGAGCAGCTGCATGGCCAGCCGGGCGGTGTTCTCGCTGGTAGAGTGGATCGTTTCCAGGGCGGCGCGCCACCGCTCGGGTTGCGTCTGGCGCAGGGCCAGCTCGGCCCGTGCCGAGATGCCGGCCAGGGGGGTGCGAAGCTGGTGTGAGGCGTCGCCGATAAAGCGTTCCTGGTTGGCGCGTACTCGACGCATTCGCGACAGCAGGCCATTGAGCGTCTCGCGCAGCTCGGCCAGTTCCCGGGGTAGGTCCAGGTCCAGGGGGGCAAGGGTCCGTGGGTCCCGCGTACGAATGGCGTGTCGCAAGCGTGTGAGCGGCCTCAAGGCGGCGCGCAGCGCCATCAGCAGAGTCACCACCGCCAGCATCCCCATGCCCAGGATACCCGCCAGGTTGCCGCGCAGCAGCTCGAAGCGTAGGGCATCGCGCCCTTCGCGGGTGTGGGCAACGCTCACGTCGAAAGACTCGCCGCTTTGCCAGCCCTCGAGTCGCGAGCGACGAATACCCTGGCGCAGCCGCAGGCCCTGCCAGTCGATATCGCGATAGAGGAGGCCGCCATCGGCGGCGCTCCTGTCAGAGGGTAGGGGCAAGCTGGCATTGCCCGTAATGTGGCGCCCTTGTTGGTCGCTGAGGCTGTAGAAGACGCGCTCCTGGGCATCTCCGGCAAGCATCTCCAGGGCCGCAGGCGGCAGGTCGAGCCAGAGGCGATCATCCTGGCGCTGCACCTGTTCGGCGATGGCCAGGCTGGCGGCTTCAAGCAGGCGATCATAGGCATGATCCGCCGTGGTCCGGGCCTCCAGCCAGGCCTGCAATAACAGCAGGGCGCCGAGGGTCAGCAGCGGCAGGGTCAGCCAGCCAAGCAGGCGCCCGTAAAGGCTGTGGGCTGCCTTCAAGGATCACCTTCCAGCAGGTAGCCCAGACCCCGCACTGTCCTGAGGGCCAGTCGTTCCGCGGGCAGACGCTTGCGCAGTCGGTGGACATAGACCTCGATGGCGTTGTCGCCCATGGGTTCGCCGCTAAAGGCCTGCTCGGCGAGACGGCTCTTGTCCACCGGTTCGCCGGCATGGCGAAGCAGGCAGGCCAGCAGCCGCTGTTCGCGAGGTGGGAGCGGAAAGGGGTCGCCATCGAGAGTAAAGCCAAGGGTGGTGACGTCCAGTTCGAGTGGCCCCAGTGACAGGCGGGTGGTACGTGAATGGCGGCGCAGCAGGGCCCGGACACGTGCCTCCAGCTCATCCAGGGAAAAGGGTTTGCCCAGGTAGTCGTCGGCCCCCAGGTCGAGGCCGCGCACACGGTCCTCCACGGCGCCGCGAGCGGTCAATATCAGTACCGGCGTCTCGGGATCATGTTGGCGCAGGGCTTCAAGCACCTCGAGGCCTCCGGTGCCGGGAAGATTGAGGTCGAGCAGAATGAGATCGACGCCGTGTTCGGCAGAGGCCAGCCGTGCCAGTGCCGTGTCACCATCGTTCAGGTGCTCGACGCGATGCCCGCCGCCGCGCAACAGCTCGAGCAGTGAATCCGCCAGCAGGGCATCGTCCTCCACGAGCAGGAGTTTCATGATATTACCTCGTCGCCGAGCTGCCAGGAGCCATCGCCCAGGCGGCGATGGGCATCGGCCAGGGCACGGCTCGCTGCGGTGGGGTCCAGCCGCCCTTCGGGGCCGGATAGGGCCAGCCATTGCCGGGGTTGGGCCGGGGTATCGATCAGAGGCTTCGCAGCCATGATACCCCCGGCAAAGACCAGGCAGGGAGAACCCGCCATGCCCAGGGGCCAGCTCATGCCGGGGTGCAGGTCGTGACGTAGCGATGTGGCCGGCAGGGCCACCAGCCGACATTCGACCAGGGTTCCGGTCTGCTCCAGCAGTGAGGCGGTTTCGCCGAGGTGTTCCGCCATCTCGTCGAGCAGAGGCTGGATGCGAATAGCCAGCAGCCGGCCGGGGTTCTGTCGCCGTGCCAGGCGTCTCGGGCTATCGCCCAGCTGCCAGAGGCCGTCTGCTCCGCGGCGCACATAGTCGAAGCGGGCCAGTGAGCCCAGCAGGCGCAGCAGGGTGCTCTTGTAGAACCCCGTGGCCTGGGCAAGGTCGGCGAGGCTCATGGCGGGGCGCTCGGCGTCGAAGGCCTCCAGCACCGTCAAGGCACGCTCGACGGCTTCCACGCGATCTTGGGCCATACTCCAGGGACTCCTCCCGGGGATCATTCCCGGTCTAAACTTTAGTCGCAACTCGGCTGGTCGGCATTGACGCGCCGTGCGGCGACCTCTAGCTTTCTGTTGTAGAGAATATAGTTCTGCCTTACAGAATTGTAAGCCAGAAGCCAGCGACCGGCAAGATGCTCACTCTTGCCCACACGTCATACAAGAAAGAGGACGCCTTCCATGTCGATCAAGATGCCGCTCAGGCTGGTTGCCGTAGCCGTGCTTACCGTCAGCGCGGGCAGTGCCATGGCCTTTGAACCGAAAGGCAAGGTGGAGTGCATCGCACCCGCGGACCCCGGGGGTGGCTGGGACTTCACCTGCCGCAGCGTGGGCAATGTGCTGCAGGACCTGGAGCTGGTGCCTGGCAACGTCCAGACCCTCAATATGGCCGGAGCCGGCGGTGGCGTGGCCTATGCCCATGTGGTGAGCAAGCGTGCCGGCGACGACCAGCTACTGGTGGCGGCTTCGACCGCCACCACCACACGCCTGGCCCAGGGGCAATTCCCGGGCATGAACGCCGACATGGTCAACTGGATCGGGGCGCTGGGTGCCGACTATGGCGTGATTGCCGTGTCGGCCGATTCCGAATTTCAGGATCTCCCTGCATTGATGGAGGCCATCGATGAGGATCCGCGCAGCGTCAAGTTTGCCGGTGGTAGCGCCAAGGGTGGCTGGGATCATCTCAAGGTGCTGATCGCCGCCGATGCCGCCGGGGTCGATGAGCTCCCGCGTATTCCCTATCTCTCCTATAACAACGGCGGCGAGGCCATGACGCAAGTGGTCGGCGGCCATGTCGATGCCTTCACCGGGGATATTTCCGAAGCCCAGGGCTTTATGGAGTCCGGCGACCTCAGGGTCATTGCGGTGCTTGCCGAGGAGAGGCTGCCCGGCGAGTTCGATCATATCCCGACCGCCATGGAGCAGGGAATCGATGCCGTAGGCCCCAACTGGCGCGGCTTCTACATGCCGGCAGATGTCACCGACGAGGCTCGCCAGTACTGGGTCGATGCCATGGATACCATCTATGAAAGCGAGGAGTGGAAGGAGCTGATGGTCAACAATGGCCTGATGCCGTTTCATATGACGGCCGGGGAATTCGATACCTTCGTGCATGAACAGGTCGAGGATATCGAGCAACTCTCCAAGGATATCGGGCTGATCCAGTGACCACCATGAATGATCGCATCCTCGGCATCCTGCTGATCGCCCTGGCCGTCGCGTACGGCTGGGGCGCCACTCAGTTACCCGTCCCCTTCGGTGGCAGCGAGGCGGTAGGGCCCGAGACCTTCCCGCTGTTGCTCTCGGCGGTGCTGGTCCTTTCCAGCCTCTACCTCATCGTGCGGCCCGACCCCGACAATGCCTGGCCGTGGAGCCGCACCGGCCTGGAGCTCGTGATCGCCGTGGTGGTGCTGGTGTTTTATGCCGCGCTGCTGCAACCCCTGGGTTTTATCCTCAGCACGACATTGGCGGTGGGTACCCTGTGCTGGCGGATGGGTAGTGCCCCGGTACGCGCCTTTGTCATCGGGGCGGCCTCCGGCGTGGTGGTGTTCGTGCTGTTTACCTTTGCCCTGGATCTGGCCTTGCCGCTGGGTCTGCTCGCGTTTCTGGAGGTGAGCTAATGGAGACCCTCGGCTATTTGATTGACGGCTTCGGAGTAGCGCTCGCGCCACACAACCTGATGTTCGCGTTGCTGGGAGCCTTCCTGGGAACATTGATCGGTGCCTTGCCGGGTCTGGGGCCGGCCAACGGGGTCGCGATTCTGATCCCGTTGGCCTTTACCCTGGGCCTGGCACCCGAGACCGCATTGATCATGCTGACGTCGGTGTACGCAGGGGCGATGTATGGTGGGCGCATCTCCTCGATTCTGCTCAATATTCCCGGCGATGAACCGGCGATGATGACCTGCCTGGACGGCTATCCCATGGCCCAGCAGGGCAAGGCCTCCGAGGCGTTGGCGATCTCCGCCGTGGCCTCCTTTATCGGTAGCCTGATCGCCACTATCGGGTTGATCCTGCTGGCGCCGCTGCTGGCAAGATTCGCGCTGACCTTCGGGCCGGCCGAGTACTTCGCGCTGTTTCTGCTGGCCTTCGCCACCCTCGGTGGCATTACCGGCAAGAATCCCATGAAGACGGTGGTAGCGGCCTGTATCGGATTGATGATCGCGACGGTCGGCATCGATAACACCGGTGTGCAGCGCTACACCTTCGGCGTGCTTGAGCTTTACGAGGGGGTGGATTTCATCATCGCCATCGTGGGGCTATTTGCCATCTCGGAATTGCTGTTCTTTATCGAGGACAAGGCCGGTGGCGGCAAGGACAAGATGACCGTCAACAAGCTGTCGCTGAAGTGGGCCGATATTCGCAATATCCTCCCCTCGAGCCTGCGAGGCGGTGTGCTGGGCTTTATCGCCGGCGTGCTCCCCGGGGCAGGCGCCTCTCTGGGCAGCTTTATTGGCTATACCCTGGAGAAGAAGGTAGTCGGCAAGAAAGGCTATTTTGGCCAGGGTGACCCACGCGGCGTGGCCGGCCCCGAAGCCGGCAACAACGGCGCCTCCAGTGGCGCCCTGGTGCCGATGCTGACGCTGGGGGTGCCGGGGAGTGGCACCACCGCCGTGCTCCTGGCTCTGCTGATCTCGTTGAACATCACCCCCGGTCCCCTGATGTTTACCCAGAATGCCGATATCGTCTGGGGGGTGATAGCGGCACTCTTGATCGGCAACTTCCTGCTGCTGCTGTTGAATATTCCGCTGGTGGGAATCTTCGTGAAGCTGCTCTCGGTGCCGCCGATGTTCCTGCTGCCGATCGTGACCATGGTGGCTTTCGTGGGGATCTACTCGATCAGCAACACCACCTTTGATCTCTACTTCATGGTGGCCTTCGGCGTGGCGGGGTATCTCTTCCGCAAGCTGGAGATTCCGCTGGTCCCCATCATCCTCGGCCTGTTGCTGGGGCCGGAAATGGAGAAGAACCTGCGCCACGCCATGGATATCTCCGATGGTGACTGGACCGTGCTGTGGGACAGCGGGCTTGCCATCGGGCTGTGGGTCTTCGCGGGCCTGGGGCTGATTCTGCCTTATGTGGTCGGCCCTCTCCTGCGTCGGCGCATGAAGGTCGCGTCGGCATCGTCTGGCAACCCCGAAGGCGATTGATCCTCCACAAGGGGGCGAAGAAGCGGGGCGTTGACCGAGTCGACGCCCCGCTTTGCCATCCAAGGGCATGGTTCGCGCACTGTGCTTATCCTGATACGCGGGTATGCTGATCCAGGCATCACTAGATGGCGAATCATCGATGAGGGTGACAAAGGACCAACATGAGCAAGCGAGGCATGGGGCTGTGGATTCTGGCGGGATTACTGTTGATGTGGCTCGGCATGGGGACCTGGCAGCGTTTCAAGCCCCTCCCCGAGGGCGTCGGCGTGGCGTTTCCCGAGCGGCCCGCCGAGCGGGTGCGCTTCCTGGCCGATCGCACCTGGTATGACGCCGCGGGACGGCGTCATCTCGACCAGGCGATCTTCGACGAGGCGCTGGCGCTGATCGGAGGGGCGCGGCGGCTGGTGGTCGCCGACATGTTTCTGTTCAACGACTTCGCCGGTAGCGCCACGGGGCAGGACTTTCGGGCCCTCTCCCGGCAGTTGACCCAGGCGCTGATCGATCAGAAGCGTGACCACCCGGGGCTTGAGGCCGTGGTGATCACCGACCCGCTCAACACCCTCTACGGCGGCCTCGTCCCCGATCACTTCGCGCGGCTTCGTCAGGCGGGCGTGCGCGTGGTGGAGACCGACCTGACTCGGCTGCGCGCCTCCAACCCGCTATGGTCCGGGCTCTGGCATCTGGTGCCGCGCTGGTTCGGGAATCGGGCCGACGGCGGCTGGCTGCCCAATCTGCTGGGGCCGGGGCGTGTCACCCTGCGCAGTTATCTGGCCCTGCTCAACTTCCAGGCCAACCATCGCAAGACGCTGGTGGTGGACCAGGACGATGGCTGGGCGGGGCTGGTAACGTCGGCCAATCCCCATGATGCCAGCAGCCTGCACGGTAATGTGGCGCTGCGCTTCCAGGGAGCCGCGGCGCTGGACCTGTTGGCCAGCGAGCGGGCCGTGGCGTCCTGGTCCGGCGTCGCCTTGCCCGAGCCCGCCTTGCCTGGGCCCGCCTTGCCTGGGCCCGCCTCGCCTGACACCGGCCCGTCATCGTCATCGGTATCGTCATCGACGAAAGGCGCCCGCGTGCAGCTTGTGACCGAGGGGGCGGTCCGCGATGCCCTGCTGGCGGCCATCGCCGCCAGTGACGCCGGCGACCGCCTCGATGTGGCGATGTTCTATCTGGCCCACCGTGGAGTGATAGAAGCGCTGAAACAGGCCCGGGGGCGCGGCGTGCGGGTGAGGGTGCTGCTCGACCCCAATCGTGATGCCTTCGGCATCGAGAAGGGGGGGATCCCCAATCGGCCGGTGGCCCTCGAGCTTCATCGGGAGGCGGTGGAGGTGCGTTGGTGCGTGACGCAGGGTGAGCAGTGCCACACCAAGCTGCTGTTGCGTCGACCCGCCGACGGCGGCGAGGCCGAGATGATTCTAGGGTCGGCGAACGTCACCCGGCGCAACCTGGATGATCTCAACCTGGAGACCAGTGTGCGCCTGGTGGGGCCGGCGGATACGCCGGCTATCCGGGAGGCCGGCACCTTCTTCGATGGGCGCTGGAAGAGCTCGCCCGAACACGTCACCAGTGAGCCCTTCGACGCCTTCGATGAGGCCACGCCCTGGCAGCGTCTGCGTTATCGTGTCATGGAGGCGACGGGGCTCTCCACCTTCTAGCCGGCTAGCGGTCTTGATGGGTGACGGCCCGGCGTCGGGCATCCTGGTACCAGGGCAGGCCCAGGCGCGCATTATGTTCCAGTTCGGCGATTACCTGGGCACCCAGCAGCAGGATGATCGCGCCGACCTCCAGGCTCAGCAGCACCACGATCAGGGTGGCGAGGGAGCCGTAGACGGCATTAACGAAGGAGAGGTTGGCGAAGTAATAGACCAGCAGCAGGCGAACTCCCTCCCATAGCAGGGCGGCCACGAAGCCCCCTACCAGGGCGCGACGCAGGGCGATTCTCACTACCGGCAACACCTTGTAGATGGCGCTGAACAGCAGGAAGACGCCGACGAAGCTGGTCAGGTTGAGCAGCGGCTCGGAGAGGCCCGCCAGGGGGAGCCCGTGTCCGGTCAGGGCCAGGGTCAGGGCATTCAGGCCACTGATCAGGCTGACCACCAGGGTCAGTGCCAAAAGGCCCGCTCCGAGCACGGCCATGAAGGCATAGGGCAGCAGCACCGAGACCCAGGCGCTACGCCCCTGATGTGGGGCATCCGGCGCGTGAAAGAGGATGGCGAGGGCATCCTCGAGCATGCGAAAGGCGAAGGAGCTGAACAGCAGCAGGATGGGAAGGCCCAGCAGGCCGATCACCTCACGGGATTCGAGCAGGGCGCGCACGGCCTCCAGGAGGACCTCGGCGTGGGCCGGTGCCAGGTGGCGGGCCTGAATCGACAGCACTTCCAGCAGGCGAGCCTCGTCGACCACGCCCGCCAGTAACACCACCAGCAGCGCGAACAGCGGCACGATGGAGAGCAGGATGTTGTAGCCCACACCGCCGGCGAGCAGGATGCCCCGGTTGCGTAGAAAGGCGCAGAGTACCCGCCACAGGAAACGCGCGACCCGTGGTAGCAGAGTGAGGGTAATGTGGCGCGAGCGGTGTCGTAGGAGAGGAGACGTCATCGGTTTGGCCCGGCATGGACATTTTTGCATCATACGCTCGTCGTCGCGCAGCGCGTCAACGCTGACAATGCCACATGGTAACCCCTCGCTGTAGCCAGCATAATACGTCGCACTCAGCGCCTGCTGATGACCCACCTCTCCGTTGATTAGAGATTCCATGGCCAAATTCGAAATGATCGGTACCGCAAGCATTCCCGGCAAGGGTAGCGAGCTGCGGCTGTTGCAGCGTAACGATGAGTTCTCCATCCGTATCGCCGGGACCGCAGGCGAGCTGATGAACACGCGTCTGCACGGCTCCGAGGATGCCCTGGCCGAGCTGGCCTGTCAGCGAATTGCCGAGCGCCCCGGAGCCCGGGTGCTGGTCGGTGGACTGGGCATGGGCTTCACTCTGGCGGCGGCCCTTAAGGCCCTGGGCGCGGATGCCGAAGTGGTGGTCGCCGAGCTGGTGCCGGGTGTGGTGGAGTGGAACCGGGGAGCGCTGGGCGCCGCTGCCGGCCATCCGTTGGCCGATCCGCGCACACGGGTCAGCGTGGGTGATGTGGGTGAGTTGTTGCGTCGCGAGCCCGGTGGCTTCGACGCCATCATGCTCGATGTGGACAACGGTCCCGAGGGACTGACACGACGTGAGAACGACTGGCTCTATTCACCGAAGGGACTGGCCTGCGCCCAGCAGGCGCTGCGTCCCGATGGTGTGCTAGCGGTGTGGTCGGCAGGCGAAGACCCGGCCTTTACCGAGCGGCTGAGGCGGGTCGGCCTGCTGGTCGAAACGGTCACGGTGCGTGCCCATCGACCCGGCAAGGGCGCCAGGCACTGTATCTGGCTGGCTTGCTGACGTGTCGGTCAGGCGAGTCGCGGCGCTCCCTTTTCTCTTGGCGCGTCAGGCTGTGTACACGACTTTTTCCCAGGGAGACCCCCACGATGAATGATACCCATGGCGAGGAGCGGCTCTCCAAGCGGCTGGCACGCGAGCTGCCCTGTTCACGTCGCGAGGCCGAGCTCTACATCGCCGGGGGCTGGGTGAGTGTCGACGGCCGCGTCGTCGAAGAGCCCCAGTTCAAGGTCGTCGACCAGGTTGTCGCGCTGTTGCCGGGAGCCACCCCCCGGGAGATATCGCCGGCGACGCTGCTTTACCACTGTCCCGCCGATATCGAGGCTATCGAGGGCGAGGATCTGGCAAGACGCGTGATCCGCAAGGCCACTCATTGGCCCGAGGATCCCGCCGGAAAGGGAGTGTTGAAGGCACACTTTCGTGGCCTGGTCTCACGTCTGCCGCTGGGGCCCGCCGAAGCGGGTCTGATGGTGTTCACCCAAGACCGCGGTGTTCTCAGGCGCCTCGAGGAGAAGCGCTCGCGGCTGGAGGAGGAATGGTTGATAGACGTGACCGGTCGCCTGGACGAGCACGGGCTGGCGGCGCTGAGAGAGGGGGCGGCGTTACCCGGACAGCATCCGACGGCGCTCAAGGTCAGCTGGCAAAGCGAGGACCGGCTACGCTTCGCCGCCAAGGGGGCGAAGCCCGGCCAGCTCGAGGCGATGTGCCGGGCCGTGGGGCTCGGCGTGGTGGCTAGCCGGCGCCTGCGCATGGGTGGCGTGTCATTGGGTGCGGTGCCGGCCGGGCAATGGCGCTACCTGCGTCGAGACGAGCGCTTCTGAGGCGCGATGACGGCACACGGCGGCTCTTTCCCCGGGGGATGGCGCTCTGTATGCTAATCCTGAGATACCGGCCATGGCTTGGCTCTGGCTACGGGTGCCGAGCGGGTGTCGAACCCTCAGGCTGAATCAATAAAGAAAAGGATGCATCTATGTCGGAAACCACTCAGACATCACCGTTCAAGGACAACCGCGTGCGAGGCCTCGCCGGTGTGGCGGCCATTGGCGTCGTGTGGGCGATCATCGCCCAGTCCAGCGCCGGCAGCCACAAGGACGCCCAGGAAGCGCTGGAAGCCGAGATGGCCGTGCTCGAGTCGCGTAACCAATCGCTGAGCACCCAGCTGGAAGAGCACAAGCGGGCCGGTGAGGAAGTCGAGACGCTGGAAGCCGAGATCGAGGAACTCGAACAGCGCCGTCAGACTCTGCAGGCCGACGTCGAGGCCCGCGAAGCGGAGGCCACCGAGCAACTGGATGCCATTCAGGCCGAGATTGCCGCCGCCGAGACACGGATGGAGGAGCTACAGGGCTCTCAGCAGGCCCTCGAGGAGAATATTGCGACTCTCGAAGAGGAGCAGGCGACCCTCGAGCAGGCCCTGGCGGAGCTGAAGGAAGAGCGTGATGCCGTGGAGCAGGCGCGCAGCGATGCCGAGGAGGCACGGGAATCCGCCGAGAGTGCGCGTCAGGAAGCCGAGTCGCAGCGCCAGGAAGCCGAAGAGGCACGCCAGGCCGCCGTGGACGAGCGTCAGGCCGCCGAGGAGGCGCGTCAGCAGGCGGAGTCCGGCCTGGAGAGCCTGAAGGAAGAGGTCGCGACGCTGGAAGACGACAAGGCGACGCTTCAAGAGGACATCGATGCCAGCCAGGCCGAGCTCGACACCCTCCAGGCTCGGATGACGGAGCTTGGTGAAGAGCGCGATGCCCTGACCCAGGAGCTCGAGTCCATGCGCAGTGAGCGTGATGCGGCCCAGCAGGCGGTCAAGGATGCCGAGAGTCGGCTCGAGGATACCAAGCTTGCCATCGGCATCGGTCGCGATGAGCTGGCCAGCGTCGAGAGCAAGGTCGAGCGTCGCGAGGCGCAACTCCAGGGCCTGGAGTCCCAGCTGGCGACCTGGCGCAGCGAGCTCGAGTCTCTGGATGTGGGCGTCGAGGCCTCGGATGCAGCGAACGACGCCGCCGCCGAAGCGGAAGGCGAGGGTGCCGACAGCGAGGCATTGAACGCGCCGCAGGGCGATGATGCCTCGTCGCAAGGCGCCGAGAGCAAGGCCTCGGACGATGACATGAGCGCCGAGGGTCAGCCCGATGAGGCCGCTCAGGACGACGGTCAGGAAGCCGCTCAAGAGGCAGGCCAGGAGTCTGGTCAGGAAGAGCAAAAGGCCGGCAAAGAGAGCTGAGCCGACTCGGTAGCGAAGCGTCATGGACAACGGCGGGCCGGCAAGGCCCGCCGTTTCTTTATGACAGGTTCGGTCGCCTTGCCCCAGGGCGTATACTGATGACAAGCGGGTCGGCCAAGAGTCGGCCTGGTCGTTCTACGAGAGAAGGAGCAAGACCGTGATCGAAGGGGTCAAGCATATCGTCGCCGTGGCATCCGGCAAGGGTGGCGTCGGCAAGTCTACCGTCACCGCGAACCTGGCCCTGGCCATGGCCGCGGAAGGCTATCGAGTCGGCATCCTGGATGCCGATATCCACGGCCCCAGCCAGGCCCAGATGCTGGGGGTAGGCGAGGGCGTGAGGCCCGAGGCCGCCGGCGAGAATGCCATGCGTCCGCTCGACGCCCATGGCATTCAGGCCATGTCCATGGCCTTTATGGTGGATATCCGTGAGCCCATGGTGTGGCGGGGGCCGATGGTGGCGGGGGCCTTCCAGCAGCTCCTGAACCAGACCGTATGGGACGATCTCGACTATCTGTTCATCGACATGCCCCCGGGCACCGGCGATATCCAGTTGACCCTGGCCCAGAAGGTGCCGGTGGACGGTGCGGTCATCGTCACCACGCCCCAGGACATCGCGCTGCTGGATGCCCGCAAGGGCATCGAGATGTTCCGCAAGGTCAATGTGCCGGTCCTCGGGGTGGTGGAGAACATGTCGCTGCATATCTGCTCGAGCTGCGGACATGCGGAGCCGATCTTCGGCGAGGGCGGCGGCGAGCGCATTGCCCAGGAGTATGAAACCCGGGTGCTGGGGCGTCTTCCGCTGACGCTCTCGATCCGCGAGCAGGCCGATGGCGGCCGGCCCACGGTAGTGGCCGAGCCCGAGGGGGAGGTGACGGGCACCTTCCGTGACATGGCGCGTCAGGTAGTCGAACAGCTGCAGGGCCAGTCCAGCGACGGGCCGAGCATCTCGTTCAGCGAGTGAACCCGCGTGACCCCTGTGCCCGGGGCCGCTATGATGGCGGCCCCGGGGAGGCTTTCTCTTCTATATTCATTGCTGCAGGATAGGTTTCAATGAGCATCAAGTCCGACAACTGGATTCGTCGCATGGCCGAACGGGAAGGGATGATCGAACCCTTCGAGGCCGACCAGGTTCGCTATGTGGATGAGCGTCGGGTGATCTCCTACGGGACCTCCAGCTACGGCTATGACGTCCGCTGTGCCGATGAATTCAAGGTGTTTACCAACATTCATTCGGCGGTCGTCGACCCCAAGGCCTTCGACGAAAAGAGTCTCGTCGATGTCAAGGGCGATGTCTGCGTGATCCCGCCGAACTCCTTCGCCCTGGCGCGTACCGTGGAGTACTTCCGTATCCCGCGCAGCGTGCTGACCATCTGCCTGGGCAAGTCCACCTATGCGCGCTGTGGCATCATCGTCAACGTGACGCCGCTGGAGCCGGAGTGGGAAGGGCATGTGACCCTGGAGTTTTCCAACACCACCAACCTGCCGGCGAAGATTTACGCCAACGAAGGCGTGGCCCAGATGCTGTTCCTGGAATCCGATGAGGTCTGCGCCACCTCCTACAAGGATCGTGGCGGCAAGTATATGGGGCAGCGAGGGGTGACCCTGCCCAGGACCTGACCCGGCTGCGCCGGGTCAAGAGTTATAAGCTGGAAGAGCGCCGCTTCGCGGCTGGAAGCTTGAAGAAAAATCTTGACCACAAGGGCAGCTAGGCAATGCTGTTTTCCAGCTTCCAGCTTCCAGCTTCCAGCTTCCAGCTTCCAGCTTCCAGCTTCCAGCTTCCAGCTTCCAGCTTCCAGC
>NZ_CANLFS010000007.1 GCF_947490095.1 uncultured Halomonas sp. | reverse complement strand
CCGTAAGCCGTAAGCCGTAAGCCGTAAGCCGTAAGCCGTAAGCCGTAAGCCGTAAGCCGTAAGCCAGGATATTGCCACCGAAACTCACGGCAAGGGTTTTCGTACAGCATAAAGCGTATGGCTTATAGCTCTCTATATTCCTTCTCGAAGCGCTTGGCCTGCTTCTTGGAGACACCCCCCAGCACCTCGATGGCGTGTCGCAGCCGCGCCCGGGTCATGTCGGAGCCGAGTATCGCCATGGCATCCATGACCGAGGTACTGGCGCTAGAACCCGTGATGGCGATGAACACCGGCGCCAGCAGGTCCTTCATCTTCAGCTCGAAGTGAGCGGAGAGCTCCTTCACCTCGGCAAGCAGCGCTTCCTTGTGCCAGGCAGGCACGACCTCGAAGCGCCATACCAGGAACTGCAGCAGCTTGATGAGGTCCTCACGTCCCAGCTTGACGGCGTCGAAGCTGGCCTCATTGATCTGCGGCACGCCGGAGAAGAAGTGCCCGGCCAGGGGAGCCACCTCTGAAAACGTTTCGACCCGCGGGCGCACCTGGGGCAGGATCTCCTTCACGTATTGCTCATTGAAGGCCCATTCCATCAACGCCTTGAGGAATCCCTCGTCGTCCAGGTCCTCGCGTATATGCAGGCCGTTGAGCCAGGTGAGCTTTTCCAGATCGAAGACCGGTCCGCCCAGCGAGACTCGCTGGATATCGAAGTGAGCCATCATCTCATTGAGGCTGAACTTCTCGCGCTCGTCGGGCATCGACCAGCCCATGCGGCCCAGGTAGTTGGTCACCGCCTGCGGGAGATAGCCCATGCGCCGATAGTAGTTGATCGAGGTGGGGTTCTTGCGCTTGGAGAGCTTGGACTTGTCCGGATTGCGCAGCAGCGGCATATGGCAGAGCGCCGGCATTTCCCACCCGAAGTACTCGTAGAGCAGCTGGTGCTTGGGTGCGGAGTTGATCCACTCCTCCCCGCGCAGCACATGGGTGATGCCCATCAGGTGGTCGTCGACCACATTGGCCAGGTGATACGTCGGCATGCCATCGGACTTGAGCAGAATCTGGGCGTCGACCTGGGCCCAGTCCACCTCGATCGTGCCGCGCAGCATGTCCTGGACGACACAGGTACCGGTCGCCGGCACCTGCATGCGCACCACATGGGACCATCCTTCCGTCTCACGGCGCGCCTGCTCTTCGGCGGGCAATGCCAGGTCGGCGGGCTTGAGCGCCAGGTGCATGCCGGCGGCCTTGCGTGACTCACGCAGCTCGTCAAGCTCCTCGCCGGTGCGATAGCACTTGAAGGCGTGACCCGATTCGATCAACTGGCGGGCATACTCGGCGTAGATATCGCCGCGCTCGCTCTGACGGTAGGGGCCATGGGGACCGCCCACATCGGGGCCCTCGTCCCATTCGAGTCCCAGCCAGTGCAGCGAATCGAGGATCATCTGTTCCGATTCCGCGGTGGAGCGCACGCGGTCGGTGTCTTCGATACGCAGGATGAATTGCCCGCCGTGCTGGCGAGCGAAACACAGGTTGAACAAGGCAATGTAGGCAGTGCCCACATGGGGGTCGCCGGTCGGTGACGGCGCGATACGCGTGCGTACGGTCATGTCGTTGCGGTATCCCGGATCCAGGGGTGGATGGATGAATGCTGGCGGGCATTATACGCACCTGCCGACGCCTCGGCAGCCACACGGGGACTACTCGACACGCAATACCTCGACCTGGTCGTGGGTACGCCGCGTCTCGCTACCCACCAGGAAACGCTGGCGATAACGGGCCACTTTCCCCAGGCCATGCGGCGACTGCTGAACCAGAGGCCCACTAAGATGCTCGTTCTCTTCGCCCAGGCGCCCCTGCACCGCGGCCGGCTGAACGCTGCCCTCCTGGACATCGACGGTGACCCGATAGCCACCATCGGGAAGTCCACTCCCCGGACCGAAGGGGCCTGCCACGAAGCCGCCCTCGGCCACCGCCACACGCTCCCGCCAACGGACACCGCTGAGTTCACGCTCGACGATCACCTGCAGGCGGGTCTCCCCGGGCAGATTCGTCTCGCCCACCACCGTCAGGCGACGGTCGCTACCCAGGCTGGGAGTCAGGTCGAACGTCACCGCCTCGTTGAAGGGCGCCAGCTCGGGCGCCGGCTCGCGACTCTTCGCATCGGTACTCGCCTCAGCCTTGCGGGTCTCGGAGGTACTCGACTGAGCAGTAGTCTCCTGCGTCTCAGTAGACTGGATATCGGTGGACTGGGTATCCGCCTCCTGCTCGCCACCACAGCCTGTCAGCATGATCGCCAACGAACATGCTGCGCACAGCGCCCTTATCATCCGCTCTCTCCAGACAGCATCATCAGGCTTCAGGCTACCACCGCACAGGCCTCGCGTCGTCCACCCCTCGGCCTGACGCCCCCGGGCTGGTAGAATGCCGCTCTCTTCCACGACCGACCTCCGTGATGCCGATGACACTCGACCGTACCTTCTCCGTGGCCCCCATGATGGACTGGACGACCCGCGATTACCGCGCGTTCGCCCGCACCCTCACCCGCCACGCCTTGCTCTACACCGAGATGGTCACGACCGGCGCCATCCTCCACGGTAGTCCCCGGGAGCGCTTCCTGGGCTTTGATGAGGTCGAGCATCCGCTTGCCCTGCAGCTGGGCGGTAGCGACGCCTTCGAGCTCGCCGAATGCGCGGCCATCGCCGAGGCATGGGGCTATGACGAGGTCAACCTCAACGTCGGCTGTCCCAGTGACCGGGTCCAGAACAACCTGATCGGCGCCTGCCTGATGGGGCATCCACAGAAGGTTGCCGCGGCGGTCAAGGCCATGCGCGAGGCGGTGTCCATCCCGGTCACCGTCAAGTGCCGCATCGGCATCGACGACCAGGACGAGGATGCCGATCTATCACGCTTTATCGATATCGTCGCCGACGCCGGCTGTGACACCTTTATCGTGCATGCACGCAAGGCCTGGCTCGAGGGCCTCTCTCCCAAGGAGAACCGCGACGTGCCGCCGCTCAACTATCCCCGCGTGCATCGCCTGAAGGCGAGCCGGCCCGACCTGCATATCGGCATCAACGGCGGCCTCAAGACCCTCGACGCCTGCCGCGAGCAGCTCGCCTCGGTGGATAGCGTGATGGTCGGCCGGGAGGCCTACCAGAATCCCTGGATGCTGGCCGGCGTCGATGAGGCACTCTACGGTGAACCGGGGCCGGCCCAGAGCCGCCATGCGGCGGCCCGCGCCCTGCGCCCCTATATCGCCCGCCGCCTCGACCAGGGCGCCAGGCTCAACCACCTGACGCGCCACCTGCTGGGGCTCTTCCAGGGCCAGCCAGGCGGGCGCAAGTTTCGCCGTCATCTGTCCGAAAATGCCCACCTCGAGGGAGCAGGCCTGGCGGTATTCGATGACGCCCTGGGGCTGGTCGCCGAACGCGATGCGAGCGCCGCGGCCTGAGGCCGCTAGGCACACTCGTCAGTACAGCGGATCGGGCGGTGGCTCAAGGCTCGAGTGAAAGTCCTCGATCGCACTCTGCGCCTCTTCGAGGGCATCGAAGCGAGCGATATGAAACAACGCCTCGCCCTCGTTGGCCAACGGCAGGCGGCTCATGCCGATCACGATACCATCCGCCATGGCCCGCACCTCCCCTTCCGCATTGCCGAAGGGGTCGGCCACGCGGCCCAGCACATCGCCCTTGGCCACCCGCACGCCCAGGCGTACCCCGGGCCGCAGAATTCCGTCGATGGGCGCCCTCGCCCAGCTGGAGCCATTGGCCACCTCCGCGGCCGGCGGCTCTCGGCGTCGATGCTCGCCGGTCAGCATGCCGAGACGCCGCATGACCCTGAGCACACCCCGAACACCGGAGGTGATCGCCCACTCATCGAATCGCAGTGCCTCACCGGCCTCATAGGTCAGCACCGGTATCCCGCGATTCTGGGCGTAATGGCGCAGGCTTCCCTCGCGCAGTTCGGCGTTGAGGATCACCGGCGCCCCGAAGGCATTCGCCATGCGCTCGGTTTCTCCGCCCGCTTCCAGCTGGGCCCGTATCTGGGGCAGGTTCGTGCGGTGAATCGCTCCGGTATGCAGATCGATGATATGCGTTGCCTGATCGACGATCGCCTGGCGAAACAGCGCCGCCATGCGTCCTCCCAGCGACCCCGCCTCACTCCCCGGAAAGCAGCGATTCAGGTCACGCCGATCGGGCAGATAGCGGCTGTGTTGCACGAAACCGAAGACATTGACGATCGGAGCGGCAATCAGCGTCCCCCGGAGCCCCTGTAGCTGTTTCGAACGCAACAGGCGCCGCACGATTTCCACCCCATTGATCTCATCACCGTGGATCCCTCCGCAGACCAGCAGCGTCGGTCCCGCCTGGCGACCATGGACCACCTCCACGGGAATGGAGAGCGGCGCATGGGTGTAGAGGCGCGCAACCGGGACATCGATCTGGGTACGACTCCCGGGGGCGATCGTTGTGCCGGCAAGGTCGAAGGGGGCTCTGGGCATGCGGTACTCCTGACGAGGAACGGGGCTGCGGCGACTTGGCATACATTCATGTATGTAAAGGCCGGGCGCTTCGGGTAGAATAGACGTATCAACTTCTTACGAGACATTATCCATGGCCCGACGCACCAAGGCCGAGGCCGCCGCGACCCGCGAAGCCCTGCTCGACGCCGCCGAAGAGGTCTTCCTCGCCAAGGGGGTCGCACACACCTCCCTCGAGCAGATCGCGCGTCACGCCGGCATGACGCGCGGTGCCGTCTACTGGCACTTCAAGAACAAGGCAGATCTCTTCCAGGCCATGCTCGGCCGGGTGCGCATGCCCTTCCAGGAGCTGATCGAGGAGGTGACGGAACCGAGCCTGGAGGAGTCCCCCCTGGAAGCCATTCGGCTCGCCATCCTGAGGGGCTTCGAGCGCCTGGAGCAACCTCGCTACCGGCGGGTTCATGCCATTCTGGTCCATCACTGCGAGGTGTTCGGCGATATCGACCCATTGACCATGCAAAACGAAATGGCAGACGAGGCCTGCGGCGCCCTGACCGACTATTTTACCTGCGCTGCACGCCAGGGCCAGCTACGCGAAGGCTTCTCTCCCGCCCTCGCGGCCGAGCTGATGCAGGCACTGCTCGGTGGGCTCTTCCACGACTGGCTGCGCAACCACGAACAGTTTTCGCTGGTGACCAAGGGGAGTGAGCTGGTTGAGGCCCAACTCACCCTGATGCGACACCCCTAGGAGGTCGTGGCCGAGCGCCCCCCGCCGAGTCGCAGCCGTTGGAGATGGGCCCTCGCCTCGCGAAACTCCTGGGCCTGGACGCTGCGATAGGCGTTTTCCTGCGCCACGAACTTCACCAGCACCCGATGCTCCCCAACGCGAGGCATGCTGCCCGCCTTGCCGTGCAGGCGTATCTCCTGCCCGGGGGCATCGAGCAGGGAGGCCCGGGTCCAACCCTCGGCATCCGGCTCGGCCAGCACCTCGACATGCTCACCCAGCAGGCAGCGCCGGCGGCCCGGAAGCTGACGCTGAAACCAGCGACGCATCGTGCCACAGAGCGCCGCGGCCAGTGGCGAAGCGATGGCGAAGGCCGCCCACAGCACGACCACCCCCAACGGCACTCGAAACAGACCCAGTTCCAGCCAGCGCAGGACGAACAACTCCACCAGCAGCGTAATGCCCCCGGCGATCAGCAGCAGCACCGACAGCGAAAAGGTGGCCGGCACGCCGGCAAATCCCAGCGCCACCAGCGAACTGGACAGGTAATCCCCCTTCAGGCTGTCGTGCTCGAACAGTTCCAGCGGCGCCAGGCGCATCGCCACCAGCATCCAGTAGATCACTACCAGCAGGACCAACCCGCTGAAGACCACCACGGGAAAACTCAGCGCAATCTCCATGATAAACGGCATGGCCATCTCCCCGACTATACTTAGCCAACGAATGAGACCTCATCGACTACTATAGTCGACCCGCCTGGCCGAAGGCCAAGCCCCCATCACGACGGCCATGCCGGGCGAGAATATTTTGCACTGGTACAAGAAAGGGGCGCCTCTCGAGAGGCGCCCCTGCTTACGCTGGCCACACAGGACCGACTAGCCCTCTTCGGTGCCTGCCGCCTGATGCGGCGCTTCCTTGCCGCGCAACTTGCGTCCCAGCCACTCGGTGACCGTGGCGATCATGGCGTAGAAGCTGGGGATGAAGAAACTCCCCAACACCGCCACCGAGGCCATGCCCATCGCCACCGTGGTGCCGATATGGTGGCTGCTGACGTCACTCGCCCCGCTGGCCATGGCCAGCGGCAGGGTGCCCAGAATGAAGGCCAGCGAGGTCATCACGATCGGCCGGAAGCGTAGCTCCGCCGCGCTGATGGCCGCCTCACGAATCGTCTGTCCTAGCTCCTTGCGCTGCAACTCGGCGAACTCGACGATCAGGATGGCGTTCTTGGCCGCCAGGCCTACTACCACCAGCATGCCGATCTGCACGTAGACGCTGGTATCCAGCCCACGCAGCGCGATACCACCGATCCCGCCCAGGAAGGCAAAGGGTGTGGCGGTCAACACGGCCAGCGGCAGCGACCAACTCTCGTACTGGGCCGCCAGGATCAGGAACACCATCAACAGGCCGAAGATGATCGCCAGGCTGGCGGCACTGCCCATCTGGCTTTCCTGATAGGCCGTACCGGTCCAGCCCATGCCCCAGTTGTTGCCCAGGGTCTCGGCAACGACCTCCTCCATGGCGGTGATCGCCTGGGTCGAGCTGTACCCCGGCGCCGGTCCGCCCTGGAACTGGGCGCCGAGATAGACGCCGAAACGCGACACCACCGTGGGCTTGGCCTGGCGCTCCAGGGTCACGAACTCCGAAAGTGGGATGCGTTCACCGCTGCCACCGCGTACATAGACGCTGCCGATATCGTCCGGCGTCTTGCGGAACTCGTCCTCGTTCTGCAGGTAGACCTGGAAGTTACGGTTCTGGTAGTTGAAGTAATTGACGAAGCCAGTGCCGAAGGTATTGGCCAGCGTCGCGTTGAGCTGTGATAGCGAGACGCCATAGCTCAACGCCTTCTGCTGGTCGATTTCGGCGCGATAGCCCGGCACATTGACGTTGAAGGTGGTAAAGACACGCTTCAGCGCCGGATGCTCGCCCGCCGCCTGCATCACCTTGAGCGAGGCCTGGAACAACTCCTGGGGCGTGGCCCCCTCGAAGGACTGCAGATACCCCGTGAAGCCACCGGTAGTGGAAAGCCCCATGATCGGCGGCATATTGAAGGCCATCGCCGAACCGCCGGAGACCTGAGCGCCCAGCTGCATGATCTTGCCAACCAGCTGGTCCGCCGTCAGCGTCCGCTCTTCCCAGGGCACCATGGTGATGAACATGATGCCGCGGGCCGAGTTGACCGAGCTGGCGAGCATGTCATAGCCCGCCACCGCGGCACTGTACTCGACGCCCTCGATTGCCTCGATACGCGCACTCAGCTCATCCATATAGGCCCGGGTGCGGTCCAGAGAAGCGGCATCCGGGAGCTGTACCGCCGTCAGCACAAGTCCCTGGTCGGTCTCGGGCACCAGGGTCGAGGGGGTGGTCTGATAGAGCCACCAGGAACCGCCAATCACCAGGCCGGTAAGCAGCAGCGCCAATCCCCAGAAGCGGACCAGCGCCTTGACCACCCACATGTAGGCGGCCGTGATACCGGCGAACAGGCTGTCGAAAAGGCGCAGCGGCGTATGGATGGCACGCGACAGCTTCGACTGCCCCATCTCGCTCTTGTGCTTGATAAACACGGCCGATAAGGCCGGCGTCAGGGTCAGCGCCATCAGCGCCGAGAAGGCCACCGAGATCGCCACCGTCAGGGCAAACTGCTGATAGATTTGACCGGTGAAACCACCCAGGAAGGCCACCGGCACGAACACCGCGGCCATGATCAGGGTCGTCGCGATCACGGGCCCGCCCACTTCCTTCATGGCACGGATGGTCGCCTGAGGTACGCTGATATCATCGTCATGGCTCAGCACCCGCTCGACGTTTTCCACCACCAGAATGGCGTCATCCACCACGATGCCGATGGAGAGCACCAGGGCGAACAGCGTCAGCAGGTTGATCGAGAAGCCGAACAGGTAGAAGCCCGCGAAGGTCGCCAGTACCGATACCGGCACCACCGACATGGCGATCAGGGTAAAGCGCCAGTTCTGCAGGAAGACGAACAGGATCACCCCGACGATGAGGAATGCCTCGACAAACACATGGGTCACGGTATCGACGGAGGCGCCGATAAACAGCGTGGTGTCGTAGGGCACGACCTGCTCGAGTCCCGGCGGGAAGCGCGCCTCCAGGTCGGCCATGGCTTCGTTGACCAACCGGGCCGTCTCGAGGGCGTTGGCACCTGGCTGCTGGTTGATGATGATCGGCGTCATGGCGCTGCCATTCAGCTCGGCACTGACCCCGTAATAGGAAGCCCCCAGCTCGATGCGTGCCACGTCACTCAGCTGCAGCGACGACCCGTCGGGGTTGGTGCGCAACCGAATCTCGCGGAAGTCGTTGACGTCGTTGAGGCGGCCCCCGGCGGTGATCGTGTAGGTAAAGGCACGCGGCTCGCTCTGGGGCGTGCTGGCCAGGCTGCCCGCGGGGACCTCGGTGTTCTGGCTGCGAATCGCCGCGGCCACTTCGGTCGGCGTCAGATCGTATTGTGCTAGCTTGTCCGGATCCATCCAGATACGCATGGCAAACTCGCCACCCCCCAGCACCGAGGCCTCCCCCACCCCGGGTAGCTGGCGAAGCTCGTCGAGAATGTTGAGGGTGGCATAGTTCTGCATGAAGACGTTGTCGTAGTCGCCTTGTGGCGAGATCAGCGACACCAGCATCAGGATCGAACTGGAGCTCAACTCCACGGTCACGCCCTGGGCCTGCACCGCCTCGGGCAGCTGGGAGAGGGCCCCTTGCACACGGTTATTGACGTTGATGGTGTTGATATCGCCTTCGGTGCCGATATCGAAGGCCACATTGAGGCTCATGGAGCCATTGTCACCACTGGTCGAGGTCATGTAGAGCATGTCCTCGACGCCGTTGATCGCCTCGGCCAGGGGGGCCGCCACCGTCTGCGCCACCGTTTCGGCATCGGCGCCGGGGAACTGGGCACTCACCGAGACGGTAGGCGGCACCACGCTGGGGTACTGCTCGATCGGCAGCACGCGTAGGCTGACCACCCCGACCAGCGTCAGGATGATCGCCAGCACCGTGGCGAAGATCGGCCGCTTGATAAAGAAGTTGGAGAAGTTCATCAGGTGTCGTCCTCACCGGCCGAACCGCTCGCTTCCTTTGCGCCCTGCTTCGCGTCATCGGCCTGCATGGTGCGCTCGACCAGCGCCTGGGCATCGCCATCGAAGGGCAGCGGCTCGATGGTCACGCCTGGCTCGATACCGGCCAGGTCACCCATCACCACTCGCTCACCCGGCTCGACGCCATCACGCAGGATGTGCCAGGACCCGGCCACATCGCCCAGGCCAACCGGACGGGCACGGGCCACATTGTCTTCGTCGAGAACGAACACCTGGGGCCCCATCAACCCCTGACCGACAGCGATCTCGGGTACCGCCAGGACGTCGAAGCGCTTGAGCCCTTCCAGGCTGACCCGCACGAATTGCCCAGGCAGCACACGGTGTTCGGGGTTCGCAAAGGTAGCGCTGGCCTGCACCGTGCTGGTGCCCTCTTCCACGCGAGATCCCAGGAAGTCCAGGCGCCCTTCCAGGCGATCATCTTCCTCACCCGCAGGACCCGGCACCTCCAACACCGCCTGAATCATCTCTTCGGCGTCCGCCTCACTTCTCTGGCGGCGCAGCTCGAAGGCATCACGCTGGGGTAACTGAAAGCGCACTTCGAGGGGGTCGAGAGGCGTGATGGTGGCAAGCTCGGTGGCATTGCTCACCAGGTTACCGACATTGATCCGGCCGAGGCTGATCATCCCCGACACCGGTGCGGTGACTTCGGCATAGTCGAGATCGATCCGGGCCGTCACTAACGCCGCCTCGGCCTGAACCACCGACGCCCGCGCCACGCTGAGCTCCGAACGTGCCTGGTCGACCTGCTGGCGGCTTACCGAGTTCTGGCTCAGCAGGCGTTCGAAGCGGTTGGCATCACGCTGGGCCCGCTCCAGCTCGGCCCGGGCACTCTGCAGGTCGGCTTCACGCTGCTTGACCGCCGCCTGGTAGACATCCGGCTCGATGGAGTAGAGCACCTCCCCCTTCTCCACCATCTCGCCAGGCTCGAAGTGGCGCTGTTCGAGAGTACCGGTGACGCGAGCCACCAGGGTCACCTCGTCATCGCTACGCAGCAACGACGGGTAGGAACGGTCCAGGTCGAGGTCCTGGCGGGTCAGCTCGGCCACCTCCACCGGATGCGGAGGCTTTTCCTGGGCGCCCGACGGCGCCTGCTCGGGGGCCTCATCCTGTCCACAGGCGGCCAGCAACAGGCTGACGGCCAGAACGAGAAGGCTCTTCTGGCCGAGGCGGTATGGGATTTTCATGTGTGGGGAATTCCCGTTAAAACGTCAGATGAATGGATCTTACATTCACACTTGTATGGAAGTAAACATTAGCCGCCTAAGCAAAGCTTCGACGGCTATCGGTATTCGACCAACCGGGTCATGGCTTAGGGCGTGGGGCGCTCGCCAATATTCATCACCGCCTCGTACTCGCCCTCGTCGGGGAGCTGAAAGTCGATACTCTCGGCACCGAGCCAGGCATTGACCTCGGCCAGGGCCTCTTCGTCGAGGGTGCCGGCCTGCTGACGCAGGGTCAGCAGGTCGATCACGTAGTCGTAGCGGGCGCTGGCCAGATCGGCAACGGCGTTGTAGAGGTTCTGTTCGGCGTTGAGCACATCGACGATATTGCGAGTTCCCACCTCATAGCCGGCTCGTGTGGCATCCAGGGCGCTCTGATTGGAAACCACCGCCTGGGCCCGCGCTTCCACCGTGGAAACGTCATTGGTCACCCGGGTATAGCTGGAGCGCACTTCCTGGATCGTGCTACGCCGCTGATCCTCGAAGTCATACTGGGATGACTCCAGCAGATAGGTGCTCTGACGAACCGAGGCACGGGTACGGCCACCGGTGTAAAGAGGCATGCTGACGCCCACGCCGACCTGGCTACTGGAATCGTGTCCCTCGACACCATCGGCATCATTGTCTGCGTAATTGTAGTTGGCGAAGGCGTTGACCTGGGGCAGATAGCCGGCACGGGCGATCTCCACCGCGCTACGCGACACCTCAATACCGGCCTGGCTGGCCAGTACCTGAGGGTTGTTCTGCATGGCCAGCTCCACCCAGGCCCCCCGGTCCGCCGGCGTAGGAGTGGCGATGGCTAGCTCCTCGCCAAGGGTGTCGATGCTCGCGTAGCGCTGCCCGGTGAGCCGCTCCAGGGCCTCGAAGCGCACCTGCAGGTCGCTCTCGGCGGCGATGCTGGTCGCCCTGGCCTGGTCGAAGGCCGCCTTGGCCTCCTCCACTTCGGTAATCGCGATCAGGCCCACCTCGAACTGCTCGCGGGCCTGCTCGAGCTGGCGATTGATGGCCCGCTCCTGGGCGCGGCGGGCCTCCAGCACCTCATGGGCGCGCAGAATCTCGAAGTAAGCGGTGGATACCGCGATCAGCACGCCTTGCTCGGTGGCGGCCAGGCTATACAGCTGCTGATCGATCTGGCGTTCGGTGCGCTCCACCTGCCGGCTATCGATGGCATTGAAGAGCGCCTGGGTGGCCTCGAGGGTGATGCCGAACTGATTGATGCTGTCATCACCCTGCGGCTGACCGGGAACCGACTGAGTCTCGTATTGACGACTGTGGGTCAGGTTGCCGGAAGCGCTGACCTGAGGCAGGAGGTCGGCCCGCTCCACATCACGCCCCGCCTCAACGCTGCCCGCCTGGGAACGAGCCGACGCCAGCTCGGCGTTATTCTGCAGGGCATCCTGCGCGATGGTCAGCAGGTCTGCTGCCTGAGCGGGAGCCGCCAGGGCGGAGGCCATCATCATCATCGGCAACAGGGCACGGCGCAGGACGCGCGACGGGCGGGAACAACGCGACGGGCAGGAAGACGTCATCGGCTCATCCTCGATCAATGGGATATTTACATACATTGTCGCATGTTCATGCTTCGATTCCACCTTATCATCGAGGAAGAATATGGCATATTCGTTGTATCCCCTAATGGCGGAGGCGCGGCATGCAGCATCTTGACTGGATCAGCGTAGACGATCTCGACGTGGCGGTGCGGATATGGCATCCCGATGCCCCGCGTACCCTGATCGCCTGGCATGGCCTGGCCCGCCATGGTGGCGATTTCGCCGAACTGGCCCATCGCCTGGGACCGAAGTGGCGAATACTGGCCCCGGACACCCCGGGGCGTGGCCTGTCGGCGTGGTCGCCCCGCCCCGACCAGGACTATACCTACGCCGCCTATGCCAGGGTCGCCTGGGCCATTCTCGAGTATTTCGCCCTCGACCGGGTGTCCTGGCTGGGCACCTCCATGGGCGGGCTCCTGGGCCTTCGCCTGGCAGCCGAACCCGCCACGGCCGGTCGCATCGAACGCCTGGTGCTCAACGATATCGGCCCCGAACTCGCCCCGGACGGCCTCGCCGAGCTAGGCGATTACTTCTCGCGCCCCCATGAATTCTCGAGCTTCCGCGACCTCGAGGAAGAGCTGCGTCATCACTATGCGGGGTTTGGCATCGAGGACGACGATAGCTGGCGACGCCTGGCACTGGAAAGCGCGCGACGCCTTCCCGATGGGCGCTGGAGCTTTCACTACGACCCTCGGATCGTCGCGCAATTTGTCCACGACACGCCCAGGGATCTGTGGGCCGACTGGGCCGCCCTGGCGAGCCCCGTGATGGTGATCCGCGGCGCCAGCTCTCCCCTGCTCGCCGCCTCCACCCTGGAACGCATGGCCGAGACACGGCCGCGCCTGGTCACACTGGAGGCGGCCGGCTGCGGCCACGCCCCCTATCTCGACCGCGCCAGCCAGGTCGAACCGATTCGCCGCTTTCTCGGATGCCCCACGTACGCCTCGACGCCCAGCTGATTGACGAGTCCAGCCGCGAACGGCTGTCCAGCCAGTGCTTCGAGATGACATCCACGGTCGGTGATGCCACCCCCGAAGCGGCGGTGCAGGCCTTGGGACGGGCATCCGACGCCCTTGCCGAAGCACTGATAGGCTGGGCGATCGAAACACTATAGGCGTCCTCATCAACAGAATAAGCCCATATATTGATATAGAGCAGACCAATCTGAGCTCCACCCTGGCATCATGAAAGGCATTCCGGGAAGGAGGTGATTCTGCATGGGCAAGCGCGTCGTCAACCGTTGGCTAAACATCATCCTTGTTGCAGCCGCCGTCGCATTGCTGGCGGGCGTGGCCTGGTGGAGCCTCCGGCCGGAGGCCGAGAACCCGGGCCTGACAACGGGTAACGGACGCATTGAGGCCACCGAGATCGATGTTGCCACGCGCCTTCCCGGCCGCCTGGCCGAGGTGCTGGTCGAAGAGGGCGAGATCCTGGAGCCAGGCCGAGCGGTCGCCCGCATGGATACCGCGACCCTGGAGGCCGAGCTCGCCCAGGCACGGGCCCAGCAGCGACGCGCCGAGAATGCGCTCGAGACGGCCCGGGCCATGGTAACGCTGCGTGAAAGTGAGCTGACCGCTGCCCAGGCAATCGTCAGCCAGCGCCGCGCCGAGCTCTCCGCGGCACGCAAGCGCTATGAACGCGCGGCCAGCCTGGTAGAGCGCAATGCCATCTCTCAACAGCAGTTCGATGACGCTCTCGCCGCCTGGCAGAGCCAGCAGGCGGCACTGGCCTCGGCCAATGCCCAGGTACTCTCTGCCCAGGCGGCCATCCGCGCCTCCGAGTCTCAGGTGATCGAGGCCCAGTCCCAGGTCGAGGCCAGCGAGGCTACCCTGGCGCGCATCCAGGCCGACCTGGACGATAGCGAGCTGACCACGGACCGTCTGGCCCGGGTTCAGTACCGCATCACCGAGCCCGGTGAGGTGCTGGGAGCCGGGGGCAAGGTGCTCAACCTGGTCGACCTCACCAATGTCTACATGACCTTCTTCTTGCCCACACGCGAAGCGGGCCGAGTGGCCATCGGCGACGAGGTCCGCCTGGTGCTTGATGCCGCTCCGGAGTACGTGATTCCCGCCCGGGTCAGCTATGTGGCCAGCGTCGCCCAGTTCACTCCCAAGAGCGTGGAGACCGCCAGCGAGCGCGAGAAACTGATGTTCCGTATTCGCGCCAGGGTCGAGCCCGAGTTGCTGCGTCGCCATGTCGAACAGATCAAGACCGGGCTACCCGGCTTGGCCTACTTGAGGCTCGATGACGCGGCCGAGTGGCCGGACAACCTCGATATTCGAGTGACACCATGACTCGGGGCCGGGCAGACCGGGTGGCCAGCGTAGAGGCCGTGACCCTGCGCTACGGTGACACCCTGGCCCTGGACGATATCAGCCTGGAGCTGCCGGCCGGCCGAATGGTTGGCCTGATCGGCCCCGATGGCGTGGGCAAGTCGAGCCTGCTGGCACTTCTCGCCGGGGCCCGGCGCCTGCAGCAGGGGCGCATCGAGGTTCTCGATGGCGATATGCGCGATATTCGTCACCGTCGGCTCGCCTGCCCGCGCATCGCCTATATGCCCCAGGGGCTCGGCCGAAACCTCTATCCCACCCTGTCGGTACGCGAGAACCTGGCGTTCTTCGGACGCCTGTTCGGGCAGGATGGTGCCGAGCGGGAACAGCGTATCGCGGCGCTGACCCGCGCCACCGGCCTGGCCCCCTTTACCGACCGCCCTGCGGCCAAGCTCTCCGGCGGCATGAAGCAGAAGCTGGGGCTATGCTGTGCGCTGATCCACGACCCCGACCTGCTGATCCTCGACGAACCCACCACTGGCGTCGACCCGCTCTCGCGCAGTCAGTTCTGGGCGCTGATTGAAAGCATCCGTAGCGCACGCCCGGAAATGAGCGTGATCGTCGCCACCGCCTACATGGACGAGGCCCAGAGCTTCGACTACCTGGTCGCGATGGATGCCGGCCACACGCTGGCCAGCGGTACGCCCGCGGAACTGCTGGCACAGACCGCAACGCAAGACCTCGAGAGCGCCTTTATCAACCTCTTGCCCGAGAAGAGACGCCGCCAGCACCGCGCCGTCAATATCCCGCCTCGCCCCGCCAGCGATACCATTGCCATCGAGGCGCGGGGGCTGACCAAGCGCTTCGGAGACTTTACCGCAGTCGACCGAGTGGACTTTCGTATCCCCCGTGGTGAGATCTTCGGGTTTCTGGGCTCCAACGGCTGCGGCAAGAGCACCACCATGAAGATCCTGACCGGCCTGCTGCCGGCTAGCGAAGGCGAGGCCGAACTGTTCGGCCAACGGGTCGACGCCCAGGACCTTTCGACACGCCGTCGCGTGGGCTACATGTCCCAGGCCTTCTCTCTGTATGGCGAACTCAGCGTGCGCCAGAACCTCTCCTTGCATGCGCGTCTCTTCCAATTGCCCCAGGCCCGGCGTCAGGCCCGTATCGAGGAGTTGCTCGAACGCTTCGCGTTGACAGCCGTCGCCGACAGCCTCTCGGGTGGCCTGCCGCTGGGGATCCGCCAGCGACTCTCCCTGGCCGTGGCGATCCTGCACCGCCCCGAGATACTGATTCTCGATGAGCCCACCTCGGGGGTCGACCCGATAGCCCGGGACGCCTTCTGGCGCGAGCTGGTCAGGCTGTCCCGGGAAGAGGGCGTGACCATCTTTATCTCCACCCACTTCATGAACGAGGCCCTGCGCTGCGATCGAATCTCGCTGATGCACGCCGGACGGGTACTGGCCTGCGGCACTCCCGAGGCACTGCGCCAGGAGCGCGGCACCGAGACCCTCGAGGAGGCCTTTATCACCTGGCTGGCGGAAGCCGCCGACGACCCGCCCGGGGATCCAGAGGCCACGACCCGGGCGACCGAAACGGCCAACCCCCATCGCGACCCGCCGGCTTTCAGCCTCAAGCGCCTGATGAGCTATACCCGACGGGAGAGCATGGAACTGCGCCGCGATCCACTGCGGGGCACCCTAGCCCTGCTGGGCAGCATGCTGCTGATGTTCATCATCGGCTACGGCATCAGCCTCGACGTCGAGAACCTCGACTACGCGATCCTGGACCACGACCAGACCACCACCAGTCAGGCCTACGCCCTGAATCTGACAGGGTCGCGCTACTTTATCGAACGCACGCCCCTGACCAGCCAGGACGAGATGGAGGCACGGATGCGCCGCGGCGATATCGGTCTTGCAATAGAGATCCCGCCAGGCTTCGGTCGCGACCTCAAGCGCGGCGCCATTCCCGAGGTCGCCTTCTGGATCGACGGCGCCATGCCCACCCGAGCCGATACCATTCGCGGCTATGCCCAGGGAATTCATGGTGACTTCCTGGCGACCCTGGCCCGAGAGTCCGGCGCCGCCACCCGCGACAGCGGCCTGGAGATCGCCCTGCGCTACCGCTACAACCCCGATGTCGAGAGCCTGCCCGCCATGGTGCCGGCGGTCATTCCGCTGTTGCTGATGATGATTCCGGCCATGCTCACCGCACTGGGCGTCGTGCGCGAGAAGGAGATGGGATCGATCACCAACTTCTATGTCACGCCGGTGACCCGCAGCGAGTTCCTGCTTGGCAAGCAGTTGCCCTACGTGGCCATGGGCATGGTCAACTTCGCTACCCTGGTCGCGCTCTCGATTTGGGTCTTCCGGGTGCCGGTGAGCGGTAGCCTGGCGACCCTGAGCCTGGCCGCCCTGCTCTATCTGCTGTGTTCTACCGGCATGGGGCTGCTGATTTCCTCCCTGCTGCGCAGCCAGATCGCCGCCATCTTCGGCACCGCAGTGATCACCCTGATCCCGGCGGTGCAGTTCTCGGGGATGCTGCACCCGGTCTCGGCTATGGAAGGCATCAGCGCCCTGGTCGGTCAGGTCTATCCCACCACGCACTTCTTGATCATCACGCGGGGGGTGTTCTCCAAGGCATTGGGATTCAGCGAGCTGTGGCCCTACTTCGTGCCGCTTCTGGTGGCAATTCCGCTGCTGCTGCTGGCCAGCGTGGCCGGCCTGCGCGACCAGGAGAAATAGGATGCCATCACTGGGGAATATTCTGCAGCTAGGGATCAAGGAACTGCGCAGCCTGGCCCGAGACCCGGCCATGGTGCTGCTGATCCTCTATGCCTTCAGCCTGAGCATCCATACCAGCGCCACCGCGGTACCCGAGTCGCCACACCGTGCCACGGTCGGGGTGGTGAACGAAGACGCCTCTGCACTCTCCTGGCGAATGATCGACGCCCTGCAGATGCCCTACTTCCTGCCTCCCGAGCCCATTACTCGTGAGCAGATGGACGCCGGCATGGACAGCGGACGCTTCACCTTCACCCTGGACATTCCCCCCGACTTTCAGCGCGACCTGGTCGGCGGACACGGCGCCGAGCTCCAGCTCAACGTGGATGCCACCCAGGTATCCCAGGCCTTTACCGGCGCCGGCCATATCCAGCAGATAATGGCCAGCGAGGTATCCGAATTCCTGAACCGGCATCGTGCGGAGCCAACCCTGCCCGTGGACGCCGTCGTTCGCACCGCCTACAACCCCAACCTGGATCGTGCCTGGTTCGGGGCAATCAACGCGGTGGTCGATCAGATCACCATGCTCTCGATCATTCTTACCGGGGCCGCGCTGATCCGCGAGCGTGAGCACGGCACCATCGAGCACCTCCTGGTCATGCCGATAACGCCACTGGAGATCATGTTGGCCAAGGTAGGCTCCATGGCAATCGTGGTACTGACCGCCTCGGCACTGGCGCTGCGCCTGGTGGTTCAGGGCTGGCTGGCGGTGCCCATACTCGGTTCGGTGGAAGTGTTCCTGCTGGGTGCCGCCCTGCACCTCTTCGCTACCACGTCCATGGGCATCCTGTTCGGCACCATCGCCCGCTCGATGCCCCAGCTGGGGCTGCTGATCATCCTGGTGCTGTTGCCCATGCAGATCCTCTCCGGGGGCATGACACCCCGCGAGAGCATGCCCGAACTGGTCCAGCAGATCATGCTGGCCGCTCCCACCACTCACTTTATCCAGCTAGCCCAGGCCGTACTCTTCCGGGGCGCCGGCCTCACGGTCATCTGGCCCCAGCTGCTGGCCCTGGCCGTTATCGGTAGCGCCTTCTTCCTGATCGCCCTCTCGCGGCTGCGCCGCTCGCTGCAGTAAGTTCGCGCCACGGAGAGTTCAGGGGGTGTCAATCTCCAGCCGCGAGACCGCACGTTCCACGGCGTCGCGGTAGGCGCCCCCGAACAGCAGCAGGTGGTTGAGCAGCGGATAGAGTTGAAAGAGCGTCTCGCGGCGCGGCCAGTCATCGGGAGGCGCTCCATCCCGATAGGCCTCGAAGAAGGCCGCGCCCGGCGAGCCAAACAGGGTCAGCATGGCCAGGTCCACCTCCGGATAGTGACGATAGACCGCCGGGTCGATCAGGGCGGGACCTCTCGGCGTGAAGAGCACATTGCCCGACCACAGATCACCGTGTATCAGGCTTGCGGGGGCATTCGGCAGCCAGGCCTCCAGGCCGTGAGCAAGCGCCTCGAGTCGGCCACGCAGCGTGGCATCGAGCAGGCCTCGCGCCTGACACGCCTCGGCCAGCGGCAGCAGACGCCGCTCACGCTGAAAGGCACGGCCGTCGGCGAGCGGTGCATTGGGCTGAGGCGTGCGTCCGCAGGCGTTATCGCGATGCCAGCCGTGAGCCTCGCCGGTTACCCGGTGCAGCCTGCGTAGCCCCTCCCCCAGAGCCGCCGGATCACGCCGTCGAGACGCTACCTCCAGCGCCTCCATTACCAGCCAATCCTCGCTCTGGGCCAGCACTTCGGGAACCACCAGCCCCGATTCGGCCGCTGCCAGGGTCGCCAGCCCCTCCGCCTCACCGGCCAGGCGCTCGGCGGCGTCATGCTTGACCACCACATCGCCTCGGTCGGTGGTCAGGTGATAAACCGCGGCGATATCACCGCCCGACAGTGGCACAAGCTTCCCTTTTGGCGTCAATCCGGCCGCAGCCAGACACCTCTTCAACCCTGCATCCATGACGGCTCCTGCATTAGCGCAATTCCCCCAGGCTTGCCGCCACAGGACGAGTCGTCAAGGAGAAAGGCACGCAAAAAAAAGCCGCCCGGGGCGGGGCGGGGCGGCAAACAGGGACAGCACATGCATCAAGGCAGAACACCCATAAAAATCTATACAAAATCTATACTACATTTAAAAAATAAACAAGTTTTCTTCGCCACCCTCCTGACACGGTAGGCCGAAAGCGCCACGATGGCTGACGCTGATGCCCGAATATGGCACAACGACAGGCTCGGCCACTCCATTAACAAAGAGGCGCATTCATGTATAAGCTGGCTTTTTTCGTACCCGTGGCGGATGCCGAAGCCGTCAAGGAAGCGGTATTCGCCACCGGCGCCGGGCGTATCGGTGACTACGAAGCGTGCTGCTTCCAGACGCCGGGCACCGGGCAGTTTCGCCCGCTCGACGGCGCCACCCCGCATATCGGCAGGGTGGGTGACCTGGAGCGAGTGGAGGAGCTCAAGGTAGAGCTGGTCTGCGAGGACACGCTGATTCGCGAGGCGGTGGCGGCACTTCGCCGGGCCCACCCCTATGAGGAACCGGCCTTCGATGCATGGCGCCTCGAAGACCTTTGATGCCTAGCCGGCGCCGGACTGGCGCTCGCGGTCGGGCACGATGTCGCTCACATGGAGCGGGAACTCGCCCTGGGTGCGATCGGCATAGAAGTGCCACAGCGTGCGCTCGATGGTCGGAAAGGCCAGCTCTTCCCAGGGGATCTCATGCTCTTCGAAGAGCCCCACCTCCAGGCTTTCCGGCCCGGGGGCGAAACTACCCTCGAGGTCGGCGCGAAAGATCATGAACACCTGATTGATATGCGGCAGGTTGATCAGCGTATACAGGCCATGCAACCGAGTCTCGGCACAGGCCTCCTCGAGCGTCTCCCGGGCGGCGGCCTGGGGCGTGGTTTCACCGTTTTCCATGAAGCCCGCCGGCAGCGTCCAGTATCCCTTGCGAGGCGCGATGGCCCGGCGACACAGCAGCACCCGGCTGCCGCTGACCGTTAGCGTTCCCGCCACAATACGCGGGTTCTGGTAGTGTATGGTCTCGCACTCATCGCACAGATAACGCGGGCGATCATCCCCCTCGGGGATGGCGAGACGTACGGCATGGCCGCAGTGGCTACAGAAGTTCATGGGGCTCCCTGGCAGGCTGGCGGGCTTGACGCCGCAGAAGGCAGCCGGGTAGAAGATACCAAACCCGACGGAAACGCCATGTTAGAAAAACTACACGAACGCCTGCAAGCTCATCGTCCCCACCGCCTGTCACTGCGCCTGCCCGAGGCGGCGGTGCTGATGCCCATCGTCGACCGTCCCGAACCGACGCTGCTGTTTACTCGCCGGGCCGCCCACCTCAACACCCATAGTGGCCAGGTGGCCTTTCCCGGCGGCAAGCGCGAGGCTCACGACCCCGACCTGCTGAGCACCGCATTGCGTGAATCCGAGGAAGAAATAGCGCTCCCCCCGCAGCGCGTCAAGCTGCTCGGGCGGCTCTCGGAAGTGGCCTCGCTGCACGGCCTGCGTGTTACCCCTTATGTGGGCCTGATTCCGCCCGACCTGCCGCTGGTTGCCGACCCCACCGAGCTGGACCTGATCTTCGAGGTGCCGCTGTCGCTGTTCCTGGAGGACCGCCGCCACCATACCGACGTGATCCCGGTCAACGGCCGCCCCTGGTACGTGCCCAACTTTCATGTCGATGGCCAGGTGATCTGGGGGCTCTCGGCGATGATGCTGGTAGAGCTGCTGGCCGAGGGCTTTGGACAGCCGCTAAGCCTGCATCACGAGCCCCCGGGGCCGCTGTGCTACTTTCCCGAGCGGCTGCTGCGTATTCAGCAGCACGCCACCGGCTGACCCACGGACCCGACGCCGCTATGCCCAACCGTTCGCGGAACGCTTCCCCTGCTCTGTCTTCCGAGGCCCCGTCTTCCGAGGCCCCGTCTTCCGAGGCCCCGTCCCCCGAAGTCCTGCCTCTCGAAGCTTTGTCTCCCGAAGCTCTGTCTCCCGAAGCCCCGTCCCCCGAAGTCCTGCCTCTCGAAGCTTTGTCTCCCGAAGCTCTGTCTCCCGAAGCTCTGTCTCCCGAAGCCCCGTCCCCCGAAGCTCCGCCTCTCGAAGCTCTGTCTCCCGAAGCCCTGGGCCGCCTGGTCGAGGAGCATGCCGCCCTTGGCGAGCGCTGTGCCCGGCTCGAGGAACAGAATCGCGCCCTCAGGGCGGAGCGCGATCACTACCATTGGCTGGCCGAGAGCAGCACCGATCTGATCTCGCGCCACGCCCGGGACGGCACCTTTCTCTACGCCTCCGGGGCGGCGCGCGATCTGCTCGGCTTTGCGCCCGAAGAACTGATCGGTGTCTCCGCCTATGACCTCTTCCATCCGTCCGACCTGGCCGACCTGCTCAACAAGTCGCCGCGAATCTACTATCGCGACGGCTTCTACCAGCAGACCTACCGCTTCCGGGCCAAGGATGGCCACTATGTGTGGTTCGAGACCACCAGCCGCACCCGGCGCGACCCGGCCAGCGGCGAGTTGATCGACATCCTCTGCGTCTCCCGGGACGTGAGCCGTCGCCTGCGTGCCGAGGCGAATCGCGAACGGCTGGCGCGCGTGGTGGAGTCCACCACCGAGTTCGTGCTGTTCATGGATGACGATGAGCGGCTCTTCTACGCCAACCAGGCCGCCCGCCACCTCCTGCAGCTCTCCCGTCCCGATGGTGCTACCCGCCTGTCAGACGCCTACGTCGACGCCTCGCTGAACGATCTGCGCGATATCGTGCTGCCCGCGGTAGCCCGCTACGGTTCCTGGAGCGGCGAGCTCGCCATGCGCGGCCCCGATGGGCCGGTGCCGGTGCTCAGCGTGGTGATGGCGCACTCGGGGCCCGGCACGGAACCGGGGCATGTGTCGTTGCTCAACCGCGATATTCGGCTGCGTCAGGCCGCCGAGGAGCAGGCCCGCCGGCATCAGGCCCAGATCGCCCATGCCAACCGGCTGGCCACTACCGGCGAACTGGCCTCCAACATCGCCCATGAACTCAATCAGCCCCTGGGCACCATTGGCAATTACGCCAGCGGTGCCCTGCTCAAGCTCGACGCCGACCCGCCGGCCGAGGCGCTGCGCCTGCCCCTCGAGCAGATCCAGCAACAGGTAGAGCGCCTGGGAGAGCGGCTGCGCCATATTCGAAGCTTCGTGCGCAAGGGCCAGACTCGCCCACGGCCGGTGGCCCTGCCAGACGTGGTGGAGGCCGCCTGCCGCCTGTGTGAATGGCAATACCAGCAGGCCGGGGTCGACCTCGACCCGCCTCTCGAGTCGTCACTACCCCGGGTGATCGCCGACCCCGTCGCACTGGAGCAGGTGCTGGTCAATCTCCTGCTCAACGCCCTGGAGGCGAGTCGCGACCATCCCGGCGCCGAGCGGGTCCAGATTCAGGCCCGACGCAGCGGGCGCCGCGAAGTGGCCCTGACGGTGGCCGACCAGGGCCCGGGCATTGCCCCCGACCAGGCGGAACGCATCTTCGCCCCCTTCCACTCGGGCCGCGCCGAGGGGCTGGGCATGGGCCTGGCCATCAGCCATTCGCTGATGGAAGCCATGGGCGGCAACTTGCGCCTGCTGCCACCGGGCGGTTCCGGCGGCGCCACCTTTACCGCTACACTGCTCGCCGAACCCGACCACACCGCCGCCATACAGCGCCCATGACCGATATCACTTCACCCTGCATCGCCATCGTCGATGATGACCAGGCCCTGCGCGACTCCCTGGCCTGGTTGCTGGACTCCGTGGGCATCGAAAGCCGCCTCTTCGCCGATGGCGAGGCCTTCCTGGCCGCCGACCCCGACGGCTTCGATACGGTACTGCTGGATGTGCGCATGCCCGGCCTATCCGGCCTGCAGGTACAACAACGCCTCGGCGAACGGGACAAGGCGCCACCGGTGATCTTCATGACCGGCCATGGCGACGTGCCCATGGCCGTCTCCGCCCTCAAGGCCGGCGCCCACGACTTTCTCGAGAAGCCCTTCAACCACCAGCAGCTGATCGACATCGTGCAGCAGGCGCTTCACGCCCATCGGCAGGCCCGCCGGGCCAGCCTCCGCCGGGAGGCACTGCGCGAGCGCTATGCGGCGCTGCGCCCCAAGGAACGCCAGATCCTGGTGCATGTGGCCCGAGGCCTGACCAGCCGCGAGGTGGCCGACCACCTCGGAATCAGTCCCAAGACCGTGGAGATCTACCGGCTGCGCGCCATGAAGGCGCTGGGCGCCGCCAACCTGGCCGAGCTGGTGCGCCTGTGCGTGGCGCTGGGCCTGGTGGATACCCTGCCCGAAGAAGCCCCCTGACCTTGACCCAGCACAGCTCTTGACCTGGGTGCTACACATAAGATGTATATTTCAAGACTAACCTTCTCTCTCTCGGCCGAATCTCCTTAGCCTGAGGCTGGCCGAGAGACAACCCTGCGTAACCACGTCATCTGGACCAGGAAAAGTGTCATGCTGAATCGCATCCCTTCAAGCGCCACCCTGCTCATGTCTGCCTCCCTGCTGCTGGGTACCGGCACCGCCCACGCCGCCCTGCCCGCCGAGGCGACCCTCTACAAGAACCCCCAGTGTATTTGTTGTGACAAGTACGCCCGTCATCTAGAGGAGCACGGCGTCGATGTCACCATCGTCGACGACGTGTCGCTCGGCCAGGTCAAGAAGAGCGTAGGCCTGCCCTACGGCCTCGGCGCCTGCCACACCATCGAGATGGGCGGTTACGCCATCGAGGGTCATGTGCCCTTCGCGGCCCTCGAGAAGCTCTTCGAGGAGCGCCCCGACACCGATGGCATCGGCCTTGCCGGCATGCCCATCGGCACTCCTGGCATGCCAGGACCCAAGCAGGAAGCGTGGAACGTCTACCAGTTCCGCGATGGCGAGGCCCAGCCATTCATGACCCTCTGAGGGGAACCCGTCAGTCGCGATAGCGCCCCTGGCCAGCTCCTGGCCGGGGGCGGCGGCGTGGGTATCGCCTACACTGTGGGCGTAAGCTCGGCCATGGCGGCCGTGGCACCTCGATCCCAGCGAGGGGGGCAACACCATGAACAAGACCGCCGTTCGTACCCTTCAGCAGTTTCTCGCCGACCAGAACGCCTATCACGGCAGTATCGACGGTATTCGCGGCCCCCGGACCCTGGCGGCCGTGAATGCCGCCTTACAGGAGCACACCGGCCAACTGCCCGAGGGGGCCGAGGGCTGGAGCGATCGCCGCCGGGCCGTCGCCTGCCTGCAGATCGCCTGCCGGCAGCAGCAGATCGAGGCCGGCCCCATCGATGGATTATGGGGGCCTCAGACCGAGCATGCGGTGGACGTACTCCACACCCTCCAGGCCACCGGCAGCAAGCCGGCCCCCTGGCGCGACCAGCCGCCGCTGGATACCAACCCCAACGGCTGGCACAGGGAGAGTGAGCTGGAGTCGGTGCTGGGCTCCCCGACACGCCGGCCGCCACTGACGGTGGTCCCCTGCCCCTGGACACTTGCGCTGGCCTGGGACCCGAGCACCCACCCGAGTGGCATCGGCTGCCATGAGCGGGTCGCCGACAGCCTGGCGCGCATCCTGGAGCGGGTGCATGACCATTACGGGCCCCAGCGCCTCAAGGAACTGGGCCTGCATCGCTACGGCGGCTGCTACAACCAGCGCCGCAAGCGTGGCGGCACCCGCTGGTCGACCCATGCCTGGGGCCTGGCCATCGACTGGGACCCGAGCCACAACAAGCTGAAATGGGGGCGCGACCGGGCACGCCTGGCCCGGCCGGAGTATGACACCTGGTGGCGACTCTGGGAGGAGGAAGGCTGGGTCAGCCTGGGGCGCACACGCAACTTCGACTGGATGCACGTGCAGGCAGTCAAGCCCTGACGCCCCCTCAATCGCGCAGGATGGTCATGCGACGCGACGCGTCTTCGGGAAAGACCCGACCGCTCTGCAGGGCAACAAACAGGTGTTGAAACACCACGCCGGGTTCGCCGGGCACGATGCCCGACCGAAAATAGGAATGCCCCTTGGGGAAGTCGTAGCGGGTGTTGACGTCGTCGCAGTCGACCGCAAACACATTGCGTGCCACCCGAGTCATGTCCTCCGGGCCGCTGTGGCCGAGCCGCCGGGAGGCGATGCGGTTTTTCAGGTTGGAGGCCTTGCTGGCACGCAGCGCCAGGTCGTCCGAGGCGAAGTAGACGGTCACATTGCGCGAGCTATGCACGATCGGCTCGCCGCTGTGTCCCGCCTCGAGGGACTCGTTGACGATATCGGCGGCGATGAGGAAGGTATTGCGAAACAGCAGCGGCACGCCGCCCGGCAACGAGTACTTGTGCCAGACGCGAAGGGTCTCGCGCAGCACACGGTTGCCCATGGAATGAGCCAGCACGTTGATGCGCTTGAGGCAGGGGGTCGGGTCATGCGCGAACTGCTCACCCTCGCGCCAGTCCAGGAAACGCTGCAGCACCCGAGCGAAGGAGAAGCCACTCAAGTCGGCGGACTCCTGGTCGTCCCAGTAGTCCTTCACCACCCCCAGGTCGTTGTCACAGGGCCATACCAGGGGCACCACCAGCACCTCGCCGGGCCCGGTGGCATCGCAGAGGCCCTGGAACTCGCGAACCGCGATGAACACATCCTCGGGCAGGTTGGAGAAGCCGTGAATATAGATCAGCACCTGGTCGACACCGGCGTCCTTGAGCCGCCGGAGGAAGGCCGAACTGCCGATTTCCCGGTAGGCCCCCTTCCCCTGACGCTCGCAATAGAACACCGAGTTGCTGGCGGCATTATTGTTGAGATCGAAGGTGAAGTTCCGGTCGATCCGCGTGCGGATACTCTGGGTAGGAAAACGGTTGGTGATAAACAGCATGGCGGCCACCTCGCAGAAAGGCGGCAAGATCACCGCCTTCCCTTGAAGTTAGCAGCTTGTGGCAGAAAGTTAGCCGCTGCGACAGCATTGGCCGACCCGCTAACGCGTCTCGGCGCGCAGGTGCGGCTCGAGCATGGCTAAATATTCGGCGAGCACCCGGGCATTGTTGTGGCGTTCATCCTTGGCGGCAAACACCAGGGTCACCCTCTCCTTCAGGGCACGCCGCGCCAGCGGCCTGAGGCGCTCGCGATGCGCCTTGAGCTCGCCCAGGTAGCGGCGGCGGAACTCGCCCCAGCCATAATCGCCGGCATGGAAGGCCTTGCGCAGCGTGTCGCTGGGGGCGGCTTCCTTCGGCCACTCGTCGATGCTCGCGTCATCCTTGGATACGCCCCGGGGCCAGAGACGGTCCACCAGCACACGATAGCCGTCGTCACGATGCGCGGCGTCGAAGGCACGCTTCAACTCCAGGCTCATGAGGGTCACCTCCGTGGAGAATGTTACCCCCAGTGTAGCCAATCGACGCCGCGGTTTTGAACTCAGGCCTTGAGCACGTAGCGCAGCACCTCGACCACCTGGTCGGTGGTGGTGCACCATGCCTGGGCTTCGGCATCGACTTCCTTGAGCGGATGTACGATCTCTTCGCCGTGGAGGGTCACATAGGGCTTGCCCAGGGCGGCGCAGTAGCCGGCATCGAAGGCGGCATTCCACTGCTTGTACTTGTCGCCGAAGCGCACCACCACCAGGTCGCTCTGCTCGATCAGGGTCCGCGTGCGGATGGCATTGACCTTGGAAGACTGGTGGTCGCGCCAGAACTGGCTCGGCGTCTCGCCCAGGTGGTCGCCGGCGGCATCGCTGGCGTCATGATCGGTCACCGGTGCGCTGAACACCACGTCGAGGCCGGCCGCCTCGGCACCGCGTTGGATCTCGTCGCGCCAATCGGTGTGAATCTCGCCGGAAAGATAGACGTGAAAGCTCATGACAGGCTCCTTGCACAAGTAGCAGAGTGGTCAGGCATCATAGCCTAGAAAGGCACTAATGGAAAAGCGTTCCAATTTATCGAAAGGCGACACTGAATCGCCCTGCCGGCCACCGAAGGCCGCCGCGACCCGCGCCGCTCACCGGGGGCTTGCGACCACCGAGTCGCCGACGACCAGCCTCGCGCCGTCACCAAGCAGCAGAATAGCGTTCTGGCCGAGGTATCCCCCCGGGGCCAGCCGGGTATTCATCTCCACCAGGGTGCGCAATGGCTCGCCCGGCACGACAATCTCGCCGCTACGCTGGTCCACGGTGGTAATCTTGCAGCGCTGGCAGGGCTTGCGCAGCCCCAGCCGCCAGCCACCGTCGGCGGCCGCCAGCTCGTGCCAGCCATCCTCGGCGAAGGGCGCCGCGTGATCCACCACGATGCTGGGGCGAAAGCGGCTCATGGGTACCGACTCGAGCTCCTTGGCCGCCAATCGGTGATTCAGCGCGTCAAGCGATGCCTCACCCACTACCAGGAAGGGATAGCCATCGGCGAAGCCGGTATGCGCCTGCTCCCCGGAAGCGAGGAAATGCGGCTCGACGCGGCGCCGGTGATCGGGCGCGAAGCGCACCAGGCGCAGGCCGCTGCCCTTGACATCGCCCAGCACCGCTCTCAGCCACTCCCTGGCCTCGACCCCTTCATCCAGGGCGGCACAGCGATCGTCCCAGACATGGACCCACAGCCGTTGCTGGCCCTCTCCCTTCAGGGGCACGCGTAATGCCTCGGCATCGGGGTGGCGCAACATCAGGGCATCGGCTTCGAGGCTGACGCGGATGGCCGCCATGGCCGGCAACTGGCGCTGGGTGACGAAGCGCCCCACATCATCGACCACCATCCAGCGGCGATCCCAGGCGAGCCCCTCGAGGGTAAGTTCAACCTCGTCCAATGCGATGGCGCCCAGCGACTTGACCGGATAGATATTGAGCTGAGTGATCTTCATGCGTTCGACGGCTCCGGGGCAGGAAATGCCCAAAGCCTAGCCCAGCCGAGGATGGATTACAGCCGGTTGGTCTCGATGACATAGCCGATGATGGGGTAACCGGCCTTGCGGGCAGCCTTCTCGGCTTCCAGCTGTGCTTCTATCTTGGAAATGCTCGACGAAACATGCTCGAACACGGTATCCATCTCGAGCTGCTTGGTGCGCACGGCCAGCTTGACCCGATGTCCGGTCTTCGGCGCGCCGCCGGGCTTGCTGCGCGGCGCCTTGGGCTGTGCCTTGCTCGCCTCGTCGTCGGCCTCAATCGGCCATTCCGGCGCCGAAGTGGTCGCCTTGCGCCGGGTCTCCTGGGCCTTATCCATGAAACTGTTGATATCACGACGCATCTGCCGTTCGAATTCACTAAGTTCCGTTTCCATCATGTCTCCGTCTGCTTCAATCATCGCGCGATTATACCAGAACTCCCACGGATACCATCCCTTGAGATCATCCCGGGTTTGTCGAAGGCCCCTTTCCCGGGGCAGACTGGCGGTGCAATTCCCCACCCGAACGATGGAGATTTCCCCATGACCATGACTATCGGCGAGCGCATTCCCGACGTGACGATCAAGACCAACGGCGCGGAAGGCCCCGAGGACATTCGCACCAGCGAGTTCTTCAGCGGCAAGAAAGTCGTGCTGTTCGCGGTACCCGGTGCCTTTACCCCCGGCTGCTCCAACACCCATATGCCGGGCTTCGTGGTCAACGCCGACAAGCTGAAGGCCAAGGGGGTCGATGCCATCGCCTGCCTCGCGGTGAACGACGCCTTCGTATTGGGCGCCTGGCAGCAGGACCAGAACGCCCAGGCCATTACCATGCTGGCCGATGGCAATGCCGACCTGACCCGCGAACTCGGGCTTGAGCTGGACGCCAGCGGTGGCGGCATGGGGACTCGCTGCAAGCGCTTCGCCGCCATCGTCAATGACGGGGTGGTCGAGTATCTAGGTGTCGACAACAAGGGCGTCGACAAGAGCAGCGCCGACACGGTTCTCAACCAGCTTTAAACCGCTTGCCCCGAAACACAACACGGCCGTGGCAGGCCCGCCACGGCCGTGTTGTGTTATTGCAACGTCCGCGAATCAGCCCAGGGACACATCCAGCACCATCATGACCGCGAAGCCGGTCATCGTGGCCAGGGTCACCAGATCGATATTCTCGTGCTTTCGCTGAGACTCGGGAATCAGCTCCTCTACCACGACAAAGATCATGGCCCCGGCGGCGAAGCAGAGCGCATAGGGCAGAATACCCTGCATCTTCATGACGAAGATCGCGCCGATGACGCCGGCGATCGGCTCGACGATGCCCGACGCCTGCCCCATGAAGAAGCTCTTCCGCTTACTCATTCCCTCGCGTCTCAGGGGCATGGCGACCACCGTGCCCTCCGGGAAGTTCTGGATACCGATGCCTACGGCCAGAGCGAAGGCACCGCCTATGGTGGCGGAAGGCAGATCGGCAGCCACCGCACCGAAAGCCACGCCGACGGCGAGTCCTTCGGGGACATTGTGCAGCGTGATCGCCAACACCAGCAGCGTGCTGCGTTGCCAGGTCGTCTTGACGCCTTCGCTCTTGTCCATCCCGAGCCCGGGATGCAGATGGGGCAGCAAGCGGTCGGCCAGCCGCATGAAAATCCCCCCGCTCATGAAACCGATCACCGCGGTCAGCCAGGGGATATGCCCCAGTTGCTCGGCCATCTCGATGCCCGGAGACAACAGCGACCAGAAGCTCGCCGCGATCATGACGCCAGCCGCAAAGCCAAGCATCGAGTCCATGAAGCGGGCGTCGAGCCGGTTGGTAAAGAACACCAGCGACGCGCCGGCGGCCGTGACACCCCAGGTAAAGAGGGTGGCGAGAAGCGCCTGCAGAACCGGGTCTAGCTGTACAAGGAAGTCGATCACTCGTGAGATACCGTTCGCTATAAGAGGCGGCCCACTGAGTGGGCAAAGAGTTGACAGGAGGCTGGTTCGCGGAAAGCCATTTTACGCATCGGCAGAAGCGCTGAACACAGAGGGACCTAAATCGACTCGCGCTTCGGATCTTGCACCGACTCTCTGACGACCAGGCTTGGGTCGAGGCGCCGCACTGGCTCCAGGGGCCTTCCGTGCTCCAGACGCCCGATCAGCTGGGCGCTGGCCATCGCGCCGAGCTCATAGACGGGCTGATGCACGGTGGTCAGGGACGGGGTGAGATAGCGGCCCAGCTCAATGTCATCGTAGCCCACCACGGAAAGCTCGTCCGGCAGCACCAACCCGTGCTCGCGGGCCGCACGCATGGCGCCGATGGCCACCAGGTCATTGAAGGCGAACAGGGCCTGGGGAGGCGACCCGGCAGCGAGCAGCCAGCGCATGGCCTGATGGCCACCGTCGGCCATCAGGTTGGTGGCGACGAGGCGCGAGGCCGGCGGACGCAGCCCCGCCTCCTCCAGTGTAGCCAGGGCGCCGGCCAAACGCTCTCGTGACCGCGGATGCGAGGCTGGCCCGGTCAACAACGCGATATCGGTGAGGCCCCGCGCCAACAGGTGCTCGATGGCGAGCCTCGCCCCCAGCCGCGAATCATCGTTGACCACGGCAATATCCTCGCCGCCGGCCGGGTCGGCATCCATCAACACGGTCGGCAACGGCTGGCGCATCAGCGCCGCTAGGAAGTCGGGCCCGCTATGGGCGGTCATCACGATCAGGCCGTCGACGCGCTTGTCACGCAGGGCCTGCAGGTAGGAGAGCTGTCGGGTACCCGTGTCGCCGGTGTTGCACAGCATCAGGCTGTAACCGTGGTCGAAGCAGTGATCCTCGACGCCGCGGATGATCTCGGCGAAGAAGGGATTGTTGGCGGCCGCCACGATCATTCCGATGGTGCGGCTGCGATTCGACTTCAGGGTCCGGGCGATACTGTCGGGTCGGTAGCCGAGTTCGGCGATGGCGCGCTGCACCCGCGCTCGGGTAGCAGGAGCAACGCGCCGCGTATCGTTGACCACATGGGAGACCGTGGTCACCGATACGCCCGATTGCCGAGCGACGTCCTTGAGACGAATCATGGCTCGGCCGAGATTACTCCTGGATCACCAGCTGCAGCGGCACCGGCACACTGGCCTCGACGCTCTCGCCCTTGAGCAGGCGGTCGGCAGTGGTCACCCCGAGCTCGCCGATGCGCGCCGGCTGCTGGGCGATGGTGGCGCTCATCTTGCCGTCTTTGACGGCCTGGATGCCGTCATCGGTGCCGTCGAAACCGACCAGCACGACATCCTCCAGGCCGGCCGCCTGCAGTGCACGCTGAGCGCCGAGCGCCATCTCGTCATTCTGGGCAAATACCGCATCGATACCCTGGTGCGCCTGGAGCAGATTCTCCATGACGTTGAGGCCTTCGCTGCGGTTGAAGTTGGCCGGCTGGGTAGCCACCAGCTCGATGCCGTCTGCCGCCTCAATGGCGGTCATGAACCCTTCGCCGCGGTTGCGGGTCGCCGAAGCACCGGGCACGCCCTCGAGTTGCACCACCTGCCCCTCACCGCCGAGCTGCTCGATGATGAACTCGCCGGCCAACTCGCCCCCTGCCACATTGTCGGAAGCGATGTGAGAAACCACACTGCCGCCGTTGGCGCTGCGATCCAGAGTGATCACCGGAACGTCCTGGGCGTTGGCAGTGCGCACGCTGGACATCACGGCATCGGAGTCGGTGGGGTTGATCAGCAGCACGTCGATGTCACGCGACAGCGCGTCCTCGACGTTGGAGAGCTCACGCGCGGCATCGTTGCTCGAGTCGAGTACGATCAGTTCATGGCCGAGCGCCTCGGCCTGAGCCTCGGCGCCCTCCTGCAGGGTCACGAAGAAGGGGTTGTTGAGCGTCGAGGTCACCAGGGCGATACGATCAGCCATGGCGTTCTGGGTAGCTCCGAGGCCTGCTGTGGCGGCCACGGCAGTGGCCAGGATCAGTTTTTTCATGAGGCAAGGCTCCTGAGGTCTTGTTGTCGTATGTCCGGCTCGTGGCGAGCTCAGGACGAGGACTGCGAGCGGCTGTCGATCAGTACCGCCAGCAGGATGACCGCGCCCTTGGCGATCATCTGGAAGTAGGACGAGACGCCGAGGATATTCAGGGCGTTGTTGAGCACCCCGATCACCAATGCCCCGACCAGCGTACCGAAGATGCGCCCGCGCCCGCCCATCAGGCTGGTGCCGCCGATGACCACCGCGGCGATGGCATCCAGTTCGTAGGTCATGCCGGCGTTGGGCTGGGCCGAGCCAAGGCGCGCGGTCAGCACCACGCCAGCCAGGGCGGCACAGGCCCCGGCGATAGCATAGACGCTGACCTTGATACGATTGACGTTGATGCCCGACAGCCGCGCGACCTGCTCGTTGCCGCCCACGGCATAGACATGGCGACCGAAACGGGTGTGGTGCAGCACGGCCCAGCACAGCACGAAGACAAAGAACATCAGGTAGATGGGAATCGGGATCCCCATCCAGTAGCCGCCGCCGAGCTGCCAGAAGGCGTCGGCGACGTCGCCCCCACCGATCGAGATCGGCCGGCCATCGGTATAGACCAGGGTCGCCCCGCGCACCACGGTCATGGCAACCAGGGTGACCACGAAGGCCTGAATCCGACCGAAGGCCACAAACAGCCCCGACACCATGCCCATCGCCGCCCCGGCGGCGATGGAGCCGGGCACGCTAAGCCAGGGGGCGAGCCCCGAGGCGGTCATCGAAGCGGCGAAGGCGCCGCTCAGCGCCAGCACGGCACCCACCGAGAGGTCGATGCCGGCGGTCAGGATCACGAAGGTCACGCCCATCGCGATGATGGCGTTGATGCTGGTCTGTCTCAGGACGTTGAGCAGGTTGTCCGAAGTCAGGAAGTTGTCGCTCATGGCGGCACTGACCACGACCAGCAGCACGAGGGCCAGAAAGGCCTTGTTATCGATCAGCAGGCGCACCGCCGATCGCTTCATGGGGGTAGCAGTCATGGTCTCTCAAGTCTCCATCGGCGTGGCGACATGTGCCGCCGCGGTCATGATCTTTTCCTGGGTGGCCTCATCGCGATCGAATTCACCGCTGATATGCCCGTTGGCCAGTACGAGGATGCGATCGGACAGGCCGATCAGTTCCGGCATCTCCGAGGAGATCAGCAACACGCACTTGCCTTCGCGCTTGAGCCGGTTGATCAACAGATAAATCTCACGCTTGGCGCCGACGTCGACCCCGCGCGTGGGCTCATCGAGGACCACGATCTCGGGCTCGGGCATCAGCGCCTTGGCCAGTGAGACCTTCTGCTGGTTACCGCCGGAGAGGGTCTTCACGGGCTGGCGAGCATCGCTCAGCTTGATGCGAAAGGCCTCGATGTAGTGCTCGATGGCGCGGCGTTCGCGGCGGTGGCGGACGACGCCCAGTGGGCCGCAGAAGGCTGGCAGCGCGGTCAGCGACATGTTGTCGGCCACCGAATGCTCGAGTACCAGGCCCGACTGCTTACGATCCTCGGGCACGTAGACCAGGCCCGCCTCGAGCCCCTGCTGGGGCGAGGCAAAGCGCACCTCGTGCCCCTTGATCCTGACCCGGCCAGCGCGGCGCGCCACGTCGCCGCACAGGGCGCGGCACATCTCGGTGCGCCCGGCGCCCATCAGGCCGCCGAAGCCCAGCACTTCGCCAGCGCGGGCCGTAAACGAGACATCATCCACCCCCGGCGCCATCAGGTGCTCGACCTCGAGCACCACGTCGCCAGTTTCGGGCGGTTCGTAGGGATAACGGTCGGCGAGCTCGCGGCCGACCATCTGCTGGATCAGCCGATCCTCGTTGGACTCCGCCGTGGGGCCCTGATGCACCAGGCGGCCGTCGCGCAGCACGGCGACGTCGTCGCACATACGGAATATCTCGGCCAGCCGGTGGGTGATCAGCACCAGCGACTTGCCGGCGGCACGCAGGCTGGCGACCACCCGCTCGAGCACCGCCGTCTCGATGTCGGTCAGCGCGTCGGTAGGCTCGTCCATGACGATGATCTCGGCGTCCAGCGACAGCGCCCGGGCGATCTCCACCATCTGCTGCTGGCCGATGCTCAGCCGGGAGACCGGCGCGCGCGGGTCGATGGGCTGCTCGAGCTCCTCGAGCAGCTTGGCCGCCTCGCGGAACAGGCGGCGCCAGTCGACGCTGCCCCAGGCGGTAAGTGGCTCACGGCCGAGGAAGATGTTCTCGCCGGCGGAGAGGGTCGGCACCAGGTTGAGCTCCTGGTGGATGATGGCGATGCCGGCATCCATGGCCTGGCGCGGGGTGGTGAAGTGCACCTCGCGGCCATGCAGGCGGATCACCCCGACGTCGGCCTGGTGGACGCCGCTCAGCACCTTCATCAGGGTCGACTTGCCGGCCCCATTCTCGCCGGCCAGCGCCAGTACATGGCCGGCGTAGAGGTCCAGGTCGACGTCCTGAAGGACGCTGACCGCCCCGAATGACTTGCCGATGCCCTGGAGCGCCATGCGCGGCTGCTCGGCCTCGATCGGCTTCTCCGTCAGGCTCAAAACGGCACCCCGCTGCGCAGCACGACGTTGGCAAACGGCGTGCATTCGCCGGTACGCACCACGAAGCGCGCCTCGGGCAGCAGGCGCTTGAAGGCCTCGTGGGCGACCCGGGTACGGGTAAGCGGAACCTTTTCCCGGGCGTCCAGGGCGTCGAGGCGCGTCGCGAGCCGGTCATGCAGCTCGGGGCTCGCCTCGCCAAGCTCACTGGCCAGGGTCACCCCTTCCAGGCAGAGCTCGTCGACCAGCGTGTCGAACACCTCCAGAAAGCCGGGCAGGCCCGGGCGCAACGCTAGATCGATCCGGGGCACACTCGGCGGAATCGGCAGCCCGGCATCGGCGATCACGAAGGTATCGGTATGGCCAAGCTCGGCGATGAGCATGGCGAGGGGGGCATTGAGAAGGCCTTGGCGTTTCATGGCACATCCAGGCGAGAGGTATCGCGATAATTAGCTTCAGCATAAGACGCAAACGTTTGCGGTCGCGATTATCCATAAGTCTATACCAGACGCAAGACGACCAAGGCGATTGCGTCACGGCCCCCTTGCCTTTCAGGATTGCCTGCTTGGCGTATGCAACAAGACTCGAGGTACACCTATGCTGAAGCGCACCCTCCCCTGCTATCGCACCGCTACACCATGCGCGCCCTAAAGCTCAGGACACTCACTGGGTAAACACCAGATTGAAGCTTACCGGTACCGATGTGCTGATGGAGGAGAGACCGGCCACCTCGCGCAGGGCCTCGACGCCCTCGCCCAGCCCGAAGTCCTCGGCGGAGACCACCACCGGATGCACCGAGCTGATCACCAGCGTCGAATCATCGAGGCGTAGCGCCTGCATCTCGGCCTCCAGTTCCAGCGTCTCGCCATGCAGGGTCAGGCTCAGGGGCTGGGCCGCCTGACGACGCTCGCCCACCTGCATGTCCGACAGGGCTTCCTCGCCCATCGCCACGCTCACCTCGGCCTCGCCAAACTCGCCGGTCTCGAACAGCATTTCCTGCATGCGTTCGTTGCGAATATCGATGCCGGTCTCGACGCTAGCCAGGTCGATCACCACCCGACTCTCTTGCTCGTCGATGCTGCCGGAGAGCGTGCCAAAGGAATTGACCTCACCGGTGGCGGTATTCTTGGTGGACACGTAATGCACCGAGGAGTGCTCCTCGTCCAGCTGCCAGGCGGCCTGGGCCCAGGCCGGCGTGGCCAGTAGCAGCGCGGATACCAGCAGTGTTTTCATGGTGGTTTTCTCCCTTACAAGACTTCATGTTGACAGTCATTCATGTCGATAGTGGCAGTCATCACCATAACCCACCACTTGCCGAGTGCAAGATGCCCCACATCGGGGGTCTGGTGCGGCTCCCTTGCATGGGCGTGACAATGCCACGGCCAGCCCATCATTACCTGACGGCCCTGAAACGCAACGCGGCCGAGGCATGCTTGCCCCGGCCGCGCTGTGTCATGGACGGCTCGGTCTAGAAGTTCGGCTTGCGCTTCTCGATGAAGGCGCTCATGCCCTCGGTCTGCTCGTCGCCGGCGAAACAGAAGGCAAACAGGGCATTCTCAAGTGCCAGGGCGCTGTCCAGGTCCTGGTCCATGCCGTCATGGATCGCCTGCTTGGCGGCGCGCACCGACTGCGGCCCATTGCCGCCCAGCTGCCGACTCAGCTCCTCGACATAATCCTCGAGCTCCGCCTGGGGCATGACCCGGTTGACCAGGCCGATGCGCAGCGCTTCCTGGGCATCGATCTTGCGGCCCGTGGTGCACAGGTCGATGGCCATGGCCGGGCCGACGCGCCGCGGCAGGCGCTGGGTGCCACCGAAGCCGGGGATCACGCCGAGCAACACCTCGGGCTGACCGAAGATGGCGTTATCGCTGGCCACCGCCCAGTCACAGGCCAGGGCCAGCTCGCAGCCACCGCCCAGACAGAAGCCGTTAACCAGTGCCACGGTGGGCACCGGCAAGGCCTCCAGGCGCTTGACGGTATCCAGCGCCTGGCGGGCGAACTCCCGGGCCTGCATGGGGGTCTTGTCGCGCATTTCGGCGATGTCGGCGCCGGCCACGAAGGACTTCTCCCCGGCACCGGTGATGATCACGGCACGCAGGTCGGAGTGGCCCTCCAGATCGACCAGCACTCGCTCCAGCTCCGCCAGCACACCGCTGTTCAGGGCGTTGAGCGCCTTGGGGCGGTTAATGGTCAGGCGCACGATACCGGCGTTGTCGACCACATCGATCAGTTTCTCGCTCATGGTAGGACTCCTCGGGTTGTTGTTGAGAGACGGTCAAGAGACGGTTGAGACGATACCGCCCAACCCTAGCGAACGCTAGGTTGGGCGGCAATCCCCCCTTGGCAGTATCGGAGACGGCAGTATCCGAGATAAGGAATCGCTCGGCTCGCATCACGAGCGAAGACAGGCTGACCATCGGCGCCCCGGATATCGAGCGTCATGGTGAGTCGTCGCTTCAGTAGGCGTGGAAGCCACGGCCACTCTTCCGTCCCAGATAGCCGGCGGCGACCATGCGCTTGAGCAGTGGGCAAGGACGATACTTGGGGTCGCCGAAGCCCTCCTGCAGCACCTCCATGATCGAGAGACAGACATCCAGGCCGATCAGGTCGGCCAGGGCCAGCGGCCCCATGGGATGGGCGGCGCCCAGCTTCATGGAGGCGTCGATGTCCGCCGCGCTGGCCACGCCCTCCTGGAGCAGGAAGGCGGCCTCATTGATCATCGGCACCAGCAGGCGGTTGACCGCAAAGCCCGGGGAGTCACCGATCGCCACGGCGGTCTTGCCCAGCGCCTGGGTCAGCGCCTCGATGCGCGCCACGGTGGCATCGGACGTCTGCTCGGCGCGGATCACCTCGACCAGCTTGAGTACCGGCACCGGATTGAAGAAGTGCATGCCCACCACGCGCTCGGGCCGCTCGCACACGGCGGCGAGCCGGGTCAGCGACAGCGAGGAGGTATTGGACGCCAGGATCGCCTCATGGCTCAGGCGGCTCAGATCGCGAAACAGCTTCTCCTTGAGGGCCGGCTGCTCGGGGGCGGCCTCGATGATCACCTCGCAGTCGCGCAGGGCATCCAGCGCGGTGGTGGTGTCCAGGCGTGCCATGGCCTCTTGCTGGTCGGCCGCGGCGAGTTTCTCCTTGGCGACCAGCTTGCCCAGGCCCTTGTCGATGCCACCGCGAGCGCGCTGGAGCTGCTCCTCGGCCACGTCATAGAGCCGGACCGAAAAGCCGCTCTGCACCAGCACCTGGGCGATGCCCTGCCCCATGGTGCCGGCGCCTACCACGCCGATCGCTTGCTGACTCATCTACGCTCTCCTTGGTCTCTTCTGATGGGTGATCGCTTGGAAATTTTTTGAGTGCTTCGCAGGCTGGCGTGATAGTCAGCCACATGGCACTAATGGGCTATCCACATTCGTAGGCGCGGTAAGCGCCAGCGCACCGGGCATCGAGTAGACGCCAGCGTCATGCCCGATGCGCCTGCGGCTTATCGGGCCTACGCGAGCCACGCCAAATGGCGATAATGCCTTGATTGCCGGCCGATTCAGAACGTTCGTCTTACTGCTTGCGCGCTTCATCGCGCAGCACGAACTTCTGGATCTTGCCGGTGGAGGTCTTGGGCAGTTCGGTAAAGATCACGGTCTTCGGCGCCTTGAAGGTCGCCAGTTGCTTGCGGCAGTGATCGATAATGTCCTGTTCGGTGACCTCGCCGTAGCCCATCTTGAGCGTGACGAAGGCACAGGGCGTTTCGCCCCACTTCTCGTCGGGCTTGGCCACCACGGCGGCCTCCTCGACCGCCGGGTGCGAGTAGATGCAATCCTCGACCTCGATGGTGGAGATGTTCTCGCCGCCGGAGATGATGATGTCCTTGGAGCGGTCCTTGATCTCGATGTAACCATCCGCATGCCACACGGCGAGGTCGCCGGTATGGTACCAACCGCCCTCCAGGGCCTGTTCCGTGGCCGCCTGATTCTTCAGGTAGCCCTTCATCACGTTGTTGCCACGCATCAGGATCTCGCCCATGGTCTGACCATCCTTGGGGACCGGCTCCAGGGTGTTGGGGTCGGCCACACACAGCGCCTCCAGCATGTGATAGCGCACCCCCTGGCGTGACTTGAGCCTAGCCCGCTCCTCCATGGGCAACTCGTCCCACGCCGCACGCCAGGCACAGGAGGTCACCGGGCCATACACTTCGGTGAGCCCGTAGACATGGGTGACGTCGATGCCCAGCGTCTCGACCCCGGCGATGACCGAGGCCGGCGGCGCCGCGCCGGCCGTGGTGACCTTCACCGGATGCTCGAAGTCGCGCTTCTGCTCCTCCGGCAGGTTGACCAGGCCATTGAGCACGATGGGGGCACCGCTGAAGTGGCTCACCGCCTCGTCGGCGATCAGGTCCATCACCTTCTTCGCCTCGACCTTGCGCAGGCAGACGTTGGTGCCGGCGGTGGCGGCGATGGTCCAGGGGAAGCACCAGCCGTTGCAGTGAAACATCGGCAGGGTCCACAGATACACCGGGTGATGCGGCATCGCCCATACCAGGATGTTGCTGGTGGCATTCAGGTAGGCCCCACGGTGGTGATAGACCACGCCCTTGGGCTTGCCGGTGGTACCGGAGGTGTAGTTGAGCGAGATGGCCTGCCACTCGTCCTCGGGCAGCCGGTAGGCGTAGTCCGGGGAGCCCTCGGCCAGCAGCGCCTCATACTCCAGTTCCCCGATGGCACGCCCCTCGGGCATGAACTCGGGGTCCGCCACATCGATGATCAACGGCTTGGTCTCGAGCCTGCCGACCGCCTCCTCGATCACGTCCGCGAACTCGGGGTCGCCCAGGATCGCCCTGGCCTCGCCGTGCTCCAGCATATAGGCGATGGCCTCGGCATCCAGGCGAATATTCAGGGTGTTGAGCACGCAACCTGCCAGCGGCACGCCGAAGTGGGCCTCGAACATCGCCGGCACGTTGGGCAACATGGCGGCCACGGTCTCACCGGGCCGGATGCCGCGCATCTCGATGGCCGAGGCGAGACGGCGGCAGCGTTCCCAGGTGGTCCCCCAATCGCGGCGCCGCTCGCCGTAGACCACCGCCGGGTAGTCCGGATAGACCGAGGCGGTACGCTCGATAAAGGTCAGCGGTGACAACGGCACATGGTTGGCGACGGTCTTGGGCAGATCCTGCTCGAAGATGCTCTGACTCATGGGTGGCTCCGTGATCTGGCGCATGGCCATGGAAGGTTGGTGGGGTGGCCGCCGGCACGGTGCCGGCGGCGAACGCCTGATGTTGAGGCTAGTGAGCGACTTCGAAGGCGGCCAGGCTGGCCATCCCGGCCTCGATCACCGCGCGCTGTGCCCTCCCCACCGGCAGCCATTGGCGAATCGCATAGTCGGCGCTCAAGCGCTTGGTGGCATAGAAGGGATCCGCGCTACCGCCGGCCTGGGCGGCGCTGGCCTTGAGCGCCGCCTGGCCCATCTGCCAGGCGCACAACACATGCCCGACGAGACTCAGGAAGGGAGTGGCATAGGCCTGGACGGCATCGGCGCCATTCTCCGGGTCGGCGCCCGCTTCCAGCACCGTGGCCATGGCGGCACGCAGATCGGCGGCGCCGCCCGACAGGCTCTCGCCGAGGCCGGCATGATCGGCGCTCGCCGCCAGCGCCTCGGCAGTGGCCTCTACCTGCTCGATCAATCCCGCCAGGGCGGCACCGCCGTCGCGCTGCAGCTTGCGCCCGGCGAGATCCAGGGCCTGAATGCCGTTGGTGCCTTCATAGATGGGCGCAATGCGCGCATCACGCAGCAGCTGGGCGGCGCCGGTCTCCTCGATAAAGCCCATGCCTCCATGGACCTGAATCCCCAGCGACGCGATCTCGACGGCCTGGTCGGTAGAGAACGCCTTGACCACCGGAATCAGGACGTCGACTCGGGCCTGGGCGGCAACCCGCTCGGCATCGTTTGCTGCATGGCGCGCCACGTCGAGCTGGGCGGCGCAGTAGAGCGCCAGGGCACGCAGGGCATCGGTACGGGCGCGCATCGAGAGCAGCATGCGCCGTACATCCAGATGATCGCTGATCGTGCAGTCCTGGCGCCCCGAGCGCGGGCTGCGGCCCTGGGTGCGATCCAGGGCGTAGGCGGCGGCGTGCTGGCAGGCGCGCTCGGCCACGCCGACGCCCTGGATGCCGACCTTGTGGCGCGCCTCGTTCATCATGGTGAACATATGGTTGAGGCCGCGCCCCTCTTCGCCGACCAGGTAACCGATGGCACCGTCCTTCTCGCCGAAACTCAGGGTGCAGGTAGGCGAGCCGTGGATGCCCAGCTTATGCTCGAGGGCGGCACAGACGACATCGTTACGCTCGCCCAGGGTGACATCGGCGCTGTCCCCGGGCTCATTGACCTGGGGTTCATGGACTAAGTACTTGGGCACCACGAACAGCGAGATCCCCTTGTTGCCCTCGGGGGCATCCGGCTTGCGCGCCAGCACCAGGTGAATGATGTTCTCGGCGGCATCATGCTCGCCCCAGGTGATAAAGATCTTCTGGCCGAAGAGTCGATAGCTACCGTCCTCCTGGGGCACGGCACGGGTCCGCACCTTGGAGAGGTCGGAGCCGGCCTGGGGCTCGGTCAGGTTCATGGTCCCCGTCCAGCGGCCCTCGACGAGTTTGGGCAGGTAGGTAGAGCGCAGCGCTTCGTTGCCATGGTGGGCCAACGCCTCGATGGCACCGGCCGTCAGCATGGGACACAACCCCAGCGCCATGTTGGCGCCTTGAAGCATTTCCTGCACCGCGCTTGCCACCACCTCGGGCAGCCCCTGGCCGCCCAGCGCCTCGGAGACGCCGATGCCATTCCAGCCGCCTTCGGCGTAGGCCTGGTAGGCCTCGACAAAGCCTTCCGGCACGCCCACGCCGCCATCATCACGGCGGGTGCAGCCCTGCTGGTCGCCGCTGGCATTGAGTGGCGCCCAGACCTCGCCGGCCAGCTTGGCGGCTTCCTCCAGCACCGCCTCGACCAGGTCGGGGCTGGCTTCCTCGAAGCCGGGCAGTGACAACGAGCCATGTTCGAGCAGTTCTTCCAGCACGAAGCGGAAATCGCGAACGGGAGCGGCAAAGGGAATCATCGAAGCACCTCGGGGAAAATGATAACGGCGATAGTAGATTCACTACTTTCCGTCGACCATTAGCCCAAGGTCTTAAATACCGACTGCGTCGTCTCGAGATAGGCCTCGACAGTCTCGATACCCGGCAGCGTTTGCTGAGTCGATTCTTCGGTGTCCTCGGGTTCGAGGTAGTGAGCAACACAGGACTCATCCGGCGGTGGTGGCCCCACCAGTGGCTCGGCGACCTCCACATCGGGCACCAGGTCGGCAAGACTCTCCATATACTCATGTTCGGTGGCGCCCTGAACCAGCTCCTGGGTGATGACAAGCTCGGCACCACTCGCCGTCATCGGCGTGCCGGCATGGAAGGGAGCCACCGGCAACGGTGCCGGACGCATGCTGCGCCGCCAGGTGAAGAACAGAACCAGACAGATGCCTAGCGCCCCGAAGCTCCAGAACAGACCCGCATCCCCCAACTTGCTCAATACCGGCGAAATCAGCGGCGGACTGAGCGCCGAGCCGATGGCGTTGATCAGCAGCAGGCCCTGGCTCATGCGCACCAAGGCGCCGGCCGGCGCGCGGTCGGCAGCATGGCCCAGTGCGACAGGATAGAACGAAAACACCCCGCCCCCGAGCAGGAACAACAGCCCGGCCAGGCTCCAGGTATTCAGCGGTAACCAGAGCACCGCCGCCGAGATCAGGGTGCAGAAAGCCGAGATCAGAATCAGCACCAGCTGTCGGTCGTGACGGTCGGACCAGCGCCCTACCGGATACTGCAGGACCATCGCGCCGAGTGTCACTACCGCCATCATCTGTCCAACGCGGTCGACCGAGAGACCGGTGCGCTGAAGATAGAGTGGCAGCAGGGAGTAGACGCCCGCTACCACCAACCCGGAACCGAAGCTGCCCATGACCCCGGTTGGGGTCAACATGATCAGACGCAATGGCGAGAGCGGTTCGGCCTTCTCGATCATCGGCGTGAACTGCGGAATCATCGCCATGGGCAACACCGACAGCGAGGCCAGCATGCCGATCACCATGAACGACGAGGCACCGCCCATGGCCTCGGTGATACCCAACAACAATTGGCCAAGCACGCCGGCCGCATAGAGCGAGATCATGTAGAGCGCGAGCAATCGACCACGCACCCTGGCCTCCCCCGAGGCCAGCAACCAGCTCTCGATTACCAGGTAGACGCCCACCGTGGCCCAGCCACCGATCAGGCGCAGGATAAACCACGCCCAGGGATGCTCCACCAGGCCCTGCAGGATCACGGTTACCGCTACCAACGAGGCGAAGCTGCCATAGGAGCGGATATGCCCGATGCGCAGCAGCATACGGTCATTCAGGATGGCCCCCAGCGCCAGGCCGATGAAATAGGCCGCCGACACCCAGGCAATCACCGTCGCTGATTCGCCCGCGGCATCCAGGCGCAACGTGATGACCGTGGCCAGAAATCCATTGCCAATGCCGAGAATAAAGAGCCCCAGCAAGGGGGCGATGGCCAGGGCCAGCAACTGCCGCGACATTAGTGCATGCCTCGAACTGGAAGGAGGGAGATAGGAACGAGGGAAATATTTGGCAAAACTTTCTACCATTAATACAATTATTTATGCAGAAGCACCACATCGGCGGCGGGAAACTCGATACCAAGCTCGAGTTCATCGGCCAGCCAGCGAAAGCTGGCCTCGCTGAAGAAGCTCACATGGGTCGGGTCGAGAATGTAATGCCATTGTGTGAAGGCGGCGTGGTCGGTGACTCGCTTGGTCATCAGCCCCAGCCAGCCGCCGGGCCGTAGCCGAGCGGCGAGCCGTGCCAGCTCCCGGCCGGGTGAGAAGAGGTGTTCGGCTACCTCGGTGGCGGTGATAAAATCGAAGGTGTGCTCGAGCACCGATGGATCCGGCGCATAGAAAGGGTCATAGATGGCCATGGGATGGCCGACCTCTTCGAACATCACCGACAGCGTCGGCCCCGGCCCGGCCCCGAAGTCGAGTCCACAGGCCCCGTCGGAAAGGCGCTCGCGTAGCGGCACAAACAGCCGCGACAGGAAGCGGCGATAGCCGGGGTCGTCCGGCGCGTTCTCGTGCTGGTCATACACCGCTCGCTCCGCCTCGGGGGCAAGCCGGAAGGCCGGCGGTACGAACACCAGCGCGCAACGCCTGCAGCAATGGTACTCGCGCCGCACATCGCGGTGATATAAATCCGTATCCACGGATGTGCATAGCGGGCAGGCCGGCATCATCGTATCCTCTGCTAACATCATTATTCTCCAAGGAGCGACGAATGCTGTCAGGTCTGGACCACCTGGTCATCACCGTGACCGATATTTCCCGTGCGGTCGACTTCTACTCTCGCGTACTGGGGCTCGAGGTGCGCTACCGCGATCGCGAACGCGTCGACCTGATCCTCGGCGACCTGGCCCTACGCCTGCACTGGACCGCTACCGATATCGAGCCCCGCGCCGGCACCCCCACGCCCGGCAGCCTCGACCTCTGCCTGCGCAGCCTGCTCCCCCTGGACGAAGTGGCGCGTCACTTGCAAGCACTGGACGTGGAGGTCGAGCTGGGACCGGTAGAGCGCCAGGGCGCCAATGGCAAGCTCGAATCCCTCTACCTGCGCGACCCGGACGGCAACCTGCTGGAGATCAGCCGGCCGCTGCGTCACGCCTCCGAGGCCGACGAGGCCCCTTGATGGTCTCGACGGTGGCATTGTCGCCCTCGCCGGGTATCATGTAACCCTCTACTTTCTCAAACCGAACCAGGACGTTGGCCCACACATGAGCGACAACCTGCACAACGACGACTCGCATCGTGAGAACATAATCATCGAGAGCCCCGAGCCGGTCGACACGACGCTCCCCATGGTCATCTATGCCCTCTATCTGGCCAGCATCATCACCGGTGGACTGACCGCCCTTGTGGGCGTGGTCATTGCCTATGTCTATCGTGGCAAGGGCCCGGAATGGCTCGACCAGCACTACCGCTATCAGATCCGCACCTTCTGGATCGGCATGCTCTACTTCGGCCTGGCCGCCGTACTGATGTTCGTGCTGATCGGCTTCGCATTATGGCTGGTGGCCGTCGTGTGGCTGGTGATCCGCTGCGTCAAGGGCTTCAAGGGGCTCCAGGAGAAGCGTTCTCCCGAGAACGTGGACACCTGGCTGGTCTAACGCCATGGCCACACCGCCTTCCCCCATGAGCGCTATCCAAGCCCGCGCCATCAAGACGCTATGGCGATCCCTGGCCGGCCGGGGCCCTAAGACCCTGTGGCGGATTGCCCGCCTGATCGGCCCGCTGGTGCACCGCTTCAGCCGTCGCGAGCGCGAGGTGACCGAGACCAACCTGGCCCAGGTCTACCCGGATATCGGCGATGCCGAGCGACGCCGCCTCGCCGGCGACAGCTTGACCCACTCCGCCGCCACCATGCTCGAGATCGGCTTCGCCTGGATGGGCGAGCCCGAGCGTGTCGACGCCTCCCTGCTGGCCATCCATGGCCGCGAGCTGCTCGACGAGGCGCGCGCCGAGGGTCGCGGGGTCATCGTGCTGGCGCCTCACTTCGGCAACTGGGAGGTCCTCAACTTCTGGCTCTCCAGCCACTTCCCCTTTACCGCCATGTACGAGCCGCCCAAGATCGGCGAGCTCGACGCCGTGACCCGCGCCGGCCGCGAGCGCATGGGGGCGAGCCTGGTCCCGACCAACCCCCGCGGTGTGGCGGCCCTGCTCAAGGCGCTGAAACGCAGCGAGGCGATCGGCATCCTGCCCGACCAGGAGCCGAGCTGGGGCAGCGGCGTCTTCGCCCCCTTCTTCGGACGCCCCGCCTATACCGCCACCCTGCTGCCCAAGCTCGTTGCCCGCACCGAGGCCCGCGTGGTCACCGGGGTGGCGCGACGCCTACCCGGCCGGGGCTTCGAGATTCACTTCCTGGCGGCCGACGAGCGCGTCTATTCTACCGACGAAGTGACGTCCGCCACCGGCGTCAATGCCTGTGTCGAGGCCGCCATCGCCCTGGACCCCGCCCAGTACCAGTGGGAGTACAAGCGCTATCGCAAGGTAATCCAGGAGCAGGACGGGCATCCCGACCACTGCCGCTTCCGTCGCTTCCGAATCTACTGACGCCGGACCTACTGACGCCGAATCGACTCACGCCGACTCTACTGATGCCACGGCCTGAGCCCACCGAGCACCTGGCACCTGGCACCTGGCACCTGGCACCTCACGAAACGTAGCGGAACTCTTGCCGAGGATGTGGGCCTAATCTGCAGGCACCAGGGTCACACAACGAAGCCATATAGCGAAGTCATATAGCGAAGTCATATAGCGAAGTCATATAACAACGACCCACCCTGGGGCATCACATTCTTCTCCTGACCCGGCCTGCGCAGGGAGTGCCGGCGGGATAACAGAGAGAGAGCTGCAGGTGAAGACGACACTGCAACGCTTAAGCCTTGCATTGCCGCTGGCCCTGGCCTTGGCCCTGACAAAGAATGCCTCGGCAGCAACGCAAGGCGAGTTATTCGACCAGATCACCGACCGGGCTCGACAGCTCGCCGCCGAGCCCTATCAGGAGCCCGAGCCGTCACTGCCCACCGAGCTGGTAGAGATGGGGTACGACCAATATCGGGAGATCCGCTTTCGCCCGGACCAGGCTATCTGGAAGGACGAGGGGCTCTTCGAGGTACAGCTGTTTCATCCCGGCTTCCTCTATACCGAGCCCGTACGCCTGAACCTGGTCGATGACCAGGGTGAGGTGTCCCCCCTGCCTTTTCGCCAGGAACGGTTCCGTTATGACGGCGACGCTTCCCCGCTTGCCGAGCTTCCCCTCGACGACATCGGCCATGCCGGTTTTCGCCTGCACTATCCGCTAAACAGTGGTGAATACCGCGACGAATTTGCGGTATTCCTCGGCGCCAGTTACTTCCGCCTGACAGGGCGAGAGCAGGGCTACGGGCTCTCGACACGCGGACTCGCCATCGACACCGCTAGCCCCCATGGCGAGGAATTTCCGGCGTTTCGTGAATTCTGGCTGGTGAAGCCCGGCCCGGACGATACCCGGATGACCGTCCTTGCCTTGCTCGATAGTCCCTCGGTGGCCGGCGCCTACCGCTTTGATATCCGCCCCGGGGAGGACACCATAGTCGATACCGAGGCGCGACTGTTCGCCCGCGAGACGATCGAGAAACTCGGCATTGCGCCACTCACCAGCATGTACCTGCATGGTGAGGTCGGCCGCCACCCCGACGACGACTTTCGCCCCAGGGTCCACGACTCCAGTGGCCTGGCCATGCAGACCGGCGAAGGTGAATGGATCTGGCGGCCGCTGAACAACCCGGAGAACCTCAGGCTTTCTCTCCTCCAGGACCAGGCCCCTGGAGGCTTCGGGCTGATCCAGCGCCAACGCGACTTTCAGGCCTTCCTGGATACCGAAGCGCATTATGAACGCCGCCCCAGCCAGTGGGTACAGCCACTGGAAGCATGGGGGCCGGGGAGCGTGGAACTGGTCGAGATCCCCAGTCAAAGCGAAACCAACGACAATATCACCGCCTACTGGGTGCCCGAGCAGTCGCTCGCCGCCGGCGAGGCCCGCACCTATCGCTATCGGACCCACACCTTCGCCGCCGTGCCCCCCGGGCAAGAGGTAGCGCGGGTGCTCCGCACTCGCCAGGGCTGGGCGGCGGTTCCCGGCCAGGAAAACCCGCCGCCCCACAGCCGTCGACAGTTCGTGGTCGACTTCCATGGCGGCGAGCTGTCGAGCCTCGCTGCGAGTCAACCGGTCGAGCTGTCACTGGAAAGCTCCAGTGGCGAAATCCTCGACCCTCGGGTAGAGCGTCTTCCGGGAGGCGAGGCATGGCGCGCCACCTTTCGCCTGGCCCCCGATAAGGACCAGCCGGCCGACATGCGCCTGTTTTTGACCCTGAATCAACGCCGCCTGACGGAAACCTGGAACTATGTCTGGTACCCCGATGCGCTCCGCTGATCCCTGCCCCCCGGCCGACTCGACACCGCCGCCCTGGCGCGGGACGCGCCGCCTGCTCTTTGCCCTGCTCTTCGCGGGGACCGTCGCCCTGGGTGTCTGGGCCATGTTTCGGATCCTGATCGTGGGGGGTGTGTCTCCCCTGGAGCTCATCATCCTGGGGCTATTCACGATCACCTTTGGCTGGATCACCATCGCCTTCTGGAGTGCGGTGATCGGCTTCATACTGACGCTAACCCGTCGCGACCCGGTCACCCTGTCGAGACGCCGGCCGGTGGCCTCCCCCTCCGGCACTCGGTCGCGAACCGTCTTGGCCATGCCGATCCACAATGAGGACGTGGCCCGGGTGGTCGCCGGCCTGGAGGCCACCTGCCGCGACCTGCCCAATGACGCCCCCGAGCGGCAGATCGAGGCCTTTATACTCAGTGACAGCACCGACGACGCCATCATCGCCGACGAGACGGCCCAGGTAGCCGCCCTCCAGGCACGGTTGGCCGGGCAGTGCGACGTGCATTATCGCCATCGCAACAGCAACGTCGGCCGCAAGGCCGGCAACCTGGCCGAGTTCTGCCAACGCTGGGGCCGCCGCTACGATTTCATGCTGGTATTGGATGCCGATAGCCTGATGACCGGCGCCAGCATCGTCTCGTTGATCGATGCCATGCAGGCCAATCCACGCCTGGGGCTGCTGCAAACGGTGCCGATCCCGGTGCGTCAGGACAGCCTGTTCGGTCGCGCCAACCAGCTGGCTGCCTCTCTCTATGCGCCCATGCTGGCGGCGGGACTAAGCTTCTGGCACGCCGATGCCGCCAACTACTTTGGCCATAACGCCATCCTGCGAACCCGAGCCTTCATGGAAAGCTGTGGGCTACCTAACCTGCCGGGCGACCCGCCACTGGGGGGCGAAATCCTTAGCCATGACTTTGTCGAAGCCGCCTTGCTGCGCCGGGCCGGCTGGCAGGTCCAGATGCAGACCGACCTCGCCGGCAGCTACGAGGAAATGCCCAGCCATCTGCTCGACTTCGCCAAGCGCGACCGACGCTGGGTTCAGGGTAATCTCCAGCATCTGCGCCTGCTCTTCGGGCGAGGCCTGCACGCCATGAGCCGCCTGCATTTCCTGTTCGGCGCCCTGGCCTACATCGCCTCGCTGATCTGGTTGGGGATCCTGGCGGTCAGCACGGCAGACGCCCTGACCCGCGCCCTCACCGAGCCGAACTTCTTTACCTCCGATGCCCAGCTGTTCCCCGACTGGCCCCTCGCCCCTCCCCCCCTGATCATGCCTCTGCTGGCCGGCACCCTGGCCATGCTGCTGATGCCCAAGGTGCTGGGGCTGATACTGGCACTGAGGCGACGTCCTGCGGAGTTCGGCGGGCGCTCTCGCCTCGCGGCCAGCGTGCTGTTGGAGGCACTCTTCGCCATGCTGATCGCGCCCATGATGATGATATTTCACAGTCGATTCGTCATCGGCGTGCTCGGCGGACGCACCGTGGCCTGGGACCCTCAGTCGCGCGAGGGGCGCGCCGTTCCCTGGCAAGAGGCCTGGCGTCATACCTGGCAGGCGACCCTGGTCGGGCTGCTCTGGGCCGTCATTACCTGGTGGTACACCCCCGTCTTCTTCTGGTGGCTGACACCGGTATGGCTGGGACTCCTGCTGTCCGCGCCACTGGTGCGCTGGAGCAGCAGCCTGACCCTGGGGCGTAGCCTGCGTCGCGCCGGCCTGCTGCTGGTGCCCAGCGAGACGCACCCTCCCGTGGTCCTTCGCGAGCTGGCGAGACAACCAGCCGCGACCGGTCAGGCCTCCCTTGTGCCACCACCGGAAGAGCTTCCCGACGAGATGCCGATACAGTCCTTCTCGGCGTTCGACCACCAGGCCTCGCGATACACGGCGAGGCGTAACACACCGGCCCGCCGCCGAAAGGTGGCAAGGAAACGCTAGGGTGCTAGAGTAGAAGGCTCGCTTGACGGGGTGCCGGTGGAGCCGGCTGAGATCGCCATATGACAGTCCATCATTGTCATCACGGCGAAGCCCGTTGAACCTGATCCGGCTAGTACCGGCGTAGGGATCAAGCGGTAGCATGGCCACTTCCTGCCCCCTACCCGTCCCCACGCCCCGCTCCGGATCACCTTCCCTGACCGGAGGCATGATGAGCTACCAGTTTCACGACCTGACCCAAGCCTGCCACGACGATTGGCGCGCCTATATCGAACACGACTTCGTGCGTCAGCTGGCCGCCGGCACCCTGCCGGATGAGGCATTTCGCCACTACCTGAAGCAGGACTATCTGTTTCTGATCCATTTCGGACGCGCCTACGCCCTGGCCGTCTACAAGAGCCGCGACATCACCGAGCTACGCCATGGCCTCGAGGGCCTCAAGACCATCATCGATGTCGAGCTTGGCCTGCATATCGACTACTGTCGTGAATGGGGCATCTCGGAGGCCGACCTGGCCGGCTTGCCGGAGGCCAGGGCGACCATGGCCTATACCCGCTATGTGCTGGATACCGGCAACCGCGGCGATCTGCTCGATATGCACGTGGCCCTGGCGCCCTGCCTGGTAGGCTATGGCGCCATCTCCCGGTGGCAGGCCAAGCAGCCCTTCACCGTGCGCGGAGACGCCAACCCCTTCGAGAAATGGCTGCAGATGTATTCAAGCGATGAATTCCAGGCCGCCACGCATGACGAGATCGCCTGGCTCGATGCCCGCCTGGCCGACGTCACGCCCGAGCGTTTCGCCCAGCTGGCGAGCATCTTCCGTGATGCCACCCGCCTGGAAATCGACTTCTGGCAGATGGGGCTCGACCAAAGCCTCTAAGGCCTTCGCCTTCCTCCACGTCCATGATGCAGAGCGCCCCGCTGCCTGGGCAGCGGGGCGCTCTTTATCCGACTCGCATCAGTCACGCTCAGAAGCGATAGCGTACCCCTACGCTGGCCGCGTCGAAGGTATATTGATCTTCGTCCAGGTAGCGAATGTAGTCGGCACCCAGGGACACATTGGGTGCCACATCGAATTCGGCACCGGCGCCGTAGGAGAAGCCGGATTCACTATCGACATCACTGTCCACCTCGGTCATGCCGGCCAGGCCATAGAGGCGGAACTCCTGAGAGACCGGCAGGATGCCCTTGGCATAGAGGCCTACCAGGGAGTCCAGCTCGACGGCGCCATCGGAGCCGCCACCCCCCAGGTGGCCTTCCACGGCGAGGTAATCATTGAACTGCAGGCCGCCGTTGACTCGCAGGCCCACGCTGTCACGGCTATCGGCTGGCCCCTCGGGGTCGAGCTCCCAGAACATGGCGTCACCGCCCACATAGCCCTGGGGATAAACGAGCTGCTGAGCCTGGGCGGCGGTTGCACCGGCGGCAAGAAAGACGGAAGTTACAGCGGCGAGGGTAAGAGGCTTCATGGCGCACTCCTTATTAATGAACACTGTTTCCTAACACCAATAAGTGTGCTCGCTCTACGACGATGTATCAAGTGACAAATGTGCAAAGTTCCACTACAGAACGTCGGCAAATGACGACATACCGTTGCCAGGGCCTCCCCGTTATACTGGTTTTTCAGGGTCTTCGACGCCGGAAAGGATTCACGAATGCGCCACTGGTTGATTGCCAACACGAAAGCCGGCGGCGGCGACCGCGGGGCCGACTTCTGGGTGCCGCGCCTCGAGCGCGCCGGCATCACCTCCCTGCGGGTACGCGACCTGGGCGGGGAAGACTGGGACAAGGACCTCGAGGCCGGCGATACCGTGCTGGTCGCCGGGGGAGACGGCAGCGTCAACCGGGCCGCCAAGGCATGCCTCGAGTGCGGTGCCACTCTCGGCATACTGCCCTCCGGCACCGCCAACGACTTCGCCCGCAACCTCAACCTGCCGGAAGACCCGGACGCCCTCTGCCGAGTGACGGCCAAGGCTCGTGTAGCGCGGGTCGATGTCGGCTGGCTCGACGACCGACTGTTTCTTAACGTGGTACATATCGGCCTCGGCACCCTGCCCACCACCCAGGCCTCCACACGCCTCAAGCGCTGGCTAGGCCGCTTCAGCTATGCCGCCATGCTGCCGCAGCTGAGGCGCCTGGGCCTCATGCGTGGCTTCAAGGCCAGCATCGAGACGGATAACCAGCGCAGCGAAGAGCGCTGGCTATCCTTGGCCATCGCCTCGGGGGCCTTCTTCGGCGGCGGAACCCAGGTACCCGGCGCCTCGCCACACAACGGCCAACTGACCCTCGTCGCCGTGCGCCCTCGTCCCTGGTGGCAGCTGTTGCGCGCCTTCCTGTCCACTCGTCTGAGCGGCAAGACGCCGGCGGACGACGACAGCGTGTGGCAAGTCAACACCACCGTCTGCCGAATCCAGATGACGTCCGAGCGCCGAGTGACCGCCGACGGCGAGCAGCTAGGCAAGGCCGACGAGCTCCAGGCCCGCATCGACGAGGGCGCCTTGCGGGTGATCACCGGCGCCCCGTGAGTCGTCCAGCCATTTTCCTTCACTGCACCGGGATAACCTCCCGTTGGCTCTCAGGTTCCTCGTCCTGCTCCTCCGCCAAATACTGCCGTGCCCGGAGACGGCCGGGATAGAGGACCAAGAGCGTGGGGGCGAGGAGAGTCAAGAAGCATCCTGCGGGAAGCCCGCTTGAGGGGTCGTGAAGGACGCTCTACGGCTGGGCTAGAGCTGGGTATCCAGGCTCATCATCAGGCTGAGCGCCATGACGATGATGATGGAGAAGCCGAACAGCTTGCGTGCCCAGGCGGTATCGGGCTGGTCCTTGAGGCGCCAGGCGGCCAGATACAGCCACCAGCCACCCGTAACGATCGCGACCGCCAGATACCAGATGCCGGTGTAGCCCCATAGTGTCAGCAGCAGCGACACCGGGATGAAACCGGCAATGTACCCGGTCACGACACGCTTGGCATGCTCCATGCCTCGGGCGATCGGGAGCACCGGAATATTGGCCGCCCGATAGTCATCGACGCGGAACATGGTAATCGCATAGGAATGCGGCATCTGCCACATGCTGAAGATGATCAACAGCAGCAGCGCCCCCATGTCCGCCTGGCCGGTGACGGCCAGGTAGCCGACCACCGGGGGCGCAGCCCCGGACAGCGAACCGATGAGGGTGCCATACACCGAGCCACGCTTGAGCCACATGCTGTAGGCCCCGACGTAGATCACGAAGCCCAGCCCCACGACGATCAACGCCATGAGATTGGTCATCGCGGCCAGCAGCCAGAAGCCTGCGAGCCCCAGCACGCTGCCGAAGACGAAGGCCCCCCTCAGCGAGATGTTGCCCTGCACCAGGGCACGGCCCTGGGTTCGTGCCATGTGGCGGTCGATATCGCAGTCGATGCAGTTGTTGAACACACAGCCAGAGGCCACGATCAACGCCACCCCGACCAGGGTGGCGATGAACAGCGCCCAATCCACCTCACCACCGGAGGCGAGAAAGAAGCCGCCGCTGACGGTGATCAGGTTGCCGAAGATAATGCCCGGCTTGGTGGTACGCAGATAGTCCTTGATCATCAGGCTCACGCTATCAGATGGGCATCATGTTCTGGTTCAGCTCGATCATGATCCACATGGAGCCACCCACGACGATCGCCACGATCACCAGGGTGAACAGCATGGCCATGACATTCCAGCTCTGCTCCTTGGAGCCGTCCAGGTGCAGGAAGAAGTACAGCTGCACGAGGATCTGAGCGATGGCAAAGCCGTAGACGGCCCAGATCACGCCGTTCCCCGGGTCGTCCATCATCATCACCATCCCGAAGGGGATGAGGGTCAGGATGATGGAGAGGACCAGGCCCGTCACATACTGCTTGACGCTGCCGTGGCTGTCGTTGTGATCATTGCTGGCATGGCTCATAGCATCACTCCTGTGAGATAGACGACGGTGAAGACACAGATCCAGATGACGTCCAGGAAGTGCCAGAACAGGCTGAGCATCATCAGGCGACCGCGATGCACTTCCGTCAGGCCCTTCTGCTTGATCTGGAGGATCAACAGCGCCATCCAGACCAGGCCGACGGTAACGTGCAGGCCGTGGGTACCGACCAGCGTGAAGAAGGCTGACAGGAACGCGGACTTGTCCGGACCATGGCCGCTCACGATCAGGTGATGGAACTCATAGAGTTCCATCGCGATGAAGCCGACACCACAGGCGAAGGTGATCATCAGCCACTTGGTCACCGCGGAGCTGTCTCCGCGGTTCATGCCCAGCATCGCCAGGCCGTAGGTGAAGCTCGAGGCCAGCAGCAGTGCCGTTTCGACCAGCACGAAGTCGAGCTCGAAGATATCGGCGCCCGTTGGGCCACCGGCATAGGCCTGGCTGAGTACCACATAGCTGGCGAACAGCATCGCGAACAGGATGCAATCGCTCAGCAGATAGAGCCAGAAACCGAAGACCTTCAGGCCGTTGGTATCGTGATGCTCGTGATCGTCATGGGCGCCGTGCGCCCCATCATGAGATGTCACTGCGCTACTTGCCATGATTCCCCCTGAAACCCTGTGTCGTTAGATGTGCGGGCGCTGGGCCGGGCACGACGCTCGCGACCTTCACGCTCGACGCGCTCCACTTCCTCGACGGACACGTAGTAGTCGATGTCATAGTTGAAGGTACGCATGATGAGGCTCGCCGCCATGCCGACCAGCCCGACCACGGCCAACCACCAGATGTGCCAGATCAGTCCGAAACCGAACACCAGGCTGAAGGCGGAGATGATCACGCCGGCAGCCGCATTGCGTGGCATATGGATCGGTGCATAAGGCTGATTGGCCTCCTGCTCGATCCCCCGCTCCTTCATTTCCCAGAACGCGTCGCGTTCAGAGATCTGCGGCTCATGAGCGAAGTTGTAGAACGGCGCCGGTGAGGTGGTGCTCCACTCCAGCGTACGGCCACCCCAGATATCGCCAGTGGTGTCCTGGAGGTCCTTGCGGTTCTTGATGCTCACCGCGATCTGGATGATGGTGCAGGTAATACCGATCAGGATCAGGACCGCGCCGACGAAGGCGACGACCAGGTAAGGCACCCACAGCGGATTATCGACATGCTGCAGGCGACGGGTCATGCCCATGAAGCCGAGGACGTACAGCGGCATGAAGGCGAGATAGAAGCCAGTGATCCAGAACCAGAAGGAACGCTTGCCCCACTTCTCGTCGAGCATGAAGCCGGTCGCTTTCGGGAACCAGTAGGTGATACCGGCCATCGCCCCGAAGACCACGCCACCGATGATGACATTGTGGAAGTGAGCGATCAGAAACAGCGAGTTGTGCAGGACGTAATTCGCGCCGGGTACCGCCAGCAGAACGCCGGTCATGCCGCCGACGGTGAAGGTGACCATGAAGCCGAGGGTCCACAGCACCGGAGAGGTCATTTCGACACGGCCGCGGTACATGGTGAACAGCCAGTTGAAGATCTTCACGCCCGTCGGAATCGAGATGATCATCGTCGCGATACCGAAGAAGGCGTTCACGTTAGCGCCGGCCCCCATGGTGAAGAAGTGGTGCAGCCAGACGATGAACGACAGGATCGTGATGACGACAGTCGCCCATACCAGCGAGGTATAACCGAACAGCTTCTTCTTGGAGAAGGTGGAGATGACTTCGGAGAAGATACCGAAGACCGGCAGCACCAGGATGTACACCTCGGGATGGCCCCATGCCCAGATGAGGTTGATGTACATCATCATGTTCCCACCAAGGTCATTGGTGAAGAAGTGGAAATCAAGATAACGATCGAGCGTCAGCATCGCGATGGTCGCGGTCAGAATCGGGAAGGCCGCGATGATCAGGACGTTGGCACACAGTGCGGTCCAGGTGAAGACCGGCATCTTCATCAGGCTCATGCCCGGCGCACGCATCTTGAGGATGGTGGCGACGAAGTTGACACCTGTCAGCAGGGTACCGACCCCGGATATCTGTAGTGACCATATCCAGTAATCCACGCCGACCCCGGGACTGTAATTGGCCCCCGACAATGGCGGATAGGCCAGCCAGCCGGTCTTGGCGAACTCGCCAAGGCCCAGGGAGATGTTGACCAGCAGCGCGCCGGCCACGAACAGCCAGAAGCTCAGCGAGTTCAGGAACGGGAAGGCCACGTCACGTGCGCCGATCTGTAGCGGCACGGCGATGTTGATCAGGCCGATGACCAGCGGCATCGCCACGAAGAAGATCATGATCACGCCGTGGGCGGTGAAGATCTGGTCGTAATGCTCGGGTGGCAGGTAACCCAGGCCACCGGTAGAAGCCAGCATCTGCTGGGAACGCATCATGATCGCGTCGGAGAAGCCACGAATCAGCATCACCAGCGCGACGATGATGTACATCATGCCGATCTTCTTGTGATCGACGGAGGTGAACCACTCATTCCACAGGTAGGCCCACTTCTTCTTGAGCGTGATGAAGCCGAAGACGGCTGCACCACCGAGGATGACCGCCGCGAGCACGATCATGATGATCGGCTCGTGATACGGAATAGCCTCGAGTGTGAGTTTTCCAAGCATTGCTTATTCCTCGGTTGCCATCGCAGGTTCAGCGTGAGCGTAAGCGTCATGATCGGACATGCCGTGTTCGACATTGCCGTGGTGCATGCCGCCCTTCTTCATGTGCTCCATCTGCTCATCGCTCATGCCCAGTTCCATGCCATCCATGTAGGGCGCCATGATCTGTTCATACAGGTGTGGCTTGACCTGCCCGTAGAAGGTCGGAGCAACATCCTCACTGTCCTTCTGGAGCTCCTTCCAGCCCGCATCATCCAGCACCTTGCTGCTGCCACGTGCCTTCTCGATCCAGGCGTCGAAGTCGTCTTCGCTCATGACATGCGCCTTGAAGTCCATGTCAGCGAAGCCGGCGCCACTGTAGCTGGCGGAGATACCGTCGTAGATCCCCACTTCGTCACCGATCAGGTGCAGACGATTCTCCATGCCTGCCATCGCATAGATCTGGCTGCCCAGCTGCGGGACGAAGAACGAATTCATCACCGTGTCGGACGTGATATGGAAGCGCACCTGGCGATCCACCGGCATGGCCAGTTCATTGATCGTCGCGATGCCCTGCTCCGGATAGATGAACAACCACTTCCAGTCCATCGACACGACCTGAACCTCGACCGGCTCGCCGCCATTCTTAATCTCGGCACGCGGATCCAGCTCGTGCGTACTCTTCCAGGTCAGGATGCCCAGCGAGAGGATGATCAGGCATGGAATGCCCCAGACCACGACCTCGATCTTGGTGGAATGCGCCCAGTTGGGCGTATAGGTCGCCTTGCTCTGCTTGGTATCGCGATAGCGCCAGGCAAACCATAGCGTCATGAAGATGACCGGAATAACGACCACGAGCATCATGTAGGTAGCAGTCAGAATCAGCGATTTTTCGGATTCGCCGATGGGTCCCTTGGGATCGAAGAGCACGGCGTCACAGCCGGACAGCATCAATAATCCCGCGAGGATGGGGAGTCCCCGAAGAGCACCCCGCATTAGGCTTTTTCTCATCTCACGACCTCGTTTGAGCACGCCATGACGCCATGACGCGCCCACATGTGGAACATAGCGCTCGAAGAAATGACCAACAGGAAGCCGTCGATCGTTCGAACGAAATCAGAGGATTTCCCGCAGGGGGGCACAGAGTAGAGAAGGCTCAGGGGGCTGACTACGAGGCATTCTGACGCAGGTAGTCGCACCTGCTGGCGAAGCCCCCCGCCCCGGGCGGCCAGCCGCCCGGGAAGAGGAAAGGGTGCGACATTTTTACTCACATGCGCGGGTCATGTGATAGTCATTGAAGATCTAGCTTGATAACAGTGGCAATGATGTTGCCTTGCAATATGGCGTCATTTGGCCGGTCAAACGACCGGCTCATATGTCACCCTTCAAGAGAACTAATGCCGCTTGACCGGTCACGCTTTCGATCTGACTAGTAAGCCGTCAGACAACGCTCATTTCGAGGGCTTCGGCCTGGTATTCGGCGAGCAGCCGGGCAAGGCCGACGAGTTCCAGGCCCGCATCGATGAGGGCGCCTTGCGGGTGATCACCGGTAACCGATAGGCCTCCTTAGGCCTTGTTCGACACCCCCAGTATCACGATGCCCACCAGTACCATGCCGCCGCCCATCAGCTGCACGGGAGATAGCGTCTGGCCGAGTATCAAATAGCCAAGCACCAGTGCCGCCACCGGTTCCATGTTCAGCGCCGGCGCATTACGCGCCATGTTCAGGCGGGGCACACTGATAAAGAGGATGGAGAAGCCCACGCCATAAAACAGCCCGAGCGCGGCAAGCCCCCAGACGCCAGCGGGACTCTGTGGCAGGTCCATGCCGCCCGGCACCAGGCCGGCGGCGCCCGCCGCCAGCATGCTGACCAGTACCGTGAGCATGGTCAGCAGGCTGCGCAGGGTGCTGCCTACCTCGGCCAGGCGGTGCTCGGTAATCCATAGCGCCCAGGAGAAGACAAACGCGGCGGCAAGCCCCAGCCCGATGCCAAGAAACCAGTCGGGCCCCATGGCGGCGGGGTCGGCGAGCCAGGTCGGCACATCGAGCACCACGACCAGGCCAATGAGGATCACCCCCATGATCAGCGCTGCCCGAGGCGTTGGCCGCGACCCGCCCATCGCCCAGCTGATCAGGGCCAGCTGGATCGGCAGGGTATTCATCAGCAGCAGCGCCACCACCACCGGAATCCGCGCCACCGCCGAATACAGCGAGAGGCTCTGCACGACGACCAGCAACCCCACCAGCAGCTGCCAACCGGCGGTGCCGGCCGGCAGACGCAATGACTTGCGCTGCAGTAACACCAGGGCCCCGAGCACCACCACGGCCACCGAGGAGCGCACCAGAATCGCCAACAGCAGCCCGGTGCCTTCATCGAAGGCGACGCGCGCGGCGACATGATTGGTGGCAAACAGCGTGGCCACGCTGCACAGCAGCATGATGGCCAGCGGACGGGGTAACATGGAGGCTTTCGACATGGGGCTTCCTTGCACGAACAATGGGCCGGCAGATTCTTCGATCCAGAACATGACACGCATCAAGTCATGGCGCTTCCGGCAGCAAACCACCATGTTAGCCTAACGTCTCATTCTTTCCATGAGTCTCTTCGATGCGCGATCCGGTCCTGGTGATCAACTGCGGCTCCTCCTCCATCAAGTATGCCCTGGTGCCGGATGACCCGGCCCTCCCGCGCCAATCCGGCCTGGCCGAGCGCCTGGGCGACAACGATGCGCGTCTCAAGGGCGTGGATGCCGACGGCCGCGAATTTTCGCAGCCCCTGCAGGGCGCCGATCATGCCGAGGCCATGGCCGTGATCCTTGAGGCGCTGAACGGCCCGGCGCCGGCGGCGGTAGGCCACCGTATCGTGCACGGCGGCGAGCGGTTTACCGCTGCCACCCGCATCGACCCCGCCGTGCTGCGCGCCATCGACACCACCGGTGCCCTGGCACCGCTGCACAACCCCGCCAACCTGGTGGGGGTACACGCCACCCTGGCGCTGTTTCCCGAACTGCCCCAGGTCGCGGTCTTCGATACGGCCTTCCACCAGAGCCTGCCACCGCGGGCCTACCGCTATGCCCTGCCTCAGCACCTCTATGCCCGGCACGGCATCCGACGCTACGGCTTCCACGGCAGCAGCCATGCCTATGTCAGCGGCCGTGTCGACCACCTCAGCACTCGCACCCATGGCGGCTGGCTGATCGCCCACCTGGGCAACGGCTGCTCGTCCTGTGCGGTGTGGCAGGGCCAGAGCCTGGATACCAGCATGGGGCTGACGCCGCTGGAGGGCCTGGTAATGGGCACCCGCAGCGGCGACGTCGACCCCGGCCTGCATGCCCACCTGGGCCGCCAGCTGGGCTGGTCGCTGGAGCGTATCGACACCCTGCTCAACAAGGAGAGCGGCCTGCTCGGGCTCTCCGGGCTCTCCAACGACATGCGCCGCCTGGAGCAGGCCGCCGCCGAGCACCATAGCGGCGCCGAGCTCGCCCTGGAGGTGTTCTGCTACCGCCTCGCCAAGTCCCTGGCCGCTCTCTCCTGCACCCTGCCCCGGCTCGACGGCATCGTCTTCACCGGCGGCATCGGCGAGAACGCCAGTGCCGTGCGCGCCCGGGTGGTCGAGGCCCTGCCCCACTTCGGACTGCGCCTCTCGGCGACCGCCAACGCCGCCACCGTGGGCGGCCATGAGGGGCGCATCGATGCCCACCGCTCCGGCCCCGAGCTGTGGGTCATCCCCACCGACGAAGAGGGCCAGATCGCCTTCGAGACCCGCCAACTCCTCAGCGAGACGCCCGCATGACCACCAGTGCGACACGCCCCGTCCCCGGCACCCTGTTGCTGGTCCCCACCGACACCGGCGTCGGCCTCACCTCGGCCTGCCTGGGCCTGATTCGCGCCCTGGATACGCTGGGCCTCAAGGCCGGCTTCCTGCGCCCCTTCCGTCAGGATGAGTTCAACGGGCCCGGCCCGGATCGCTCCACGGCGCTGGCCCGCACGACCCTGGGGCTCACGCCGCCCGAGCCACTGCCCCAGGCACACCTGGAACGACTCCTGCGCGACGCCCGCATCGCCGACCTGATGGAGGAGGCCGTGGCCCGGCATACCCAGGCCGCCGGTGGCGAAGACGACGGCCATCCGGACCTGGTCGTCGTCGAGGGCCTGGTCGCCAGCTCCCGGAGCAGCTATGCCGGCCAGCTAAACGCCGAGCTGGCACGCGCCCTGGACGCTCGCGTGATCCTGGTGGCCGATGGCGACCTCGACAACCCGCGCCAGCTGGCGGAGCAACTCGACCTTCATGCCCAGCCCTTCGATGGCGTACGCTCTGCCCGCACCCTGGGCTGCATCCTGATGCGCGTTCGCCCGCTGCCCGCCGCGGCCAGCAGCCCCTCGCTGGCGGCGCCGGAGCTGGCCACGAGCGGCAACGGTGCGCTTGCCGAGACACTGCGCGAGTATCTTCCCGCCCTGGACGGCCAGCAGTTTCGCCTGATCGGCGCCGTTCCCTGGCACGACGCCCTCTCCGCCCCCCGCGTCATCGATGTGGCCCGCGCGCTGGATGCCCGGTTCCTGCATGAAGGCGATGCCGCGACACGCCGCGTCATGGGCACCAGCCTGTGCGCTCGCAGCGCCTCCCGTGCACTGCACGCCTTCAAGCCCGGACGCCTGGTCGTCTCCCCCGGCGATCGCGATGACATCCTGCTGGCCGCCGCACTCTCCACCATGAACGGCACGCCGCTGGCCGGGGTGCTGCTGACCCATGGCGACCGGCCCAGTGAGCCGATGGTGGATATCTGCCGCCCCGCCCTGCGCAGCGGCCTGCCGGTACTCTCGGTCGACTCGGACAGCTTCGATACCGCCAAGCGCCTGGATCGCATGGCCAACGATATTCCCATCGATGACGCCGAACGCGCCGAGCGGGTGACACGCTTCGTGTCCAGCCACCTGGATCTACGCTGGCTCAAGGAGACCCTGAGCCGAGGCTACCCACGCCGCCTCTCCCCCGCCGCCTTCCGGCACCAGCTGGTCCTGCTGGCCAGGCAGGCCGACCGGCGTATCGTGCTGCCCGAGGGCAGCGAACCGCGCACCGTGGAGGCCGCCGCGATCTGCCAGCAGCGCGGCATCGCCCGCTGCGTCCTCCTCGGCAGGCGCGAGGACATCGAGGATGTTGCCCGCCAGCGCGGCATCACACTGCCCGAGACACTCGAGATCATCGACCCCGACAGCATCCGTGCCCACTATGTGGCGCCCATGGTGGAACGCCGGGCCGGCAAGGTGAATGCGCTTACCGCCGAGGCTCAGCTACAGGACAATGTGGTGCTCGGTACCATGATGCTGGGCGAGGACGAGGTCGACGGCCTGGTTTCCGGTGCCGTGCATACCACCGCCAACACCGTGCGGCCCGCCTTCCAGCTGATCAAGACCGCCCCGGATTATCGCCAGGTGTCGTCGATCTTCTTCATGCTGCTGCCCGAACAGGTCGTGGTCTATGGCGACTGCGCGGTCAATCCCGACCCGGATGCCGAGACCCTGGCCGAGATCGCCATCCAGAGCGCCCGCTCGGCAGCGGCCTTCGGCATCGAGCCCCGGGTGGCGATGATCAGCTACTCCACCGGCGCCTCCGGCGCCGGCGCCGAGGTCGAGAAGGTCCGTCAGGCCACCCGCCTGGCCCGTGAGCGGGCGCCCGAGCTGTGCATCGATGGCCCGCTGCAGTACGACGCCGCCGCCATCGAGAGCGTGGGCCGCCAGAAGGCCCCCGACTCACCGGTCGCCGGTCGCGCCACGGTCTTCGTGTTTCCCGACCTCAACACCGGCAACACCACCTACAAGGCGGTGCAGCGCAGCGCCCATGTCGTCAGCGTCGGCCCCATGCTGCAGGGCCTCAACAAGCCGGTAAACGACCTCTCGCGGGGCGCCCTGGTCGACGACATCGTCTACACCATTGCCCTCACCGCCATCCAGGCGGCCCAGGCTGGTTAATGCCCCCGGCGACACTCAACGGCCGCAGCGACTGGCCGCGGCTTGCCAATGGGAATATGCTGGAGGTACCAGAGCCTTCGCCCCGAAAGGCTAGAACCAACACGGAGAGAGAGATGCCCGGCTTGCTTCCCGATGTCGACCCCGATGGCCTGCTGGAGTACTCGGTGGTCTATACCGACCGCTCGCTGAATCATATGTCGGCGCGCTTTCAGGAGGTAATGCGTGATATCTCCACGCACCTCAAGAAGGTCTATCACGCCCATAGCGCGGTGATCGTGCCGGGTAGCGGCACCTTCGGCATGGAGGCCGTCGCCCGACAGTTCACCAAGAATCGCCGCGCCCTGGTGCTGCGCAACGGCTGGTTCAGCTACCGCTGGAACCAGATCCTCGAGATGGGCCAGATCACGGGCGACGTCAACGTGCGCAAGGCCCGTCGGCTCGACGAGAACGACGCCACGGCCCCGTTCGCGCCGGCGCCACTGCAGGACGTGATCGACGCGATTCACGACGCCCAGCCCGATATCGTCTACGCGCCCCACGTCGAGACCGCCTCGGGCATGATGCTGCCCGACGACTATATCCGCCAGATAGCCGACGCCATCCACGAGGAAGGCGGCCTGCTCGTGATCGACAGCATCGCCTCCGGCACCATGTGGGTCGACATGCAGGACCTCGGCATCGACGTGCTGATCAGCGCCCCGCAGAAGGGCTGGAGCTCCTCGCCCTGCTGCGCCATGGTGATGCTGTCACGCCTGGCCCGGGAGACCATCGAGGAAACCACCAGCTCCAGCTTCGCCTGCGACCTGAAGAAGTGGCTGTCCATCATGGAGGCCTATGAAAACGGCGGGCATGCCTATCACGCCACCTTGCCCACCGACGGCCTGGTCAAGCTGCGCGAGGTCATGCGCGAGATGGATCAATACGGCCTCGACAAGCTCCGCGAAGAGCAGCAGGCACTGGGCAGCGGCGTACGCGAACTGCTTGCCGAGCATGGCTTCAAGAGCGTGGCCGCCCCCGGCTACGAGGCCCCCGGCGTGGTGGTCTGCTACACCGACGACCCGGGTCTGGTCGCCCGCTTCGCCGAAGAAGGGCTGCAGATTGCCGGAGGCGTGCCGCTGATGTGCGATGAGGGAGACGCCTTCCAGACCTTCCGCATCGGGCTGTTCGGCCTGGAGAAGCTTCACCAGCACCAGCGCGCCATCGATCACCTGCGCCAGGCCCTGGAGAAGATCGCCGAGCCACCCCAGCCGGAGGCCGACGAGTCCTAGCCCGCGGCCGAAGCAGCATGGCCGGCCAGCGGCTCAGGCACCGGCCATAACACGAGGTTCATCGCCATTTGGCGTGACGTCGGGGGCTTCAAGTAGGCCCGATAAGCCGAAGGCGCATCGGGCATGACGCCAGCTTCCGATCCATGCCCGGTGCGCTGGCGCTTACCGAGCCGACGAATTTGGCTGACCATCACGCCGGCCCGTGCAGAATCCAACACGCACCATCAAAACGGGCGGCCCAGGGGCCGCCCGTTTTGATGGTCATCTATCTGTCGTCGAGACAATCAGGCGGCGCCGTAGCCGCGCGGCACATAACCCAGGTTATTTTTCACGTCCTTGACCCCGGCGGTATTCTCGGCCGCCACCCGTACCGCCATGCTCTGCTTGTCGTTTTCCACCAGGCCCCACAGCTCCACCCGGCCCTCGCTGACGATGATGTTGATGCGGTCGACCGGCACGCCGGTATTGACATCGATTTCCTTGCGAATCGCTTCACGAATCTCGCGGTCATCGACGCTGCCCTGGGTTTCCTGGCCGGCCACGGCAAAGCCCTGGAGCAGATTGGCACGGCTGACGATGCCCACCAGCTTGCCGCTGCTGACGACAGGCACCCGCTTGATGTGATGCTTTTCGAGCAGGCGCGAGATCTCAGCCAGCGACATGTCCTCGCCGATGGTCAGGGGGTCAGGCGTCATGATTTCATCGGCGCGCCGCCCATGAGTCTTGACGTACTCGGCGGGGTCATTGACCGCGAATAGCCGCAACCACCAGGACTTGCTGCGCTTGTCGTCTTCGACGCGCCGGATCAGGTCGCCTTCGCTGACGATACCCAGCACCTGGCCGGCGTCACCGAGCACCGGCACGGCACTGATGCCATGTTCCAGCAGCAGGCTGGCGATCTCGCGCACCTCACTGTCACGGCCTACGGTGATGACGTTACGGGTCATGATATCGGCAGCTTGCATCGACATTCTCCAGCGGGTTCAGGGGCTCATATAGAATTACCATAGCAACGCACTGAACCTCTTGCCTTGATCCAGGCCAAGAACCCTCAACGCTCTCCCCCCGACGTTCCCCCGATGGCGCTCCTTGGCGCTGGACAAACGCCCTCACCCTGGCAGCGCCGGGCCGGGTTCCGTATGCTGAGCGCCAATCCCGGGCCATCACCCCGGGGCGCCCCTCTGTTTCCCGCGACTACGGATACTGCCATGACCGATAACCTCCAGCATGCCGCCCGCCTGGCACTCTCCCTGTTGGACCTGACGAGCCTCAGCGACGACGACAGCGACCGCAGCATCGAGTCGCTGTGCCGCCGGACCCGGACCCCCGTCGGCTATCCGGCGGCCGTGTGTGTCTACCCCGCCTTCGTCACGACCGCCCAGCGCACCCTCAAGGCCCTCGACCTCGCCAACAAGGTCAAGGTCGCCACGGTGACCAACTTCCCCGATGGCGGCGATGACATCATGGCCGCCGCCCGCGAAGCCCGGGAAGCGGCCGCCGCCGGCGCCGACGAGGTAGACGTGGTCTTTCCGTATCGCGCGCTGCTGGACGGCGACGAGGAGACCGGCCGCGAGCTGGTGGCCTGCTGTCACCAGGGCTGCGGGGACGCCACCCTCAAGGTGATTATCGAGACCGGAGAGCTCAAGGACCCGGCATTGATCCGCCGCGCGGCGGAACTCGCCATCGAAGGCGGCGCCGCCTTCATCGAGACATCTACCGACAAGAATGCCGTGGACTCAAGCCTGGCGACCATCGAACTCCTGCTCGACGTCATCAAGGCGAGCCAGCCCGATGTCGGCCTCAAGATCACCGGCGGGATTCACACCACCGAGGATGCCCTGGCCTATCTGCAGCTCGCCGAGCGCGTCATGGGCCGGGCCTGGATCACGCCCCAGCACTTGCGTTTCGGCGCCTCCGATTTGCTCGACGACCTCCAGGCCAACGCAGGGATGGGCAGCGCCTAGTCCTGCTCGTGCCCCGGCCCTTCGGCGTGGACGCGCTCCACGTCGACGATCCGTGAGCGACTCATCACGACTTTCCAGCGCTGCAGGGTAGGCGGCGCGTTCCCTTGAGTCTCGCGGATCACCAGGTTGAGGAGGTGGCGTTTCTCCACCTCCTCGCGAATCACCTGGTCTCCTTCCTCCAGGCGATAGACGCGACGATTGGCCTTGTCCATCAGGCGGGCGATCGACGACAGGTCGACCGTCAGCGTCTCACGAGTATGTTCATAGCCGCTGAGAAACCGCGTGGGCGACATCCGCGAGCTTGAACGGTAGTGCAGCACCACCTCTTCGCGCTGGGCCACGCTACGCTTGCGTACTCGCTGGACCTCCTCGTCGAGCTTGGAAAAGCGCTTGTAATCGAACCACTCGAGCTGGCGCCCCACCACCTGGCTATGCGTCGGGTCCAGGTACTGGCGGCGCCACTTGGGGCGGCCACGGCGCAGCAGCCGCCACAGGGTATTGCGCAGGTCGTCCTTGAACACCTCGCGCAGGGCGTAGATGCCGGCCATGGCCAGCACAAACAGCGTGGTGATATCGGCCAGCACGGTGCGGATCTCGAGCAACCCCAGCGAGACAAAGATCATGACCACCGCGGTCGCCAGCGCCTTCACCGCCTTCTGTTCGGCGTTACCCAGCTCCTGGGTCTTCTGCTTGAGCGTCACCGGGTGTTCGATCAACCGACGCAGCAGGCGCATCTTGTTGGACATTCGCGTGGAGTCGCGGGTCACCCGGTCGGAGTTGTAATCCCGCTCGCGACGGTAATCATCTTCGGCTCGACAGATCGCCACCAGGCGTGTGCGCAGCGGCCGATAACGCGAGCCCCGCGGCAACCCGGCCAACAGCGCCAGCAACCGCTGCTCGGTAAACCAGGAAAGATAGTTATCGATGGTGGCGAAGTAGCGATGCAGGCTCTCCTCGCTGGGCTCCTGACGCCGCAGGCGGCGCAGGATATTAACGGCCAGGTCGACATGTTCGGTCAGCCGCTGCTCCAGGCTCGGGGCCTGCTCCCTTTCCGCCGTACTCCTGGACGACCCACGCACCTCGGACGGCTGGCCACCGACGGCCCTTGCCGATGCCGCGTCCTGTTCACCCTTCTCCGCCTTCTCTGCCTTCTCTGCCTTCTCCGCCTTCTCGGCTTTCCCTGCCTTCTCGGCTTTCTCTGCTTTCTCTGCCTTCTCGGCTTTCTCCGCCTTTCTGGCGCGACGCACATCATCGAGCAGCGGTGGAATGGCCCCTTCCATGGCCACCACATACTGATAGGCATAGAGGCTAAGGCTCAGGCGATAATGCTCGGCATCGAGTTTCCCCCGCTCGGCCAGGCGGCTGAGCACCAGCGGCAGGCGATAGCGGTCGCTGAAGTAGGTGCGTTTGACATAGATGGCACTGTGATAGAAGTCCTCCTCGGCGATCACCTGGCCGGTCAACCCCAGCTCTCCCGGCACGAAGAGATAAAGGTCGAGCCGATGCGAGGTTTCCTCCTGCAGCACGCGGGAAACCTTGACGTGAAGGCTGTCCTGACGCTCGACCTTGATCATGGGTAACTCACGTTAGGCCGGGCTACTGGCCCGGGTCAGGCGAGCCACCACTGCTGCTCGTCTGGTGATTGGGGTCGGCGATACCGGCGCGCCCCGGGGCGCGGCCGGCCGCATCGCGTGCACTGTCGCCACGCTCGCTGGCACCATCCAGGCGCCCGCCGCCATGGCCCTCCATGCTGACGCTGAGCCGCGGCACCCCAAGGTCGACGTCCTGGGCCTCCATGCGTTGCTTGAGCATCAGGTTGAAGGCACGGGCCACGTCCCATTGCATCTCGGGGGCGGTACGAAAGCGCATGCGCAGGATCGGGCAGCCGTCTTCGAAGGCATGGATGCCCTGCATCTCCAGCGGCGACCAGATGTAGTGGCGCATCATCGGATCCTGGCGCAGCGCCTGGGCGGTCTCCTGCATCAATGTGATGGCGTCGTCGATACGCATCTCGTAGGGAATGCGAATCTTCATCAGCGCAATGCCGAACTGCCGCGACATGTTGTGAATCGATTCGATGCGGCTGAAGGTGATGATATGCACGATGCCATCGAGGTCACGCAGGCGCACGGTGCGCAGGGTCAGGCCCTCGACCGAGCCCATATGCCCATTGATCTCGACGAAATCATCCACCGCGAGGGAGTCCTCGATCAGGATGAAGATACCGGTGATCAAATCCTGCACCAGGGTCTGGGCACCGAAACCGATCGCCAGACCGATGACACCGGCACCGGCCAGCAGCGGCGTCACGTTGACCCCCAGGTTGGCCAGCCCGACGATGCTGGCGATGATCACGATGGTCGTGAACATGACATTGCGGATCATCGGGGTAATGGTCTGGGCCCGGGCCTGGTTGACCCGCCGCCCGCGGGAGCGCGCCGAGCTGGTCAGGGCACGCTGGATGGCGGTATCGGCGAAGATCCACGCCAGCCAGGCCAGCAGCAGGGTCAGGGCGATGGCCAGCAGGGCCTGGCCGATGCGCGCGCTGGCCACCCCCTGGGTGCCGATGCCCAGCAGCGAGCCACTCCATACCTGCAGAAACAGCTCACCGAAGGTCAGCCAGGCGGCGACATGGGCCAGCACATAGCCGAACCGTTCGAGTCGCACACGGTACTGGCTGGTACGGCGGCGGCGCTGGCGGCTCTTGCGCCGCTCGCCGTGGCGCCGGACCAGGCCGGTCACCACCAGCACCAGCACCAGCAGCGCCGCCGAAATGATGGAGCGCGCCAGGGCGGTGCCCACATCGCCGCCGGTGACGAAGATCGCCACCAGAGAGCCGCCCACCAGCAGCAGCGCCGGGACATGCCATAGGCGTCCCAGCACCTGCACGATGCTGGCGCTGGCCCCGGTGTCACGGCGCTCGCTCCACGGGCGATTGCGGATGATATGTTCGATGGGTCGCTTGAATCGCAGAATGAAGCGCACGCTGAGCAGGGCCGCCAGCATATTGGCCAGGACGGACAGCAGACCGGCAAGCTCGTTGCCGAGCAGCGTAGTGAGGCGCCCGGAGTTGAAGGCATCTCCCAGTGCCACCAGGGCACCGATCACGAACAACGGACGCAGGCCATGATTCTGCACCAGCTGCACCGCCACGAACCGGTGCCCCCGGGTAAACTCGGACACGAAGGTCTCCAGCACCACCGACAGGGTGCGACCACACAGGGCGACATAGGCCACCACCAGCGTCAGCACACGCCCGCTGCTGGGCGGCACCAGCTGGGCGATCCCCAGCACCAGTGCGAAGGCCAGCGTCCAGGGCAGCATGCGGCGCAAGAAATGTACGCCGAGCAGCCAGGCGCGCGGCTCCCGCGGAAGGTCCAGGGGCCAGCCGCGACGCCTGGCGAACAGGCGACCCAGGGCCGTCAGGATCACCAACAGCCCCCCCCAGATCACCAGCAACACCGTGGCCTCGACCGCAAAGCGGATCAGGTCGGCATTACCGGTCTCGGCCACCAGGGCACTCAGATCATGCCAGCCCTGATTGAGCTGAGCCTTCCAGTGCGCCACTGGCGACCGCTCTCCCTCGGCCTGCTGGCCCAGGTCGTTGATGGTCTCCGCCAGGGCGCCGAGCAGGCCCTCCCGCGGCGTAATCCCGCTACTCTCGGTCGCCTCGCCGTGTACCTCTTGCAGATCCTGCAGGCTCTGCAGCAACTGGCCTCGCCGCTCGGCGTCCTCGAGGGTGGAGATGATGCGCTGCAGCGACTCCTGAAAGGCCTCGGGATCATGTCGCTGCTGATCCGCGGAGGACGTCACCAGGCCCGGCAGGTTGACGGACTGGGCCTGGACGGCCGCGGCGGGCAGCAGCCAGAGGGCCAGCCCCAGCAGGAGCCCGAACAGCGAGGCCCAGGCGGCAGGGCCGGGGCCGAGGCGACGATAAGGGAACATCACATCTCCATGTTGACGGGTAATCGAGGCGTCGTGGGTCGAGACCGATATGATACGCTCGCAAACGCTTATATGTGACGTACAGGATGCCGCCATGACGCCGCTATCGCCACCCGAACCACACACTCATGATGGTGAGACGCGCCGTGTGGGCGTCGAGATCGAGTTCGCGGGTCTGCCGCCACAGGATACCGCCGCCGTGGTTTGCGCGCTGTTCGGCGGCGAGGTTCGGGTGCTCAGCCCCCATCGTCTCAAGGTCGACGACACTCGCTGGGGTCACTTTACCATCGAGCTCGATACCCAGTACGCCCATCCCGACGCGGAAATACTCGATGCCATGCCCAGCGGCGACAGCGAGTGGGAGCGCCACCGTCATCGGATGCGGGTCGACTTCCACAGCCGAACCCGAGAACTGATCGGCGATGTCGTCACCGGCCTGGTGCCCACCGAGATCGTCTGTCCGCCAATCCCCTGGAATGAGCTCGAACGGCTCGACAAGCTGTTCGAGGCGCTGCGCGAGCAAGGCGCCAAGGGTACCGACGCCAGCCTGCTCTACGGCTTCGGGCTGCACCTCAATCCCGAGGTACCCAGCCTCGAGGCGGCGAGCCTGCTCGATCATCTACGCGCCTACCTGCTGACCGCCGAGTGGCTGCGTGAACAGATCGATGTCGACATCACCCGCGAGGTCCTGCCCCATGCCAACCCCTTCCCCAAGGCCTATGCCCTCAAGATCCTGGCTGAGGACTATGCCCCGGATATCGACACCCTGATCGGCGACTACCTGGCCGATAACCCAACCCGCAACCGCGAGCTCGACATGACCCCGCTGTTTGCCTACCTACGGCCGGACTATCCTCACGAGCTCTTCCAAAACAAGCTGGTCAAGGCCCGCCCCACCTTCCACTATCGGCTGCCCGACGCGCGCCTCTCGCAGCCGGGGTGGGGCTCGGCGGTGGAATGGAATCGCTGGCTGGAGGTGGAAAAACTGGCCGCCGACACCGCGACCCTCAGGCGCCGTGCCGCGGGCTACGTGGCCAAGCATACCCGCTCGCCGCTCACCCGCCTGTGGCTGAGCCTGCGGCGCTGGGTGAAGACGCCATGAGCCAGCGCCCCCTGATCGGTATTACCACCTCGGATCGCAAGAGCCATATTGCCTGGCTCTTCGACTGGTTTGCGGTATGGCGCCACGGTGGGCGGCCCCTGCGGCTATCGCCATCGCGCCCCTGGCCACCCCACCTCGATGGTTTGATCATCGGCGGCGGTGACGACATCCAGGCCCAGCTCTATGACGCCGAGGTGCAGATCGACGTACGCGTCGACCCCCAGCGCGATGCGCTGGAGCTGGAGCTGCTCGAGACCTTTATTCCCCGGGGCACGCCGGTGCTCGGCATCTGCCGTGGCGCCCAGTTGATCAACGTCTACCTGGGCGGCACCCTGGACCCGGACATCTATACCAGCCACGAGGGACTCAAGCGGCGACGCACCGTGCTGCCGCGCAAGACCGTGGATATCGTCGGTGACAGCCGGCTGCATCGCATCCTGCGGGTCACCTGGTGTCGCATCAACAGCCTGCATCACCAGGCCGTCAAGCAAGCCGGACGCGGCATCGAGATCGTCGCCCGTGACCGCGACGGCCTGGTGCAAGGCATCGAGTCCCGCGAGCACGATTTCTTGATCGGCGTCCAGTGGCACCCCGAGTGGCTGATCTTCAATCGCCCCCAACAGCGCCTGATCAGCGCCCTGGTAAGCGCCGCCCGCAACCCCACCGCAGGGGACTCATCGTAGGAGACTGCCCCGGGGTAAGGGGACTGTCATCGTCGGTTAGGCTCGGTGAGGCTGGCCCAGAATAACACCGGGGCCATCCATGGATGGCCCCGGTATATCATGCGCTAGCTTGGACGACGCGTTCGGGCCTTAGCCCTCCAGCTTGGCGTCGAGGGTGATCTCGGCATTGAGCAGCTTGGAGATGGGGCAATTCTCCTTGGCCCCGTTGGCCGCCTCCTCGAAGGCCGCCTGATCGGCACCCGGCACTCGGCCCACGGTGGTCAGATGGACGGCGGTCACCGAGAGGGAGTCCGGATCCAGGGTCACCTTGGCCTGGGTGTCGAGGCTGTCGGCGGTGTAGCCCGACTCGCCGAGCACCAGCGACAGCGCCATGGTGAAGCAGCCGGCATGAGCCGCGCCGATCATCTCCTCGGGATTGGTGCCCTCGGCACCCTCGAAGCGCCGACGGAAGTCATAGGGCGTATCCGCGAGGACACCACTCGGCGTGGAGAGGGTACCGCCGCCCTCCTTCAGGCTGCCCTTCCACTGTGCGCTGGCAAAGTTTTCAATAGTCATCGACGTCTCCTCGATCGTGGGTCATATGGGCACGCCGGTGATAGACGTGCGCAGGTCATGCCTGGGTGTCTTGATACCTTAGACTATGGAGATGGCGAGCCGCGACGGCAACCCTGGCACATTGGCTCGGTCTCAGCGTCGTGGTAGCTTTAATAAAACGTCATATAAAGACGCTGCAATAAGAACTACAAAGGAAGATATCATGCTCCGACTCCCCACTAGCCTGACGGCCACCCTGGCCTCACTGCTGATCGCGACCACGGCTCATGCCGATGACCCGCTGAGGCTCGCCGTGGATATACCCTTTGAACCCTTCGAGTACCGCCTACCCGACGGCACCCTGACCGGCTTCGAGGTCGAACTGGGAGAGGAGGTATGCCGGCGCATCGAGCGCCAGTGCGAGTGGGTGGAACAGGGCTGGGATGGCATCATCCCCGGCCTGATGGCACGCAAGTACGACGCCATCATGTCGTCAATGGCGATCACCGAGGCACGCCGCGACAAGGTGCTGTTCTCCGAGCCCTACTACAGCAACCCCAGCGTGTGGGTCACCCAGGCCGGGCACGAAGTCGATATAGAAGATCGCAACTCGCTGGAGGGGCTGACGGTCGGCGTGCAGCGCGGCACCATTCGCGATAACTACATCACCGATACTTACGGCGATATCGTCGACGTGCGGCGCTATGCCACCGGCGAGGATCTGGCCCTGGACGTCCGCACGGGACGACTCGACACCGCCTTCATGTACTACCCACTGGCCCTGTCAGCGCTCGACGTCGATGCCGAAGACAGCGACATCGTCACCAGCTCACCACTGATCCGCGAGCCCAAGAGCTACTTCGGCCATGGGGTGGCAGTCGCCTTCCATCCCCGTAGCGAGGCCCTGGCCGAGCAGTTCAACGAGGCGCTGCGCCAGATCAAGCAGGACGGCACCTACGATGAACTGATGCACAAGTACGTCGACTACGATATCAAGATCTAACGACGGCGCATGCCGTCTCGGCGGCCAGGGGCTCTACGCCTGGCCGCGCAACCTGGCGAGGGCCGTGTCGAGTGCGTCATGGCCCTCCTCGCGCAGCGCCGCCATGTTGCGCTCGGGTATGGCCTCGGGATCGGGATAGTGGGCCAACGCCTGCTCCAGCCCCGCCTCCCGCAGCAGGTGCAGCATCGGCGAGGGCGAGCGGTTGGTGAAGTTGGCAGGGTCCTCCGGTTCGGCATCCGCGAAGCAGTAGTCCGGGTGGAAGCTGGCCAGCTGATAGGTCCCCTCATAGCCCTGATCCACCAGCAGCGCCTCGGCCACCTCGAGAAAATCCAGGTAGTCCTCGAAGGCCTCGAGTCCCGGCGCCAGCACCAACAGGGTGGTCTCGATGGCGGGCGTCTCGTCGAGGCGTTCACACTCGGCCACCAGTGCCAGCAGGGCCCGCTCCCAGTCGCCGGCATCGACCGCCACGTAGCGAATGGTGTCACGGGCCACCTCACGGCCGGCGAAGGGACAGATATTGCGGGGAACCACGAAGGTCTCGACCCACTGGCGGGTCGCGGCAAGGGGATCAACGGCTGGGGACATGGTCGGCTCGGCACGGAAATGAGCCGCCAGTATAGCGCAGCGGCGGCGCTCCCCGATGCCTGTTGCCCCTCTGGCGGTGACACGGCGATAGCGTCGCCGGCTATTGCTGGCCATCGCGACGCGAGGCCAGCCGGTCCGCCAGCCGGGTCGGCTCAGGGAGCTTGGTACGCCGCAGGCACGCAACGACCCACTCGAGGGCGGTAGTCAGCGAGACCCGGTGGCCGGTGGAAACGAAGATCGGCTTCACCCTGGCCCGCGAACGCAGCACCGCCGCGATCACCTCATCCTCCGGGCCGTCGGCCAGGGGAGTCCAATCCCCTCGCGCGGGCCCCGGCTCGGCGTGACGCCCGCACAGCCGCGACTTGGCCACACCGATGGTGGGCACATCGAGCCACAGCCCCAGGTGGCTGGCGACGCCGAACCGCCGCGGATGCGCGATGCCCTGGCCGTCCACCATCACCAGGTCGGGCCGCACGCTCAAGCGGTCGAACGCCGCCAGCGCCGCCGGCACTTCACGAAACGACAGCAGCCCCGGAATATAGGGCATCCGCGTTGGCTCGCGATGCACCACCCGCTCCACCACCGAGATCTCTCCGTCGGCATCCGGCGGCCAGGCCAGCACCACCACGGCGGCTCGCGTTATCTCGCCGCCCTGCTCGAAGCCGATATCCACGCCGGCGAGATGACGCACCTCGGCGAGGCGGTCCTTTCGCTCGATGCGCCCGGCCAGGCGCCTCTGCAGGGCGATGGCGTCTTTCGGCGCCAGGTTCCAGTCGTGCAGGGGGAGCCGCGTCACGTTCAGGAGGCCTTCAGCGGTTTATGGGCAATATCCGGTGCCTTGCCCTTGAGCATGGTGCCCCAGTAGAAACTCGGCAGCAGATGCTTCTTGACCACCCAGTAGAAGCGCGACGCCTTGAAGGGGTCAAGCGGCAGGGTCGGAGTGACCACGCCACCGTAGACGAACTCGGCGATCATCACCTTGCCGTAGGCGGTCACCAGCGGGCAGGAAGTGTAACCGTCGTAGCTCGCCGTCGGCTCCTGCCCCGCCATCTGGGCCAGTAGGTTGCTCACCGTGACCGGCGCCTGCTTGCGCACCGCCGCCGCGGTCTTGGAGGTCGGCAGCGAGCTGGCATCGCCCAGCGAGAACACCTTCGGATAGCGCACATGCTGGGTGGTCGCCTTGTCCACCTCGACCCAGCCGGCGGCATCGGCCAGCGGACTCTCGCGGATCACATCGGGCGCGCATTGGTGTGGCGTGACGTGCAGCAGGTCGAAGGGTTGTTCGACGCGTCGGGACGCGCCGTCGGCGCCCGTGGTGACGAAGGTCGCCACCTGGCGCTCGCCGTCTACCGCCACCAGGTCGTGGGACAGGGTCACCTCAACGCCATGATCCCGGGCGACCCGCTCCAGGGGTGGCACAAAGTCGGGCACGCTGAACAACGCCCCGCCGCCGGAATAGAACTTGAGCGTGCTCTGAGCCTCGAGCCCCTGCCGGCGCAGGTGGTCGGCGGCGAGATAGGCGATCTTCTGGGGGGCGCCGGCGCACTTCAGGGGCGGCGGCGGCTGGGTAAAGATGGCGTTGCCACCGCGAAATGCCTGCAGGCACTCCCAGGTGTAGGCCACGCTATCCGCGCTGTAGTTGCTGCACACGCCCTGGGTGCCCAGCGCCTCGACGAGCCCTTCGACCCGCCCCCAGTCGAGCTTGATGCCCACCGCTACTACCAGGGCGTCATAGTGCAGGCGCCGACCATCCTCCAGGCGCACCGCATCGGCGTCGGGCTCAAAGGTCGCGACCGACGCCTGGAGCCAGGTCGCGCCCTTGGGCACTACCTCGCGCAGCGGCTTGCTGGTACGCGACAGGTCATAGGTGCCGCCGCCTACCAGGGTAAAGGCGGGTTGGTAGTAGTGGCGCTCGGCCGGCTCGACAATGACCACGTCCAGACTCGGCTGTCGCCTCAACAGCGCCGCCGCCACCGTGATACCGGAGGTACCACCACCGACGATGACCACCTGATGGCGTAGAGTCTCGCTCTGCGAATTCATCAATATCTCCTGATCAAAAGGGATGGGAATGACGATTTCTCCTGCTTTCATTCAACCCTAAAGAGAAGAAAATAAAAACGAAACTCTTAATACTCAATTGAAATATGCAAAACAATCAATGATATAAACGCCACTATCGTGAAATTGATATAAAACAAAAATGACATTCTATTCATTAATTTGAATCCATATTTCTCATTTTTCGGAGAAAACCCTGCTCGCCTTATCGCCACTTCATATGATGATCGGATCGAAAAGTATCACAAAATGATATGAATGATTCTGCAAAACATCGTCCTGCCAGTGGTAGGTTAGCCAGGAAGATTTTTCTACCCCCTGATCGCTCTATTAACGACCCCATCCTAAAGGACGGACTTGTGAAACAGACAAGCCAGGTTGACCGGAGAGAACGGGTGTCGAGACCCACCGCCGAATGCTTCTTGAGCTCGGCGCCTTGGCAAGCCAGGACCTCCGATGATGATTGACCCCAGCAACTCCCCCCTGACAACCGAGCAGGCGAGCGGCCTGAACCGTCTTCTCGACTCGTTCGAGCCACACCAGTTCGACTGGCTGGCCGGCTTCATTGCCGGGTGGCAGGCGTCCCGGCGCGACGGGCCCGCCGACGCCGCGCTCCCCGCCACGCCCCCTGCCGGTGCCGAGCAACGCCCCTCACTGACGGTGCTCTACGGCTCCCAGACCGGCAACGCCGAGCACCTGGCCGAGACCCTCGGCGAACAGGCCAGCGCCCATGGCATCGATACCCGGGTGGTCGACATGGTCGAGTACAAGCCGCGCCAGCTGAAGAACGAGGCCTTCGTGGTGATGATCACCTCGACCCATGGCGAGGGCGAACCGCCCGACAACGCCCTGGACCTCCACGAGTTCCTTCACGGCCGCAAGGCGCCCTCGCTCAAGCACCTCCAATACGGCGTACTGGCGCTGGGCGACACCAGCTATGAGCACTTTTGCCAGACCGGGCGCGAATTTGACGAGCGACTCGAGGGCCTCGGCGCCAGCCGCCTGGTGGCCCGGGTCGACTGCGACGTAGACTACGATGACGCCGCCGAGACATGGTGCAACGCCCTGCTCGAGGCCCTGCAGGGCGAGGTCGGAGCGGCCGGCATCCTCACCGCCGGCGGTGATACGACGACCGGCGCCGACGCCGGCCAGCAGCACGATCGCCGCCACCCCTTCCCGGCCAGCGTGCTGGAGAACCTGGTGCTCAACGGCCGTGGCTCGGGCAAGGAAACATGGCATATCGAGCTGTCCCTGGAGGGCTCGGGGCTGAGCTATCAGCCCGGCGATGCCCTGGGCGTCTACCCCCGCAACGATCCCCGCCTGGTGGCCGCCATCATCGAGGGCCTGGCGCTGGATCCCCAGGCCCCGGTGCGTCTCGACGATACCGACACCACCCTGGCCCAGGCCCTCGGCCATCACCGCGAGATCAGCCCGCTGACTCGGCCGGTGGTCGAGAAGTGGGCGGCCCTGGGCAACGACGCGGCCCTCAACGCCCGGCTCGAGGACCCTGCCGACCTCGTCGCCTGGATGGCGGGACGCGACCTGCTCGACCTCATCGAGGCGCACCCGGTGCCGGAATGCTCCCCGGCCACATTGGTCGCGATGCTACGCAAGCTGCCGCCGCGCCTCTACTCGATCGCCTCCAGTCAGGCGACGGTAGAGGAAGAGGTGCACCTCACCGTCGCCGCGGTGCGCTTCGAGGCCCATGGCCGGCACCGCGAGGGAGTGGCCTCCACCTGGCTGGCCGACCGGCTCGCGGAGGACGAGAGCGTGCCGGTCTACATCGAGCGCAACAAACACTTCCGGCTGCCCGAGGACGATGACACCCCGGTGATCATGATCGGCCCGGGCACGGGTATCGCGCCCTTCCGCGCCTTCATGCAGGAACGCGAGGAGCGCGAGGCCGGTGGCGCCAACTGGCTATTCTTCGGCGACCAGCACTTCCACACCGATTTCCTCTACCAGGCCGAATGGCTGGCCTGGCGTCGCCAGGGGCTGCTCGACCGCCTCGACGTGGCCTTCTCTCGCGACCAGCAAGAAAAGGTCTACGTTCAACACCGCATCCGCGAGCGTGGCGCCGAGGTATGGCGCTGGCTGGAGCGCGGCGCGCACCTCTACGTGTGCGGCGACGCCGAGGCCATGGCCCCGGACGTGCATGCGGCGCTGCTTGACGTGATCGTCGAGGCGGGTGGCAAGAGCCGCGAGGACGCCACCGACTACCTGCGGGAATTGACCCGCCAGAAACGCTACCAGCGGGATATCTACTGATGACCGACAAGTTCCCCGACGCCGAGATCATCAAGCGCCAGAGCGACTATCTGCGCGGCACTGTCGCCGAGGGCCTGGACGACCTGGCCACCGGCGCCATCTCGGACGACGACACCAAGCTGACCAAGTTCCACGGCACTTACCTGCAAGACGACCGCGATCTGCGCGACGAGCGACGCCGCCAGAAGCTCGAGCCGCTCTACATGTTCATGGTGCGCCTGCGCCTGCCCGGCGGCGTACTCACCCCGCAGCAGTGGCTGGGGCTCGACGCCATCGCCGACGAGTGCGCCAACCACACGCTGCGCCTCACCACGCGCCAGACCTTTCAATTCCACGGCGTCTTCAAGCCGCGCATGCGCACCTTCATGCAGCGGGTCAATGCCCTGGGCCTGGACACCAAGGGCGCCTGCGGCGACGACAACCGCAATGTGATCGCCAACGTCAATCCGCACCACTCGGACCTGCACGCCGAGATCCACCGCCTCTCGACCGAGATCAGCGAGCGGCTGATGTGGCGCTCCGGCGCCTATGCCGAGATCTGGCTGGGCGAGGAGCGGGTGCACAGCCTGGGCGGCGATGAAAAGGAGGAGCCGTTCTATCGCCACTACTATCTGCCGCGGAAGTTCAAGATCGCCCTGGCCATTCCTCCGGAGAACGACTGCGATGTGCTGGCCAACGATATCGGCCTGATCGCCATCGTCGAGGACGGCCGGCTGGCCGGCTTCAACGTCGCCGTGGGCGGCGGCATGGGCCTGACCTATGGCAACGCCGCCACCTACCCGCGCCTGGCCGAGGAGGCAGGCTTCGTGCCCGCCGAGCAGATCGTCGACGCCTGCGTAGCCATCGCGGCCATCCAGCGCGACCACGGCTGCCGTACCGACCGCTCCCACGCCCGCTTCAAGTACACCCTGGACGACCACGGCATGGACTGGTTTCTCGAGCGCTTCGCCGAGTACCACGGCACGCCCATGGCGGCGGCCCGGGAGTATCGCTTCAGCCACAACGGCGACCGCTTCGGCTGGGTGGAGGGCGAGAACGGCAACCGCCATCTGACGCTGATGATCCAGAGCGGTCGCATCGCCGATACCGAGAACTATCGACTGCGCACCGCGCTGCGCGAGATCGCCGAGCTGCATAGCGGCGAGTTTCGGGTCACCTGCAACCAGAACCTGATGATCGCCAACGTCACGCCCGAGCAGCAGGCCCGCATCCAGGCGATCATCGACCGCCACGGTCTCGACGACGGCAGTCACAGTACACCGCTTGCGCGCAACGCCATGTCCTGTGTGGCCTTCCCCACCTGTGGCCTGGCCATGGCCGAATCCGAGCGCTACCTCCCCGGCCTGGTTGAGGCACTCGACGCCTTGATGGCGGGTCACGGCCTGGCGGAAACCCCCATCAACGTGCGGGTCACCGGCTGCCCCAACGGCTGCGCACGGCCCTACCTGGCCGAGATCGGCCTGAGCGGCAAGGCCATCGACAAGTACAACCTCTACCTCGGCGGCGACGAACGCGGCCAGCGCATGAACCGCCTCTACCGGGAGAACATCGACACCGCCACCATCCTGGCGATCCTCGACCCGCTACTCGGCCGTTACGCCGCCGAACGCGAGGCCGGTGAAGGCTTCGGTGACTTCCTGGTGCGTGCCGGCATCGTCGATGCCGAACGCCCGCCCGAGGTCTTTCACATCGCCTACTCGGCCTGAACCGAGGGGGCCGGCCCCGCCGGCCCCTTCCTCGAGCTGAAGGGACACGCCGACTGGCGTAGACTCTCCTCTTCGCACGGCACGCCGGGAGGGACCCCTTGAAGCTGATTCACACCGCCGACTGGCATTTGGGCCAGAGCTTTCATGGCCAGGAGCGCCACGCCGAACACCGCGCCTTCCTGGCCTGGCTACTCGACACCCTGGTGGAACGCCGGGCCGACGCCCTGCTGGTGGCCGGCGATATCTTCGATGTGGTCAACCCGTCGCTGCGTGCCCAGGAACTCTTGTTCCACTTCATCGTCTCCGCCCACGAGCGCCTGCCCCATCTCGAGATCGTGCTGATCGCCGGCAACCACGACAGCGGCAATCGCATCGAACTGCCCGCCCCGCTGATGCGTCGCCTGCGCACCCACGCCCTGGGTCGGGTCAGCTGGCTGGACGACGGCAACCTCGACGCCGAACGCCTGCTGGTACCGCTGACCGATGCCTCGGGCGAGACCCGCGCCTGGTGCCTGGCCCTGCCCTTCCTGCGCCCCGCCGAGGTCACCGGCGCCGGCAGGCGCCTCGACCAGGACGAGGACGACGACGCACCCAACGACTACGTCGCCGGCATCACCCGCGTGCACCGCCAGCTGATCGACGCCGCCGGCAAGCGCCGTGAACCCGGCCAGGCCCTGGTCGCCATGAGCCACGCCCATCTGCACGGCGCCGCCGTCTCCGAGGCCAGCGAGCGCCCCATCGTGATCGGCGGCGAGGAATCGATCTCCGCCGCCCTCTTCCCGGCGGACATCGCCTACGTGGCCCTGGGCCACCTGCATCGCGCCCAGCAGGTCGGCGAGGCCCGCATCCGCTACAGCGGCAGCCCCCTGCCCCTGGACTTCAGCGAGGTCGGCTATCCCCATCAGGTGGTGGAGGTCCGCCTCGACGGCGAGGCCCTGGGCGAGACCCAGGCGATTCCCGTGCCCCGCCCGGTGGCCATGCACCGCGTCGGGCCCGCCCCGCTGGAGCGGGTGCTGGCCGAGCTCGCGGCCCTGGAGGACGACCCCGCGCTTTCCGACGCTCGGGGGCGGGAGCGCTCAAAAGACCACTGGCCCTGGCTGGAGGTACGTGTCGAACTCGAATCGCCGATTCCCGACCTGCGGGCCCGGGTGGAGACCGCTCTCGAAGGCAAGGCCCTGCGCCTGCTACGCCTCGAGCGCCGCCTGCCTCGGGTCGAAGGCGGGGATCAGAAGACGCGGGTCGACCTGGAGACCCTCGGGCCGCGCAGGCTCTTCGAGCGCACCTGGGAGCAGCGCTGGGGCGAGTCGCCGGCGGAGAACGTGCTCGCCGACTTCGACCGGCTGCGCCAGGACGTGCTCGACGCCGACGATGCCTCGACCCAGGGAGACCCCACATGAAGATCCTCGCCCTGCGCCTGGAGAACCTGGCCTCGCTGCCCGGCCCCCTCGAGCTCGACTTCACCGCCGCCCCGCTCAGCGACGCCGGCTTGTTCGCCATCACCGGCCCCACCGGGGCCGGCAAGAGCACCCTGCTCGATGCGCTGTGCCTGGCGCTCTACGGCGGCACGCCGCGGCTGCGCCAGGCACCGGCCCGGGACAGCCAGGTCGACGACACCGCGGACTCCACGCTGACCACCAGCGACCCGCGCACCCTGCTGCGCCGCGGCACGGCGAGCGGCTACGCCGAGGTCGACTTCGTGGGCCGCGACGGGCGCCGCTACCGCGCCCGCTGGTCGGTGCGCCGCGCCCGGGAGAAGGTCACCGGCAAGCTGCAGAAGGCCGAGCAGTCGCTGCGTGACCTCGACGACGGCCGCCAGCTGACCACTCAGAAACGCGAGTTCGACCGCCTGCTACCGGAGCGCCTGGGGCTCACCTTCGAGCAGTTCACCCGCGCCGTACTCCTCGCCCAGAGCGAGTTCGCCGCCTTCCTCCAGGCCGACGACAACGCCCGCAGCGACCTGCTGGAACGCCTGACCGGTACCCGCGAATACTCCGAGATCTCCATGGCCGCCTACCGGCGCGCCCACGACGCTCGGAAGATCGTAGAGGCACAGGAGGCCAAACTCACCGACGACCGGCCCGCCGAGCCCGAGGCCCGCGCCGAGCTGGAGCGCGCCGCCCGGGCCGGCCGCCAGGCCCTGGATGAGCTGCAGAAACAGGCGGAATCGCTCAAGGCCCAGCAGCGCTGGCATCAGGACGACGCCCGGCTGCACCAGGCCTACCGGGACGGTCATGCCGAACAGCAGGCCGCCGAAGCCGACTGGCAGGCCCTTTCCGAGGCGCGGGCCGACCGTGACTGGCGCCGGGTGATCGCCCCCCAGCGCCATGCCCTCGCGCGTCATGCCGCCCTGCCCGATGACATCGCCACCCTGGAGGCGACCCATGCCGCGACCCTGAAGACCCGAGACGCCGCCGCGGCCGAGCAGCAAACCGCGAACATCGCGGGCACCCGGGCCAAGGCGGCCCTGGACGAGGCCGGTGAGGCACGCCGCCGGGCCGAGCCCGAACTGCGCCAGGCCCGCGAACAGGCGCAGGGCCTGGCCACTCTGGAACAGCGCCTCGAGAGGCTGGAGGCGGATCGCGGCAAGCAGCAGCGAATCGCCGACGACCTCGCGGCGCAATACCGCCAGGCCCGGGCCGCCCAGGATGCGCATCAACGCCGGCGCGACGACTGGCAGGCAACGCTGCAAGAGCTGCAGGGCACTCATGCCGACCTTGATGCCGCCCGTCAGGCCGGCCAGCGGGCCCATGACCGGGCGGCCCAGCGCCATCTCGCCCTGGAGGAACTCAGTAGCCGTTGGCAGGCGTTCACCCGCGCGGACCAGGCCCTGCGCCGGCTCGCTCGCCGGCTCGGCGACGACGAGACCCGCAGTCACGACTTGCTGACCGAGGGCCAGAACGCTCGCCAGGCCCTGGACCGCGCCCAGGCACATCTCGATAGCGTTAGCGCGCTGATCGATCGCAGCCGCGCCGTGCGCAGCGAGAGCGTGGCGCGGCTGCGCGAGGCCCTCGTCGAGGGCGAGCCCTGCCCCGTGTGCGGCGGACACGATCATCCCTGGCGACAGCATCCACCGGCCACGCCGGAGGCCGCCCAGCTCGAGGCCCAGGAAGACGAGGAAACCCGTCAGCTCGACGAGGCCCGCGAGGCATGCGACGCGGCCCAGCGACAACGCGATGAGCTTTTCGGCGCGTATCGCGCCGTGGAGGCCGCCCTTACCCGCCACCGGCAGGATCGCGACACGGCCGAGGAACAGCGCAATACCGCCCACGAAGCCCTGGATAACCACCCCCTGCAACAGGAGCTCGCCGCCATCGAGGCGAGCCAACGCGAGGGATGGCTCGAGGCCGAGCGCGAGGCGAGTGCGACCCTACGCCGGCAGGCGCGAGAACACCTGGACGCGTTGGCCCGGGCCGAGGCCGAGCTGGCCCCGCTGGAAAAGGCGCTTCAGGAGGGGCGGCTCGCGCTGACCCGCCTGGAGGCCGAGAAGGCCGGCGCCGACAAGCGGCTATTGGAACTCGACGCCCAGCTGCCTTCCCTGCGCGAGGACCGCGACACGCTCGCCCGCGCGCTTGCCGAGCGGCTCGGCGAACACGCCTCGCCCGACGCCTGGCAGCAGCACCTCGACGCCCATCAGGAGAGCGCCCGCCGAGCCTATGACGGCGCCGTGACGCGACTCCACGAGGCCCAGCATAACCAGCAACGGCTCGCCCAGCAGGCCGAGCACGAAGCCGAGCGACTCGAACGGCTACATCAGGAGCGCGACACCCTCACCCGTGAGCTGGCCGACTGGCGGGCGGCGCATCCCGCGCTGCGTGATGCCACCCTCACCCGACTGCTCGACCAGGCCGACGCCGTGGCCGACGAGGAGGAACGGCGGATCGAGGCGGCCGAAGCGAAGCGCCAGCACGCCGCCGCCACGCTGGCGGAGCGCCGCACCGCCCTGCTCACTCATCGCCACGATCAGGGTCTGACCGAGGAGGTTGAAGAGGCTGAGACGGCCCTGCTCGGCGACGCCGTGGCCGACGAGCTACGCCGCCGCCGGGAAGCACTGGAGGAGACCGAGGCCGAGCTGACGCCGCGCCTCGAAGAGGCCCAGCGGGTCCGCGACGAGGCCACCTTCGCCCTGAATGACGATGACCGCCGGCGCCAGCGCCAGCAGGCCGGGCAGAGCGAGCTGGAGGCCGCCCGGGCCGAGTTCCGCCGTTGGGGCCAGATCAGCGAGCTGATCGGCTCCGCCGACGGCAAGGTGTTCCGGCGCATCGCCCAGGCCTACAATCTGGAGCAGCTGCTCGAGCACGCCAACGTTCATCTGGCGGGCCTCAGCCGGCGCTACCGCCTGGTACGCGGTGGCAGTGAGCTGGGCCTGCTGGTGGTGGACCAGGACATGGCCGACGAGCGCCGCTCGGTGCACTCGCTCTCCGGCGGCGAGACCTTCCTGGTCTCACTGGCCCTCGCCCTGGGGCTCGCCTCCATGGCCTCCGGCGAGCTCACCATCGAATCGCTGTTTATCGATGAAGGCTTCGGCAGCCTCGACCCGCAATCCCTGGCGCTCGCCATGGAGGCCCTGGACGGCCTCCAGGCCCTGGGCCGCCGCGTCGGCGTGATCTCCCATGTGCAGGAGATGCATGAGCGCATCCCGGTGCAGATCCAGGTAGAGCCCCAGGGCAACGGCACCAGCCGGGCCAGGCTGATCAGCCAGTAAGGGAAGGAGAACGGCTCGCTGGCGGGGATAAGTTCATCGTCAGCGAGCCGTCAAGCCCTTTGGTAGTGGTGGGGCAGCATCAATGACAGGCTATTGAAATTTCCTCGATGTTTTGACCATCAACGCTAGAGATGTACCAGCAGCCGTGGTGCATGGCGTCATAGAAATTGTATTGGTCATAATCAACAGCGTCGTAGACTTTTATGTCCGGTTCGCCATAAGCAGCAATGGCCTGGTCAATATGGTCGCCCGGACATATATGCTGTGCAGTACAGTAGTTCTCACTATCTGCGTCAATACTCACTAGATGATCGCCCATGAAATATAGCGCAAGTCCGGGGTAGTGATAAGCTTCCGTATACATGCTGGCAAAGAATTCTTCTTTCTCGTCAGGCTCGCCTTTGATGGCAACCACATCTTCTTTCAAAATCCAGCCTGACAGCCCGCCGATACTCAGCTCCATGTCGGCAGACACAGGGGTGATAATAAATAACGTTGCTAACGCAATGTATCTCATCGGTCGACATCCCTTTCACGTAGTTTATTCTGAGTGGCTGACTTTCAATCTCACGACACCCTTTAATGCTTTACACGGCGAGACTTGTTGTTGTCATGCCATTTTCCAAAAAGGCGGTAGCCCGTTCCATGAAAACGCGCTCGCCTTCTGACCGCTAGCAGAGAATAACTCCTATAGGCGATTTGATCATCCGGGACCCTAATCCTGCGAAAATTTGCGAAGCACTGCCCACGTTTAGGCACACAAGTGCTCTTTCTGCCAGCAGGCTAGGGCACTCTTGATGAGTTAGATGGGTATCCTTCTCCTTGAGGATCATGGGCTTTCCCTGCATATCGACACGGTTGGCTGACAGACTGACACCAAAGCGGTCTGAGAACCAATCATGCCAAGGTCGCAGGAGAAGCAAGCCGGCTGCCTCTTCCGCGACGCTGGACGACTCTTGGCGCACGACACCGCCACGTTGCGCATCGACGGGTCACGCGCTTCCAGAAGAGATAGCAGATTGATGAGCAGGCCCGCAGCTCTCACGCCTGCTTGAGCTCCGCCAGTGCGGCTCGAACCGGGATTCAGGCCTTAATCACAGCCGACGTGTCGAAAAAAACCGATTTTTTAAACATGTTCGGTCGACATGTTTACCATATCGACATATCCATGTGATGTGTCGAAAAAAATGCGTTCCGTAAACATGAGGCGTGCTAGCCATGGCGCGGCCCCCACGATTATGCCGCCGGGGCGGGCAATGGTATCGTCTGCGCACACCCCCTCACAGGACACCTTCGATGTCACAGAAGATCTACTGCATCGCCAGCTTCAAGCCCAAGCCGGGGCGGGAAGACGCCGTGTTTCGCGCCCTGCAGGGGCTCGAGCCCAACGCCCATCGCGAAGACGCCTGCCTGCGCTACACCGTGACCCGCCATATCGATAACCCCTTCGCCCAGGGCACCAGCTACCCTATCGTCTTCCACGAGGTGTGGGCGAACCGGGCGGCCTTCGAGGCCCACTGCCAGCGCCGCGAGATCCGCGAGTTCTTCGCCACCCACCTGGAAGCCGAGGACGGCGATATCGAAGACGCCAATGTCTGCGTCTATACCGACGAGCCGGCCGACTTCGACGCACCGGACCTCGGGCTCAAGGACGCGTGACATGGGCCGACCTCCTCGGGGTTCTCGTGACAAGGAGAGCCGCATGCCCCCTACCCAGGAAATCTCCGCGCGCAGCATCCTGATCACCGGCTGCTCGAGCGGCATCGGTCATGCCGCGGCCCATGCCCTGGCGGCCCGGGGTTGGCGGGTGTTCGCCACGGCCCGCGCCGAGGCGGACGTGGCCAGGCTCGAGGAGGAAGGCCTCGAGGCCCTGAGGCTAGACCTCGATAGCAGCGCCTCCATCGAGGCCGCGGTAGCGACGGTCGAGGAACGCACCGGAAACCGCCTGACGGCGCTGTTCAACAACGGCGCCTATGGCCAGCCCGGTGCGGTGGAGGACCTGTCGCGGGAGGTGCTGCGCGCTCAGCTGGAAACCAACCTGCTCGGCACCCACGAGCTCACCACGCGGGTGCTGCCGATGATGCGCGCCCAGGGCCACGGGCGCATCGTGCACAACAGCTCGGTGCTGGGCATCGCCGCCCTGCCCTATCGCGGCGCCTATGTGTGTTCCAAGTTCGCCCTCGAAGGCCTGACCGACACCCTGCGTCAGGAGCTTGCCGGCAGCGGCGTGCATATCAGCTTGATCCAGCCGGGGCCGATCACCAGCCGCTTTCGCGACAACGCCTATCGCGCCTTCAAGGCCAACATCGACCCTACCCAGAGCGCCCACGCCACCACCTATCGGCAGGTGGAGGCGCGCCTGGCCAATCAGGAGGGCAAGGCCCCCTTCACCCTGGGCCCCGAGGCGGTGGTCAAGAAGCTGATCCATGCCCTGGAGAGCAAGCGACCACGGCCGCGCTATGCGGTCACACTGCCGACCCATCTGTTCGCGGCACTCAGGCGCGTGCTGAGCACCGCAGGCATGGATCGTGTGCTGCTGCGCTCGACTCGGGACGAACGCGAATAGAGAATCGGCGCCTCACCCGGAAGCCGCCGACCACCGCCCCCTGGAAGCCGTACCCCCAATCATTCATCACAAGGACAGCCCCATGAGCCCGATACAACATCACCTGACACTGCTGGATGGAGGAATGGGGCAGGAACTCAGGCGGCGCAGCGAGAGCCCCGCCACGCCACTCTGGTCCGCCCAGGTCATGCTGGATGAACCTCATCTGGTCACCGCGGTGCATCGCGACTTCATCGCCGCCGGGGCCCACATCATCACGACCAACAACTATACGGTGACGCCGCAGCGCCTGGCTCGCGACAGCGACCCCGCCCTGTTCGAGGCCCTGCATGCCGCCGCGCTGGGTGCCGCTCATCAGGCGCGGGACGAGAGTGGCCAGGCGGTGCGCATCGCCGGCTGCCTGCCTCCGCTGGTGGCGAGCTATCACGCCGAGGTGGTCCCGGACGATGCCACCTGCCGGCGTGATTACCGTCGCCTGGTAGAGGTCCAGGCCGAGGGGGTCGACCTGTTTATCTGCGAGACCATGACCCTGACCCGCGAGGCCCTGGCGGCAACCCAGGCCGCGGTAGACCACGACCTGCCGGTGTGGGTCGCCTTCTCGGTGGATGACGCCGACGGCAGGCGCCTGCGCTCCGGCGAATCGCTGGGCGAAGCGGCCCGGGCGGTCGTCGCCGCCGGCGCCTCGGCGGTGCTGATCAACTGCTCGGTGCCCGAGGCGGTCACCACCGCCATGGACGCGCTCGAAGACCTTGGCGTGCCATTCGGCGGCTACGCCAATGCCTTTACCTCGGCCGCGGACCTTGCGCCCGGCGGCACGGTGGATGGCCTCGAGGCACGCCAGGACCTCGACCCCGCGGGCTATGCCGAGCACGCCTGTGGCTGGGTCGCGCGGGGAGCCTCGATAGTGGGTGGCTGCTGTGAAGTCAGCCCGGCGCATATCGCCGAATTGGCCGAGCGCCTGAGAACCTGAGAACCCGGGGCCCCGGTCGTACGGCGAGATCGTTACGCCTGCCGGGATGGCGTCACATGCTCCGGCAGGCCGATGGCCAGCGGTACACTGATCACCCCGCCGGCCAGGGCGATCCATAGCGGCACCGTCGGCCCCCAGGCGGCCGCTACCGGCCCCAGCGCCATGATACCCAGCGCCGCGAGGCCGTTGGAGAGTCCCAGGGCGAGTCCCGAACCTAGCGAGCGATTCTCGGGCAGGATGTCCTGGGCCACCAGCACACCCAACGGCAGCGTGGCGAACAGGCAGATCCCCAGCACGCCCAGCACCACCCACAGCCAGCCGCCGCTGGACAGCAGGAAAGCGGCGAGCATGGCGCTTGCCAGGGCCATCGCCGCGATCAGCAGCGGCCGCCGTCCCACCTTGTCGGATAGGTGTCCGCCCCCCACGTTGCCGATCACCCCTACCAGCAGCATCACCGTGATAAAGCTGGCACCGGTGGTCAGCGCCCCCCCGGCCTGCGTCCAGGCCAAGGGCACGAAGGTCACCACCGTGAAGATCATCAGCGAGCGCAGCGTCGAAAAGGCGACCAGCCGCGTCACCGGCCCGGCATGATCGCGCCAGGCAATGGGCGTTGCCTCGGCCGTGCGAGCCGGCAGCCGGGGTGCCCAGCGCAGCAGCAGCGGCAGGGAGAACAGCGCCGGCAGGGTGAGCACCCAGAGATAACCCAGGCCCCACTGCACCACCACCCAGCTGGCCAGCGCCGGCCACAGGCCGCGCCCCACTTCACCCCCCACCATGAAGATCGACATGGCCATGCCCGGCCGGCTGCCGCCCAGCTGCCGGATGCCGGCCAGTGCCTGGGGATGGAAGAACGAGTTGGAGATGCCAATCAGGGCCAGCACTCCCAGCAGCGACCACAGCCCCGATACGAAGCCGACCAGCGCGCCGCCCAGCGATGAGCCGGCGAGTCCGGCCACCACCATGAGACGACCGCCCAGGCGATCCGCCAGCAGGCCGACCAGCGGCTGCAGGGCCTGGCCTATCAGCAGGGCCGCCATGATGGTGCCCGCCAGCGCCACCGACAGGTTCAGCGATATCAGAATGGCCGGCAGAACGCCCGGCAAATAGTTGGCGGCACCGTCGTTGAGGAAGTGTGCCCAGCTCATGCCCGCCAGGCGATTGGGCTCGGGCCGCGCCCTGTCGGCGGTCGTGGCAAGCGTCATGGGCAACCTCCACGGCCTGGGCCGCAAGGAAAAGGAGAAAGGCGCGGCGCCGACGGCCGCGCCAGCGTCTCACCCTACCAGGGCAGCGCCTCGCCGCTGCTGTGCCAGAAGCCGCCGCTGTTCTCAAGCGTCAGCGCCTCGATGCGCTGGGCGATGCCCGTGGCGGCCTCCTCGGCGCTGATCATGCCGCCGAAGTTGACCATGCGCGTCTGCACATAGCCCGGGTGAATCTGGGCCACGGCGATACCGCGGGGCTCGAGGTCCACGGCGAGCGACTTGCCGAAGGCATTGAGCGCCGCCTTGGAGGCGCGATAGCCGTAGCGCCCGCCGGAGTCGTTGTCGGCGATGGACCCCATGCGGCTGGTGATATTGGCGACCTTCGCGCCCTCTCCCAGGTTCTCCAGCAGCGCCTCGGTCACGCGCAGCGGCGCATAGGCGTTGATCTCCATCTGGGTGCGAAGTGAGTCGAAGTCGATATCGCCGAGCACCTCATCCTGCAGCAGGCCGGCGTTGTTGATCAGCAGCTCCAGGCGGCGGCCCGCCAGCTCTTGCGCCAGCCGTGCCACGTCCCCTTCGCGGGTCACGTCGATGCCTTCGATCAGCGTCTCGGCGACGTCGCGCAGCTCGGCCGCCTCCTCGCCGCCACTGCGGCATACGCCGATTACCGCCCAGCCGGCGGCATGATAATGACGCGCCAGGGCGAGCCCGACGCCGCGATTGGCGCCGGTGATCAATACGGTAGATCTCATCTTCGTTCTGCCTTAAACGTGTGAGTTGGTAGGGCCGCGAGGGGGGTCACCTGAGCTGGCTGTCCTTGCTGCCCCGCCGATTGATGGCGGCGACATCCACGCCCCTGGCTTCCAGGCGCGACTGGCAAGCGACGCAAAGCTGTACCCCCGGGAGCGCAGTACGCCGTCCCTCCGGGATGGCCGCATCACACTCCACGCAAAACTCCGCGCTGTCTCCACCCCGAAGGCTGGTGCGCGCCCTATCGACCGCCTCTTCCACGGTGGCATCAATCTGATCCTGTACGGCTCCGTCTCGGGTCCAACCGCCAGCCATGATGAATCCCCCCATATCGGTGCATTAGCCACTGAAAGCTCAACGCGGAAAGACCGGGTTGCGCCGCCTGCAGCGTCGCGACCTCATCACCTCAAGATATGAGAAAGGCCGGCCACGGGCAACCGTAGCCGGCCTGGCACTCTCACTACCGCTTACGGTACCGGAGCCCCGGCGTCCCTGCGGACACCGGGTAGAGGAGGTATCAGCGGCTGGCGGCGCTCGCCGACTGGGCCTTGCCTTGCTTGCGCGTGCTGTTCCAGCGAATACCCAGGGCAACGATCAGAATCAATCCCACCACGCCCAGCATGGGGTAGACGGTACCGATCAGAGCGCTGAATCCGAACTGGCTCAACACCAGCCCCACCAGGGTGAAGATAACGCTGAACACCTTGAAACGTCCGGACTCCGGGGTGGCAAAGCGCGCGCTGAAGGCGAAGAACATGCCGACGGCAGTACTGTAGATCATGCAGATCAATGCCACGGACATCACCACGGCCACCACCGGCGAGACCGCCGTGGCAAGCATCAGCGAGGGCATATCCACGCCGACCAGGCGCTCGAGATTGGCAAACAGGCCGATATTGAGCAGGAAGATCAGCACACCGAGCCCCACGCCTCCGAGGATGCCCCCCAGGGATGCCTCACGTGTATTACGAGTCAGGCCACCGATCACCGACAGCATGGGGAAGCCAACGGCTATATTGAAGGACGCATAGAGCAGTGCGCCGATAATCCAATGCGAGAACGACCAGCTATCACTGATGGTCGGCACCTCGGCGGCGGCCGCTTCCAGCGTCTCCAGAGACGCGCTGCTGGTGAAGAAGGAGTAGACGGTAATGGTCAGCACCAGCAGCAGCAGAACCGGCATGATCAGGCTGATCAAGTTGATGATGCCCCGCACTCGCAGGCACAGCGTCAGGATGACCAGTACACTGAGCAGCACACCGCCAAACAGCGGCGGAAGGCCGTACTGCTGGGCGAAGATGGAGCCACTGCCGGCCAGCATCACCACCCCGACACCGAACAGGAAGAAGGAGAGCACCAGATCGATGACCAGCCCGGCACGCTTGCCGAAGAGCGCTTCCAGTACCTCCTTGTGGGAGCTCGCCTGCATGGTGGAGCTCATCCGCGCGATCTGCATACCGAGAAACGCAAACAGCAGGCCACTGACCAGGGTGCCGGCGATACCGATCACCCCATAGCCGGTGAAGAACTGCAGCACCTCCTGTCCCGAGGCGAAGCCGCCACCGACGATGATCGACATGAAGGTCATGGCGATCAGGAAAGGCTGTTTGCTCATGAAAAATTACCTCAAGTACCAATGGTTTCTAGGGCCCACCCTACCGCGGGCCGGCTTATCGAGAATCAATACAGGCATTGCGCCGGGTCCATCGTGGACGGATCCGGTTCGGGAATACGGGGGGCTGCCGTAATGATCAGATGCGCAGGAGTATACGATAAGAAACTTGGTTTATTATAAGGAATACAAGGCACTAGCCAGGAAATAACACCCTTCGATTCTACTTTGGTCTTACGCGAGGGATTATTCTCCGCCCTCGCAAGCAAGGACTTAATGGAGGTTCCATGTTCATCGGTGTTCTCACCCTGCGCATTTCGCTGCCGGGCTGCCGCTCGCTGAAGGAGAAGCGCCAGCGGATGGGCGGCCTGCACGAACGCTTCGGTCGCAACCCGGCGATAGCGGTTTGCGAAAGCGGCGATCACGACCGCCTGGATATCAGCGAATGGACCTTCGTGGCGGCCGCCAACCCCCTGCCCAAGGTAGAGGCCCTGCTCAGCGAGATCGAGGACAAGGTCCAGCGCACCGTGGACGGGCGGGTAATGGAGGCAACGCGAGAGATGCTATAGCGGTGCCATCATTGACGACAGGCGCGACAAAGCCCACAATTGATAATAATTCTTGTTTCCTGGAGAAGCCTGAATACCATGAGCTCGCACCGCCCCAAGGCCTACTACACGACGGTTTTCCTGCAGGTCTCCTTTCAGGCGGTCAAGAACTCCCTCGCCGGAAAGGCCAGTCATAGCGTTCCCTGCTGGCTCGACAGCAAGATGCTGATGATGCTCTTGCGTGAACTGAAAGAATGCCAGGAACTGCCGGAGGTTGACGACACGGCCCGCCACGCCCTTGCGCAAGCCAGCGAGGAGTGCGAACAGCTGCTGGGTCTATGCCCCGGGGGCCTGGACACCACCCGCTGTCATCGCCAGCTGGACGCCATCATCGACGCGCTGCAACGTGCCAGCTCGGCGCTTCCCCAAGCGCCTTCGGCACCAACGGCGCCATCACGCTGGCAAGCGGCCAAGCTGCAGATCCGCGACGGCCTCAAGCGCCTGATGGCTCACGGGAGCTAAGAAAAGTACTTGATCCGGCGGTACACCTCGGCGAGTTTCCTTCCCCCCAGAATCATGCCAAGGCTCGCCACCACGACGATCAGGTCACCATACGCCACGCCGCCCGACGTGGCGTACATGCCGACCAGGGTCCCGGTATGGCGCACCAGGAGATACACCCCAATCAAGAAAGTACCGGCGCGCACCAGGTCATCGTCCCTGATGTGAGCACCTGCTTCGGCGCCGTCATTTCCATCGCCATCTCCATCGCCATGCAGCCGACTCGCCAGGCGGCCGGCGAAGCACCACAGCAGCAAGCCACCCACGGCCGGCACGCCCACCGTTGCCAGAAGCACCGGCAGCAACTCCCCGGACCAGAGCTCAGCGGCATTCGAGCCGAGCAGGGCTGGAAGAATAGCGAGCAGCGTCTTCAGCAAGAGATAGAGGCCCAGCAGGCGGATCAACAGAATGGAGAAGGGTTTCATTGGTATAGAGTCCTTTCTTGAAATCCAGGGGCGAGCCTATCGAAGACTACGGAGCCGGGCTTGTGGCATTCATGGGGCCTGGGTCGGTATCAGCCGAGGCGGTCGTAGCCGTTATCGAGGAAGGGATAGTCGGTGTAACCCGTCTCGTCGCCGCCGTAGAAGGAGCTTTGGTCGGGCTCGTTGAGCGCCGCTCCGGTACGCAAGCGTTCGGGCAGGTCGGGGTTGGCGATAAAGGGCCGGCCGAAGGCGATGGCATCGGCACTGTTCTCGTCGAGCCGCGCCTGAGCGCTTTCGGCGTCGTAGTTACCGCAGTAGATCAGCCTGCCCGTGAAACGTTCACGCATCTTCTCGCGGAAACCATCGGGGAAGGTGATGTCGCCGCCCGCCCAGTTGGGCTCGTTGAGGTGGAGGTAGGCCAGGCCACGGCGATTGAGCTCGTCGGCCAGATAGAAGGCCATCGCCTCGGGTTCGTCATCGGTAAGGCCGAACAGTTCGATGAAGGGCGTCAGGCGAATGCCCACGCGCTGGGGCCCAAACACCTCGACCACGGCGTCGACCACTTCCAGCGGGAAGCGCGCACGGTTCTCGATGGAGCCACCATAGCGGTCGGTACGCTGGTTGGTGCCGGTGGCCAGAAACTGGTTGAGCAGGTAGGCATTGGCGGCGTGGACCTCGATCATATCGAAGCCGGCCCGCTTGGCACGCACCGCGGCCTGGCGGTAGTCCTCGACGATACCCGGGATCTCGTCGGTCTCCAGTGCCCGCGGGGTACTGGTGGGATGCCGACCGGCGCTGCCGTCCTCGAACTCGACGAAGCACTGGGCGCCTTCGCCCCTCAGGGCGCTGGGGGCCACGGGGGCCTGACCGTCGGGCTGCACCAGCTCGTGGGAGACTCGGCCCACATGCCAGAGCTGCAGGGCGATGTTGCCACCCTTGGCGTGTACGGCCTCGACCACGCCTTTCCAGCCGGCTTCCTGGGCGTCGGTCCAGATTCCCGGCGTGTAGACATACCCCCGGGCGGTGGGCGAGATATTGGTGGCTTCCGTGATGATCAGCCCGGCACCGGCGCGCTGCCCGTAGTAGGCCTGCTGTAGCTTGCCGGGCACGCTGTCCGGTGTGCGGGCCCGCGTCAGCGGCGCCATGACCATGCGATTGGGCAGGGTCAGATCACCAAGGGTTACCGGGGTGAAGAGTGATGTATCGGGCATCGACATGCCTCCTGATCGAATGACTGCATGATAGGAAATCAATGACCCATATAATAAGCCTGTTAACGATATCTATCCATAAGCGTGTGACCATCGACCGGATAGCATGCCGCTATCACACCAGTTCTCTGCTCCATTTTCGATTCGTCCTGTCTCCGGCCTCCGACCCACCTGATCTTCGATCCACCCGACCTTCGACCCGCCCTGCGGGCATGGTAATCTGCCCTTTCTGGAGGATTTTCCCTCACTTACCCTTCGTCCCTGGAGTGCGCCATGACTGCCGCCGAGATGCTCGACCGCCTGGTGGGCTTCCCTACCGTGTCACGGGAATCCAACCTCGACCTGATCGATTTCGTCGAGTCGCTGCTCGACGCGCACGATGTGCCCCACTGGCGGGTGGAAAGCGACGACGGAAGAAAGGCCAATCTGCTGGCGCGCATCGGCCCGAACGTGGCCGGTGGCGTGGTGCTTTCCGGCCACACCGATGTGGTGCCGGTGGAGGGCCAGCCCTGGTCCACCGACCCCTTTACGCTGACCGACAAGGGCGATGGCCGGCTCTATGCTCGGGGTACCTGCGACATGAAGGGGTTTATCGCCTGCGCGCTCAGCGAGGTGCCGCGCTGGGTGAGCCTGAACCTGGAGAAGCCGATCTGGCTGGCGTTCTCCTACGACGAGGAGGTGGGCTGCATCGGCGCGCCACGCATGATCGAGCGGCTGATGGCCGAGCATCCACGGCCCGCGGCGGTGATCGTCGGCGAGCCGACGCTGATGCACCCGGTAGTCGCCCACAAGGGCGCCACCAACCTGCGCACCACGGTGACCGGCCGCGCCAGCCACTCCAGCCAGGTCAACCAGGGCGTATCGGCGATTCATGTGGCGGCGCGCCTGGTGACCTTTATCGAGGACGTGATGGCCGACCTCAAGGCCGAGGGGCGCGTGGACGAAGCCTTCAACGTGGTCCACTCGAGCCTGCACGTAGGCAAGATCAGTGGCGGCACCGCGATCAATATCATGGCCCGGGAGTGCACCTTCGACTGGGAGATCCGCCATCTGCCATCGGACCGCTTCGAGGCTCTGGTCGCGCGCGTCAACGCCTACGCCACCGAGCTCGAAGGCGACATGCAACGGCGCGCGCCGGAGGCCTCCATCGTGACCGAAGCACTCAACGAGACGGTGCCGGCCCTGGCCGATGATAACAACGCCGAGGTGCTGACCCTGTGCCATGCACTGCTCGGCGAGCGCCCCGCCGGCGCGGTGGCCTACGCGACCGAGGCGGGCCAGTTCCAGCGCCGCGGATTGCCCACGGTGATCTGTGGCCCCGGCAGCATTGCCCAGGCTCACCAGCCCGATGAATACATCGAGCATGACCAGCTCGAGGCGGGGGCGCGCTTTATGGCGGCGCTGGGCGAACGCCTGCAACAAAAGTAGAATGTCGGATAGCCTGTGACCTCATGTTCACGCCCATCTATCAGGAAGCGCCATGCCCCAAGGAACCGCCACGCCCCGCCTGCTGATCGTCAAGACCGGCGACACCTTCCCGGAGGTGGCCGAACACTATGGTGATTTCGAGGCCCTGTTCCAGGAGGCACTCGCCCGGGATGGCTTCGAGGCCGAGGTATTCGATGCCCGCCACGAGCCGTTACCGGACCTGAACCACATCGATGGCCTCTATATTACCGGCTCCCACGCCATGGTCAGCGATGCCGAACCCTGGAGCGAGGCGCTCAAGCCGTGGCTGGTCGCCGCCCGGGAACGCAACCTGGCGATGCTTGGCGTCTGCTATGGTCACCAGTTGATGGCCGCCGCCTTCGGCGGGGTAAGCGACTACCATCCGGCGGGACGCGAGTCCGGTACCCACGAGGTAACGCTGACCGAGTCCGGCCACGAGGATCCGCTGCTGGGCACGCTGCCGACACACTTTCCCGCTCAGCTGACCCACGCCCAGTCGGTGCTCAAGGCACCCAGCGGCTCGGTCGTGCTGGCGCGTAATGCCCATGACGCCCATCAGGCGCTGCGTTACGGCCCCCGCCAGTGGAGCGTGCAGTTCCACCCCGAGTTCACCCCGGACACGATGCGTGCCTACCTGGCGCGCCAGGTCGACAAGCTGCGCGACCAGGGCCAGGACGCCAACCGCCTGATGCGCCGCGTCGCCCCCACACCGGAGGCGAGCTCGCTGCTGGTACGCTTCGCCAATACCGTGGCCAGACACGCCAAGCGCTAGAAACAACCCTGCGCAGATTGGCGTAAAAAGACGCGGTTCTCATGTAGGCCGGATAAGCCGAAGGCGCATCCGGCACGATGGGCGCACCGGTCTTCCCCCGGTGCGCTGGCGCTTACCGGGGCTACGGTGTGGCGGGTTGTTCCGGCCAAGGCGTCGGCTGGACAAGCCGAAGGCGCATCCGGCGCGAGGGGCGCACCGGGATTCCCCCGGTGCGCTGGCGCTTACCGGGGCTACGATGTAGCGGGTTGTTCCGGTCGCGGCGTAGGCCGGATAAGCCGAAGGCGCATCCGGCGTGAGGGGCCAGCCGGACTTCCCCCGGTGCGCTGTCGCTTACCGGGGCTACGGTGTGGCGGGTTGTTCTGGTCGCGGCGTAGGCCGGATAAGCCGAAGGCGCATCCGGCGCGAGGGGCGCACCGGGATTCCCCCGGTGCGCTGGCGCTTACCGGGGCTACGGTGTGGCGGGTTGTTCTGGTCGCGGCGTCGGCCGGGTCAGGGTCAGTGGCGCTCTCCCACCGGCGGGGCCGCATCACCGCGTTCGATGCTTTCTTCCGCCGCTTCGTCATGCAGGCGCCGGGCGTCGGGGGCACCCTCGGCGGCCTTGCGGCGCTGGCGGTAGAGGTCACGCAGCGAGCTTACCAGCATGGCCGCGACGATCATGCCGCCGCCCACGAAGGCCAACAGTGCCGGCACCTCACCGACCCACCACCACACCAGCAGGGTGCCCACCAGGGTCTCGAGCAGCATCACCAGACTGACCTCGGCACCCGGCAAGTAGCGGGCCCCGGTCTGGATCAGGAAGTAGGCCAGCGGCAACAACAGCCCCATCGCTATCAGGCGCTGCATGTTATCGGCATCCGGCAGCTGGGCGCCGCCCATCAATGCCGCGGGCACCAGCATCGCCAGGCAGCCCAGCGGCAGCACCACGGTCGTATCCAGGCCCCGCTTGCCGGCACCCGGCCGCGAGCTGGCCACGCTGGTATTCACCGCGATGGAGACCGGTATGATCAACGCCACCCCCAGTCCCAGCAGGCTGCCCTGCCCTACCTCGCCGGCGGCCATCAGGCAGGCCCCGGCAATGCATACCGCGATGACCACCCAGGTCTGACGGCGCAGCCGCTGGCCGAAGAACAGCATGCCGATCAGCCCGGCCACCAATGGCGCCAGGTTAAGCATGACCAGCACATTGCCCGCCGAGGTCAAGCGAGTGGCCCCCACGAAGGCCCAGGCGCTGGCGGCGAAGGCCAGGGGACACCACAGCGCCGCCGGCCCGCAGGCACGAATCGCACCCACCAGGCGTTCGCGATAGCGCGCGGCGGCGATCAACAACAGCACCAGGCCCAGCAACAGGCCACGCCAGAACATGAAGGTGGCCACGTCCACCGTGGTGTCCTTGACCAGTAGCGCATCCGGCGAGAGCAACAGCACGCCGGTCATGGTGATCAGATAGCCGCGCAGGCGAAATGGCAGCCGCTTCCACATGGTGCATCCTCCCGATGCCAAGACTTGCCGGGCTCAATAACGACAACAGGCCGAAGCTGGGCTCCGGCCTGTCATGGGACTGGGGTGCCGCCCATCAGGCGGCAACCGAAGCCTTATGCGCGCGACTGGCGACGAATCGGCGCATCGCCATCGTCATTGCGACGGCGCGGGGCACGCTCGGGCGCCCCATTGTCTTCGCTGATTTCCAGCGGACGACCGGCGACGCGGGCGCGTGCCATCTTGGTCAGGATGCTGGCCGGCAGCGAGCTGGGCAGCTCGACCACGGAGAAGGCGTTGCGGATATCGATGCGGCCGATACGCGCGCCCTCGATGCCGCCTTCATTGGCCAGGGCGCCAACCAGCTGGCCCGGCTTGACGCCGTCCTTGTGGCCCACGGCCACACGGTAACGGGTCATGCCTTCCCGGGACCCACGATCACGCGGCCCGCTCTGACGACCCGGCTTGGCGTCACGCGGAGCACGCTCCTTGCGCGGCGCCTGCAGGCGTCCGATGGGGGCCTCGTCGGCACGGGCCAGGCGAGCGAAGGCACAGGCCAGCTCGACGGCGTCGTAGCCCTCGGCGACCAGGCGCTCGACCAGCGCCTGCTGCTCCTCGGCACCGGCGGTCAGGGCGGCAATGACCTTCTGATGGAAGGCCTCGTCGCGATGACTGCGGATAACCGCCTCATCCGGCACCGCCATCTCGCTCATCTTCTGACCGGTGGCCTGCTCGATCCAGCCCGCCTTGCGGCCTTCGCGGAAGCCGACAAAGGTGATGGAGGTGCCGGTACGCCCAGCGCGGCCGGTACGCCCGATACGGTGGGTGTAGGCCTCGGAATCCTGGGGCAGATCGTAGTTGAAGACGTGGGTGATGCGCGGCACGTCGAGGCCACGGGCGGCCACGTCGGTGGCGATCAGCACGTCGACCTTGCCGCGCTTGAGGCGCTGAATGGTACGCTCGCGCAGGCTCTGATCCAGGTCACCGGAGAGGCTGGCGACGTTGAGGCCGCGGGCGGTGAGCTGCTCGGTCAGGGTGGTACAGGCGGCACGGGTACGCACGAAGACGATCGCGCCATCGACCGGCTCTACCTCGAGGATGCGTGACAACGCCTCCAGCTTGGCGCCGCCATCGACGCGTACCAGACGCTGTTCGATGTTCTCGCCGGTGGTGGTGCGCGACTCGATGGCCACCTTCACGGGGTCAACCAGGTAGCGATTGACGATGCGCTCGATCTCGGCAGGCAGCGTCGCGGAGAAGAAGACCCGCTGCGCTTCCTTGGGAGTGTCGGCCACCACGCGCTTGACGTCATCGATGAAGCCCATGCGCAGCATCTCGTCGGCTTCGTCCAGCACCAGGGCGGAGAGACCGTCGAGCTTGAGGCTGCCACGATCCAGGTGATCGATGATCCGACCCGGTGTGCCAACGACGACCTGGGCGCCACGCCGCAGTGCACCCAGCTGCTCACGATACTCCTGGCCGCCGCACAGGGTGGCCACTTCCAGCCCCTTGAGGTTTTGACCATAGCGGCTGAAGGAGACGGCAACCTGCTGCGCCAGCTCGCGAGTCGGCGCCATGACCAGCACCTGAGGCTCGCGGCGGCTCAGATCGAGACGCGAAAGCAGCGGCAGAGCAAAGGCGGCGGTCTTGCCGGTACCGGTCTGGGCCTGGCCCAGCATGTCGCGCCCTTCCAGCAGCGCCGGAATGGTCTCGACCTGAATCGGCGAGGGGGTCTGGTAGCCCAGAGACTCGACGGCAGAGAGAACGGCAGGCAGCAGGGCAAGATCACCGAAGCTCGGCGAGGCGACAGAAGAAGAGGTCATTAATCACACCTTGGTAAGCCGGAATCACCGGCGAAAATTCATTGGCGTCCCTGACGCGAACAAAAAACGGTCAGGCGCGCTGCGGCCAATGATGGCAGTCAGCACGGGACATCGGAGTCGGGGACGCCGGTCGCACCTAGCATCGGGTCCGCGCCATCGGCGATGGCAGTGAACCCCCGTGGCGACCGTTGGCGCCGATCTCGCCCAGAATGGCGGGATCTCGGTTGGCGCTCCATCTACACACTTCGAACGCTGGCGGTAATCAGCGATAACGCTGGGCCTGGCGTTGCGGCGCCCACGGCCGGAAAGGCGGTGGCGTCGTACATGATGGTGGGGTCAGCACATGCGAGGAAGGCGCATGCTACCATCGTCGACATGACCTGGCCAGCCTTTTCGGCCGCCGTCTCAAATTGCCGTTGAATCGAGGAGATGACATGCCCAGCCTGTGGGTCGATGCCGACGCCTGCCCCAAGGTGGCCCGCGAGATTATCGTGCGCGCCGCCGAACGCACCGCCACGCCGACCTGGTTCGTGGCCAACCATACGGTCCCCCTGCCCCGCTCACGAACCGTCAGGTCACTCGCCGTCAGCCACGGCTTCGATGCCGCCGACGACGAGATCATCGAGCGCCTGGCGGCCGGTGACCTGGTCATCACCTCGGATCTGCCGCTGGCCATGACGGCCATCGAGCGTGGTGCCAGGGTCATGACCACCCGCGGCGAGGCCCTCGACGCCAACAATATCCGCGCCCGGGTGCAAATGAGAGACTTCATGGAAACCCTGCGCGCCAGCGGCGAGCACACCGGCGGCCCCAAGGGATACACCGATGCCGACCGTCGGGAATTCGCCAATGCGCTGGACAGATGGCTGACGAAGCAGCGTTAACACCGGCTAGGTGCCAGACGGTACCAGTCGCGCCAGGGGCGTCGCCTACTCCCCCTGATTGCGCTGGAAGCGCTGGATCTCGCGACGCTGCTTCTTGTCGGGGCGCTTGACCGGGTGCTGCATGGCCTGGTTGGTCAGTCGGCGCGCCTCGGCTTCGCGCTCGCGACGCCGGACGCTTTCCTCGGTCTCGCGGTAGAGCGCGCGGGCCTCGGGGGCGCCGCGACGCTGGCCGGACAGCGCCATCACCTCCACCTCCCAGATATCCCAGCCCTGGGGCACGCGAATGATGGCACCGACCTCGACGTTCTTGCTGGTCTTGGCCCGGCCACCGTTGTAGTGCACCTTGCCTCCCTCGATGGCCTTCTTGGCCAGGCCGCGGGTCTTGAAGAAGCGCGCCGCCCACAACCACTTGTCGAGCCTGACGCTATCCATGGGTAGCCTCCTGATAACCGGGCAGGAGGGTCGCGAAGGCATCCAGGGTGGTGAACTCCTCCAACTCGCGCTCGGGCCGGCGGCTGTCGGGTTGCTTGATGCCCAGCAGATGCTGAATGCCGAACTGTCGGGCGCTCTCCAGCACCCGCGGATTATCGTCGATAAACAGGGTGCGAGCCGGCACGAAGGGCTCGACCCCCTGCAGGCCGGTCCAGAACGCCTGCTCCTCCTTGGGCACACCGAGGTCCGCCGAGGAAACGATGGCATCCAGATAGGGCGCCAGGCCGGTAAGCGGCAACTTGAGCTCGAGGCTGGCACGGTCGGCATTGGTGGCCAATACCACACGAGGATGGGCCTGCTTGAGCCACTGCAGGAAATCCAGGGCATCGCCGCGCAGGCCGATCAGATGCTGAACCTCGCGCTTGAGGGCGACCACGTCGACGTCGAGTTCGCGGCTCCAGTAGTCGAGGCTGTACCAGTTGAGGGTACCCTGCTCGCCGATCACCTTGGCGCGCACCACGTCCTGGGTGGCCTCGTCGAGCTGGTGCAGCTCCACATAGCGGCGCGGCAGATGCTCGAGCCAGAAGTGGCTATCGAAGTGGAGGTCTAGCAGGGTGCCGTCCATGTCCAGCAGGACGGTATCGATGGCGCGCCAGTCGATCATGGGGGGGATTCCGGGTCGTGGCTAGCAGGAGGTGATATGGTAACAGCCAAGCCCCTTATCCAGAACCGGAGCCGCCATGACCTCGACCGACTGGCCTCAGAAACCCGCCATTCTCGATCGCCGCTCGGAGGCAAGGAGCCGCCTCTTTCATGTCGAATCGCTCGATCTGCGTTTCTCCAACGGCGAGGAGCGCACCTTCGAGCGCTTGACCGGCACCGACCGCGGCGCCGTGATGATCGTGGCCATGCCCGACCCCGAGCACGTGCTGTTGATTCGTGAATACGCCGCCGGCTTCGAGGAATACGTGCTGACGCTGCCCAAGGGCCTGGTCGACCCCGGCGAGGACATCGTCAGCGCCGCCAACCGTGAGCTGATGGAAGAGTGCGGCTTCGGCGCCCAGCGCATCGAACCCCTGGTGGAGCTATCGCTGGCCCCCAACTACATGCGCCACCGCATGCAGGTGCTGCTGGCCACCAACCTCTATCCCAAGCGCCTGCCCGGCGACGAACCCGAGCCCCTCATCGTGGAGACCCACGCCCTCGAGGAACTCCCGGCGCTGCTGGCCAGGGAGGATTTCCACGAGGCCCGGGCCATCGCCGCGCTGTATATCGCCCGGGAACGGCTGCGCAGCGAGGCCGACGATGGCGGGCTCTGGTAGCCCGCCCACGCGGTGGTTCAGTGGCGATGCAGTCGCTGACGCAGCACGCTGTTGCCTTCCTTGAGCCGAACCCAACGCGCCTGGCGATAGCTGTCCAGACTCGCCTCCAGCAGCTCCATGACCTGCATGGCCCCCTCCAGCGGTACCGGCGGCGGCCCACCCTGAAGCAGCATCTCGGCCACGCCGGCGTAGAAGGCCGGGTAATCGCCGGGCCGGGTGGGATGGGGCTGTACCTCCGGTGCCTCGCCATCATCCGCCATCAGGGTCAGCTGCCCCGGCTCGGCGCCCATGCCCATCTCCGGCGTCACCGCCAGTGTTTCCTTGAGGCGGGCCTCCTGGGGGTCCTGGCCAAACGTCACATAGCTGCCGCGGGTGCCGTGCACGCGGAAACGCGGGGTGGGGTCGGCCACCAGCGCGCTTGCCTTGAGGCTGACCCGCCGCCCGTCGTACTCCAGCAGGCAGAGGAAGTCATCATCCACTTCGGCACCATCACGCTGAGCCTCCAGCTCCAGCAGAACCGCCCGGGGCATGCCGAACAGCTGTATCGCCTGATCAAGCAGGTGCGGCCCCAGGTCATACCAGATCCCCCCGCCCGGGCGCGGCTTCTCGCGCCAGCGATCGACCACCGTCGGCCGGAAACGATCGAAGCGTGATTCCAGAGACACCACACGGCCCAGGCGCTCCTCCTCGAGCAATGCCTTGAGAGTCAGGAAGTCACCGTCCCAGCGCCGGTTATGAAAGACGGACAGGCTGCGCTCGGCACTCTCCGCCTGGGTGCGCAACAGCCGAGCCTCGGATAGCGTCACCGCAAAGGGCTTGTCCACCACCACATGCTTGCCCGCCGCGAGTGCCGCCTTGGCAAGGGGAAAGTGGGTATCGTTGGGAGTGGCAATGACCACCAGGTCGATATCGCGACGCTCGAACAGCGCCGCGGCCTTGGGCACCACCTCGACCTCCGGCAGGTCGGTGTGAACCTTGTCGGCATCCGTACTCACGACGGCAACCAGCTCCATGCCCTCGGCGGCCTGGATCAAGGGCGCATGGAACACCCGGCCCGCCAGGCCATAACCGACCAGTCCGACATTCAGCGTATGGGTTCTCATCATGACTTTCCTCGGACATGCCGACGCCCCGGCCAGGGCCGGGGCGTCGCAGGGTGGATCAATCCAGCTTGGACAGGTCGCGCACCGCGCCCTTGTCGGCGGAGGTGGCCAGCAGCGCATAGGCCTTGAGCGCCGCCGAGACCTTGCGATCGCGCGGGGCGCCGGGCTTCCAGGCCTCGTCCCCCTTGGCCTCCATGGCCTCGCGACGCGCGGCCAGCGCCTCATCGCTGAGCTTGACGTTGATCGTCCGGTTGGGAATATCAATCTGGATGATATCGCCCTGCTCGACCAGGCCGATGGCACCGCCGGCGGCGGCCTCGGGAGAGGCGTGACCGATGGAGAGCCCCGAGGTGCCGCCGGAGAAACGCCCGTCGGTCAGCAGGGCACAGGCCTTGCCGAGCCCCTTGGACTTGAGATACGAGGTCGGGTAGAGCATCTCCTGCATGCCGGGCCCGCCCTTGGGGCCTTCGTAGCGAATGATGACCACGTTGCCCTCCTCTACCTTGCCGCCGAGGATGTCTTCGACCGCCTGGTCCTGGGACTCCACCACATGGGCCGGCCCCTCGAACACCAGAATCGACTCATCCACGCCGGCGCTCTTCACCACACAGCCATCCACGGCGATATTGCCCTTGAGCACGGCCAGGCCGCCCTCCCTCGAGAAGGCATGGGCCAGGTCGCGGATACAACCGGTGGCACGGTCGCCATCGAGGCTAGGCCAGCGCGCGCTCTGGGAGAAGGCCACCTGGGTGGGCACCCCACCGGGGCCGGCGCGATAGAACTCCACCACCTCCGGGGAGGGCGTGCGCATGATGTCCCACTCCTCCAGGGCCTCGGCCAGCGAGTCGCCATAGACGGTGGACACCCGGGTATCCAGTACCCCGGCGCGATCCAGCTCCCCGAGGATCGCCATGATCCCGCCGGCGCGGTGCACATCCTCGATATGATACTTCTGGGTATTGGGCGCCACCTTGCACAACTGCGGCACCTCCCGCGAGAGACGATCAATATCGGCCATGCCGAAGTCGATCTCGGCCTCCTGGGCGGCGGCCAGCAGGTGCAGGATGGTATTGGTGGACCCCCCCATGGCGATATCCAGGGTCATGGCATTCTTGAACGCCGCCTTGGAACCGATGGCACGCGGCAGCAGGTGCGCCTCGTCGCCCTCATAGACGCGCTTGGCCAGATCGACGATGCGGTGGCCGGCATTCTCGAACAGGCGGCGGCGGTCGCCGTGGGTGGCCACCACGGTACCGTTGCCCGGTAGCGCCAGGCCCAGCGCCTCCATCAGGCAGTTCATGGAGTTGGCGGTAAACATCCCGGAGCAGGAGCCGCAGGTCGGACAGGCACTCCGCTCTATCTCGGCGAGCGTCTCGTCATCGACGCTGTCGTCGGCGGCCATCACCATGGCGTCGACCAGGTCCAGGCCATGGTCGAGCAGCTTGGTCTTGCCCGCCTCCATGGGGCCACCGGAAACGAAGATCACCGGCACATTGAGGCGCATGGCGGCCATCAACATTCCCGGGGTGATCTTGTCGCAGTTGGAGATACACACCAGGGCGTCGGCACAGTGGGCGTTCACCATATACTCGACGCTGTCGGCGATCAGGTCACGGCTGGGCAGCGAGTAGAGCATGCCGTCGTGGCCCATGGCGATGCCGTCGTCCACGGCGATGGTATTGAACTCCTTGGCCACCCCGCCGGCCTTCTCGATCTCGCGGGCCACCAGCTGCCCCATGTCCTTCAAGTGCACATGCCCCGGCACAAACTGGGTGAAGGAGTTGGCCACGGCGATGATCGGCTTGTGGAAGTCATCGTCCTTCATGCCGGTGGCACGCCACAGGGCGCGGGCGCCGGCCATGTTACGACCGGCGGTGGTGGTGCGGGAGCGATATTCGGGCATGCTGTCCTCTTCTTCTCTTGTCTTCTATCGACGGCCGCCTGTGCCGGCGGCTCGGTGTCCAGACCAGCCACAGATTCTGGCACGCGGCCGTGCATCAGGCCAGCGACCAGATACAAGAGATGCAGGGGGCTATCCCCGAGGGGTTGGGGGCTGCTTCGGGATCAGGCCACCACCAGCGGGTGGTTGTCGGGGAGTGGCCGAGTGCCATAGAGCACCCAGACATCCAGCGCCGGGCCCAGGTCCTCCAGCAGGCACAGCGCTTGGGAATACCGCACCAGCGTCTCGCGTGGACAGATGCCGGCATCGATCTCTCCTGCCAGCAAGGCGGCGGCCACATCCACGATGGTGGCGTAGTCACGCTGTTCGGTGAAGGCGGAGAGATCCGTGTAGTGGCGGGTGGCCGGCTGGAGCCCGACCGTCATCGGCGCGGCCACCTCCGCTCTTGCCAGCAGCGCCAGCGGCTGGCTGCCGGCAATAAAGGTATCCACCGGAAAGGCGCGATGCATGGTGCGCCCCACACAGTCGGCATGGCTGAAATGGGCGCTACACTGCAGCACCCGGTCGACGCGACCGGCCAGCAGGGCGTTGAAGGCCTCCGGAAAGGCCTCGAAGAGAGAGACCTCGGCATCGGCGGTGCCGTGCTTGTCGAGATAGCGGCCCAGCACCAACGCATGATTGCTGCCCTCGGGCCCCAGGGTGGCGAAACGCATTTCAGTCTCCTTGTACACGTTAGATCATGAACACGACAAGCGCTCCGGCCACCACCAGCAGCAGCCGCACTCCTACTGCCCGGCGGGCGATCACGCCGAAGGAAATGGCCGCCAGACCGATGCCGATCTTGAGCATGTCGAACACCGCCGCCACGGGGGCGGAGACTAGCTGGATCACCTCGGGATTGGCCACCATGGCCAGCGGAATCAGGTAGAGGCCGATGCCTAGCGCCATGGCCTTGAACGCCACCCTCAACCAGCTCTCCCCGACCATGCCCGCGGCGATAAAGACCCCGCCGCACACCGGCGGCGTGATGGTCGATAGCAACGCAAACCAGAAGACAAACAAGTGGGCCAGCAACGGCTCCAGGCCCAGCGAGATCAACGCCGGGCCAGCCACCGACACACAGATCACATAGGCCGCCGTGGTAGGCACTTCCATGCCCAACACCAGACAGGCCAGCGCGGTCAGCAGCAGCGCCGGCCACAGCATATCGTTGGAGAGCGCCAGGATACCCGAGGTGATCTTGACCCCTAACCCAGTCATCGCCAATACCCCGATGACCAGAGAGGCGCAGATGATGATGGAACCGATCATCGCCACCTGACGCCCGGCCGTCACCAGCGCCACAGCGAGCCGCGAGGCAAAACCCGGCACCGAGAAGCTCAGGGAGACATCGAAGAAGAGCAGCGCCAGGCCGGCGAAGACCGCCAGGCTGGCCGCATACTGGGGCGTATAGCCGCCGATGAAGATGCGTTCCAGCAGCGTCACGAAGGGGACGGCAAAGAACAGCGAGGTGATCATCACCTCTCGACCCGAAGGCCGGTCCGACTCGGCCAATGGCTTGAGATCATAGCGAGTCGCGTAGGCATTGATGCCCATCCACACGGTGGCGAAGTAGAGTATCGCCGGCAGCACCGCCGCCGCCATGATCTGCGTATAGGGCGTACCCGTGAGCTCCACCATCACGAAGGCCCCGGCCCCCATCAACGGTGGCATGATCTGACCGCCGGAAGAGGCGACCGCCTCTATACCGCCGGCCAGAGCCCGAGGGTAACCCAGGCGCACCATGCTTGGGATGGTAATGGCGCCGGTAGAGGCCACATTGGCCGAGGCCGAACCCGAGATCGACCCCATCAAGGCCGAGGAGATCACCGATACCTTGGCGGCCCCGCCGGTCAGCCGGCCGGCGATAGCACCGGCAAGGTTCATGAAGCCACGCCCCGCCTCGCCGGCATTGAGCACCGCACCGAATATCACGAAGATCGCCACCACGCCCACGCTGACCCCGGTCAACGAGCCCCAGAGCCCTCCCTCCGTGATCGTCAGGGTGCCCACGAAGCTTTGCAGCGGCACTCCGGGGTGCCCGAACTGCCCGGGTATCCAGTTACCGTAAAGCCCATAGAGCAATGCCACCAGAGCCACCAGCGGCAGTGGCCAGCCAATGGCTCGGCGCGCCGTCTCCAGGGCCAGCAACACCAGAAAGCCCCCTGTGGCCATCTGCAAGTCTGTATCGATAAAGCCATACTGCTGCGTCAAGGCACCATGGTTGACGACGATGTACCCGCAGGCGGCGATCCCCAGCAGGGTCAGCACCGAGCCGCTTGCGCGCTCGAAGGGCGTGCGGGCCATGAAGATCAGGATCCACGGTAGCCCCAGTGCCATGTGCACCGGACGACTGATCAGGGCCGGGGCCAGCCCGTAGAAGATCAGCCCCAGATGGAAGGCGACGCTGACGCCGCCCAGGGCCACCCAGGCCGGCGCCAGGCGAGAAGACATGACATCGCCGGCTTCCGCCGGCGATGAGGTAGACGATGAAGTATCTGGCATCAGCGTAGCTCGTCGGGAATCTCGATACCGGCCTCATCGTAGTAACGCAGGGCTCCAGGATGCAGGGTGCCGGCAATGTTGCCGATCATGTCATGGGTAATGCTGTCCCACCACGCGGCCTCTTCTGCCATGGCATCGCGCCGCTCCCAGAAGGTACGCGTCAGGGTATAGGCGGTGTCCTCATCCATGCTCGTAGTGGTATAGGCAATCACCGGCAGCGAAGTGGTCTCCACATCCTCCTCGATCCCGGCATAGGTACCCGCAGGAATCGTCTGGTGCGCGGCCCCGGTCTGGCCAATCTGCTCGTCGGTCAGGCTCACCAGGCTGATCGGCATGCTGGCCGCCGTCTCGATAACGTTGGGGGTCGGAAAGGAGCTGGAGGTAACGAAGGCGTCGATCTGCCCGTTCTTCAATGCATCGGGGCCACTGCCGATACTGGCATTAGCCACGTCCACCGTGTCGATGAGTTCAAAGAGCTCCAGATAGCGCTGGGCCTCGCGGGCCCCGAAGGTTCCCTGGCCAATCAGGATCTTCTTGTCCTTCAGGGCATCGAGGCCCACCACGCCCGCCTCATCGGCGAGCACGAAGTGCATGGTGATGGCCGGGATCGGGAACAAGCCGCGAATGTCTTCGAAGCGGGGACTCTGACGCTTTGCAAAGGGACCCTTGCCCTCCAGGGCACTCTCGACCAGGCCCGGCGGCGTGGTAAACACATAGTTGCCCTGACGCGCCATCACCTCCATGACGTTCTGTATCGACCCCTGGCTCTCTTCCAGGGTCACCACCACCTCACCGTCGGTGCCCTGACGGATGCCCTCGGCGAGCTCGACGCCCATCTGGTAATAGGCCGTACCCGCCGAAGCCGACTTGTAGGTCACGCGAGTCTCGGCCTGGGCATGTAACGCCATGCCCCCCATCAGGATCGCGGTAGTGGCAGCCAACAGAGTACGAGTAGAACGAGGCATCAATTATCTCCCAGAGGGTCCGGTACACGGTGTACGTCAGCATTCACTATAATGCCGTACGTCCATCCGAGGAACCATTTCTCATGCCGAAACAAGATGTTGCCCTGCTGGGAGCCGGCGGCACCGTCATCACCATGGTCTAGACCAGCACCGGAATATCGACCAGCCGCCCCGCCTCGAGTCGGCAGCGCCTGTCGGCCAGGGCCTCGATATCATCGCGATCGTGGCTGACCAGAACCACCGCGGCTCCAGCCGCCTGCTGACGGTTCACCAGCGTCCACAGGCCTTCCCGTGTGCCTTCGTCCAGGCCGGTAAAGGGCTCATCGAGTAGCAGGACCGGCGAGCCACGCAGCAAGGCGCGCAGCAGCGCTACCCGCTGACGCTGGCCACCGGAGAGCTCACTGGGCAGGCGCGCCTCGAGGCCGGCCAGGCCCACCTCGGCGAGTCCTTCGGTGATGCGCCGACGCTGGTCGGCGCTCAACTTCAGGTTCGAAGCCAACCCCATTCCCAGGTTGGCCCACACCGGGAGATGGTCGAAGAGATTGTGCTCCTGGAAGACGGTGGTCATGCCCCGCTCCCAGGGTGGGCGCTCCAGCAGGCTCTCTCCCTGCCAGGCCAGGCGTCCCCCTTCCGGTTCGAGGAAACCGGCCAGCAGCCCCAGCAATGTGCTCTTGCCACATCCTGAGGGGCCCTCCACCGCCAGGCACTCCCCCGGGTCCAGCCGAAACGTGAAGGAGAAGGCCGGTGTCTCGCCGGGGTCGACGCGGTCATAGTGGAAGGTCAGGTCGCGGCAATCGAGCATCTCAGGGTCTCCAGCGCGGGCGCGGCGGGCGGCGGGTCAGGCCCCCCAACACCGCGAAGACAAGGGCTACCCCTGCCAGCAGCAATAACGCCGTGGCGGCGGCCCCCTGCCAGCGGTAGCCGCCCAGCTGCTGATAGAGCAGCATCGGCAGGGTCGGCGCCGAAGGGCTGCCAAACAACGCAATCACACTGAAATCGCCCAGCGACAGGGTCATCGCATAGGCCAGGGCGAGAGCCAGCGGGCGGCGCAGCCGCGGCCAGGTCAGCCACCGCAGGCGCGCCGAACCGCGCACCCCGAGCTGGTCCGCCAGGCGCAGTTCCGGCACCGTCAGTCCCGGCAGCGCCCCACGCAGTACCTGCATGGCGAAGGGCAGCGCCATCAAGGCGTTGACCAACACCACCAGGGCATAACCCTCCCAGCCGCTGCCCAAAGCGGGGCGCAACAGCAGGAAGAGCCCGGTCCCCAGCACCAGCGCCGGCACCACCAGAATCAGCTGACCGCCCCCCTCCATCGCCAGGCCCAAAACAGCATGTCCGCTACGCTGCAGCCAGCGGCTGCCGGCCAGCAGTGCCAGCGCCAGGGCGAGGGCCCCAAGCCCGGCTCCCAGCGCCATGACCAGACTCCGTGCCGCCGCCGGCCACAGGCTCGATGCCTGGGGTAACTCGGGCAGCCCTCCCAGGCCGGCAATCACGATGGCCGACAGCGGCGGCACCAGCAGCGCCACCAGGGCCAGCAGCCAAATCGCATCGACCCAGCGCGAGGCACCCGACGCATCGCGGCGGCGCCAGCGTCCCAGGGCCGGCAGGCGCACACTGCCCACCATCAGCGAGGGCGCCCCGCCCCGGGAAAGCGCCAGCAGCCACAGGCCCAGGCAAATCGTCAGCTGCGTCAGCGCCAGCAAGGCCGCCAGGGCCAGGTCGTGATCGAACTTGAGCGACTGATAGATCGCCACCTCCAGGGTGGAGCTTTGCGGCCCACCCCCCAGGGTCATGACGATGGCGAAACTGGTAAAGCAGAGGGTGAAGACCAGCGCCGCCAGCCGCGGCAGCAGCGAGGCGAGTCGTGGCCACTCCAGAGTGCGCCAGATCGCGACTCGCGAGAGCCCCAGCTGGGCGGCCAGCCGCCACTGGGCCGCCGGCGCCGTTTCCAGTGCCTGGAGCATCAGCCGCGCGGAAAGTGGCAGGTTATAGAACACATGGGCCAGCACGATGCCCGAGAGGCCATAGAGATAGCCCGCCTCGAGGCCAAACAGCCACTCCCAGAGCGGCGACGCCCAACCGCGCCGGCCATGCACCGCCACCAGGCCGAACAGCCCGATCAGCGTCGGCAGGACCAGCGAGAGTTCCATGGCTCGCAGCAGCAGGCCGCGTCCGGGAAAGGCGGGACGCCGCGCCAGGGCCAGCGCCACGGGAACGGCGAGCCCCACGCTGAGCAGCGTGGAGAGCGTGGCCTGCCACAGGGTAAAGCGCAGTATGGCGGCGAGCCACGGCTCCTGCCACAGCATGGCCGGATGCACCTCGCGAGCCTGCCATAACAGCGCCCCCAGGCTACCGAGGCCCAGCCCCGCCACCAGCGCCAAGGCAGCGAAGCCCAGTCCCGGCGGCCAGGGCGAAAGGCGTTTCCAGCGCGGCATGTTCAGCGCGCCGCGGCGTTCAGCCACTCACGGATCCAGGCACGACGATTAGCGTGCACCGCCTCGGGGGTAAAGGTAAGGCTCTCGGGGTCGATCAGCCGCTCGAACACCGTCGGCAGTTCAGCGCCCAGGTCGATGGCCGGGTTCATCACATTGCCCAGCGGAATATGGCGCTGGAAGTCCGGCGTCAGCATAAAGGCCAGGAAGTCCCGAGCCAGCTCGGGCTCATCACTCGAGCGCAACATCGCCGCGGTCTCCACCTGCAGATAGTGGCCCTCGGCGAATTCGGCGGCCTGGTAGCGGTCGCTCTCCTCCACCGCCATATGGTAGGCCGGCGAGGTCGCATAGGAGAGCACCATGGGCGCCTCGCCGTTCATGAACAGCGAGAAGTAGGCCTGGCTCCAGCCATTGGTCACCGTCAGCACCCGCTCGTTGAGCCTCGCCCAGGCCTCGGGGGCGTCATCGCCATAGACATGCTTGATCCACAGCAGCAACCCCTGACCGGTAACGCTGGTGCGTGGGTCCTGGAGGATGACCTTGAGGTCCTCCGGGGCCTCGAGCAGCTCGGCAAGGCTCGCCGGCGGCTCCGCGATCTGCTCGGTGTCGTAGACGAAGGCGAAGTGCCCCCAGTCATAGGGGAGAAAGGTCTCGTCGTCCCACTCGATGGGCAGGTCGAGCGCACTCGTGTCGGCGCCATGGGGGGCCAGCAGATCGAGCCCGCGGGCCTCGGCCATCAGGTTCATGTCCAGGCCGAGCACCAGGTCGGCGCCGCTGTCCTGCCCCTCCAGGCGCAGGCGCTGCAGGATATCGACGCCGCCATCCAGCGCCACGAAGCGCAGGTCGCAGCCGCCGCAGCGCGCCTCGAAGGCCTCCTCAATGGCGGGCCCCGGCCCCCACTCCGACACGAAGGAATCGTAGGTATAGACGGTCAGCGAGCGTTCGCCCGCCGTGGCCGTCCCCGCCGCCAGGCTTAACGCCACGGCCCCCAACACTGCTGAATAGTTCATCAAATGCCTGCTTGCCTGGTATGGGGGTCTGACCCCGCCCCCTTGGGGTCAGACCCCAAGGGGTGGGGTCAGACCCCAAGGATAAGACCCCAAGGATACTCAGCCGAAGACTATCTTGGCCACGTCTTCGTAGCGCTTGGCGAAATGCACGGTGACGCCGTCCTTGAGGTGGTCGGGTAGCTCGTCATAGTCGCGGCGGTTGGCGTCGGGCAGGATCACCTCGAAGATGCCGCTGCGCCTGGCGGCAATCACCTTCTCGCGGATGCCGCCCACCGGCAGCACATGCCCGGTCAGGGTCAGCTCGCCGGTCATCGCCAGGTTGCGGTCGATGGCCTGGTGCTTGGCCAGCGACAGCAGCGCGGTGGTCATGGTCACTCCCGCGGAGGGGCCATCCTTGGGGGTGGCGCCCTCCGGCACATGCAGGTGGACGAAGGCCGAGTCGAAGAAGTCGGCATCGGCCCCGAAATCGGCCAGATGACCCAGCACATAGCTGTAGGCAATATTGGCCGACTCCTGCATCACGTCCCCGAGCTTGCCGGTCAGCTTGAAGCCACGGTCCAGGGAGTGAACCTTACCCGCCTCGATGGGCAGCGTCGCCCCTCCCATGGAGGTCCAGGCCAGGCCGGTGACCACGCCCTCGCCGCTGAGCACCTGTTCCTTGCGGAACAGCGGTGCCCCCAGGTACTCCTCGAGGTTCTTCACCGAGACCTTGACCGACTGCTGGTCATTCTCCAGCAGCTTGACCGCGGCCTTGCGCACGATGCGGTGCAGCTGCTTCTCGAGCTGGCGCACCCCGGCCTCGCGGGCATAGCCCTCGATGACCTGACGCAGTGCCGCCTCGGTCAGGTTGATACGCTTCTTGGGGATGTTGTCGCGCTTGAGCAGCTTGGGCCACAGGTGATTCCTGGCGATCGCCATCTTCTCCTCGGCGATGTAGCCGGAGAGACGAATCTGCTCCATGCGGTCGATCAGCGCCGGCGGAATCGAATCCAGGGTGTTGGCGGTGCAGACGAAGAGCACCTTGGAGAGGTCCAGGCGCACATCCAGGTAGTGGTCGAGGAAATCGACGTTCTGCTCCGGGTCGAGCACCTCGAGCAGCGCCGAGGCGGGGTCTCCCTGGAAGGACTGCCCCATCTTGTCGATCTCGTCGAGCATGATCACCGGGTTCTCGACCTCGACCTCCTTGAGGGCCTGGGCGAGCTTGCCGGGCATGGCCCCGACATAGGTACGCCGGTGGCCCTTGATCTCCGCCTCGTCGCGCATGCCGCCCACCGAGAAGCGATAGAACTCGCGGCCCAGCGCCTCGGCGATGGAGCGCCCCACGGAGGTCTTGCCGACCCCGGGTGGCCCCACCAGCATCACGATCGAGCCCCCTACATCGCCCTTGAAGGTGCCCTCGGCCAGGAACTCGACGATGCGTTCCTTGACGTCCGCCAAGCCGTCGTGGTCGCGGTTGAGCACCTCCCGGGCGTGGGCCAGGTCGAGCTGGTCCTGGCTGCGCACCCCCCAGGGCATGCTGGTCAGCCAGTCGAGATAGTTGCGCGTGGTGCCATACTCCGGCGACCCGGTCTCCAGCATGGAGAGCTTGTCGAGCTCCTCCTCGATGCGGGTCAGCACCTTGGGCGGCACCACCAGGCTCTCGAGGCGGTCGCGGAAGGTGTCGACGTCGCTCTCACGGTCGTCCTTGGAGATGCCCAGCTCCCGCTGGATCACCTTGAGCTGCTCGCGCAGGAAGAACTCCCGCTGGCGGTCCTGCATCTGGGCATTGACCTGGTCGCTGATCTCGCTCTGCAGCTGGGCGACCTCGATCTCCTTGCGCAGCAGCGGCAGCACCTTCTGCATGCGCGCGAGCACCGGCAGCGTGGCCAGCACATCCTGCAGCTCGTGCCCCTTGGCCGAGGTAATGGCGGCGGCGAAGTCCGTCAACGGCCCCGGCTCGTGGGGGCTGAAGCGGTTGAGGTAGTGCTTGAGCTCCTCGCCATAGAGCGGGTTGATCGGCAGCAGCTCCTTGATGCCGTTGATCAGCGACATGGCGTAGGCGCGCGTCTCGTCGGCCTCGGCATCCACCGGCTCGCGCGGGTAGCTGACCTCTACCAGATAGGGCGGCTCCCGGGAGATCCAGCGCTGGATCCGAAACCGCTGCAGGCCCTGGGCGATAAACTGCAGCTGGTCATCCTCGCCCTGCAGCTTGTGCATCTGCACGGCGGTGCCGAACTCGGGAAAGTCGTCATCCGCCATGTCTTCCGAGGCGCCCTCGCCGACAAAGGCCAGGCCCACGGTCTGGTGCGGGGTCTTGGCGACACGCTCGATCGTGTCGTTCCAGCGCTCGCGATTGACGACCAGCGGCTGTACCTGGGCGGGGAAGAAGGGGCGGTTATGGATGGGCAGCAGATAGATGCGCTCGGGCAACGCCTCCCGGGCCGGCACGACGGAGCGATTGCCGCCCTCGGACGCCGCGTCGGAGGCAGGATCCGCGTCCTGCTCATCATGAATCCATTCCGGCTCATCCGCACTCGGGCGGTCCTGTTCATCGCTCATGGTGTCTCCGTGTCCAAGCAGTTGGGCTGATGCCAATGCAATGAGGAATGCGGGCGACGAGCGATAACTTCAAGTCCGGCCGCCTACACCGCCACTCCGGCTATCGCCACAAGGGGGGCAACGGGCGACCATTGACGCGAACCTTGCCACGGATGACATCCACCACCAGGTCGTCGGTGCCCAACGGCAATCCGAGCCACAAGGACACCATGGTAGGCACCTCGTGCCAGATGAAGTCGCCGTCGAGGCGGCTTCGCCAGCGGGCCTGCTCGGCGGCTTCATCCAGACGCGGGAAGCTGAGCTCATCGAGATGGCGCGGATCCAGAATCAGCGCCCCCTCCCCCTGAGCCGCGATCCCCAGCATGGGGCTGTCGAGGTCCACCTCGGTAATATCCAGACGCGGTGAATCCTGGAGCACCGCCTTGAACTCGGCATCCAGCTTGCGAAGCAGCTCTCGCGGCGTCTGGTGGCGGCCGTGGAGCACCTCATCGCGCAGGCGGCTGAACAGGATACGCAGGGCCCCGGCGTGCAGCCGCGAGAGCTGCGCCTCGACGTGCCCCGTCAACAGGACCCGGTCGGCGGCCACCAGCTGCCCGATGTCGAGCTCGCCCTCGAGGCGCAACTCGCTGTCATCGAGCTGCATGTGGCTGCGATAAATCAGCTCACTGCCGTCGAGCGCGAGGGCCGGCTGGCGCCAGGAGAGCGACTCCAGGTGCAGCAGGTCATGCTGCGTGAAGTGGTAGGCGTCGGCCGTGTACGCATAGCGGCTCTCGAGACGGGTCGGGCCCACCTCGAGGCTGGCGGCCCCATCGGTGAGGCGCCAGGGCTTGAGCCTGGCGCGCAGCCACCAGTCACCATATTCACCGCCGAAACTTGCCTGGCCACCCTGGAAATCGAGCTCGCGCTCCCCTTGACGAATCAGGAAGGGGGCCAGCGCGATACTGCCCTCCAGTGAACCACTCAGAGTCTGATACCGGGCATGCCAACGTGGCGCCGAAGACGGCAAGGCATCGCCGAACAGGAGCTCGCGCGTAGGCCCCAGGGCCGGCTGAATGTCCCCCTCCAGCCGCGTGCTGAACACCCCGTGTCGCGCGTTATAGGTCAAGGCAAGCTGCCAGTCGTTGCCCAGCAGCGGGTCAATCACGATGCGGCCCGACGAGGAGAGCCAGCCGCGCTCGATGGCGGTACGCTCGACGACCAGCTCACCGCGCGCCTCCAGGTCACGCAGGGTACGTACCAGTTCTCGCTCGAAGAGCCACGAAGCGGCGTACTGAGCCACGCCCCAGACCAGCGCCAGCCCTACCACCATGGGTACGATCAGTCGTTGCTTGCGCATGCTGGCTCCCTTCCCTGTCGCGCCCGAGAGGCTAGTGTAGCCAGAACCACAGGTGCATCAGGCTCCAGGCGAAGATCCCGGCGAGGACATCATCGATCATGATGCCGAAGCCGCCGGCGACACGGCGGTCGGCCCAACGAATGGGGAATGGCTTGATGACGTCGAATATCCGGAACAGGACGAAGCCCCAGAACGCCGCCTCCCATGAGAAGGGCACGGCCGCCATGGTGATCCAGTAGCCCACGAACTCGTCCCAGACGATACCCGAATGATCGTGGACGCCGAGGTCGCGTGAGGTCTTCTCGCAGAGCCATACGCCCCAGATGAAGGCGATGACGATGACGCCCCAGTACCAGGAGAGCGGTAGCTCGGAAAGCAGCCAGTAGAAGGGGATGGCCGCCAGGGTACCGAAGGTCCCCGGCGCCCAGGGCGCGGCCCCGCTCCCCAGGCCGAAGGCCAGGAAGTGCGAGGGGCGATGCCAGACGCTGGATGGGGCGCGACTCATGGGGTGCCTCCCGGGGCCATGGCCCGGAAATGCTGCCAGCCAGCATGCCGAGACGCCTCGACACCGCTCACACCGGGTGTCTTCGTGAGCTGGCCGACAACCGTCAGCGGCAGCGACAGCGCCGCCAGGCGCCGCCGGGCCTCGTCCAGATGCTTCGCGGGCAGACACAGCAGCAGTTCATAGTCATCGCCGCCGGTCAGCGCCGCCCGACGAGCGCCCTCTTCTCCCAGGGCCTCGACCAGGCCCTCGGCCAACGGGAGTGATTCGAGCTCGAGATGAGCGCCGCCTCCGGAGTGCTCGAGGATATGGCCCAGATCGGCGAGCAGCCCATCCGAGATATCCACCGCCGCCGTGGCCAGCCCCGTCAGGGCCTGGCCGGCGGCCAGCCGCGGCTGGGGAGTGAGGTAACGGCGCAGCAGCGGATGATGGATGTCACGCTCGCCCTCCTCCCAGGCGGCCAGGCCACCGGCCCCGCCGCCCAGGGCCCCGGTCACCACCAACAGGTCGCCGGGGCGGCCGCCGCCTCGGCTGAGGGCCGCCTCGGGGGCCACCTCGCCCATCACCGTCACGCCGATGGCGAGCTCACCGCGGGTGATGTCACCGCCGGAAAGGTGGGTGCCGGTGGCCTCGCAGAGCGCCCGGAAGCCGCGTGAGAAGCCTTCCAGCCAGGCCTCATCGCTGTGCTCCAGCGCCAGCGACATGAAGCACCAGCGGGCCCTGGCGCCCATGGCGGCCAGATCGGACAGGCTAACCGCCAGGGCCCGATGGCCCACCGCCTCGGCGGGGGCGTCGGGAGGAAAGTGGACCCCGAGGACCGAGGTATCGACGCTCACCGCGAGCCGCTGGCCCTGGGTGGGAGCCAATAGCGCGCAGTCATCGCCCACCCCCATCACCACACCGGCGTCGGGCCCGGGGGGGGCGGGCGTAAAGTAGCGCGCGATGAGTTCGAACTCGCTATGCATCCGGTGACCCTTCAGCGGCGGCGGGCAGCTACCTCGGCGCCACGCAGGCGCCCGGCAAGCTTGTCGAGAATACCGTTGACGTACTTGTGGCCATCGGTCGCGCCGAATGACTTGGCCAACTCGACGCCTTCGTTGATCGCCACACGATAGGGCACATCCAGGCGCCGGGAAAGCTCATAGGCCCCCAGGCGCAGGATGGCCAGTTCGATGGCATCGAGCTCCTCCAGCGTGCGATCGAGCAAGGGGGCGATGGAGGCGTCCAGATCGGGACGGAAACGGGCCACGTTATGTGTCAGCTCATGGAACAGCGCCAGGTCGGCGATCTCCATGACCTTATGCCAGTTCTCGTGATCCTCGAGATCATCATCGGCCAGCTGGCTACGGAACTCCATCTCCACCGCGCTCATCGACTTGCCGGTCATCTGCCACTGGTAGAGACACTGCACCGCCAGCTCGCGGGCGGCACGCCGCCCCTGCTGCGCCTTGGAGGGCGTGCGCTCGCGGCTCATGCTTCCTCCTCGGCGCCGCCGCCCAGCTGGCGCATCAGCGAGACCATTTCCATGGCCGCCATGGCCGCCTCGGCGCCCTTGTTGCCGGCCTTGGTGCCGGAACGTTCGATGGCCTGCTCGATGGAATTCACGGTCAGCACGCCATTGGCGATGGGCGTCTCGAATTCCAGCTGCAGGGTGCCCAGCGCCGCGTTGCAGCCACCGGCCACGTATTCGAAGTGAGGCGTGCCGCCGCGAATCACGGCACCCAGTGCGATCACCGCCTCGGGGCGTGCCGCCTTGATCACCTGCTTGACCGCCAGCGGCAGTTCCCAGGCGCCGGGGACGTGGACGATGTCGATATTCTCGGCATCGACGCCATGGCGCACCAGGCTATCCACGGCGCCCTCCACCAGGCTATCCACCACATGATGGTTGAAGCGTCCCACCACGATCACATAGCGACCGTCGACGTCGACGAAGCTGCCTTCCACTTGAGAAATGGGTTCCATGTCGGTTTCCTGCTGAGGCTCACTGGCGCGGCAATCCGCGCCGGGTGTTGAAATGAAGTTCAAAATGAAGCGTGTTGAGTGGCAGACGGCTCACTCGCCGGCGGCATCATCGTCGTCGATTGACGGGCCTTCGGGGCCCAGCCGTTCCACCACTTCCAGATCGAAGCCGGATAGCGCCGAGAACTTCCAGGGCGAACTGAGCAGGCGCATCTGGCCCACGCCCAGGTGACGCAGGATCTGGGAGCCGGTGCCGATGGTCAGGTAGTTGCCGGCGCCGTCGGAGTCACTGGTGCGCGGAGAAGGACGGCGCTCCAGGAAGGTGTCCAGCTGGTCGCGCAGATCCTGGGCCGGCCGCCCTTGATCGAGCAGCACGAAGACGCCGCGCTCACTGTCCGCCACCTCGGCGATGGCTCCATGGGAGGTCCAGTGACCGCTCTCGCCCTTATGCAGGCAGAGCAGGTCACGCATGGTATCGGCCAGGTGCACGCGCACCGTGGTCGGCAACTCGGGGCTCGGCCGCCCCTTGACCAGCGCCAGGTGATGGGCACCCTGGATGCTGTCGCGGAACACATGGAGCGTCAGCTCACCGAAGGCGGTCTGTACCCGGGTGGCCTCCACATGATCCACGGTCTGCTCGTTGTGGATGCGATAGTGGATCAGATCGGCGATGGTGCCCATCTTGATGCCGTGCTGTTCGGCGAAACGCTCAAGCTCCGGGCGGCGCGCCATGGTGCCATCGTCGTTCATGATCTCGCAGATCACACCACTGGGGTCGAGCCCGGCCAGGGCGGCCAGGTCGCAGGCGGCCTCGGTATGCCCCGCCCGACGCAGCACGCCACCGGGCTCGGCCATCAGCGGGAAGATATGGCCCGGCTGAACGATATCCTCGGCCTTGGCATCATGCGCCACGGCGGCCTGAACGGTACGCGCCCGGTCGGCGGCGGAGATACCCGTGGTGACGCCCTCGGTGGCCTCGATCGAGAGGGTAAACTTGGTGCCGAAGCCGGAGCCGTTGTCGTCGACCATCAGCGGCAACTTGAGCCGCTCGCAACGACTGCGGGTCATGGGCAGACAGATCAGGCCGCGGGCATGGCGCGCCATGAAGTTGATATGCTCGGCCTGCACCTTCTCGCCGGCCATGATGATATCGCCTTCATTTTCACGATCCTCATCATCCATCAGGATCACCATCTTGCCCTGGCGGATATCCTCAACCAGGTCTTCAATAGGGGCCAGGCCCCCGGCAGTGGCGTTCACCATGAGTTCTCCAGAAATTCCACGCGGCGGATGTTGGCTCGTGGCGACAGCCGCGTCGCCCACCGACCACACCTCACCTCGAAACGGCGTCAGGGTACCTTGGCGCGGCAGCGGGCGCCAGTAAAGTGGACCTTGGCGCGGCAGCGGGCGCCAGTAAAGCGAACCTTGGCGCGGCAGCGGGCGCCAGTAAAGTGGACCTTGGCGCCAGCACTAATACACATCGCCCCCTATGCCCGGGGCTTATCTGGCGGCAAGCCTGCGGGGAGGCGCTGTAAATACCTCCCTGTACGCTACCGATGCCATCCATGGCATAGGACCTCCCCTTCGGCTTGCCCCCAGCGCCCCTCGTGCTGCTTGCCCCTAGCGCCCCTCATGCAGGGTGACGAAGCTATTCCTGCGGCTTACTACGCCGCCGTGGGCAGGCGGTAATACGCCAGTCCTGCCCCACGGCGCGGATATCCAGGATATCCAGGCCGCGCTGATGGGCCATGGTCTCGATGCCGGCGAGCTGAAACAGCGGCCGGGCATCGCCGCCGAGCAGGGTCGGCGCCACGAACAGCTGCATCTCGTCGACCAGGCCGGCATCCAGCATGGCGCCGGCCAGGGTCGCCCCGGTCTCCAGCAACACCTCGTTGGCCTGTTCCGTCTCGGCCAGGTGGCGCAACAGGGCCTCGAGATCGACCCGCCCATCGCTGCCGGCGGGCAGCGTCAACACCTCGGCGCCGGCTCGCGACAGGCGAGCGATGCGTTCCTCCTCGACGCCCTCCACGGTCACCACCAGGGTTCTCCCCGGCTCGGTCAGGCAGGCCGCCGCTTCCGGCAGGCGCAGCCGGCTATCGACGATGACGCGCAGCGGCTGGCAGGCGGCGATGGCGGCAGCATCGTCGAGGCCGAGTTGGTCGGGGCGCACGGTCAGCCGCGAATTGTCGAAGATCACCGACTCCACGCCGGTGAGCACGGCGCTCGAGCGCGCACGCAGGCGCTGCACCTGGCGTCGTGCCTCGGGCCCCGTAATCCACTGCGATTCACCGGACGGCATGGCGGTGCGGCCATCGAGGCTCATGGCCATCTTCAGGCGCACGAAGGGGCGGCCGTGGTCCATGCGCCGGATAAACCCCGGATTGAGGGCCCGGGCCTCGTTTTCCAGCATCCCGACCGTCACCTCGATGCCGGCATCACGCAGCCGGGCGATGCCGCGCCCGGCCACCGCGGGATTGGGATCCTCCATGGCCACCACCACCCGGGCCACCCCGGCCTCGATCAGCGCCATGCAACAGGGGCCGGTACGGCCGGTATGGGAGCAGGGCTCCAGGGTCACATAGGCGGTTGCCCCCCGGGCGTCGTCACCGGCAGCCGCCAGGGCGTGTACCTCGGCATGGGGCTCGCCGGCACGCGCATGATACCCCTCCCCGACCAGCAGTCGCCCCTCCTTGACCAGCACACAGCCGACTCGCGGGTTGGGGTGAGAGGTGTAGAGGCCGCGCCGGGCCAGTTCGAGGGCGCGGGCCATCCAGGCTTGGGGAGGCTTGAGATGGGCCATATGGGCTCCGATTCAGCGAGGGGAGGTCTGGTCGGGGTCCTCGACGAGACGCTCGATCTCGGCACGGAATTCGTCGATGTCCTGGAAGCGACGGTAGACCGAGGCGAAGCGGATATAGGCCACCTGATCGAGGCCACGCAGCGCCGCCATGACCGCCTCACCGATGTCTCGGGCGTGAATCTCGCGTTCGCCTCGGGCGCGCAGGGTCTGGCGAATGCGCTGCACCGACGCCTCGATCGCCTCGGCGCTGACCGGACGCTTCTCCAGGGCACGCAGCATGCCGGCGCGGAGCTTCTCCTCGTTGAAGGCCTCGCGGGAGCCGTCGTCCTTGACCACCCGCGGCATGATCAGCTCGGCGGTCTCATAGGTGGTAAAGCGTTCGCCGCAGGCCACACACTGCCGGCGGCGACGCACCTGGCCCCCTTCGGCAACGAGCCGCGAATCGGTGACCTTGGTGTCGTGGGTGCCGCAGAAGGGACAGTGCATGGCAGGGTTCCAGAACAAGAAAACGGGACTCGTCGCATTGTAGCGACTCAGGCCCCGTTCGCACAGCGCCGCCGATCAGTGGCCGGAGTGGGACATGGCGCTTTCCTCGTGCTCCCTCTGTCCGTGACCCATCGTTTCGATACGCCGTACCGGCGCGTCGAGCGTCAGGGACTCCCCCTCATCGAACGCCAGCGTCAGCGCCAGCTCATCCCCCTCATGGAGCGGCGCGACCAGATCGATCAGCATCAGATGATAGCCACCCGGTGCCAGGCTCACGTGCTCACCGGCCGGCACCGGGATCGACTCGACCTGACGCATCTGCATCACACCGTCCACATTGACATGGTTATGCAGCTCCGCGGCCCCGGCCGCCGGAGTGCTCGCCCCGACCAGGGAGCGGTCTTCGTCACCGTCATTGTGCAGCACCATAAAGGCCGCCGTGGTCGTGGAGACCGGCGGCACGGCGCGCACATGGAGGTCGTCGACGCTCAGCGTATCGGCCAGTGCCGCACTGCTGGCCAGAGAAGCGAGCAGCGCCACCAGCGAGCCACGCAGGGTCAGGGAACAACGTTGCAACATGGGGGTGATCCTCACAATAATGGGAGCCAAAGGTCACAGCATAGGGCAAATCGAGCCATGCGGTCGCGTTTGCGACATAACGCCCCAGAGTGGGTGAACCGTTTCCCCCACGCGCAGTCTGTGGAACGGAACAACATGCTTCTCGATGCCCAGCCCGCCCCGGTCGACATCACCGGGGCCATGGCAATGCCCACCGCACAAGGACTCCTTCCCATGCGACACTCCCTCAAGCTGCCGGCGATCGGCGCCCTGACGCTCGCCTTCACGGCGCCCGCCCTGGCCGAAGATGCCCCAGACACCGACGACCTGCCGGCACCGGTGGCCGCCCTGACCGATCAGGGCCTGACCCTCCACGGCGAGTTCGAGGCACCGGCCGGGCTCACGGGCTACGGTGCCAGCCACTCGGCCGGAGAGGTCGCCGTCTACCTGCTGCCGGGCGGCGAGCATGCCATTATCGGCACCCTGGTGGATGCCGAGGGCAACAACCTCTCCGAACCCGCGCTGGACACGCATGTGCGGGCCGCGCAGTTTGCCGAGGTCTGGCAGGACCTGGAGGCGAGCCACTGGATCGCCGACGGCAGCCCCGATGCCGAGCGTATCGTGTATGTCTTTACCGACCCCAACTGCCCCTACTGCCGCCAGTTCTGGCACGAGGCCCGCCCCTGGGTCGAGGCCGGCGAGGTGCAGCTGCGCCATATCATGATCGGCGTGCTGGCCTCGGACAGCCCGGCCAAGGCCGCCGCCCTGCTGGGCGCCGACGACCCCGCCGCCGCCCTTCACGCCCATAGTGGCGAAGGCGACGAGATCGCGGCCGACCCTCAGTCACGCGAGGTCGAGGAATGGGTCTACGCCAACAACCAGCTGTTCGATTCGCTGGGCTTCATGGCCACGCCCACCATACTCTACCGCGACGGCGACCGGGTCGACCGCGTCGAGGGCGTGCCCAACACCGAGCGCCTCGACGAGGTCATGGGCGGCCCGGCGCCAACTCCGTAAACTCGGCGATAACCCAATCGGCCCGCTAATAACGCCATCGGCCCGGTAACAACGCCATCAACTCGACAATAACGCCGTCGGCCCGGTAATAACGTCGTCGGCCCGGTAATAACGTCGTCAACTCGGTAATGACGCCGTCGGCCCGCTAATAACGCCGTCAACCCGGTAATAACGTCGTAGGCCCGGTAAGCGCCAGCGCACCGGGCATGACGCCGGGCATGACGCCGGGCATGACGCCGGGCATGACGCCGGGCATGACGCCGGGCATGACGCCGGGCATGGCTCCGGCGTCGGGTATCACGCCCGATACGCCCTCGGCCTATCTGGCCAGGCACCTTGTTCTAAGGTTATGCCCTATCACTAGCCTGAACCGGAAGGGTCAGGCGTGCTTCCAGCCCACCCCGCTCGGGGCTGACAAATGCCAGGCGGCCACCGAAACGCTCGGTGATCGCCGCCACGATGGTCAGGCCCAGGCCGCTGCCATGCTGCTTGCTGGCACGCCAGAAGCGCCTGGTCAGCTGCTTCCGGGCGTCGTCATCGACGCCCGGCCCCTGGTCGATCACCCGCAGCGTCAGATACCCGTGGCGCTCACTCTCCACGTCGAGGGTCACCGTGGAGGCCTCGCCGCCGTGGCGCAGGGCGTTATCGATCAGGTTGCGCAGCGCGGTCACCGCCAGCTCCCGCGGCAGCGCCAGGGGTGTCTCGGGCCACGCCTCGGGCAATTCGAAGCGTGAGGTCGGCGCGCCGCTGTCACGCAGCGCCAGGGCCACCACCTCCGCGGGCCGACACAGAGTGCCATCCTCGAAGGCCAGCCGCCCTTCCACCCGGGCCAGCATCAGCAACTGGTCGAGAATCCGCGCCAGGCGTTCGACGCCCTCCTCGGCGTAGCCCATGGCCTCACGCGCTGCCCTGCCCTCCACTCGACTGGCGACCTGCAGATGGGTCTTGATGGCGGTGAGCGGCGTACGCAGCTCGTGGGCGGCATCGTTGGTGAAGCGCTGTTCACGCGCGATGGCCTGCTGGACCCGTGCCAACAGGCCGTTGAGGGTTTCCACCAGCGGTCGCAGCTCGCCGGGCACCCCGTGGGTAGCCACCGGCGCCAGGGCATCCGGATGGCGATGCGCCAGGGAGTCACGCAGCCGGGCGATGGGTGACAGGCCACGCACCACACCGATCCACAGCGCCACCAGACTGCCCAGCATGGCCACCACGAAGGGCACCGTGGCCATCTTGATGACGTTGCCCAGCAGCATGTCACGCTCATCCATGCGGTCGGCGGTGGTGATGGTCAGCCCGTTACGCGCGTAGGTGAATACCCGCCAGGTCACGCCGTCCTCTTCGCGGTAAGCATGTCCGCCCACCTCCCCCACCTTCAGGACCGACATCAGGTCGGTGTGGGTGCGCGCAATGATTTCCCCCCGGGGCGAATGCACCTGGCAGGCCAACCCTTCGATGGGCGGGATCGATAGCGCACGCCGATCGGCCTCGAGCCACACCTCCTGGGGCAGCTGCGCCATCAGCCCCGCGACCATGCGCGCCGACTGGGCGAGGCGCTGATCCAGGGTGGCCACCACCTGCTCTTCCAGATCGCGCAGCAGCCAGGCCGCCGCTAGCCCCCAAAGCAGCGCGAGGGTGGCACCCAGGGTGACCAGCAACCGCGTGCGCAGGCTCACGACCGTCCCATCTCGGCGCACGCATCCAGCGGCGGCCCCAGGCGGTAACCCAGCCCCCGCACCGTCTCGATCACTTCGCTGCCGAGCTTGCGGCGCAGGTGATGGATATGCACATTGAGCGCGTTGCTCTCCACGTCTTCACACATGCCGTAGAGGCTGTCCTTGAGCTGGTTCGCCGAGAGCACGCTGCGCGGCGCCTGAAGGAAGGCCTCCAGCAGCACCAGCTCACGCCGCGACAACGCCACCGGGCGGCCATGGAGGCTGACCTCGCGGGCCACCGGGTCGAGCCACAGGGCGCCGTGTTCGATCAGCGGGTGAGAGCGCCCCGCGGCGCGGCGCAGCAGCGCCTGGAGCCGGGCCACCAGCTCGTCGAGGTCGAAGGGCTTGACCAGGTAGTCATCGGCACCGCCCTGCAGCCCCGCCACCCGGTCGCTGACGGCATCGCGGGCGGTCAGCACCAGCACCGGGGTGGTCACCCCGCCGTCGCGCCACTCCTCCAGCAGGTTGAGGCCGTCACCGTCGGGCAACCCGCGATCGAGGATCACCACATCGCTATCGAGACTCCCCAGGACGCGACGCGCCTCACTGATGCTGGCCACATGATCGACGACATAATCGTGTACCGCGAGCCCGGCGCAAATGCCCGAGGCCACCAGGGCATCATCCTCGATCAGCAATACGTGCATGGCATAGGAACCTCTCGTTTGGCGATATCCGTCAGCCTACCCCAACGCATCGTCCCCCGTGGTTCAGACGGTCCCTTAATTACCGAAATCAAAGCTCAGTTCTTCGTCATCGCCGAAGAAATCGTCCAGGCCCTCCGGCGCCTCGGCCCGGGCCGGGGTCATCCGCGCCAGGCGGGCCAGCAGGTGGGTCTGGGGAATGGCGAGGTTGAGCGCATAGGCGATGGTCAGCGCCTGGGCACGGCGCAAGGCGAGAAACGCCTCGTCCTCGAGCTCGGAGAGCGCCTTCTCGTCGACGATATGCAGCCCCTCGATGGACAGCCCCAGCTGGCTCCGCAGCGCCTCGGGCCAAGGAACCAGCACACCGGCACTCCCCAACGCCTGCAGCGCCTTGTGGGTGGCCTGTTGCTTGCGATAGGCCGCCTTGAGTGCCTCGACGCGGGTGGCGACGGCCTGCGTCATCTGACCATCGGCATCGAAAAACGCCTCGGCGCCCTCCTCGCCTGCCTGCCCTTCCTCGGCCAGCAGGCCGGAATCGCGATCGAAGGCCACCAGGCCCTTATCGCCCACGCTGGTGATCTCGAAGGGAAAGGTGGAGAACCATTCGGGGCGATAATGGCCCAGCCACTGGTCCTGGCGAACAAAGAGATTATGGTCGGGCGCCAGGCCACACACGCCCACCAGCCGCCATTCGCGGCCCTCCTTGACGGCGGCCAGGGGCATCACGGCGGCCGCCTTGGCGAGTTCCCCGGCATGCAGCGGAATCAATGCGCGATGCTGGGCAAAGGAAGGGTCCCGGGGCGGATGCCAGGCCTTGCCCTGGCATTCCCTGGGGCTCAAGACGAGCGGTTGGGGCATAAGGCCTCCCGGATAGAAAACGCAGCCTGCAGGAAAAGTCATACAAAAGCTGAAGAAATAGCGGGTGTCATATCGAGCCATTTCCTCAGGTCTCGTCAACGAAAAACCCCCGACCGAAGCCGGGGGTTTCATCACTCGATGAGGGAAACATGGTTCCCCCAAGGGGTGAAGGTCAGCGGACCTTAGGCAACGTTGATGTAACCGTTGTCGATGCTCAGGTCTTCGACGTTGACACCGGTCAGGGTGACTTCGGTCAGGTCTTGGCTGGCGGAAGAACCGCTAGCGGCGAAGGCCTTGTCTTCGAAGGTCAGCACGGCATCGCTGCCGTTCTGCTGGAAGAAGACTTCCATGGTGGCCACATCACCCTGCGCATCGGCAAAGTCAGCATCGGCAGCCAGGTCGACGCGAGTAAAGCCATCGCCCACATAAATGCTGTCGTCACCGGCAACACCGAACTGATCGGTGCTAGTGTCATCGCCGGCACTGAAGACGAACAGATCGTCCTCGGCGGTACCTGTACCGCCCAGGTCTACCAGGTTGACGCCGAAGCCACCGTCGGCCTCGTCATCGGTCAGGGCCTCTTCAGCATCGGTGATGGCCTGGTTGACTGCTTTCAGCTCGCCGGCCAGATCGCCAGCAGCGTCGGCCTTCTCTACCAGCTCGGCGCGCTCGTCAACGACTGCCTGAGCCTTTTTTACATCCTTTTCCAATCCGCCCAGCTCGTCGTAAACATCAGCGCCGTTATCAAGACCGGCGAACTCACCATCGGACAGGTCTTCGATTTTGATCAGCGTAGCGTTGGCCGCTTCATCGGCGGCGTTAGCTTCTTCGAGATCAATCTCGGCATCCAGCTTGGCCTGAACCGCGGCCTGCAGCGCCGCCACGCCTTTAACACTATCTTCAGTGGCGGCAGTCAGCTTACCGTTGCTGACGGTGAACAGCTCGTTGGTACCGTCGGTGATGGAAGCTACTTCGCTAAACGTCTCAGCCTCGCCGCCCTCACCATTCAGATAAGCAATGGTAGAGCTACTCTCATTCAGCTTATCGAAGGTAACGACAGCACCGGCGAGATCGGCATCAGCTTCGGTCTGTGCTTTGGTAGCAGTCTTGACCTGAGCTTCAGCAGCGCTCTTCGCGGCGACAGCCTGCTCCAGGCCCTCGACCTTGGCGATTTCGGCTTCGTAGGCGGTCACGGCATCCTGCGTATCGGCCAGCTCCGCCTCGATCACACGATCGGAACCTACAGTGTCACGGTGTTCTTCGAGATTCTCACTCGCCGTGGCGGCGGCCGCCTTGATGGCATCTTCAATATCGGCAGGAGTCGGGTTTTCAGCGCCACCAGCGCCATTAGCAGCAACTTCAGCACCATCATCGCCATTAGCAACTTCAGAATCACCGGAGAGTGCTGCTTTGACTTGCTCGTTGCTCGCGGCAGCGGTCAGGAAGTCTTCCTTGGCCTGCTCGGCAGACTGCAGGGTTTTCAGTGCTTCGGTGAGTTCAGAAGCGCTGACCGGGGTGGCTTTCAGGCCTTCCGCGGCGCCGTAGGTGTTGTAGTGCTCCAGCGGGGAGAGACCGGCGTCCTGGAAGGCAGCGGCGACATCTTCCACGGTCCACTCACCGTACTTGGCAGCATCCGCGGTCTGGAGCTGCTCCAGCTTGGCCTGCAGGTAGCTGGCGGTGTCGAGACCCGGGCTGACGTTCAGGCCCTCGACGGCAGCGTACTGGGAGGCGTGCTCTTCGGCGGTGAGGTTGGCGCGCTCGAAGGCGAGGGCGACATCGGCGATGGTCCAGTCGCCGTACTTCTCGGAATCCAGACCCTGCAGCTGAGCCAGCTTCTGATCATAGTAGTACGTGGTGCTAAAGGAAATATCTGCCATTTTACTGCTCTCCATGCATATGCATAAGTATTGGAAACTTTAATGCTCTTGCCTGTCTCGCCTGCTCCTCGTACTCACCAACAGATGAGTACGAGAACGATTATCGGTGACAAGGCAAAGCCAACCCGTCGGCCGACTGATAGGCAGGCTACAGCGACTCATATCTATCGGTCAAGGTTACAGTAGCCTTTAAGGATTCTCCCCCAGCATCGTGACGAGCCCTCGCGCCCTCGAATACCCTGCGCTTATAATCGGCCAGGCGAGGACCCAAAACACTCCGTCACTCCGGCAAGCCATAGCCGCCAAGTGACGGCCCCTCATGATTTCCCCCTGCGGGGGGCATGGAGCAGGAATAGGCTCTCATGGGAGTCGATTCCGAGAGCCGGATCGCTGGCGCCATGACGATGGGCAGGCTACCCATCTTTCCCACTCGGAACGCCGGCATGAGGCGGCTGAGGCCAAGCAGCAGCATAAACGCATCGAGAAACCGGAAGAAGAGGCTTGCGAACGGGGTCACGACCCTGGCGAAACCCGCCCCCCTGCACGAGCACCGGAGAGCGATGCAGCGTGGCCGAACCGGAAAAGCAGGCGGTGCGAATGGCTTCAGAAGCGACTGGCTTCTTGATACTTATCGGCTTGGAAATACCCACAAAACACCTTAAAAAAACAAAAAACTATCGCTACATTCCCAACACAGTGGACAGAGCGACACTCGATCCGCTTTTAATATTAGCTATTTAAAATAAAATGATTTTTTTCGATCCTCGCCGCGGCACGAAACGCCGCCCACGGCAATCACGCCGGTGATAAACAAGCCGCATATACTGGCCGTCGCGTCTCCGCCTTTCAGGTCGGCGTGGAAGATCGCCCCGCCGGGCGCTGCGTTCTGTCGCGCCACCTTAGTATAGGTAACTCATATAAAACATAAACGCCCCAGGCGAGGCCGAGACTGAGGATGATATAGCCCGCCAGCCGCAGCTCTAGCGGCACGCTCGCTGCCACGCCAGGCAGCGCCATCAGAGGCAACACCAGGGAGAAATGAACCAGGTAGGTAGAATATGACACTCGGCTCAGCCAGGAAAGGCCGCTGACCAGCCATCCGCCAGCCGGCCGCCAAGCCACGGCGACCGGCAGGCATAGCGCCACGCCCAGGCTGGTGGCCGAGAACAGGCCGGCATAGAGCGGGACAGGCGCGAAACGCCGCTCGACTCCGAACAGCAGCCAGGCCGCGCACCCCAGCAGCCCGCCTGCGCCGGCCAGGCCCGCCACGCGGGCCCAGCGGGCGCAGGCCGCGGGATGCCGGTGCAGGGCAAAGGCCGCCAACCCGCCCCAGGCGATGGCATCCAGCCGCAGCAGGGCAATCTTGCGCAACCCGGCATCCCAGGCCGGCTCTACGGCCAGGGCGATGCCCAGCCGCGCGAGCCCCCCCGCGACGACCCAGCCCACCAGCACCGTCAGCAGGGCGCGGGACGACACCCCCGAGAGGCGCACGGCCGCCGCCAGGGCGAGCGGCAGCAGCAGATAGGCCCACTCCTCCACGGCCAGGCTCCAGGCTTCCGGCATGAAGGCGGGGTGGGGCCAGGCCAGATTCTGGGCGAAGACGAGGTATCGCCAGTCACCGCCACTCTTGCCGAACCAGACCGAAAAGAGGATGGCATTCAGGCCGAGGAAGAGGAAGTAGTTGGGAAGGGTGCGCCACCAGCGACGACGCCAGAAGGCATACATCTCCGCCCAGCCGAAGGCCAAGGAGGTCTCCAGCTGGCGAAGCAGCAGGCCGACGATCAGGCAACCGCTGAGCACGAAGAAAATTTCGACGCCGAAATAGCCCCCGGCGTAAAGCCAGCGAGCACGCGCCGCACCCGAGATCACCTCCTGGGGCAGCAGGAGGCTGCCATGCCCGACCAGCACCAGCAGGATGGCCAGGCAGCGCACCGCATCGAGACCCGGCTTGCGTTTGTCGATCACCACCGATCAGCGCCTCAGAAGACCCATCAAGGCCCTTAGTGGCGTCGTCAAGCGCCAACTTCGCGAGGCCATTAGGCGCTCGATCTGCTCGTGAAGCTGTCGTTGAACCTCCTGCTGCTCGCGCAGGGCGGTATCCTTTTCGGCAATGGCCGCATCCCGCAGCTGGAGCATCGCTTCACGCTCCTCCAGCGCCTGGCCACGCGCCTGATTCTGACTTCGTTCGTGCCGTAGATCGCAAAAATTTTCAATGCGTCCACCTAACTGGGCGAAGATGCCCCGTATCAGGGCGGGGTGCTGCGCATAGCTCCGTGTCAAATTGACTAACTCGGGGGCCACATCATCACCTACCAGCAATACGCCCAAACCACTGGAGTGATCGAAACCAATATGTGGGTACCGGGCACTCAAGGTTTCCCATAGCTGCCACACACCGAAGCCGCGTTCCCTGACATTGGTATCATGCAACAGCACGACACCACGCGATGAGAGCTTGGGCAGCCAGGTATCAAAGTCATGTTTGACGGCATCATAAGTATGCAGCCCATCGATATGCAGCAAATCGACACTGCCATCGCTGAAATAGCCCAACGCTTCATCGAACGTCATGCGCAACAGACGCGAAAAACCCGCATAATGGGCGTCGTGCCAGGCACGAACTTCTTCAAAGATCGCATCCGAATAGAGGCCGGCATGCTCATCTCCTTGCCAAGTATCGACAGCATAGCATTCGGTTGCCAGGCCGCGAGACTGCACGGTCTGACAGAAGCTGCCATACGAAAACCCCGTATGCGTTCCCAGCTCTACCAGTCGACGGGGCTGTATATTGGCAATCAGCCAGGCTGCAAAAGGCGTGTGTCCGGCCCAGCTGGAAGGCTCCACGAGCCGTTGCGGATCGAATAGCCAACTATCGTCTATTTTTAGAGAATTGCTCATGGTATTGATCATCCTTGAACTTGGCTCCCAGCGGGTTGTGCTACAGGCTCCAGCGCAATACGGCGCATAGGAATACCGACTAATCCATGGGACACGGAACTGGCATGCGAAGTGAGGATCAGAGCATCGTGTATCCAGTGATGCTGGCGGTGATCGCTCTGGGTGCCATCGGCCAGCGCAACACAGAGGCTATACTGGCCAGCGGGTAGAATAGGCATTCGGAACTCGAAACTGGCGCGAAAACGCTCATTACGCTTGACAGGAAGAGGGTGAGTCCCCAGAAAAGTGTTATCGCCAAAAAGCGTTTGTCCTAAACGATCCTTGACAACGAAACCGATAATCGGGCTATCCATTTGATGATAAGCCTGACACTCGATCTGTATAATCGCGTTCTCTCCTCCTACCACCCAGTAAAGCGGGCGGGCCGCGGCATCCCTTAGCGTCACCTTCACCACTTCGGCACCTTTTTCACCAAAGCTAGGGCTATCGGGATCGAAAGAATGTATCTCGATATCATTCCTCCATAGCGAATGGTTTAAGAAATCTCGCCGCATGTCGTGAAAATCATCCTCGTCACTGTAATCGCTGGCTTCACCAACATCAGAAGTAACTCGCTGAAGCTCTTCGACTTCCTCTTCGGCGGAAGCGCTAACCATTCCGTCACTTTCCTTCTTATACTGTTGCTCTAAGTATTTCTCGGTGACGCTCTTGGGGTCTCCTTGCTCAACCACACGCCCACTTTCCAGCCAGACCGCATGAGTACATAGATTAGTAACCGCAGCACTATCATGACTAACAAAAAGTACCGTTCCACTTTCCATAAACTTGTGCAAAAAACGCATACATTTCTGAACGAAGAAGGCGTCACCGACAGCGAGCGCCTCATCGATGATGAGAATATCGGCATCCACATTAGCAATAACGGCAAATGCCAATCTTAGCATCATGCCGCTGGAGTAGCTCTTGACCGGTTGTTCGATAAAATCACCAATATCAGCAAAACTTAATATTTCACCATATCGATGATCGATTTCCTTCTGAGAAAGCCCCATCACAGAGGCGTAAAGATAAATATTTTCTCGTCCGGTAAAGTCAGAGTTAAAGCCTGCCCCCAACTCCAGCAATGCGGCCACTCTTCCGCTCACTTCAATACTGCCTGCCGTCGGCGTCAGGGTTCCACATATCATTTGTAGAAGCGTTGATTTTCCGGAACCATTACGACCAATAACACCGACGGTCTGCCCACGCTTTATCGTAAAGGAAACATCTTCCAAGGCAGAAAATTCATGATAATAACATGGTGGAGTTTTATTTAGCATACGAGAGAATGAAGGAAACAGCATCTGTTTCAGGCGATCCGCTGGGGTCTCGTAAACACGATAAACCTTTCCCAGGCCCGAGACATGAATGGCAACATCAGAGCACATCAGCGAACCCTTTCCTGAGCAGTCGAAATATAGAATAGCCTAACCAAGCTACTAACAAAGAAACCAGAGTATAAATCAACAATGCCGACCACTGTGGCATCTCCCCCCAAAGAAGTACATTTCTTGCATTTTCAACAATGACTGTCAGAGGGTTCAAAAGAAGCATATTCTGTAACAACTCGGGGAGCCGCTCCAAGGGGAAAAATATTGGCGAAAGAAAAAGCAAAAGTGTTGTCAATATCCCTGTCACCTGGCTAACATCTCTGACATAGACTCCAATTGCCGACAGCCCCCAGCCGATACCCAATATCATCGGAATTAATGGAAGCAAGACAATCGGATAGAGAAACAATGTGGCATGAAGAGGAAAACCAAGAAAAACTATCGCTAAAAGAATGACCAAAAAATTTATTGCAAAATGAAAAATCGAGGCCCCCACAACCACCACCGGCAAAAGCTCAAGAGGAAACACCACTTTCTTCACATAATTAACATTAGACACTATAGTGACAGGAGATCGATTAAGCACTTCAGCTAACAACCCGTGCAACATGAGCCCGGAAAATAGTACAAGCGCAAACAGTGAGCGCGGCTCTCCTTCGCCAACACTCCAGCGAGCCTGAAAGACATAACTGAATACAAAAGTGTACACAGCCAGCATGATAAGCGGGTTGACAAAGGACCAGAGAATTCCTATTAGAGAGCCTCGGTAGCGCCCCACGACATCACGCCACACCAGGCGCTTCAACAGCTGCCTGTTATCAATAACGCTTCTCATTAAGCCACCCGATGATGTCGGCCCCTCCGGCGTGAAGCTCATTGTCATCTCTGGCCCTTTCAGTGGATTCTCTAATTGAATACGGCATTCTACGCCCCCCCCACTCTCCGGGACAATGCGAGGTGTCCAGGGCTATCGCAATTGAACAAATAGAGGGATGAGACTCAGCGGGCAGCCGCCATGCCAGCCTGCTTTCACCTACACCCACAATTTGCTGAGACAGGGCGCGTTGGCCGTGCATGGCACCGGCGGTACCGTCATTCCCGAAAGGGAAAGAAGCTTGAGCAGCTCTGGGATTGTCATGACCTTGCTGAATCCCTCATCGGTGGCGCGCAGCCCTCAGCACCAGACACTGGTCAGCCGCCCACAGGCTGACCAGATGAAGGAAATTTGAGCGGCTGCACGGTCGTAAGCGCGCCGCCGTGTGTTGCCACTGACGGCGTGCCCTTCGGCCTGCTCGGCAAAGCGAGACATGATGCCGGGCACAGTGAGGTGGCGGCCAGAGTGGCTACGATGCGGGCGGAGTATCTATGGATGTCTACTTATCTAACTGCGATAGCCCCAGCAAGGTGCCTAGGTCCATCGACCCGACGATACGGATCGATTATCCTATCGCCAAACCTCCTTTCTATTTCTCAGCCCTGTCAGGATAATTCGTGGATCGATGCAACGCTAACCACCGTGATCGAAGGGACATTGACCGTGGTGACCAGCCCTCAAATTCTTATGAAGCGGATATCAATATAGTCGATAGCAATGCAAAACTGGCTATAGCTCTCGACCAGGCACTCCATGAAAAAGAGATTCTGGAACAAGAGCTACAAGCTATCTACCGATCGCGTTCCTGGAAAGTGACCATGCCGCTGCGTCGAAGCCTGCAGGCCAGTCGGTGGATACGATGGCAGACAATCGCCTGGTTACGTATTGGCCTGAACGAGGGTCGTGCTCTGGGCCGGCGTCTTCCCGCCCCCATTAAACGCTTGCTATATCCTCTGGTAAGTATAACTAGATCATTACCCCAGCGTGCTTTTCAAAAGCAGAACATAGCCCATTTGCAATCGATGAGTGAGCGACGCTTGGAGGAAGTCTCTCACTGGATCGAGGAGGGTTCGCTAACCACTAAAGCCTGTCACCCCTCCTCTGCTGAAGAGGCCAGCACTTGGCCGATAATCACGATATCATTGGTCACCTATAATAGCGAAAAATGGCTCGAAGGCTTATTCAATAGTCTATTTTCCCAAGATTATCCGACCTCCAGAATTGAAGTCATTATTGTTGATAACGGATCGCAAGATGGCACCATCGACCTTATCAATAAATTAATATCATCTCAAGGCTACCTTTTTTCCGATTTCCAGCTTCACCAGAGGCCTAACCTGGGATTTGGAGCAGCACACAACTGGGCAGCCAAATATGCCAACGGTGACTTCATACTCATTACCAACCCGGATCTTGAGTTCGACAAGCCTTCAATATCACGTTGCGTCCGCCTGGCTGTAAATGATAGTCAAGACATTGCATCATGGGAGCTTCGCCAACGCCCATTCGAGCATCCAAAGCATTATGATCCGGTCAGTTGGGAAACGCACTGGTCTTCCCATGCCTGTATTCTTATTCGAAGAACAGTTTTCGAAAAACTTGGCGGCCATGATGAAAGAATTTTTCTTTATGGTGAGGACGTTGAGTTCTCATTCCGTTGTCGAGAAGCAGGCTACAGGCTTCGCTACTGCCCCACTGCTACCGTAGCTCACTATACTTATGAGCAAGCTCACCAGATCAAACCTGCCCAATACTTGGGAAGCACTCGTGCCAATCTTTACCTTCGCCTAAGATATGGCAACTGGTTAGCTCAGCTCTCGGGAATCTTTCTGGCAGGGGCCAGCTTGACAAGAAAGCAGCCTTTTGACGGCACAAGGAAAGCCCTGCTATCTGAATTTTTTCAACTGGCAAAACAGTATCCTGAAATCATAAAAGAAAGAAAAAACAAACGCTACAAAAACATTGGTGTATTCAGAAATCTCGACTATGAGTTAACTCGCCATGGTGCCTTTATCGAAGTTCCCCCACCAGCACTCGATGAAAAAAACTCGCCTTTAGTATCAATAATCACCCGAACTTATCAAGGGCGCGACTGGCTTTTACAACAGGCAGGACTTAGTGTTTTTCAGCAGACTTACCCTTCGATCGAGTGGATCGTGATAGAGGACGGCGGGAATAGCTGTAAGGATATTGTTGATAAACTCGACATCAAAGCACCATGTAGTGTTGTGTATGCCAGCCAGGAAAAACTTGGCCGCAGTGCAGCCGGAAATCTGGGACTCTCCTTGGCTCAGGGGCATTGGTGTCTTTTCCTCGATGATGATGACCTCCTCTACTCAGATCATGTCGAAGCACTTGTCAACCAACTCACGGCCACCCCCTGGGCCTGTGCGGCTTACTCTTTAGCATGGGATGTAAAATGCGATATAAGCAGTGATAACAAGTCAATCTTGGAGACTGCATACATTCAACACACGGACCTAATTCAGCCGCACGACGCCAGCGTACTCGCCGAAAGAAATTACTTTCCTATTCAGGCTGTTTTATTTGAACGTCGTCTATACCTCGAGCGTGGTGGTTTTCATGCGGGCTTCGATCAGCTGGAAGATTGGAACCTATGGCGTCGTTATGCCGAAAATGAAACTTTTCAGCTAGTTAAAAAAACCACCTCACTTTATCGAACGCCTGCCGACACTGCTCGTTCTTCTAATCGTCAAGCACTGCTGGACCAGGCCTACCAGCAGGTAAAAAGCAAAACCGACTTTGAGCTTGGAAAAAAAGAGTTTAAAGATGTCGATTAGATTCTGCATTTGTGTTCCCACACTTAATGCTGGGACACTCTGGCCTACCTGGTTAGCCAAGACCTTGCCAGCGTGTCGAGGCCACAACTTGTTGGTCATTGACTCATCTTCGGATGATGATACAGCCTGCCTCGCTCGCGAGGCAGGAGCTGAAGTCGTCATTATTGATCGCAATGAGTTTAATCATGGCGGCACTCGCTCATGGGCATTGAAATATCTCAAGGATGCAGAAGTCGTGGTATTCTTGACCCAAGATGCTATTCCATGCGGCATAAAGGATATAGAAAACTTGGTAGCCTGCTTTAGTGACCCCACGATCGGCGCTGCCTTTGGTCGTCAACTACCCCATGACAATGCAACGGCTATTGCAAAGCATGGAAGATATTTTAACTACCCCAATAAATCTTATGTCGTAGGCCCACAAGATATTCCACGCCTAGGCGTCAAGACAGCCTTTCTCTCCAACTCCTTCGCCGCCTACCGTCGTAAAGCACTACTGGACGCAGGGGGGTTCACCGAAAATGTCATTCTTTCCGAGGATATGCTAGCCGGGGCACGGCTGCTTCAGGCGGACTGGCAACTGGCCTATTGTGCCGAGGCCAGAGTGTATCATTCGCACAACTATTCTCTGGTCGAGGAGTGTGGACGCTACTTCGATATCGGCGTACTCCACGCCCGCGAAGCATGGCTCTTGGAGTGGCTGGGCCGGGCAGAGGGCGAGGGTTTACGCTTCGTACGCTCAGAGCTCCGTTACCTGCTACGGGATGCGCCCCACCGACTACCCGAAGCGGGGCTACGCACGCTATTCAAGTATGCAGGCTACCGCCTCGGCCGGATGGAACAATGTCTGCCACTACGCCTTAAACGCCAGCTGTCGATGCACCGGCGCTTCTGGAATAGGTGAAACTGCCATTGCCTCACTCGGCCCTCTCGACGAACAGCGAGGCTGTCCGGCCCGGGTGACCGCTGATTTCATCGACTCCGCCTTGCGCTGTAATCACGCCGATATAGGGTTCACGAAACCCTAGCGCCTGCCACTGCTGCAGGCCGGTACCCTGCAATGTGGCGGCCAAGGCCTCGCGGTTATCGCAAAACGCGGTATCGTGCACCAGCACGACAAAGCCGGCATAGTCACCCTGATGCATCACCAGCTCGCGGCTAAAACCGGTTTCCGGTGGGCTTGCCCTGCAGGTATCGACATGCCTCAACAGCACTGGCTGCTGGCTGGGAGCTACTCCTATCAGAGATACCCCACGCTTGAGCTGGGCTCCGCCTTCCAACCCACTGGACCGATACCGGATGTGGGAAGCCCCGGCACCGAACCCTGCAGAGCGTATGTGCAGCACGTCATCATCGGTCCAGGTAGGCCAAGTTAATCGACGAGCATCCCAACTCCCGGTGGTCTTGAAGCGCTGCAGCGATAGCTGTCGCTGTCGCTGCTTTTCCGGTGTCGCCCGTGGAGCCTCGAGCTGATGTTCCAGGTCGTCACGACTGAGGTGCGAGGCCTTCTCTTGTAGTCGGTGCAGAGTGACGTCGTTTTGCATGCTGCCGACTACCCGACACAGGGCCTCGCTCTCATCTGACACCGGATCCGAGGCGAAAAGCGCATGGATATTGCGACACTGGTCTATCCAGATAAACTCCTCGTCCGGGGTTAGTCGACCCAGGTAGTTCGGTAGTTCGTTATGGTTCTTGCGCGCGGGTATAAAGTGGGCGAGGCCGGCATCGTCACTCAGCCGTATCAAGGCCGGCACAGGGTAGGTCTGCCCCGACATGATCACGGTTTTCTCGCCCGCGTTGATGGTCAGTCCTTCCTCCAGCCCTGGAAAGCGCCACAGTGCAGACAGCGCGCCACGTTGGCGCTGAAGATAGGCGTTGATGTTGCTGCCTTCGCGCTCGACCAGCGTGGCGCCGTCTTCAAACAGGTTGCGCCCGAAGCCCCAGCCGTCTATTTCATGCCCCATGGCCGCCAGCAGCGTAGGGGCAACATCGAGCATGGAACCCGGTTTATCAATACGTTGAGGAGGCAGCCGGGGGCTGAACATCATCAGCAGGTTACGGCGGGGATGTTGTTCCAGCTGCTGCCAGGCAGTATTGCGCATGGCCAGGTGATCCGACATCACCACCAGCACGGTATTGCTGGCCATCGGGCTTTGCCGGAATGAGTCGACAAATCGTCCCACCAGACGATCGCTGCAGTGCACGGCATTGAGCATGGGGTTGCTGCCATCGCCATATTTAACGCCTCGACACGCCGGCGGCATATGGCCTTCAGGATGGTGGGTATCGAGGGTCAGGCCAATCAACCCGAACGGTACGCCACGCCGGCTATGCTCCCCCAGGCGCTGTTCAAACAGCGTCAGCAGCGCATCATCGTAAAGCCCCCAGGCCGACTGCGGCGGGTCATCCAGGTCCGCCGATAACGCATCGCCCCCTGCTACCCGGGTAAAGCCATGAGTGCGATAAAACTGCCCCTTACCGGCGAAGCTCAAGTCCGCCCCACCCATGAAATCCAGCCAATACCCTTGACGATCCAGATGATCACCCAGACACTCCGCCAGTGGCAGGAAGTCCGGCATACCGGACATGGAGTTACCATGGCCGGGCGTCATCAGGGGAATACCGCACTGGCTTGCGACCATCCCGCCAATGGTCCACCCGGTGCCAGTCACCTGCTGAACATTGGTGAAGGAGGTTGCCTCTTTCTCCAGGCGGGAAATATTAGGCACCAGGCCTGGAAATGACTGCTCGTCCAGGTAGGTGCGCTCTACGCTTTCCAAGTAGAGCACCACCAGATTGAGCGGTTCCTCTGGCGGCACCAGCGAAGGCTTGATATAGCGTTTCGGTAGCGCCACATCATGTTGAGCTGATGACGCCTGTTGCTGCAGGAGATATAGGTCCCGAGTGGCCGGGTGTAGCAGAACGGCACTGGCCACGAGCACTATCACGCAGCCAGTAGCCTGCAGGCTGCCTTGCCTGTCCTGCCGGAATATCCATACCGAGGCAACGATCGCCACTACCACAGACGCCACCAGTGCCAGTCCGGCAGCGATAGCGAGCGAGCCGTAATCGCCCAGACCCGCGCCTGTCATGCCCGCCTTGAGGTGGTAGATGACCGACTCGTTGATGCCACGACCGGTGAAATAGTCGGCCACTCCGTAAAGCGCCGACAGCACGGTAACCAACAAAAAGCCACTCACGGCAACTAACGCGAGGGCTCTTCGTGGCGCCAACCACCCACTTGCCAGAACCGCTGATACACTAAGTGTCAGCGATATCCATAATGTCCACCAGTCTGGCAAAACCACCTCCTGTTAGTAGTAGTATTCGGCGCAAGCATGACAAGCCATGCCTGCTTGACCCGCAGACACAACACCTGAGGGGCCACCCTTGCCCACACTAGCAGTAGGGGCATGTCGCGCATTTTGATCAGGGATTGGCGTTGAAAAACCCCTTGCTCAACGTCATGGCCAGTATCTTCAAATCCAGCCCCAGCGACCAGTTGTCGATGTAATAGAGGTCGTATTCGACGCGTCGACGCATCACCTCGACGTCTTCGGTGATCCCGCGCAGGCCGTTGACCTGGGCCCAGCCGGTCATGCCGGGCTTGACCCGATGGCGCTGCATATAGGCCTCGATGACATCCTTGTAGTGATCGTTGTGATCCATGGCGTGGGGCCTAGGCCCCACCAGCGACATGCGTCCCTGGAGCACATTGTAGAGCTGAGGCAATTCGTCGAGGCTGGTGCGGCGCAGAAAACTCCCCAGCCGGGTGATACGCACATCACCTCCCGTGGCCTGGCGGGTCACGCCCTTCTCGGCATGGGGGCGCATGGTGCGAAACTTGTAGATGCGAAAGCGCTTGCCGTCCAGGCCGTGACGATACTGCTTGAACAACACCGGTGAGCCCATCCGCCAGCGCACCAGCGCGGCAATCACCAGCATCAGGGGGAGGAAGAGCACGAACAGGAGCAGCCCCAGCACTCGGTCCTCCAATGCCTTGATCAGACGCATGGGGCCATTGAGCGGACTGACGTTGAGGTCCAGCGAATACATGTCCGCCACCTTGGCGACGCGATGATTGAGCAGGCGCACATCGGAGAGGTCGGGGAAGAATCGCAGGTTCACCGGCACCGAGAGCAATTCCTCGGCGATGCACTTGACGGTATCGCCTTCGCTGAGGGGGTAGCTCAGCCAGACCTCGTCAAAGTCGCGTCGAAAGACGCTATCGCTGACCAGCGCCTGGATGCGCGGCAATAACGCATCCGCCGGCGAGTCGACCAGACGATGACTGATGCGATAGCCGATATAGGGCAGGCTCTCCAGACGCCGCTCGACCCGAGCGATGTTGTCCACCCGCCCGATCACGAGCACCCGCTTGATATTGCGACCGCGGGCACGAAGCCGACGCAGATAGCCATAGAGCGCCGCCCGCAGCCCACACCCGCCCCCCAGCACGGCCACCGATGAGGCCAGCATCCAGGCTCGGGAGAAGACGATGGCGCCCTGGGTCACGACCAGAAACAGGCTGAGCAGCACAATGGCCAGGAACCACCCCCCGGCGTAGACCCCCAGCATGGTGAAGAGGCTACGCCCGCGCCAGGGCTGATAGAGCCCCAGCACCTCCCCACAGGCCGTCAGCAGCAGGCTGCCGACCAGGATCAACAGGGGATACTCGATACCCTGGGTATAGTCCAGCCCCGGCATGGCCTTGAGCAGGGCCCATGACACGCTGAACGCGATCGCCGCGTCGAAGCCACGCATGCCATGACGCAACCAGTCGCTGGCGGTATTGCCATGTGGCATGACCTAGCCCGACCTCAGCCGTCTTGCCGATGAATGCGAGCCAGCAGGTCCATGGTGGCCAGGAGGTCCTCACTGCTCAGTGCACCCACCGCCGACTGAAGCGCGAGCCGGTCGAGGAGAGAGGTTCCGAAGGTTTCCACAAACTGGATCTGCTGGTCGTAGAGGCTGGCACGGGCATCGAGCACGTCGACCAGGTCGCGCAGCCCCAGCTGTTCACCGCGCTCGGCGGCCTCCAGGAAGAGCTCGCTGGATTCGATGGCCTGGCGCAACGCCTGCATGCGGCGCGTGTTGCCGCGCAATGAGCGCAGGCGTTGGCGCACTTCCTGGGCGGCCAGGTTACGCTGATTGTCCTGCCCTTTCTGGGCGGCCATCGCTTTCAGCTCACCCTGCTCGACGTTGGCGCTGGTATAGCCACCGCGATAGATCGGCATCTCCAGCTGCATGCTGGCACGCGCGTCCTGACTCTCGCGGAAGGGGTCGTTGGAGTCGCGATCGCTGTAGCTGAGGTTAAGATTGAGCTCGGGATAGTAGCCGCTGCGCCGTACTCGAGTATCGCTCCGGGCGATCGCCTGTTCGGCAGTGGCGCGCCTGACGTCGAGATTGTTGCCGATGCGCGCGAGCCACGCCTGCTCGTCTCCCCAGATATCGGCCAGGGCCACGCCGTTGACGTTGCCGAGCCGCGCCTGATCGAACTGGGGCCTCTGGCCGGTCAGGCGTTCCAGCTCACTGAGGGCATCGTTGAGCTCGTTGTCGGCCTGTACGGTGTCGGCGATGGTCTGGTCGAGGCGCGACTGAGCCTCGAGCACATTGATGCGATCGCCCACTCCCAGCTCATAGGCACGATTGGCCTGACGCGCTTGCAGGTCGAGCGATTCGCGCTGGGCCTTTAGCATCGCCAACTTGCGCGACGCGATAAAGGCGTTGACATAGGCCTCACTGACGCTGAGCGCCAGGTCACGCTCCACCACGGCCAGGTCGAGCTCCGCCGCCGCGACCTGCTCGCCGGCGCGATCGACGCTGCGCCAGCGCTCCATGCTGAACAGCGGCTGCTGCAGGCTGACCTGCCAGAGAGTGTCTTCCGTTTCCCCCTGGAAGCGCGCCTCATTGTCATTGCTGCGCGGGTCCCTGCCCGGATCATAATCGGGGTTATCGGTATAGTAGTTATCGCTCTCCTGGTAGGAGTAGCTGGCACTGGCCGATACCTGGGGCTTGAGCTGGGCCCAGGCCTTGTCGATGTCACGCTCGCTGGCCTTGAGCTCGTAGCGCTGGCGTGCCAGGTCGGCATCATGCTCCAGGGCACTCTGGAACAGCGTCGGCAGAGAGGGAAGCGTCGATTGACCGGGCGCCGAAGGCTGGGCATCCAGCGAGGTGGGCATATCAGCGCCCTGCCCTTCAACCGCCGCTACCGGCTGTGCCGTGGCCGGCGACGAGACGCCGACGAATGCCACCGCCAGGGCGATGGGGGCGAGGGCGAAGGGCCTGCATAAGGATCGTTTGACCATTACTCCTCCTGCATCGCCCGGGCCAGCATGTCGCTGATGGGCTTGGCGATATAGCTGGCGAAGGTGCGCTCACCGGTCTTGATCAACACTTCCGCCGGCATGCCGGAGAGCAGCTGCATGCGCTCGTTCATATCCTTCCGCCCTTCCTCGGTCACCCGCACCCGTGTCTTGTAATACATCTGGCCGGTGGCTTCGTCCTCGAAGCTATCGGCGCTGACGTAGATGATCTCACCGGCGATCTCGTTGGTGAGGCGCTGATTGAAGGCCGAGAAGCGAATATTGGCCGGTTGACCGATATAAATATGATCGATGTCACGATTGGGAACCCGGGCCTCGACCACGAAGCCATCCCCCGCCGGCACGATATCCATGATCGGGTCACCGCCACGAATCACGGCCCCTTGCGTATTCACCTGGCGCCCGACCACGGTGCCGGAGACCGGTGCCGAGATGGTGGTACGCGCCACCTGGTCGGAAAGCGAGGTAATGCGCTCTTCCGCCTCGGCGATCTGTGACTGGGCATTGCGCAGCTGCTCGCCGACCTCGGATTGGAACTCCTGGCGACGCACCTCCTTCTGCAGCTGGTTCTCGCTGATCTGGGACTTGAGGCGGGCAATCTGCGAACGGTGCTCGGCGATGCGGCCCTCATATTCCAGCACCTGACGCTCGAGCTCACGCAGCCGTTGGTTATCGCCCAGCCCTTCGCGGAACAACGAACGAAAATCATCGGCCTCGGCTCTCAGCGAGCCGACGCGGCGGCGGTTGATGGCGATCTGTGATTCCAGGCCATCGATCTGGTCACGCATCTGCCGGGACTGCTCATCCAGGGACTGCAACGCCCCCTGCAGCGATTCGCGGCGCGCCATGAACAGGCTCTGCTGCACCGCCAATACCTGCTGCACGCGGGGGCGGTCGCTCTGCATCAATTCGTCGGGGAAGGCCAGCTGCTCGGCCTCCTCCTGCTCGGCCAGTAACCGCACCTCCATGGCACGGTTGATCAGGTACTGGGAGCGGGCGATGTCCAGCTGGGAGCGGGCCTGGGTGTCACTGAGGATCACCAGGGGGTCTCCCGCCTCGACCTTGTCGCCATCCTCGACCAGCAGCTCACGCACGATGCCGCCTTCCAGGTGCTGCACGGTGCGCTTGAAGGTCTCCATGGAGACGCTACCCGGCGCCACCACGGCGACGGCCAGGGAGGCGGTCAGCGCCCAGGTGCCGAACCCCCCGAAGGCGACCAACAGAATCGCCAACCCCAGGCGGCGATAGCCCTTGTCGCTGGTGGGTAGCGTCTCGCTGTACTCACCCTCGAGCGTCTGGGGGCCCGGGGTGACATCGATCTCGGGACGCACCATCTGCCGGCCGGTCTCGCGTGTTTCTCGTTTATCGGCCATTACTTCTGCTCCTCGGGGGTTCCTGCCGGCCCCTCCGGCTCACCGCGACCACCACGAATGGAGGCCAATCGCGCATTCGACGCCTGACTGACCTGTCCCTGGCGCTGCGGCTTCTTGGCAAATTGCGCCATGACCTGGTCACGGGGGCCGAAGGCACTGACCTGCCCCTCCTTCATCACCAGCAGCTTGTCCATATTCTTGAGCACACTGGTGCGGTGGCTGATCACGAACAGGGTGGCCCCCTCCTGCTTGAGCTGGGCGATGGTCTGGCTCAGTGAGCGCTCGCCGGCATCGTCAAGATTGGAGTTGGGCTCGTCGAGCACGATAAATACCGGGTCGCCGTAGAGCGCCCGTGCCAGCCCCACCCGCTGGCGCTGGCCGCCGGAGAGCGCACCACTGGTGGAAGAAATATAGGTGTCGTAACCGTTGGGCAACTCGAGGATCATCTCGTGAACGCCGGCCTTCCTGGCCGCCTTGACCACCTTCTCGGCATTCACCTCACCGAAGCGGGCGATATTCTCGCTGATGGTGCCATCGAACAGCTCGATATCCTGGGGCAGATAGCCGATATGAGGCCCCAGCTCGTCGCGGTTGTATTGGCCCACCTCGGCGCCATCCAGGCGCACGCTGCCTACCTGGGTGGGCCAGATGCCCAGCAGCACCCGCGCCAGGGTCGACTTGCCGGCGGCACTGGGGCCGATGATGCCCACATGCTCCCCCTCCGGCACCGTGAAGTTGATGCCCCGAATCGTCACCATGCGCACCCCGGGGGGCGCCGCCGCCACGGTCTCTACCGCCAGGTCGCCCCTGGGGGCTGGCAACGACATGCGGCGATTCTCTTCCGGAATCTGGGTGAGCAGCTCGTTGAGTCGCCCATAGGCGCCACGCGCGCTCACGAAGCCCTTCCAGCTGCCGATCATCTGATCGATGGGCCCCAGGGCGCGGCCCATGATGATGGAGCCGGCGATCATCATGCCCGCGGTCATCTCCGCCTGCAGCACCAGATAGGCCCCCAGGCCGAGGATCATCGACTGGAAGAGCATCCTCAGCACCTTGGAGGCATTGGTCAGGGCCCCGGCGCGGTCGCTGGCCTGGGATTGCTTGGCCAGGAATTCGTGGTGCTTGTCGGCCCAGCGCCCCATGATGCCGGGCAACATGCCCATGGCATGCAGCACCTCGGCGTTACGCAGGTTGGAGTTGGCCAGATCCTGGGCCTTGATATGCTCGCTGTTGGCCTCGGCCAGCAGCCCCTTGGTGGCCTTCTCGTTGGCGATGGCCAGGGCCAGCAAAATGATGCCCGCGCCGGTGGCGAACATGCCAAGCCAGGGGTGGAACAGGAAGAGCACCCCCAGGTAGATCGGCACCCAGGGCGCATCGAAGAAGGCGAACAGGCCATTGCCGGTCAGAAACTGGCGTAGGCTGGTCAGATCATTGAGCGGCTGTGCGCTCTGCTGCCCCTGGGTCACCACGCTGCGCCGGAACATGGCGCTGTACAGCCGCGAGTTGATAGTGGTGTCCAGCCGATTCCCCACCCGCACCAGTATCCGCGAGCGCACCAACTCCAGGCCGCCCATCACCATGAACAGGAAGACGACCACCAGCGTCAGCATCAACAGCGTTTCGCCGCTCTGGGTAGTCAGCACCCGGTCGTAGACCTGTAGCATATACATGGGCGGCACGAGCATCAGCAGGTTGACGAACATGCTGAAGAAGCCGACCGATACGAAGGAGCTACGGCACGCCTTGAGGGCACGCTGCAGATCTGTGGCATCCTGTTGCTTTGCCATGGGGCGGTTCACCGTTAGGGAAAATACGCGTTTAGATAGGCGCGCAAGCTTACCAGAAACCGTCCCAGCACCGATAGATCACCGATCTCTTCGCCGCATGGCATGAACGAATCCGCCAATCGCGTAGGCCCGGTAAGCGCCAGCGCACTTGGCATGAACGGACCCGCCAATCGCGTAGGCCCGGTAAGC
>NZ_CANLFS010000006.1 GCF_947490095.1 uncultured Halomonas sp. | reverse complement strand
GGGGCCTTAGCTCAGCTGGGAGAGCGCAACACTGGCAGTGTTGAGGTCAGCGGTTCGATCCCGCTAGGCTCCACCAAACGTGTCTCGCGTGAAGATTCCGTCCCATTCGTCTAGTGGCCTAGGACACCGCCCTTTCACGGCGGTAACAGGGGTTCGAACCCCCTATGGGACGCCACCTTCCTCAAGCAAGGGCACTCTTTTTTGAGTGCCCTTTCTTTTTCTCTTGCCGCCGTCGGTGGCATCGAGATCCTTCATGGGATGCGCGTTCTCAGCACCCATTTTTTGGCTATTCCCACTTGACTTGTCCACTTGTCGCGGTTCCGCGCCCTCTGTCTGTGCACAGACGGCGAGAAGTGCTTCATCTTCGACGCCTTGTCATAAAGTTGTTTAAAAACAGTAACTTATAATAGATCAAAAAATGAACAATCTAAGGCCAGGCCGCTGAATATGGCGATTGTGAGACCTTTTCTAAGGGTTTTGAACAGGTTTATCCACAGAAAGTGTGGAAAACGCCGAGGCAGTGGAAAAGTAGGGTGGCGGCGGGCCGGAAGGACCGCCGCCGGGGGTCAGGCGAGTCGCATGTCGCGCAGGCGGCGCAGCAGGGCGGAGGTGTCCCAGCGACCGCCGCCCATTACCTGGAGGTCGCCGTAGAACTGGTCGACCAGGGCCGTCACGGGCAGGCGCGCCTGGAGTCGGCGGGCCTGCTCCAGACAGATGCCGAGATCCTTGCGCATCCAGTCCACGGCGAAGCCGTGTTCGTATTCATCGGCAATCATGGTGGCATGGCGATTTTCCATCTGCCAGGAGCCGGCGGCCCCCTTGGCGACAACGTCTACGACGCGCTGACGGTCGAGCCCCGCCTGCTCGGCGAAGTGAAGTCCCTCGGCGAGGCCCTGGACCAGGCCGGCGATGCAGATCTGGTTGACCATCTTGGTCAACTGGCCACTGCCGACCGGACCCATCAGCGTCACCGCCCGCCCATAGTGGTCGAGTATCGGCTCGGCACGGGCGAAATCGCCTTCCTCGCCACCGCACATGATGGTCAGGGCGCCGTTCTCCGCTCCCTGCTGGCCGCCGGAAACCGGCGCGTCGATAAAGCCGACGCCACGCTCACGACAGGCGGTATCCAGTGCTTCGGCGAGGTCGGCGGAGGCGGTGGTGTGGTCCAGCAGCAGGCTGCCCTCGGCCATTCCGGAGAGGGCGCCGTGCTCGCCCGTGGTGACCTCGCGCACGTCATCGTCATTGCCTACGCATATCAGGACCAGGTCGGCGCCCCTGGCGGCTTCGCAGGGCGTGGCATGATGGCTGCCGCCATGCGTTTCGGTCCAGGCCTCGGCCTTGGCGGGGGTGCGGTTGTATACGCGAACGTCGAGGCCGGCGCGGGCCAGGTGGCCGGCCATGGGATAACCCATGACGCCCAGACCGATAAAGGCGACTGTCGAGATGGTATGGCTCATGGCTCTCTCTTCTTGTGGGATGATTGAACGCTTGCAGGATGCAGAAAGCCGCCCGGAGGCGGCTTTCAACAGCATAACGTGTGCGGCGATGTATCGCGCGGCCAGGCTTACTCGGCCGGATAATCGCGCTGGGGGTGGCCGGTGTAGAGCTGGCGTGGGCGGCCGATCTTGTAGCTGTCGCTGAGCATCTCGTTCCAGTGGGAGATCCAGCCGATGGTACGAGAGACGGCGAAGATGACCGTGAACATGTTGGTTGGAATGCCCATGGCCTTGAGGATGATGCCGGAGTAGAAGTCGACGTTGGGATAGAGCTTGCGCTCGATGAAGTAGTCGTCCTCCAGGGCGATCTGTTCCAGGCGCTTGGCGATCTTCAGCTGAGGGTCGTCGATGCCGAGTTCCGCCAGTACCTCGTCGCAGGTCTCCTTCATCACCTTGGCGCGCGGGTCGAAGTTGCGATAGACGCGGTGGCCGAAGCCCATCAGCTTGAAGGGGTCATCCTTGTCCTTGGCCTTGTCGACGAAGCGCTGGATGTTCTCTTCGGAATCGTCGCCGATTTCGTCGAGCATCTTCAGCACGGCCTCGTTGGCGCCGCCGTGGGCCGGGCCCCACAGGGCCGCGATGCCGGCACTGATGCAGGCGAAGGGGTTGGCACCGGTGGAGCCTGCCAGGCGCACCGTGGAGGTGGAGGCGTTCTGCTCATGGTCGGCGTGCAGCATGAAGATGCGGTCCATCGCCTTGGCGTAGACCGGGTTGATCGTGTATTCCTCGCAGGGGTTGCTGAACATCATGTAGAGGAAGTTCTCGGCATAGCTCAGGCCGTTGCGAGGGTAGTTGAAGGGCTGGCCAACGTTGTACTTGTGAGACATCGCGGCGATGGTCGGCATCTTGGCAATCAGGCGGATGGCGCTGATGATGCGGTCTTCTTCCTTGGTGATGTCCATGTGGTCGTGATAGAAGGCGGCCAGCCCGCCGACCACGCCGCACAGGATGGACATGGGATGGGCATCGCGACGGAAGCCCTTGAAGAAGTTGTTGATCTGGTCGTGGACCATGGTGTGGTTGCTGACCCGCGACTCGAAGTCGGCGTACTGCGCGTCATTGGGCAGTTCGCCGAACAGCAGCAGGTAGCAGAGCTCGACGAAGTTCGAACTCTTGGCCAGCTGGTCGATGGGGAAGCCGCGGTGCAGCAGCATGCCCTTGCCGCCATCGATATAGGTAATCGCGGACTGGCAAGAGGAGGTGGCCATGAAGCCGGGGTCGTAGGTGAACAGGCCTTCGGCGCCGAGGCCGCGGACGTCTACCACGTCGGGGCCCATGGCGCCCGAGTAGACGGGTAGCTCGATCGTCTTGTCCAGGCCGTCAACTGTCAGCGTCGCTTTCCTGTCAGCCATGAAAGGCCTCCTCTCGAGTTCGTGATTAGGGCGATAAGTCATTCATTTTTTGGCGTCTTCGCTGGGGGTGCCGGCGAAAAAGGTTCGCCCACTATAGAAGCGTGTCAGCGATTGTCAATTAGCCGATGGCACGCTATTGCGTGTGCAAGGGTGTTGATTTTGTCCATGGATTGTCAAGGAAATGGTGCGCAGCACCATATGGGCCGGCGTCCCTGCCCGCGATGCGGTGAAACCCAGGCGAATAAAGGGGGCGACCGAGTTTGCACCATGGTCTAGCCGAGGCGTTCTCGGTTTGTCATGGGGCGGACGGCCCCCTATAATCCACCCCGCGCGACTGGCAGGTGCAGCCGGTCTTGCCACTTCCGGCAACGGCCGATGCCTTCCCGAAACCACCGCCCGCCCGGAGCTTGTCCAAGCTTCCTGAGCGTGCCATAGAGAGTGTGTAGAGAGCCGTGAATAGCAAACGACCCGTAAATCTGGATCTGTCCACGATACAGTTTCCGTTACCCGCCCTGACGTCGATCGCTCACCGCATCACCGGCGTCATCCTCTTCATCGGCCTGATCTTTGCCTTCTGGGCGTTGAGCAAGTCGCTCGCCTCCCCGGCAGGCTTTGTCGCGGTCAGTGATGCCCTGGCTAGCAACTTCCTGGCCAAGCTGATCGCCTGGGGGCTGCTGTCTGCCCTGGCCTTTCACTTTGTGGCTGGCATCAAGCATATGCTGATGGACATGGATATTGGTGTGACCCTCGAGGGCGGCCACAAGAAGGCACAGGTCACCGTGGTGGCCAGCGCCGTACTGATCATTCTGGCGGGAGTCTGGGTATGGTAACCAACGTCACGAACCTGGGTCGCAGCGGCCTTTCCGACTGGCTGATCCAGCGGGTCTCCGCCGTCATCATGGCGGCCTATACGCTCTTTATCGTTCTCTTCCTGCTATTCAATCCGGACCTCGACTATCTGACCTGGAGCGGCCTTTTCTCCCAGACCTGGATGCGCATCTTCTCGCTGCTGGCCTTTATCTCTATAGCGGGTCATGCCTGGGTGGGACTGTGGACCGTGACCACCGACTACCTCAAGTCGACCGCCATTCGCCTGACCGTTCAAATTCTTGTCATCCTGGCCATCTTTGCCTTCCTGGTCTGGGGCATTCAGATTCTGTGGGGAGCCTGATTCATGTCCAACATGCGTAGCCTGTCTTTCGACGCCATCATTATCGGTGGTGGCGGTGCCGGCCTGCGGGCCGCCCTCGAGCTGGCCCAGTCCGGCAAGAAGACCGCGGTGCTCTCCAAGGTCTTTCCGACCCGTTCGCATACGGTATCCGCCCAGGGTGGCATCACCTGTGCCATTGCCTCCGCCGACCCCGACGATGACTGGCGCTGGCACATGTATGACACCGTCAAGGGCGGCGACTATATCGCCGACCAGGACGCCGCCGAATACCTGTGCTCCGAGGGCCCCAAGGCCGTCTTCGAGCTCGAGCACATGGGTCTGCCGTTCTCCCGCTTCGACAACGGCCGCATCTACCAGCGCCCGTTCGGTGGCCAGTCCAAGGACTTCGGCGCCGGCGGCCAGGCCGCACGGACCTGTGCCGCGGCCGACCGTACCGGTCATGCGCTTTTGCATACCCTTTATCAGAATAACCTGAAGAACAATACCACCTTCCTCAACGAGTGGTACGCCGTTGACCTGGTCAAGAACGCCAACGGCGACGTGGTGGGCTGCATCGCCATGGATATCGAGACCGGCGAAGTGGTGCACGTCAAGTCCAAGGCCACCGTTCTGGCGACCGGCGGCTCGGGTCGCATCTACGCCTCAACCACCAACGCCCTGATCAACACCGGCGACGGCATCGGCATGGCGCTGCGTGCCGGCTTCCCGATGCAGGACATGGAGATGTGGCAGTTCCACCCCACCGGCATCTATGGGGCGGGGACCCTGGTGACCGAAGGCTGTCGCGGCGAGGGTGGCTACCTGATCAACAAGGACGGCGAGCGCTTCATGGAGCGTTACGCCCCCAACGCCAAGGACCTGGCCGGCCGCGACGTGGTGGCACGCTCCATGGTCATGGAGATCCTCGAGGGTCGTGGTTGCGGCGAGAACGGCGATCACGTCTACCTCAAGCTGGATCACCTGGGCGAGGAAGTCCTCGGCAAGCGTCTGCCCGGCATCGTCGAGCTCTCCAAGACCTTCGCCCATGTGGACCCGGCCAAGGAGCCGATCCCGGTGGTGCCGACCTGCCACTACATGATGGGCGGCGTGCCGACCAACGTGCACGGCCAGGCCATCATGCGCGGCGAAGACGGCAAGGACCAGATCGTCAACGGCCTGTTCGCCTGTGGCGAGGCGGCCTGTGTATCGGTGCACGGTGCCAACCGTCTGGGTGGCAACTCGCTGCTCGACCTCGTGGTATTCGGGCGTGCCGCCGGCATGTTCATCGAGGGCGCGCTCAACGAGGGCATCGATTACCTCGACGCCTCCGAGTCCGATATCGAGACGGCGATGAAGCGCATCACTCGCTGGAACGAGTCGGAGGGTGGCGAGACCGTGCCGGAGCTCAAGCGTGAGCTGCAGTCCATCATGCAGAACTCCTTCGGCGTGTTCCGCGAAGAAGAGAACATGCAGAAGGGCGTCAAGCAGTTGGCCGAGCTGCGTGGCCGTATCGACAATGCCTACCTGCCGGACAAGTCCAACGCCTTCAACACCGCCCGCGTCGAGGCCCTCGAGCTCGATAACCTGATGGAAGTCGCCGAGGCCACGGCCGTTGCCGCGCTGGAGCGCAAGGAGAGTCGTGGCGCCCACTCCCGCTATGACTATCCGGACCGTGACGACGTCAACTGGCTGAAGCACTCGCTCTACTTCCCGGCCGACAAGACGGTCGGTCAGCGTGATGTCAACTTCTCGCCCCGGACCGTCGACACCTTCGAGCCGAAAATCCGCACCTACTAATTCAGCTAACACGAGGGTGAGTCACGATGCTTCAGGTATCCATCTACCGCTACAACCCAGAGACCGACTCCGCGCCTTACATGCAGGAGTTTCAGGTCGACACCCAGGACCGCGATGTCATGGTGCTGGACGTCCTGCACATGATGAAGGAGCAGGACAACGGCCTGGCCTATCGTCGCAGCTGCCGCGAGGGGGTGTGCGGGTCCGACGGCATGAACATGAACGGCAAGAACGGCCTGGCCTGCATTACCCCGCTCTCCGAGGTGGTGAAAGGTGGCAAGCTGGTGCTGCGGCCGCTGCCGGGCCTGCCGGTGATCCGCGACCTGGTGGTCGACATGGGGCTGTTCTATCAGCAGTACGAGCGCATTCAGCCCTACCTGCAGAACGATGAGCCGGCGCCGGCCATCGAGCGCCTGCAGTCGCCGGAGGACCGCGAGAAGCTCGACGGCCTCTACGAGTGTATCCTGTGCGCCTGCTGTTCCACGTCCTGCCCGTCGTTCTGGTGGAATCCGGACAAGTTCGTGGGGCCGGCGGGTCTGCTGCAGTCCTATCGCTTCCTGGTGGACTCCCGGGATACCGCCACTCGGGATCGTCTGTCCGAGCTCGAGGATCCGTTCAGCGTGTTCCGTTGCCGCGGCATCATGAACTGTGTGGCAGTATGTCCCAAGGGGCTCAACCCCACTCGGGCGATCGGCAAGATCCGCGAGATGTTGCTGGCCGACAGCACCTGAGCGAATGGCACTTAAATCGTGTCCCGTGGCTTGTTATCATATGCCACAGCTGTCACTCGCGACCCTGAGCCGCGGGTGACAGGGACACAGCGTTGAAAGCCGGTGCCCTGGGTGCCGGCTTTTGACCATGACAGTCCAGGTTTCGGGCCCGCGACGGCCGGAAACGCCGGAAACGCATGGGCCCCAGCCGGCAGGGCACTACCGATGTCGCCGTGGCCGCGTCGCGGTGACGCCGATTACACCCCATCAGTGCAGGGTGACCGAGAGATGCAACAAGGCATAATGGAGTTGATGTGGCGCTCCTCTCACGTCAGTGGCAGTAATGTCCACTATGTGGAAGCGCTCTACGAGCAGTACCTCGATGACCCCTCTACCGTTCCCGATGAGTGGCGCCAGTATTTTGACGAGCTGCCGCGCCCCGAAGACGGTCCCCACCATGATGTTCCCCTGGCGCCCGTTCGCGACCAGTTCCATCAGCTGGCCAAGCAGCGTCGCACGGCGCTGGCCCCCGCGGCCGCTGACAGCGAGGAGAATCGCAAGCAAGTCAGGGTCCTGCAGCTGATTAACGCCTACCGCTTCCGCGGTCATCAGAAGGCCGATATCGACCCGCTCAAGCTGCGCAGCGAAAAGCCGGTCCCCGACCTGGATCTCTCTTTCCACCAGCTGACGAAGAGCGATCTCGATACCGAGTTCCAGACCGGCTCGTTCTTCCTGGGAATGAACAAGGCCCCGCTCAAGGAGATCGTCGAGGCCCTGGAGCAGACCTACTGTCGCTCCATCGGCTGCGAGATCATGCACATCGTCGACACCGAGGAGAAGCGCTGGCTGCAGCAACGCTTCGAGTCGGTACGCAGTGCACCGGCCTTCAAGAATGGCGTTCGTCAGCACGTCCTGGAAAGGCTGACCGCCGCCGAGGGGCTGGAGAACTATCTGGCCTCCAAGTATCCCGGCACCAAGCGCTTCGGCCTGGAGGGAGGCGAGACCTTCATTCCGATGATGGATGAGCTGATCCAGCGTGGAGGCGGCTACGGCATCAAGGAAGTGGTCATCGGCATGGCCCACCGCGGCCGTCTTAACCTGCTGGTCAATATCCTGGGCAAGAACCCCGGCGACCTGATCGACGAGTTCGACGGCAAGAAGGTGATCGAGCGGGGCTCCGGTGACGTCAAGTATCACCAGGGCTTCAGCTCCAACGCCATGACCCCGGGCGGCGAAGTGCACTTGGCCCTGGGCTTCAACCCCTCCCACCTCGAGATCGTCTCGCCGGTGGTCGAGGGGTCGGTGCGTGCCCGTCAGGATCGTCGCGACGACCTCGAGGGCACCAAGGTACTGCCGATCAACGTGCACGGCGATGCCGCCTTCGCCGGTCAGGGCGTGGTCATGGAGACCTTCCAGATGTCCCAGACCCGTGCCTACAAGACCGGCGGCACGGTACATATCGTCATCAACAACCAGGTTGGCTTTACGACGTCGCACCCCGAGGACTCGCGGTCCACGGAGTACTGCACCGATATCGCCAAGATGGTCCAGGCACCGGTCTTCCACGTCAACGGCGATGATCCCGACGCCGTGCTGCATGCCACCCAGGTGGCGCTGGATTACCGTCAGCAGTTCAAGAAGGATGTCGTGATCGACCTGGTGTGCTATCGCCGGCGCGGTCACAACGAGGCCGACGAGCCCAGCGGCACCCAGCCGATGATGTATCGCAAGATCAAGGACCATCCTTCCGCCCGGGCCATCTATGCCGAGCGGCTGGTGGCCCAGGGCGTCCTCTCCGAGGACGAGGCCAAGGCGATGATCGAGACCTATCGCGAAGACCTGATGGCCGGCAATCATGTGGCCAACGCCCTGGTCCAGGAGCCCAACACCTCACTGTTCGTCGACTGGAAGCCTTACCTGGGACAAGAGTGGACCGGCCATGCCGACACGTCGGTGCCCATGAAGAAGCTGCAGCGGCTGGCGGCCAAGATGTGCGAGATTCCCGGCAGCGTCGAGGTACAGCGCCAGGTGGCCAAGATCTACGATGATCGCCGCAAGATGCAGGCCGGTGGCCTGGCACTCAACTGGGGCTTCGCCGAGACCCTGGCCTACGCCACGCTGATCGACCAGGGACATGCCGTACGCATCACCGGTCAGGACGTTGGCCGCGGCACCTTCTCCCACCGCCATGCGGTGGTGCATAACCAGAAGGACGGCAGCGTTCATGTGCCGCTGCAGCATATGGCCGATGGCCAGCCACGCTTCACCATCCACGACTCCTACCTCTCCGAGGAGGCCGTGCTGGGCTTCGAGTATGGCTATGCCACCACCGCGCCCAATGATCTGGTGATCTGGGAGGCTCAGTTCGGGGACTTCTTCAACGGTGCCCAGGTGGTGGTCGACCAGTTCATCTCTTCCGGCGAGACCAAGTGGGGGCGGCTGTGCGGGTTGACCATGCTGTTGCCTCACGGCTACGAAGGGCAGGGCCCCGAGCACTCCTCGGCGCGTCTCGAGCGCTTCCTGCAGATGTGTGCCGAGCAGAACATGCAGGTCTGTGTGCCGACCACGCCGGCGCAGATTTTCCACCTGCTGCGCCGCCAGGTGATTCGCAAGGTCAGAAAACCGCTGGTGGTGATGTCGCCCAAGAGCCTGCTGCGCCACAAGGATGCCACGTCGAGCCTGGACGAGCTGGCCGAAGGCAAGTTCCAGATGGTGCTGCCCGACCAGGCCAAGCTGGAGGCGCAGAATGTCGAGCGCATCATCCTGTGTGCCGGCAAGGTCTACTATGACCTGGCCAGTTGGCGCGAGGAAAATGGCCGTGACGACGTCGCCATCCTGCGTATCGAACAGCTCTACCCCTTCCCCAAGGAAGAGCTGCTCGCGGCGATCAAGGACTATACCAACGTCACCGATATCGTGTGGTGCCAGGAAGAGCCGCTCAACCAGGGTGCCTGGTATTCGAGTCAGCACCATATGCGTGCCGTGGCGGACATGCTCAAGAACGGCCTGGGTGGCAAGTTGAAATTTGCCGGTCGCCCGGCATCGGCGGCCCCCGCCGCTGGCTACATGTCCGTGCACACCGAACAGCAGCGCCAGCTGGTGGAAGACGCCTTCAATCTGTAATGGCGCCCACCGGGACGAGACAGAACTTACAAGGGATACGACATGGCTACCGAGATCAAGGCCCCAACCTTTCCGGAATCCGTTGCCGAAGGCAGCGTCGCGGCCTGGCACAAGCAGCCGGGTGATAGCGTCGAGCGTGACGAACTGATCGTCGAGATCGAGACCGACAAGGTCGTGCTCGAGGTGCTGGCCACCGAGGCCGGCGTTCTCGCCGAGACGCTGGTCGAAGAAGGCGACACCGTGGCGTCCGAGCAGGTGCTGGGACGCATCGGTGAAGGCGAGGCCAAGGGCGACAAGGCGTCGGCACAGGGCGGCGACAAGGATGATGCCGAGGCCGAGAAGGCGTCCGAGACCAAGGCCGACAAGCCGGCTTCCGGCGGCGGCGAGACGCATGAGGTGAAGGCGCCGACCTTCCCGGAATCGATCCAGGAAGGCACCGTTGCCAGCTGGAACAAGCAGGTCGGTGAGGCGGTCAAGCGCGACGAGGTGCTGGCCGAGATCGAGACCGACAAGGTGGTGCTCGAGGTCGTCGCACCCGCCGACGGTGCCCTGGCCGAGATCAAGGCCGAGGAGGGCAGCCAGGTCGAATCCGAGGCGATACTGGCGATCTTCGCCGAGGGTGCCGGCGGTGCGGCGAGCACGGCCGCCGACGTCGAGCCGGGAGCCTCCGCCGATGATGGCGCCAGCGACGAAAAGGTCGGCGACAAGATCCTCGCGCCGGCCGCCCGCAAGCTGGTGGCCGAGCACGACCTGGATGTCAGCAAGATCGAGGGTACCGGCAAGGGCGGGCGCATCCTCAAGGAGGACGTGCAGCGCGCGGTCAAGGCGGGGTCTGCCGCCAAGAGTGCCAAGGGCGGCGCCAAGGCGTCCGGCGGGGCTACCCAGGCCGCCGCGGCGGCACCGGTCGTCGAAGGCGAGCGTCCCGAGAAGCGCGTGCCCATGAGCCGTCTGCGCCAGACCATCGCCAAGCGCCTGGTCCAGGCCCAGCAGACCGCCGCCATGCTGACCACCTACAACGAGGTGGACATGGGCGCGGTGATGGAGCTGCGTGCCCAGTACAAGGACACCTTCCTCAAGGCCCACGACGTCAAGCTTGGCTTCATGGGCTTCTTCGTCAAGGCGGCCAGCGAGGCGCTCAAGCGCTTCCCGGACGTCAACGCCTCCATCGACGGCAGCGATATCGTCTACCACGGCTATCAGGACATCGGCGTGGCGGTCTCGACCGACCGTGGCCTGGTGGTACCCGTGCTGCGCGACACCGATAGCATGAAGATTGCCGATGTCGAGAAGGGCATCGTCGACTTCGGCAAGCGGGCCCGTGACGGCAAGCTCGGCATCGATGAGATGCAGGGCGGCACCTTCACCATCACCAATGGCGGCATCTTCGGTTCACTGATGTCCACGCCGATCATCAACCCGCCGCAGACCGCGATCCTGGGCATGCACAAGATCCAGGAGCGTCCCATGGCGGTGAACGGCAAGGTCGAAATCCGTCCGATGATGTACCTTGCGGTCTCTTATGACCACCGCATGATCGATGGCAAGGATGCGGTGCAGTTCCTGGTGACCATCAAGGAGCTGCTGGAAGATCCGGCACGCTTGCTGCTGGACATCTGAGCGGCATGAGCCGCCGGTTGATGCCGGCGGCGCCTGAACCCAAGACATGCAACAGGAGCCGATATGGCTGACAAGTTTGATGTGATCGTGATCGGTGCGGGCCCCGGTGGCTACGTGGCCGCCATTCGTGCCGCTCAGATGGGCCTCAAGACGGCCTGTGTCGAGAAGTGGATCAGCAAGGAAGGCAAGGTCGTCTTCGGTGGCACCTGCCTCAATGTGGGCTGCATCCCGTCCAAGGCGCTGCTCGAGGCCTCCCACAAGTTCGTCGAGGCCAAGCATGACTTCGACGACATGGGCATCCAGGCCGGCGACGTTCAGGTGGACGTCAAGAAGATGATCGCCCGCAAGGACAAGATCGTTAAGAACCTCACCGGGGGCATCGCCGGCCTGTTCAAGGCCAACGGCGTGACCGGCATCGAGGGGACCGGCAAGGTGACCGGCAGCCAGCAGGTCGAGGTGACCGACCAGAATGGCAAGGCCTCCACTTACGAGGCCGACAGCATCATCATCGCCGCCGGCTCCGTGCCGGTGGAGATTCCGCCCACGCCGCTGACCGACGACATTATCGTCGATTCCGCCGGTGCCCTGGAATTTACCGAGACACCCAAGCGTCTGGGCGTGATCGGCGCCGGCGTGATCGGCCTTGAGCTGGGCAGCGTCTGGAGCCGTCTGGGCGCCGAGGTCACCGTGCTCGAGGCCATGGACAGCTTCCTGCCGATGGTCGATGGTGCCATCGCCAAGGAGACCCAGAAGCTGCTCAAGAAGCAGGGGCTGGATATCAAGCTGGGCGCCCGCGTCACCGGTTCGGAGGTCAAGGATGGCGAGGTCACCGTCAAGTACAGCGACGGCGACAACGACCATGAAATGACCTTCGACAAGCTGATCGTCTGCGTCGGCCGCAAGCCCTATACCCAGGGCGTGGTGGGCGATGGGGTCGGGGTGGAGACCGACGAGCGCGGCTTCATTCAGGTCGACGACCAGTGTCGCACCAGCGTGCCGAGCGTCTACGCCATCGGTGACTGCGTGCGCGGCCCGATGCTGGCCCACAAGGCATCGGAAGAGGGCATCATGGTGGCCGACATCATCGCCGGTCATAAGGCCGAGATGAACTACGACGCCATCCCCAGCGTCATCTACACCTTCCCCGAGGTCGCCTGGGTCGGCATGACCGAGCAGGATGCCAAGGCCAAGGGCATCGAGGTGAAGACGGGCGCCTTCCCGTTTGCGGCCAGCGGTCGTGCCATGGCCAATAACGCCACCGAGGGTCAGGCCAAGATCATCGCCGATGCCGAGACCGACCGGGTACTGGGCCTGCATATCGTCGGCCAGCATGCCGGCGAGATGATCGCCCAGGGCGTGATCGCCCTGGAGTTCGGCTCCAGCGCCGAGGATCTGGCGTTGACCTGCTATGCCCACCCGACCATGTCGGAAGCGGTGCATGAAGCCGCGCTGGCCGTGGAAGGCCATGCCATCCATATGGCTAACCGCAAGAAGAAGAAGTAAGGACAACAAGCGTCGCCCAGCGGGCGGCGTGCCCCCTTCCGGCCATGCATCGGAGGGGGACGGTGGCGTCCCTTGTGTCCGTCCCGCGAGGATGAGGCGGGACGCCGTTCGAGTCACATGCAACCAATGGCATGAATCGATGAACCTTCACGAGTATCAAGGCAAACAGCTGTTTGCAGACTATGGCCTGCCGGTGTCCAAGGGCTTCGCCGTGGACACCCCCGAGGAAGCCGCGGAAGCCTGCAAGAAGATCGGCGGCGAGATGTGGGTCGTCAAGGCCCAGGTACATGCCGGTGGTCGCGGCAAGGCCGGTGGTGTCAAGCTGGTCAAGAGCGCGGAGGAGGCCAAGACCTTCGCCGAGCAGTGGCTGGGCAAGAACCTGGTGACCTTCCAGACCGACGCCAATGGTCAGCCGGTCGCCAAGATCCTGGTCGAGACCTGCACCGATATCGCCGATGAGCTCTATCTGGGTGCCGTGGTCGACCGTGGCACCCGCCGCGTGGTCTTCATGGCCTCCACCGAAGGCGGTGTCGAGATCGAGAAGGTCGCCGAGGAGACGCCCGAGAAGATTCTCAAGGCCGAGATCGATCCGCTGGTGGGTGCACAGCCCTACCAGGCGCGCGAGCTGGCCTTCGCCCTGGGCCTCAAGGGTGACCAGGTCAAGCAGTTCACCAAGATCTTCCTGGGTCTCTCCAAGCTGTTCCACGACAAGGATCTGGCGCTGCTCGAGATCAACCCGCTGGTGATCACCGACGAAGGCAACCTGCACTGCCTCGACGCCAAGATGGGCCTGGACGGCAACGCCCTCTATCGCCATCCGGACCTGCAGGCCATGCGTGACCCCTCCCAGGAGGATGAGCGCGAGGCCGAAGCGGCGGCGTGGGAGCTCAACTACGTGGCCCTGGATGGCAATATCGGCTGCATGGTCAACGGCGCGGGCCTGGCCATGGGCACCATGGATATCGTCAACCTGCACGGCGGCAAGCCGGCCAACTTCCTGGATGTCGGCGGCGGCGCCACCAAGGAGCGCGTGGCCGAGGCCTTCAAGCTGATCCTCTCCGACGACAACGTCAAGGCCGTGCTGGTCAACATCTTCGGCGGCATCGTGCGTTGTGACATGATCGCCGAGGGCATCATCGGTGCCGTCGAGCAGGTCGGTGTCAATGTACCGGTCGTGGTGCGTCTGGAAGGCACCAATGCCGAACTGGGCGCCGAGAAGCTGGCATCCAGCGGACTCAACATTATCGCTGCCGAGAGCCTCACCGATGCGGCTCAACAGGTAGTCAAGGCAGCGGAGGGCAAGTAATGAGCATCCTGATCGATAAGAGCACCAAGGTCATCTGCCAGGGCTTCACCGGTGGCCAGGGGACCTTCCACTCCGAGCAGGCCATTGCGTACGGTACCCAGATGGTCGGCGGCGTGACCCCGGGCAAGGGTGGCCAGGAGCATCTGGGCCTGCCGGTGTTCAACACCGTCAAGGAAGCCGTGGAGACGACCGGCGCCGAGGCCAGCGTGATCTACGTGCCGGCCCCGTTCTGCAAGGACTCCATCCTCGAGGCCGCCAACGCCGGCATCAAGCTGATCGTGTGCATCACCGAGGGCATCCCGACCCTCGACATGCTCGACGTCAAGGTCAAGTGTGACGAGCTGGGCGTACGCCTGATCGGTCCCAACTGCCCGGGCGTGATCACTCCCGGCGAGACCAAGATCGGCATCATGCCGGGCCATATCCACAAGCCTGGTCGTGTGGGCATCGTGTCGCGCTCCGGCACCCTGACCTACGAGGCGGTCAAGCAGACCACGGATCACGGCTTCGGTCAGTCCACCTGTGTGGGTATCGGCGGTGACCCGATCCCGGGTTCCAGCTTCATCGACATCCTCGAGATGTTCGAGAAGGACCCGGCCACCGAGGCGATCGTGATGATCGGCGAGATCGGCGGTACCGCCGAGGAAGAGGCCGCCGCCTACATCAAGGCCAACGTCTCCAAGCCGGTGGTCTCCTACATCGCCGGCGTTACCGCGCCTCCCGGCAAGCGCATGGGCCATGCCGGTGCCATTATCTCCGGTGGCACGGGTACCGCGGACGAGAAGTTCGCCGCCCTGGAAGACGCCGGTGTGAAGACCGTGCGCTCCCTGGCCGAGATCGGCGATGCGCTGAAGGCAGTGACCGGCTGGTAAGCCGAGCACGACTCGCGTAGAGCAAGACGAAAGGGCGCCCCTCGGGGCGCCCTTTTTGTCTTGTGGGCGGCCCGTGGGCCGCCCTGATGAGGTATCGACTGCCGCTTGGCGACGGGGCTCAGTCGGCCGGGCGCGCGACCAGCGAGCGGGTCTCCTCGCGGGCCTCGACCAGCGCCACGCGCACCGGGTCGCCGAGCTTGTAACGCTCCTCGCTCTCGATCTGGATGCGCCCTTCCTTGTCGTCGATGGCGACCTTGTTGCGTTCGCTGTGCATCATCGGCGCGGGCACGAAGGCGGTGGCGCCATTGGCCGTCAGGCGCACACGCATGCCGCCGCGGTTGATCTGGATGATCTCGGCGTCGAAGGTCTCCTGGGACTCGGCCGCGGGGGTCAGATAACGCACATAGAGCCAGTCCTTGACGTCGCGCTCGGCCATGCGGTTGAGGCGCCGCCGCTCCGTGAGCTGCTCGGTGAGCTCGAGGCTCGCCTCCGCCGGCGCCTGCTCGCCCTTGAGGACCCGCTTGATCAGTCGATGATTGACCATGTCGCCGTACTTGCGGATCGGCGAGGTCCAGGTGGCGTAGGCCGCAAGGCCCAGGCCGAAGTGCGGGCCGGGCCTTGCGGACATGCTGGTAAAGCCCTGGAAGCGACGCAGGCGGGCATCGAGCCAGGCGTCATCGCGGCCTTCCAGCTCGCGCTTGAGTTCCTTGTAGCGCGGCAGCTGGGTCAGCGCCTCACGCTCGACCTCGATGGACTGGCTGGCCAGGAATTCCTGGGCGGCCTCGGCCTTGTCTTCCTCGAAGGCGCGATGCACGTTGAAGATGCCATGGCCCACATGCGCTGCCAGCAGGTCGGCACAGCAGGCATTGGCGGCGATCATCGACTCCTCGATCATGCGGTTGGCGATGCGCCGCTCCTCGGTGCGGATCTCCAGCACATTGCCGGCGCTGTCGAGGTCGAAGACGAAGTCGGGGCGATCCTTGAACACCAGGGCGTGCTCGGCGCGCCAGGCGCTGCGTGCCTCGGTGAGGTCGCGCAGGGCCTTGAGCTGCTCGCCGATGGCGTCTGTCGGCGCCCAGTCGCCCTGGCCCTCTAGCCAGTCGGAGACCCGGTCATAGGCCAGCCGGGCATGGGACATCGCCGTGGCGGCAAAGAAGCGGTAGTCGCCCAGGCTGCCGTCGGCATGCACGGTGAGCGTGCACGCCAGCACGGGGCGCTCCTGGTCTGCCCACAGCGAGCAGAGGTCGTCGGCCAGCTGCTCGGGCAGCATGGTGACGTTCTGCCCCGGCAGGTAGACGGTGAAGGCGCGGGTGCGTGCTTCGAGGTCGGCGGCGTGACCCTCTTCGATGTAGGCGGTGGGGTCGGCAATGGCCACGCTGAGGTCCCAGCCGCCGTCCGCCCGGGCCACGATGCGCAGGGCATCGTCCATGTCGCGGGTCTTTTCCCCGTCGATGGTAAAGAACGGCTCGGCGGTCAGGTCCTCGCGCTCGAGGGCCTCGTCACGCAGCGGCCAGTCGTCGCCGGCATCCGGGCACTCCTGCTCCAGGGCGTGGCGGGCGAGGGTCACGCGCCACGGCACGGCCGGGTTGTCGGCCTTGGCCACCAGTTCGTCGATCTGGGTGAAGAAGCCGCGGTCATCGGCCTTCATGGGGTGGCGCACCAGGCGTGCCACGACCCAGTCGCCATCGCCGATGGTGTTCTCATCGAGGCTGCGCTTGATGCGTGCCTTGAACATGTTCTTGACGGAGGGATGGTCGGCCACCACGGCCAGGCGGCCATCGCGCTTCTGGACCCGGGCGATGAAGCGGTCCAGCCCCTGTTCGATCAGGGTGTCGGGCTCCACGCTCTTCTTTTCTCCCTCCTCATGAAGCACGGCTGCCACGCGGTCGCCATGCAGTACCTGCTTCATGGCGGGAGGGGGGACAAAATAGGAATCGCCTTCGTCGGTCTCGAGGAAGCCGAAGCCCTTGTCGGTGGCCTTGATCACGCCCTCGACACGAGGGGTGGTAGAGCGAATCTGTTGCTTGAGCTGGGCAAGCATGGCGTTGTTTTGCAGCATGATCACGAACGTGTGGCGAGGGTAGGCTGGTCACTATACGGATTCCCGCGCGCCGCGCCAAACGCGACATGCGGGCACGCCGTGAATGGGCGGCTGGTCGGAAAGGGCGCGTCGAGACGCCGTACCGATGCCGCCAGGAAATCTGCTACAGACGCGGTCAGCGGACCGTGATCACCGTGCACTCGGCGGTGTGCGCCACCTTGTGAGACACGCTGCCGACCACGAAGCCCTTGAGGTCGCTTAAGCCGCGACTGCCCATGACGATGGCATCGACGCCACGCTTGCGCGACTCCGAGAGGATGGCCCGGGCCGGGTCGCCCTGGGCGATCACGGTTTCGACCCGGGTGGCGCCCTGCTCGCGAGCCGCCTCGGCGGCGCGGCTGGCCACCTGCTTGCCGGCCTCTTCGCGCTCTTCGCGAGAGGCCTCGATGGCGATGGCGCCGATGCCCCATACCAGGGTGGTCTCGTGGGAGAGCTCCTCGGGGATATGCACGAGATGCAGGGTGCTGCCGTCCTGGCGAGCCAGCTGGCAGGCCACGGCGAGCGCCTTCTGGGCGTGTTCGGAGCCGTCGACGGGAACCAGGATAGAGGTATACATGGAGAGACTCCTTGTCGGCTGGGGAGAGTAATCCGCCTGGGTACCTCTCGAGCCTACCCACTTTCCCCGCCGGGGTCATGCTCCATGATGCCTGGCGGATGCAGGCTTGATCTGTATCAATCCTGACGGCGCTCGCCATCCGTCTCGAGGCGACGCAGCTGTTGCCACAGTTCTCGGCGCAGGTTGGCCAGGCGCGGGGCCTGGCCTTCGTCGAAGGGCAGTGGGCGAGTCAGGCGCTGGGTGCGCAGCCCCAGTCGAGCGCTGGTCAGGCCGATGCCGAGCCCCTGGGCGGCCCGGGTGGAGAGGCGCCCGGCGAGGTTCATCGAGAGCATTTCCATCCCGGCGTCGCCGGCCATCTCGGTGGCGCCGGCGAAGGCCATCTGGTGGAGTACCTCGCGCAGCAGGCGCAGCCGTGCGGCATAGCCAAGCTCCAGCCCGTAAAGGCGACACAGGCGGTCGACCATTGCCAGGCTGCGCCAGGCCACCAGCGCCATATCCACCAGGGTGAGCGGGCTGACCGCCACCATGACCGCGGTCTCGCCGGACATGCGTGATATCAGGCGGCGTGCCGCCCGGTCCCGCGGCGCCAGCAGATGGTGGTCGAGGAGGGGGTAGAGCTCGGCGGCCCCGTGGTGAGACTGTCTCGCGGCGAGGAAGGCCTGCCAATGTGGGTGGTCGGTATCCAGCCCCAAGGCGCGGCGCAGGGCATCGGCGGTGGCGTCGGCCTCGCGACGGGAGGCAGTGGGGAGCCGACTCAGGCGCTCGCGTAGTCGGTCATGGCGACGCAGCCGGCGCAGCCGCCACAGCTCTCGGCCCAGTGCCGAGCCGCCAAGCGTCAAGGCGAGCAGCAGCAACAGGCTCCAGGCGCCGTCTAGCCAGTCGCCCCCCAGGCTCGCCGCATAAAGGGTGGTGCCGGCCTCCACGGCCCCGAGTCCCAGGGTGGCGCCAAGCAGCACGAGTAACCCCCAGCGTCGTTTGCGCGGGCGTCCCAGGCTGGCCTCCAGCGCCGGCTCGGGCGGCGCATCCCGAGGCGCCAGCGCCTGGCTCGGCAGGTCGTGGGCGAAGGCCTCGGGCGGGCGAGGGTCCGTCACCGTCGACGAGGCGGTCGGCGCGTCGGGGGCGAAGCGCCGACCGGGGAGAGGGTCACGCGGTGTACTCACGTCAGTTTATCTCCGATCAGCCAGTCGAGGGCCGCATCCATGCGGATATGGGGCAGGGCGCCGTGGGCCATGGGCAGTGGGCGGAAGGCCGGGAAATCGAAGCCCTGGCGGGCCCAGAAGGCGTCGTCGGGGAGGCGCTTGGGCACCTCACCGGGATATATCAGCAGGGGTTCGCCGTCCAGGCGGGTGCCGCGCAGTGCCGGGGTGTGACGCCCCTGGGTGTCGACCTCGCGTGACTCGCTGGCACGGATCGCCGCCAGCGACAGGGCGCGCACGGGGACATCGGCGAAGCGCAGGTCCTTGAGCGGCTCGGCGAGCAGCGCCTCGAGCAGGGACACCAGGTGGGGGTGCTGCTCGGGGGTGACATGGTCGGCCTTGGTGGCGGCGATGGCCAGGCGGTCGATACGCGGGGCAAATAGCCGCGAGAGCAGGCTGCGCTGGCCGTAATCGAAACTCTGCATCAGGTTGGCGAGTGCCCGGGCGAGGTCCTGGAAGCGTTCGGGGCCGGCATTCAACGCCCCTAGTAGGTCGACCAGCACGATCTGGCGGTCGAAGCGTCGAAAATGGTCGCGATAGAAGGGGCGCACCACATGCTGCTGGTAATAGCGGAAGCGCCGCGCCAGGGTGGCGTAGTTGCTCGACTCGGGCAGGTTGGCCAGCCGTTCGGGATCCGTCTCGCCTACCCCGGGTAGCGGGAAGAACTGCAGTACCGGGGCGCCGGAGAGCTCCCCGGGCAGCAGGAAGCGTCCGGGCTGCAGGTCGGCGAAGCCCGCCTCCCGGGCGCTGCGAAGCCCGGCGGCGAAGTGTTCGCTGATCTCGGCCAGCTGCGCCTCGTTGGCGTCGGCGGCGAGGTCGAGTCCTGCGACGGCGTCGTGCCAGGCCGCAAAGTGGGTCGAGCGCTGCCGGCCTTCCAGGGTGAGCTGGCGCGCGCACCAGCCAGGGTAGTCGAGCCCCAGTAGCGGCAGGTCGAGCAACCACTCGCCCGGGTAATCGAAGAGGTCCAGGGTCAGCTGGCGGGAGTCGCCTCCCAGCAGGCCACGGCGTGCCGGGCGGTAGCGAATGGTCAGGCGCAGCTCGCTGATGCCGTGGGTGGGCTCTGGCCAGCGTGGCGGCGTAGCGGAAAGGGCCGCCATCGCCTGGTCGTAGGGAAAGCGGGGCACCCCCAGGTCCTGCTGGTTCACGCGCCGGGCCCCCAGCAGGCGGCCCTCCCTGGCGGCGGGCAGCAGATCCAGGTGCGCCTCCAGGCCGGCATGGCGCAGCTGGTTGACCAGGGAGGTAAGAAAGGCGGTCTTGCCGGCGCGGGACAGGCCGGTAACGGCGAGGCGAAGCTGGCGGTCGCGGCCCCGCTCGAGCAGGTCCTGGAGCTCACGGGTAAAGGGCTGGCGCATGGGGGGCTCCGTCAGCCGGCGATCAGGCCGTAGAGTGTCGGGGAGGCGGCCAGCAGGAATCCGGCTGCGGCGATGATCCGTCCCGGCCAGAGGTGGCGGCTATAGTGGGCCAGGCTCAGGCCGCCGATGCAGACCAGCATGCCGATAATATTGCACAGGTAGGTAATCATCGACCAAAGGGGGTCGGGGTTCATGCGATAACGCTCCTCGCTTGTGGTGTCACGCCGGGGATGGTATCAGGAGAGTAATGTATGCGGCAGCGAAATCCGTTGTTCCAGGTCTGTGGTGGAGCCTTCCCGACTGGTATTTCGCGACTTGTACACCCACGATCCTTGATCTAGTCACGTCTTGAACTAGTCACTGGCTATTGACCAGAAGTATGGAAAAACAGGTATGCATTCGAGAGCGTTGCGCTACTTTGATACCGTGGCTCGCTGCCACTCGCTGCGGCAGGCAGCCTTGCGGCTACATATTGCCCCGACCGCCATTAGTCGGCAGATCGATCTGCTGGAACATCAGCTGGGGGCGCCGCTGTTGGAGCGTGGCCCTGAGGGGATCCGGTTGACTGCGGCTGGCGAGATTCTAGCCGAGCAGGCGCGGCGCACACTGCGTGATCTGGAGCGAGTCGAGGCGCGTATTGCTGACTTGAAAGGATTACGCACAGGACGTGTGGCACTGCGCGCCGCTGAAGGGACCGTGGCTGGACTGCTGGCACCGGTGCTGGCCGAGCTGAACCGCGAGCACCCCCGGATTAATTTCGAGATCAGTATCGCTAGTGCCTGCGGTGTGCTTACAGGGCTACGGGCGGGGGAGGCAGACATCGGTCTGGGTTTCTTTATGCCGCCGAGAGATGATATCGAGCGCGTGGCTAGCGCCGAGTTAGAGCATTGCGCGGTGATGGCGCCCGGCCATCCGCTGGCCCAGCGAGGCCAACTGACCTTGATGGAGCTGATTGATGTGCCGCTGGCGCTGCCCGATGAACGATTCGGAGTACGCCAGGCGCTGGAGCGGGCGGCCAAGGCTAGAGAGCTGAGTCTGTTACCCACCTTTGATACTGCCTCGCTGGAAACTCAGAAAGCGTTAGCCATGGAGGGCAGTGCCTTGTTGCTGTTGCCGGCCATGGCCGTGGCCCGGGAGTGTCGTCTGGGGCTGCTGGTGGCCGTACCACTGTGTGCAGGGGAGCTGGAGCGGGCTCGGGTCGACCTGTGCGTCTATCGCCACCGGGTGCCCAGCTTTGCCATGGAGGCGTGCTTGGAGCGACTGGTGACAGCACTAGAAGCCGCATAGACATCCTTTTTTGTATGATTCTTCGATAGTGATCGGGTCATACCTCGATGCCGTCGACTTATTGGTAGGGTGATCACATTTTGTGGACACCCAGGCGCCGAAATTGCAATAGCAGTGGATGCCGTGGCCAGCCATGATGAGTTGACAATTTATCGCAGAGGAGACGGGCATGGCGGAGTATCTGGCCTGGACGGCGACCGAGCTATTGGCTGCCTATCGTGACAAGCGGCTGTCACCCAGCGAGTATGTAGAGGCGTTGATCACGCATATCGCGCGCTGGGAGCCGCATCTTAATGCACTCTATGATTATACGCCGGAGGCGCTTCGTGCAGCGGCTCGAGAGTCCAGTACGCGATGGGATAAGGGAGAGCCTCGGGGGACGCTGGATGGTGTACCGGTCACGCTCAAGGAGTTGATTGCTACTCGGGGCACGCCGATTCCTCACGGCACCCTGGCCGGCGAGCATCCGCCTGCAGCCGAAGATGCCCCGCCCTCCGCGAGACTTGCCGAAGATGGCGCTTTGCTGATCGGCAAGACCACCTGCCCGGACTACGGCATGTTGTCGTCGGGGCGCTCCTCATTCCACGGCTTGACCCGTAACCCTTGGGATCTGTCCTGCAATCCTGGGGGCTCCAGCTCCGGGGCCGCTGCGGCGGCAGGAGCCGGATACGGACCACTGCACGTGGGCACCGACATAGGCGGATCGATTCGCCTACCGGCGGCTTGGTGTGGCGTAGTGGGCTTCAAGCCGACCCTAGGTCGTGTGCCGATCAATCCGTATTATGTTGGACGTTGCGCTGGTCCCATGACTCGCAGCGTTGCCGATGCAGCTTTGATGATGGGAAGCCTATCGCGCACCGACCGTCGTGATGCCATGCGCTTGCCACCGGAGCGTATCGACTGGCGGTCGCTTGAGCAGCCGATGCGTGATCTGCGTCTCGGAGTGATGTTGGATGCGGGATGTGGACTGCCGTTGGATGACGAGATTGCCGCCTGTGTCGAGACAGCGGCACGACACTTCGAACAAGCCGGCGCCACCTTGGTGCCGTTGGCACCAGTGATGACGCGTTCCATGCTCGATGGCCTAGATCGTTTCTGGCGTGCGCGTCAGTGGAACGAGCTAGAGGCATTGCCTCCGGCGGAGCGCGCCAAGGTATTGCCTGAAATCCTGGCCTGGGCAGATGATGGCGCTCGACAGAGCGGAACCGACGTGGTGCAGGGCTTCGAGCAGACCCTGACCATGCGTCGGGTTACCGAAGGAGTGTTCGCTGAGGTGGATGCCGTGCTGTCACCGACCACTCCAGTGGTTGCCTTTCCTGCCGATTGGCCGTCGCCGACTAACGATCCCCAGTGTCCCTTCGAACACATCGTCTATACCGTGCCATGGAACATGGGCGAGCAACCAGCGATTTCGCTCAACGGTGGATTCAGCCGAGGCGGCATGCCGTTGGGCGTACAACTGATCACTGCGCGCTTCAACGATGCACTGGTGTTGCGCCTAGCGCACGCGCTAGAGCGCTGGGTTGGGCCAGTCACTCAGTGGCCGGCGCCACCGGCCTGAGTTCGTAGGGACAGACGGATACGGTGATACTCGACAAGAACGCTTGGCAAACAAGCTGATGACAATAATAAGGAGGAACCGATGTCGCAATATTTCGTTCTGCCTTCCAGCTGGCGTGGCTGGCTGGTGTTGGCCGGCTTCGTGGCAGTAATCGTGGCTGGTATTTGGCCGGTGATCGGCTTGGTTAATCGCCCGGTACTGGTAATGGGGCTGCCGGCGGTGGCGGTCTGGAGTTACTTGATCATCTTCGCTTGCTGTGGGGTGATGGCACTGGGCAATCTGCTGGTGGCAGAGGAGGACGGTGATGATGACTAGTGTACTGCCGCTGATCATTACCCTCGGCTATGTGGCCGTCGCCATGGTCATTGGCCTGCGCGCACGGGGCGGGCGTTCAATGAGCAGTCTAGAGGAGTGGGGAGTAGCTGGTCGTAGTATGGGGCCAGTGACTCTTTACCTACTGATCGCCGCTGGCAGTGTCAGTGCCTACACCTTCATGGGTGCACCAGGCTGGGCTTATGCCAAGGGTATTCCGGTGTTCTATGTGGCGATCTACCTGGCCTATCTGGCACTGGTGGCCTGGTATTTCGGGCCCAAAGTCTGGGCCTTCGGCGAACGATTTGGCCATGTGACACAGGCCAGCGCCATTGCCGACCGTTACCAAAGTCCGATGCTGGGGGCTCTGGCGGCGTTGGTAATGTCGGTGGGGTCAGTGGCCTATGCGGTGCTGCAGACCATCGGCTCGGCCTACATCTTATTCGTGATGAGCGGCGGACAAATTCCTATCTGGGCTGGGGTAGTGCTGGTGCTGAGTTGTATCGCTGTCTATCTCTACGTCAGTGGCCAGCGTGCGATCGGCAGGACCAACGCCTTCCAGGGCGTGCTTATGTTGATCGTCGCCTGGAGTATCGGCCTGTGGGCCACCCACAGCGCCTCTGGTAGCTGGAATTTCGGCACTGTGTTTGCCCGGCTGCAGCGTGAGCATCCCGAATTTCTGACCTTGCCCGGTGCAGGGGGAGATATGAGTTTTGCATTCTGGACCACCTCAATTCTGGTCTCCATGGTATCGTTCATGCCGCCGGTCTGGACTCAGTGGATGAGCGCCGCCTCGGCGCGCACCATTCGACGCAGTGCCACCTGGCTGCCTACCTACTATCTGGTGATCCTCCCTATGGTGGTGGTGGGGTTCATCGGTATCTTCACGCTGCCCGAGTTGGCCCGCGCCGATACTGTAGCGCTGGAGTATGCCATGCAGCACCTACCAGCTCTGCTGGTGGGCCTACTGGGCGCTGGTACTCTGGCAGCGTCGATGTCCTCCTGTGAGCCGTTCCTGCACTCTGTGGCGTTGACTTGCAGCCGTGATGTGCTGCAGCCGGCGCTCAAGCTGTCAGATCGTCAAGCCGGCCGGCTGGCACGCTGGCTATTGTTCCCGTTGATGGCGCTGGTGATCGCGCCGCTGGCAATCGCCGAGCCGGGTAACCTCGTGATGATCCTGCTAATCGGCTTGGGCTTCGCCTCCCAGGTGTTGCCGGCTTTCGTCGGCATGTTTCTTTGGCCGCGGGCCAATCGGGCCGGAGTGGCGGCCGGTATCCTGGCCGGCTTCGTGATCACCGTGGCGTTCACCACCCTGTGGCCCCATCCGCTTGGTATTCATGCTGGCTTCTGGGGACTGTTGGTCAATCTGCCGCTGTTCGTGCTGGTGTCGCGTGTCACGGCTCCCACCGATGAGGCTGTTGTCGAACGTTTCTTCCGCATTGCCGCTCCGTGGCGCTATCGATCCTTGGCCCGCCGTACCCCGTCGCTGATGTCGGCTGCTGCCGGTGCCGCCCCCGTCTCTGCTCGTCGTGAGGAAACCTGATCATGCCATCACCGATTCTACCCTTAGACACCCTGCCACCTGTTGCCGCACTGATTGGCGGACGCTGGGTCGAGACCCCGCAAAAGTTGGCCGTCGAAGCACCTGCTTACGGCGCTGCTTTGAGTCATATTGCTCGTTGCCAGTCGGCAGAGGTGGATGCTGCGGTGTGCGCTGCTCACCAGGCGCTGGTAGGCGAGTGGTTCGACTGGACGGCTCGGCGCCGTGGCGAATGGCTAGCGGCCTTTGCTGTGGCCGTTGAAGCCGATCAGGGGCGTCTGGCGGCGCTGGAGTGCGCTGATACCGGTAAGCCAATGAACCAGGCGCGCAGCGATATTGCGGCCTGTGCTCGCTATTTTCGCTTTTATGCCGGCGGCGCCGACAAGCTGCATGGAGAGACCATTCCCTTCGAGCACGACTTCACAGTCATGACCCTGCGCGAGCCCTATGGTGTTTGCGCGCAGATCATACCCTGGAACTACCCGGCGCAGATCTTTGGTCGCTGCGTGGCAGCGGCGTTGGCCACCGGCAACACGGTGGTGCTCAAGCCCGCCGAGCAGGCCTGCCTGAGTGTGTTGCGCCTAGCTGAGCTGGCCGTCGAGCAGGGGCTGCCTCCCGGGGTGCTCAATGTGGTGCCGGGACTGGGCAGTGAGGCGGGCGCGGCACTGGCGGCGCATCCGGACATTGACCACCTCTCCTTCACCGGCTCGCCGGAGACAGGCACCCGGGTGGCCCAAGTTGCCGCCGAGCAGCATGTGCCCACCACCATGGAGCTGGGCGGTAAGTCCCCTCAGCTGTTATTCGACGATGCCGACCTTGACGTGGCGTTGCCCGCGGTGGTGCGCGGAATCATCCAGAACGCCGGACAGACTTGTTCGGCGGGCAGCCGGTTGCTGGTGCAGGAGGAGATCGCCGAACGCGTGCTGCGCGAACTGACGACACGCTTTGAGGCCCTATGCTGTGATGTGGGCGAGGCGGATGCTGACTGCGGGCCACTGATCAGCGCCGCCCAGAAGTCGCGGCTGGAGGAGAGGCTGGCCGAGGCTCAAGATAGTGGCGTACGGGTTCTGGCGCGAGGGTATATGGCCGAGGGTGCATCGACACGGGGGCACTTCGTGGTGCCACAGCTGCTCACCGAAATCCCCGATGGCCATCCGGTGCTGCGAGAGGAGTTGTTTGGCCCAGTGCTAGCGGTTCAGCGTTTCAGCGATGAAGCAGAGGCGCTGTGCCTGGCCAACGATACTGACTTCGGGCTATGTGCCGGCGTCTGGACCCAGAACGGCGGGCGTCAGCTACGCCTGGCGCGAGGTATCTGCAGCGGTCAGGTATTCATCAACAACTATGGTGCGGCCGGAGGCGTCGAACTGCCGTTTGGTGGTGTGGGGCGCTCGGGGCATGGCCGCGAGAAAGGGTTCGAGGGATTGCGTAGTTACACTCGACTCAAGACTGTCGCTTTGCACCATGGCTAAGTGTCCCTGACCATCAGCAAGGAGAGAACAATGACGCAAATTCGGCGAGTGGGTCTAGTTGGCGCCGGCCTGATGGGCCACGGTATCGCCCGCAACATACTCAAGGCAGGCTATCCGCTGACCCTGCTCGACCACCCTGGCAATCAACCGATAGCCGACTTGCTGACGGCCGGGGCGAAGACGATGGCCAGCGGACGCGAGGTGGCCGCGGCCAGTGACGTGGTGCTGCTCTGCGTGACCGGTTCGCCTCAGGTCGAGGCCGTATTGTTCGAGCCTGAGGGCGTGTTGGCTGGGCTGGCCGAGGACGGGGTGGTGATTGACTGCTCCACGGCGCTGCCCGGCTCGACGACTGCAGTGGCTCGGCGCGTGGCAGAGGCCGGTGGGCGCTTTATGGACGCCGCTATGACGCGAACCCCCCGCGAAGCTGAAGCAGGCCGGCTCAACCTTATCGTGGGAGCGTCGGAAGCGCTGTTTGCCATCATGCGCCCGCTACTGACCAGTTTCGCCGAGACCATCATCCACGCCGGTGAGGTGGGGACGGGTCATACACTCAAGTTGCTGCACAACTACGTGTCGTTGGGTTTCTCGGCCGTGCTGCTGGAGGCAGCGGCAGCTTCACGTCGAGCGGAGATTGACGATGCCGCGTTGCTTGAGGTGCTGGGCAGTGGCGGCGGTGCTGGCGTGGTGTTGGAAAGGCTGCGGCCCTATATTGAGGCCAATGACTCAGCAGGATTTCACTTCAGCGTGGCTAATGCCAGCAAGGACCTCGATTACTATTGCCATATGGCTGACGAACTGGCGGCGCAGGATGGCGTGGCTCAAGCAGTTGCGACACTCTATCGGGAAGGGGTGGCCCCAGACCGGCTAGTGCCCGAGCTGCTCGGAATACTGGCCGAGTGAGCTGGGCATGATACGCTGCCCTGCGTTGGTGTTTCGGTGGGGCACAGCAGGGAGTTGGTGAGAGGACCAGTGAAGAAAGGAGTGACGGAAGTAGTTCGGAAGAGGAATAAGAGAGGAAAGCTCTATGGCGACCCCCGATGAGGTGCTGACATTCTGGTTCGATGAACTCGGGCCGGCCCAGTGGTTTCGCAAGGATCCGCGCCTGGACGCCGATATCGCCGAGCGTTTTGGGCCCTGCCTGGCGGCTGCCCGCCGCGGTGAGCTGTGGGGCTGGCGGGAGACCCCCGCCGGCCGCCTGGGCGAGATCATCGTGCTCGACCAGTTCTCGCGCAATATCCACCGTGATACCCCCATGGCCTTCGCCGCCGACCCCATGGCACTGGTGCTTGCCCAGGAGGCGGTGACCGGTGGCGATGACCGACGCCTGGTACCGACACGGCGGGCCTTTCTCTATATGCCCTTCATGCACAGCGAATCGGTGGCGATTCACGAACAGGCATTGCGCCTCTTCAGCCAGGAGGGGCTGGAGAAGAGCCTGCCTTTCGAGCGGCGCCATCGCGACATTATTCGGCGCTTCGGCCGCTATCCGCACCGCAATGCCATCCTCGGTCGAGATTCCACGCCCGAGGAGCTCACGTTCCTGACACAGCCGGGGTCTTCCTTCTAGGGCTTTCACCCCTCACTCCTCACTTCTCACTCCTCACCCCTCACCCAAAGGCAAATGGCCCTGAAAACGGCCCGGGTCGTCGCTGATCGCGGCATCGACGCCCCACTGCCATTGAGGGGCGAAGGCGGTGGGGTCATTGGGGGTGTAACAGAGCAGGGCATGACCCTCCTCCTTGACCGCCCTGGCCCCGCGACGACTGAGGCGACGCCAGTCGGCATGGATGCTGTAGGGCGTGAGCCCGGCGCAGCGATTCTTCCAGCCACGACCGATTCCCTCGAAGAGCACGCCCAGCGCCAGTCGCGATGGGGGGGCCAGCTGGCGCGTGTGGCTCAGGGCCTCGTCATTGAAGGAGGAGATGATCAGCCGCTGCGGGGCAAGGGCTTCGAGGGTGGCCGGGACCGCCGCCTCGACCAGTGCCGCGGCACGGCGTCCGCGATTGACCTTGAGCTCCAGATTAAGACCCATGTCGAGGTCGACGACCAGGCGTAGCATCTCGTCCAGGGTGGCGATACGCTCGCCACGAAAGGCATCGGAAAACCAGGCGCCGACATCCAGCCGTCGCGCGGCGGGCAGGTCGAGGTCGGCGAGCCGGCCTCGGCTATCCGAGCAGCGCCGTACCCCGGCATCATGCCAGATCACCGGGGTGCCATCGCCCAGCAATTGAACGTCCAGCTCGACCCAGGTGCAGCCGGCTTCGTGGGCGGCGCGCACGGCGGCAAGCGTGTTCTCCGGGGCACGAGAGGAGAGGCCGCGGTGGGCCATCAGGCGGGGAAGGGTCATATCGGGGTGGGGCATTGGCCATCGTCCTGGTTAGCGCATCGACATTCATACTCTACCGGATATGGTAGGCTTCGCGATTTTCGACGCAGCTAACGCGCCGCCGTCGGTGCCAGGGCGTCAGTGTCAGGAGAGTCATATGAGAGTCGTGAATATCAAGGATCATCGTCAGCGCGAGGCCTGCCTGGCCCGACTGTGTGCCGAGGCCTATGGCCACGAGGCGGGACTTCGTCCGCTCGCGATCTTCGCCGGCACGCAGGGAGTACTGTTCGAACAGGAAGCGGCCAGGATGCTGGCGCTGGTGGATGACCATTCTCGCCCGGTTGCGCTGGCCCTGCTGGTACTCGACGAGCTAGGCAGCAGCATGACCGTGACGCTGCTGGCCGAGCTGGACCAGGAGAGTGTGGCACGGCCGGCCGAGCGCCTGGTGGCCGAGCTGGCGCTCAAGGCCCCCCTGCGGGTTGATGTCCAGGATGCCGACCAGGAGGCACGCTTCACCGAGGCGGGTGTCTCACGCTGGCTGGATGGCAAGGCCGGGGTTCGCATCGGCCTGGGCCCGAAGCATCCGGCCACCGGCCTGGCGGATCTGCCGCGGGCGCTGACCTTCGACGAAGCCTCGGTGATTCAGTCCTTCAAGCAGGACCAACAGCAGTTCGATGACTACAAGGCGCGCTTTATCCGCGGCCTGGAAGCCTTTCCCGCTACGCTGTGAGTGCAGGGCTGTCGCCGATGGCTTGGCGGCTCGATAGCGCGGGGCGGGTCTGACGATACGTGGAGATGGCTTGACCGTGCCGGTCCATGGCGCTTGACTGATGAACTCATCCAGCAGGCAGCATAAGGAATTCTCGCATGGCCAAGCGTATTCAGTTGTCCCGCACCGGCGATTCCGACGTCCTCGAGTTGGTCGATGTCGCCCCGGTGGACCCCGGCCCCGGGGAGGTGAGGGTCGCTAATCGTGCCGTCGGCCTCAACTTTATCGATATCTACTTTCGCACCGGCCTCTATCCGGCACCCGCGCTACCCACCGGCCTGGGTACCGAGGGGGCCGGCGTGGTCGACGCGGTGGGCGAGGGCGTGACCCACCTCAAGGAGGGCGATCGTGTCGCCTATGCCCAGGGGCCCCTGGGGGCCTATGGTGAGCGTCACACCCTGCCCGCCGATAAGGTAGTGGTGCTGCCCGACGGCATCGACTTTGAGACCGCCGCGGCCAGCATGCTGAAGGGCCTGACCGTGCAGTATCTGATGCGCCAGACCCATCGCCTGCAAGCCGGCGAGACCGTGCTCTGGCATGCCGCCGCCGGCGGCGTGGGGTCCATCGCCTGCCAGTGGGCCCGGGCGCTGGGTGTGAAACTGATCGGCACGGTGAGCTCGCCCGAGAAGGCGGCCCTCGCCAGGCAGAATGGTGCCTGGGCGACCATCGACTATACGCGGGAGAACGTGGTCGAGCGGGTCCGTGAGCTGACCGATGGGGCCATGTGTGACGTGGTCTATGATTCGGTGGGCAAGGACACCTGGGAAACCTCCCTGGATTGTCTCAAGCCGCGCTCGCTGATGGTCAGCTTCGGCAACGCCTCGGGGGCCGTGGAGGGCGTCAACCTCGGTATCCTCAATCAGAAGGGCTCGCTGTTCACCACGCGCCCCAGCCTCAACGGCTATGCCGATACTCGCGAGCGCCTCGAGGTGATGGCCGCCGAGCTGTTCGAGATGCTGGAAAGCGGCAAGGTCAGGGTCGATATCGCCCAGCGTTATCCGCTGGCCGAGGCCGGCAAGGCCCAGGATGCCCTGCAAGGCCGCCAGACCACCGGCTCCACCATCCTGCTTCCCTGACCAGGCTCCCGCCTGAGGCGCGGGCGGCGTCTACAGCGACTCGTTGAGTTCGCCGATCAGCTGCTCGCGCCGCTTGAGCGCGGCGAGCCCCGCGTCGCCGAGCAGGTTCGCCGCCTCGCTCAGCAGGCCCTCGGCCAGCAGCATGAAGGCACACATGCTGTTGCTGAAGAAGAGGCTGTGATTGGGCACCGGGAAGCTGTAATGCGCCTCCCGGGTGAGGGGTGACCCCAGTGAGTCGGTCAGGGCGATGACGCGGATGCCCTGGCGGGCCGCCACCCGTGCCGTGGTCAGCACGCTGGGGGTGTAGGGAAAGCAGCTTGCCACCACCAGCACGTCGCCTTCCTCGAGCTGGGCCAGCGCATCCGCGACGCCGTGTCGAGCGGTGTCCAGCGGTGCCGCATCGGCGCGCAACATGCCCAGGCCATAGGCCAGGAACGAGGCCAGCGAGGCGAACTGGCGCATGCCGTGGACCCGCACACGCCGCGCCTCCACCAGCAGCCGGGCCGCCTCCGTGAAGGCCTCGCCATCGATCCCCGTCACCGTGTCGGCGATATTGGCGCTCTCCTGGCGGCCCAGGCGGGCCAGCCGCGCGAGGGCACCGTCATCGCCGTCGTCGTCCAGCAGGCGCGATACCTGATCGCTGTAGAAACTCTTGCCCTCGGTGACGTTGCGGCGAAACACCGCCTGCAGGCCGGCGAAGCCCTCGAAGCCCAGCCGCTGCGCCAGCCGAGACAGGGTCGAGGGGCTGACGCCCAGGCGTTCGGCCAGCTCGCTGATCGACGAGACCGCGGCCTGTTGGGGCGCGGTGACCATCGCCGAGAGCACCCGGCGCGAGCGCTTGCCCAGTCGCACTGTTCCTTCGCCCCGCTCGAGGCTGGCGAGCAGATGCTCGAGGTCGCTGAGGGTTTCCGGTCGCTGATGGGGAAGCGTCATGAGGGTATCGGCGTGGCCTGAGAGATAAGAGGGAAGAAGTGTAGCGCTCGTCGAGCGTGGCGTCAGGTCCTTGCAGAATTGTTTTGCAAATATATTTCCCTTTTTGAAAAATGTTCTTTAAATTTGCATTAAGAGAGTTTGCCTATCCTGAGAGAGGAGCGCATGAGCCACGTCTTCCACCGTCACCTGAAGCAATCGTACCCGACCGCCGTGGGCGGCGAGGGTCCCTATCTGGTCGATGCCCGGGGCAAGCGCTATCTGGACGCCTGCGGCGGTGCCGCGGTCTCCTGCCTGGGCCACAATGATGCCGAGGTGATCGAGGCGGTGCGTGACCAGGTGGGCCGGCTCGCCTATGCCCACAGTTCCTTCTTCACCACCGAGCCGATGGAGGAGCTGGCCGATTTCCTGGTCGAACGGGCGCCGGCGGGGCTCTCGTCGGTCTACTTCGTGTCGGGGGGCTCCGAGGCGGTAGAGGCGGCCCTCAAGCTGGCGCGCCAGTACTTCGTCGAGCGCGGCGAGCCCCAGCGCCGGCACCTGATCGCCCGGCGCCAGAGCTATCATGGCAACACCCTGGGGGCGCTCGCCACCGGTGGCAACGCCTGGCGCCGCCAGCAGTTCGAGCCGCTGCTTGTCGGGGTGAGCCACGTCAGCCCCTGCTACGCCTATCGCGGCCAGGCCCCCGACGAGACGCCGGAGGCCTACGGCGAGCGATTGGCGGCGGAGCTCGAGGCCGAGATCCAGGCACTGGGGCCGGAGACGGTGATGGCCTTCGTTGCCGAGCCGGTGGTCGGCGCGACGCTCGGCGCGGTGCCGCCGGTGCTGGGCTACTTCAAGCGGGTGCGTGAGATCTGTGATCGTCACGGCATCCTGCTTATCCTCGACGAGGTGATGTGCGGCATAGGCCGTACCGGCACCCTCTTCGCCGCCGAGCAGGAGGGCGTGACGGCGGACCTGGTGACCGTGGCCAAGGGCCTCGGCGCCGGCTACCAGCCCATCGGGGCGACCCTGGTCGGCGAGCCGATCCGCGCGGCAATCGCCGAGGGGTCGGGCTTCTTCCAGCACGGCCACACCTATATCGGCCATGCCACCGCCTGCGCCGCCGCCCTGGCAGTGCAGCGCACCATCGAGGAGCGGGGCCTGCTGTCGCGAGTCACCCACTTGGGCGAGGGGCTGCAGCAGCGGCTCGAGGCGCGCTTCGCCGAGCATCCTCACGTCGGCGACATCCGCGGCCGGGGGCTCTTCCGGGGGCTCGAGCTGGTCGCCGAGCGTGACGACAAGGCGCCGTTCGCCCCCGAGCGCAGGCTGCACGCGGCGATCAAGCGTGCGGCCATGGACGAGGGGCTCATGTGCTATCCGATGGGCGGTACCCTGGACGGCCGCCAGGGCGATCATGTCTTGCTGGCCCCGCCCTTCATCCTCGATGATGCTCATCTGGACGAGATCGTCGACAAGCTCGACGCCGCCCTGCGTCGAGTCCTCATCCACGCGTAATGGAGCCTTGCCCGATGTCGATCGATTCCCGCCTCTCTCCCCTGGACGAGGCTACCATGGCGTCCGACCAGCGCCGTGTGCTGGATGCCATCCTGAGCGGCCCCCGCGGCAACCTGGACGGCCCCTTCCTGGCCTGGATCCACAGCCCGGCACTGGCCGACCATGCCCAGCGCCTCGGCGCCTTCTGCCGCTATGACACGCGTCTCGAGCTGCGCCTCACGGAGCTGGCGATCCTGTTCACCGCGACCTGGTGGCAGTCCCAGGCCGAATGGCAGATCCATGCCCCCATCGCCCGTGACGCCGGGATCAGCGAGGCGGTGATCGAGGCCCTTCGGGCAGGGCGCGACCCCGCCTTCGAGCGGGACGACGAGGCGTTGATCTATCGCCTGGGCAAGACGCTCTACACCACCCGGCGCGTCGACGAGGCGCTCTACGCCGAGGCGGTGGCGGCCTTCGGTGAGCCGGCGGTGGTGGAGCTGGTGGGCGTCTTCGGCTACTACGCCCTGGTGGCGATGACGCTCAATGTCTTCGACGTGCGCCGGGGAAGCGAGCCCCTGCCGTTTGCCGAGCCGCCATGGCCGACAGCACGCTGATCTTCCTCGTCCTCGGCGCGACCCTGGCGGCCTTCGTCTGGGGTCGCTTTCGCTATGACCTGGTGGCGATGGCCGCCCTGCTTGGCTCGGTGGTGCTGGGCCTGGTCCCCGGCGACCAGGCCTTCCGGGGCTTCGGCCATCCGGCGGTGATTACCGTCGCGGCGGTGCTGGTGCTCAGCCGAGGATTCGAGTATTCCGGCGTGGTAGACCTGATTTCCCGGCAGGTCCTCAAGGTGGGGGAGCGGCTCTTCCTCCAGCTGCTGGTACTGGTGGGTACGGTGGTGGTGCTCTCGGGCATCATGAACAACGTGGGAGCCCTGGCGCTGCTGCTGCCCGTTGCCATGCACATGGCCCGCGAGCACGATATTTCCCCCTCGCTGCTGTTGATGCCCCTGGCGTTCGGCTCCCTGCTGGGGGGATTGACCACCCTCATCGGCACGCCTCCCAATATCATTATCGCCAGCTACCGTGGCAGCGTGACCGGCGAGAGCTTCGACATGTTTGCCTTCTCGCCGGTCGGTGCGGCGGTGGCCCTGGCGGGGCTCGCCTTTATCGTGCTGCTTGGCTGGCGGCTGGTGCCTCAACGCGCCGGCAAGGCCTCCACGGAGGCGATGTTCGACACCGCCAACTATCTCGTCGAGCTGCGGGTCGGTGACGACGCCGAGGCCAGGGGCCTGACCCTGAGAGAGCTGCAGCAGAGCCTGGATGAGGCGGTGCCGGTGCTGGCGGTGGTGCGCGATGAAAAGCGTCACGCGGGTCATGCCTTCTTCGGCGTGTTGAAGGAGGGCGATATCCTGCTGGTGGAGGCGGGGCCCGAGGAGATGAAACTGTTGGAGGACAAGGCGGGGCTGCGCCTGGGCAAGGAGGCCGCAGAGGAGCGGGAAAGTGTCGAAGAGCAAGACGCCACGGCGCTCAGCGAAGGCGAGCCGCAACCCGGGCATGCCGCATCAGGGGCCGACGGGAAGGCCAACGGAAAATCCGACAGGGAGCGCAAGGGAGTCGATACCGAGGGACTACAGCTGGTCGAGGCGGTGGTGCGTAACGACTCCAGGATGATCAATCGCACGGTGGCCCAACTACGGCTGCAGAATCAGTTCGGCCTGCATCTGGTCGCCGTCGCCCGGGATGGCGGGCGTCTCAGGCAGCGCCTGCACGAGATCCGCTTTCGCCCGGGTGACGTGCTGTTGTTGCAGGGGGATGAGGGCGAGCTTGCCGAGGGCCTGTCGACGCTGGGATGCCTGCCGCTGGCAAGCCGTAACCTGACCCTGGGGCAGCCGCGCATGCTGCTGGTGTCCATCGCCATCTTCGCCGCCGCCATCCTGGCCATGCTGCTGGATCTGCTGCCGGCGGCGGTGGCGCTCTCCACGGCGGCCCTGGCGTCGCTGCTGGTCGGCGTGTTGCCGCTGCGAGAGGGGTATCAGGCCATCGACGGACCGGTGATCGTGCTGCTGGGGGCGATGATCCCGGTGGGCGAGGCGCTGGAGACCAGCGGCGGGGCAACGCTGATCGCCGAGGCGATGCTTGCCTGGGGCGGCGACTGGCCGGTGATCGTCACGCTGTCGGTGCTTTTCCTGCTCTCCATGCTCCTCTCCAATATCGTCAACAACGCCGCCGCGGCGCTGTTGATGGCGCCGATCGCCGCCAGCCTGGCGTCGGGCTTCGATGCCTCGGTGGACCCTTTCCTGATGGTGGTGGCGGTCAGCGCCTCAAGCGCCTTCCTGACGCCCATCGGCCACCAGTCCAACACCCTGGTGATGGGACCCGGCGGCTACCGCTTCAGCGACTACTGGCGGCTGGGATTGCCGCTCTCGCTGCTGACGCTTTCGGTATCCGTGCCCTTGATCCTGCTGGTCTGGCCCTTGTAGGGCGTTGCTCGAGCCCGAACGAAAATGCCCCGGCGCTCTGGCCGGGGCATGGGGTCGCTGGAAGGGAGGGGGAGTGTCAGGCGGCGTTATGGCGCAGGACCTTGGACTTGTCGGTCACGAAGGCGTCGTATTCGAAGTCGTCCACGCTCAGCAGCTCCAGTACCTGGGCCTCCCGTTCGCGCATGAAGGCGGCGTCCTCTTGTGAGATCACGCCCTGCTCCAGGCCGGCTTCCACTCGCTGCTCGGGGTGCAGCGCCTCGGCGGCGAGCTCACCCTTGGCATAGGCCTTGTTGAGCGTGCGGTAGAGCGCCTCGGCGCGCTCCTGGGTCGCCAGCAGGCTGTTGTAGCGGGCCAGGAAGTTGGTTTCGCTGCCGTCGTCGGCGCTCCAGGTATTGGCCAGCAGCTTCGTGCGCAGGGCGCTGTCGCGGGACACCGCCTGGGCGATGCGGCGGGTCAGGTCGTCGTGGGGATGCTTGAAGCGCTTGCCCCGCGGCATCACCACCCGGCGCAGCACCACGGCGAGGGCGCGGTTGGGCAGGTTATCGAACAGCCCGTCCAGGGCCTGTTCGGCGCGGCCCAGCAGCAGCTGACAGCTGTAGTGGAGCAGGGCCTTTTCATCGTCGACCCGATCACCCTCGTGCCACTGCTTGATCACCATGGAGGCGAGATAGAGGTTGGCGAGTACGTCCCCCAGCCGTGCGGAGAGCATCTCGCGCAGCTTGAGGGTGGCGCCGAGGCTCGCCATGGCGGCATCGGCGCACAGGCCGAAGCCGGCGGAGAGGCGGGCGATCTCCTGGGCATAGCCGGCGGCCTCGTCATCGAAGGGGACCGCCGGCTTGCCGATGCCCAGCCCCTGGGTGAAGGCGCGGGCGGCGTTGCCGAAGATCAGCCCGGCATGTCCGAAGAAGGCGCGATCGAAGGCCTGAATATCGTCGGCGTCCTTGGCGGCCAGCTCCTCGAGGACATAAGGGTGGCAGCGGATGGCGCCCTGGCCGAAGATCATCAGATTGCGGGTCATGATATTGGCGCCTTCCACGGTGATCGCCACCGGGTTGGCGCTGTAGCCGATGCCCAGGTAGTTGCGCGGACCCAGGGTCACCGCCTTGCCGCCGTGGATATCCATGGCATCGCCGAGAACCATCCGCTGGAATTCGGTGAGCTGGCTCTTGAGGATCGCCGATGGCACCGCCGGCTTCTCGCCGCGGTCGATGGTGTTGGCGGTCTGATAGACCGCGGCCTGGGCGATATAGCCCAGGGCCGTCATGCGGGCCAGCGGCTCCTGCACGCCTTCCATCTCGGCCACGGGCACGTTGAATTGACGACGGATACGGGCAAAACCGCCGCTCCAGCCGATGGCGTAGCGCGCGGTGCCGGTGGCGCCGGAGGGCAGGGTGATACAGCGTCCCACCGAGAGGCACTCCACCAGCATGCGCCAGCCCTGACCGATCATCGTCTCGCCGCCGATGATGGTATCCAGGGGCACGAAGACATCCTTGCCGCGGATCGGGCCATTCAGGAAGGGACTGCCGATGGGATGGTGGCGACGGCCGATTTCCATGCCGTCGGTATCGCGGGGAATCAGCGCCAGGGTGATGCCGCGGTCTTCCTCATCGCCGAGCAGGTGCTCCGGGTCGAAGAGGCGGAAGGCCAGGCCCACCACGCTGGCGATGGGCGCCAGGGTGATCCAGCGCTTCTCGAAGTTGAGGCGCAGGCCGAGCACTTCCTCGCCGTCGACCATCTGCTTGCAGACCACGCCGGTGTCGGGCAGCGAGGTGGCATCACTGCCGGCGCGGGGGCCGGTCAGGCCGAAGCAGGGAATCTCGCGGCCGTCGGCCAGGCGGGGCAGATAGTGGTTCTTCTGCTCGTCGGTACCGTACTTGAGCAGCAGCTCGCCCGGCCCCAGGGAGTTGGGGACGCCAACGGTGACCATCAGCGTCTCGTTGATCGAGAGTTTCTGCAGTACCAGGGACTGGGCCTTGGCCGAGAAGCCGAGCCCGCCGTATTCCTTCGGGATGATCATCCCGAAATAGCGCTCCTGCTTGAGGTGGTCCCAGAGTTCCTGGGGCAGGTCGGCCCGCTCCTTGGCGATATCCCAGGCGTTACACATGCCGGCGGCCACCGAGCACTGGTTGTCGAGAAATGCCTGTTCTTCTTCGCTCAGCCCGTCGTCGGTATAGTCGAGCAGTGCCTGCCAATCGGGCTTGCCGGTGAAGAGTTCGCCGTCCCAGGCCACGCTGCCGGCCTCGAGGGCGGTGCGCTCGGTCTCGGAGACCTTGGGTGAGACCTTCTTGAACAGGGTGAACAGGCGCGGGGTCAGCCACTTGCCACGCAGGGCCGGCAGGCCGGCGGCGGCCACGCCGGCGGCGCCGAGCAGCAACAAGGTGCCCAGTACGGCAGAGGCGAGGAACAGGCTGGCCAGGCCGGTCACGACGAGCACCGCCAGGGCGGGCAGGGCGCCCGCCTCGCGGCGCATGACCGTCAACAGGCCGATGACGGCCACAATCAGCAGAATCAGGGTGAGCATGAAGCGACTCCGGTGGTAGTAGGCTACGAAGGTTCGAACAGATGTTTGAATTTCTTCAGGGTAGCTTACATCACCGCCGCTGGCCAACGCGAGAGGATGTCTTGCTGCCGGCCCGGGAGCCGCGCCATGCCGGCAGCAAGAGGGTCAGTCGTGCGCGGCAGGCCGTTCGGGGTTACCCCGGGCCGGGGCGTCGCCGGCCACATGGTAGGGGGCATCGCTTTTCGGCAATGCGTCGCGGCCGCGGATGCGGTCGGCCATCTTCTCGGCCAGCATGATGGTCGGCGCATTGAGGTTGCCGGTCGGGATCTGGGGAAAGAGGGAGGCGTCCACGACGCGTAGCCCCTCGACGCCGTGCACCCGACCCTGGCCGTCCACCACGGCATCGTCGCCCTCGCCCATGCGACAGCTGCCGCAGGGGTGGTAGGCGGTCTCGGCGTTGGCGCGCACGAAGTCGTCCAGCTCGGCGTCACTCTGCACGTCGGGGCCGGGAGAGATCTCACGGCCTCGGTAGGCGTCGAAGGCCGGCTGGCGGATGATCTCGCGGGTCAGGCGAATGGCATCGCGGAACTCCTGCCAGTCCTTCTCCTGGGACATGTAGTTGAACAGGATGCTCGGTGCCGCCTCGGGATCCCGGGAGGTCAGGCGGATGCGACCACGGCTCTCGGAGCGCATGGAGCCCACGTGGGCCTGGAAGCCATGGGCCTGAACCGCGCTCTTGCCGTTGTAGCTGATGGCAATGGGCAGGAAATGATATTGCAGGTTGGGCCATTCCTCCCGGTCATTGCTGCGAATGAAGCCGGCCGCCTCGAACTGGTTGCTGGCGCCGACCCCACGCCCGAGAAACAGCCATTCGGCACCGATTTTCGGCTGGTTCCACCACTTCAGCGCCGGATAGAGGGAGATGGGCTGGCTGCATTCGTACTGGATATACATCTCCAGGTGATCCTGGAGGTGTGCGCCGACATTGTCGTTGACATGCACCGGGGGGATGTCGAAGGCCTCCAGGACCTCCCTCGGGCCCACGCCGGAGCGCTGGAGGATCTGCGGTGAGGCGATGGCGCCACCGCACAGCAATACCTCGCGGCGGGCATGTACCCGCCGCTCCTGGCCCCGCCGGCGGTAGCGCACGCCCACGGCGCGCTTGCCCTCGAACTCGATGACGTCGGTCATGGCGTGGGTCTCGATGGTCAGGTTCGGGCGCCTCTTGGCCTGGTCGAGATAGCCGCGAGCCGTCGAGGCACGGCGGCCGTTGGGCGTGACGAAGCGGTCCATGGGGCCGAAGCCCTCCTGCTGGTAGCCGTTGACATCGTCGGTCTCCGGATAGCCGGCCTGCTTGCCCGCTTCGATGAAGGTCCGGTAGAGCGGGTTGTTGCCTTCCTTCGGCGTCGTGACGCTCACCGGGCCGTCGCCGCCATGGTAGTCATTGGCGCCGATATCGCGGCTCTCCGACTTGCGGAAGTAGGGCAGGCAGTCGGCGTAGGTCCAGTCCTCGAGTCCCGGTGCCTTGGCCCAGCCGTCGTAGTCCAGGGCGTTGCCGCGGATATAGCACATGCCGTTGATCAACGAGGACCCGCCCAGCCCCTTGCCGCGGCCGCACTCCATGCGCCGGCCGTCCATATGCGGCTCGGGGTCGGTCTCGAAGGCCCAGTTATTGCGCGTGCCCTGCAGCGGATAGGCCAGGGCCGCCGGCATCTGGGTGCGGAAGTCGAGGCGGTAGTCGGGGCCGCCCGCCTCGAGCAGCAGCACCGAGACATCGGCATCTTCGGTCAGGCGGGTGGCCAGCACGTTGCCGGCGGAACCGGCGCCGATGATGACATAGTCGAATTCGCGGATCTGGGTCATGGGAGAGTCTCTCAAGGCAACATCAGTACGGGGGCTATTCCGGGCGGCGCGGTGCTTAGAACACCGATTCGAAGGGCCCCATCTCCACCTGCACCGACTTGGTCTGGGTGTAGTGGGCCAGGGTTTCGAGGCCGTTCTCGCGGCCCACGCCGGACTGCTTGTAGCCGCCTACCGGCATCTCGGCGGGAGAGTCGCCCCAGGTGTTGATCCAGCAGATGCCCGCCTCCAGGCGATGGATCACTCGATGGGCCCGGTTGAGGCTCTCGGTGAAGAGGCCGGCGGCCAGCCCGTAGTGGGTGTCGTTGGCGCGACGGATGACCTCTTGCTCATCATCGAAGGCAAGCACGGCCATCACCGGGCCGAAGACCTCTTCGCGCACCAGGCGCATATCGTCGGTGCAGTCGCTGAACACCGTGGGCGCCGCCCAGGCGCCTTTGGACCAGGCGATGCTCGCCTGGTCGTCCTGGTCCCAACGCTCCCCGCCGGCCAGCAGTGTGGCGCCTTCCTGCTGGCCCAGCTCGATATAGGAGAGCACCTTGGCCTGGTGCTCGAAGCTCACCAGCGGGCCGAAGTTGGTGCTCGGATCCAGCGGATCACCGGCCTTGATGCGCGCCACGCGGGCCTGGAGCTTCGCCTCGAAATCGGCCTTCACCGAGCGCTCGACGAAGACCCGAGTGCCGTTGGTGCAGACCTGACCGCTGGAGTAGAAGTTGGCCATCATGGCGGCATCGGCGGCGCGGTCGAGGTCGGCGTCGGCGAAGACGATCAGCGGTGACTTGCCGCCCAGCTCCATGGTGACTTCCTTGAGGGTCGAACCGCCGGCAGCCGCCATCACCTTCTTGCCGGTGCCGACCTCGCCGGTGAAGGAGACCTTGGCGATATCGGGGTGCTCGGTGAGCATGGCACCCACCTCACCGGCACCCTGCACCACGCTGAAGACCCCAGCGGGCAGGCCGGCCTCGGTCAGGATCTCGGCCAGCTTCATGGCGGTGAGCGGGGTCACCTCGCTGGGCTTGAAGACCACGGCATTGCCGGCGGCCAGGGCCGGTGCGGCCTTCCAGCAGGCGATCTGGATGGGATAGTTCCAGGCGCCGATGGCGCCGATGACGCCCAGCGGTTCGCGGCGGGTGTAGACGAAGGAGTCTTCGCGCAGCGGGATCTGGGTGCCTTCGATGGCGGCGGCCAGGCCGGCGTAATACTCCAGGGCGTCGGCGCCGGTGACGATATCCACCGCCGCGGTCTCGCTGATCGGCTTGCCGGTGTTGCGGGTCTCGAGCTCGGCGATTTCATCGTTGCGTTCGCGCAGCAGGGTGACGGCGCGCTGCAGGATACGCCCGCGCTGCATGCCGCTCATGGCGGCCCATTCGCGCTGCCCGCGCCGGGCGGCAGCCACGGCCCTGTCGACATCGGCGCTGGAGGCTTGCTGCACGTGGGCCAGCAGGCTGCCGTCGAAGGGGTTGTGCACCTCGAAGGTATCGCCCGAGGTGGCGTCGACCGATTGGCCGTCGATATACAGGGGGAGGGCAGTCGTTGTGGTCATGAATCTCTCCTTCAAGAGGCGGTGGTGACAGCGTCGGAAGTGGAAAGCGGTCGATCGGAAGTGGATAGCAGTCGGTCGAGGGTGGCGAGTGCAACACGCCTCGCGCCGTCGGCATGCAATCCCTCCGGCGTCAGTGCCCCACGCAGCCACAGCCCATCGATCACCGCCGCCAGGGTGCGGGAGGCCAGGCGAGCCTCGTCGAGTGGCATCAGGCAGCGGAACTGGGCGCACAGATTCGAGTATAGGCGCCGGTCATTGATCTGCTGTAGTCGAGCGAGACGCGGCTTGTGCATGCTGCTGGCCCAGAAGGCCAGCCAGGTCTTGGCGACCGGGTCGGTCACCTGGCTGCGGTCGAAATTGCCCTCGATGATGGCCTCCAGGCGCGCGCGAGGGGTGTCGTGTCGCAGTTCCTGGCGGTTGGCGGCCACGGCATCGCCCAGGTCGGTCAGGATCTGTCGCATGGTGGCCTCGAGCAGGCCGTCCTTGCCGCCGAAGTAATGGCTGATGATGCCCGCCGAGACCCCGGCATGCCGGGCGATGCGTGCCACGGTAACATCGGCCAGGCCGACTTCATCGATGGCCGCCATGGTCGCCTTGATCAGCTGCTGGCGGCGGATGGGTTCCATTCCGACCTTGGGCATCGTTTTGCCCCTCTTTTATGCGGATGACTTGCCACCACACCGGTATGTGCGGTTAGGATAGGCACAGCTTGCCATTTTTTTATTGAACGTTCAATTAATAAAAAGGTGACAGGTTTCGACCATACTCAAGGTTCTTTCCCCAGAGGATATCTCATGAACGCATCTCGCCTGTCTCGTCGTACTCACCGCCGCATGGGCCTTGGCCTGGGCGCCGCCGCCCTGGTCCTGAGCGCCTCTCCGCTTTATGCCCAGGAGCCGGAAAGCTGCAGCACGCTGCACTTCGCCGAAGTAGGCTGGACCGATATCACGGCCACCACGGCGCTGGCCACCGAGGTATTCGAGGCACTGGGCTACGACACTCGTATCGATACCGTTTCCGTGCCCATCGCCTATCAGGGCATGAAAAACGGCGACTTCGATATCTTCCTGGGCAACTGGATGCCCTCCATGGCATCGATCAGCGACCCCTATGTCGAGGATGGCACCGTCGACCGCCTGCGCGCTAACCTCGAAGGGGCCAAGTACACTCTGGCGGTGCCGCAGTACGTATACGATGCCGGCGTCACGTCGCTGGCCGACCTGGATGAGCATGCCGACAAGTTCGACAACAACATCCATGGCATCGAAGCCGGTAACGACGGCAACCAGATGATCCAGCAGATGATCGATGACGATGCCTTCGGCCTGGGTGACTGGGACCTCGTCGACTCCAGCGAGGCGGGCATGCTGTCCGAGTTGCGCGCCAGGGTCCCGGACGAGGGCTGGATGGTGTTTCTGGGCTGGGAGCCCCATCCGATGAACACCGATTTCGAGATGGCCTATCTCACGGGGGCCGATGACTACTTCGGTCCCGACCTCGGCGGTGCCACCATCTATACCAACACCCGGGCCGGCTTCGTCGACGAGTGCGGCAACGTGGGGGCACTGCTGGATAATCTCGTGTTTACCCTCGAGATGGAGAGCCAGTTGATGGGCGAGATCATGGAAGAGGGCAAGGCGCCTCGCGACGCGGCACGGGAATATCTGCAGGCCAATCCCGAGGTGCTCGAGGGCTGGCTCGACGGGGTCGAGGCGCGTGACGGCAACAACGGCCTGGCCACGGTGCGCGACGCACTCGATATCGAGGCATAAGAACGTCGATGCAGGGCTTGCCAAACGGCGAGCCCGCGTGCATAATGCGTCTCCATTGATCGGCCGAGGTCGGTCAATGTCATGACAAGCAATGTCATGAAAAGGCTACGTAGCTCAGCTGGTTAGAGCACATCACTCATAATGATGGGGTCCCCTGTTCGAATCAGGGCGTAGCCACCAGATTGTTTCAGCGCCCGCCGGCTTTCGCCGCGCGGGCGCTGTTCGTTTAGGATCGGTGAAACAGGAATCATCATTTGGGTCCTTGACCTTCCTGTCCGTATCCGTATACTACGCACCGTGTTCGACGCCATTCCCGGATAGCTCAGTTGGTAGAGCAAGTGACTGTTAATCACTGGGTCGCAGGTTCGAGTCCTGCTCCGGGAGCCAAGATGGCATCAACATCGCAGCGATGCGGCGTGATTCCTCGATAGCTCAGTTGGTAGAGCAAGTGACTGTTAATCACTGGGTCGCAGGTTCGAGTCCTGCTCGAGGAGCCAACCGCCCACCAGCGTCGCCTCAGGTTATTCCCGGATAGCTCAGTTGGTAGAGCAAGTGACTGTTAATCACTGGGTCGCAGGTTCGAGTCCTGCTCCGGGAGCCATCTTTCCCCCTGGTAGTGCTCCATTCTTCCCGTCGTTATCATCGCCCTGGGCTCGTTCCGGCGTTTTCGCGTGTCTGCCTGTTGGGTGGTGCTAGCCGCCTCGGCAATGCTGTCGCCATCTGCTAGATATCGCTAATGCACGATGAGCCGAAAAAAGGCCGTCGCCACTGGGGCGACGGCCTTTTTATGATGCTTGCCGGGCCGAGGCGGAGTGCCGCCTAGTCTCGGTGGGCGAAGCGGAAGTTGTTCTCGAGTTGGGCGTAATCGAGCAGGATCTGGGCGGCTTCCCGGACCTTTACTCGTTCCACCGGCTCCTCCTCCTCTTCATCGTTCTCGTCCTCTGCGTCGCGGGCATCGGTCCATTCCTCCAGGCGATCCAGGCCGAGTTTATCGCGGCGCTGGTTCTCCAGGGCGAGTTGCTCGGCTTCCTGGGCCTCGGTCTCCGCCTGGCGCAGCTCCCGGTTAAGGCTGACGCTGGTGGTTTCCTCGCGCATCCGGCGATTCAGCTTGGCCTGCTGTTCGAGGTAGCGGAAGTTGGGTTGCGTCACGGCGCGCCGGCGGTGGCGGTCGCGAAGCGTCTCCAGGAACCGCCACGGCTCGCCGTATTCGCGATACTGCACCGAGCGCACGGTATCCCAGTCCAGGGCGTTGTCGAGGCTGCTTTCGCCGATCAGGTCGGGGTCGATCAGGCTGGGGAAGATGATATCCGGCTCCACGCCACGGTGCTGGGTGCTCTCGCCGGAGATGCGGTAGAACTTGGCGCGAGTCAGCTTGATCTCGCCGTGGCTCAGGTCATTGAGGGTCTGCACCGTGCCCTTGCCGAAGGTGGGAGTGCCCACCACCAGGCCGCGGCCGTAGTCCTGGATGGCGCCGGCGAAGATTTCCGAGGCGGAGGCCGACAGGCGATTGACCAGCACCGTCAGGGGGCCGTCGTAGACGGCGCCGGCTTCGGTGTCGCCGTAGAGGCTGATGCGCCCGCGGGCATCGCGCACCTGAACAGTGGGGCCACGGTCGATAAACAGCCCGACCAGGGAGTTGGCCTCCTGGAGGGCGCCACCGCCGTTATTGCGCAGGTCGAGCACTATGCCTTCGACTCCCTGGCGCTGCAGTGCCTCGATCTCCTCGGCGACATCTCGGGTGGTGCTGCGATAGTCTTCTTCGCCGGCCTGCCAGGCGTCGAAGTCGACATAGAAGGTCGGCACGCTGATCACACCGACGCGATGCTGGCCGTCATCGCGTTCGAGTTCGATTACCTCGCTCTGGGCCGCCTGGTCCTCGAGCTTCACGGTGTCCCGGGTGATCTGGACTTCCTTGGAGCGTGTCATGTCCACTGCCTGGGCGGGGACCACGTCGAGGCGCACCACCGAGCCCTTGGGGCCACGAATCAGCTCTACCACCGCGTCCAGGCGCATGCCCACCACGTTGACCATCTCGCCGTCTTCCTGGCCCACTCCGATGATGCGGTCGGCGGGCTCCAGCACGCCGGCCCGCTCGGCGGGACCGCCGGTGACGAGGCTGGCGACCTTGACGTACTCGCCGTCGGCCTGGAGCAGGGCGCCGATCCCTTCCAGCGAGAGGCGCATCTGGATGTCGAAGGACTCACCCTGACGGGGGGAAAGATAGCCGGTATGAGGGTCGATGCTGCCGGTGACCGCGGCCATCAATAGCCCGAAGACGTCTTCCGCGTTGGTCTGGCGCAGACGATTGAGCTGGCCCTCGTAGCGCTGACGAAGGTTGGTCTCGACCTGTTCGTCGTCCTGGTCGCTGATGGCCAGGGTCAGGGCGGCATTCTTGAGGCGGCGCGTCCATAGCTCATCGAGGGTCTCGTGGCTCGCCGCCCAGGGGGTGTCCTCGCGGTCCACCTCCAGGCGTTGTTGCCCATCGAAGGTGAAGTCGAGGCCCGCGTCGAGGCGTGCCAGCAGCCATTCGAAGCGGGCCTCGGCGCGCTCATGGTAGCGCTGATAGAGCGTGAAGAAGGGGGCCAGCTCGCCATCGAGCAGGGCGTCATCGACCTGCTCTTCCAGCGGGAGAAACTCGGCCACGTCCTGCTGGGTTAGAAAGGCGCGTTGGCCGTCGAGCATATCGAGATAGCGCTCGAAGGCCTGGCGCGACCAGCTGTCATCCAGGCTGACATCGGCATAGTGACCGTAGCGCAGCGATTCGGCCATTTCGGTGGCAACCTGGCGCTGGGCGTCGGTGGGTTCTGGCTGAGCCAGGGCGACGCCGGCGGCCAGCAGCAATGCTGCCAGCAGGGCCATGGATCGTCCCGTATGGGCAAGCGGGCTCATCAATGAAGCTCTCCCGGTTTGGTGTACACTCATTTCCCTTGACCGTTATCCGTCCCGTGAGTTGCGCGGATCGGCGATCCATTGTAGCAGCTTACCCGCTGTGCCCATCATCTACACCCTGACTTGACCCCAGAGGACTCCATGCTGTCCCAGGACGATCTCCTCCAACGGCTTCTCGATTTCCTGCATCGCTCGCCCACCCCCTGGCATGCCACCGCCATGATGGCCGCCCGCCTCGAGTCCGCCGGCTTCCGGCGCCTCGATGAGCGCGAGGCATGGGCGCTATCGCCCGGTGAGCGGGTCTTCGTGACGCGTAACGATTCATCCATCATCGCCATGCAGCTGCCCGAGGGGCGGCTCGAGGCGTTGCGCATGATCGGCGCACATACCGATAGCCCCGGCTTGCGGCTCAAGCCCAATGCCGCCCAGACCGCCGCCGGCTGGCTTCAGCTGGGCGTCGAGGTCTACGGCGGGGCGCTGCTGGCGCCCTGGTTCGACCGCGACCTGGGTCTCGCCGGGCGGGTGCATGTGCGCCATCCCGATGGGCGCCTCGAGGGGCGGCTGCTTCATGTCGACCGGCCCGTGGCGATCATTCCCAGCCTGGCGATTCATCTGGATCGCGAGGCCAACAGCGGTCGAGCGCTGAATGCCCAGACCCAGATGCCGCCGGTGCTGCTGCAGGGCGGGGAGGGCGATGATCTGACGCGGCTGCTCAAGGCGTGGATCGCCGAGCAGCATGGTCTCGAGGCGTTCGAGTTGCTCGACTTCGAGCTGGGCCTCCATGATATGCAGCCGCCCGCCAGGGTCGGGGTCAACGGTGAGCTGATCGCCAGTGCGCGACTCGATAATCTGCTCTCGTGTTTTATCGGCCTGGAGGCGCTGTTGGCCAGCGATGGCCGCCAGGGTGCCCTGCTGGTAGCCAACGATCATGAAGAAGTGGGCAGCGCCAGTGCCTGCGGCGCCCAGGGGCCCTTCCTGGGAGATGTGCTACGGCGGGTCAACGAACGGCTCGGCGACGGCGGCGAGGAGGGCTTTATCCGCTTGATCCAGGCCTCCCGGATGGTGTCCTGCGACAACGCCCATGCCCTGCACCCCAATTTTGCGGACAAGCACGATGCGGCCCATGGCCCCGCGCTGAATGGCGGCCCGGTGATCAAGGTCAATGCCAGTCAGCGCTATGCCACCAATAGCGCCACCGCGGCGCTGTTTCGTGACCTCTGCCGCGAGGCCGAGGTGCCGGTGCAGAGCTTCGTGACCCGCGCCGATATGGGGTGTGGCAGCACTATCGGTCCGATCACCGCCACCGAGCTCGGTGTGCCGACCCTGGATGTGGGGGTGCCCCAGTGGGCCATGCACTCGATTCGCGAGACGGCGGGGAGCCAGGATGTGGCTTACCTGACGCGGGTGCTTGCCGCCTTCTGTAACCGGGCCGAGCTGGGATAGACCGCGCCGGGCTTGTCGCCATTGATGGTATTGCATTGATGGTATTGCATTGATGGTATTGCATTGATGGTATTGCATTGATGGCGTCGCACATCACGAGATGTAGCGAGTCGAGCGGCGAAAACGCAAGAAGCCCGCCTGGCGAACCAGGCGGGCTTCTTCGTGTTGGCTGGTGGCTACGCCCTGATTCGAACAGGGGACCCCATCATTATGAGTGATGTGCTCTAACCAGCTGAGCTACGTAGCCAGCGGCGCGTACTCTATCCATCGGTGGGTAACCTGTCAACTGCCTGATCTGGAAGGCATGTAAGAGCTTGACACTCAGTCAGGAGGACGGTAACATGCGCGCCATCTCGACGAGACGAGACATTGCGTCCCATTCGTCTAGTGGTCTAGGACACCGCCCTTTCACGGCGGTAACAGGGGTTCGAACCCCCTATGGGACGCCACTCGACTCTTCGGATAACTGGAATGCGGGAATAGCTCAGTGGTAGAGCATCGCCTTGCCAAGGCGAGGGTCGGGAGTTCGAATCTCCTTTCCCGCTCCATCTTCTGAAAAGAAGAGACAGCGTCCCATTCGTCTAGTGGTCCAGGACACCGCCCTTTCACGGCGGTAACAGGGGTTCGAACCCCCTATGGGACGCCACTTCTTCGGCTCAGCAGCATCGAGTCGCCGAGGTGAATAGTCAGTAGTTAGGTAGTCAGCAGTAACATTGTGCGAGACAAGCGGGAATAGCTCAGTGGTAGAGCATCGCCTTGCCAAGGCGAGGGTCGGGAGTTCGAATCTCCTTTCCCGCTCCATCTTCTGAAAGGAAGACGCAGCGTCCCATTCGTCTAGTGGTCCAGGACACCGCCCTTTCACGGCGGTAACAGGGGTTCGAACCCCCTATGGGACGCCAACTCGCTCTTGTAGCAATTCGTAGTACCGATTGTAGTACCGATCAGCGGGAATAGCTCAGTGGTAGAGCATCGCCTTGCCAAGGCGAGGGTCGGGAGTTCGAATCTCCTTTCCCGCTCCAATCGGTTCCTCAATACCCTTCAGATTCTTGATCGTGGGCCAGGGCGCAAGCCTGGTTATTGACGACTCCGTTACACCGCGTTCCTGCCTCAACAGATTGCATTATTTCCCCGGTCAGGCCAGGGCTCGAGATATGAGCCGTAGTGTCCGCCCGGCTATTCCTGTTCGTTCGAATGCGCTATGGTGCCTCCTAGACACGGGGTGCGGTGGTGGCCGCTGAGATGATACCCGTCGAACCTGATCCAGTTCACACTGGCGAAGGGATGTCGGCCGACTCCAGCGCGGCGCCCTTTGCCGCGTACCAAGGAGTCGTCATGACCGTTTCCTCTCTATCCATCGACCAGCAGGCCATCGACCAGCAGGTCGTTCTCATCACCGGCGGTGCCCGTGGTCTCGGCGCTCACCTGACGCGTGCCTTCCTCGGCCAGGGCGCCCGCGTGGTGGTGAACTACTTCCAGAGCCGCGAGGCCGCCGAGGCGCTGGTGGGGGAGGCGCCGCAGCGCGTGCTGGCCATCCAGGCCGACGTGCGCGACGCCGCGGCGGTCGGGGCCTTGTTCGAACAGGCTCGGGCCCACTTCGGGGCGCCGATCACCACCGTGGTCAACAACGCTCTGCCCGAATTCACCTTCAACGGCGACGCGCGCCCCGATGCCGATACGCTCGACTGGGCACGCCTCCACCAACAGCTCGAGGGCGTCAACCGAGGCGCGCTTAACACCATCCAGGCGGCGCTAGCCGGCATGCGTGAGCGGGGCGGCGGCCGCATCGTCAACGTCGGCACCAACCTCTTCCAGAACCCCGTCGTGCCCTATCATGACTACACCGCCGGCAAGGCCGCGCTGCTCTCGCTGACCCGCACCCTCGCCAACGACCTGGGGCCCGACAACATCACCGTGAACATGATCTCCGGCGGACTGCTGCGCACCACCGATGCATCCAGTGCGACCCCGGAGGCGGTCTTCGACCTGATCGCCCAGAATACGCCCCTGCGCCGGGTGACCACGCCGGGAGAGTTCGCCGACGCGGCGCTGTTCTTCGCCTCGCCCTGGGCCCGGGCCGTCACCGGCCAGAACCTGATCGTCGACGGCGGACTGGTGAAAGGCTGATGAAACTGCGCAATCCCGACGAGAGACTGCACCTCAACCTGTTCGTGATGGGCTGCGGCCACCATCGCGCGGCCTGGCGACACCCCGACTCCTGCGCCGAGCGGCTCGGCGACATCGCCTACTATGAATCCCTGGCCCGCACCGCCGAGCGCGGCAAGCTGGACGCGGTGTTCTTCGCCGATGGCATGAGTGTTGGCAGCGTGGAGGACGGTTTTCACTGGCATCTCGAGCCGCTGACCGCGCTGTCCGCCATGAGCCGGGCCACCCGGCGGATCGGGTTGATCAGCACGCTCTCCAGCACCTTCTATACTCCCTTCCACGCGGCCCGGCTGGTGGGCTCGCTGGATCATATCTCCGGCGGGCGCGTGGGCTGGAACGTGGTGACCTCGATGTTCGACAGCGAGGCGCGCAACCACGGCTACCTGGCCATGCCTCCGCATGGCGAGCGCTATGCCCGCGCCGAGGAATTCGTGCAGGCGGTGCTGGCACTGTGGGACAGCTGGTCCGATGACGCCATCGAGCGCGACCGGCAGGGCCGCTATGCCGACCCGGACAAGGTGCGGGCGATTCACCATCATGGCGAACACTTCCTGGTGGACGGCCCCCTGAACCTGCCGCGTCCGCCCCAGGGTAATCCGGTGCTGGTGCAGGCGGGCGCCTCGGCCCAGGGGCGCGACCTGGCGGCGCGCTATGCCGAGGCGATCTACGCGGTCGCCTACGACCTGGAGGCGGCCCAGGCCTACTACGGGGATATCAAGTCGCGCGTCGCCGCGGCCGGGCGCGCCGCGCCGGTGCCGGTCCTGCCGGGGTTGGTCACCTATGTCGGCTCCACCATGGAAGAGGCCCGCGCCAAGCAGCGCGAGCTGGACGACTGCCTGCCGGTAGCGGCCTCGTTGCGCCAGCTGGAGCTGTTCATCGAGCAGGACTGCAGCGACTGGGACTTGGATGCCCCGGTGCCGCCGTTGCCACCGCTGGCCGAGTTCCGCGGCCCCCAGGGGCGTTATGCCACCATCCTGCGCATCATCGAGACGGAAAGGCCCACCCTGCGTGAGCTGCTGGGTCGGCTCGCCGCCGGCGGTGGTCACTGTACCATGGTCGGCACCCCGGAGAGCATCGCCGACGAGATGGAGCGCTGGTTCCATGGCCGTGGGGCGGACGGTTTCAACCTGATGCCGCCGTCGCTGCCCTCGGGGATCGAGGACTTCGTGGACCAGGTGGTGCCGGAGCTGCAGCGCCGCGGACTGTTCCGCGAGGCGTATGAGGCGACGACGCTGCGTGGCCACTTCGGCCTCGAGCGGCCGCCGGGGCGGCGCGCCTAGCGCTTCACGCCTGGCCCCCAGCGCTTAACACCTGGCACCCAGCGCTTAACACCCGGCACCATCGAGCCCTTGAGAGATGCTCCAGGACGCCAAACGCCCCTCGACGGGGCGTTTTTTAGCCTTCGAAGCGCCGGGCGCCGGCACCCAGCGCGGTAAAGTCGAAGCGCTGCTTCGCCGGCAGCAGGACCAGCAGTGTCAGGCCCGTCACGACCGGCATGAAGGTGGCCAGCAGGAAGGATTCCATCAGGGTGTTCAGGGCGTCGCCCGGGGCCGGGAAGAGGATGAGGCCGGCGACCAGGCCGCTGAGGGTGGCGAGTACCGCGGCGCGGCCGTCGAAGCGGCGGTGGAAGAGCCCGAAGAACACCGGGAAGGCGGCCGCGCAGCAGAACAGGTCGGCCAGCAGGAAGAGGTAGAGCACGCTGTAGCCCTGGGCGGCCACGAAGGTCACCGGCAGGGCCAGCAGCAGGATCAGCCAGCGCGACAGGCGCATCAACCGTTGGTCACTGGCCTTGGGCAGCAGGCGCCCGCCGTCGACGGCGATCAGGCTCGAGGCGGCACTGATGGTGGTATCGGCGCTGCTCATGACCAGCGCCAGTCCCAGCAGGATCAGGCCCACGGCGAACCAGCCGGGGATGTCGGCGAGCAGCACGCTGAACAGTGCGACCGAGCCATCGCCGGCCAGCCCCAGCCCCACGAACGCCAGGCCGAACAGGCCCATCACGAAGATCATCGGCGCACTCAGCAGGCCGCCGAGCAGAAAGCCCAGGCCCACGGCGCGGTTGCTCCGGGCCGCGTAGACGCGCTGCCAGTTGCCCTGATAGAAGAGCCCGGTCAGCATCACGGCCAGGAAGAAGGTGAGGCCGGCCTTGAGGCCTACCGGGTCGGTGATGTCGAGCAGCTGCGGCGCCGTCGCCTCGAGCCCGGCGAGGGTCGGGCCGACGCCGCCGGCGGCCTGCCAGCCGACGATCAGCAGCACGGCGAGCAGCGGCATGATCACGACCATCTGCACCTTGTCGGTGAAGATCGAGGCGCGCAGGCCGCCATACAGGGTGTAGAGCAGGGTGGCGGCCATGACCACCGAGCTGGTCGCCCACAGCGGGACCGGTGCCAGCAGCCCGACCATCTTGGCGATGGCGGTGATCCCCGCGGCCAGGGAGATGAACAGATAGAACAGCATGATGACCAGGGTGAAGGCGTACATGGGGCGCCCGTAGCGGCTCATCACGAACTCGGTGAGTGAGTGGCCGCCCGGCGAGAGCTCGCGAAGGCGCCGCCCCAGTGGAATCATCATCCAGCGGGGTGCCAGCGAGCCCAGTGCATAGCCGGCAATGGCGCCCAGGCCGCCCCAGGAGGCCGCCTGGGCGGGGCCGAACAGGATCCAGGTGCCCAGCGTCGAGGCCATCAGGGTCAGTACCGTGGCGGTGGCGCCCTGACTGTTGCGGGCGATGATGAAGTCTTCGAGGCTCTCGTTATGGCGGCGGGCATAGAGCATCCCCGGCACGGCGAACAGCACCGAGAAGGCGATTAGCCACCCGAAGGCGTGGGCGGTCGATAGCATGACGTTCTCCCTAGCATGGAAAGGCCCGGTGCGATGCCGAGCGTCGCTACGAGAGGACGCAGTTGCGTTGGGTGGGAAACGTGGCCGTATGGCACTTCCTTCCCTTCGCCGGCATGACCCGGATCAGGTTCGAAGGGTTACCGGCAGCGTGTCGTCTGGACACGGTGTCGGAGTCTCAGTCCGTCAGGACCCCCCTAGGAATGGATGCCAGCTTAGGGCCCCGGCGTCACGGGGTCAACACGGTGCGAAGACCCGCTGAAAACCGCCAGGCCCGCTTGAATCGGTAGGGCATCGCCCGCATATCGTTAGCAGCTTAGTGATTGCGGCAGCCCCGCACTCAAACCCCGAATCGTTTCAAGGATTGCGCATGGCCGAACCGGCTCTGTCCATCCGTGGCCTGACCAAGGTCTACGGCAATGGCTTCCAGGCCCTCAAGGGCATCGACCTCGATGTTGCCGAGGGCGACTTTTTCGCGATGCTTGGCCCCAACGGTGCCGGCAAGTCCACCACCCTGGGCGTGGTCTGTTCGCTGGTGCAGAAGAGCGAAGGCAAGGTATCGATCTTCGGAATCGATATCGATCGTGACTTCGCCCGTGCCAAGTATCACCTGGGCGTGGTGCCCCAGGAGTTCAACTTCAACCAGTTCGAGAAGGTCCTGGACATCGTGCTGGCCCAGGCCGGCTACTACGGCATGTCGCACCGCGAGGCGCTGCCCCGGGCCGAGGAACTGCTGCGTGACCTGGGGTTGTGGGACAAGCGCAACGGCAGCGCGCGGATGCTCTCCGGTGGCATGAAGCGCCGCCTGATGATCGCCCGGGCCCTGATGCATCGGCCCAAGCTGTTGATCCTCGATGAGCCTACCGCCGGGGTGGATATCGAGCTGCGCCGCAGCATGTGGGAGTACATGCGCCGCATCAACCGCGAGGAGGGCACCACCATCATCCTCACTACCCACTATCTGGAAGAAGCCGAAAGCCTGTGTCGCAACGTGGCCATCATCAACCACGGCGAGATCATTCGGAACACCAGCGTGCGTGACCTCTTGATGGAGCTGGATACCGAGACCTTCCTGTTCGACCTGGCGCATGCGCTGGATGCGGCGCCGGACGTGCCGGGCTTCGAGGTCACGCAATCGGAGCCGGCGCAGCTCGCCGTGGCGGTGCATCGCGGCCAGCGCCTCAATGATGTCTTCGAGGCGCTCTCCCGCCAGGGGATCCAGGTGGTGTCCATGCGCAACCGCGCCAACCGCCTCGAGGAGATGTTCGTCTCCATGGTGGAGCAGGGCAACAAGGCCCTGGATGAGTCCGCCGCCGCCGACAAGGACAAGGAGGCACGCGCATGAGCCCCCAGCAGATCGCCATCGCCCTCTGGACCCTGGTCGTCAAGGAGATCAAGCGTTTCACGCGCATCTGGCCCCAGACCCTGCTGCCGCCGTCGATCACCATGACGATGTACTTCATCATCTTCGGCAACCTGATCGGGTCGCGCATCGGGGAGATGGATGGCTATACCTACATGGACTTCATCGTCCCCGGGTTGATCATGATGGCGGTGATCACCAACAGCTACTCCAACGTCGCGTCCTCGTTCTTCTCCAACAAGTTCCAGCGCAGCGTGGAGGAGATGATGGTATCGCCGATGCCCAACTGGGTGATTCTCTCCGGCTTCGTGCTCGGCGGCATGGCGCGCGGGCTGGGGGTCGGCCTGATCGTGACGGTCGTGTCGCTGTTCTTCACCCGCCTGAGCGTGGCGCACCCGGTGCTGACCGTGCTGGTGGTGGTGCTGACGGCAGCGCTGTTCGCCATCGGTGGCTTTATCAACGCCTTGCTGGGCAAGAAGTTCGATGATATCTCCATCGTGCCGACCTTTATCCTGACGCCGCTGACTTATCTGGGCGGGGTCTTCTATTCCATCTCGCTGCTGCCGGACTTCTGGCAGGGCGTCTCGATGCTCAACCCCATCCTCTACATGGTGAACGTGTTCCGCTACGGTTTCCTCGGCGTCTCGGACATCCCCGTGGGCTGGGCCCTGGCCGCCATCTTCGCCTTTATCGTGGTGCTGTTCGCCGTGGCCCTGTGGATGCTGGAGCGCGGCAAGGGGATCCGCTCATGAGCCAGCGTCCCGAGACCCTGGCGGAGGCCCCGCTGGGGCGCGAATCCGCCTATCCCCAGCACTATGATGCCTCGCTGCTCTATGCGATTCCGCGTGCCGCCAACCGCGTACCGCTGGGCATCGAGGAGGGCGCCTTGCCCTTCGTCGGCGAGGACGAGTGGCACGCCTTCGAGGTCAGCTGGCTCAATGCGCGGGGCAAGCCGGTGGTGGCCGTGGCGCGCTTTCGCCTGCCGGCGGCCTCGCCCAACCTGATCGAATCCAAGTCCTGGAAGCTCTACCTCAACGGCTTCAACCAGACTCGCTTCGACGGCCCCGAGGCGGTGATCGAGACGCTGGAGCGCGACCTGGCCCGGGTCGCCGGGGCAGCAGTCGGCGTCGAGCTGTTCGGAGTCGATGACGCGGCGCTGATGCCGCGTCGCCTTCCCGGGGAGAGCCTGGACGAGCAGGATATCGAGATCAGCGACTATACGCCGGTTGGCGGCGAGCGCCTGGTCGCCGGTGAGGATATCGTGGAGGAGACCCTTTATTCCCACCTGCTCAAGTCCAACTGTCCGGTCACCGGCCAGCCCGACTGGGGCAGCGTGTTGATACGCTATCGCGGGCCGCGGCTCGACCGAGCCGAGCTGTTGCGCTACCTGGTGGGCTATCGTCAGCACCAGGACTTCCACGAGCATTGCGTGGAGCATATCTTCATGGACCTGATGCACCATGCCCGGCCGGAGCGACTGCTGGTGCTGGCGCGCTACGTGCGCCGCGGCGGCCTCGATATCAGCCCCTGGCGAGCCACGCCGGGGCAGCGGCCTCCCGAGCCGCTGCGTCTGGCCAGGCAATAGGCCGCCGGGGCGGCCACGCCGCCACGATAGCGGACGAGACGGCTTCATCCCGTTGCTGATACGCTCATCGCGATAGGCCAGGGCGTGATTCCAGACAAGACGCGCGCGGCCGAATGACTGTGCCAGCAAGGCGATATGCGCTGTTTGATCGATGGACCAAGGGAGAGATAACGATGGACGCGATGACGCTGCTGCATGAACGCAGCTCCATGGGCAAGCTGATGGCCCCGGCGCCCGATGCCGAACAACTCGAGGCCATCTATCGTGCGGCCCTGCGGGCGCCGGACCACAAGGAGCTGCGTCCCTGGCGGTTTATCGAGTTTTCCGGCGAAGGCCGGGAGCGGTTGGGGGAGCTGTTTGCCGAGGCGGAGTATCGTGAGGACCCCCAGGTGGGCGATACCGCCCTGAACGCCGCCCGCAAGAAGCCCCTGCGTGCCCCCATGGTGATCGCCGTGGTTGCCAAGGTAGCCCCGGAAGTGCCCAAGGTGCCGAAGATGGAGCAGGTGATCTCGGCCGGCTGCGCGGCCCACGCCATCCTGCTCGCCGCCCACGCCCAGGGGCTCGGCGCCATGTGGCGCAGCGGCAAGTACGCCTTCGACCCGGTGGTACGCAAGGGACTGGGATTGGACGACGACGACGAGCTGATCGCCTTCATCTACCTCGGCACGCTCGGCGGGCGCCACAAGCCGATTCCCGAGCACGAGATCGGCGGCTTCGTCGAACGCTGGCGTTGAGATGCGTGAGATCGGCGCTCCTCATCCGCGACTCCCGCTGCCGCCTCAGGGCGGCGAGGATGACCCCCTCGCGTTCCTCGCCTGGCTAGGCGAGGCGATTCCCCTGGTTCGGAGCCTGGGGATCCGCGAGATGCGCCGCGAGGGCGACCGGCTAAGCTGGTCGCTGGCGCTCGCCCCCAACCTCAACGACAAGGGCACCGGCTTCGGCGGCGCGCTTGCCGCCCAGACGACCCTGCTGGGCTGGTGCTGGACGACCCTCTGGTTGCGCCGGCACGGCATTAGCCGCGATGTCGTCGTGGCCGATGCCGGCCAGCGCTTCCTGGCGCCGGTGACCGGCGACTATCGGCTGGAATGCCTGCCCGAGCAAGAGGAGGGCCCCGAGAACCTGGCCCGGCATCTGAAGGAGAAGGGGCGCGGGCGCATCACCCTGGTACAGCGACTATGGTGCGATGACACCCTTTGTCTAAAGGCCCGGGGCGACTATGCGGTGTTAGCGGAGCGCTCGTGACCGCGGGGTGTCTCGGCGGTCACGAGCCGGCCGCCAGGCGCGCTTATCTTATCGGCGCCTGGCGAGGGGAAGGCTTAGAGCTTGACCAGCATCTTGCCCTGGTTGCCGCCGGTGAAGAGGGCTCGGAAGGCCTCCGGCGTACTCTCCAGCCCTTCCATGACGGTTTCCTGATAGTCAATCTCGCCCTTGGCGACACGCGGGCCGAACTCGTTCAGGAAGTCGCCGTGATGCTGCCAGTGATCGAAGACGATAAAGCCCTCGGCGCGTGCGCGGCGAATCAGCAGCATCGCCAGGTTGGCGGGGCCGGCGGCGGGGCCTTCGTCGTTGTAGCGTGAGATCATGCCGCAGATGGCGATGCGGGCACCGACCCTGAGGTTATCGAGGGCCGCTTCCAGGCAGTCGCCGCCGACGTTTTCGTAATAGACATCGAAGCCCTCGGGGCAGGCGTCCTTGAGCGCCTGGCTCAGCTGGCTAGCATCCTTGTCGCGGTAGCTGACGGCCTTGATGCCGTGGGATTCGAGCCATTCCAGCTTCTTCGGGTCGCCGGCGATGCCGACCACGGTGCCGCCCTTGGCCTTGGCCAGCTGTACCGCAAGCGAGCCCACGGCGCCGCCGGCGGCGCTGACCAGCACGTTGTCGCCTTCCTGCATGTCGGCGATCACGTTAAGGCCCACCCAGGCGGTAGTGCCCGGCATGCCCAGGACGCCCAAATAGGCCTGGGGCGGCACATCGAAGGTCGGCAGTGGCTCGAGCTGGTCGCCGGGGAGCTGGGCGATATCGCGCCAGCCGCCCATGTGGCGAACCTTGTCGCCCTCCTTGAAGCGGGCATCCCGGGACTCGATGACCTCACCCACGGCGGCGCCTTCCAGGGGCTTGCCGAGCGTGAAGGGGTCGATGTAGGTCGTGACGCCGGACATGCGTCCACGCATATAGGGGTCGACGGAGAGCCAGGCGTTGCGAACGCGCACCTCGCCTTCCGCCAGGGCGGCCAGCTCGGTCGTTTCGAGTTGGAACAGCTCGGGGGCGGGCATGCCCTGGGGATGTTCATGAATCGTGAAATAGCGGCTTTGCATGGAAACTCCTTGGTGTCTCGGGTCTCTGCAGGAGGGCATACGGGTCGAAGTCCCGCTCCTCATCAGCGATGCATCAATGCTACGGCATTCGAGTGATATCACGCCAATGCAAGTTGCTTAAAAGCAATATGCACAAAGCTGATACCATGGCCATTGAAATACCGATGCCCACCACCATGAAGGCGTGCCCATGCACCTCGCCGATCTCGCCCGCCACGACCTGAATGCCCTGGTGACTCTGCATGCGTTGCTGGACTCCCGCAGCGTCACCCGGGCCGCCCAGCGCCTCAATCTCAGCCAGCCCGCGGTGTCACGGACCCTGTCGAGGCTGCGCCTGGCCTTCGATGACCCGCTGTTCGTGCGCACGCATCGTGGGCTGCGCCCCACGGCCAGGGCCGAGGCGCTGGGGCCACCCCTGGAACGCCTGCTGGAAGAGCTGGGGGCGCTGCTGGCGCCACCCACGTTCGATCCGGCCAGTACCCGTCGCCGCTTTCAGCTGGCGTCCACCGACTATGGCATGCACGCCTTCCTGGCGCCCCAGTGGCAGATCCTCAAGCAGCAGGCGCCCCACCTGCGCCTGGATGTTCAGGCCTCCAGCGGCAGCATCGAGCAGAGGCTCGACGAGGGCGGCCCCGAGCTGGCGCTCTGTGTTCTCGGCGAGCATGTGCCGGCCAACGTGCACGGCCGCGAGCTGGGTCGCGACCATTTCGTCTGTGTAATGCGCGAGGGGCATCCGCTGGCCCGGGCGCCCGAGGCGGCCTTCACGCTGGAGGCCTTCCTGGAGGCCGATCATCAGCTGATCAGCATGGGTGGCGATGATCGCGGTGCGGTGGATCTGGCCCTGGCCAGGCAGGGCCTGACGCGACACGTCAGCCTGCGTCAGCCGCACTTCCTGGCGAGCTTTTCGGCCACCCAGCACAGTGACCTGCTGTTGTGCGTGCCGGGGTGTCTCGCCGCCAGCGTGGTTGAGCACTGGCCGCTGGCGCTGCGGCGGCTGCCCCTGGAGGTGGCGTCCTTTTCCTACTGGCTGGTGTGGCATGAACGCCACCATGCTGATGCCGGCCATACCTGGCTGCGCCAGACCCTCTTCGAAGGCCTAGAGGCGCGCTATCACTCGCTGCGCCGCCGCCTGCCGGCGGTATAAGCCAGCCGCCCTCGGAGCAGGAGGCCTAGAGGCGGGCCTTGAGCCACGCGATGGCGTGACGGGCGCGAGCCGTGAGCGGCCATTCGGCGCGCTGCAGAAGCCATAGCGAATCCACGACCCGGGGCAGGTTCTCGACGACCTGGATCGCCTCGGGGCGCGCGAATGCCTGGCGGGCAAAGCGCGGCAGGACGCTGAAGCCCAGCCCCTCGGCGACCGGATCAAGAATCAGGCCGATCTGATTGGTAAAGCCTCGGCAGGGCAGCTGGCGCACCCCCGGATTCCCGGGGAAGCAGCGGCTCAAGAGTCGAGTGGCCATGTCATGGCCATCCGGATGATCAATGAAGCCCAGCCGCATCAGGTCCTCCCAGCCGTGTACGCCTGCCCCGGCCGGCACCACCAGCTCGAGGGCCTCCCGCGCAAACAGCGACACCGCGAGGCGCGGGTCCTCCGGCTGCTGACTGGCGAGCCCGAACTCCACACGATTATCGAGCACGCTCTCGATGACCTCCGCGGTCGGGCCAAAGCGATGGTGGATGGTGAGCCCGGGCGCCTCGCCTTGCAGTGCCAAAAGGTGCGGATAGATGGCCAGGCCGATGCTGCCGGGGGTGATAAGGCTGAGCCTGCCCCGGGTCGCGTCATCGCCGGCCAGGCGCTGCTGCAGGCGCTGGTCGGCGGCCTGCATCTCTCGCTGATAGTCGAGCAGGGCATGGCCCGCGGGGGTCAGCTCCAGGCGCCTCGGCTGGCGGAGCAGTAGCGGGCCGAGCCGGGTTTCCAGGTGCTTGATATGTTGGCTGACCGCGGCCTGGGTCAGGTCCAGGCGCTCGGCCGCCCGGGTGAAGTTACCCAGCTCGACCACGGTCTCGAAGGTATGCAGCCAGTGAGGATGAAGCATAAGATATTTTTATTGCCGGGATAAGTGAGTGATTATTTTGTTTATGCCACGGACTGCCTAACATGGCCAGTGTTATCGCCCCAGACGACACCACAGGAGTTTTCGTCATGAGCCAGCCCTATCCCCGCACCTTCTCGCATATCGGCATCTCGGTTCCCGATGTCGAGGCGGCCGTCGCGTTCTACACCGAGATCCTCGGCTGGTACGTGATCATGGAGCCCACCACCATCGTCGAGGACGACTCCGCCATCGGCGTGATGTGCAGCGATGTCTTCGGCCCGGGCTGGGAGTCGTTCCGCATCGCCCACCTGTCCACCGGCGACCGGGTCGGCGTGGAGCTGTTCGAGTTCAAGGGACAGGAAACCCCCGAGAACAACTTCGAGTACTGGAAGACCGGTGTCTTCCACTTCTGCATCCAGGACCCCGACGTGGAAGGGCTCGCCGAGCGCATCGTCGCGGCCGGCGGCAAGCAGCGGATGCCGGTCAGGGAGTATTTTCCCGGCGAGAAGCCGTTCCGCATGGTCTATATGGAAGACCCCTTCGGCAACGTCCTCGAGATCTATAGCCACAGCTATGAGCTGACCTACTCCGCCGGGGCCTATGCCTCCTGAGGCGAGCCGACGCGACACCGATTCCCAGGTCACGATGCCCGCTATGGAGCGGGCATCGGCGTTGGTTGTTCGGGTGGAGGGCGGTCAACGAGGGAGTGGCAGGGAGAATCTGGCCGGTCGGGCGTAGCCTTACGCCCTCAAGTTTGGTGAGATAGGCGCCAATCATCACGGGCCGCCTGAGGCGGCCGGCTTATCGCACAGGAACTCACGCCACATGATCCTCACCCTCAACCAGCTGGAACGGCACCTGTTCAAGGCCGCCGATATCCTGCGTGGGCGCATGGACGCCTCGGAATTCAAGGAATACATCTTCGGCATGCTGTTCCTGAAGCGTTGCTCGGACGTGTTCGAGCAACGCCAGGAGGAGGTGCGCGAGCAGCTCGCCCGGGCCGGCAAGAGCGAGATCGATATCGCCCAGGTCATCGAGATGCCGAGCTGGTACAAGGCCACCTTCTATGTGCCGGCGCAGGCGCGCTGGGCCTATCTGCTCAAGGAGGCGCACCAGGGCGTCGGTAATGCGCTGAACAAGGCGCTGGCCGGCCTGGAGGAGCATAACCCCAGCCTGGCCGGGGTGCTGGAACATATCGACTTCACCCGCAAGGTGGGCTCCACCACCCTGCCGGACAAGAAACTGCGCGAGCTGATCGTTCACTTCAGCGAGTATCGCCTGCGCAACGAGGACTTCGAGTTCCCCGACCTGCTGGGTGCCGCCTACGAGTACCTGATCCGCGACTTCGCCGACTCCGCCGGCAAGAAGGGTGGCGAGTTCTACACCCCACGCCCGGTGGTGCGCATGATGGTTCGGCTGATGGAGCCCCAGGAGGACCACAGCGTATATGATCCGTGCATGGGTTCCGGCGGGATGCTGATCCACGCCAAGGAGTATCTGGAAGAGCAGGGCGGCGATCCGCGACGTCTCAACCTGTTCGGCCAGGAGGCCTCCGGCTCGGTGTGGGCCATCGCCAAGATGAACATGCTGCTGCACGGGGTGAGCAGCGCCGATCTGCGCAACGACGATACCCTGACCGACCCGCAGCATATCGACGGCGGCGAACTGGTCCGCTTCGACCGTATCCTCACCAATCCGCCGTTCTCCATCGGCTATACGCCGAGCCAGCACTTCCCCGAGCGCTTCCACTACGGCAGCGTGCCGGAAGGCGCCAAGAAGGCCGACCTGATGTTCCTGCAGCATATGGTCGCCTGCCTCAAGGCCGATGGCCGTCTGGCCACCGTCATGCCCCACGGCGTGCTGTTCCGTGGCGGCGACGAGAAGCGCATCCGCGCCGGCATGCTGGAGGACGACCTGGTAGAGGCGGTGATCGGCCTGGCCCCCAACCTCTTCTACGGCACCGGCATCCCGGCCAGCATCCTGATCCTGCGCGCCAAGGGCGCCAAGCCCGAGGCGCGTCAGGGCAGGGTGCTGTTTATCAATGCCGATCGGGAATACTTCGAGGGCCGCGCCCAGAACCATCTGCTGCCGGAGCATATCGAGAAGATCGCCAGCACCTTCGATGCCTTCGCGGACGTGCCCGGCTTCGCCCGGGCGGTGCCGCTTTCGGAGCTGCGTGACAACGACTACAACCTCAACATCCGCCGCTACGCCGACAACACCCCACCGCCGGAGCCCCAGGACGTGCGGGCCCACCTGAAGGGCGGTGTGCCGGCGACCGAGATCGAGGCCAGGAGGGCGTTGTTCGACGCCCAGGGCCTCGACCCCATGGTGCTCTTCAGCGAACGCCAGCAGGACCCCGACTACGTGGACTTCGCCGAGTGGCTGAGCGAGAAGCGCGACCTCAAGCCCGCCATCGAGGAGAATGCCGGGCTCATCGTCAAGGAAGGCCGAGTGATGACGGCGTTTGACACCTGGTGGGGCGAGCACGGCGGCAGCATCACCGGGCTCTTCGGCAACGGCGGCCGCCTTACCGAGCTACGCGACGAGCTGCTGGGCAGCTTCTCGACGGCGCTGGAACCCACCGCCATGCTCGACCGCTTCGCGGTACGCGGGATCATCGCGGGCTTCTGGTTCGACAACAAGAACGAGTTTCGCACCCTGCAGGCTCGCGGCTGTGAGGGCGTGGTGGACGCCTGGCGCACCGCCATCGCAAGTCAGCTGGATGACGAGCAGAGCAAGGCCAACCCCCTGGATCACCGCCTGGTGCACTTCCTGCTGGCCGACTACGTGGCCGAACTGGAAGAACTCGCCGCCCGCAGGGCCGAGCTCGACGCCCGCATCAAGGCCGCCGAGGCCAAGCCCGATCCTGAGGGCGGTGACGATGGTGATGACGGAGACGAAGCCGGCGAGGACGACGCCCCCACGCCGGAAGACATCAAGGCCTGGAAGAAGCAGCGCACCGAGGCCCGCAAGCAGCACCGCGCCAAAACCGCCAGCTTCGAACAGCACCTTAACGCCGCCGTAGACGCCCTGGACGAACCCGCCGCCGCCAAGCTGGTGAATACCATTCTGCACAACGACCTCAAGGGCATGCTCGAGCGCTATATCCGCCAGCAGCGTCAGCAGGTGAGCGCTGTCTTCGAAACCTGGTGGGACAAGTATCGAGTGACGCTGGCTGACATCGAAGCCGAGCGCGATGCCGCCGCCAAGGAACTGCAGCAGTATCTGGAGGGGCTGGGGTATGTCTAATTATCCAGAATTAGTCCCTTTGGATGCTCTGGTATCGGACCTAAGGGACGGAACGCATGGTACCCATGAAAGAACAGAGAGTGGCGTGCCTTTTCTGAGCGCGAAGAACATAACTGATTCGGGGCATGTCTCTTGGGACGATGATGACGACAAGATTTCCGAAAGCGAGTACCGGGCTCTCAATGCTAGCTTTTCACTGGAGCCGAACGACCTGCTGTTAACAATAGTTGGCAGCTTAGGCCGAAGGGCTGTGTTTTTAGGTGAAAAAGTCACTTTCCAACGCAGCGTTGCTTACATCAGGCCTAGAAAAGATAAAGTTGACCCTGGATACCTATTCTATGCTATTGGGCATGAAAGCTTTCGACAAACGATGGTGCGGAGAAGCAACGCCACTGCGCAGGCTGGCCTTTATTTAGGTGAGCTTGCCAAGATTCATGTTGGATGGTTCCCCATCAGCGAGCAGCGATTTATTGCTCACATCCTCGACACCCTCGACACCCAAATCCAAAAAACCGAGGCGCTGATCGCCAAGCTGGAAAAGGTCAAAGAGGGCCTTCTCCACGACATGCTGACCCGTGGCATCGACGAAAACGGCCGGCTGCGCCACAGCCCCGAGCAGGCGCCGGAGCTCTATAAGAATTCACCGTTTGGTCTAATTCCACGCAGCTGGAGCTCCTATCTGTGCCGGGATTTGTTTAGATTATCTAGCGGAAAACCTCGCACTAAGGCCGATATTGCTAGACGTCGAGCGGGCACTATTCCCGTTTATGGAGGCAATGGAATTAACGGCCAGACAGGTGATCATTTGGTAGCGAGCCCCACCATAGTAATAGGCCGTGTTGGTGAGAACTGTGGCACAGTGCATCGCACATGGGGAAAAGCATGGATTACTGACAACGCGCTCTATGCCACTTGGATTTCCCCTGAAATAAATATCGATTTTCTGTATCGCTATCTGGATTGGCATCAACTTTCGAGCCTCCAGGTAGCCACTGGTCAACCGCTAATGACTCAGTCCGTTATCGCCGAACAACTAGTAGGTATCCCGCAACGCGCGGAGCAGATTAAAATCTCTGAGGCGTTGTTTAGACTTGAGAGACGAATTGCTAACGAGAATACAGACCTCGCTAAGCTGCGAAGTACCAAGCTAGGCGTTATCGAAGACCTCCTCACCGGCCGTGTCCGCGTCACCCCACTTCTCGAACAGGCCCAGGCCACCACCCCGGCATAGACCGGGGCTCTCATAACAACATCACAACATCAGGATCACATCGCAAAGGGAACTGCCCTGGCCGCTGTTGCAGGCACAGGACTTCAGTCGAGACCGAGAGGACCCCGAAAAGACCGAGTGCTACCAGGCCGAAGCCCTGGTGCACCGCCATCTGCCGGCCTCGGCACTGCTTGGCATTGGCACGTATACTGATGAGGTGCGAGTGACCATAGAGGCACAGGTAGCGGCACACCAGCTTCCGCTGAAGGTGGTGGCACGACCTAACTGGTTCTTCCGATGATTGAGTATATCCGTGGCAATCTCCTCGAGGCCGACGTCGAGGCGCTGGTCAACACCGTCAACACCGTGGGTGTGATGGGCAAGGGCATCGCTCTGATGTTCAAGGAGGCGTTCCCCGAGAACTTCGCCGCCTACGCGGCCGCCTGCAAACACCAGGAAGTAGCCACCGGCCACATGTTCGTCACCGAGCGGGGGGCTCTGCTGGGGCCACGCTGGATCATCAACTTCCCCACCAAGCAGCATTGGCGCGCCAGGACGCGAATGGAGTGGATCGAGTCTGGCCTAGAGGACCTCAAGCGAGTGATACGCGAACAGGGCATTCGCTCCATCGCACTGCCACCGCTGGGTTGTGGTAACGGTGGGCTGGCCTGGGACCAGGTTCGCCCACGCATCGAAGCCTCACTAAGAGACCTGACCGATGTGCGGATACTGATCTTCGAGCCGGCCCGCGAGTATCAGAATGTCGCCAAGCGTTCAGGCGTCGAGAAGCTCACGCCGGCACGTGCGCTGATCGCCGAGCTGGTGCGCCGCTACTGGGTGCTGGGCATCGAGTGCTCACTGCTAGAGGTGCAGAAGCTCGCCTGGCTGATGGAGCGGCGGATCGTCGCCCATGGCCTCGATAACCCCCTCAGGCTCGAATTCCAGCCGCACCGCTATGGCCCCTACTCCGATCGGCTACGCCATTTGCTCAATGGCCTGGACGGCAGCTATCTGCATAGCGAGAAGCGCATTAACGACGCCACACCAGAGGAAGTCGTATGGTTCGATGAGGCGCGCCGTGATCGCCTCGGCACTTACCTGCTCAGTACTGAGACCATGCCCTATGTCCAGGCGCTGGAAGAGGTGGATGCCCTGATCGACGGTTTCCAGTCGCCGCTGGGTATGGAAGCGCTCGCCACGCTGGACTGGCTGATCAGTCAGGAGCATATCGAACCCACCGTCGAGGCCATCAAGGAGGGTTTGCGATACTGGCCCGATGATCTTGCCGGCCATCGCAAGCTGCGGCTGTTCTCGGATCGACTGATAGCACTGGCGCTGGAGCGCCTGATGGGGCCACTTTCTTATCAGCAGCGGGCTGCTGGAAGATAAGCCAAGCTTCCGTCCAGTTGCTGGTTATACTGGCGTCCAATTGTTGAGTGACCCGTCGTCCAATTGTGGGTTTTGATGCCGAGGGTATGTGGCAGTTTTATCATAATGCATTGAATATAATAATTATTTTTTACCTATGGCTGATGCTTATGAAGCACGTAGGCATCATAGATGCCCGCTGGGCGCATCAGTAGCCCATATCCAGCTCCTGGGCCTGATCGACCAAAGCCTGCAGCGCTTCTTCGCTGGAGATAGCCTTGCCTGGTTCCTCGCCCCACAGCATGCCGATGGGAACGGCAAAACAGCCCGGCACCGGCAGCTTGAGGCAATGACGGCCAGTGTAGATCAGCATGCCCCCGCGGAACCCCTTGCCGGTCTGGTTGGCGAGTCGAGCCAGTCCGGCGGCGTCCTTGGCCTGCACGCTGGCAGCGCGCTTGACCTCTACTCCCCATAGCTCCTCACCACGTTCGATGACGAGATCCACTTCCACTTGATCCTTGTCCCGGTAGTGGGAAAAGCGTAGTTCCGGATCGAGCCAGGAGGCTTGAGCGATCAGCTGCTCAACCACATGACTTTCCAGCAAGGCACCGAAACGCTCAGCCGAAGTCAACCACTGATCCGGCGACAGGCGTCCCAATGCAGCGGCAAGCCCGGTATCTACCAAATGTAGCTTGGGACTCTTGATCAGCCGCTTGGCCTGGTTGCGATGCCAGGCAGGTAATAGGTTAACGAGAAACAGTCGCTCAAGAATGCTCAGATAATGATCAACCGTCGCGCGCTCCATTCCCAGTTCCTTGCTCAGGTTGCTGACATTGAGAAGACCTGCTGTGCGGTAAGCTAACAGTTCCATCAAACGCAGCATGCCGTCTTCATCATGGATGGCGGCAATATCCCGAACGTCGCGCTGGACGATGGCGTTGAGGTACTGGCGATACCATTGACGCGCCCGATGAGGCGGCCGTCGATTGGGCTCGGGATAACCGCCCTGACACAGAACATCTGCCGTGGGGGAAAGTGGCACGCTGTCCGACACCATGGCTGGGGCCAACTGCCCGTTCATCAGCGTGGCCAGCAACGTCGAGGGGCTGACTCGCTTTTCCTGCTCGGTCAGCGGATACAAATAGATCACTTCCATGCGCCCGGCCAGAGAGTCCTGCGCCTTGGGCAGCAACAGCAGATTGGCTGAGCCCGTCAGCAGGAAGCGTCCTGGCTGGCGGTCACGGTCCACCACCGACTTGATCGCCAATAGCAGCTCCGGTGCTCGCTGTACCTCATCCAGAGTAACCCGTTCAGGCAGGCTCTCGATAAAACCGAGCGGGTCCAGCAAAGCCGCTTCGCGTAGCGTCGGCTCGTCCAGGTTCAAATAGGTACGTTCAGGATCAATACGTTGAGCGAGAGTCGTCTTGCCTACCTGTCGAGGTCCCAACAGACATACGACTGGCGTATCGGCAAGGGACTCCACGATTCGATCACGAATCGGGCGTGGAAGGTAAGGGGTTGCCATGTCGTCTCTCGGTTAGCGTCTGATTGCTGTTTATCATAGCGTCTAAATGCTGAATACACCATCGTCCAATTGCTCAACAATCTTCCGTCCAATTGATCAATAACCCTTCGTCCAATTGCGTGATTCGACAGAGATGTCGCTGTTCAAAACCGCGCAAATTTCCCGCCCGGCGTCGCTTTCGCTACCATCGAGGCCACGCATCGCGCTTTGGAGCCACGGCATGGCAAGCCCCGAGTACACGGACGTAGAAAAACCCTTTATCGATCAGCTGGTGGGGCAGGGCTGGGAGTACCTGGCCGGCTCGCTGGACGATCCCGCCGTGACCCACCGCGAGAACTTCGCCCAAGTGGTGATGGAGCCGCTGCTGCGCGAGCGGTTGCGGGCGATCAACCTGCGCGACGGTGAGCCCTGGCTCGATGAAGCGCGTCTCGATCAGGCGGTGGCGGCCATCACCCGGCTGCCGGCCAGCAAGGTGTTGGAGGCCAACAAGCTGGCCACCGAGCTGCTCCACGATGGCCTGCCGGTGGAGGGGCTCGAGGGCTGGGACGGCGGCCGCGGGCAGATGCTGCGCTACATCGACTGGGATGAGCCCGCCAACAACGTCTTCACCGTGGTCAACCAGTTCAAGGTGAAGTGCCCGCCCGGCCACGACTCCGCCAAGGGCCACGTGATCCCGGATCTGGTGCTGTTCGTCAACGGCATCCCGCTGGTGGTGGTGGAGTGCAAGAGCCGCACCGTGCCGGAAGGCCTCAGCGAGGCGGTGGACCAACTGCGTCGCTATCATGACCAGCGCTTCCTGGAGAACGAGGTCGGGGAGCACGAAGGCGCCCCGGCGCTGTTCGCCACCTGCCAGCTCCTGGTGGCCAGCAACTTCGACGAGGCCCGCGTTGGCACCGTTGGGGCTCGCTTCGCTCACTACCTGAGCTGGAAGACGGTGGCGCCGATGCGCGAGGCGGAGGTGGCCATCGATCTGGACGTGGCGGAGCTCTCCGCCCAGCAGCGTCTGATCGCCGGCACGCTGAGCCAAGCCAACCTGCTCGACATCGCGCGTCATTACACCCTGTTCATGAATATTGGCGGCCAGGAGATCAAGCTGGTCTGCCGCTACCAGCAGTACCGCGGCGTCACCCGGGCCATGGAGCGGCTGAAGAGCGGCAAGACCCGTCGCGAGGACGGCGAGAGCGATCGCCGTGGCGGCATCGTCTGGCACACCCAGGGCAGCGGCAAGAGCCTCTCCATGGTGTTCCTGGTGCGCAAGCTGCGCACCGACCCGGCGCTGCGCCGCTTCAAGGTAGTGGTCATTACCGACCGCAAGGACCTGCAGGCCCAGCTCTCCGCCACCGCCGAGCTTACCGGCGAGAGCGTCGAGAAGGCCGGCAATACGCCCCAGCTCAAGAGGTTGCTGAGCCGCGATGGCCCCGGCCTGGTATTCGGCACGGTTCAGAAGTACCGCGACCCAACGCACAGTGACCCAGGCGCCGAAGGCGAGGCGTCCCACGACGGCTACGACGATGTCTCGTCGGGGCTGGATAGCGGCCGCCGCGATGCCGCCGAGCCCGGCGCCTCTCACCCGAAGAGGCCGACCCTGAGCGAGCCCTTCGGTGTGCTCAATACCAGCGAGGACATCCTGATCCTGGTGGACGAGGCCCACCGTACCCAGGCCGGCGATCTGCACGCCAACATGATGCGCGCCCTGCCCAATGCAGCGCGCATCGGCTTCACCGGCACGCCGATCATCATGGGCGACAAGAAGCGTACCCACGACATCTTCGGCGAATATATCGACCGCTACACCATTCAGGAGGCGGAGCAGGACGGCGCGACGGTGCCGATCCTCTACGAGGGGCGCACCGCCAAGGGAGCGGTCAAGGAGGGCGCCAGCCTCGATGGCCTGTTCGAGGATCTGTTTCGCGAGCACACCCAGGAGGAGCTGGAGGCGATCAAGAAGAAGTATGCCACCAAGGGGCAGATCTTCGAGGCGCCGCAGCTGATCCAGGAGAAGGCCCAGGACATCCTGCGCCACTACGTCACCCATATCCTGCCCAACGGCTACAAGGCCCAGTTGGTGGCCTACAGCCGCCGGGCCGCCCTGCGCTACGTCGAGGCCCTCGAGCAGGCCAAGGCCGTGCTGCTGGAGGAGGCCATGGCGCTCTCTCCCGAGGACAAGGCGCTGGAAGAGGGCGAGCTGCTGTTGCGCCCGCCGCGGGTCAAGGCAGCGATCCAGGCCTGGCGCTATCGTAAGGTGCTGGGTGAGCTCGATTTCGCGGTGGTGTTCAGTAGCGGCAACAACGATGATCCCAGCTGGGCGAAGTGGAGCGATCGCGCCGCCGTCGAGAACCACATCAAGCGCTTCAAGAAGCCGCTGCCGCCGCTGGATGACACATACCAGCCATCACAACATCACGACCCCGCCAAGCACGACCCACTGGCCTTCCTGATCGTCAAAAGCATGCTGCTCACCGGCTTCGACGCGCCTATCGAGGGGGTGATGTACCTGGACCGCTCGCTGCGCGAGGCGGAGCTGCTCCAGGCCATTGCCCGGGTCAACCGTACCGGCCACGGCAAGCGCCACGGCATCGTGGTGGACTACTTCGGCGTGGCCAACCACCTCAAGGAGGCACTGGCCGCCTACAGCGAGGAGGACATCGAGGGCGCCCTGCAGAGCCTCAAGGATGAGATTCCGCTGCTGCGCGACCGTCACCTGCGAGTGGTCGACGTGCTGCGCGGCCAGGGCGTCGACGACCTGGACGATGCCGAAGAGGCGGTGCAGGCACTGGGCGATGAGCGGCTGCGCGCCGAGTTCCTGGTCAAGCTCAAGGAGTTCAATCGCAGCCTGGACGATGTGCTGCCGCGCCCCGAGGGGCTCGAATTCGTCAACGACGCCAAGCGGCTCGCCTATATCCACGCCCTGGTGCGCAACCGCTACAAGGATGCTCCCGAACTCGGCCGCGACGTCGGCAACAAGGTACGCAGGCTGATCGACGATTACGTGATCTCGCTGGGTATCGACCCGCGTATCCCGCCGGTGCAGCTCACCGACGCCGAGTTCGATGATCATATCGGCCGCCAGGTGGGCGACCGCGCCAAGGCCTCGGAGATGGAACATGCGGTGCGCTCCCACGTGCGCAAGCACCTGGACGAGGATCCGGTGAAGTACGGCCAGCTGAGCGAGCGCCTGGAGCGGCTTCTGGATGAGCTCGATGGCCAGTGGGACGAGCAGGTGGCGGCGCTCGAGGCGCTGATCCAGCAGTTGCGTGACGGCGCCAGCGTCAACGGCGAGGCGATCCCCGAGATGCCCGCTCATGCCGAGCCCTTCTGGCGCGAGCTGGTGGCCAGCGCCGGCCTGGAGGCGGAGACAATGGAGGCCGCCACTGCCCAGACGCTGCTCGACGCCACCGAGGAGGCGGTGACGGCGATCCAGCAGGAGATCGTCATTCCCGACTTCTGGAAGCCTTCCCATATCCCGGATCAGGAGCGCCTCAAGCAGGAGTTGTTCAGCCAGCTGATGATGGGCGGCCTGGTGCCCATGGACCAGGCTGAGGCTACCGCCGAGCGGCTGATCGATCTGGCGCGCAGTAATCACCACAAGCTGGTGAACGCATGACGCGGCTGGTCGTTGACGACCTCGCCCTGGAGATGCGCGAGAGTTCGCGGCGCAAGACGCTCGAGATCACCGTGGACCGCGACGGCGAGCTGATCATCGCCGCGCCCACCGGCACCGACGAGCAACGGCTGCGCGACTTCGTTCTCGAGAAGCGCACCTGGATCTATCAGAAGCTGGCCGAGAAGGCCGAGCGCCGTCATCGGCTGCCGCGCAAGGAGTACGTCAATGGCGAGGGGTTTCTTTACCTGGGCCGCAGCTACCGGCTCAGGCGCGTATCACCGGACGACCAGGTGGCACCACTCAAGCTCGTCGCCGGCCGCTTCCTGCTACGCGAGGATGTCTTGCCCGATGCCCGCGAGCACTTCGTGCGCTGGTACACCGCCCGCGCCGGCGACTGGCTCACTGCCCGAGTGAAGGAGCACGCCCGGCGCATGGGCGTCGAGCCCGCCGGCGTGACGGTGCAGGACCTGGGTTACCGCTGGGGCTCCTGCGGCAAGGGCCGCCGGCTTTACTTCCACTGGAAGACCATCCTGCTGCCGCGTCATATCGCCGAGTACGTGGTCGTCCATGAGCTGGTCCATCTGCACGAGCCCCACCATACGCCCATCTTCTGGCGTCGCCTGGAGCGCGCCATGCCGGACTATGAACAGCGCAAGGGCTGGCTCGCCCGGCACGGCATCGAGGTGGAAGGGGTATAGGGAAAAATCTTCAGGCGAGGAAAAACCTCTGAAATCAGTACTTTTGTCTGGCTCCTCGGCATAGGTTGCCTAGTGTACAGTGGGGCATAAGGCGAGAGGCAGACATAGCCATCGAGCATTATGTTACCGGCATATCTAGCGAGAGCCCTCCATGGCGAATCATTCCAACAATACCCACGCCTTCGATTATATCGTGGTGGGCGCCGGCACCGCCGGCTGCCTGCTCGCCAATCGCCTCAGTGCGGACCCGGCCAATCGGGTGCTGCTGATCGAGGCCGGTGGTCGTGACAACTACCACTGGATCCACATTCCAGTGGGCTACCTGTACTGCATCAATAACCCCCGGACCGACTGGCGTTTCCGCACCGAGCCCGATCCCGGCTTGAACGGTCGCTCGCTGATCTATCCGCGGGGCAAGACGCTTGGCGGCTGCTCCAGCATCAACGGCATGCTCTACCTGCGTGGCCAGGCTCGCGACTATGACGGCTGGGCCGAGCTGGTCGGCGACGACGCCTGGCGGTGGGAGAACTGTCTACCCGACTTCATGAAGCATGAGGATCATCATCGCCTGGATGAAGGCGGCGATGCCGACGCCGCTCATCGGGACTTTCATGGTCATGGCGGCGAATGGCGCATCGAGAAGCAACGCCTGAAATGGCAGGTGCTGGATGATTTCGCCACCGCGGCCGTGGAGGCCGGCATTCCCCGGACCCGAGACTTCAACCGCGGTGACAACGAGGGAGTGGACTATTTTGAGGTCAACCAGCGCTCGGGCTGGCGCTGGAATACCGCCAAGGCCTTCCTGCGCGGCGTCGAGAGGCGTGGCAACCTGACGGTCTGGCATTCCACCCAGGTGCTGGGGCTCGACTTCGCGTCAGACGAGGGCGACGAGCCCCGCTGCTGTGGGGTCACGGCCGAGCGCGCGGGGGAGAAGGTCGTGGCGACGGCGAGTCGCGAGGTGATTCTATCCGCCGGTGCCATCGGCTCGCCGCAGTTGCTGCAGCTTTCGGGGGTCGGCCCGGCGGCATTGCTTGCCGAGCATGGAATCCCCGTGGTGGCCGACCTGCCCGGCGTGGGCGAAAACCTGCAGGATCACCTGCAGATCCGTTCGGTCTACAGGGTCAAGGGCGCCAAGACCCTCAATACCATGGCTAACTCGCTGTTCGGCAAGGCGAAGATCGGCCTGGAATACGCCTTGAAACGCTCCGGCCCCATGAGCATGGCGCCGTCCCAGCTATGTGCCTTCACCCGCAGCTCGGAAGACTACACGCATCCCAACCTCGAGTACCACGTCCAGCCGTTGAGCCTCGAGGCCTTCGGCCAGCCGCTGCATGACTTCCCCGCGATCACGGCGAGCGTGTGTAACCTGAACCCGACTAGCCGGGGCACGGTGCGCATCAAGAGCCGCGATCCCCGTCAGGCGCCGGCCATTTCTCCCAACTACCTGAGCACGCCGGAGGATCGCCGGGTCGCCGCCGATTCGCTGCGGGTCACGCGCCATATCGCCGCTCAACCGGCCTTCGCCCGATACGCACCCGAAGAGGTCAAGCCGGGCATGCAGTATCAGAGCGACGATGACCTGGCGCGGCTGGCCGGGGATATCGGCACCACCATCTTCCATCCGGTAGGTACCGCGAAGATGGGGCGTGACGACGACTCCATGGCGGTGGTGGATTCCCATCTTCGAGTCAGGGGGGTAGCAGGCCTGCGCGTCGTGGATGCCAGCATCATGCCGACCATTATCAGCGGCAATACCAATTCGCCGACGCTGATGATCGCCGAGAAGGCGGCGAGCTGGATACTGACGTCACAATGAGTTCTGCTGAAATTCGGGTCGTTAATCGAGGGCGAGAGTGCAGGATATCGATGACTCGAGGCTGCTCGGTACAGATATCGGCCGCACGATGGCCTAAGGCCTAAGGAAGGTATAGACAAAGAAAAAGCCGCTGATTTCTCAGCGGCTTAATCAAAATTCTTGGCGGAGGGGGAGGGATTCGAACCCTCGAAGCCTTTCGGCTTACCCGCTTTCCAGGCGAGCTCCTTCGACCACTCGGACACCCCTCCGCAACATTGTTCTCACGCCAGGGCGTTTGCCTTTCGCGTCAGAACGGCGCATATAGTATCGATCCAAGCGTGCGAATGCAAGCAGTTTCCGCACTTCGGCGAGTGAGGACCAGGGCTTGAAGGCCAGGGGTGCGCCCGAGGGCGTTGGTTCGCTATGCTGGGGCCGAATCCACGACAGGGAGAGTCCCATGTCCTTACGCACCATATCCTTACCCGCCATGTTCGCCGGCCTGCTGCTGGCGCTGCCTATCTCCGCCTTGGCCGAGACGCCCAATATCGTGCCGGGGGAGTGGGAGTTCACCAGCACCACCTCGGTTTCCGGCGACCTGCCGTTTCCCGACCAGACCGAAACGTCCCGGCAGTGTATCGCCCAGGGGGATCTCGATGATCCCGACTTCCAGATGATCGAGGAAGAGGAGAACTGTGAGCTGCTCGAACACAATGTGGGCGTCGATGGCATGGACTACCGCATGACCTGCCAGGCCGAGGGTGGTCAGGCGGATATCGTCGGTAATATGGAGTTTCTCGGCGAGACCAGCGTGGGTCATGTCGAGGTCACCATCCAGTCGCCGCAGATGGGCGAGATGGAGATGGTGACCGAGGTCGAGGGAGAGCGTGTCGGCGAGTGCTGATGCCCTCGCCGCTCGGTTGAACACGAAACGGTTGGACGCAGAACGGCCACCCTCGGGTGGCCGTTCTGCGTTGTCTTGTGTCGTCTTATGGTGTGCGGGGGGGCAAGTTCCTTCCAAGGCCTCTGTCATCTGGACGCTGACGTAGGCGTCTAAGATATCATCGGGGGCGCGCGCACTTCGGCCCGTCGGTGGCTGGCTGATCGCGGCGGTCTATCGTCACCAATCCAGCGCCGAGGCACCCCAGAGACGGGATACGACGGACTGAGCATTCACGCCCCGGGCTCGGCCAGGGCCTCATGCACCACCTCAAGGAAGCTCGCCACCAGGCGTCGCTCACTCTGCTGACGCAGGCAGACCAGGGTCTCGGTCATGCAGTGGCGGCTGTCCTCGATGGCGAGCCGATGCATGCCGGGGTGGTCGCCGGCCTCGGCCGCCGAGACGACTCCCACTCCGAGCCCCGCTGCCACCAGCTCGAAGACCGCCTCGCGCCCCTCGGCCTCGATGGCCGGCGTGAGCGCGAGCCCCGCCGCACGCAGCTCCGCCTCCAGGGCCTGGCGAGTCATGGAGCCGCGCTCGCGCAGCACCAGCGGCGCCCGGGCGAGGTCGGCCAGGCGGATCGAGCGCCAGCGGCCCCAGGGGTGCTCCGCGGGCACGAAGGCGATCAGCGGGGCGCGGCTCAGCTCCACGCTCAGCAGGCGGGGGTCCGCCACCGTGCGGCCCAGCACGGCGAAGTCGGCCTGGTGCTCGAACAGCCGGGAGAGGGCCGCGTCGGTGTTGCCGGTCATCAGCTGGAAGCGCACCCCGGGATGGCGCGCCTGGAATCGGGCGATGAAGCGGCGCACGTGCATCGGCGAGTCCACCGCCAGGGTGAGCCTGCCCGACTGGAGGTCCCGGGCGCCGGCCAGCAGCGCCTCGGCCTCGTCGGCGGCGTCGAACAGCCGCTGGGTGATGCCGAGCAGCCGCTCGCCCAGGTCGGTGAGCACCACCGAGCGCCGGCTGCGGCGCAGCAGGCTGACGCCGAAGCGCTCCTCGAGCTTGCGCACCTGGTCGGAGACCGCCGGCTGGCTGAGGCAGAGGCGTTCGGCGGCCCGGGTGAAACTGCCGTGGACGGCCACCGCATGGAAGGCGCGCAGCTGCGCGTGGGAAATAGACATGATTACAGTATAAGTTCAGCTTGTATCAGGCATACGATAAATCGATTTTATCTATGGTCAAGGGACTGGTCTGATGGGCGCCACTTGCCTTTGATTCATTTCCCCTTGAGAGATAGCCGGAGCCGCCCATGTCCCTCGCCACCGCCACGCCCCCCGTCGATGCCACCGGCCAGGACGCCCCCTACCTGCTGACCCCGGGCCCCCTGACCACCAGCGACACCATCAAGGCCGCCATGCTCCACGATTGGGGCTCTTGGGACGACGACTTCAATCGCCTGACCGCCGAGGTCCGCGCGCAGCTGCTCGAGCTGGCCGGCGCTCTCGGTGACGCCTACGCCTGCGTGCCCCTGCAGGGCAGCGGCACCTTCGCCGTGGAGGCCGCCCTGGCCACCGCCATCGATCGCCGGGGCAAGGCCCTGGTGCTGGCCAACGGCGCCTATGGCCAGCGCGCCGCCAAGATCCTTGACTACCTGGGCCGGGCACATGTCGTGCTCGACAAGGGCGATTACCTGCCGCCCCGGGGCGAGGAGGTGGCGGCATGGCTCGATGCCGACCCCGAGATCACCGATGTCTTCCTGGTCCACTGCGAGACCAGCTCCGGCATCCTCAACCCGCTGTCCGAGATCGCCGAGGCGGTCAAGGCCCGGGGCAAGGGGCTGATCGTCGATGCCATGAGCTCCTTCGGCGCGGTACCGCTGACCGTCGAGGCCGTGCCCTTCGACGTCATGGTCTCCTCGGCCAACAAGTGCATCGAGGGGGTGCCTGGCTTTGGCTTCGTGATCCTGCGGCGCGAGCTGCTGGAGGCCAGTGCCGGCCGTTCTCACTCTCTGAGCCTCGATCTTTACGAGCAGTGGCGCTACATGGAGCGCACCGGCCAGTGGCGCTTCACGCCGCCGACCCACGTGATCGCCGCCTTCCACACGGCACTCGCCGAGCACCGCGCCGAGGGCGGGGTGGCGGGGCGTCTGGCCCGCTACACCCGCAGCCGCGAGCGGCTGGTGGCCGGCATGCGCGAGTTCGGCTTCGCGACCCTGCTCGAGGATCGCTGGCTATCGCCGATCATCACCACCTTTTTCAGTCCCGGTCATCCCGCCTTCGACTTCGGCCGCTTCTACGCCGAGCTCAAGGCGCGGGGCTTCGTCATCTATCCGGGCAAGCTGACCGAGGCCGAGAGCTTTCGCATCGGCTGCATCGGCCGCCTGGATGTCGCGGTGGTCGAGCGCCTGCTCGTCGCCGTGGGCGAGGCGCTCGACGCCATGGGCGTCGACGATGCCCGCCCGGCGGCCTGAGCCGCCACTTCTCCCTGCAATACGCCGCTGAACACAGGCCGCTCTTCAGTGAACACACGCCACTCTTCAATGAACACACGCCACTGCCCCTGAAACGGAAAACAAAGAGGAACGCCCCCATGAACTACAACGCCCCCGACCGCCTGCAGGCCGCCATTCACGACTGGGCCGGCACCGTGGTGGACTTCGGCTCCTTCGCGCCGACCCAGATCTTCGTCGACGCCTTCGCCGAGTTCGGCGTCGCGCTCAGCCTGGAGGAGGCCCGCGGCCCCATGGGCATGGGCAAGTGGGATCACATTCGCGCCCTGTGCGATATCCCCGAGATCGCCGAACGCTGCGCCAAGGTATTCGGTCATGCCCCCACCGATGCCGACGTGACCGCCCTCTACGAGCGCTTCATGCCGCTGCAGGTAGAGAAGATCCCCGAGCACTCGGCGCTGATCCCCGGCGCCATCGAGGCGATCGCCGCCATGCGCAAGCAGGGCATGAAGATCGGCTCCTGCTCCGGCTATCCGGCCGTGGTGATGGAGCGGGTCGTGGAGATGGCGGCGCAGCACGGCTATGAGGCCGACCACGTGGTGGCCTCCGATGAGGTGCCCAACGGTCGCCCGCACCCGGCCCAGGCGCTGGCCAGCGTCATCGCCTTGGGCGTCGAGGACGTGGCCGCCTGCGTGAAGATCGACGACACTACTCCGGGCATCCTCGAGGGGCGCCGTGCCGGCATGTGGACGGTGGCCCTGACTTGCTCGGGCAACGCCCTGGGCCTGACCCTCGAGGAGTTCCAGGCGCTCTCGCCCGAGGCCCTGGCGGAAGGACGTGCCCGAGTCGCCCGTGAATTCGAGCCCTCGCAGCCCCACTACCTGATCGACACCATTGCCGACCTGCCGGGAGTGATCGACGACATCAATGCCCGGCTGGCCCGCGGCGAGTCGCCCCAGCCCTGTTGAACGAGAGCCGTCTTCGAGGATCGCAACGACCGGGCCCAGGCTCGGTCGTTCGCGTTCGGCAAGCGCTTCGGGCAAGCCAGGCAGGCAAACGCGTCGAGCAGGCGTGGCAGAGTGAGGGGCAGCTGGTTCGTCTCGCTAATCAATCGCTACTCCCTTCACGCGACGGTCAATGAATTGTCATGTACCCGTCATGCGGCATCGCCATGCTCTTGATATATACCAGGAGGTGACAGATCTCCTGTCATTACGTCGCGACTCGGAGAACCCAGATGCCCCTCTTTCCCCGCTCCCTACTGGTCGGCGCAGTTGTTCTGACCATGGCCACCACCGCACAGGCTACCACCGAGCTGACTGTCTATACCGCCGTGGAGTCCGACGATCTTCAGAAGTACGCCGAACGCTTCAACGAGGCTCACCCGGAGGTCGAGATCAACTGGGTGCGGGACTCTACCGGCGTCATCACCGCTCGACTGTTGGCCGAGAAGAACAACCCCCAGGCCGACATGGTCTGGGGCCTGGCCGCCACCAGCCTGCTGGTGCTGGAAGAGGAGGGCATGTTGTCCCGCTACGCGCCCGAGAGCGTGGAGGTCCTGGATTCCAAGTTCATCGATCCGGCCATGCGCAACGGCCAGGATCCGGCCTGGGTCGGCATGGACGCCTGGGTGGCGTCGATCTGCTACAACACCATCGAAGGCGAGCGCCTCGGAGTGCCCAGGCCCAGCTCCTGGGGAGACCTCACCCGCCCCGAGTATGAGGGCCATGTGATCATGCCCAACCCCAGCTCCTCAGGCACCGGCTACCTGGACGTGGTCAACTGGATGCAGCTGTGGGATGAGCAGGGCGGCTGGGACTACATGGACCGCCTGCATCAGAACATCGCGCGCTATACCCACTCCGGCTCGGCCCCCTGCAACCTCGCCGCCTCCGGCGAGGCTGTGGTGGGTATCTCGTTCGCCTTCCGCGGTGCGCGCCTCAAGTCGCAGGGCGCGCCCCTCGAGCTGGTCTTCCCCGAGGAGGGCGTGGGCTGGGATATGGAGGCGGCGGCCATCATCGAGGGCACCGACAATCGCCAGGCCGCCGAGACCCTACTCGACTGGGCCGTGACCGAGCAGGCCAATGCGCTCTACAACGAGGGCTACGCGGTCGTCGCCTATCCCGGCGTGGCGCAGCCCATCGAGAACTATCCCGAGAACATCACCGAGCTGATGGTCGAGCCCGACTTCCACTGGGCGGCGAACCACCGCGAGCGCCTGCTCAGCGAGTGGCAGCGCCGCTACGACGGCAAGTCCGACAGCCAGTAATCCCTCTCGCTATCCTCGTCATTGACCCGGCGTCTCGCGCCGGGGCTTGGAGTCTTTCAGCATGACCACCCTGACCATTCCCCGGATCGACTCGGTGCACGCCGCCGTGGCCGATGCCGGTATTCACCTCGAGATCACCGGCCTGACCAAACGCTACGGGCAGTTCACTGCCCTGCGCGATATCGACCTCGCCATCCGCGAGGGCGAGTTCGTCTGCTTCCTGGGGCCTTCCGGCTGTGGCAAGACGACTCTACTGCGCGCCATCGCCGGCCTGGCGCCCCAGAGCGAGGGGCGCATCGTCCAGTACGGTCGCGACATCTCGCGGCTGCCGCCCCAGGCGCGGGACTTCGGCATCGTCTTCCAGTCCTATGCACTCTTTCCCAACCTCACCGTGTTCGACAACGTGGCCTACGGGCTGCGTAACCGCCGCGACGAGCGCCACCTGATGCGTCAGCGTGTCGCTGAACTGCTGGCCCTGGTGGACCTGAGCGGCAGCGAAGGCAAGTACCCGGTGGCACTCTCCGGCGGCCAGCAGCAGCGGGTGGCGCTGGTGCGCGCGCTCGCCACCGAGCCGGGCCTGCTGCTGCTCGACGAGCCGCTGTCGGCCCTGGATGCCCGAGTGCGCGTGCATCTGCGCAGCCAGATCAAGGCGCTACAGGCACGCCTGGGCGTGACCACCATCATGGTGACCCACGACCAGGAGGAGGCCCTGGCCATGGCCGACCGCATCGTGGTGATGAACCACGGCGTGATTGAGCAGGTGGGCACGCCGGCCGAGATCTATCGCCACCCCGCCAGCGCCTTCGTCGCCGAGTTCATCGGCAGCATGAACTTCCTCGACTGCCAGCCAGAGGGCGGCCACGGCCTGCGCCTCGGTGAGCATCGCCTGGACTGCGCGGCCCACCACTGCGCCGACCATGAGCGGGTGCGGCTGGCCATTCGTCCCGAGGCGGTGCAGCTCTGCGCGCGGGACGAGGGACTCTCGGCCCGGGTCGACCACGTCGAGTTCCTGGGCGCCTTCCTGCGGGTCAGCCTCACCCTCGAGGCGAGCGGTCAGGCGCTGACCGCGGACGTCGCCGTGCGCGACGGCGAGCGCCTGGGGCTCGAACGGGGGATGACCCTCGGCGTTCGCCTGCCGGCCGAGGCGATGCGCCTCTTCCCCGGCCAGGAGGCCCGGGCATGATCGCAGGCGCTTCTTCCTGGCCCGCGCGGCTCTCCGGCGAGTCCCTGATCCGGCTGCTGGCGCTGCTGCTGGCGCTGGGCCTGCTGGTGGTGGGGCTGCTCTTTCCGCTGGCCGCGATGCTGATCAAGAGCGTGCAGGACCGCGCCGGCGACTTCATCGGCCTGGCCAACTTCGCCCGCTACGTGCAGACCCCGGCCCTGGCCGGCTCCATCGTCAACTCGCTGACGGTGGCCCTGACCAGCACCGTGATCGTGGTGAGCCTGGCCTTCCTCTGCGCCTACGGCATCACCCGCACCTGCATGCCGGGCAAGCGGCTGTTTCGCATGCTGGCCACCCTGCCGATCCTCGCGCCCTCGCTGCTGCCGGCCATCAGCCTCGTCTACCTGTTCGGCAACCAGGGCTGGTTTCGGGAGGCGCTGATGGGGGAGAGCATCTACGGCCCCATCGGCATCGTCATGGGCATGTGCTTCTGGATCTTCCCCCATGCGCTGATGCTCCTGGTGACGGCGCTCGCCAACAGCGATGCGCGCCTCTATGAGGCCGCGGAAGCGCTCGGCACGCCGAAGTGGCGCAGCTTTCTCACCATCACCCTGCCCGGGGCCCGCTACGGGCTGATCTCCTGCGCCTTCGTGGTCTTCACCATGGCGATCACCGACTTCGGGGTGCCCAAGATCATCGGCGGGCAGTTCAGCGTGCTGGCCACCGACGTCTACCGCCAGGTGGTGGGGCAGCAGAACTTCCAGATGGGCGCGGTGGTCAGCGTGATCCTGCTGGCGCCGGCGCTGGTCTCCTTCGCGGTGGACCGCTGGATCCAGCGCCGCCAGGTGGCCCAGCTCTCCGCCCGGGCGGTGCCCTGGCAGCCGAGCCCCAGCCCGCTGCGGGACTGGACCTTCGCCGCGCTCTGCTACGGCGTCGCGGCGATCATCCTGACGGTGATCGGCACCGCCATCTACGCCTCCCTGGTGCAGTTCTGGCCCTACGACCTGACGCTGACCCTCCAGCACTACGCCTTCGAGGCACTGGCCGGCGGCGGCTGGACCGCCTGGTTCAACTCCCTGACGCTCGCCTTCTCGGTGGCGACGATCGGCACCCTGGTGATCTTCTTCAACGCCTGGCTGATCGAGAAGAGCGACGGCTATCGCGCGCTGCGTCAGGGGCTGCACTTCCTGGCCATGCTGCCCATGGCGGTGCCGGGCATGGTGCTGGGCCTGGCCTACATCTTCTTCTTCAACCAGCCCGACAATCCGCTCAACTGGATCTACGGCACCCTGATCATCCTGGTGCTCAACACCCTGGTGCACTTCTACACCGTCTGCCACCTCACCTCGGTGACCGCGCTCAAGCAGCTCGACCCCGAGTTCGAGGCGGTGGGTGCCTCGCTCAAGGTGCCGTTCTGGACCACCTTCCGTCGCGTGACCCTGCCGGTCTCGCTACCGGCGGTGCTGGATATCTCGATCTACCTGTTCGTCAACACCATGACCACGGTCTCGGCGGTGGTCTTCCTCTACACGAGCGATACACGCCTGGCCTCGGTGGCGGTGATGCACCTCGACGAGGCTGGCTACTTCGCCAGCGCCGCGGCGATGGCGGTGCTGATCTTCTTCACCTCACTGGCGGTCAAGCTGGCTCACGCGACGATCAGCTACCTGCTGCTGACCCGCGCCCAGCACTGGCGCCAGGCGAGCTAGGACCGCTGTCCCTCGATGATCATCGCCATCCGCGATGCTGCCCTGGTCCCTGGCCGGGGCAGCCCCTTTTGCAAGGAGAGTGTCATGCGACCCTGTCGGTTGCCCTGGGCCCTGGCGGCCCCTTCACGCTTTATGGAACAACGGGTCGGCGTCGCCGCGGCGGACCAGCTTGGTCGGCTCGCCTCATGAGCACCGGAGCGCTGGGCCTCGTGCTGTTGTCGGTGTGCCTGCATGCCGGCTGGAACCTGATGGGCAAGGGGCGCGCGCCGTCGCTGGCCTTCTTCCTGATGGCGGTGGGCTGCGGGGCACTGGTGCTGGCGCCGCTGCTTTGGCTAGGGCCGTCGCCGGCGTTGCTACCGCCGGCGTTCTGGGGCTGGCTGGTCGCCTCGGGGCTCTGCCAGACGCTTTATTTGGGCGGCCTGGCCTGGGCCTATGCCCGCGGCGAGATCAGCGTGCTCTATCCTGTCGCTCGCGCCTTGCCGGTGGCACTGGTACCCCTGGTATCGGTCGGCATAATGGGCAGTCGCGCCTTGACGCTCTTGGACCTGAGCGGCATGGGGCTGATCTTGATTGGCGCGCTGTGCCTGCCCCTGACGAGCCCGCGGGCGCTGCGACCCTCGACCTACCTGACCCCGGCGTTTGGTTTTGCCCTGCTGGCGGCCGTGGCCACCGTCGGCTACTCGCTGATCGACAACCGGGCCCTGGCACTGATGATGGCGAGCGGCTATACCAGTCTTGCCGCCGGCAGCCACTTCATGGTGCTCCAGGCGCTGATGACCCTGGCCTGGGGGCTACCTGTGGTGGTGCTGCTGCCCGCCGAGCGGCGACGCCTCGCCGCGCTCCGGTACGGGGAGCGCACCGCGGTCGTATTGACCGGTATCATGATGCTCACTACCTATGGGTTGGTGCTGGTGGCGATGGCCCTCACTGCGGAGGTGAGCCTGATCGTCGCCATGCGTCAGCTTTCGATCCCGCTCGGTGTGCTGCTCGGCGTGTGGTGGCTGCGCGAGCGTGCGGCACCGGCCAAGTGGCTCGGTACCGCGCTGATGCTCGCCGGCCTGTGGGTGGTGGCGCTGCCCTGAGGCGGTGAGAGGGTGTCGGATGGCGATCAGCTCGCCTGGTGGGCGTGAGCCTCGATTAGGTGCCGCACTCGGGGGGCGAAATGGGCGAAGTCCGGCGTCTGGCGGCCGGCTTCCTTGCCGGCATCGTCCAGCAGACGTACCTTGAGAATTGCCTCCAGGTGGGGATGCTGGGCGAAGCGCTCCACCTCGTCGGTGGCCATGGGCCCTCCCTGGAGGCGCAGGGAGTGCTGCGAGGCCCGGGACAGGGTGTTGGCATAGGCCGGATCGACTGCGCAGAGGTAGCGCTTGGCCGCTACGTGCTCGCGAATGCAGGCGATCACCGCCGGCGGCAGGTGCGCCTCCACCAGGGCGGCGCCGGTGCTCTCGTGGCAACGATCCTCGGTATCGGTCAGGGCAAAGGTGCCGCGATCCCCAGCGAAATGGCCGATGTCGTGGAGCAGGGCGCCAACGATGATCTCGTCGCTCTCGCCCTGCTGCTCGGCCAGCCAGGCCCCCTGCAGCATGTGCTCGGCCATGGTGACCGCCTCACCAAGGTAGCTCTTGGCACCCTGCTCGGCGAAGAGGGCGGCTAGAGTCTCGACGATGGTATCCGGTGTGCGTGTCATGCGGCGTCTTCCAGGCAGGCGAGGGTGGAGAGCAGGCCGTCGCGGTCGGCGTAGCAGCCCTGCAGCCAGCGTGATCCCTCGCCCGAGTAGCCGGTGCGCGCATGCAGTACCCGGGTGTTGTCGACCAGGAAGGCTTCGCCCGGGGCGAGCTTGAAGGTCACGCCCATCTCAGGAGATTCGAGGATCTCGCCGAGGCGACGATAGGCGGCGTAGTAGGTGGCCATATCGGCATAGGGGATGTCAGAGAAGGGAGCCGCGGAGCGGTTGTTGAAACGAAAGCCGATCATCTCTCCGTCCGGGGCCAGCTCGATGATCGGGCGTCGGGCCTGGAGGCAGACGTCGCCGAGGCCGCGGTACTCGAAGCGGGCGCAGTAGCTGGCCAGCAATTCGAAGCCGTGGGGATCCTCCTCGTGCAGAAGCTGGGCGGCGAGAAAGCCGTCCACCACTCGGTTATCGCCGCCTGCTGCGGAGTTCTCCAGGCAATAAAGCAGCTGCAGAGTAGGCGCCGGATCCCGGTAGGGGTTATCGGTATGGGCCGGCAGGCCAAGACCGGTGAAGGCCAAGTTGGTCGGGGCGATCTCGCTGCGCACCTCGAAGTAGCGCCCGTAGTTGGTCTCCCGGGTGAAGCCGAACTGGGCCACGATGTCGAGCAGGACGCCATCCTCGATCGGGCCGCCCGTGAGCTTGCCGATGCCATAGCGGCGAATGTCGGCGAGCCATCGGCGCTTGGTGTCGTCGTCGTTGCCCAGGGCCGTGATATCGGCGCTGGGCAGACGCTTGGCCAGCGAGGCGTCCCAGGTCTCTGTGCGAGTATCGAGCCAGCCACGGCGGGACGGCGGTTCGCGATCATAGGCATGCTTCCAGAGCCAGGCGCCGTCATAGGCGAACTCCTGCGCTTCCGGGGCCATGGCCACGATCAGGCGCCCGGCCTCTATGCGTGCCTCGGTCAGCCGGAGGCTAGCGGGGATATCGGCGAGGCTGATCAGGCGCTGACCATTGTCGGGGGAGCGGGTTGCGGCGTCCTGGGCATTGTCGCGCAGCCAGATACCATGGAAGCGGCGTTGCTCGCCCTGGTGGAAGGTCAGCAGGACGGCCTGGCCGTTGTCGATCAATTCGGCGGTCTCGAGCATGAGGCTCTCCAGTGGATGGATGCCTGGTTATTTGACGCTGCCGATGGCATAACGACAATCAACAGTTTTTGGGGTGAGAGGTGCAAATTTCTTATGGCTGAATCCACTGCCTTGTTGCCTTCGCTGGAGTGGGTACGCGTCTTCGAGTCGGCGGCGCGGTTGGGCAGCTTTACCGCTGCGGCCCGGGAGTTGGGACTGACCCAGGCCGCCGTCAGCCAGCGCATCCGGCACCTGGAGGAGCGACTGGGGGTGTCGCTGTTCGAACGCCAGGCGCGAGGGGTGACGCTGTCGCTGCAGGGCGAGGCCTGGCTGCCCCACGTGCAGCAGGCGCTCGAGCGGCTGACCCACAGCGCCGAGAGCCTCTTCGCGGCGCCACGCACCCGGCTCAGCCTGATGGCCTCGGTATCGTTGATCGAGCTCTGGGTCGTACCTCGCCTGGTCGAGCTGCAGGCAGTGTTGCCCAGGCGACAGTTCATCCTTGCCACCATGCATCGCTGGCCGGATTACGCCCAGGCGGAGGCCGACCTGGACATTCGCTTCGGCGAGGGCGACTGGCCGGAGCGGGTCAGCCATCGGCTGTTCGGCGAGGCTCTCACGCCCATGGCGACGCCGGAGCTGCTGGCCAGCGTCGATGACTGGCGCCGCCTGCCGAGAATCGCCGTGGCCGGGCCACGGCTAGGCTGGCGGGAGTGGGATCAGCGAGTGGAAGAAAGCCCCGGCTCTATGCCGGTAGTGCGCCTGGATAGTCTGGTGCAGGCTCTGCGTGCCGCCGAGGCCGGCGTGGGGGTGCTGCTGGGCTCGTTGCCCCTCTGCCAGGCGGCTCTCGAGGCCGGGCGGCTGTGGCGTACGAGCCCGGAGACGTTGCCCATGGCCGAGGGCTACTGGCTGACGCGGCGCAGTGCCCCTCCCGTCGGGAATGAGGTCGAGCGCGTGTTATCGGCCCTGCGGCCCGTGGAAGTCATCGCCGGTCGGGGAGGATGAACAGGCTGTAGCGAAATACCGGATCAGCAGCAGAGAGTCAGGCGCGGCAGGGGAAAGAGCCTGGAGCTCGGAAAGGCCGAGCCGAAGGGCAGCGTGCTGGTGTCCTGAAGCGAGTCGAGCACCGAGAAAATCAGCCCGCTGGCGTCCGCCTGGGCGGGATACGCCCGCTGCACGTAGACCGGAGATTCCTCCATCAGGCGCCATGCGTGCTCGCGAACGAAATAGCCTGAACGGGCCCGAGACGCGCTTCCTCGGGCCGTTCGGTCCGCACTGAGCGTGGGGCAGCGGGTTCAAGGTCCTTCCGGGGTCGCCTCCATTTCACGCTCGAGGCGTTTCGTGACATCGCCGGGGGAGCCGGTGTGCCGCGCTAGCAGGTCGTAGGCCACCGGCACCACGAAGAGGGTAAACAGGGTGGCGGCGGCCAGGCCGCAGAGGATGACGATGCCAATCACCAGGCGCGTCTCGGCCCCGGCGCCGCTGGAGATGATCAGCGGTATGGCGCCCGCCATGGTGGTGACGGCGGTCATCACGATGGGGCGCAGGCGAGTCACCGAGGCCTCCACCAGCGCGTCATGGAAGGCCCAGCCCTGGTCGCGCAGCTGGTTGGCGAACTCCACGATCAGGATGCCGTTCTTGGCCGCGAGCCCGACCAGCATCACCAGCCCGACCTGGCTGTAGATGTTCAGCGACTGACCGGTGACATAGAGCCCCAGCAGGGCGCCACAGATTGCCAGTGGCACGGTAAGCATGATCACGAAGGGGTGTATGAAGCTCTCGAACTGGCCGGCCAGCACCAGGAAGACCACCAGGATGCCGAGGCCCAGCAAAAAGCCCGTGGCGCCGCTGGCTTCCTGAAAGTCGCGAGAAGCGCCCTTGACGTCGGTCTGGGCCTCGGGGGGGAGTTGTTCACGCACCGCCTCTTCCAGGTACTCCAGCGCCTCGCCCAGCGGATAGCCGTCGGCGAGGTCCGCCTCGAGGGTGATGGCGCGCACCCGATTGAAGCGATTTAGTGTGCTGGGGCCGGCAAAGTCGGTGAGGGTCACCAGGCTGGCCAGGGGAATCAGTTCGCCGCTGCGTTGTGAGCGGACCCGCAGGCTCTCCAGGCTCCGGGGGCTGGGTCGCGCGCCGGGTTCGCCCTCGAGGATGACGTCGTACTCTTCGCCATCGTCGATATAGCGGGTGGCGGTACGCCCGCCCAGCAGGGTCTCCAGGGTACGCCCGATCTCGGTGACGGTGACCCCGAGCTCGGCGGCCCGCTGGTAATCGACATCGACTTCGAGCTGGGGCTGGGTCTCCTCGTAGTCGCTGTCCAGCCCGGTGAGGCGAGGGTTGTCCTCGCGGATATGGGCGAAGAGGGTGTCACGCCAGACCTCCAGCTCCTCGTAGGTGCCGCCACCCAGCACGAACTGCACGGGCTTCTCGACGCTGGCGCCGAAGCCCTGACGCATCACCGGAAAGGCGCGCACCCCGGGCAGGTCGGTCAGCTTGCCACGGATCTCGTTCATGATGGCCCAGGCCGAGCGGCGCTTCCCCCAGTCGGCGAGGTTGATGATGACGAAACCGCTGTTGAAGGTCTCGATATTGCCCCAGCCCATTGGCGCGCGCACCACCACGCGCTCGACCTCTCCGGCCTCGATCATCGGCAGTAGCCGGGCCTCGATCTCGTCCATGTAGTCGAGCATATAGTCGTAGGTGGCGCCGGGGGGGCCACTGACGATGACCCAGAAATTGCCGCGATCCTCCTGGGGCGTGTATTCGTTGGGCAGTTCATGGTTGAGCCACAGCATGGCGCCGACTACCGCGAGAAGCAGTGCCATCACGACCAGGCGCAGCCTGAGGGCGCGTTCCAGCAGTCGGCGGTAGAGGCGGCGCGAGTGCTCCAGGACCCGCTGTACGCCGCGGGCGAGGGGGCCCTCATGCATGCCCGCCTTGAGGAGCTTTGAGGCCATCATCGGCGTCAGGGTCAGGGCCAGCAAACTGGAGATGGCTACGGCCGCGGCCAGGGTCAGGGCGAACTCCGAGAACAGCCGGCCGATATCGCCCTGGAGGAAACTCAGCGGCACGAATACCGCGATCAGCACCAGGGTGGTGGCGATCACCGCGAAGGCGATCTGGCGGGTGCCGCGGAAGGCGGCCACCAGGGGTGTCTCGCCATGGTCATGCATGCGTCGGTGGATGTTTTCCAGCACCACGATGGCGTCGTCGACGATCAGGCCGATGGCCAGCACCAGGGCCAGCAGGGTGAGCAGATTGATGGTGAAGCCCATGGCGGCCAGGGCGCCAAAGGCGCCGATCAGGGCAATGGGCACGGTCACCGCGGGGATCAGGGTGGTGCGCAGGTTACCCAGGAAGAGAAAGATCGCGACCACCACCAGGCCCATGGCGATAAACAGGGTCTGCACCACCTGGGAGATGGCACCCTGGACGAATACCGAGGAGTCGAAGTTCAGGCGCAGCGTCATGCCGTCGGGTAACCCCGGCTGCTGGCGGGCCATCTCGTCCTGTACCTCGCGAGAGATCTCCAGCACGTTGGCGGTGGACTGCTTGACCATGCCCAGGCCCACCATGGGCGTGCCGTTGCCGCGGAAGATGGTGCGCTCCTCCACGGCACCGACCTCCACCCGGGCCACGTCGCCCAGGCGTACCAGGTAGCCGTCGTCGGCCTTGTCCAGCACCAGGCGTCGGAAATCCTCCGCCGTCGCGAAGCCCCGCGGCAGGCGCACGATAAACTGGCGCTCGCTGGATTCGATGGAGCCCCCGGGGAGTTCGGCGTTATCGGCGCGCAGGGCGTCTTCCACGTCGCCGGCGGTGAGCCCGCGGGCCGCCATGGCATCGGCATCGAGCCAGACGCGCATGGCGTATTCCCGTCCGCCGCCGATGATGACGCGCGAGACCCCCGGCTGGATCGAGAAGCGATCCACCAGGTAGCGGTTGGCGTAATCGGTGAGTTCCGCCATGGTGTAGCCCTCACCGGACAGCGACAACCAGATCACCACCTGGGAACTGGAGTCGGCCTTCTCGACCTCGGGCGGGTCGGCCTCGTCGGGCAGGTTGCCGGCGGCGTCGGAGATGCGATCGCGGATATCATTGGCCGCCGAATCGATGTCCTGGTCGAGGCCAAATTCGATATTGATGCTGGAGCGACCGTCCCGGCTCGAGGAAGAGATCACCTGGATGCCGGAAACGCCGGCGATACGATCCTCCAGTACCTGGGTGATCCGGGTTTCCACCACGCTGGCCGAGGCACCCGGGTAGCGGGTATCGACGCTGACGATGGGCGGGTCGATGGACGGATACTCCTGCAGCGGCAGGCGCTGCAGGGCGAGCAGCCCGAAGGCCACGATCAAGGCGGCCAGCACCGTGGCGAGTACCGGGCGCTGGACGGAAATATCGGAGAGGCGCATCAGCCGCTGGCCTCCGGGGTGTCACGATCCGCGCGCAGCAGCTCGGGGACGCTGGTGGATTCGTCGAGGATGCCCAGCAATCGGGTGGGCTGGCCGTCGCGTACTCGCTCGGTGCCGTGGGCCACTACCAACTGGCCTTCGCGGAGACCGTCGAGTATCTCCACCTCCCCCCTGCGGCGGGCGCCGAGGGTGATTTCGCGGCGCGTCACCCGGTGCTCGTCGTCCGGGGCCAGGGTCAGCACGAACTGACGGCGTCCCTCGGGGATCAGCGCCGACTCGGGAATCACCAGGGCCTGGCGGGCTTCGCGCTGCACCACCACATTCATCAGCATGCCGGGGCGCAGGAGGCCCTCGGGATTGTCGATCAGGGCACGCACGGTGAGGCTGCGGCTGACCGGGTCGACCCGGCTGGCGATGCTGTCGATCTCGCCGTGGAAGACGGTATCGCGATAGGCGGCACTGGTGGCACTGAGCGTCAGCCCCGGGGCTATCTCGCCCAGGGCCCGCTCCGGCAGGGTGAAGTCGAGCTTCATCACATCGAGCTTGTCCAGCGTGACAAGCTCGGTGCCCGGCGTCACCAGGGTGCCCACGCTGACGTTGCGAAAGCCGACACGGCCGGCGAAGGGCGCCCGCAGGCGATAGTCGTCGAGGCGTGCCTCCAGGGCCTGGATATCGGCCTCCACCTGGCGCAGCCGCGACTGGGCGTCTTCCAGGTCTCCCCGCGGCGCCAGGTTCCGGCGTTGCAGCTGGCCCAGGCGATTGACGGCGTTGCGGCGCTCCTCCCTCAGGGCCTGGGCCGCACGCAGGTTGGCCTGGGCCTCGTCATCGGCCAGCCGTACCAGCAGCTGGCCCGACTCGACGCGTTCGCCGTCGCGGAAGTTCAGCTCCGCCACGGTATCGGTGACCGTCGCGGAAAGCGTAACGCTCTCGTCGGCGCGCAGGGTCCCCAGCGACGCCAGTGGGTCGGACCAGGAGACCCGGCGGGCCTCGGCGGCGATTACCGCCGTGGGCTGCTGGGCGTGCAGCGGTGTGGCCACCGCCAGTAGCAGGCCCATCAGCAGGGGCAGTGAACGTAACAGGGTGCGTGGCGGCATAGGGGCAGTCTTGTCGTGAAGCGAAGTTGTCGTGAAACGCAGTGTGAGCGGCAGGGACGTCGTACAGCGTAACCGGATGCAGCCGCCGGAGTGTGACAATATTTCACAACCCCAACATGTCATCACCCGTTGGGGCGCCCATGAAGATTAACTGTACAAAGTTTGTACATGCGAGGCTAGCCTCGGCGCCTGGCAACGCGGCTGCTAGAATGCGCGCCTCGCCGTTGGCGGTACGCGATATAGCCGGGAGGGCTTAAGGGTGACATACGACGTGATAGTGATCGGCGCCGGCGCCGCGGGGCTGATGTGTGCCCTGAACGCCGGCTACGCGGGGCGGCGGGTGTTGGTGCTCGACCATGCCAACAAGGCCGGCAAGAAGATCCTGATGTCCGGTGGTGGGCGCTGTAACTTCACCAACCTCAACTCCACGCCGGCCAACTTCTTTTCCGGCAATCCCCATTTCTGTATCTCGGCCCTCAAGCGCTATCGGCCCGAGCACTTTGTGGAGCTGGTGGAGCGCCATGGCGTCGAGTACGTGGAGAAGGCGCCGGGGCAGCTGTTCTGTGCCGACTCCGCCAAGGAAATCCTGCGCGTGCTGCTGACCGAGTGCGACTGGGCGGGCGTGGATATCCGCCTGAAGACCCGTATCGACGCGGTGGAGCGGCGCGGGGAGGGCATGCGTCTGACCACCTCGGCCGGCGTGATCGACGGTGGGGCCCTGGTCGTGGCCTGCGGGGGGCTTTCGATTCCCACCATGGGGGCCAGCGGCTTCGGCTATGAAATCGCCCGCCAGTTCGGGCTGACGGTGACCGATACGCGTCCGGCGCTGGTGCCCTTCACCCTGACCTCACAATGGAAGGCGCGGGCCGAAGCGCTGGCCGGGGTCAGCTGCGAGGTAGAGGCCAGCTGCCGCGAGGGGCGCTACCGTGAGCCCATGCTGTTTACCCACCGCGGCCTGTCGGGCCCGGCCATGCTGCAGGCCTCGAGCTACTGGCAGCCCGGCGACGAGATCGCCATCGACCTGCTGCCCGGCGAGGATGCCTTCGCGTCGTTATGTGCGGCGCGGCGGGACACGCCGAAGCGCCGCCTCTCTACCTGGCTGGGCGAGCGTCTGCCCAGGCGGCTGGCCCAGGCGCTGGTGGAATGGCAGGGCGATGACGGCGTGCTGGCCGAGTGCGGCAACGCGCGCCTGCAGGACTGGGGCGAGGCGCTTAATCGCTGGCGGTTGAAGCCCGCCGGCACCGAAGGCTGGCGTACCGCCGAGGTGACCCTGGGTGGCGTGGATACCGGGGCGGTATCCTCTCGTGACTTCGCCGTCACGGGGCTGCCGCAGCTGCGCTTTATCGGTGAGGTGCTGGATGTGACCGGGGAGCTGGGCGGCCACAACTTCCAGTGGGCCTGGGCCAGCGGCGTGGCCTGTGGGCAGAGCCTTTAAGTACGAGTCTTTAAGTACGAATCTTTAAGTACATGGGATCCCGACGATGATGAAAAGAGTGTTGCTGGTAGCGCTGCTGGCCCTGGCGGGGCTTACCTGGTTCGAGGGGCAGTCGGAGCGGCCTGGGGAGGCCGGGCCGCCCACCGTGGAGCAGCGTCTGCCGGGGCAGGCGCAGATCGATGCCACCCTGCGCCTGATCGAGCGCGATGGGGCCTTTCCCCATTCACAGGACGGCACGACCTTCTTCAATCGCGAAGGCCGGCTGCCCCAGCAACCCCGCGGCTACTATCGCGAATATACCGTGGAGACGCCGGGGCTCTCCCATCGCGGGGCCCGGCGCATCGTGACCGGGGGCCGGCCGCCCGAGGTCTTCTACTACACCGCGGATCATTACGACTCCTTTCGGATACTGGAGGATCGTCGATGAGAATCTTTTGTCGTTTCATGTGGATTGCGGCTCCATCTGTGAGCGCTGGTGATCGCGACCCTGACGTTGAACACCAAAGAGCCAAGCTGAAGGCTACCCTGCCACTGCCCAGAAGGCCGGTGATCAGGTAGAAGGATTCCGGGCGTGGGAGCGAGCAGGCCCCCGGCACCACCCGCAGGCGATTGGTTCGGTAGCGGGCCAGCGAATCCGGATTCATGCCGTGGGCCATCATGGCCTCGACGATGTCACGGCACCAGGGGCAAAAAGGAGTTATCAGTACGCCACGGTGACGGTGATTATATCGCTGTAGCTGCCAGCGGGCACAAACTGGCCGCCAGGAATTCGCCCATAGGTAGTGATAGTCGTCTCCTCTGGGCCGAAGTTAAGGAACGGTAAGCTTATAGAACCATTGCGCGATGCAGTGCCTCCCGCACCATCGCCCCAGACCACGTTGCGTGAGGCAGCAGTATAGATATTGTACTCCAGTATGCCTGCACCGCTACTCATCACTCTCGGGACAAACGATCCATTTCCGCTGGGACTGAGAGTAACCTCGAATGGCACAGTATAGTTGCCGTCAAAAGCCGCTCTTTCACACTCAATCACGATTGATCCAGCACTATCCAGATTGCTGCCAGTGAGCGGTTCATAAACGCCAAAGGCGACGTTCGAAGAACTGACTGTGCACGTCACTACAGCAAGTGCCGATGCAGGCCATAGGCCGGCACTGACAATCAACGCTGCTGCCAGAGCCTTTCGTTTCATCATAAACCCTCCTGACAGATCAGCGGACCGATCCTGGGCATAGGGCCGGCGTCGGCAGGTAAGCTAGCCTCGAAGCGGCAGCTTTGCAGCCCCCACTGCGCCACGAACTGGTTATCGGCCCTCAGTCCAGTAACCCAGACCTCGCCACGTCGGGCGACGGGGAAGCGTTCATCGGAGCCCGCGTGGCGAACGATCGCCCCCGCGGGCAATGGTTCGCCATTCGTCAGCTTGACCGTTAGCAGCGCGCCATTCGGCGAGCTTACATCAAAATCCACTAACACACCTCGGCGGTACCCCGGCACAACAGTCGCCCTCTGGCTGTTGAGGCTTGCCTCCAGGGGTAGATCAGCCAACTCGAAACTCAGGCGGTTTTTCTCGAATGAGCGTAGATCAGCAACCAGGGCAGCACCGCTGTCGTTGGTCGTCGCGACATGCTGGTTATCGTTATAAACGGCCACATTCGGATAACCGCCGACCCTGACCATGCCGAAACTGTCGTCGATTCGCCGGGTGGCCAAGACACTGCCGCCCAGTAGAGCAATACCGCCGGTAGCGTTAATGCGATATCCCGTATCACCATCATAGTGCGCCGCCTGCGCACGATAGGTGCCAACATCCGTTCGCGCTGTAACCAGTGCATCTCCTCGGTTCGGCTCACCATGGCCAGGCTCAGCCGAGAGACGATAGCCAATCCCATTACCACGCGGCGCACTGCGTTGAAGCTGAACACGATTGCTATAGCTGTCTTTACCACGACTGTGGCTAAGACTGGCGGTGCGGCGTGAGCCCAGCGACATGCTCAGAGTCACGCCAACGAAGCTATCGTGGCTATTGAGCTCCTGCGAGGCATACAGGTTGAGAGCGGTATCACGCGATGGGCTAAAACTGACATTGGCACTGACGATACGATTGTCAGCCTCATCGCGTTGGTCGATTTCGACGAAGTTCAGGCGAGCGGCGCTCCCACCGGATAGGCGGGCGCCAAGCGTGGCACGGGTGGACCAGCGTGGTGCCGCCATATTTTCACGCAACCCTAGCTGGCGGAAGCGAGGGGTCGTCATCGTAGTGTTGGCACTGAAGCTAAACTGCCGACCTTGGTGTTCAATACCCAGGCTCGCCAAAGCACCATCACCGCCATCGGACATGCTGCCCGCGACGGCGCTGGTCACCACCCCCAAGTGGGGATCGGTCACCCAGACGCTACTGAGGCCAGCCGTTTGCTGATCCTCGAGTGCCTCCAGCCGCACCCCGCCAGTGAAATCATCCGTGAGACCAAGGCGGTGCGTGGCAGCAGCAAAACCTCGTCCGTACTGATTGCTTTGCCGCGAGTAGTTCTCACGAATCGCCCCCAATTCATAGCTGTAGTCATGCAGACCGCTTCGCAACAATTGCTGGTTAGCGTAGAACGAGCGCTCAATGACCTGCTCACGGCCAAGAACGTCGGTCACGGTAAGACGCAGATCATTAGCCCCGGTAGTGACCGGGATATTACGTACCGAAAATGGGCCAGCATCCAGCTGATCCTGAGCATAGCGGCGTTCATTGGCATAGACCTCAACCGTCGACGGCATGGTGGCTTCACCGCTTATTTCAGGCAACGGAAAAGTAGTAAAGTCAGGACGGGTATCGAAGTTGGTGCCCCACTGAATGCCACCATACAGCACGCTGCGCCCCCAGGCTCCTGGACGTGAATAGGAGTCACCCAAGATCAGAGTACGCAGTTTGCTTGGCTCATCATGGCGTAGCGTGGTGTTCAAGCGGACCACGTCGGCATCATTGGGCCATCCATCCTGGGCACGTGCCAGCATGGTGGTTGTAAGCAGCCCCCACTGGCTGAACCCGGCTAGCTCAAAGGTTCCGCTGGTTGCATCGTTGGTGTCAGAACGAAACTGATGAAAGAGGTCATAATTGATAAAGCCGCCCAGCGTCGTCGCTTGCGGCTTGCTGAATTCTGACGCGCCAAGATTGAGGCTTGAACTCGCCAAATGACCGGGCTTCACCTGCACGGCCAGGGTCTGACTGGCGCTATCAACCGAATATTCCAGTGCGTTAAATTGGCGCAATGAATGGTAGTCTTTACCATCGTGCGATATGGCCTCGATGCCCGGGGGCAGCGTCACTCCCCAGCGGTTCAGCTCGCTACGCGGCACCAACAGGCCCCTCCCAGGGCTATCGAGCAGGCGTGCGATCTGATCAATGGGCTTACCATTCACATTTACCGACAGCAGCTGGAGAGTGACCTGCTCGGCCGTCGTCGTAGAAGCACCGGCAACCGAACTCAGGCCTGCCAAACCCGCCGTCAAACCTATCAGTAGCGCCCAAGCAGTGACACGCTTATGGCGAGAGTGTCGTGGCCGTCGCGTTGAGCTCACCCTCATTCGTTTCAGCCTTGATTCGATAGGGGGGAGATGTACCGGTGGGCACATCAAGCAACCAGTAGCGACGGCTGTCTGGCAAGATGTAGTGCTGCTTTTCACTGTGGGCGAGGAAGGTATCGCCATCCAACAAGGACAGTCGGGACACTTTAACGTGGGCGTTGCCCTCGTTAATGGCCACCACTCGAAGCCTGCCATCGGCCAAGCGCTCCGTCCGCCACAACACTTCGCGCTTCGTCGCCACATCGGGGGCAACGAAGACCGGAATGCCGAGTCGCAGCATCACTTGCAACTGAAGCGGCCCCTCAGCTGCATCGCCATCACCGGGTGCTACGGGAGACTGCTCGAGAAAAACGCGAAAACTCTGCTCGATGGCTTGCGGCTCCGTATTACGCAAACCAACTCGTACTATCTGGCTCTTGCCCGGTGCGACCTCGAACACCGGCGGGCTCACAATCAGCGCCTCTGTCGGCTCATAATGCTCCTCATTGCCTCGTATCGACCAGGCATTAACGGATGCCTGCATGACCACGCTGTCTTGTCCCTGGTTAGTCAGCGTCAAGGAGGAAACCGAATCGCTACCATCGAGTGAAACCCGCACGGGGTTGACCGACAGGCTAGCGGCCTGGATTGGATTTGCGAGCAATAACAGCGAAAGGCCGACTAACAGCCGGCCTGGGCTAAGCAAGAGCGGGATACCGGCCATGATCAGTAGGTAATGGTGACATTGATGGTATCGCTATAGCTCTCGGCAGGTACAAACTGTCCGCCCGGAATCTGCCCATAGACGGTATGCGGGTTGTCACCACCTGTGGCAGACGAATTGTTGACCATATTTGTATCGTTCCAGACGGTGCTACGACCTGCGTCTGAGTACAGCTCGTAGTCGAGGTACGCACCGCTGGTACCACCAACCATAGCTCGTGACGTGCTGGAGGCGTCGGTAGCATTGCCACCTGCATTGAGTTCTATGTCATAGTTAGTGCCTTCGGTGCATGTTGCCGTGATGGTGCTCTCAGCATCTCTATCATTCGCCGTATTGGGATCGTAGATACCGAAAGCCAGATCCTCAGCTGTTACCCGACAACTATCATTGACCGTGGCGGTCACCTGAAAGGAGGTGGTATCTGTAGCCGCCAAGGCGGGGGTAGAGAACATCAGGCTTGCAGCGGCGGCCATGAAAAATACCGACTTTACTCTCTTACAGTTCATGCTTTAACCCATATTTAAGTTTTTCGAGATGTTTCTGATAAATACTCTCAAACGCTTGACTACGCACTACCCATTAGTCTAATTTGTATTATGTCATGGTTGTATTAATCAATTCAATAAATCATTGGCAATAAATGGGCTCTGCGACGCTGAGTGTGGAATTCGCCCCCTGAGCTGGGTCAGGATATGACCTCCGCGACGACAGGAAGTATGGCATGGACGGCACCCAGGTTCTGACCCTCGGCCTGGAATCGCCCTGGATTCTCAAGGACCAGCACTTGGATGCCGCCGTATCGGCCCTCCGGCTGGGTCTCTACGTCGAGGCCGAGCGCGGCAGCCTCTACCTCTGTCCTGAGTGCGGTGAAGCTTGTCCGGCTCGTGACTTTGCCGACAAGACGTGGCGGCATCTGAATTTCTTCCAGCATCACTGTTACCTGCATGCTCGCGTGCCACGTACCAAGTGCCCGGCGCATGGCGTCAAGCGTATCGAGGTGCCTTGGGCGCGGCCGGGCAGTGACGTCACCCTGCTGTTTGAGCAAGCCGCCATGTCACTGGTCAAGGAGATGCCGGTGTTGGCCGTCTCCCGGCAGCTGGAAATCTCCGATAAACTGGTGATTCGGACAACGTGGTCGAGGTCGTCTGCGACATGTCACAAGCCTTCCTCAGCAGCGTGGCCGAGCACCTTCCCAAGGCCGAGGTCACGGTCGACTGGTTCCATATCGTGCAGACCTTCACCAAGCGGCTAGACGAGGTGCGCAAGAAGGAGCGCCGCGAGCAGAGACATCTCAAGTCGCTGTGCTGGGCACTGCTGAAGAGCCTGGAAAACGAGAATCTGACGCCCAAGCAGCTGGCGGCGCTTCAGGAGCTGGTGGCTGACCAGAGCGCCACGTCCGATGCCTGGGTGATCAAGGAGAAGCTGCGCTGGATCCAGCAGGCACCGACGCCACGAGCGGCTCGGTGGCGCATCACGAACTACCTCAAGGTCATGAAGGCGGCCGTCTCGGAGAAGCCACTGCTGAAGCCGATGGGAAAAGCCCTGGCGACATTGGAGCGCCACGCCGATGCGGTGGTCAGGCGTTGATTCGGGGCTGACGAACGCACGACTGGAAGGCATGAGCGGTCTGTTTCAAGCGGCTCGGTCACGCGCACGGAGTTACCGGAACGAGGCCAACTTCATCGCCATGATCTACCTGATTGGCAGCCCGGTAGGCCGCCTGTTTGGTCAGGCCTAATCCACATGAAACGACGAAGAACCGTTGATGAAGCCGCCTGTCTCGAAACATGCGCTCTCCTCGAGAGGTGCGCCTTCCTGGAGAGTGGCCCTGGCCCGCCATGTGAGCGACCCGGCCCATGCCGGCGTCTATCGCCTGGAGGCACCCCGGCTCGCGGCCCTGTGTGACATACCGCATGGGGCAGTGGGCGATGCCTTGGGCGTCGACTGGCACTGCCTGACCGCCGCGCCGCGCTGGAATCGCGAGGCGCTGCTCGATGGCCTGGCGGCGGGCCTCGCCTTCCCCGATTATTTCGGACGTAACTGGGACGCCGCCTGGGACTGCTTGACCGAGCTCGCCTGGGTGCCGGGCAGGCCACGGGTGGTGGCGGTGCCGGCGGCGCCCCTGGAGGAGGGCGCCATGGCGACGTTCGTGGAGCTGATGGCGGATGCCGCCGAGCACTGGGTGGCCCGGGGGCAGATACTGGTCACGCTGATTGGCTGGAACGGTGAGGCATCGGCCGGGTTGCCGGCGCTGCCCGACCTCCCGCCTCAGGCGATGGATGGGTTGGCGTGATGGTGGCCTTAGCGCAGCAGGCGGCGCATCCGGTTGATCGCCAGGGCCCCGGTTGTCGCGCGGCGGCCATAGCGAAGCAGGCGGCCGCGGTGTTTGCTTAGCCTCAGCACCAATAGCCCCCCGAGGGCATAGAGAGGCGTCTTGAAGCGCATCAGCCTGTGCCAGCCGCCGTCGAGCGGCTGAGTGGCGGTCTGCCAGCGGCTGGCCTCGACCAGAATATCCACACGCTGCTGTTCGATGCGCTCTTCCAGGGCGGTCTTCTCGTCCGACCGACTGGCATACGCGCCGTGTTTAGCCGCCATGCCGGGTCTCCTCGTGCCGGCGTTCATGCTCCAGCAGTTCGCGGTCGGTGGCAAGATGCTTGAGGGTGCTGGCCAGCAGGGTGCGCCGCCGTGCCAGCTGCATGACGCGCAGGCAGAGCAGCAGGCCGCTGCCCAGCAGGACAGCCGCGCTGACGGCGATGGCGGTCAAGCGGTAGCTGTCCCAGAAAAACACGATCACCAGGGTGGTGAGTACCGCGATGCCGAGCAGCAACAGGATCATTGCCAGCCCGGCAAGCAGCAGCATGCCCACCAGGCGGGCACGCTCCTCCTCGAGTTCCAGCACGGCGAGACGCAGGCGCGTTTCTCCGGTGGCCAGCAGGCTACTCAGCAGGCGCCTGCCGGCGGTGAATACCCGCTGAGCCGGTCCCTGGCTGGATGCCATCAGCGCCGTCCGATCAGCATGCCGATCACGACACCCACACCGGCGCCGATGCCGATGCTGGTCCAGGGGTTGTCTCGCACGTAGCGGTCACAGGCGTCGACCTGATGGTCGAGGGTCTCTCGAGCCTCGCCATAGAAGCGCTCGCCACGGGATTCGAGGCGTTCGCGGGTGTCCTTGAGCCGCTTCTCGGCGCGCTCACGCAGCTCCTTGATGTTGCCGCGTGAATCGTCGGCAGTGGCGCTGACCAGCTCCTCGACGGTCTGGCTGAGGTGCTGAAGGTCTGCCTTGAGTTGCTCGGTGGATTCGTGGGTACGATTCGCCATTTGAGTCTTCCTGTGACGGTGGGTGACACGGCTAGCATAGCAGCCGGGGCACGGCTTGGCAGCGCCCCGGCCCGCGGCCGGCTGTGACTAGCGCAGCAGGCCACTGTTGGGTGAAAACAGCGGATTGAGGCTGAAGCCCAGGCTGAGGCGTTGGGTCGTATGATCGTAGTCGATCAGACTCTCGCCGTAGCCGTGATAGTACTGTACATGGGCGCGAACCTTGCTGTCGAAGAGCGGCCAGGAGTAGTCGAACTGCCCGCCCATATGCCCGGCCCCGGGATTGCCACGCAGCATCAGGCTGAGCTCACTGTCGCCGAAGCGTCGCGCGACGGTGACGTCGCCGTAGCCCATATAGCGTTCGATATCGGGGTTGTCGTCATCGCCGGTGGTTTCCGGCAGGCGATAGTGGGGGGCCAGGCTGAGCGCCCAGTCGCCCCGCTGGAAGACGGTCTCCAGGTAGAGGCGATTCCAACTGCGCGACAGGTCACCGGAGCGGCCATTGGACTGATGGTTGATGGCCACGCGGTTGCGTATATTGGCCCAGCCGAACACCTGCCAGTCATTGTCGAAGCTGAGGAACACTTCGGGCTCGTAGTTGGTCTCGCGGAATGGCGAGGAATCATCGGCGCTGTAGGCCTGCCACCAGCTGCGCTGGGTATAGGCGAAGTAGAGGTCGCCGGTATCGTTGAATAGCCCTTCGGCAATGGCCACCTTGGCGCTGAACTGGAACTTCAACTCGGTACGCTCCATGTTGTCTTCACCGGTCAACTGGGCGTAGGCGGCATGGTTGGGCTTGCGGTTATAGGTGAGCGGAAACAGGTAATTGCGCCGATAGGCGGTGATGGCATAGGGGTTGCGGTTCGAGGCCTTTTCCAGCTCGCGGCGTCCGGCGGCCTCGACCACGGCAATATCCCCCGGGGCGAGCCTCGGGGTCGGGGGCCAGGCGAACTCCCTCGCGTTCGGTATGGCCTCGGCGGGGGACTCGTCCAGGGCCTCGAGCCTCGCCTGAACGTCGGCGGCCTCGGTGCGCAGCTCGACCAAGCGCGCCTGGAGTTCGGCACGGCTGTCGGCATCCGATGCCGCCTGGGCCATACCGGCGAAGAGCAGAGAGAGTGAGGCTAGGGCAGCGATGCTTGTCGGCAGACGCATGTCAGGAGTCCGGGCAGAAAGGTTGGGCCCATCGTTCTACCATGCTCGAGAAGCAAGTCAACCAGGAAGCGTCGTGGCGATTGCCCTGCCGAGGATGGGCACGGAGAATCGACGGCCAGGACCATATAACGGGAGAAGGGCGTGAGCGGACGACCGGGCGCGGGTGTCAGGGAAGGCGGGGGGAGTCTTGCCGCATATTGGCTGCTGGGGCTGGTGCTACTGGCCATGACATGGCCGGCCCTGGCTCAGCAGGCGTCGCTGCCCGAGCGCACCGCCGTGGAGGAGCGTCTCACCGGCCTGAAAGAGGGGGCGGGGGAGACGGGGCCCACCAACGAGGAGCAGGCCACCATCGAGCTGCTCGACGCGACGCTCGCCGACCTCGATGCCCTGGCCAGGGTCGGCGAGCGCCAGGACGCCCTCGAAGAGCGGGTGGACCAGGCGCCTGAGGAGCTGATGCGCCTGGAGCGCGAACTGGAGGATGAGGCCTCGGCGCCCCGAGAGCCCGCCGCCGAGCTGGATAAACGCTCCCTGGATGAACTGGAAGCCCGCCAGCAACAGACGGTAGTGGCGCTGCAGCGTCTTCAGGACCGCCTCGCCGAGGTCAATGCCCAGCTACTGACGGCCCGGACGCTGCCCGAGCGGGCCCAGCAGGCGATAGCCGAGGCCATGCGCCAGGTAGAGGAGGCGCGGCGGGAACTCGACGAGCTGGATATCAACAAGGTGCCGGCGGATGCCCCCGAGCGCTGGCGACACCAGGTGGCGCGCGCCCTTGCCGAGGCGCGGCTGCTTTATCATCAGCGTGAGCTGTCGACCAATACTCGCCTGCGTGAGCTGGACCAGCAGCGCCAGGAGCTGCTGACGCAGCAGCAGGCTCGCCAGGAGGCGGAACTGGCGCTGTTGCAGAGCGTTATCGAACGCAAGCGCCGCCTGGCATCCGAGCAGGCGATCGCCGATGCGGTCCGGGATGACCCGTTGCTGGAGGCGGGGCATCCGGTGCTGGAGAGTGCTCAGGAGGTGAACCGTACCCTCAGCCAGGAGCTGCTGCGTGCCAACGACCGCAGCAGCGTTTTGGTGCGTGAGGGCCTGTCGGTGCGCAGCATGCTCGACCAGGTGCGCCAGCTCGAGCGTAGCCTCAACGAGCAGATCGAGGCGATCCGTGGTTCGACGCTGCTGGCGCGCATACTTCGCGAGCAGCGTCGCGCGCTGCCCGAGGTGGAGGCGCGCCGCGACCTGCAGGATGAGATCGCCGATCTGCGTCTGCGCCAGTTCGACCTGGCGCGCCAGCGAGACAAGCTGCGAGAAGGAGAGCGGTTGGCCGGGCAGCGCCTGGAGGAGGCGGGGGTGACCCGCACCGAGGGGCTGGTCGATTCCTTGCAGCGTCTCTATCAGTCGCGCCGAGAACTGGTCGACCGGCTCGAACAGACCTATGGCAACCTGCTCAGCTCGGCCATCGAGCTACAGCTCAATCAGCAGCAGCTGCGCGATACCACGCAGACGCTGCGGGCCACGATCGATGAACAGCTGTTCTGGGTCGCCAATACTCGTCCGCTGGGCCTGGCCTGGTTGCGTCAGCTTCCCGCCAACCTCGCCATGGAGTGGCGCGAAGGCGAATGGCGACAGGCGTTGCCGGCGACCTGGGGCCTTCCCTCGGTAGGCGCCCTGGTGGGGCTGTTGCCGCTGCTGCTGGCCCTGGTCCTGGGTTGGAAGCGTCGTCGTATCCAGGCGCGCCTCGCCGGCCTGCATGAACAGATCGGTCATCTGCGCCGGGATACCCAGCTGCATACCCCGCTGGCCATATGGCTCAATGCCCTGATGGCGGCCCCGGGTCCACTGCTGCTGGCGGCGGCCAGTCTGGCGCTGCTGGCCGGGGGTGACGCTATCGCAGGGGCGCTGGGCATGGCAGGGCTGGAGCTCTCCCTGGCATGGGGCGTGGTGGCGTGGTCGCGTCGACTCCTGGTGCCTGATGGCGTGGCCACGACGCATTTTCACTGGCCGGCTAACTATGCCGCCCGCCTGCGCCGCCTGCTGAGTTGGCTGGGGATGGCCCTGGTGCCGGTGCTGGGCATTGCCACCCTGGCCAGGGAGTCGGACTTCGGGCTGAGCAATCGCCCGCTGGCGCTGGGCCTGCTGTTGCTGGGACTGCTGGTCATGAACGTCAAGATGACGCGGCTGATCCTGGCCCACGTGCCCTTCTTCGGCCTCAAGCTGTTCCGCCTGGTGTTGGGGCTGGCGATGGCCGGCGTGCCTCTGGCATTGATCGGACTGGTAGTGGGCGGCTATGAGTATACCGCCCTGAGCCTGGTCGGCCGCTTTGTCATCACGCTCTATCTATTGGGGGTGTGGATCCTGGTGGAGGCAACGGTGGTGCGTGGCCTCGCGGTGGCGGCGCGCCGCCTGGCATTTCGACGCGCGCTGGCGCGCCGTCATGCCGAGGAAATGGAGGGTGCCGAGGGTGGACCGGAGGTGGTCGAGGAGCCGCCGCTGGATATGGAACAGATCAACCAGCAATCGCTGCGCCTCGCCAAGCTGTTCCTGCTGATCGCCTTTGCGTTTCTGTTCTACCTGGTATGGGCGGATCTGTTGACCGTGCTGGGCTATCTGGAAAAGGTGCAAATCTGGGGCGGCGAGGGTGAGGAGCTGGTCACCGATGCCCTGTCGGTGGCCGATATCTTCACCGCGCTCTTGATCGTGGCGCTGACCGTGATGCTGGCGCGCAACCTGCCGGGCCTGCTGGAGGTGAGCCTGCTGTCGCGCCTCGAGCTCAAGCAGGGCAGTGCCTATGCCATCACGTCACTGCTTTCCTACACCATCATCGGTACCGGCCTGGTGGCCTCCCTGGGGGCCGTGGGGGTCTCCTGGGACAAGCTGCAGTGGCTGGTGGCGGCTCTGGGCGTGGGGCTGGGCTTCGGCTTGCAGGAGATCTTCGCCAACTTCATCTCGGGGCTGATCATCCTCTTCGAGCGGCCGGTACGCATCGGCGATACCGTGACGCTGGGTAGCCTGACCGGCACGGTGAGCCGTATTCGCATTCGCGCCACCACGGTGACCGACTTCGACAACAAGGAGATCATCATCCCCAACAAGACGTTCGTCACCGACCAGCTGATCAACTGGTCGTTAAGCGATACCGTCACGCGGGTGGTGCTCAACTTCGGCGTGGCCCATGGCTCGGACTACTCCGTCGTGCACCAGCTGTTGCGCCGGGCCGCCGACGACAATGCCCGGGTGCTGGCCGACCCCGAGCCCCAGGTGTTCTTCATGGCCTATGGCGAAAACGCCCTCGACTTCGAATTGCGTATCTTCGTCAACAGCCTCGGCGACCGGCTCTTCGCCACCGATGAGATCAACTGCCGGGTGGGCGAGCTGTTTGCCGACCATGGCATCAAGGTTGCCTTCAACCAGTTCGATGTCTGGCTACATCGCCCCGATGGCCAGGCCAGGCGGGTCCAACGTGCCTCGCCTGGCCCGGTGACGCCCCCCGCGCACCCCCCGCCAGGCACCCGGGGGGACCCGGGAGACCTCGATGGCGGTGGTGGCGCCGACGGCCGCTGAGGCGCCTTCAGGGCGTCGGCAGGCGCACGGCATGCAGCAGGAACTCGCGGTTGCCGTCGCCGCCGAGCAAGGGGCTCTCCTGCCAGTGGCGTATCTCGAGGCCGAGCGGTGCGCAGCAGGCGCGAATGCGTTGCTCCACCTCGGCGTAGCGGGTCGGGTCGGCGACCAGGCCGCGAGCGTTGACGCCCCCCGGGCCCACCTCGAACTGTGGCTTGACCAGGCTGGCAAGCTCGCCCCCGGCCGGCAGCAGGGCGGCGACCTGGGGCAGGATCAGTGTCTGGGAGATGAAGGAGACATCCATCACCGCGAGGTCGGGCCCCGAGGCCTGGCGGTCGGTGATGGCTTTCCTCAGTCGCGCATCCGAGGCCATGGCGCGGGCATTAAGACCCTCCAGGCAGGTGATCCGAGGGTCGTCGCGCAGGCTGGGGTCGAGCTGGTCATGGCCCACTTCCACGCCGATCACATGGCGTGCCCCTTGGGATAGGGCGCAGTCGGTGAAGCCACCGGTCGACTGGCCCACGTCCAGCACCAGCCGGTCGGCGAGCGCGAGCCCGAGCGTGTCGATGAGTGCCTCGAGCTTGAGGCCGGCGCGGGATACATAGCGCTCCTCGGGGTCCGCCTCCACCGTCAGCTGCGTGCTATCCGGCAGCTTTTCGCCGGGCTTGGCGAGCACTTGACCGGAGTCGGCCAGGCGTACCCGGCCATGGCGAATCAGTCGCTGGGCGCGGGTACGTGAACGGGCCAGGCCCTGGGTGACGAGCAGCATATCGAGGCGAGGCATGGGGGCTCCGGTCCGGGGAAGAGATCGCCATTATAGCCACCCAGAGGCCTTCGTTGGTGTGTCGGGATCAAGGCGCTTCGTCAGGCCCCTCGGCGGCCTGCAGGTCGGTGGGCGGGATGCGGTCGGCCCCCCAGCTCCGGTAGATATAGTCGGCGACGCGGTCGAGCTCGGCCTGGCTGATCTCGGCCAGCTCGCCGCGCTCCAGGGGGTCGTAGTGGAAGATATACAGCCTCGACGCGAACTGCTCGAAGGGCAGAGACGACTCGCCGAAGCGCTCGCCGTGGTCGGAGGTGCTGACCTTGATGCCATCCCCCCAGTCCTGGCCGCTGTCGTTGTTGGGGTTGAAGAAGTAAACCCGCATCACGTCAGAGGGATCGAGGTTGACCCTGAGCATGGTGATCGCGTGCCAGCCGATAAAGCGCGCGGCGCTATCGGTGACCGCAATGCCCGCCGGTTGCGGATGAATAAGCGGCTGACTGCCGTTGTAGTAGGGGTGATAGCTGGCATAGAAGTGGCGCAGGAAGGTGTCCAGTTCATCCAGCTGCCCCGTGGCCACGTCGACGTTGATGCGAAAGCCGCGCCCCGACCACCAGCCATGGAATTCGGGGTTGACCCAGCGGTGCGGGTCACCCTCGCGGCCGATGCAGCGGCGCCCCATCTCGCCATAGATGCGGTCCAGGTGAGGCACCACGATCAAGGATACCGGGTCGAGATCCATGGGTAGCGTCTGGGCCACACCCGAGAGGCTGGCCATGGAGGACAGGGGCATGCCTTCGAAGTGAATGATGATTTCGTCGTCCCGGGCCGCCCAGACCACCATCTGCAGCAGGTAGTCGGGGTCGTTGTAGGCCCACATGGAGAGCGCCCGGGCGGATTGGCAGGTCGGGTTGTTGCCCTGGCCCACGCCCAGCGGCTGGCCGAGCATGCACAGGACGCCCTCGAGCAGTCGTGCCCGCGGCGAGACGGCTTCGCCGAAGGCCAGGTTCAGCCTCGCCTGGGACCACTCGGAGAGCGTCAGGCCCAGCTGGCGCCACATGGCCGGCGCGACCGGGGGCTGGTAGAGGATGCCGCGCTCGAGCATCAGGGCCAGGCCATAGGCGGCCTGGGGCGTGGCCGAGTGTACGCCGCCGCGAATCAGCGCCGTGACCAGCTCGCGGTAGCAGAGCAGGCAGTCGCGTCCGGTGGAGGAGAGCCCCAACGCCTCCGACAGCAGGTGGTCGTTGTGTTCCAGAAGGTGGCGCAGCAGCACCGGGTGATAGGGGGAGACCAGGCCGGTATCGTGCATGGCACGGGCAAACCCCGTGGCTTCGCCCTGCAGGGCGGTGGCGTCCATGCGGGACAGGCGTTCGCGGTAGACCTCCAGGCCGGGGTCCTCGCGGCAGGCACGAGTGGGCCCGAACAGCGAGCTGACCAGGCGGTCGGCCCCCTGTCCGCTGGCGCCCAGATCGATCGAGGGGTCGGCCTGGCAGATGGCAATCTGGGTGATCATCCGCTTGACCGGTTCGACCTGGATCGGGCGCTGCTCGAGGATGCGCCAGATCTCCTCGATCAGGCGGTCGATAATATGTTCATAGCCGATGCGCTCGGCAAGATGCCGAAACAGATGGCGGGGCACCTGGGCGAGCCGCCCCTGGGTCTCGCGCTCGGCTTCGCTGGGCGCGCCGAACAACAGCCAGAGGTTGATGGCCATCGCCTGGGTCAGATAGTGGTGGGCCTGCTCGGCGGAAATCGCGGTGTGGAGGTATTCCTCCTTGGCGACCGCCAGCAGGCGCAGTTCGCTGAGTGCCTCGATCACCACGATGTTGGGGTCGGCACTCTTCAGCGCGTGGGTGGTAAGGGAGGGCACCAGATACTGAGGCGTCTCCCAGTCGGAGCCGGCGAAGATGCCGGCCCGCTCAAGCCTCTGGATGCGGGCTTCGACGGCGGCGGCACCGCCCTCCTGAAGCAGCACGCGGCGAGCGGTATCCAGCACTCGGGGGAGCTTGCCGGGTTTGGCGAAGTCTTGCGCCTCTTCGAACAGGGAGATTGCCGCATCGAGCTTCTCCAGCAAGAGGCGAAGCTTGGTATCGTCGGGTGGCGTGGCGCCACCCGCTTGAGTGTCGTCATGCGTTGTCACGCTGACTCCTTGTCGTCAGGCCGTCATGGCTACCCATGACGCCTAGATCGGGCGAAGAAATCAAGCTAATGCCTCGCTGAATATCTTGGCTCAGACATCCCTTGGCTTGCTTTTGGCTTAGGCATGTTTTGGCTTAGACATGTTTGGGCTTAGACATGTTTGGGCTTAGACATGTTTGGGCTTAGACATGTTTGGGCTTAGACATAGAAGTCGGTCTCTTCCAGCTGTTTGAGCAGCTCCTTCATGCGTGCCGCCTCATCGCCCTTGAAGTAGACCAGGCCCCAGTGCGTGCCGAAGGCGGTGCGCTTGGTGACCGTTTCCTCCAGCGGTGCCGTCAGCTCGTGGGACTCGAAGTAGGGGTCGTCTTCGACCTCTTCGGGGATCTCCAGCTTGCTGACGACTCGGCGCCGTGGGTATACCCCGAAGCAGCCGGCGTAGCCATCGGCGTCCTCGACCTCCCTGGGGAAGAACTCGGCGACCTCTTCCGGCGTGCTCATGGGGTCGAACACCAGCATCGAGGCCTGGTAGGCGTTGAAGCCATAGACCCGCTCGAGCAGCTCGAAGACCTTGAAGCCCGGCGGCCGATAGGCCACTTCGCCGAAGTACATTTCGCCGTCGTTGGTGACGAAGTACTCGGGGTGGATCAGGCCGAACTCGATATCGAAGGCCTTGATCAGCTTCTCGATCTGGGCGGTGATCTGCGGGCGATACCGTTCCAGCTCCGGGGAGGCCGGCACGAACACCGAATAGCCCAGGGTCACGTACTCGGAGATGTTGAGGAAGACGATCTTGCCGTCGTGGATCCAGGCCTCGACCGCGAACTCCCAGCCGTCCAGGTGCGACTCCATCAGCACCGGGAACTCCTCCTCGGGAATGGTATCGACCTCGTCGGGGGTGCGGATCACCCGGTGCCCCAGGCAGCCGGCCTTGTCGAAGGCCTTGAGGTGGATGGGGTCATTGGGGTCGCCATCGAGCTTGAGCAGGGTCTGGTTGACCCGCTTGAGGAAGCGGATGACGTCTTCCTTGTCGTGGGCCTCTTCGAAGATGCCCACGCGGATGCCGCCAAGCTGGGCGCGACGCTTCATCAGCGCCTTGTCGCGCAGCAGCAGCGACTGCCCGTAGAGCCGCGGGTTATCGAGCAGCACCGAGTTGATGGCACCGGCCCATTCCACGGTCTCCTCGAACAGCGGGATGGCCACGTTGACGCCCATCTCCTTGAGGGTCTCGGCGATCTCCATGGAACGGTCGTTCAGGCGTTCGAAGTTCCAGGGGACGTAGGGAATGTCATGCTGCAGGCAATACTCCTCCGCCCAGTCGGGCGCCACCACAACGTAGCGTCGGTCGAAGCTCTCGGCGGCTTCGATGGCGTTCAGGCTCCAGCCCAGCAGGGCGATGTGGCCCTTGTTCGGATCCTTCTTCATGGGGCGCCTCCTGTTATTCGCGATGGTCACGTTCCTCTCCAGGCCGTTCCAGGCCGTGACAAGGAAGGCAGAAGAGAGGGGTGCCCTGCATGCTACAGCACGCGATGCGGGTCTACATCCCATAGCGTAGCGTTCGTGAGCCCTTGCCTGCATCCCGAGGCGCTGTTATAGTGCGCACTCTCTCGGCAAGACGTTGATCGATAACGTCAATCACGTCGAGTTGGCATCATCGTGATGCCGTGCTGTGGTGGCCCCGTCGGTCCTCCCGCAACGCTAAACCGCAAACCCCGCCAGGCCCGGAAGGGAGCAACGGTAGTGGTAGACGCGTGTGCCGGGATGTGGCTGTCGGGGCCGCCTCCATTTCGGACGTATGTTGCCTTCGTCTAGCGGCTTCTGCTTCTTTACGGTCCGTGATCGAGAAGTGTTGAGATACGCAGACCCCTCCAGGCCCGCAATACGCTTGAAGTGATACTGAGAGCCGGTCACCACTTTGGTGAGCGCTCGACGCGTCTTTCAATGACCAATCTGCGCGTAACGCATCGCCCGATGCTGGCGGTGATAAAAGCCCAGGCCCTCATGCGTCGTAGAGTTCAACTGAAACGGAAGGCGCTGCCACATCTGCGGAAGCATCAGAAGTTTTCGCAGTGGGTCGCGAAATACTTGAAGGCCCCCATCAATCGGATGCGTCGCATCATGATTATTTGATTGCCGAATTAATGAAACGATAACTTGCTTTTCATGCGATGATTTTTGATGGGGCATAGTGAAGAGGTTGTGATATGAATGTTCTCTATGTTCATGGTTTTGGTTCTCATTTTGACCCCTCGAAAGGGAAGATAAAAATTCTGAGTGATGAACTACCAAAGCACTTTTGTGACTTCGATCTTCCGGTGAAAGTGCTGGGAGATTCCATTGATTATTGCAATGAAGATCCGGTCAAGAAAATGGTCGCTTTTGCCATGAGAAACCATGTTGATCTGATAATCGGAACCTCCATGGGGGCCTGGACAGCATCTCACGTTGGTGAAACTCTTGGAGTCCCTTGGGTGGCGATTAACCCTGCCTGTACGCCAAGAAAGTCATTGGCGAGACATCTTGACAGAAGCGGCGAGATTGATTTTTCAGGACGGATCATCAATCTTGCAGAGTCTCATATTGATTCGGTATATTCTGAGTCAATGAAGCGTGACGGACTGTTTATTTTTGATAAGGATGATGAGTTGTTTGACTATAAAGAAACATTGAAAACTGTGGGGGATGATGTTTCTTACGTGGTGTTTGAAGGAGGGAGTCATCGGTTTGAGCATATGGCGGAGGCTGTTCCACATATTGCTTCATACTGGAATAGAGTAAGCTGCACTGGTGATAAGGATAGTTGAAGAATAAAACGTGTGATTCTGCTTGATTAATACCGAAAATCGCTACTGTTATGATGCTTCGCTGTAACGTGCGACGATGGTTCGGGCCGTTTTTAGTATTTCTTCCCGCCAGTGCTTCGGTTCGAGTACTTCGACATTGGCTCCCATCCCCACCAGCCACCACAGGGTCTGCTGGTCATTGGGTACCCTGGCTTTCAGGCGTTGCCAGTCGCTGTCGATAAGTGGTGTGAGTTGTTGCCTCTCGGCCAGTGGCGTCTCGTTGAGTAGCCACGCCACCTGGGGGGTGACATTGACCACCAGAGTCACGGGTGTCTTGCTCTCTAAATAGTCGAAGGCGCCCCCCGCGATATAGTCATCCAGGTCGAAGTCACCGGCGTCATGCCAGCGGGCAGCGCTGAGGCGCGCTTTTTCGATGCGGTGCAGGGCGAACTGGCGGACGTCCTTGTAGTCGTTCACGGTGGCCGTCAGGTAGGTCACGCTGTGTCGGCTGACCAGACCCTGAGGATGCAGGGTAAATTGTTTCACTTCTTCGGCACTGCGCGATAAATAGGTGACATCGATGGCCCGCTGGCCGAGCAGTGCCTCGGACACTGTCTGCCATGTCTCCGCGCTGAGCGGTGCTGGAATCAATGCCTTGCCGTTGGGAATGGCGCGAACCCGTCGTGCCCACTGGCTCAGTCCGTTCTGCTCCAGATTATCCAGCAGTTGGTGGGCGTCGCGAAATTGTGGAGTGAGCTGGCCGACTACCACCGGGGGCAGCAGGCCCTTCAGGTATTCCTCGGCCAACACCAGGGTGAGGGCACTGGAAATATCGAGGGCAGGCAGGCTGCAGTGGAAGTCTCGGTCGAAATACCACCGGTAGGGTTTCTGGCTGTCGTCGCATATCAGCAAAAAAATCGCGAGAACCCTCGCCCACTCGGGCGGGGAGGAAAGCGGGCAGCGCGATAGCGCTGCTGGGTTGCGGGGCTGATGCCCGCCTTCTATAGTGGTTGTACATACAGTCATGTGCGGTCGAGACAAACGATGCGCCAGGCCACCAAGGTACGCATTTACCCCACTGCCGAGCAGGTCGATTTTCTCCATCGTCAGTTCGGGGCGGTGCGGTTCGTGTACAACAAGGCGCTGCATATCCTGTCTCATCGCTATCGTGTCCATGGCCAGTCGCTGAACGCCAAGCACGACATGAAAAAGCTGCTGCCGGTGGCCAAGAAATCGCGCAAGTACGGCTGGCTGCGCGAGGCCGATTCCATGGCGCTCCAGCAGGCGTGCATTAACCTCGATCGCGCCTTCCAGAACTTCTTTAATCCGACGCTCAAGGCGCGCTATCCCCGCTTCAAGCGCAAGCACGGCAAGCAATCCAGCTACCACTGCGTCGGCACCCAGGTCGGCGAGGACGCGATCAAGGTGCCCAAGATCGGCTGGATCAAGGCCCGACTCCATCGGCCCATCGATGGCACCCTGAAAAGCATCACTCTCACCCGTACTACTACCGGCAAATACTTCGCTGCGATTCTGGTGGAAACCGGCAAGGAGGCGCCGACCCCAATCCGTGATCTGGACGCGAACAGCATCACCGGCCTCGATGCCGGCCTGACTCATCTCGTTATCGACTCCAGCGGGCGCAAGCTGCCCAATCCCCGCCTTCTACTCCAGGTCGCGGCCAACCTGCGGCACAAGCAGAAGGCGCTGTCGCGCTGCCAGAAAGGCAGCCGGCGGCGGGCAAAAGCCCGGCTGCGGGTGGCCAAGGCTCACGAGCGGCTGGCGAATGCTCGCGCCGACTTTCAGCACCAACTGTCTCGACGGCTCATTGACGACAACCAAGCGGTGATCGTCGAGACCCTGCGCATCGTCAACCTGCTCAAGAACAAGCGGCTGGCGAAACACATTGCCGACGCCGCCTGGGGCGGGTTGATGCAGAAACTCGCCTACAAGGCCGAACGCGCCGGCAAGCATCTGGTCAAGCTCGATGCCTGGTACCCGAGCAGCAAGACCTGCTTCCATTGCGGCCACAAGTTGGAATCGATGCCGCTTTCCGTCCGCACCTGGGGCTGCCCGGCCTGCGGCACCCAGGGCATCGACCGGGACATCAATGCGGCGCGCAACATCCGGCACCAGGGCATCATTGCGTTAAAGGCGGCAGGGCTGTCCGTCTCTGCCCATGGAGGCTGTGTAAGCCCTGCGTAATACCGCAGGCTACGGCCGCAGAAGTGGGAAGCCTCGCCCGTGACGCGTCAGCGCTTAGGGCGGGGAGCAGTCACCTGTAGCATGGCCAGATAGCGGAATAGGGTATCGCGAATCTCGGACATGGACGTTCCTTGTCGGTGTGCTGGAGCCACTCTCCCAGCTTAAGAGAACCGAGGCGATAATTCGCCCGTGGGTCACTCGCCTGGTCGTCACCTGCTCGGTGGCCAGTGCTCTCCTATTGATTGTGTCCATGCCAATGCAAAAAAGCGACATGTTGTGTCGCAAGCTGGCGCCAGACTGTGATCATCACGCTGAACAGGAGATAGTGGCAATGGACACACCCGACATCAGTACCTGGCACTCCGCGCGATTGAACGCCCTGGACGCACGCGTCTCGCGGTGGCTCTTCACGCAGGACCCCATGCACACCTGCTGCCTAGAGAACGATGCCTTCGATGAATATGACGCCATTGCTCAGCGTCTGGTCGAACAACTGGCAAGCGGTGACGATTCCCATACGGCACTGTTGTCCGCCCTGACATACTGGTTCGATGAGGAGCTGGTGAGCGAGGCGCCGTTGGAGTCCTTGGCGCGTTCTCTGAGCGAACTTCTGAGCACCGAGGCTTCCAGGAGAGGGGAAGGCGCATGAACGAATGGGATGTGGATGAGATAGGCGGCGAGGATAACGACTGGGTATGGCAGAAATACCCGGGGTTCTGAGCCCCGTCGTCATGCTGACGAGCGGCCAGGTAAGTCCATGACTCCAACATGAGCGCTCTGCGGCCACCCCCATCGTGGCGCATAAGGATGTTCTACAATAGGCACAGGAGGCCTGCATGTATGACCTCATCGGCGATATTCACGGCTATGCCGGGCCACTGAAGCGGCTGCTCGAGACTCTCGGCTATCGGGAAGTCAGTGGGGTCTGGTCACATCCAGAGCAGCGCCAGGTAATCTTCCTCGGTGACTTCGTCGACCGGGGCCCCCATCAGGTCGAGGCGGTACAGATCGCTCGCACCATGGTCGACGCCGGCACGGCACTCGCCGTGATGGGCAATCACGAGTTCAACGCGGTGGCCTGGGCCACGCCGGACCCTGAAAACCCCAGTGACTATCTGCGTTCTCATGGCGACAAGAACCGAGGGCAGCACCAGGCCTATCTGGAGCAGGTGGGGGAAGGTAGTGAGTTGCATCGTGAACATGTCGCCTGGTTCAAGACGCTACCGCTCTATCTCGACCTGGATGGCCTGCGGGTGGTGCACGCCTGCTGGCATCCGCCTTCCGTCGCCGCTCTGGATGACTTTCTGGACGAGCAGCGGTGCATCCTGCCTTATGCCTGGCCCGATCTGGCACGCAAGACAGGGGCAGGCTTCGCGGCGCTGGAGACCCTGCTAAAGGGGCTGGAGATCCCACTGCCTGAAGGGCATAAGTTTTACGATAAGGATGGTAACCCGCGTCATCATATCCGCACCCAGTGGTGGGAGCTTGAGCGACTGACCTATCGCGATTTGGCAATGGTGCCGGCCGAGGCCATCGATGCTATCCCACACAAACCCATCCCTGAAGATGTGCTACCCGGCTACGCCGGCGACAAGCCGCTGTTCATTGGCCACTACTGGCTGACCGGGACGCCAGCGCCGCTCAATCGCTATATCGCCTGCCTGGACTACAGCATCGCCGGTGGTCATCATCGACGCGACGACCCGAACAAGCTATGTGCCTATCGCTGGGATGGGGAGCGTGAGCTTACGGCTGATCACATGATCTGGGGCGAGAGGTCGTAATGGAGAAAGCGGCGAAGACTCCCCGTTTTCGCGACGTCGATGACCCGGTGGCCGTTTGGGTGTTATCCCCTGGGCAGTCGATAAACAGACGTTCGTTGGAAAGTCGTATTGGCTGCGGCCGCGAAGCGCGCTAAGGTGCAGGGCCGGCCTTTTCAGGGCGGTTCAGTAGCTCATCGATCGAAACAACTCAAATGAATAGAAGAGGGAACACCATGATGCGGCGTCGAATTCTCTCCGCGGTGCTGGGCTCCATGTTGGTGGCCGGCGTGGCACAGGCCGAGACCGTGAACCTGGGCATCACCCAGATAGTCGAGCACCCGGCCCTGGATGCCAGTCGCCAGGGGGCCCTGGACGAGCTCGCCGAGCGTGGCTATGTCGAGGGCGACAACCTCGAGGTCGACTTCCAGAACGCCCAGGGGGATACGTCCATTGCCGCCCAGATCGCGCGCAAGTTTGCGGGCGATCGTCCGGATCTGGTGCTGGCCATTAGCACACCCTCGGCCCAGGCCGCGGCCTCGGCGCTGCAGGATGACGTCCCCATTGTATTTACCGCCGTTACCGACCCGCTGATCGCCAAGCTGGTGACCGACATGGAGGCCCCCGGCGCCAATATCACCGGGGTAGTGGATGCACCGCCCCTTAAGGCGCAGCTCCAGCTGATCCGTGACATGTTCCCCGAGGCCGAACGGCTGGGGGTCATCTACAACCCCGGCGAGGCGAACTCCGTCTCCCAGGCCGAGAAGCTCAATGAGATGGCGCCCGAGCTCGACTTCGAGCTGGTCGAAGTGACCGCCTCGCGCACCTCCGAGGTGATGGGGGCCGCGCGCAGCCTGGCCGGCCGTGCCGACGCCATCTATGTGCCGGTAGACAACACCGTGGTCTCGGCCCTGGAGAGCGTGCTGAAGGTCGGCTATGACGCCGATATTCCGGTCTTCACCGGCGACAACTCCTCCGTCGAGCGCGGTGCCCTGGCGTCTCTGGGCTTCAGCTACTACGACATGGGGCGCCAGACCGGCGGGATGATGGCCGATATCCTGAGTGGTGAGAAGGCCGGTGACCTGTCGGTGGGCACCGTCGAGAAGCTCGAGCTGATCCTGAACCGTGATGCCGCCGAGCAGATCGGTTATGAGATCCCGGCCGAGTTCGAGGAACAGGCGGTCGAGATCTTCGAGTAATGAGCCTTATTGCCTTTCTAGGGGCCATCGAGCTTGGCCTCATCTTCGGTTTCGTGGCGCTCGGCGTTTACCTCTCCTTCCGCGTTCTCGACTTTCCCGACCTGACCGTCGACGGCAGCTTCCCCCTGGGGGCTGCCGTGGCGGCGGTGTGGATCGTGGGCGGCGGCAATCCCTGGGTGGGTACCGGCCTGGCGGTGATTGCCGGTGCCATGGCCGGCACGGTGACCGCCTGGATGGCGGTGAAGCTGAAGATACTCAATCTGCTGGCGTCGATCCTGTCGATGATCGCGCTGTACTCAATCAATCTGCGGGTGATGGGGCGGCCCAATATTGCGCTGCTGACCGATGAGACCATCTTCACGCCGCTGGAGGCGTTGCCGGTCAGTCGCTATGTGATCTTTCCGGTGGCGATCTTCGCGGGCCTGGCGGTGGTCACGGCCCTGCTCAACCGCTTTCTCAACAGCGAAGTGGGCCTGGGGATGCGTGCCACGGGCGAGAATGCGCGCATGGCCTCGGGCAACGGCATCAATACCTCGGTCATGGTGCTTTCCGGCATGGCCCTCTCCAATGCCCTGGTGGCGCTGGGCGGGGCCTTGTTCGCCCAGAGTCAGGGCAGCGCCGACGTCACCATGGGGGTGGGTACCATCGTGGTGGGCCTGGCGGCGGTGATCGGCGGCCAGTCACTGATCCCGGGGCGTACCATCCTGGTGGCTACCCTGGCCTGCATCTTCGGTTCCATCCTCTATCGCCTGATGGTGGCGGTGGCGCTCAATGCCGACTTTATCGGCCTCAAGGCCCAGGATCTCAACCTGGTCACGGCGCTGCTGGTCGGTTTCGCGCTGGTGCTCCCGCGGCTCAAGCTCAGGAGGCGCAGCGCATGATCGAACTTCACGACATTCACGTTACCTTCAACCCCGGCACGCCGCTCGAGAACCACGTGCTCAAGGGGATCGATCTGACCATCGACGAGGGCGAGTTCGTCACCGTGATCGGCGGCAACGGAGCCGGCAAGTCGACGCTGCTCAACGTGCTAGCCGGGGAGATCATCGCCCAGCCGGGACGGGTGTTGATCGGAACCCGCGATGTCACTCGGCTGTCGGCCTTCAAGCGCGCCGACCTGGTGGCGCGTGTCTACCAGGACCCGCTAGCCGGCACCTGCAGCACCCTGACCCTCGAGGAGAACATGGCCCTGGCCTTCGCTCGTGGCCGGCGCCGGCGCCTGGGGCGTGCCCTCGATGCCTCGCTGCGCAGCCGCCTGCGGGACAACCTGGCCCGCCTGGGCCTGGGCCTGGAGGATCGTCTGCACGACAGCATCGGGCTGCTGTCCGGGGGGCAACGCCAGGCGGTCAGCCTGCTGATGTCGGCGCTGCAGCCCATGGAGATCATGCTACTGGATGAGCACACCGCGGCCCTGGATCCCCGAATCGCCAGCTTCGTGCTGGAGCTCTCCGCCGATATCATCCGCGAGCAGCGCCTCACCGCGTTGATGGTCACCCACAGCATGCGTCAGGCACTGGATGTGGGGCATCGCACCATCATGATGGATCAGGGGGAGATCGCCTTCGACGTCAAGGGCGAGGAACGTGCCGGGCTGGATGTGCCGGACCTGCTCAAGCTGTTCGAGCGTGCTAGGGGCGAGCAGGTCGACGACGACTCGCTGTTGCTGGGATAGCGGGTCGTCGGGCTAAGGGCTGGCGGGCGGAAGGCTGCCCCTAGCCCTGGCTCCCCAGATGTTTGCGCAGAAAATGGCGGGTGCGCTCGTGGTCGGGGTCGGAGAATAGGCGGTCCGGGGTGTTGGCTTCGACCACGACGCCTTCGTCCATGAACATTGTCCAGTCGGAGACGTCTCGGGCGAAGGCCATCTCGTGGGTGACGATGAGCATGGTCATGTGCTCCTCGGCCAGGCCTTTCATCACCCGGTTGACCTCTTCTACCAACTCCGGGTCGAGCGCCGAGGTGGCCTCGTCGAACAGCATTACCTTGGGTTGCATGGCCAGAGCGCGGGCGATGGCGACTCGCTGTTTCTGACCGCCGGAGAGCGAGCTGGGGTAGGCCTTGGCCTTGTCTGCCAGGCCCACGCGCTCGAGCAGCTCCATGCCCAGTTTGCGTGCGTCTGTCGACTGCATGCGTTTCAACCTGCGCGGCGCCAGGGTCACGTTGTCCAGGGTTGACATGTGCGGGAACAAGTTAAAGTGCTGGAACACCATGCCCATGTTCTGCCGGATATGATTGATGTGCCGCTCGAATGCCAGCCCCTTGAGGTCGGGGCGGTTGACCGGCATGCCGTCGAGTAGGATGTTTCCGCCGTCGATGACCTCCAGATGGTTGATCGAGCGCAGCAGCGTGCTCTTGCCCGAGCCCGACGGGCCGATGATCGAGATGATTCGGCCGCGGTCGACGCGCAGGTCGATTCCCTTCAATACCTCGAGGTCTCCGAAATGTTTCTTGACGCCCTTGAGCTCGACCATCGGGGTGTCTGTGCTTGTTGTCATGCGTAAACCTCGTTAGCGGCGATAGGCGGCGCGACGCTCGATCCACGACTGGCCGGCTTCCATCATGAGATTGATCAGGTAGTAGATCACGGCGATGGTGATGTAGAACTCGAAGGGGCGAAAGGTCACGCTGATGGCGTACTGGGAGACATATACCAGCTCGCCGATGCCGATGGCGGAGAGCACCGAGATATCCTTGACCATGATGATCATGTTGTTGCTCAGCTGCGGCAGGGCGCGATAGAAGGCTTGGGGCAGGATGATGTAGATCAGCGTCCTGATATGGCCGAAACCCAAGGAGCGCGAGGCTTCGTACTGACCGTCCGAGACCGACCGGATGGTGGCGACGAAGATGTCGGCGTTATAGGCCATGTAGTGGAAGCCGAGCCCCAGAATGCCGACCACGATGGCGGGAATCAGGATCAGCTCGCCGAGGCCGAAATACAGGAAGTACAGCTGCAGCAGCAGCGGCGTGGTCATGAACAGCCAGATGAAGAAGCGTAGCGGCCAGCTCACGACACGGCGGGTATAGAGCGAAATCACTGCGACGATCTGGCCGCCCACAATCGACATGACGGCGACGGCCAGGCCGATCAGCAGGGTGACCCCTACGCCTTGCACCAGCGTGGGGAAATACTCGATGACGGGGCTGAAGTCGAATTCCATGAGGCGATCCTTGAGCGCTCGGTCGTTGAGCGTGGTTGCGCTAGCGGTAGGTGTAGCGCGTGGCGCGGCGATACAGGAACTCGATCATCCCCATGACCGCGTAGATGATCACGATGTACATCAGCGCGCTGAGCGTGAATACCTCCAGGGGCTTGTAGGTGGAGCCGATCAGGCGTTGAGCCTGATAGGTGAGCTCGACCACGGAGATGATGGAGACCAGCGACGAGTTCTTGACCAGGATGATGGCGAGCACTCCGATGGAGCGAATCATCAGGCCGGCCGCCTGGGGCAGGATGATATGCTGCAGCGTGGCCAGGCGCCCGAAGCCCAGCGACCGTGAAGCCTCGTTCTGGCCGCTGTCGACCGACTCGATGGCGCCGCGCATGGCTTCGCTGATGTAGGCGCCGATGTTGAAGGCGCCCACCATCACGCCGCAGGCAAAGGGATCCAGGCGCAGGCCGATTGCAGGCCCGCCGTAGAACACCAGCAGCAGCTGCACGAAGTAGGGAGTGCCGCGCACCACGCTGATATAGGCTCGCGCCAGCCACCGCGGTGGCGCCAGGCGAGACGTTCTCAGCGCCACCAGGGCCGCGGCGATGAACAGGCCCAGGAACAGGGCCCGCGCCGAAATATCGACTGTGACCCACGCCGCCTTGATCAAGAGCGGCGTGATGTCGATCATCAGATTGAAGTCCATGATCGGTACCTAGTTGAGCTCGACGCCTTCGCCGATCCACTCGTCGACGATCTCCTGATAGATACCATTCGCCTTGATTTCCTCGAGCGCCTCGTTGAGCGCCGCCATGAGCTTGGGCGTATCCTCCTGGATGGCAATGGCGATGGGGCCGCTGGGAAGCTCACCGACGTCGACCTGCTTGATGTCGACATCCTTCTCGTTGAGCGCCACGTAGACGGGGATGTCGTCGGTGATCATCACGTCGATGCGCCCGGTGGTGAGGGCGTTGAGCATATCGGGAAGCCCCTGGAAGGTCTGGTTGCGCCAGCGCCCGTCGGTTCTCTCGGTGGCCCACTGGTTGCCCGTTTCGCCCAGCGTCGAACCGACCCGCTTGCCTTCGAAGTCCTCGACGCTGGAGATATCGTCATTCTCGCCGCGCACCCAGATGGAAATGCCCGACATGTAGTAGCCGTCGGTGAAGTCGACCGCCTTTTCGCGCTCTTCCGTGATACTCATGCTGCAGATGCAGGCGTCGAAGCGGCCACCGGTCAGGGCGGCGACGATGCCGTTCCAGGGCGAGGACTGAATGTTGACGTCAACGCCCATTTCTTCCGCCAGCGCCCTGGCGATATCGACGTCGAAGCCTACCAGGTTGCCGTCGGTATCGACGTAGCTGAAGGGCGGGTAGGCGCCGGAGTTGGCCACCTGAAACACGTCGTCCTTGATCGCAGGAAGGTCGCGTGCCTCGGCCGGCGTGGAGGCTAGCGTCACCGCACCCAGGAGGGCGACGGCGCCGGCCATGGGATATAGAAGAGAGCGAAGGTGAGCGTGGAAGGGCACTTTGTGCATTGTCATGTCGGTACCTGCATGTTGTTGGTTGTTTATGATGACGGTATCAGCGTATGTGAAAGTAGGGTTAACAGTTAGGGATAGAGTCGGCAATACCTCCTTGGTCAGCGTTCAAGAATCAGGGCGATGCCCTGGCCACCGCCGATACAGGCGGCGGCACAGCCATAGCGTCCTTGGCGATGTTGCAACAGTCGAGCGAGGGTGCCGGCCAGGCGAATGCCGGTGGCGCCCAGCGGGTGCCCCAGCGCCAGGGCGCCGCCGCAGACGTTGACCCGCTCGGTATCGATGTCGAGCGCGGCCATGGCGTGGAGCGGCACGGCGCTGAAGGCCTCGTTGACCTCCCAGAGGTCGATGTCGTCGACCCCGAGGCCCGTCTTGTCCAGCACGCGGCGGATAGCCGCCGTGGCGCCGGCGCCCATGCGCTCCGGGGCGACGCCGCAGTCGACGATCTCCACCACGCGGGCCAGCGGAGTCATGTCATACCGTGAAAGCGCCGCCTCGGACATCACCAGCGCCGCGCTGGCGCCGGAGGTCAGTGGCGAACTGTTGCCCGCCGTGATCTGGCCGTCTTCGCTAAAGGCCGGGCCAAGCTCGGCCAGGCGCTCGAGGGTGGTATTGGCGCGGATGTTGGCATCGCATTCGACGCGTTCGCCCTCGGGTGTGATCAGGCTCAGCCGCTCATCGTCGAACCAGCCAGATTTTTCTGCCGCGGCGGCGCGCCGATGCGAGCGTAGCGCGAAGGCGTCCATGGCCTGGCGGCTGATACCGGCCTCTTCGGCTAGCCTTTCGGCGGTCAGCCCCATGTTCATGGCCACATTGAGTTCCAGCCAGTCGGCCTGCTCAAGCGCCTCGAGCATCGTCAGCACGCCCTCCTTGAACAGGCTCGGGCCCATGGGCACCCGGGTCATGTTCTCGAAGCCACCGGCAAGGCCCACCTCGATGGCACCGGCCTGGATCTCGCGCACGCTGCCGCGCAGGGCGGCCAGGCTCGAGCCGCATTGCTGGTCGATCTGGCGCGACGGGCAGGCCTGGCCGGCGCTGGCCAGTCGTCGCGATAGCCACTGGGGATAGCGTCCCCCGAAGCTCCACTGCTCCTTGACCGGCAGTGCACAGCCGATGCTCAGGTCTTCCACAGCGCCGCCCTCAACGTCGCTGCGCTCCAGCAACGCATCGATTACCTGGCCTAGCAGGGCGTCGCCGCGCTGAGCGGACCAGGCATCGATGTCCGGCTTGCGCGGATGGGCCCGGGTGAAGGCGCTGCGGCCATAGTCGGCAAGATAGGCGGCTCTCATGACAGGCTCCGTTTGGTGGCGGTGGCATTCCGAGCGTTGCTGTGTTTGGCGCCATGCTCGGCACTTGCCCAGCGGCTGATAAACAGCGCATAGGTGGTCAGCACCCGCTGGATCGAGGCGATCTCCACGCACTCATCCACGCCGTGGATGCGCTGGGCGATGGGGCCATAGCAGGTGCCGTTGATGCCGCCCTGGACGTGGAAGGCGCGCAGATCGGTGGTGCAGGTCGCGAGATAGTGGGCCGGCGGTTCGCCGACCAGGTCCTCATGGCAGCGCGACAGCAGGCGGATGGCCGGTGTTTCCATATCGACCAGGTGGCCTTCGGAACGAAAGCCGTGGAACTCAACCTGCGGTTCGGGGCCAGCACCGCCGAGCTCGACGTAGCGCTGAGCGATGGTTTCGCGAACCCGGGTCATGGCCTCGTCGGCGCTCATGCCCGGCGGGAAGCCGACGCGGCCTTCGATAATGGCGTGGGCCGGCACGCTGGAGGCCCAGTTGCCGCCCTCGATCTTGCCGATGCTGAGGTTAAATGGATGATCCAGCGCCGCGTAGGGGGCTGGCCGCGGCAGCGCATTCATTTCGTCCTCCAGCACCTTGAAGGCCGGCAAATAGGCCAGGATCTGCTCGATGGCGTTGCTGCCGGCGCGGGTGTCCAGCACGTGGGCCGGCACGCCGTCGAGGCGCAGGCGGAACCACAGCACGCCGACCTGGCCGCTGTATAGCTGGGCGCCGAAGGGTTCGGGAATCAGCGCGAAGTCGCCGCCGTAGCCCTGATGCAGGCAGGCCAGGGCGCCGTTGCCGGTACACTCTTCTTCGATCACCGTCTGCAGCGTCAGCGGGAAATCGAGATCCATGCCGGCCTGGCGCACCGCCTGCACCGCCATCACCATGGCGGCGATGCCGGCCTTCATGTCGCCGGCGCCGCGACCATATAGCCAGCCGTCTTTCTGCCAGGGCTCCCAGGGCGGGCGTGTCCACATGTCGCTGGGCTCGGCGGGCACCACGTCCAGGTGGCCGTTGAGTACCAGGTGGGGCTTGCCGGAGTCAGGGTTGAGCCGCGAGACGACGTTGTAGCGGCCTTCGCCGCTCCAACTGGTGGGCGCGCGGTGCGGATTGTCGGCGAAGCCCGGCGAGTCCAGCGCCACGCGCTCGGTGGGCAATCCGAGGCGCTCGAACCAGCGCTCCATGGTGGCAAGCGCGCCGTGCTCCTGGCCCAGCACGCTGTAGCCGCGCACCAGGTCACGGGTCAGCTCTAGGGTGTCGTCCATCAGGGCATCGCAGCGCTCGAGAATGCGTTGTTCGGTGGCATTGATCATCAGAACCTCTCCAGCCGCGATTCGTCGATGATCAGCTCGGCCTCGGTGGCGGCGCGCAGCTCGTCCACGCTTAGTCCCTCGGCGATATCCACCACTTCAAGTCCTGAATGGGTCACGCGCATGGCGGCCTTTTCGGTGATGATCAGTGACACGCAGCGTGGCGCGGTCAACGGCAGCCGGCAGTGCTCGAGAATCTTGGGGTTGCCGTGCTTGTCATTGTGCGAGCACAGCACCACAAGGCGCTCGACTTTCTGGGCCAGTTCCATGGCGCCGCCGATGCCCGGCGAGAACTTGCCGGGAATCTTCCAGTTGGCTAGGTTGCCCTGCCGGTCGACCTCGAAGGCGCCCATGAAGGTGATGTCCACCCGACGACGGCGAATCATGGCAAACGACAGGGCACTGTCGAACACGCTGGCGCCGGGACGGGTGCCGATGTAGGCGCCTCCCGAGTCGATCATCTCCAGGTCGGCCTCGGCACCGTCGTCGATCAGCTGGCAACCCAGCACGCCGTTTTCCGAGTGCACCAACACCTCGAGATCCGGCGGCAGGTAGTGAAACAGCCGGGTGGGCAGGCCGATGCCCAGATTGACGATCTGCCCGGCGGTGATCTCCCCGGCGGCACGGGCCAGGATGCGTTGCTGATCAGACGGCATGGGCGCGCCTCCCTTGTTCGCTGGTGGCAGGGTCGACCTGGACAATCTGGCTGACGAAGGCGCAGGGCGTATGAATCTGTTCGGGCACCAGGCCGCCGGGCGCCTTGACCGCAAAGGCCTGGGCGATGACCCGTTCGGCAGCCATGGCCATCAGCGGGTTGAAGTTGATGGCGGTACCGCGGTACACGAGGTTGCCGTAGCGGTCGGCCAGGTCGGCATGCACCAGGGCGAAGTCGGCGTGGATGGCCGGCTCGACGGCCCAGGTCTTGCCGTCGCAGTCGATCTCGCGGCGTCCTTCACCGATCTCGGTGCCGAGGCCGATGTCGGTCAGGAAACCAAAGTGGCCGGCGCCGGCGCAGCGAATCTTCTCGGCCAGCAGCCCCTGGGGGTGAATCTCTACCGTCAGGCGGCCGGCATTCATTTCTTCGATGGCCACTCGGTTGAGGCCGATGTGCGAAGTGATCAGACGGTCGACGCGACCGGCGCGAATCAGCTTGCCGATGCCGATGTCGGTTTCATTGGCGTCGTTCTTGATCAACGTCAGTTGGCTCTGGCCCTGTTCGAGCAAGGCGTCGAGCAGGGCGAAGGGCGTGCCGGGCGAGCCGAAACCGCCGACCATGATCGAGGCGCCGTCTTCAATGCGTGCGATGGCGGCATCGATGTCCATGTATTTGTCATTGAGTCGCGTCATGGGGTCTCAGCCTGTGATGCCGGGGGTGTGGGAGTCGTCGCGCAGTGGTGCTATGACGTCGTCATCAAGTCGTGAAAGCGCCCGTTCGAGACGCTCGAGCAGCTGCTCTACTTCGACCTCGTTGATGATGAACGGCGGGCTGACCAGGAAGTGATCGCCGGCCACGCCGTCGAGCGTGCGACGCGGGTAGATCAGCAAGCCTTCTTCCTTGGCGAGTGCGGTGGCCTTGGCAAACAGGTTGGCGTCGGCGGGAAAGGCGGTCTTGCTGTCGGCGTCGATCACCAGCTCCACGCCCCATAGCAGGCCCAGGCCGCGCACGTCGCCGATCCAGTCGAAGCGTGCCTGCAGCGCGTGTAGGCCTTGCTGCAGCTGAGCACCGCGCGCCGCCACGTTCTCGAGCAGGTTTTCCCGCTGAATGGCGCGGATGGCCGCCAGGGCGGTGGCACAGGCCAGCGGATTGCCGGCATAGGTGTGGCCATGCTGAAAACCGTCGCTGGTCATCACGGCCTCGACAATCGGCGCCCGGCTGAGTATGGCGCCCACCGGGTAGTAGCCCGCGCCCAGGCCCTTGGCCGTGGCCAGAATATCCGGCGCCACGCCCCATTGCTGATAGGCGAACCAGCTGCCGGTGCGGCCCACGCCACACAGCACCTCGTCATAGATCAGCAGGCAGCCGATCTCGTCGCACAGGTCGCGTAGGCCCTGGAGGTAGCCGCGGTCGACCAGGCGCGCCCCGGTGCTGGCGCCGCCCACCGGTTCGACCACGACGGCGATGATGCTGTCGCCGCCGGTGGCCTCGATCCGGGCGCGGGTCTCGCTAAGCAGCCGGGCAATGTGAGCCTTGCGGCTGCCGTCCTGCTGGCGGTAGAAATCGGGGCTGGGCACCTTGATCGAGCCGGTGATGATGTCGGCGAAGGGAGCCTCCAGCGGCTGGTAGCCGGTCAGGCCCAGGGCGCCGAGGGTGCTGCCGTGGTAGGAAGGGCGCAGCGAGACGAAATGACGCCGCTGGGGCTTGCCGATGGCGACAAAGTACTGGCGCGCCAGCTTCTGAGCCGACTCCATGGCTTCGGAACCGCTGGAAACGAAGAACACCTTCTCGAGCTCGCTGTTGGTCATCTCGACTAGCGTCTCGCCGAGCTCGACGGCGGGGCCGTTCTCGAACTGGGTGCGATAGGTGAAGGCGACGCGATCCAGCTGCTCGAGCATGGCGGCGCGAATATCGGGATGTCCGTGGCCCAGGTTGCAGGAGATGGCCCCGGAGCAGCCGTCCAGGTATTCCTTGCCCCGGGTATCCCACAGGAAGACTCCCTGGCCATGGCTCACTTCCGGCATGGAGGGGCCGGCCTGATAGAACAGCGAGGATGTCGTCATGGCGTCGGTCCGCTAGTGGTGGAGATGGCGAGTAGAAAGAAGCGTGGTGTGGTGAAGTCTGCTCTCAGTCTAGGTAGCCCCGCTGAAACATTTCAATATATGATGTTTTTAGCGATTTCGATGAGAGAAAGTCATGGTAGATGTCACGATTCACTCGCTGAAGGCACTCGCCGTCTTCAAGACGCTCTTCGAGGCCGGCAGTGCCTCCCAGGCGGCGCGGATGCTAGGCATGACCCAGTCAGGCGTGAGCCGCTCCCTGGCTCAGCTGGAGGAGAATCTGGGACTGTGCCTGTTTCACCGTGAGAAGAATCGTCTGGTAGCGACGCCGGAGGCCGGCGAGCTCTACGAAGAGGTGCTGCGGTTGATGGGCAACATCGAGGAGCTGCGACACAGCGTGCTGGCGCTCAAGGAGTTCGGGGTGTCACGGCTGCGGATCGCCGCCGTGCCGGGGCTTTCCTTCGGTTTCGTGCCACGCCTGGTGGCGTCTTTACTGTGCGAACAGCCGCGGCTGAGCGTCAGCCTCGACATGATGGCCAGCCACGAGGTGCAGACGGCGGTGGAGTCGAGCCATGCCGATATCGGCTTCGTGACGCTGCCGGTGGCGGCCCATGCCATCCGTGTAGACCCCTGGTTCGAGACCGAGGCGGTATGTCTGCTGCCGACGAATCACTCTCTGGCTCGATTACCCTTAATCGACGTTGGCGACCTGCGCGACCAGCATCTGGTGGTCAGCAATCAGCCGAGCGTGCGCGCCAACCCGCTGCTGGAGCTGGTGGCGAGTCACGGCGTGCCGATTGCCGCCAAGACCGAAGCCAACATCGGCACCATCGTGTCGCTGGTGGCCAATGGGGTGGGCATCACGGTGATGAACCGGATCACCGCCGAAGACCAGCTGCCCACTGGGTGTCGCGTGGCCGTGCGGCCCTTTACTCCGGCGATGGGCTTCAGCTTCGGGCTGGCCTACCGCGATAACTGGCGCCAGGGGAGGGCGCTGACTTTCATCCGCGAGCAGGGACGTCGCCTCAGCCGAGACTACTGCCAGTCCGACTAGCCACGCTAGCTCGGCATGCCGCTGCTCACCGTGCGTGCCGTGGCTGAGCGTGGCCTCATGGGCGGCGCCGAACGGGTGAATCTGCTCGCCATCGATGGCATGCTTGACCGCCTGCGACGTCTCCACTCCGAGGACTCTTTCACGCCATGCGTATCTATCACTCCGACATGACCAAGGCGCGGCGCGCCCGGACCGAGCTCGACGGCGGCAAGCTGGTGGTGCCCTGGGAGTGTCCGGAGCGGGTCGACATGATCCTCGCGGGCCTTGACGAGGCGGGGTTCACTGAAGTGGTCGAGCCGGCCGAGCATGGGCTCGCGCCGGTGCTGGCGGTGCATGATGCCGACTACGTCGACTTCCTGGCCACCTGCTGGGATGACTGGCGGGCGCTGGGTCGATATGGCGAGGCCATCGCCTGGGTCTGGCCCACCCGCACGCTGCCGGGGCGGCGGATTCCCGACTGCGTTGATGGGCGCCTGGGGTACTACGCCCTGGGGGCGGACACATCGATTTGTGCGGGTACCTTCGAGGCGGCCATGGCCAGCAAGGATGTGGCGCTCTCGGCGCTGGATCATGTGCTGGAAAGCGGCGAGGCGGCTTTCGGGCTGTGTCGCCCACCGGGTCATCATGCCGCGGTGGACCAGTTCGGTGGCTACTGCTTCTTCAATAACGCCGCCGTCGCCGCCCAGCGCGCGCTGGATGCGGGGCTATCGCGAGTCGCCATCCTCGATGTGGATTTTCATCATGGCAATGGCACCCAGCAGATCTTCGAACAGCGCAGCGACGTGCTGTTTATCTCGATCCATGGCGACCCCATGACATGCTTTCCCTACTTCACGGGCCATGCCGACGAAGTAGGCGAGGGGGACGGGGCGGGTTACACCGTGAACTATCCGCTGCCGAAGGGCAGTGGCGCCGAGGTGTGGTTCCATGTGCTGGAAGCCGCCAAGGAGCGCATCCGAGAGTCGGGCTGTGAGTTGCTGATCGTGTCGTTGGGGGTGGATACCTTCGAGGGTGACCCGATCAGTGCCTTCCGGCTGAGCGGCGATGACTTCACCGCGATGGGGCAGCGCCTGGCGGCGCTGGGCCTGCCGACCCTGCTGTTGATGGAGGGCGGCTATGCGGTGGAGGAGATCGGCACCAACGTGGCCAACGTGCTTGATGGCCTTTCCAGTCCATAGAATTTCGACCACAAGAGGGGCTATCTGCCCCTCGTTTCCTGTCTTGTGATATTAAATTGAATCGTAGAGCATCACTCGAAGAGCTATGGCTCTGACCGCAAAAAATTTCTTGAAATTATAAGTTAATAACTTCTTGTGTATGGTTTTCTTTTGTGGCAGCGTTGTAATGGTTGCACCCTTAACTATCCTACGATAAGGAAAGAGGTGTTCCATTGATTCCGCATGCGCACGATAAAAATCAGCCCGACATGCACGGGTTGTTTAGAAAGTATGCAGCCGATGTTCGCCGTGATCGGCGACTCGACGGTGAAAATATTCATACACTAAGCCTGAATAGTACTCTCGAAAGCCGCGATAGTGTCACCCTTGACGCTCGAATAGAGGGTGGGGTGGTTATGGAGCTTGGCTATCGTGTGCGTTCTTGCTCACTGGCCCAAGCGACTACCGGCATTATTTTGGCCCGAGTGCCTGGTATTACGGCCCTCAGCCTGAAGGCTGCTCAGCAGGATTTGGAGCTTGTCTTGCGGGGCGATTTTTCCGACGAGGCCTTGTTGAACTGGCCTGAATTAATGATATTACAAGCTGCAGCTGGCATGCCCGATCGACACGAAGTCGCCCTGCTACCTTTTTACGTCCTACAACAATTAATCGCCTTACAGGAGTGCTGATTATCTGAAAGAAAAGCAATGTTTGATGATGTTGCATTCAAAGTGTACGGAGAAAGATAATGATAAAAAATGTTGTTGTGGTTGGTGGTGGTATTGGCGGAACTATGACGGCCAACAATCTTGTAAGCAAGCTTTATCCGGAAGTTGTCCGTGGTGAAGTTCGTGTGACACTAGTCTCCAATAGTCCTTGGCACTACTATAAGCCTGCGTTCATGTATGTCGCCTTTGGTGCATTTTATAAAGAAGAGTTAAGGCGTCATCAAGCCTCTTTGCTGAGACCAGAAATTAACTTTGTGTTGGACCAGGTGGATGGCTTTGAGTTTACGGAAAGTCGCCTGAAAATGAGTTCTGGTAATGTATATGAATATGATTATCTTGTGGTTTCTACCGGTTGTATACCTTCGCCAGAGCGGATAGAAGGATTGCAGGAAGGAGGAGATCACTTTTATCAGCATGCACCCGCAAGGAAGCTTTTTGAGAAAATCTCCACTATTGAAAAGGGCCGGATTTTTGTTGGCGTAACGTTTCCAACCACTCCTAACGTGCCTCACCAGTGCGGTATAGCGCCAATGGAAACCACCCTGATGCTGGACGAGTTTTTGCGACAAAGGGGAGTGCGGGACCAGGTCGAGATTGTTTATACTTATCCTACTGTCTCGCAGCTTATTCGCAATTGTTTATTCTTGCAAAAAGATACTTGTGAAGTTTTGCCCTCTGTGTTCGATATGAAGGGTATCAAGCATAAGCGTGGCTTTACGCTCAAGAATGTTGACCCGGATCGGAAGGTGGCTATTTCGGAGGAGGGTGAAGAAGAGGATTTTGATATTCTGATTCAAACACCACCCATACGTGCAGTGGATGCGGTAATTGATTCCGGCGTATCGCAAGCGCCCAACAGAGAGGGATGGCTACCTACTGATCGTCAGTCTCTGCAGCTGGAAGGATATGAAAATGTTTTTGTCATGGGAGATACCGTCGACCTTCCTATAAGTAAAGCAGGTGGGAGCTGTCATAACCAGTCTCCGGTAATCTGTAATAATATTGCAGGTTTGATGCGCTGGGGAAAAACAGTAGAGGAGTATGATGGCAAGGTCCAGGCGATCGCCCAGATGGGCATGGAGGCTGGCATGCCCCTTTGGTACGACTACGATGTAGACGTCATTCCTACTCCAGCGACCAAGATTGGCGGTCTGATGCGAAAAGGCTTCAACCGAGGGGTGTACTGGTCAGTCGCCCGCGGCCTGGTTTAAGGAGAGGGTGCAATGAGTACAGAAAGTGTTGATGTACAAAATCAGTCACTGGATCAACTGATTGACCGCTTCCCGGCCCTGCAGAATGAGGCTACGGTGGAAGGGATTTCCGATCTTCTGGAAAAGCTTGAGCCGATTCTGCAAGGTCGGCGTTTGCATAATATTGTTGACTTGCTGGCAGCTACTTCAGACGTTGTTGAGATGTCAGATGATGCCATGCTGCAGAAACTTATGGCGCTTTATGAAGAAAGTATAGGTGGCGTATGGATGCTCACCAATGCTTTACGCTATGCGTCGGTACAAGCAGCCGCAGAACCTGAGCCGCCCACAATGTGGCAAAGCATCAAGAAGTTCAATAAGAATGAAGACGCACGTCGGGGGCTGGATGTTCTTGTTAATGTTCTGGCAGAGTTGGGGCGCCAGGCAGCTATCAAGGGACAGTCGATGCCAGAAGAGTGAATATGATCAATATTTGCTCAGGTCCGGCACTGCAATGCCGGATCTTTTGTACTTGGCCTTGGCGTATCGGTGTTGCGCGCTGGCAGATAGGGCAGGTGCGTTCTTCCTCGATCGCCCGGTCCCCACGTTCGGGGCCGGGCGTTTTTGGCTGTGTCGCTTCGCGCCGTTTGCTTTCCGCGACGCCCCCTGGGCGCTAGAATGAGCCTTTCTCGCCGGCGTTGCCGGCCTCCGTTTTCCCGCAAGGATATCGCGCCGCATGAGCTATCAGGTTCTGGCCCGCAAGTGGCGACCGCGCACCTTCCATGAGCTGGTTGGTCAGGAGCACGTGCAGCGTGCGCTGGTGAATGCGCTGGACCAGGGACGGTTGCACCACGCCTACCTGTTTACCGGCACCCGCGGCGTGGGCAAGACCACCCTGGCGCGCATACTCGCCAAGTGCCTCAACTGTACCGCCGGCGGTCGCGGCGATGAGGGCGTGACCTCCACGCCGTGCGGCGAGTGCGACAGCTGCCTGGCCATCGACGAGGGTCGCTTCGTCGACCTGCTCGAGGTCGATGCCGCCTCCCGCACCAAGGTGGAGGACACCCGGGAGCTGCTGGACAACGTGCAGTATGCGCCGACTCAGGGACGCTACAAGGTGTACCTGATCGATGAAGTTCATATGCTCTCTACCAGCAGCTTCAACGCGCTGCTCAAGACCCTGGAGGAGCCGCCGCCGCATGTGAAGTTCCTGCTGGCGACCACCGACCCGCAGAAGCTGCCCCCCACGGTGCTGTCGCGCTGCCTGCAGTTTACCCTCAAGCATATGCCGCCGGAGCGCGTCGTCGAGCACCTGAGCAAGGTGCTGGCGGCGGAGTCGGTGCCCTGCGAGGAGAGCGCCCTGTGGCTGCTCGGGCGCGCCGCCGAGGGGTCCATGCGCGATGCCCTGAGCCTGACCGACCAGGCGATCGCCTTCGGCCAGGGGCGGGTCGAACACGCCGACGTGGCGGCCATGCTGGGTACCCTGGATCAGCACCATGTGCTGGCCCTGGCCGAGGCCCTGGCCGACGTGGACGCCGCGCGCCTGCTCGCCGAGGTGGCCAGCCTGGCCGAGCGCGCCCCGGACTTCGCCGGTGTGCTCGACGAGGTGACCGGCGTGCTGCATCGGTTGGCCATCGCCCAGATGGTGCCCGAGGCCCTGGATAACGCCCAGGGCGATCGCGAGGCACTGCTGGCGCTCGCCTCGCGGTTTACCGCCGAGGACGTGCAGCTCTATTACCAGATCGGCATCCAGGGGCGCGGCGATATGGCCAATGCCCCGGACCTGCGTACCGCGCTCGAGATGACCCTGTTGCGCATGCTGGCCTTCCGGCCCCAGGGCGTGCCGCGGCCGGCGACGACACCGCTGCCGCTGCGTGGCACGCCCGACCATGATGGCGCGTCATCGGGCGGCGCGGCACCGGGCGGCGACGCGCCGCAGGGCGGGGCCGCCGGCGAGGCTCCCGTATCCGCGGCCCCTGCGGCATCCATCGCCGCGGCATCCGCCGCCCCGGCCCCCGCGGCGCCGCCCCGAGAGCCGTCAGCGAATCAGCCGTCAGCGAATCAGCCGTCATCGAATCAGCCGCCACCGAGTCAGCCGCCTGTCGAGCCGGTCGCTCCGCCGCCCTGGGACGAGGCCACTCCCGCGCCTCCACGTGAACCCGAACCCTTGCAGGCGCCGCCGGCGGACTCGAAACCCGAGCCGGTCGCGTCCAGCCCCGAGCCGGAGCCGGTGCCTCCGGTTGAGTCGGCTCCGGCAGCGATGCCCCCGGCGTCGGCCGGCGCCCCGGCGCCGCTCGAGCCGGCTGAGCCCATCGCGGATGAGGAACCCGAGCCGGCAGCGCTGTCCAACGCCGTGGAGGGCCGCTTCGCCCACGCCGACTGGTTGGCCATCTTCGAGACGCTGGGGCTCGGCGGTCTGACCCGGAACCTGGCGGCGGGCTGTGTGGTCGAGGAAGACGATGGCGCGCAGCTGCGGCTGCGCCTCGACCCGACGCTTTCCGCGATGCGTGCCGAGGTTCACATCGAGCGCATGCAGCAGGCGTTGGCGAGGCACGGCGTCACGCGACGCCTGGTAGTGGAGGAGGGCGAGATCCCCTCGGGCGTCGAGACGCCCCGTCAGCAGGCCGAGCGCCTGGCGGCGCAACGCCACGCCAAGGCGGTTGAGGCGCTGGGCAATGACCCCCATATACAGAAGCTTCAGCAGGCCTTCGGTGCCCGGCTGATCGAGTCCACGGTGAAACCCGCCGACGGCCTACATTAGATATTAGACGACTACCCACACTATTAGACGACAAGCGAGGACACACCATGTTCAACAAGGGTGGAATGGGCAACATCATGAAGCAGGCCCAGGAAATGCAGGAGAAGATGCAGCAGGTCCAGGAGGAGGTCGCCCGCGCCGAAGTGCTGGGCGAGGCCGGTGCGGGCATGGTCAAGGTCACCATGAACGGCCGTCATGACGTCAGCAAGGTGGATATCGACCCCAGCGTCATGCAGGAGGACAAGGAGCTGCTCGAGGACCTGCTGGCCGCCGCGGTGAACGACGCTGTACGCAAGGTCGAGGCCAACTCCAAGTCCAAGATGTCGGAGGTGACCGACGGCATGAACCTGCCGCCCGGTTTCAAGATGCCGTTCTAATGAGTTTTTCGCCGCTCATCGAGACGCTGATGGAGTCGCTGCGCGTGCTGCCGGGCGTAGGGCCCAAGACGGCCCAGCGCATGGCCATGCATCTGCTGGAGCGCGACCGCGATGGCGGGCGTCGTCTGTCCGCGGTGCTCGACGATGCCCTGGAGCGGGTCGGCTACTGTCGGCGGTGCCGGACGCTCACCGAGGATGATGTCTGTACGCTGTGCCAGAGTGGGCGTCGCGACGACGGCCTGCTCTGCGTGGTGGAGTCCCCCGCCGACCAGCTCGCCATCGAGGAGGCCGGCGGTTATCGCGGCCGCTACTTCGTGCTGCATGGTCACCTCTCACCCCTGGACGGCATCGGCCCCGAGGATCTCGGGCTCGACCAGCTCGAGGCACGCGTCGGCGACGAGGGGGTCGAGGAGGTCATTCTTGCCACGAATCCCACCGTCGAAGGCGAAGCCACGGCCCACTATATCTCCACTCAGCTCACCGACCATGGCGTGCGCCTCTCGCGCCTCGCCTACGGTGTGCCCATGGGGGGGGAGCTGGAATACGTCGACGGTGGCACCCTGAGCCGGGCCTTCAATGGCCGCTTGCCGTTCCGGGGCGAGTGAGCCCCGCGCGCCTCGCCCCTTTTCCTTTACCACTGCCGGAACCCTGATGCCCCTGACCCCCGAGATTCACTGGATCGATACCCCCGAGGCCCTGGATGCCGCCTGCCAGGCGGTGGAGGGTGCCGACGTCATCGCCCTGGATACCGAGTTCTTTCGCGAAAACACCTTTTACCCGGTGCCCGCACTGATTCAATTTTCTGCCGGCGGCCCGGCCTGGCTGGTGGACCCCCAGGCCGTGTCGTGCACCGATGCCTTCCGTCGGCTGCTGGCCGAGGGGCCGGTCAAGCTGCTGCACGCCGCCAGCGAAGACCTGGAGGTGTTTACGCGCTGGGCCGGGGTAACGCCGCGTCCTCTGGTCGATACCCAGCTCGCCCAGGGGTTGCTCGGCGAGAATCCCGCCATGGGCTATCAAAAGCTGGTGGAGCACTGGGTCGGCGAGACCCTGCCCAAGGATGAGACGCGCTCCGACTGGCTGGTGCGACCGCTCTCCGAGACCCAGCAGCAGTACGCCGCCCTGGATGTGGTCTATCTGGTACAGATATGGGAGCAGCAGTGCCGCGCTCTCGAGCGTCTGGGGCGTCGTGAGTGGCTCCAGGCCGATGGTGACGCGATCCTCGCCCAGGCCGAACGCAGCGTCGAGGCCGACGGCCAGTGGTACCTGCGTCAGCGTCAGCTGTGGCGCCTGGCCCCGCGACAGATCGAGGCCTATCGGCGGATGACCGTCTGGCGTGAAGGCGAGACGCGTGACCGGAACCTGCCCAGGGGCTGGCTGGTTCACGACCGCGTGCTGTTTGCCATTGCCGAGGCGATGCCGGGCAATCGCCATGAGCTGGCACGGGTCGAGGGCGTCAGGCCGAGCCTGATCAAGCGCGACGGCGATACACTGCTGGCGCTGTTGGCCGAGGCGAAGCACTGCGATGAGGCCGACTTGCCCGGTGAGTTGCCGTCGCCCATGGAGCCCGCGTTCAAGCGTGGCATCAAGACGCTGAAGACGGTGGTGAATGCCGAGGCCGAGGCGCTGGGGCTGGCCCCCGAGGTGTTGATGCGGCGCCGTGATCTGGAGGCCCTGCTGGTGGCCCACCTCGAGGGGAGTGAGCCTGCACTGCCCACCGGATGGCGAGGGGAGCGCCTGAATACGGGACTCTTGAAGGCCCTGGAGGATGTGCCACGATGAGTGATGATCGGATGTCCGGCAACCGCCTGCTGTGCCAGGTGTTCAAGAGCTCGCGCAAGGATGACATGTACCTCTACGTCGACAAGCGCGAGGGCGTGGAGCGGGTGCCCGAGCCGCTGCTGGAGCGCTTCGGCAAGCCGGTGCCGGCCATGACGCTGATCTTGAGCCCCGACAAGCGGCTGGGGCGCGCCAACGCCGAGGAGGTGATGCAGGCGATCCGCGAACAGGGGTTCTATCTGCAGCTGCCCCCGGCCAAGGAAGAGTATCTGCTGGATCTCTACCGCACCCCGACCGAGGCGCGCTATTGACTCGCGCGCGATGCCGCGGGAAGCCCGCTGAGTCGCGCTCGAGCGAGAAGGGACTGTCCCCGGCAGTGGCACCGATGCTGAGCGAGAAGGGACTGTCCCCGGCAGTGGCACCGATGCTGGCGACGAGCATAAACACTGACCTGGTGGCTCGGCCGGGGACAGTCCCTTACGGCCGCTTCTCACTACTGCCGGGGACAGTCCCGACTGGCACTAAGTAAGTGCCATAACAGCCCCATTACGCCCGCCATTGTGCGGGAGGAAGGCAAGGTGCCATGCGAGAACGTTTCTGGGAGCACTATCCCCTCGAAGAATTGACCGCCGAGGAGTGGGAGGCGCTCTGCGATGGCTGCGGCCAGTGCTGCCTGCTCAAGTTCCAGGACGACGAATCCGGGGAGTTGGCGGTGCTCAACCTGGCCTGCGAGCTGCTGGATGTCCAGAGCTGTCGCTGCAGCGATTACCCCAATCGCCTGGCGCGGGTGCCGGAGTGCACTCAGCTGACGCCGGAGCGAGTGGATGAGTTTCGCTGGCTGCCGCGCTCCTGCGCCTATCGACGGGTCGCCGAAGGGCGCAAGCTGGCCGCCTGGCACCCCCTGATCAGCGGCGACCCGGAGCGGGTGCATCGCAAGGGCGTCAGCGTACGCAGCTTCGCGGTCACCAGTCGCGGGGTCCCCGAAGAGTACTACGAGGACCATATCATCGCGGTCATTCCGGTGGAGTGAGGCCCAGCGCCCAGAGGAGGAAGGCGTCCTGACGGGCGCCGTCGTGCCATGCCTTGAAGCGCCCCGAGGCTCCGCCATGGCCGGCCGCCATATCGGTGCGTAGCAGCACCGGGCCCCGAGCGGTGTCGAGCTCGGTGAGCCGGGCATAGAGCTTGGCCGGTTCCCAGTAGGGCACGCGGGTATCGTGCCAGCTGCCCTGCAGGAACATGGCGGGGTAAGGGCGCTCGCCGAGGTTGTCCAGCGGGGAATAGGCCTCGATGCGCCGATGCACGTCGGGGTCGGTGGGGTTACCCCATTCGGTGTATTCGGCGATCGTCAGCGGCAGATCGGGGTTTTCCATGGTGCGCAGCACGTCCACGAAGGGTACGTCGAGCACCGCCGCGCAGAAGGCCTGGGGGGCCAGGTTGAGGCTGGCGCCCACTAGCAGTCCCCCGGCGCTGGCGCCGTAGGCGGCGATACGCTCGGCGTCGGCGATGCCGTGTTCCACCAGGGCGTCGCGTGCCGCCAGGAAGTCGTGGAAGCTGTTGGCCTTGTGTTCGAGCTTGCCGGCGAGGTACCAGGGTTCGCCGCGGTCACCGCCGCCGCGCACATGGGCCACGGCGAAGGCCACGCCGTGGGCGAGAAGCTCCAGGCGAGCCACCGAGAACCAGGGGTCGAGCACCTCGCCGTAGGCGCCGTAGCCGTAGAGCAGGGTCGGGCGCGGGTGGCCGACCAGGTCGGCGCGCATCACCACCGAGACCGGGATGCGCTCGCCGTCGTGGGAGGTCGCCCAGAGCCGCTGGCAGGCGAGCTGCTCGGGCTTGAGGTCACCGTGGACCGGCTGTTGCTTGAGCCGTCGGCGCTCGCCGCTGTCCAGATCATGCTCGACCCAGCTTGACGGCTGAACGAAGGACTCCTCGTGCAGGCGCAGGCGGCGGCTGTCGAAGTGGGGCGCATCGCCCAGCGCCTGGCTGCAGGGCGCTTCCGGCAGTGGCAGGTGCTCGTCCCGGGTGATGGCGTGGTCGGGATCAAACTCCATGACTCGCAGGTGTACCTGGGCCTCGTCATGGTCGCGTTCGGTGACCACCAGTCCCCACTGGAAGGCGTCGACACCCTCCAGGGTGTGGTGGTCGCGATGGGGAATCAGCGGCCGCCAGCGTTGGGTATCGGCGGCCTTGTCGAGGCATGACGCATCCAGCCGGTCGAGCCGGAAATGAGGAGCCTCGCGGTTGTGCAGCAGGTAGAAGTGGCCGGGACGATGGTCCAGCGCCATTTCCACGCCGTTCTCCCGGGGACGGAAGCAGCGTGGCGGGGTGGCCGGCGCCCGGGCGGGTATCAGGTGGCATTCGCTGGTGTCCTTGGAGGCGCTCTCCAGCACCAGCCACTCCCGGGAACGGGTCTTGCCCAGCCCTAGCCAGAACTCGGGGTCATCCTCGCGCAACACCAGGACGGGGGCGTCCGCTTCGCCCTCGTTCAAGCCCAGACGCCAGACGCTCTCGGGGCGCTGGGTGGCGTCATAGCGGGTAAACAGCAGCGTGGCATTGTCCTCGGCCCAGGTGAGTTCCGGGCCGATGCCGTTGAGCAGGCACCGGGGCTCGCCGTCGGGGAGCCGGGCCAGGAAGAGGTCGAAGACCTCGTCGCCGGTGGTGTCTTCGGTCCAGGCCAGCCAGCGCTCGTCGGGTGAGAGTGCCATATCGCCGAGCTCGAGGAAGTCGTGAGCCGCGGCGCGGGCCTCCAGGTCGAGGAAAGGGGCGGCGGCGTCGGGCGTGCCGTTGGGGTGGCGCCACCATACCGGGTAGTCGGCATCGGCGGCGGTCTCGCTCCAGTAGGTATAATGGTCCAGCGGCGTGCGCAGGCCATGGACGGCGAGCTCGCGGCGTGCCAGGTGGCCGTGATACAGGCGTTCGACCAGGGCCTCGAGTGGGGCGAACCAGGCATCGCTCTCGGCATTGGCGTCTTCCAAAAAGCGTGTTACCTCCGCGTCCTCACGCTGCTCCAACCAGTGCCATTCGGGGTCTTCGGGACGCTGGCGGTGAAATGCCGGGGAGGCGGAAGAGCGCTCGAGGCGCTGGGGTGGCTGTGCTTTCATGGCGCGAGATGTACCATACTCGGATAAGTGAAAAGTGAGGTGGCAATGCCTATTACCGAATCAATGAGCCTACTATGGCTGAGCTATGGCGTCTTGTCGCTGGTGATCTTGCTCACCGGCTACCTGGGCCTGGCCTTTCTGCCGCGGATGCTGCGTCTGCCGATCACCTGGCTGGTGGCCGGCGTGATGTGGATGCCGGCACATTTCCAGCTACCGCTGGTCGATGAGGGGGATGTCTACACCGGCTTTGCGCCGGCGGTGGTCGTGGCGATGGTGGCCTTCCTCGAGCATAACACCGCGGCGCTGACGCCGGCCCTGACGCTGACGCTGCTGGGGGCCGGGCTTGGCACGCTCTTCGGGCTCCTGTTGTGGTGGCTCGGCCGGCGCCGTCACCAGCCGGTCACCCGGCAGGCCCATGACGATGATGCCGACCCGCCTCGCGGTGCCGTGCGTCGGGAGCCGGTGCTCGGCCAGGGGTGAGCGACACGGGATGATCGGCACGGGGTGATCGACACGGGGTGATCGACTAAGGAGGCCGGGATGGCCAGCAGAATCCGGGGCAGGATGGCGCAGGGTGTCGGCATCTGGGTGGTGCTCGTCTGCCTGGGGGCGGTCCATGTGCCTGGCGCCTTGGCTCAGGCGGTGACGGAGCCTCCCGAGGTACGGGTGATCATCGACGTCTCCGGCAGCATGCGCGTCAATGACCCGGAGCATCTCAGCGCCAGCGCCCTGGAGCTTCTGGTATCGCTGCTGCCGGAGGGCACCACCGCCGGTGTCTGGACCTTTGGCGAGACCGTGACCACTCTGCTGCCGCCCGGCGAGGTCAATGCCGACTGGCGCCGGCGGGTCGAGGCGCTGGGGCCGGCGCTGGAGGGAGTGCAGCCCTATACCGATATCGAGGCCGCGGTGCGGCGTGCCGCACGCCCCGATGCCGATGGCTGGCGTCACCTGGTGCTGTTGACCGATGGCGTGATCGATCTGCCGCCATCCCGCGGGGCCAAGCCCCGTGTGGATGTGGCCTCGCGTCGGGAGCTGCTCGACGAGCTGGCGCCGGACCTGGCCAATGACGGAGTGGTCGTGCATGGCATCGCCTTCTCCGACCAGGCGGATATGACGCTGGTGGAGTCACTCGCCCGCACGACCGGCGGCCTGCCTGCCCTGGCGGCGTCTCCCGAGAGTCTCCTCGGGGCCTTTCTGGATATCGTCGAGCGGATATTTCCCGCCGACCGCATTCCCCTGGAGGCGGGGCGCTTTCGTATCGAGCCAGGCATCGAATCCTTCTCGGCATTGCTCTTCCATGACCCCGACGCCGAACCGCTGGTGCTGGTGGGGCCGGAAGGCAGCGAGTATCGCGCCACCACGCCCATCCCGGGCGGGCGCTGGCAGGTGGAGCCGCGTTTCGACCTGCTGCGAGTGCCCGAGCCCATGCCCGGCGAGTGGCGTGTCGAAGGCGCCCTCGAGGCCAAGAGTCGCATCGGCGTCGCCTCCGGCCTGGCCCTGCGTACCGGCGAGCTGCCGGCCACCGCCTTCCTGGGCTTCCCGTTGCCGGTAGAGGCGTGGCTTGCGCGTAATGGCGTGCCCTACGTCGAGGGGCTCGAGGGGCTGACCCTGCGCGTCGACCTCGTCGATGCCGACGGTGAGGTGCTCGGGGCGACGCCGCTTGTCCGGGAGGGGAAACGCTTTCGTGGGGTACTGCCCGCCCCCTCACGGCCGGGCAGTGCCAGCCTGGTCATCGGCGCCGAAGCCGAAGGCTTTGTCCGCCAGCAGGTTCAGGCGATCAATCTGCTGGCGCCCCTGGTGGCCAGCCATGAGCCGGAGCGACAGCGCGTGGTGCTGAGGGCGCGCCACCCCGAGCTGGGCCCCGATAATACACGCCCCTGGGCGGAGCTGGCCGGCGAGCGCCTCGAGGCCGAGCTGCTGGACGCGCAGCGTTGGGCGTTCGCCTTGCCCCGGCTCGATGAGAGCGTCGGCCGTCCACTGCTGCTGGGGGCCGAGGTCGACCTGGACGGCGAGACGCGAGAACTGAACCTGCCTCGCTTGATGCTGTTTGCCGACTCCGCCACCGGCCTCGACCTGGCCGCCGCAGAGGGCGAACTCTCCGCCGAGCGCTTCCACCAGGACCTCTCCGCCGGGCGCGGCGGGAAAGCGGCACCCGGTGGACGCGTGGAGCGCACCGTCGCGGCTCTCAACGAGGGTGTCGCGGCCGTCATCGAGCGCTGGCGCACCGCCTGGCGCCCCCGGTTGCTGGAGGTGGCCGCCCGACCACTGACCTGGGGCGTGGCCGGCGTCGGTGTGTTGTTGGCCATGTGGCTTCTTATCTGGCGTGGTCGTCGCGAGCGGCGGCGCCATGCCCACCGGGAGGATCCGAATGTGTGAGCTGTTGGGCATGAGTGCCAATGTGCCGACCGATATCTGTTTCAGTTTTACCGGCTTTCTGCATCGAGGCGGCGGCACCGGGCCGCATCGCGATGGCTGGGGCATCGCCTTCTATGAGGAGGGCGGCTATCGCGAATTCCGTGATCCGCATCCATCGGTACACTCCCCCATCGCGCGCCTGATCTGTGACTATCCGATCAAGTCGCATAGCGTGATCAGCCATATCCGGCAGGCCAATGTCGGCCAGGTGCGGCTGGCCAACACCCACCCCTTCGTTCGCGAGATGTGGGGCCAGCCGTGGTGCTATGCCCATAATGGCCAGCTCGAGGGATGGCAGTCCCTGCCCCTGACGTTCTATCGTCCGGTGGGGGATACCGACAGCGAGCACGCCTTCTGCTGGCTGCTCGGCGAGCTGCGTCGGGGATTTCCGCAGCGCCCGGAGAGCGCGGAGCAGCGCCAGGGGCTGTGGCAACTGCTCCACGAGCTTTGCGAGCGACTCCGGGGGCTGGGGGTGTTCAATCTGCTGCTCGCCGATGGCGACTACCTCTATACCTACTGCTCCACCAAGCTGGCGCATATCACCCGCCGCGCCCCCTTCGGCAAGGCCAGCCTGTCGGATGCCGAGTTGACGGTGAATTTCGCCGAGCACACCACCCATCGCGACATTGTCTCGGTGATCGCCACCGAACCCCTCACCGACAACGAGGACTGGGAGCGCATGGCGCCCGGTGAGCTCCTGGTGTGGCGAGATGGTCGGGTCGAGGCACGTTTCGGCCATCGTGAGGCCTCCCCGGCGGCTGCCTCTTGAATAGGTAAACGGCAGTTTTAATCGGTTGTTTTACAGCGTGGTCGGCACGGTAGTAAGGTTAGCGTCGGGAAAACAACAAGCGTCGATGCCACATCGGCGATATTGCGGAGACACGCCATGAACGAACATGCCAGCGCCCCCATCCTCGAAGGTCCCGAACTGACCGGCATGGAGGCTTACCGGTCGATCACCGATATCTTTCATACCGCGGTTGGCAAGTATGCCGACAAGCCGGCCTTCAGCTGCATGGGACAGACGCTGAGCTTCGCCGACCTGGACCGCCTCTCCAGCGATTTCACGGCGTGGCTGCAGCATGAGACGAATCTGCAGCCGGGGGATCGCATCGCCATCCAGCTGCCCAACGTGTTGCAGTTCCCGGTGGCGGTGTTCGGTGCCATGCGAGCCGGCCTGGTGGTGGTGAATACCAATCCGCTGTATACCGAGCGCGAGATGGCTCACCAGTTCAAGGATTCGGGAGCCAAGGCGATCGTGATCCTCGCCAATATGGCGGACAAGCTCGAGAAGATCCTCGAGAAAACCGAGATCGAGCACGTGGTGGTGACCGAGCTTGGCGACCTGCACCGCTTCCCCAAGCGAGCGCTGATCAACCTGGCGGTCAAGCACGTCAAGAAGATGGTGCCGGCCTATCGGCTTCCCGGCCATACGCCTCTGCGCCAGGCCCTGAAGAAGGGGGGCGCCCACTCGCATCAGGAGGTGGCGCGAGACCTCGACGACGTTGCGGCGCTGCAATACACCGGCGGTACCACGGGGCTTGCCAAGGGCACCATGCTGACCCACCGCAACCTGGTGGCCAACATGATCCAGGCCGGCGAGGCCATCGGCCTGGGCCTCGACCACGGCAGTGAGGTCGTCATCGCGCCGCTGCCGGTCTATCACATCTATACCTTCACGGTGAACTGCCTCTTCATGGTCGAGACCGGCAACCATTCGGTGCTGATCACCAACCCGCGGGACCTGCCGGGCTTCGTCAAGGAGCTACGCAAGGTGCCCTTCACCGGTTTTATTGGCCTGAATACCCTGTTCAATGCCCTCTGTAACCGTGAGGATTTTCGCTCCCTGGATTTCTCCCGGTTGAAGCTGACCATCTCCGGGGGCATGGCCCTGACCAAGTCGGTGGCCGAGCGCTGGAAGGAGGTGACCGGCTGCGAGATCGCCGAGGGCTACGGGCTCACCGAGACCTCGCCGATCGTCAGCTTCAATCCGGTGGATGCCATTCAGCTGGGTAGCGTCGGTAAGCCCGTGGCCGGCACGCGAATCAAGGTGGTGGATGCCGATGGCAATGACCTGCCCCTCGGGGAGCCGGGCGAGATCTGCGTCCAGGGGCCCCAGGTGATGAAGGGTTATTGGAACTGCGATAACGAGACCGCCCAGGTGATCGATGCACAGGGCTGGTTCCATACCGGGGATATCGCCGTGCTGCAGGACGATGGCTATATTCGCATCGTCGACCGCAAGAAGGACATGATTCTGGTCTCGGGCTTCAACGTTTACCCCAACGAGGTCGAGGACGTGGTAGCCCGGCACCCCGATGTGCTGGAGGCGGCGGCGGTGGGCATTCCTGACGATGTCAGCGGCGAGACGATCAAGCTGTTCGTGGTGCCCCGCGGCAGTGCCGAGATCGACCCGGAGGCGCTGCGCGCCTGGTGCAAGAAGGAGCTTGCCGGCTACAAGGTGCCCCGCACCGTCGAAGTGCGTGATGAGCTTCCCAAGTCCAATGTCGGCAAGGTGTTGCGCCGCCAGCTACGGGGATAGCCCCAAGTTTCCATGGCCATGATTGGCCGCGGCCATGGCCGCGGCGTTACAATAAATTGCCCGCGCCTGAATCTCCGTCGCGGGCATTGTTGTCAGCCCTGACCGGAGTTGCCGTGTCCGACGAGACCCCCGCCACCATGTCCCGAGAACTGTCCGATGCCGACCGCCTGCACCAGCTGCATCGAGGCCTGGATGGCGTACTGTTGCGTGACCGCCCCGGCCTGGAGAAACGCCTCAAGGGGCTGTCGCGTCGCGTGAAGGAAGGCAAGCCGGCCGACCGTGGCCTGGCCGAGGTGGAGACGGTCATGGCGCGCTCCCGTGGCCTGGTGGAGCGCCGTACGGCACGACCGGTGACCCTGAACTACCCGCCTGAACTGCCGGTGGTGGAGCGTCGTGAGGATATCCTGGAGGCCTTGCGCGACCATCAGGTCGTGGTGGTGGCCGGCGAAACCGGCTCCGGCAAGACCACCCAGCTGCCCAAGCTCTGCCTGGAACTGGGCCTGGGGCGACGTGGGCTGATCGGCCACACCCAGCCGCGGCGCCTGGCCGCCCGCTCGGTGGCCACCCGCCTGGCCGAGGAGCTCGAGACGCCGCTGGGCGAGCAGGTGGGCTACCAGGTGCGTTTCACCGACCAGAGTAGCGATGACACCCGGGTCAAGCTGATGACCGACGGCATCCTGCTGGCCGAGACGCGTCACGACCCCGACCTGCGCCGCTACGAGGCGATCATCATCGACGAGGCCCACGAGCGCAGCCTCAATATCGACTTCCTGCTCGGCTATCTGCGCCGCCTGCTGCCGCGCCGCCCCGACCTCAAGGTGATCATTACCTCGGCGACCATCGACGTGGAGCGCTTCGCCGCACACTTCGCCCTGCCCGGGGGAGGGAGCGAGCCGACGCCCGCGCCGGTGGTCGAGGTGTCGGGGCGTACCTATCCGGTCGAGGTGCATTACCGCCCGTTGGCGCGCGAGGCCGATGACGAGGAGGATCGCACCCTCCAGGAGGGCATCCTCCACGCCGTGGAGGAGATCGAGCGGGTCGAGCGCGAGAAGGGCTGGCGCCATGGCCCCCGGGATGTGCTGATCTTTCTGCCCGGTGAACGGGAAATTCGCGAGACCGCCGACACCCTGCGGCGGGCCGAGCTGCGTGGCACCGAGATCCTGCCGCTCTATGCGCGGCTCTCCAATGCCGAGCAGAACCGGGTCTTCGCCCCCCATGCGGGGCGGCGTATCGTGCTCTCCACCAATGTCGCCGAGACCTCGCTGACCGTGCCGGGCATCCGCTACGTGATCGACCCCGGCCTGGTGCGCATCAGCCGCTATAGTTACCGTTCCAAGATCCAGCGCCTGCCGGTGGAGCCGGTCAGCCAGGCCAGTGCCAATCAGCGCAAGGGGCGCTGTGGGCGTATCGCCGAAGGGGTGTGCATTCGCCTGTATGACGAGGAGGATTTCCTCGCCCGCCCCGAATTTACCGACCCCGAGATTCGCCGCACCAACCTGGCCTCGGTGATCCTCTCGATGCTGTCGCTCAAGCTGGGCAGTATCGAGGCGTTTCCCTTCGTCGACCCGCCGGATGCGCGCTTCATCACCGACGGCTTCAAGCTGCTGTTCGAGCTGGGGGCGGTCGACCAGGCGCAGCATCTGACCCCCATCGGCCGCAAGCTGGCCCGGTTGCCCATCGACCCGCGCCTGGCACGCATGGTGCTGGCCGGCGCCGAGCAGGGCGGGCTGCGTGACGTGCTGATCGTGGTGTCGGGGCTGGCGGTGCAGGACCCCCGTGATCGCCCGGCGGATAAGCGCCAGGCCGCCGACCAGGCGCATCGACGCTGGCAGGATCCCGAGTCCGACTTCATGGCGCTGCTCAATCTCTGGCACGGCTTCGAGGCCGCCCGGGAGGAGCTCACCGGCAACCGCCTCCGGCGCTGGTGCAAGGAGCGCTATATCAACTATCTGCGCATGCGTGAGTGGCACGATACGTTCCGCCAGCTGCGCCAGTTGCTGCGCGACATGCAGATCGAGGTGCCGCCGCCGACGCCGCTCCCGGTTTCCGAAGACGGCGAGCCCACGGAAGCCGCCCGTGAGGCGCAGCGGCGCAACAGCCTGGCGCTGCATCGCGCGCTGCTGCCGGGGCTGCTCTCTCATCTGGGACTGCTCACCGAGAATCGCGACTATCTGGGGGCGCGCAATCGCAAGTTCGTGATCCATCCCGGCTCGGGGCTGGCCAAGAAGTCCCCCAAGTGGCTGATGGCCTTCGAGCTGGTGGAGACCACGCGGCTCTTTGCCCGCACCGTGGCCAGGATCGACCCCCGCTGGATCGAGCCGGCGGCCGACCACCTGGTCAAGCGCAGCTACGCCGAGCCTCACTGGGAAATGAAGCGGGCCCAGGTCGTGGCCAGCGAACAGGTGACGCTGTTCGGCCTGCCCATCGTGAGTGGCCGACGGGTGCACTATGGGCCCATCGCGCCGGCCGAGGCCCGGGAGCTGTTTATTCGCCGCGCCCTGGTGGAAGGCGAGTTCCGGACTCGCGGGGAATTCTTCGCTCACAACAGGGCACTGATCGAGGAGGTCGAGGGCCTCGAGGATCGTGCCCGCAAGCGTGACATCCTGGTCGACGAGGAGAGCCTGTTTGCCTTCTATGACGAGCGTATTCCCGCGGAGGTCAATAACGGCAAGGGATTCGAGGCCTGGCGCAGCCAGGCCGAGCGGGACAACGCCGACATCCTCAAGTTCGACCGTCATGCCCTGTTGGCACGGGAGGCCAGCGAGGTCACCGCGAGTGACTACCCGGATGCGCTCGGCCTCAAGGGGGTGCGCTACCCGCTCGATTACCACTTCGAGCCCGGGGCCGTGGACGATGGCGTGACCCTCACCGTACCGGCGGCGATGCTGCCCCAGCTGCCCCTGGCTCGCCTCGAGTGGCTGGTGCCGGGACTGCTGCGCGAGAAGTGTATCGCGCTGATGAAGTCCCTTCCCAAGGCGATGCGTCGTCGGGTCGTGCCGATCCCCGACTGGGTCGATGCCGCCCTGGACACCATGGTCCCCGATGATGTGCCGCTCACCGAGGCGCTGGGAGAATTCCTGCGGCGCAGGACCGGTGTGCGGGTACACCCCGATGACTGGCGACAGGATCAGCTCGCGCCGCACCTGGTGATGAACCTACGGGTGGTGAACCATGAAGGGGAGCTCCTGGGCCAGGGCCGCGATGCCCGGGAACTCGAGCGCCGCTTCGAGGCCGCCGCAGGCGAGGGGGCCCGGGCCCTGGCCCGACAGGCCCGCGCCGCCGACGACATGGAAAGCCTGCCCGAGACAGAGTTGCCGGCGTCCCGGGTCACCACCCAGGCCGGCATTCGCGTCGAGGCCTTCCCGGCCCTGGTGCCCACGGATAAGGCCTTTCGGGTGGAGTTGTTCGACCATCCCGACAAGGCGCGCCTGGCCCACCGCGATGGCCTCGTGGCCCTGGCCATGCGGGAGCTGCCCCAGGTCGTTCGCGAGATCGAGCGGCTCAAGGAGGTGGAAACCTGTGCGTTGCTGTTCGCCAAGGTGGGCAGCCGGCGTCAGCTCGCCGATGATCTGGTGCGGGCGGTGTTCGCCAGCGTCCTGGCGGTGGAGCCGCTGCCGCGTTCCCGGGAGGCGTTCGCGGTGCGGCTAACGCAGTGCCGCGAGGCACTGCTGCCCGAGGCGAAGCGGCGCCTGACCTTGGTGGAAGGGGCCCTGAAGGGGCATCTGACCGTGACCAAGGCGCTGAAGGGAAACCTTAATCTGGCCCTGGCGCTGGTCTACTCTGATCTCAAGGCGCAGATGGCCCGCCTCGTCTACCCCGGCTTCATCAGTGAGGCAGGCGAATGGCTGGAGGCGTATCCTCGTTATATGGAAGCGGCCTCGGTGCGTCTCGAGAAGGCCGCCAGGGAGCGCAATCGCGACCAGATGCAGATGCAACAGGCCCAGGAATTCGAAACACGCCTGGCGGCGCGGCTCGAGAGTGAGCGTCGCGGTGGGGTGGTGCCGGCCGAACTCGAGGAATTTCGCTGGTGGATCGAGGAGCTGCGTGTCTCGCTCTTCGCCCAACAGCTGGGCACCGCCTTTCCCGTGTCTGCCAAGCGGCTCGAGAAACGCTGGGCCGAGATAACCGGGCGTGGTTGAACGCGCGGGCGTTCGGGGTCGTCGTGACGACCTCGGCGGCGATGCCGTCACAAGGAGAATGTCATGAAGCAAGTGGTAATTACTGGCACGGGGCTCTTCACTCCGCAGCACAGCATCGACAATGATGCTCTGGTGGCATCGTTCAATACCTGGGTAGACGCCGAGAATGCGCGTCGCGAAGCGGCTGGCAACGCGGAGCGCCTGGCGTATTCCAGCAGTGAATTCATCGTCAAGGCGTCGGGTATCCACAGTCGTCATGTGCTGGACGCCGAGGGCATCCTCGACCCCGAACGCATGCGTCCTCGCCTGCGGGAGCGCAGCGATGATGAGCCCTCGATCCAGTGCGAGATGGGCGTCATTGCCGCCCGCGAAGCGCTGGAGCGTGCGGGGGTGGCGGCCGAGGATATCGACCTGGTCATCGTCGGCTGTTCCAATCTGGAGCGTTCTTACCCGGCGTTGGCGGTGGAGCTGCAGGCCGAGCTGGGGGCCGGCGGTCATGCCTTCGACATGAACGTGGCCTGCTCTTCGGCCACCTTCGCCATCGAGACGGCGGCCAACGCCATCCGTGCCGGTAATGCCGGTCGCGCCCTGGTGGTCAACCCCGAGATCTGCTCGGCGCACCTTAATTTCCGCGATCGTGACAGTCACTTCATCTTCGGCGATGCCTGCACCGCCCTGGTGCTGGAGCGCGATGACCTGGCGACCAGCGTCGATCGCTTCGAGATCCTCGGCACCCGACTGGTGACGCGCTTCTCCAATGCGATTCGCAATAATGCCGGCTTCCTGAATCGGGTGACCGATGCGGACCCGCTGGCCGTCGACAAGCTGTTCGTGCAGGAGGGGCGTCGGGTCTTCAAGGAGGTCTGTCCCATGGTGGCGACGCTGATTCGCGATCATCTGCATGACCTGGGACTGGGGAGCGAGGATGTGACGCGGCTGTGGTTGCATCAGGCCAACCGCCATATGAACGACCTGATCGCCCGTCGCGTGCTGGGGCGTGACCCCGACGAGCACGAGGCGCCGATAATCCTCGACCGTTATGCCAATACGAGCTCGGCGGGGTCGATCATCGCCTTCCACCTGCATCGTGATGATCTGGACGCCGGTGATAGCGGCGTGATGTGTTCCTTCGGCGCCGGGTACAGCGCCGGCAGCGTGGTCGTACGGCGCGTCTGACACGGATAATTTCAGGGAGATGACGATGAGCAATGCCAAGGGGCAGGGTAAGCGAGTGCTGCAGGGGGCGATGGTGCTGACGACGGCCGCGTTGTTGGCAGGGTGCGCCAGCAGTGGGGTGACTCAGGAGCGTCATCCGGACGACCCCTGGGAGGGCTTCAACCGCAAGGTATTTGCCTTCAATGACGTCCTGGACCGTTATGCCTTGAAGCCGGTGGCGAGGGGCTATCGCTTTATTACCCCCGACCCGGTGGAGACCGGCGTGGGGAACTTCTTCTCCAACCTGGGCGAGCCGCGTACCGTTCTCAACAGCCTGCTGCAGGGCAAACCACGCAATGCCAGCGTCGCCACGGCTCGCTTCTTGATCAACACCACGGTGGGGGTGGCCGGCCTGTGGGACGTTGCCAGCCGCATGGAGATTACCGGCCAGGAGGAAGACTTCGGCCAGACCCTGGGCGCCTGGGGGTGGGGTGAGTCGCGTTACCTGGTATTGCCGCTGTTCGGTCCGAGTACCGTGCGGGATACCGGGGGGCTGCCCGCGGACATGTACACCTACCCGACGACCTACGTCGAGGATGACAAGATCCGCCTGGGACTGACGGCGTTGGGCATCGTCGATACACGGGCGGGGCTGCTCGATCAGGAGGCGTTGATTCAGGGGGATCGCTACACCTTCGTGCGCGATGCCTGGATGCAGCGGCGTCGCTTCGAGGTCAGCGACGGTGAACTGGGAGATGATCCCTTCGCCAGTGACGATTTCGATTTCGGCGATGGCGATTTCGATGACGCTTTTGCCGACTGAGGCCTGATCATGGAACGTCCCAAGCAGCTGATCGGTGTCATCGATGAGCCGGGTCCGGCGCGTGATGCCCTGGCAGAGACCATCGCGCGAGATGGCCTGTCGGTAGTGGCGGTCACCGACAGCGAATCGCTGCCGCCAGGGGTGGCGCTGGCGGTGGCGCACGTGCGTGCCGTGCCGGCGGCCGACTGGCCGGCGCTCTGCGAGAGTCTGCCGACCCTGGTGGTCAGCGATAGCCGAGATGCTCCCGACCTGCTCTCGGCGGTGGATGCGGGGCTGGTCAACTATATCGTGGAGCCGCGTCGGCACGGTCAGCTGCTGCGCCGCATGATTCACAAGACGATTCGCCTGCGTGCCCTCGAGGAGGACCGGCGCCGCGACAGGCGGCGCCTGGAGGAGCTCAACGAGACCCTGGAAACGCATCTGGCCATGCTGCGTCTCGATCAGCAGGCCGGTGGCCAGATCCAGCGCAGGCTGCTGCCGTCCAGGCCCCAGACCCTGGGCGGGGTGACCTGCGACTACTGGTTTGCGCCCTATCTCTACCTGTCAGGTGACTTCCTCGATTTCCACCTGCTCGACGAGCGCCATGTGCTGTTCTATTTTGCCGATGTCTCGGGTCATGGCGCGTCCTCGGCCTTCGTCACGGTGCTGCTCAAGTACCTGGCCAATCGTTGGCAGACCGAGTGGGATGGCCGACACCCCGAGTCCTTGCCGGCGCGCTGGCTATCGGATCTCAACCGGGAGTTGCTGGATACCGGCATCGGCAAGCATGCCACCCTGTTCGTGGGTATCATTGACCTCGAGCAGCGCTATCTGCACTATTCGCTGGGCGCGCAGCTGCCCATGCCGTTGTTGGTGGTGGGAGGCAAGGTGACGCCACTGGCCGGCGAGGGCATGCCGGTGGGGCTCTTCCCCGGTGCCGAGTACCCCACGCTGGGGTGTTCGTTGCCGGAAGACTTCCACCTGTGGCTGTGTTCGGATGGAGTATTGGAGTGTCTGCCGGGCGATACGCTCGACTCGCGGCTCAGGGAACTCGAGCAGCAGATTCAGGCGAGCACGACGCTTGCCGACCTGCGGGCCAACCTGGCCCTTGACCTTGCGTCGGGTGATGAAGCCTTGCCCGACGACCTGACGATCTTGATGTTGAGTGGATTTGGCCATGCTGATTCATGAAGGGCGTATCAAGGCGGCATTCGATGCCGGCGTATTCGTCCTCAAGCTGTGCGGCGACGTGCGGCTTACACTCTGTGCCACCCTGGACCGTCAGGCCCAGCAGCTGGCGCAGACGCCCGGTCTCGAGACGCTGATCATCGATCTGCGCGATGCCAGCAATGTGGACTCCACGGCGCTTGGTTTTCTGGCCAAGGTGGCCATGGCGGTGCAGGGCCGGCTGGCCGAGTGGCCCACCATCGTGGTCGATAGCCCCGACGTCCGGCGCATGCTCGACGTGATGGGGTTCTCGCGTTTCTTCACCATGGTGGAGTCGCCCATCACCGAGGTCTGCGAGCTCTGTGACCTGCCCGAGATCCCCACCGACGTCGAGGAGACCCGACGCCGGATCCTCGAGGCGCACCGCATCCTGATGCGCATGAATGAGCATAACCGCGAGGAGTTTCAGCCCCTCGTCGAGATGCTCGAGGCACAGGAAGACCCCTCCCGCCAGTAGTAAGGGAAGAAACCGGTGATAATGGTAGATAGCTCTACTCGGGGCTGATCTGGGGGCAAGCCTGCGAGGAGGCGCTGTAAACCCTTCCCTGGGCGCTACCGATGCCCTGCTTCACTCTCGCATCCTGCTCCGCTTGCAGGGCCGGTGCTGGCCATCCATGGCCAGCCCGTTCGAAGCAGTGCTTCTCACCCTTGGCATAGGACCTCCTCTTCGGCTTGCCCCCAGCGCCCCGTAATGAGTAGCCGCGCCTGCAGGCTAGCCCTTTCTTAACTCGCTCAGCAGGCCTTCCAGCTTGCGCTGGTCGCCCATGAACTTGCGAATTCCCTCGGCCAGCTTTTCGGTGGCCATGGCGTCCTCGTTGAAGGCCCAGCGGAATTCCGCTTCGTCCAGCGGCTCCGGGGGGCGTGTTTCGGCACCCTGAGGCGTCAGCCGTCTCTCCAGGGTGCCCTGGCTCTCGGCGAGCTCCGCGAGCAGGGCCGGGGAGATGGTCAGGCGGTCGCAGCCGGCCAGGGCGAGGATCTCGCCGCTATTGCGGAAGCTGGCGCCCATCACGATGGTCTGGTAGCCGTGGCCCTTGTAGTGGTCGAAGATGTGCTTTACCGAGCGTACGCCAGGGTCATTGTCGCCGCTGAAGTCGGCCTCCGGCTGTTGTGCCTTGTGCCAGTCCAGGATGCGCCCCACGAAGGGCGATATCAGCGTGACGCCGGCATCGGCGCAGGCCTGAGCCTGGGCAAAGCTGAACAGCAGGGTAAGGTTGGTATGGATGCCCTCGCGCTCGAGCTGGCGGGCGGCGCGGATACCTTCCCAGGTGGCGGCTACCTTGATCAGGATGCGTTCGGGGCCCACGCCGTGGCGGGCGTAGCGCTCGATCAGCGAGTGGGCCCGGGCCAGGGTGGCGTCGGTATCGAAGGACAGGCGTGCGCTCACTTCGGTGGAGACATAGCCCGGTACCAGCTCACTGATCTCGCTGCCGATCTCCACCGCCACGGCGTCCAGGGCATCGTCGAGATCGGTGGCCGCCCGGGCGATCTCGGCCAGACGCTGGCGACGTGCCTCCTGTTGTGCTGCCTGCAGGATCAGCGAGGGGTTGGTGGTAGCGTCGCTGGGCTGGAAGCGGCGAATGGCGTCGATATCGCCAGTGTCGGCCACCACCGTGGTCATTTTCTTGAGTTGTGCTAGCAGGTTATCGGCCATGTGGGCTCCTCCGTGAATCGGATTCCCACTTTAGCAAGCCAGCCGGGGAGGGAACAGCGCCCGGCAAGGGTAGGGATAATCGGGTATCATTTGCAGGCTATTAAAATGTCCCATGCAATCCGCGAGGAGTCGCCTTGACGCTCAATCCCCAACGCCTGGCGCTGCTGGTGGCGGCCAACACTGCCCTGGCTCCCTTCGCCATCGATGCCTATCTGCCAGCGATGGCCGCCCTGGCGGAAGACGTGGGTGCCAGCATTCACCACACCGAGCTTTCGCTTTCCGCCTTCCTGGCGGGCTTTGCCCTGGGCCAGCTGATCTTCGGTCCCGTCTCCGACCGGGTGGGCCGCAAGCCGGTGCTGCTCGGCGGACTGGTGGTGTTTCTGCTCGCCAGCCTGGTGATTACCAGCGTGGGGTCGCTGCCTGAGCTGCTGGCGTGGCGCTTCGTCCAGGCCCTGGGTGGCGGGGCCACCGTGGTCAATTCGGCGGCCATCGTGCGCGACTGCTTCCACGGCCGCGAGGCGGCCAAGGTGATGTCGACCATGGCGATCATCATGTTGATGGCGCCGCTGGCAGCGCCGGTAGTGGGCAGCGGCTTGCTCTATCTGGCCGACTGGTGGCTGATCTTCGTCTTCCTCGCCGTCTATGCGGGGTTCTTGATGTGGCTGCTTGGCACCCGGCTGCCCGAGACGCGAGCCCCTGCCGAGACCACTACCTCGCCACGCCAGATGCTGGGTAACTATGCCAGCGTGCTGCGCGACCGGCGCGCCATGGGCTTTATCACCGCGGCATCCATGACATTTGCCGGCCTGTTTGCCTTCGTCACCGCCTCACCGTTTCTCTATCTGGAGCACTTCGCCCTGACGCCGTCGTTCTATCCGCTGGTGTTCGGCGTCAACGTCCTGGCCATGGTGGCCTCCAATCGGCTCAATATTCGCCTGCTGAGACGCTATACGCCGTTGCAGAACCTGCGTTTGGGCCTGGGCATCCAGCTGGGGGCGGGGATTGCCCTCGCGCTGGTGGTGGCCACGGGCCTGGAGTCGCTCGCCACCATGGTGCCGTTGATCATGCTGTTTGCGAGCACCATCGGCCTGGTGGCACCCAATGCCATTACCTCGCTGCTCGACCGCTTCCCGCACATGAGTGCCACGGCGGCGGCCCTGCAGGGGAGTATCCAGTTCTCCTGCGGTGCGCTGTCCGGGGTGCTGGTCGGTGCCTTCGAGATCGACAGCGCCTGGCCCATGGTGGGCACCATGCTCGGCGCCACGCTGCTGGCGAACCTGGGGATTCGCGTGTTGGCGGGCATGCCGGAAGAAGGGGAAGAGGGGCGGCTGGAACATGGCTGAATGGGGATGGCCCGGCGGATTCGAGATGAATGCCGCCACCTGGCTAGGCTGTGCCCTGGTGCTGGCCCTCGGGGCCTTCGTACAGCGTGCTACAGGCTTCGGTCTGGCGGTGGTAGGGGCGCCACTGTTGTTGATGCTGGAGCCACGCCTGGTGCCGGTGGTATTGGTGCTGTTTGGCTTTACCGTTTCTCTGTTGACCCTGCGTTACTATCGCCATGAGGTGCGGCTCGGCGAGATAGGCTCCGCCCTGGTAGGTCGCCTGCCCGGCAATGCGCTGGGGGCCTGGCTGCTGCTGGCAGCTCCGATGGCCATAGTGGAAAAACTGATCGCCGGCAGCGTGCTGTTTACCGTCGCGGTGACCCTGTTTCGATTGCGGCTGCCGGTCAACCGCGGCACTCTGTTCGGAGCCGGTATCTTCTCCGGTATCTTCGGTACCGTAGCGGGCATCGGTGGGCCGCCCATGGTGCTGCTGCTGCACGGTTTCTCTCCGGATCGCCTGCGCGGAACCCTCTCGGCCTTCTTCGTGGTGACGTCGCTGCTGACCCTGTTCACGCTGGCGTTGGTGGGGCGGGTCTCTGTCTGGCATCTAGGTATGGCCTTGAGCTTCGTGCCGGCGGTGTTGTTCGGTATCTGGGTTGCCAATCATGTTGCCCATCGCTGTAATCGTCGCCTGCTGCAGGGGGCCTCGCTTTCCCTCTGCACCCTGGCGGCCCTGGGGCTGCTGCTTTAGCGACAATCCGCGTCAACCTCCGTCCAATGCGAAAGCACCGATGAGATGAGGGGCAGGCGGATACCCTTGCGGCTTTTCAGGTGCGCCTGGCCCACATGGATAACCGCTCCCCACGGCGCGCGGCGCTATGTTGATCGGCTTTCGCGTCTTTCGTTATCCATGGTGGGTGAGGCCTCGTGGACGGCCAGGCGTCGCATCGCCCACAGGCCCAGCAATGGCCCCGGCAGCAGCCACCACACGACCCAGGCGCCTTGCTGCGCCCATAGGGTGGTGGTCAATGAGATGGCGGGGAGGGTGAGGGCGAAGCCCACGGCGTTCATGACCGCCAGGGTCGAGCCGACTCGCTCACGAGGAGCACTGGCCGCGGCCAGCGCCGAGAATTGCGGGGAATCGGCGATCACGCTGAGCCCCCACAGGGCCAGGAGGGCCAGCAGCCACCATGGCGGCAGCCAGGTTGCCAGCGGGTAGATCAGGCAGATCAGCCCGGAGGCAACCAGCGCCCAGCGTGCCACTCGCAGGCTGCCGAGTCGTCGACTCAGCTGCCCGCCGCCCACGCAGCCGCCAAGCCCCAGGGCGATGACACCGAACGACAGCCAGGGAACCCAGGCGGGGGAGGCGCCGAGGCGTTCCACCTCCCGGGCGACCAGGAAGGGGGTCAGCGTCCATAGGGCATAGAGCTCCCAGCAGTGGCCGAAATAGCCCCCGGCCACGGCGCGAAAGCGTGCCTCGCGAAGCGCCGCCAGTCCCTCGGTCAATCGCGCCTTGCCGCTTGAAGGGGGCAGGTGTGGGCCGTCGCCGAGGAGCAGGATCAGGCCACCGCCGCCCAGCGCCAGGAATGTCGCCCCCAGTAGCGGCCACTCCCAGGGCAGGCCGACGGTGGAGCCTCGCAATAGATGGGGCAGGGCAGTGCCCAGGGTCAGCATGCCGACCAGCCAGGCCAGGGCCGCCCCGGTGTGTTTCGGCGTCCAGCCGATCACCAGCTTCATGCCCAGCGGATAGATGCCGGCGAGGCACACTCCGGTCAGCAGGCGCAGGGTGAGCGCCAGAGTCATATGATCGGCCACCAGCACGAAGCCGGCATTAGTGAGGGCGCCGGCAAGACTGGAGACGGCGAAGATGCGGCTGGCGTGAAAGCGATCGGCCAGGCCGGTGGTGGCGATCAACAGGGTGCCGCCGATAAAGCCGGCTTGCACGGCCAGGGTCAGGTGGCCCAGGTCGGCCTCGGAGAGGCCCAGAGAGTGCGACAGGGAGGCCCCCACGCCGTTGACGGAGAACCATAGCGATGTGCCGAACAGCTGGGCCAGCACGATGACAGGCAGCGGGTAGCGCCGCAGGAGGGAGGCAGACATTGCTCGATCTTCACCGGGAAGCGGGTCCGACGCAAGACCGCCCATCCTTCCCGATGGGCGGCTTCGGGTCCGGGAAACTCGTAGCGTCTAGCGAGAGCCCTTTAGCGAGAGCCCTTAATCGACCAGCTCGACGGCTACCGCCGTGGCCTCGCCGCCGCCGATGCACAGGCTGGCGATGCCACGCTTGCCACCCCGGGTGCGCAGGGCATGGATCAGGGTCGCGATGATGCGCGAACCGGTAGAGCCGATGGGATGGCCCTGGGCGCAGGCGCCGCCGAAGACATTGACCTTGTCGTGGGGGATGTCGAGTCCGTCCATGGCCAGCAGCGTCACCACGGCGAACGCCTCGTTGATCTCGAACAGGTCGACGTCATCCACGCGCCAGTCGAGCTTCTTCAATAGCTTGTCGATGGCGCCCACCGGGGCGATGGTGAATTCGCTGGGATGCATGGAATGGGTGCTGTGCCCCAGCATGCGTGCCAGGGGCTTGGCGCCGAGGCCTTCGGCGGCGGCAGAGCTCGCCAGGATCAGGGCGGATGCCCCGTCGGAGATGGAGCTTGAGTTGGCCGCGGTGATGGTGCCTTCCTTGGCGAATGCGGGCCGCAGCGAGCGGATCTTGTCGAGTTTGGCCTGAAAGGGCTGTTCATCGTGGCTGACCACGCTCTCGCCCTTGCGGCTGGTGAGGGTCACCGGGGCCATCTCGGCATCCAGGTGGCCGGCGTTGGTGGCCGCCATGGCGCGCTCCAGCGAGGCGATGGCGAAGTCATCCAGGCGCTCGCGGCTATAGCCACGCTGGGAGGTGATGTCCTGGGCGAAGACGCCCATCAGCGTGCCGGTCTCGGCATCCTCGAGGCCATCGAGGAACATGTGATCCTTGATTTCACCATGGCCCAGGCGGTAGCCGGTGCGAGCCTTGGGCAGCACGTGGGGGGCGTTGGACATGGACTCCATGCCGCCCGCCAGCATGACCTCGGCGCTGCCGGCGCGGATCAGGTCGTGGGCCAGCATGGTGGCCTTCATGCCCGAGCCGCACAGCTTGTTGACCGTGGAGGCCCCGATGCCATCGGCAATGCCTGCCTGGCGCATGGCCTGACGCGCCGGGCCTTGCTTGACGCCGGCGGGCAGTACGCAGCCCAGGATGCCTTCATCGATGCTACCGGCATCGATGCCGGCACGCTCGATGGCGGCGCGGATGGCTACGGCACCGAGCTCGGGGGCGGTGAGGCCGGCGAGACTGCCTAGCATGCCGCCCATGGGGGTGCGGGCGGCGGAAAGAAAAACGATATCGTTGGGCTGGCTCATGGTAGTTCTCCCGAGGGTAGGCGGCTCGTGTGTCGCCGCGCAGTGGTAGGCATTATGATTGTCGGTTTCCCCTGCCGCGTTGACCCATCGGCGGGGCTATGGTTCTCTCAGGGTCAACCAAGCAAGCGCTAGTGTAAATGCCGATGAATGTAATGAATGCATCCCCCCGTCGCAAGGAGTTGACGCGCCTGGCGGCCCAGCTGTTCGTCCAGGAGGGCTTCGATCGCACCACGGTGCGCATGCTGGCCCAGGAGATGGGTATCAAGTCCGGCAGCCTCTTCCATCATTTTCGCGACAAGCAGGAGATCCTGGCGGCGGTGATCGAAGAAGGCACCGAGAATGCCCTGGTCATCGCGCGTGAGGCCCTCTCACGTTGTGACAGCCATGCATCGTCACGGTTGCATGCCATGGCGCGTGCTCATCTCGAGACCCTGCTGACCGATCGTAACGCCCATGTGGTGGCGCTTTACGAGTGGCGGCGGCTCGACCCCGAGGCGCGGGCCCATCTCGGTCACCTGCGCGACGCCTATGAGTCGCTGTGGGAGGAGGTGATCGATGACGCCCTGGCCACTGGGCTCATCCACGGCGATCGCTTCCTGGTCTCGCGTTTCGTGATGGGGGCCCTCAACTGGACGGTACGCTGGTATGACCCGGATGGCACACGCACCCCCGATGAACTGGCCGATGAGCTGGTTGTCATGATCACGCGCTCTACCTCAACTCGTTGAATTCGGCGCCTGTTTGGCGCCTTCTCGACCATCGTCTAGGTTCTTCTCTCTGCTCCTGCCCTTGTCCTGTGCGGCGCGACTCGCTAGGTTAGACCTAGCGCTTGTTAGGTTTACGCTTACGTTAACGACAAATTATAACAATCACAAAATAATCTGAAGAGGACAGCCCATGAGCACGCCAGCCCGCCGAGTCGAGTACCGCGACTACCTGGAACATTTCTCCATCGATGACGTCATCGCCCGGCTCGACGATCATCGAGATGGCAAGTTCAATGCCTTCGAGTCCTGCTGCGGCCGCCACCTGCGGGCCGGGCGCGGAGAGGCGCTGGCCCTGGTGCACGAGGATACCCAGGGCAACGTCAACCGGATGACCTACGCCGAGCTCGAGGCCGAGAGTGCCAGGCTCGCCGGCTGGTTCGCGGTGCGTGGCCTGGGGGTGGGTGATCGCATCGCCTGCATGCTGCCGCGCTCACCGGAGCTGCTGGTGGTGATATTGGCCACCTGGCGCATCGGTGCCGTCTACCAGCCGCTGTTTACCGCCTTCGGCCCCGATTCCGTGGACTATCGCCTGGGTCGCGCCGGTACCCGGCTGGTGATTACCGACCATGCCAACCGCCTCAAGTTCGACGGCGTGAGTCAGTGCCCGCCGGTGCTCGCCATCGGTGGCCCCAGCGACGATCACCCCGATGACGTCGACTGGCACCAGGCGTTGGCGCATGCGCCGATCGAGACCCAGCCACCGCGCCTGGGCCGCGAGGCGCCCTTCCTGCAGATGTTTACCTCAGGCACCGTGGGCAAGCCCAAGGGCGTGGCGGTACCGCTTGCCGCCATGCCGGCCTTCGCCCTCTACATGGAGCTGGCCGTGGGCCTGGACGACAGCGACCGCTTCTGGAACATGGCCGATCCGGGCTGGGCCTACGGGCTCTATTACGCCATTACCGGGCCGCTGCTGCTGGGCGCCACCACCCACTTCTGCGAGGCAGGTTTCACGGCGGAGGGGGCGCTCGCGTTCATGCGCCGGCACCGCCTGACCAACTTTGCCGCCGCCCCCACCGCCTATCGCCTGATGAAGGCCTCCGGCCTGTTCGACGACGCCCATGAGACCCTGGAGCTGCGTGTGGCCAGCTCCGCCGGTGAACCGCTCAACACCGAAGTGGTGAGCTGGGTGGAGCGCTCCCTGGGCTGTCCGGTGACCGACCACTATGGTCAGACGGAAACCGGCATGACCTGCAATAACCATCAGGCCCTCGAGCATCCCAAACACGCCGGCGGCATGGGGGTGCCCATGCCGGGCTATTGCCTGGCGATTCTCGACGCCGAGTACAACGAGTTGCCGCCCGGCGAGCCCGGAGTGCTGGCGGTGGATATCGCGAACTCTCCGGCGTTCTTCTTCCCCGGCTACACTTGGCAGGAGAAGCATCCCTTCGCCGAGGGGTACTATCTCACCGGTGATGTGGTGATCCGCAACGCGGATGGCACCTTCCAGTTCGCCGGTCGCGATGACGACATCATCACCACCGCCGGCTATCGGGTCGGGCCCACCGATGTCGAGAATAGCGTCATGACCCATCCCAGCGTGGCCGAGTCGGCGGCGGTGGGGCGGCCCGACGAGATTCGCGGCGAGGTCATTCAATCCTATGTGGTGTTGCGCGACGGCTTCGAGCCGAGCGATGAACTGGCCGACGAGATCCGCCAGCAGGTACGCGAGCGTCTCTCGGCCCACGCCTTTCCACGGGTGATCGAGTTCGTCGATGCGCTTCCCAAGACCCCGAGTGGCAAGATTCAACGCTTCAAGCTGCGCGCCGACGCCGTGGACAAGGCCCCAGGCGAATAATTCGAGGAGTGACTATGTACATCAAGGACAGTACCTTTCTGATCACCGGCGCCGCCTCCGGGCTGGGGGCGGCCACCGCCGAACGCCTGGTGGCGGCGGGGGGGCGCGTCGTGCTCTGCGACCTGAGCGATGCCGTCAATGCCCATGCCGAGCGCCTGGGCGAAGCGGCCCGGGCGGTGAGGGGCGATGTCACCTCGGGTGACGATATCCAGGCCGCGGTGGACGCCGCCGTCGAACTCGGCGGCCAGGGTGGCCTCGCCGGAGTGGTGCACTGTGCCGGCATCGTCAGCGTCGGCAAGCTGGTCGACCGCGAGGGCAATCCTGCCGACCTGGACGCCTATAACCGGGCCATCCAGATCAATCTGGTGGGGACCTTCAACGTGATGCGCCTGGCCGCCGCCGCCATGGCGAAGAATGCGCCGGGCGAGGACGGCGAGCGAGGGGTCATCATCAACACCGCCTCCATCGCCGCCTTCGACGGTCAGGTGGGGCAGTGTGCCTACAGCGCCTCCAAGGCCGGCGTGGTCGGCATGAGCCTGCCGGCGGCCCGGGAACTGTCGCGCCACGGCGTGCGGGTGATGGCCATCGCCCCCGGCGTCTTCGAGACCCCCATGATGAGCGAGATCCCCGATGAGGCCGCCCAGGCCCTGGCCGCCGCCGTGCCCTTCCCCAAGCGCCTGGGTCGTCCCGAGGAGTTTGCCCGCATGGCCGAGCAGATCATTACCAATACCATGCTTAACGGTGAGGTGATTCGCCTGGACGGCGGCATCCGCATGCAATAACCCGGCTGCGCCGGGAGCTGGAAGAACGCCTGCTTCGCAGGCTTAAGCGAGAAGCTGGAAGAAACCCCTTGACCCCAATGCGGGTGGGTTCATGCTGTCTTCCAGCTTCCAGCTTCCAGCTTCCAGCTTCCAGCTTCCAGCTTCCAGCTTCCAGCTTCCAGCTTCCAGCTTCCAG
>NZ_CANLFS010000005.1 GCF_947490095.1 uncultured Halomonas sp. | reverse complement strand
AGCGCCTTGCCATGAGTTTGATCCGGGTCAGAGATTCTGATCTAGATGATACGTGAAAATTTTAGATCAGGCACTTATCGGTAAATAAATCAGCACGTCGATCGGCACACCGGCCACGGCGCTGTCAGCGCCGCTAATATAACCCCGCTCGGCGAGCGTCTTCGGCAGCTTCTGTATCGTGAAGTGGGTCGGAAGATATCGGCGTACTGGCACATACCCTGTGCTCATCCAGAAAACGACTGGCGACCATCTCGCTAGATGGACTTTCGAAAGAAGTGTGTCTTATCGAACAGTTCATCCAGTTGCTCATAGCGATCACGGACTTCTGGCCACCTTTGCTCCTGCACCGCGGCGATCATCGCTTCCAACAACATCAGTGTGGAGACGCTGGAATCCCATCCCGATGGAATTTCTACCCAGCAATTGAAGGTGACATCGGCCACGCTCGAGATCGGAGATCCCCACAGATCGGTACACAACACGATGGCCACTCCACGCTGCCTGACCAGCTCGGCCAGCCGCAATAGATTGGTCTCGTAACGGCGAATATCGAAAATCAGGAGAGTCTCTCCTGGCTGCATGTCCAGCACATAATGCGGCCAGGTGCCCGAGGAGTCACTCAGGTGTGTGACTCTTGGACGCACGGCTTGCAGATGAGTAAAGGCGTAGTCAGCCAGCGCATGGGTGATCCGCCCGCCAACGATATACAGCTGATGCTCGGCATCGGCCATCCGTTGAACCGCCCAATCGAACTGACCTAATTCTATCTGAGCGAAGGTCTGCTCAAGATTATGGCGAACCGCATCGGTGAAGCGGTTCAGCAGATGTGTTTCGGGTGCCTCGGTAATCCAGCTATTACGTCGCTGGGTCGGACCCACGCCCCGGGCTTCCAGCTCATCAAGCAATGCCCGATGAAACTGCGGGTACCCCTTGAAACCAAGCTTCTTGACCATCCGAGCCACGGTCGGCGAAGAGACTCCCGCATTGCCGGCCACGCCGGTGATCGAGGCTAGTCCCGCCGCTGGGTAATTCTTGAGAAGAATATTGGCAAGCTTACGCTCAGATTGAGTCAGCGCCGAGTAATGCTGGCGAATAAGCTCGCGCACGGTAACGTTGGGTGTCATCAAGCATCACCTCTTTGCGGCACACCACCTTTTTACGATACACCATAGCAGTACGAATGGTGCTTCTGAATAAATCTTGACATGCTATCCAATTACCGTCTATATCTTTACAAGAACGTAGAGGAGGCATGATGTCAACAACAACAGTAACAGCGGCATCCCCAAGCGTAGAGCTACACAACCCTGCCGGTCTGGGACCAGTGGTGTTACTGTGCGAACACGCATCGCACCATATCCCTTCGCTCTATAACGAGCTGGGATTGGATTCTGCTCACCGCTACAGCCATGCGGCCTGGGATCCGGGTTCTCGCGATCTGGCCCTGCAGCTTTCGCAAGAACTGGACGCTCCCTTGATAGCCGGTCGCATCTCACGGCTAGTGTATGACTGCAATCGCCCGCCTGAAGCCGCCAGCGCCATGCCTGAGCGTTCGGAGATCATTGAAGTCCCTGGCAATCGTCGGTTGACTCTGGCCCAACGTCACGAACGCATCGAGTCAGTCTACCGCCCCTTCTGCAACAGCGTGTCCCGAGTCATCGAGCCTCGCATCGAACAGCGACATCCTACCGCGTTGGTCACCGTGCACAGTTTCACCCCTGATTACCATGGCCGGTCAAGGGCGGTGGAGATCGGTGTACTCCATGACGCCGATAGCCGACTGGCTGATGCCATACTGGACCAGGCACCCTGCCTGGGGCACCGCAATATACAACGCAACGCACCATACGGCCCCGAAGACGGCGTGACTCACTCCCTGAAACTACATGGCATCAGCCACGATCTGCCCAACGTGATGCTCGAGATTCGCAACGACCTGCTAACCACTCAAGAAGATATTCGGGTCATGGCTCGTGAGCTGCTCCAGCTGCTTGAACCTGCTCTGACGGAATTGGGCTTAACCCGTTCTGGCCCGAAAGGATCAAACCATGCCTAGCCTGATCCGCGGTTATATTCGCACCATAGATACACTAAACCGTGTGATCGGACGGTGCGCCATGTATCTGATCTTCTTGTTGATCGGTGTTCTGCTATGGTCGTCGAGCTCCAAGATATTGTGGACTCCCTCCATATGGACACTCGAGACAGCTCAGTTCGTGATGGTGGCTTATTTCGTGTTAGGTGGTCCCTACTCGATTCAATTGGGCTCGAATGTTCGTATGGATCTTCTCTATGGCGAATGGAGCCTCAAAACCAAAGCCTGGGTTGATGCCTTCACGGTGTTATTTCTGCTCTTCTATCTGGGGGTTTTACTGTATGGCGGACTGGTATCAACCGCCTACTCGTTGGGTTACTTCGGTAGCGAGCCACTTTCCTTCTTGCTTGATTTCGGCTGGACCTTTGTGACCCAAGGACCAACAGGAGCAGGGGACATGCTTGGCTTCATGGAGCGCAGTCCCACCGCCTGGCGCCCCGTGTTATGGCCTATCAAGACCATACTCTGCATCGGAATTTTTCTGATGATTCTTCAATCCCTTGCCGAGTTTTTCCGGGATATCGGTCGGCTTCGTGGAGTGGATATCTGATGTCGTACGAGATGATCGCCATTGTCATGTTCAGCTCGATGATGCTGATGATGATGACCGGACAACGGGTATTCGGAGCTATCGGCTTCGTCGGCGCTATCGCCGGCGTACTCCTCTGGGGCCCGGGCGGGACAGACATTCCCTTTTCTTCGGCCATGAAGTTGATGAAATGGTACCCACTACTGACTCTGCCAATGTTCGTTTTCATGGGCTATATACTCTCCGAAAGCCGCATCGCCGATGATCTATATCGGATGTTCCACGTATGGATGGGTCCCGTCAGAGGTGGACTGGCCATTGGGACTATCGGCCTGATGGTACTGATCTCGGCCATGAACGGCCTTTCAGTAGCCGGCATGGCCATCGGAGCCACTATCGCTCTGCCTGAACTGCTGAGGCGCGGCTACGATAAGATCATGGTTACCGGAGTCATACAGGCTGGCTCTAGCCTGGGCATTCTCGTTCCTCCCTCCGTGGTGCTGGTTCTTTACGCGATGATCGCCCGTCAACCGGTAGGCCAGCTGTGGCTGGCCGGAGTGCTACCGGGACTGTTGATGGCAACATTGTTTATTCTTTACATCTACCTACGCTGCCGGATGCAGCCCGAGCTTGGCCCGGTATTACCCGCCGAAGAGCGTGATGTACCTATGGCGGAAAAATTGCGCTTGCTGCGCGCGGGGTTACTACCGCTGGCGATCTTCGCAGTGATGATGATTCCCTTCATTAAAGGATGGACATCACTTGTCGAGAGTTCGGCAGTGGGCGCCATGGCAGCCCTGTTGGCGGCCATTATAAAAGGGCGCATGACGCGTCAGGTATTCGAGGTCTCCGTTCGCCAGACACTCGCGATCTCATGCATGTTCATGTGGATTATCCTCGCGGCCCTGGCCTTTGGCGCTATCTTCGACGGATTGGGTGCGGTCAAGGCTATCGAGAGTCTGTTTACAGAAAAACTGGGGCTCTCACCATGGATGATCCTGATCCTGATGCAGCTCAGCTTTATCGTGATGGGGACCTTCCTCGACGATACCGCCATGCTGGTAATCGTGGCACCACTTTATGTACCGCTGGTCGATGCCCTGGGCTTTGATCTGATCTGGTATGGGGTACTCTATACCATTACCACCCAGATCGCTTACATGACGCCCCCTTTTGGTTACAACCTGTTTTTGATGCGCGCCATGGCACCACCCGAAATCGGCCTGCGCGATATTTATCGTTCGATCATTCCCTTTGTATTTGTTATGACGGTAGCCCTGAGCCTGGTGATGATATTCCCACAGATCGCCCTATGGCTGCCTGGCTACGTTTATGGTAATTAAGTGTATCAATCGCCATTAAAGAAAAAGCCGTCGAGGAGACATGCTAAAAGCGTAGAAAACCATAACAAGATAAACGTTATCGACAGTATGAAGCGTCAGCATTATTACAGATAAAGAAGGCCATAGCCTTCCAGGGAGCCGAGCATTCGGCGCCTCCGAAGGTCCTTCCATGCCGGATACGGCATACCACAGCAGGAGAGCGACACAATGACAACAAGACGCAAGTTTCTGATCACCGCCGCTGCCGGTGCCGCCATGGCACCGCTGGCCAGCCGCGTCATGGCACAGTCCCAGACTGAACCCACCATCAAGTGGCGCATGCAGACCTATGCCGGCGCTGCACTGGCTGAGCATGTCGCCAAGCCGGCCATCGACCTTTTCAACCGTATCGCCGGAAACCGCATGCAGATCGAGCTGTTCTACGCCGATCAGCTCGTGCCTACCGGTGAGCTGTTCCGTGCCATGCAGCGAGGCACCATCGACGCGGTGCAGTCGGATGACGACTCCATGGCCTCACCCACAGAGGTCGCCGTGTTCGGCGGCTACTTCCCCTTCGGGTCACGCTACAGCCTGGATGTTCCAGTACTGTTCAATCAGTACGGGCTCAAGGAAATCTGGGAGGAGGAGTACGCCAAGGTCGGCGTCAAGCATGTCAGCGCCGGCTCCTGGGACCCCTGTCACTTCATTACCAAAGACCCGATTCGCAGCCTCAAGGATCTCGAAGGTAAACGCATTTTTACCTTCCCCACTGCCGGACGCTTCCTTTCGCAATTCGGTGTGGTGCCGGTAACGCTGCCTTGGGAAGACATCGAGGTGGCCGTGCAAACCGGTGAGCTGGACGGTATCGCCTGGTCCGGCATCACCGAGGACTACACGGTAGGCTGGGCAGATGTCACCAACTACTTCCTGACCAATAATATATCAGGCGCCTGGATCGGCCACTTCTTCGCCAACATGGAACGCTGGAATGCGCTGCCGGAAGACCTTCGGCTGCTGTTCGAGGTGTGCTGTGAGCAGTCTCACTATTATCGCCAACACTGGTACTGGGGCGGCGAGGCCAAGCTGCGGGTGCATGGCGACAAGCTTGAGCTGACGTCCATTCCCGACGCCGAGTGGGATCAGGTAGAGAACGCCGCCCACGAATTCTGGGATGACATCGCCGCCGAATCGGAGACCAAGGCAAAGGTGGTCGAGATCTTCAAGCAGTACAACGCCGACATGCGCGAGGCTGGCCGGCCTTATCGCTATACCGACGCCTGAGATATCACCTGCCCGGCGTTGCCGGGCCCCGATTCCCACCGCGCCGGGGATGCGGTACGGCGATCTCATAAGGAGCCATGGAAATGAATAGTGCAGTAACGCCGGATGCCTTAGAAGCCCTAGCAGATCAGGTCAGGAACGGTAAGGTAGACACAGTGCTGGCGTGTTTCGTCGATATGCAGGGCCGCCTGATGGGCAAGCGATTGCATGCGCATCATTTCATCGATGGAGGCTGGCAGGAGACTCACTGCTGTAACTACTTGCTGGCTACCGATCTGGAAATGGAAACCCCGGATGGGTACGCCAGTACCTCTTGGCAGGACGGATACGGCGACTACATCATGCGCCCCGACCTGACCACGCTACGCCCACTACCTTGGCTTGAGGGCACTGTACTGGTGCTTTGTGACGTGCTGGATCATCACACTCACGAACCCGTGCCCCATTCCCCGCGCGCGATTCTGAAACGCCAGCTGATGCGCCTGGAAGAGCTGGGTCTGAGCGCGACGATGGCCACCGAACTGGAATTTTTTCTGTTCGAACAGAGCTTCGATACAATCCGTGAAGGAGGTTTCCGAGACCTGCAGCCAATCAGTAGTTACAACGAGGACTATCACATCTTCCAGACGACTAAGGAAGAGCATGTGATGCGTCCGATACGCAACCATCTTTACGCTGCGGGGATACCCATAGAAGGAACCAAGGGTGAAGCAGGCAGAGGGCAGGAAGAACTTAACATTCGTTACGCTTCAGCCTTGGACACTGCCGATTACCATACCATCGCCAAGCATGCGATTAAGGAAATCGCCTGGCAGCAGGGTCACGCGGTGACTTTCCTGCCCAAATGGCATCATGCTCATGCGGGTAGCTCCAGCCATATCCATCAGTCGTTGTTCCGAAATGGCTCGTCGGCCTTCTACGATAAAGAAGACGACCTGGGCATGTCGTCACTGATGAAGCATTACCTGGCTGGACTGCTGCATTATGCCGCCGATACCACTTACTTTCTAGCGCCTTACGTCAACAGCTACAAACGATTCAAGAAGAGCTCCTTTGCTCCGACGCGAACGGTATGGTCGGTAGACAATCGCACCGCAGCCTTCCGCCTCTGTGCAGCAGGTACCGAAGCTGTACGGGTAGAAAACCGCATCGGTGGCTCCGACTTGAACCCCTACCTGGCGATGGCTTCTCAGCTGGCCGCCGGTATTTGCGGAATCACGCAAGGACTGGATCTACCGCCGCCGGCCAAGGGCGACACCTACACCGGTGACAGTGGACTGATTCCACAAAACCTTCGCGATGCCAGAGATGCCCTCGACGGCTCCACGATGCTACGCGAGGCGCTGGGCCACGGCGTAGTCGACCACTATGTCCGTGCCGCAGAGGTCGAACTGGAAGCGTTCGATCAGGTGGTGACCCAGTTTGAGGTAGAGCGAGGCTTCGAGCGCGCCTGAGCCAGTACAACGATCAACGTAACAGTATACCGGAGAGGATAATGGGCCAGACACTACAATGCATCTCACCGATCGACGGTACGGTCTATGCCGAGCGTACGACGCTAACGGCCGACGCTGCCCGCCAGGCCACTCGGGAGGCACGCCAAGCTCAAGCCGAATGGGCAGCTATTCCACTGCAGGAGCGTATTGATCGCGTCCTGGCCGGTATCGCGGCGGTGGGTAACATGAACGATGTCATCGTTCCCGAGCTGGCTCACATGATGGGTCGGCCTGTACGCTATGGAGGCGAGTTCGGAGGCTTCGAGGAACGTGGCCGATACATGGCCAACATCGCTCAAGAGGCGCTGGCGGATATCATGGTCGGTGATGCCCCCGACCTCAAACGCTATATCAAGCGAGTACCCCACGGCGTGGTGCTGGTCGTTGCGCCCTGGAACTACCCTTACATGACTGCCATCAACAGCGTGGCTCCGGCACTGATTGCCGGCAACAGTGTGCTGCTCAAGCATTCCACACAGACCCTGCTGGTGGGAGAGCGCATGGCTCAAGCCTTCCACACCGCTGGTGTGCCTGAAGCGGTATTCCAAAATGTCTTTCTCGATCACGCCACCACCTCGTCGCTGATCACCGAGCAGGCCTTCGACTTCGTCAACTTCACCGGATCGGTGAATGCTGGCCGTACCCTGGAGCAGGCGGCGGCGGGTACATTCACAGGGATGGCCCTGGAGCTGGGCGGCAAGGACCCGGGCTATGTAATGGAAGACGCCGACCTCGATGCCGCCGTCGCTACGCTGATCGACGCCGCGATGTTCAACTCCGGCCAGTGTTGCTGCGGTATCGAACGCATCTATGTGCATCAACGCCTCTTCGATACCTTCGTCGAAAAAGCGGTGGCACTCGTCGAAAGCTACCGGCTGGGCAACCCCCTGGAGGAGACTACCGATATCGGTCCAATGGCCAACGTGCGATTCGCCGCCGAAGTTCGCTCCCAGATCGACGAGGCAGTGTCTGCCGGTGCCACGGCGCATATAACGACTAAACCCGCGGACGACGGTGGGGCTTACCTCACTCCACAAATCTTGACCGGTGTGAATCACACCATGCGGTTGATGCGCGAAGAGAGCTTTGGCCCGGTAGTAGGCATCATGCCCGTTGACGATGATGCCGAGGCGACTCGCCTGATGAACGACAGCCCCTTCGGCCTGACTGCCAGCCTGTGGACCTCCGACCTCTCACGGGCCCAGAGTATCGGTGACCAACTCCAGACCGGCACCATATTCATGAATCGCGCCGACTACCTCGACCCCGCTCTGTGTTGGACCGGCTGCAAGGATACCGGCCGCGGCGGCTCACTATCGGTGATCGGTTATCATAATCTGACGCGCCCCAAGTCCTACTACCTCAAGTCTCCAGCAGGCTAATCCGGTACAAGACACCCAGCATTTCCTGTGCTGGCCAACGCATACTACTGAGGAAGATGACAATATGACGCTGATGGGAAACTGGTCTTATCCCACCGCCATCCGCTTCGGCGCGGGACGGATTAGCGAGCTACCCGAAGCTTGCATTCAGGCCGGCATTCGCCGCCCCCTGCTGGTTACCGACAAGGGATTGGCGGGCCTGCCAATCACCCAGGCGACTCTGGATATTCTTGATGCAGCCGGATTCGGGCGCGCTATGTTTGCCGAAGTCGACCCCAACCCCAACGATATCAATCTCGCCGCCGGAGTGGAGGCGTATCGGGCCGGTAATCACGACGGCGTCATCGCCTTCGGGGGCGGCTCGGGACTCGATCTCGGAAAGATGGTGGCCTTCATGGCCGGCCAAACACGTCCGGTATGGGACTTCGAGGATATCGATGACTGGTGGACCCGCGCCGATGCCGATGCAATCGCTCCCATCATAGCGGTGCCTACCACTGCAGGAACCGGCTCGGAGGTAGGACGAGCCAGTGTTATCACCAGCTCCCAGGGTCACGAGAAGAAGATAATCTTCCACCCCAAGGTACTACCCTCAGTGGTGATCTGTGACCCCGAGCTCACCGTTGGCATGCCGAAGCCGATCACTGCCGGCACCGGCCTGGACGCCTTTGCCCACTGCGTCGAGGCGTTCTCCAGTCCTCACTATCACCCCATGAGCCAGGGCATTGCCCTAGAGGGCATGCGGCTGGTCAAGGAATACCTACCGCGCGCCTATGCCGATGGCGGCGACATCGAGGCCCGAGGCCAGATGATGAGCGCGGCGATGATGGGCTCTACCGCTTTTCAGAAAGGCCTGGGAGCCATTCATGCGATGAGTCACCCCATCGGCGCCGTGTTCAATAGCCACCATGGCACCACCAACGCCATCTGCATGCCGGCGGTGCTCGAATTCAATGCCGAGGCGATCCGTGAGCGTTTCGATATGGCCGCAGCCTATCTGGGCATCGAAGGTGGCTTCGATGGCTTTTGTACGTTCGTACAGACACTCAACGACCAACTGGGTATTCCACGCACCCTCTCCGAAATAGGCGTTGTCCCGGATCGCATCGAAGAGTTGGCCAGCATGGCCCTTCAAGATCCCAGCTGCGGTGGTAACCCGATAACGCTGACTCAGGATAATTTGAAAACGCTTTTCCAGCGTTGTCTCTAGACTCTTTTTCCGGCCCCTTGCCCGCTACTCGCCTACCCACCAATCGCCCTGGTAGCGGGCCTCGCTCGACAGTAATGGTGCGACCCGCGCCATGGCCGAGGCCAGGCGCTGATCGAGCCCCCAGGGCGGATTGACCACCAGCATACCGCTGCCATACATGCCTCGCTCGCCCACGCCGGGCTCATGAAGCCTGAACTCGCTGCGCCACACCTTGCGTACCCCATGCGCCTTGATCGCCTCGAGCAGCTCATGATGGCGTCCCGCGGGCAGCAGTGGATACCACACCAGCACCACGGCATGGCGCGCCTTGCGCAGCGCCGTCGATAGCGTATCGGCTACCTCGCCGTACTCCTGCTTGAGCTCGTAGCTGGGGTCGATCAGGACACAGAGGCGTGGGGCCTTTACCGGCAAGCGCTCGACGAGCCCCTTGAGCCCATCGCCGTGAATCGTGCGTACATGGCCATCCAATGCCTGGCCGGTCAGGTGATCATGCTCTCCCGGGTGCAGCTCGAAGAGCAGCTGACGATCCTGGGATCGCAGGCGCCGTCCCATCCACCAGGGTGAGCCCGGGTAGTGGCTCAGCCGCTGAGCGTTCGGTTGCGCCTCGGCCAGTGCCGCCAGCCAGCCGCCCAGCAGCTCATCATGATGCGCGAGCTCCTCGCGGGATTCCCACAGGGGCAGGATGCCCTGGCGGTACTCATGCAGCCTCGAGGTCTCTTCCGCGGCCAGGGGATAGAGGCCACGACCGGCATGAGTATCGATTAACGTAACAGCTGAATCTTTACGTAATAAATGATCGATAACCCCATGCACGAGCAGGTGTTTATGAACATCGGCAAAATTACCGGCGTGATAGGCGTGCTGGTAGGAGAGCATGGGTTCGGTTCCACGAATCGGCAGGGTATAGAAAAGGCCCGCCACAAGAGTGGCGAGCCCGAGGAGTTACCGCTTGCTATCGAGGCGACGCCTCCTTACTCGAAGCGACTCTGGATAGGGGTGAGGGTGATCTCGACACGGCGGTTCTGAGCGCGACCCTGCTCGCTGTTATTGTTGGCCACCGGCTGGTTCTCACCGTAACCGGTCATGTTAAGACGGCTACCGGCCACTCCGGACTGGGAAAGATAGTTGCCGACGGCCTGGGCACGACGCTCGGAGAGCCGCTGGTTGTAGCCGGTGTCACCGGTGCTGTCGGTATGCCCGCCGATATTGACGCGAGTATCGTCATACTGGGTGAGTATCCTGGCCACCTCATTGAGGGCACCGCGGGCATTGGACGTCAGATCGCTGGAGTCGAAGCCGAAGGTGACCTCGCTGGGCATGTTCAGCACGATATCGTCGCCACGACGATCCACCCCGATACCGGTACCCTGGGTACTCTGTCGCAGCTGCTGCTCCTGACGATCCATATAGGCGCCCACACCGGCACCCGCAGCGGCGCCCACGGCGGCACCCACCAGGGCGCGATCGCGGCGGCTGGTGGCACCGTCACCGCTCAACGCACCGGCGGCGGCACCCACCACGGCGCCGATGGCCGCACCGGTACCGGTCTGGCCGCGGTTGGTCTGGCTGCCATAGGGGTCACTGGTCGCACAGCCCGCCAGTAGTACGGCGGCGGCCAGCGGGGCGGCAAGGCGGAATGTCTTGGTCATCGGGAATATCTCCTTGGTTCGGGGGCCCACTCAATCATCCCTGGGGCCATCAATGGCAAAGGTTGCGATGAGCCTTTCACGAGCGGCATCGTCACTGTACGTCGATCGATGCCAGCAATTCATTCAAGAATAGTAGGCCTCGGGAGGAAGCTTGAACCCTTTGGGCGTCTTTCACCAATAGTCCTTTATCACGCGCGCTGGCGAGTCGCTCGACCAGCACCGCTTCCGGCAGGCCGGTAGACTCGCGCCACAGCTTCGTTGGCACGCCCTCCGGCAGTCGCAGGGCATTCATGGCGAACTCCAGCGGAAGGTCGGCCTCGGCGACCCGGAAGGCATCGACCACGAATCCCCGCGGGTCATGGCAACGACGCAAGTAAGCATCGGGTTGGCGACTCTTCCAGCGCCGTTGGATATCCAGGCCGTCACCCACCCCGGGGGCACTCAGCTTGCCATGGGCGCCGGCACCAATCCCCAGGTAGTCACCGAAGCGCCAGTAGTTGAGGTTGTGTCGCGAGCGGCGCTCATCTCTTGCATAGGCCGAAATCTCGTAGCGGTGAAACCCCGACGCCTCTAGACGCTCGTGCCCCTGGTCCTGAATCTCCCACAGCGCTTCCTCCTCGGGCAGCGTCGGTGGATAGCGGTAGAACTCCGTATTGGGCTCGAGGGTCAGCTGGTACCAGGAGAGGTGCTCGGGTCCCAGTGCTATCGCCTGCCCCAGATCCTGCAACGCCATTTCCGGGGTCTGACCCGGAAGACCGTGCATCAGGTCGAGGTTAAGGTTGTCGAACCCGGCCTGACGAGCCTCGGCGAAGGCGGCCTCGGCGTCATCACCGCTATGAATACGGCCCAGCGCCTCGAGCTGTGCCGCCTGAAAACTCTGAACGCCTAGCGAGAGGCGATTGATTCCCGCCTCGCGGTATCCGGCGAAGCGACCGCGCTCCAGGGTCCCGGGGTTGGCCTCGAGGGTAATTTCGATATCAGGGGCCAGGGGGAGGCGTGCGGCCACCCCTGTCAGCAGACGACGATAGAAATCCGCGGAAAGCAGGCTTGGCGTCCCGCCCCCGATGAAGATGCTGACCAGCTCACGCCCCGCAGCCAGCGCCAGGTCGGCGTCGAGGTCGGCCAGCAGGGCGGCGAGATACGCCTCTTCGGGCAGCCCGGCGTCGCGCCCGACACCGTGGGAGTTGAAATCGCAGTAGGGACACTTGCGCACGCACCAGGGCACGTGCACGTAGAGCGCCAGGGGAGGTAATGCCATCACTGGGCTCCGCCAAGCCGGCGGAACTGCTCGACCAGTGTCTGCAGGGCCCGCCCGCGATGACTCAGACGATTCTTTTCCGATGCAGGAAGCTCGGCGGCGCTCATGCCCTGATCGGGAAGCCAGAAGAGCGGATCATAGCCGAAGCCGCCCTCGCCACGCGGATGGGAAAGGATCTCCCCCTCCCAGCTGCACTGCACGATGCGCGGCACCGGATCTTCGGAGTGGCGCAGATGCACCAGTACACACCAGTAACGCGCCGTGCGTGCTCCTTCGGGCACCTCGGCCAATGCCTCGAGCAATCGGGCATTGTTACGCGCATCGCTCTTCGGCTCGCCCGCATAGCGGGCGGAATAGATACCCGGAGCCCCGCCCAGAGCATCGACCTCGAGACCCGAATCATCGGCCAGGGCCGGCAGGCCGCTCACCCGGCTGGCCTCACGCGCCTTGAGCAGGGCGTTTTCCACGAAGGTAAGGCCACTCTCCTCTACCTCGGAGACGGCGAAGTCCGACTGAGGGTGAACCTGCAACCCCAGTGGCTCCAGCAGTTGCTCGAATTCGCGCAGCTTCCCGGCGTTGCCGCTGGCCAACACTAGCTGAACTGGAGAAAAGGGATTGTGAGGCATGGAGCTCTCCGAGGCCCAAAATGGATGGATAGGAGCTTATCAAGCCCAATGCAGAATGGTAACAAATCTCAGCACACCGTTCGCCTCGACGACGCCGACAACGCGGTGCCCTCCCTGTCAAAGGGGTATGGGAAGACGTAACGCCTGACCCACACCCTCATGAACGAGCTCATGAACGAGGCGATCTACAGCCATCATGCAGAGCCATAGAGGCGGATGACGAAGAAAGCATTCATTTAATATTGTTTATTATCAATAATTTAAAACAAAAATGAGGCAGTAAGTGACAATAAAGCTAAAGTATTAGAAACGTCATGCTTTGGGTACCAACAAAACCATTCGAAACATAACTTTACGAAAAGATACTTTTGCACCAACATTCTAGGGAAAAAGTAAATTCAGCTTCATCCCTGAGCCATCAGAATCATAATTAGAGGCAAGTAATATGCAAACAGCAAATGGGAAAGTGCTGCTGATAACCAACCAGAACCCTCAGACGCAGCTGTTTGTGAATTATATTCACGAGAAGTTGAAAATATCCATCAACGTCCTATCGCCATATGAAGACATACAAGAACTTGAAAAAAACCCTACAATAATACTTCTTGATGCAGACCATATTAATGAAAAAATTATGCAGGAATGGTATAGCCAACTAGCAGAAGAAGAAAACTATAAGGTGGCCGCATTTAACTTGAAAGATGAAGACCATGCCATAAGTCTTCTTTCATTTCTTCATTTAAGCGGGATATTTTATCGAACTGATGCGCTGGACCTTATCTGTAAGGGGTTGGAGTCAATCTTCGAAGACAACTTATGGATGTCTCGCTCACTAATGACAAGAATTATAGAATTCTTGAGAAAGCAACAGTTCAACTCATATCGACCCGCCTGTGGGTTGACTCAGCGGGAAATGGAAATCCTCAACCTGTTGGGATCTGGATTTTCGAATCTGGAAATCTCTGAAAGTTTATTTGTCAGTGAAAACACTGTCAAATCACATCTTTATAATATTTTTAAAAAAATTGATGTTAATAATAGAATTCAAGCCGCCAATTGGGCAAGACAAAATTTGGGTGCCCCTCCTCCGCTAGCTGCCTTACAGAAAAAGAAGTTGAACTCAATAAAACTCCAGGAAAGATCCGTATAGAAAACTTCAGGATCATCATGCTGTAATGGTAAAGCAATGACGCCACCAGCGAGTCCCTCTGAGACGTTAATAAGAAAGCGTTGAATTATGGTGATAAAAATTCTGGAAAAGAGGAGTCCAAGAAAAAATCTCGACCGTTATTTTAGACTTGGTGGACCCAGCCCATCAGATACTACCATCAATAGAATTATAATTATTATATAATAGTCTGCATTTTATCTATCTGTAGGGTCTCGGATGATCAAATCGCCTATAAGAACTATCCTCTGCTAGCCACGAGAGGGATTCTTCAGCAACTCATCCGAGAGCAGGTTCATGGACATCAAGCTGCATAAACAAGTGACGACGACACCGAAGATCCATGCCGAGATCCAGACAGCACCCCCAAGCATCACGAATAGCGAGCTGGCCCGTCAGTATGGCGTCGCCACCGCGACTATCCGACGCTGGCGAAACTGGCGCGGTAGGACGCCGATGGCGACGAGAAACCTCGGCACAGGCCCTTCAAGGACTACGAGCCTGGCTACGTGCATATCCTGCAGAAGGTGCTGCACCACCGGTCGCCGATCGCAGCGATGAAGGAATGGCAGGTCAAACGTGCTGATTTATTTCCCAAGCGGATGGTTAATCACACGGGACCCGACATTTATGCATTAACCCGAAAGTCTGACATGTTCATTCACCAAGTCCGCTAGAACCTCACTGGCATTGCCGGCGGTGGTGTCGAGATGTACCAGGTGCAGGCGCTCCTCGTCGCCGAACGGCTCGAAACGCCGCTGCTGTTGAGCCAGTACCGCCAGGCTCTCCTCGACGGCGACTCCCTGCCGCCCGGCACGCTTCTCGATGCGCCGCCGCAGGGTAGCGTCATCGGCTTCGAAGTTGACCAGCAGACAGGGCAGGCCACGCGCCTCCGCCTGCTGACGCAGCAGATCGCGCTGGGCGCGGGTCAGGCAGGTGGCATCCACACAGGCGGGAATGCCGGCGTCCAGCAGATAGCCGGCGCAATGGGCAAGCCGGCGATAGGTCGCCATGGTGGCCGCCTCGCCGAAGATATCCACAGCCGCTGAGTCGCCTTCTCCCTGTGGATGATCCGGGTTGTCATCGGCCTGGGCCAGCCGCTGTCGTTCGGCCTCGGAGCTGACGCGAATCGCCCCCAGGCCGGTGACCAGTCCACGGGTAAAGCGACTCTTGCCACTGCCCGAGACCCCCACGGCGATCACCAGCGGCGGAAAGCGAAACTCGGCGATGCGTTCGGCAAGCTCGAGATAACGACGACACTCGGCCATGCTTTCCGCCAGCAAAGCCGGCTGCTCCAAGCCGAGTTTCTCGTCGAGACAGCGACGCAGGGCGCGCCTGGCGGCGGTCAGGGCATGACAGGTCCCGAACAGCGAAAGCAGTCGGGAGATCTCGTAGTCCCCCGAGTGACGTAGATAACGATCCAGGGCCAGCCGCGTCAGCTCCGGGGTCTCGCGCCCTTCCAGGCCGACCAGCAGCGCCGCCAGGTCGCTGGCCGGGTCATCGGCAAGCTCGGCCCCCGCCACCTCCAGGTCGCGCCCGATGGCATTGACCAGCAGCGGGCGGCCGTCGTGACAAAGTCGACTGGCCGGGTGATCCAGCGCCCAGCTCGGCATGCGACGCGCGGCGCGAGCCTCGAGGATAGGCATCAGGCGTATCAGGTCCTGCTTCAGCCAATCCCCCAGCTGGTCGAGCCGCTTACGCTCCTCCTCGTCCCACAGGGCCTCACGGATCTCCGTCAGCTCGGCCGTCATGGTCAGCGTCAACGGCTGACCGGCATCCTGTGCCTCGACGTCGTGTGAAGCCGCTGCGCGGTGATAGGCCACCAGGGCATCGATGAGTGTTTCAAGCTCCAGGCTTTCGTCACTGCCGGCCCTGTCGACGTCCAAGGTATGACGCATCGAGAGTTCTCCCGCTGATGATTCGGTAAGGCGTCAGTCCTGACGCTGCATGGCCGCAAAGGCCTTTTCCGCGGCATCCAGGGTGAGCTGAATGTCTTCCGGTGTATGGGCGCTGGACATGAAGCCCGCCTCATAGGCCGACGGTGCCAGATAGACGCCCTCGTCGAGCATCGCCGAGAAGAAGCGACGGAAGGCGTCGGTATCGCAGGCGGTCGCCTGGGCGAAGTTATCGACCCGGCTCTGGCCGGTGAAGAAGAGGCCGAACATGCCGCCGGCACGCTGGGTGATCATCTCCACGCCGGCGGCATCGGCACGCTCCTGCAGGCCGTGGCAAAGGGTCTCGACTCGCTGGGCCAGGGCATCATGGAAGCCGGGCTCACGCAACTTGCCGAGAAGCGTGATACCCGCCGCCATGGCCAGTGGGTTACCGGCGAGGGTGCCCGCCTGGTAGATGGGACCCAGCGGCGAGATATTGGACATCAGCGCCTCACTCCCCCCGAAGGCACCCACCGGCATGCCGCCGCCGACGATCTTGCCCAGGCAAGTGAGGTCGGGGCGCACGCCATAGTGGGCCTGGGCGCCGCCCATGGCCACCCGGAAACCGGTCATCACCTCGTCGAAGATCAGCACGCTCTCGTGGGCATTACAGACTCGACGCAGGCACTCCAGGAAGCCGGGCTGGGGCGGGATACAGTTCATGTTTCCGGCCACCGGCTCAACGATGATACAGGCCACCTGATCGCCGATCTCCTCGAAGCACTCCTCCACGGCATCGATATCATTGTAGGCCAGGGTGATGGTGTGCTCGGCCAGGGACGCCGGCACCCCGGGCGAGCTCGGCTCGCCGTGGGTCAGCGCTCCCGATCCCGCCTTGACCAACAGCGAATCGGAATGGCCGTGGTAGTTGCCCTCGAACTTGACGATCTTGTCACGCCCGGTGACGCCGCGCGCAAGGCGGATCGCCGACATGGTGGCCTCGGTACCGGAGTTGACCATGCGGACCATCTCGATGGAGGGGATCATCTCGCAGATCAGGTCCGCCATGGTGGTCTCGATGGCGGTAGGGGTGCCGAAGGAGAGGCCATTGTCGAGTCGCCCGCGCACCGCCCCCAGCACCTCGGGGTCGGCGTGGCCGGTAATCATCGGCCCCCAGGAACCGACATAGTCCACATAGCGCTTGCCTTCCACATCGAACAGATAGGCTCCCTGGGCACGCTCCATGAACACCGGTGGGCGCTGCAGTCCCTTGAAGGCGCGTACCGGCGAGTTGACCCCGCCGGGAATATGCCGGCAGGCCTGAGCAAAAAGCTGGGCGGAGGTCGTCATAGGTATCCTGTCCTCAAAGCTGTGGATAATTCTCTGGATAAGCTATTCACAGGGAGTGAAAAGGCGGTAAATGTCGCCAATACATGCATCAAGATGCCCTCCCGATTCCTTGATCATATTCTCGATGTTCCGGCCGTCAAAGGCCATACCCCTCTCAGAGAGGAGCCGATGGCTCGGGGCCGGGTACCGCTGACAGACGCCACAGGCGTCGCGGCAGCGCCTGTCCTTCTCCAGGGTGCCAACCATGCGCCAGAGTGTCCCAGGTAAAGGCCTGGGCCTGCTCACAGGCTGCCACCAGCGACTCACCAACGGCCAGCCGTGCCGCCAGGAAGGCCGCCATGGTGCAGCCGGAGCCGTGGAAGCGTCCCGCCAGGCGTGGCCAGTTCCACTGACGACTCTGGTCCGTTGCGTGCAACGTATGGGTTACCCGATCGGCCGGCGCACCGGCCACGGGGTCATCGGTTCCGGTCACCAACACGGCCTGACAGCCCCGCTGCATCAGGGCCACGGCCCGCTCGGTATCCTGCAAAAGGCCGGGGGACAGCCGCGCCAGCTCACCACGGTTGGGGGTCAGAACATCCACCCTGGGCAACAACCTCCTGCGGTAGGCATCGATCAGCTCAATTGTGGATAACTCTTTTCCACCTCCCGCGCTCAGCACCGGATCAGCCACTACCGGCACCCCGGGGAAGGCCTCGAGGATATCGCCGATGGCGTCCAGGGTCGCCAGATCGGCGATCAGGCCGAGCTTGACCGCCGCCACCTCGAATTCCTCGAGGGCGGCGACGCTGGCGCGCATGATCTCGGGGTCGGCGGGCCGTACTTTCGAGACATCCGAGCAGGACTGTACCGTCAGGGCGGTGGGCACGGTGACCGCCCAGCCACCGCCGGCGGCCACCGCCTCGGCGTCGGCCACCAGGCCGGCGCCGCCCGTGGGGTCATGGCCGGCCAGCACCAGGACCACCGGCATATGGGGCTCGTAACTCACGCTGGATGCCATCAGAACGGCTTGAGCACGGCGAGAAAGACGATGATCAGCAGGGCGAATACCGGCAACTCGTTGAACCAGCGGAAGAACACATGGCCACGCCGGCAGCGGGCCTCGGCAAACTGCTTCAGATAAATCAGGCAGACATGGTGATACCCCACCAGCAGTGCCACCAGCAAGAGCTTGGCATGGATCCAGCCCTGGGCCAGCCAGCCGGGATTGAGCACCAGCATGACGGCGCCGAAGACCAGTACGGCAATCATGGAGGGCGTCATGATGCCCCGATAAAGCTTGCGCTCCATGACCAGGAAGTGGTCAATCGCCTGCTGTTCACCACGATCGCGCGCCTGGGCGTGATAGACATAGAGCCGCGGCAGATAGAACATGGCGGCGAACCAGGTCACCATGGCAATAAGATGCAGGGCCTTGAACCACAGATACATGAGGATTCCTTGCGACGCTGGAAATGATGGAAGGGCGTCATCGGTCATCGACACGATAGAAACGTTCGATGGCGCCACGGGTGATGATACCGGAAATTCGCTTCTGCTTCGGCCGATGACCGTGCTCAACATAGAGCGCATCGAGCATCGAGTCATTGAGCTTGTTGAAGGCCTCGGAGAGGGTAGCCTGCAGCCCTATCGGCGCGAGCTCCAGGCGCACGCCGGGGATCTCCAGCAGGTCCACCGGTGGCGGCTCCCCCTTTTCCCTGTGCTTCTCCTTGCCCTTCCTGTGCTTCTTCGTCGCCTTCTCCTCGATGGCCTCGCCTTCTCCGGCGGCGCTCTTCTCCGCGGCGGCACTCTTCTCCACGGCGGCGCTCTTCTCCACGGTGGCGCTCTTCTCCACGGTGGCGCTCTTCTCCACGGTGGCGCTCTTCTCCACGGTGGCGCTCTTCTCTCCGGCGGCGCTCTTCTCGTCAGCCGCCGACTCGCTGAGCCAGCGGGCCAGATCAGCGGCCTCGAGCGCCAGCACCGGCTTATCACCGCTGGAGCGCTCGATCAGGATCCACACCGGCTCGGATTCCAGCAAGGCGCGGGCCTTTTCCCGGGTCACCATGCGCTGGGTGCGCACCAGCCGCCGCTCCATCACCGCCGGCACGGAGACCCGCGAGAGCGCCTGCATCAATGGCTGCTGAAGGGGATGGGGCCCCTGGCGCGTCGCGCTCACGAAGAAGCCACTGCAGCCGCATAGTTGACGCGAGGTCAGACAGGAAACCACCACCGACAGCATGCCGGGCAGGATGATATTCGGATTGTGAGTCAACTCGAGCAGCGCCATCAGCGCCGCCAGCGGCGCCTGCAGGACCGCCCCCATCATCGCCGCCATGCCCAGCATGGCGTAGAGGGCCGGGTCAGACGCCTCGATGGGCAGCAGCCATTGGCCGGTCAGGCCACACAGCGCCCCGGCCGCTCCTCCCACGACCAGCACCGGGCCGATGATGCTCACCGGAATTCCGCAGGCCACGGTGCCGGCCGTCAGCAGCAGCTTGCCGATGGCCACGGCGATCAACACATCCACCGCCACCGAACCGCTAAGGGTGGCCTGCAGGGTGTCATAGCCCATGCCCTGTACCTGGGGATACCACCAGGCCACGATGGCGACGGCGCCGCCGGCCATCGAGAAGCGCAGCGGCAGGGAAAGCGTCGCCAGCCGCGGCCCCATGCGAGAGACCCGGACGAACAGGCCGGCCAGCAGGCCGATGACCAGGGCACTGGCGATGATCCATGGCAAGTCGAGCAGGGAGGCGAGGTGCAGGTCGGGCACGCCGATGGCCGGGTCCGGCCCATAGACCATCTGTGCCACCACCGCCCCCATGGTGGAGGCCAGGATCACCGGCATGAAGCCGATGATGGTGTACTCCATCATCACCACTTCCATGGCGAAGATAACGCCGGCAATCGGCGTGTTGAAAGAGGCGGCGATACCCGCCGCGGTGCCACAGGCGACCAACACTCGCAGGCTGTTGTGGGGCAGACGCAGGCGCTGACCCAGGCCGCTGGAGGCGGCGGCCCCGAGATGAATGGCGGGTCCCTCACGGCCGGCGGAGAGCCCGCCCAGCACCGAGACCTGGCCCACCACCCACTGGGTCAGCCAGTTACGCAGCGGAAACCGGCCCTGGTGATAGGCCAGGCGGTCGATCACGTGGACCACGCCGACCTGACGGCGAGCCGAGGGGAGATACCACATCCACAGTCCGATCAACAGCACCGCCCCCAACGGCATCAGGCTACGCAGTACCGGCGAGATGGACTCGAAGGCCTCGGGGCTGTCGGTGGGAAACAGCCATAGCCCCCCCAGGCCCAGCAGGCTACGAAATCCCACCATCAGGACGCCGGTCAACACGCCTGCTATCACGCCCAGAACGCAGAGTTGCGGCAAGGCATCCACGTTGGCAAGCTGGTGGCGAAAGCGCTCCAGTCCTTGACCAACATCGAAGCGTGGCAAACGCGGCACGTCGCGGTTTCCTTTACGACTGAGTGACGACCCCTCCGGTCCTTCACCTGTGTATCATATTTCTGCAGGGCGATGACAGCCCACCCCCCACAACCCCAAGGAGGTTTACGTGATCAAGGTCGGAATCGTCGGCGGCACCGGTTACACCGGTGTCGAGCTGCTCAGGCTGCTGGCCCAGCACCCCGAGGTGGAAGTCGAAGCCATCACCTCACGCTCCGAAGCAGGCCTGAGCGTCGCCGACCTCTATCCCAATCTGCGCGGGCACTATGATGGCCTGACCTTCAGCGAACCCGATGCCCGGCGTCTCGGCGCCTGTGACGCCGTGTTCTTTGCCACGCCCCACGGCGTCGCCCACGCCCTGGCCGATGAGCTGCTGGCCCATGGCACTCGTGTCATCGACCTCTCCGCGGACTTCCGCCTGCGTGATGCCGCCGAATGGGCCGACTGGTACGGCCAGCCCCATGGGGCACCCGAACTGCTCGACGAGGCGGTCTATGGCCTGCCCGAGGTCAACCGCGACAGGATCCGCGAGGCGCGCCTGATCGCCGTTCCCGGCTGCTATCCGACCGCCGTCCAACTCGGCCTGCTGCCACTGCTCGAGGCCGGCCTGATCGATGCCGATACCCTCATTGCCGACTGCAAGTCCGGCGTCACCGGTGCCGGCCGCGGCGCCAAGGTGCCCTCGCTGATGGCCGAGGCCAGCGAATCCATGAAGGCCTATGGCGCCAGCGGCCACCGCCATCTGCCGGAAATCCGCCAGGGGCTGAGCGACGCCGCCGGGCAAACGGTGGGTCTGACCTTCGTCCCCCACCTGACCCCCATGATTCGCGGCATTCATGCCACCCTCTATGGCCGGCTCACCGGCTCCCATGACGATCTTCAGTCACTGTTCGAGCAACGCTTCGCGGACGAACCCTTCGTCGACGTGATGCCGCCGGGCAGTCATCCGGAGACCCGTAGCGTCAAGGGGGCCAACCTCTGTCGGCTCGCCGTACACCGGCCCGCCAACAGCGATATGGTGGTGGTGCTCTCGGTGATCGACAACCTGGTCAAGGGCGCCTCGGGTCAGGCGATCCATAACCTCAACCTGATGTTCGGTTTCGACGAGAACGCCGGCCTCGCCGCGCCGGCGCTGATGCCCTGAGTCGGCCCTCCCTCGAACACTGAGGGCGCCAAGGGGAGGTCGCAGAGGAGGTTCTGAGTCGGAAAGTTGACCCTTTTGCTGGGGATTGCGGATAATGGCCGGTCACACTTCCATCCCTTGGAGTCCACCATGAGCGAAGCCGAATCCTTCGTCCCCACGCCTCTGATGCTGTCCGACAGCGCCCGGGCCCGGCTCTGCGCGCTGATCGCCGAGGAGGGTAACAGCGAGCTGAAGCTGCGCGTCTATGTTACCGGTGGCGGCTGCTCGGGCTTTCAATATGGCTTCGACTTCGCCGGCGACACGGCCGACGATGATACCGTCATCCCGTTCGGCGATGTGGCACTGGTGGTCGACCCTCTCTCTTACCAGTATCTGATGGGGTCCACCATCGACTATGAAGAGGGATTGGCAGGCGCCCGCTTCCTCGTTCAGAACCCCAATGCCACTACTACCTGCGGCTGTGGCGCCTCCTTTATGGTGTAGTGCCTCTCCCCTGGGGCCTCCTGGAAGACAGAACGTGAGATCACCCAACTTGACGCTCTGCGGGAATCTCGCCAAGGTTAAAAAGGCGAGTCCCACCAGAATGTCCTAAAAACAGGGGAACCTCATGAATCAATCCAGTCCGTCTTCGCGTCATCTGAAGCACACCCTCCTGGCCAGTGCCCTGGCACTGGGCACCGGCCTGGCCGGCTCCGCCCTGGCCCAGGACGCCAGCGTCAATGTGGTCACCGACCCTAGCTTCGTCCCCTTCGAAATGCTGGACACCGAGACCGGCGAGATGGTCGGCTTCGACATGGATATCATCAACGAGGTCGCCGAGCGCGCCGGCTTCGAGGTCAATCTGACCACCATGGAGTTCAACGGCATCATCCCGGCCATCCAGACCGGTAGCCAGGAGATCGCCATCGCCGGTGTCACCATCACCGAAGAACGCGCCGAGATCGTCAACTTCTCTGACCCCTACTATGACTCGGGCCTACGCATCATGGTGCGTGCCGACAATGACGAGGTGGAAAGCCTGGAAGACCTTGAAGGCCTCACCGTGGCCACCAAGATCGGCTCCACCAGCTACGACTTCCTCCAGGAAAACCTGGGCGAGAGCAGCGAGATAACGCCCTATCCGGGCACCTCCGACATGTATATGGCGCTGCTCGGCCGCAACGTCGATGCCACCTTCTATGATGCCCCCAACGTCGGCTACTTCGCCCAGACCCGTGGCGAAGGCCGTACCAAGGTGGTCGGTCCCCTCTATGAGGGTCAGCAATACGGCATCGTCTTCCACCAGGGCAGCGAATGGGTCGAGCCGGTCAACCAGGCACTGGCCGCCATGAAGGAAGATGGCACCTACGACGAGATCTATACCAAGTGGTTCGGTGAAGCGCCCAGCGCCGACTGAAGCGCTTCTGCCTTCGATCATTATCTCGAAGGGATAGCCTGAGTATCCGCGGGGCCGGGCGGTGCGACCACCCGGCCCCGTGTCGTTCAACACCCCCGGAGAACTCCTCGTGGACGTGACCTTCCAATTCGACTGGGCGGCCGCCTTCAGTTCGATACCACACCTGTTGCCGGGCGTTCCCTGGACGCTGCTGATCTCCTTCGGCGGCCTCGCCATCGGCTTCGTGATCGGCATCGTCTTCGGCCTCATGCGCATCAGCCCGCTGTTGTGGCTGCGCCTGCCTGCCATCTTCTATATCGAGGTATTTCGTGGCACCCCCATCCTGGTCCAGGTGCTGTTTATCTTCTACGGACTGCCACAGATTCTTGGCGAGCCGATCAATGCCCTGACCGCCGGCATCGCCGCCATCGCCGTCAACTCGGGCGCCTATATCTCGGAGGTAGTCCGGGGGGGCGTGCAGTCCATCGAGCGCGGCCAGCGCGAAGCCTCGCTCTCCCTGGGCCTGTCGCGCATCCAGGCCTTCCGCTTCGTGATCTGGCCCCAGGCCCTGCGACGCATGATTCCGCCGCTGGGTAACCAGGCGATCATCAGCATCAAGGACACCTCGCTGTTCTCGGTGATCGGCGTTGGCGAACTGGTGCGACAGGGGCAGATCTATATCGCCACCACCTTCACCGCCATGGAAGTCTATCTGATGGTGGCAATGCTCTACCTGGCCATCACCTGGACCCTGTCGATCCTGCTGCGCCAACTCGAGCGCCGCGGCCTGGTCGGACAGTGAACGGGTTAACAAAGAGCAAGGGAGGCCACACAAATGACCCAGAAAGACACGACCACCACCGCCATCGTACGCATGGAGAAGGTCAACAAGCACTTCGGCAGTCTGCATGTTCTCAAGCACATCGACCTGGAGGTCATGCCCGGCGAGGTGGTGGTGATCATCGGCGCCAGCGGCTCGGGTAAATCGACCCTGATTCGTTGCATCAACGGCCTGGAGGAGTTCCAGGAGGGCCATATCGATGTGGACGGTAATGAGCTGACGCCCCACGGCAAGAGCGGCCGTGCGCTGCAGAAGATCCGTACCGAGGTGGGCATGGTGTTTCAGCAGTTCAATCTGTTTCCCCACCTCAGCGTGCGCGACAACGTCACCCTGGCGCCCTTGAGAGTCCGCGGCTGGAGCCGGGAAGACGCGCGGGAGACCGCCGACCGCCTGCTCGACCGCGTCGGCATCGCCGACCAGTCCGATAAGTACCCGACCCAGTTGTCCGGTGGCCAGCAGCAGCGCGTCGCCCTGGCGCGGGCCCTGGCCATGGAGCCACGGCTGATGCTGTTCGACGAGCCCACCTCCGCGCTGGACCCGGAGATGATCGGCGAGGTTCTCGATGCCATGCGTGAGCTGGCCCGGGAAGGCATGACCATGATCATCGTCACCCACGAGATGGGGTTTGCCCGCGAAGTCGCCGACCGCGTCATCTACGTCCACAAGGGCGAGATCGCCGAAGAGGCACCTCCCGAGAAGATCTTCGATAGCCCCACCGATGAGCGCACTCGTCACTTCCTGGCGCGGGTGCTCCAGCACTGATCTCGGCTCTTGCCGCGCTGTCATAACAAGGAAATATCCATAGGAAGGGTCCTGGCGAAGCTCGTCAGGACCCTTTTTTCGCCTGTGGACAGATTTTTTCGCAAGCGCCCGATTTTTCGCTTCAGCCCCCATCATGGCAGGGTTCGTGGATAACCATCCCAGTTGTTCACAGCCACGGGCACAAACCGGGTACCCGACGGTGGAAAAGCGGTGCAGCATCGACGCTGTGGACAGACCGGCATTTCATCCACAGCTTATCGGCGGTGAGTCCGCAGGCTGTGGGCCGTTTCTCCGGAAGAAAGTCACCAGGCCATCCTGTTGATATCAAAAGTGTTACAAAACTTATCAACAGATTTTTTCCACACCAGTAATTACAACAACAACAGAACTTCTTTATTTATATACTGATATTAATTAATAGGAAGGGTAGGGGTATTCGTGTCGCAGGATGGATGTGGAAAACCCTGACGATTACCCACAGGAGGTTTATACTGGCGGGCTGATTTCATCCCTTGACCGCAAGACAGGCGCCCCGGCGCCAATGAGGTGCACCTTGGATTATCCCGACCGCTTCGACGTCATCGTCATTGGCGGTGGCCATGCAGGAACCGAAGCCGCCCTGGCCGCTGCTCGTATGGGCTCTCGAACCCTACTGTTGACCCATAACATCGAGACCCTCGGCCAGATGTCCTGCAATCCGGCAATCGGCGGCATCGGCAAGAGTCACCTGGTCAAGGAGATCGATGCCCTGGGCGGCGCCATGGCCATGGCCACCGATCTCGGGGGAATCCAGTTTCGCGTCCTGAACGCCCGCAAGGGACCGGCCGTGCGAGCCACCCGTGCCCAGGCCGACCGGGTACGCTACAAGGCGGCCATCCGAGGATTGCTGGAAAACCAGCCCAACCTGACCCTGTTTCAGCAGGCCGCCGGGGACCTGATCGTCGATAACGACCAGGTACGGGGCGTGGTCACCGAAACCGGCATCCGCTTTCTCGGCGAGACCGTCGTGCTGTGTACCGGCACCTTCCTTGGCGGCGTGATCCATATCGGACTCGACAGCACGCGCGGGGGCCGGGCCGGTGACCCACCCTCCAATCGTCTGGCCGAACGCTTACGGGCCCTGCCGTTTCGCGTCGACCGCCTCAAGACCGGCACCCCTCCCCGCCTGGATGCGCGGAGCCTGGACTTCTCGAAGCTGGAAGAGCAACCGGGTGACACCCCCACGCCGGTGATGTCGTTCATGGGCCGTCGCGACCAGCATCCCCGTCAGATGAGCTGTCATATCGCCCATACCAACGAGCGCAGCCACGAGATCATTCACGCCAACCTCGACCGCTCGCCGATGTACTCGGGAACCATCGAGGGCGTCGGCCCACGCTATTGCCCCTCCATCGAGGACAAGGTCCATCGCTTCGCCGACAAGGCAAGCCACCAGGTCTTTATCGAGCCCGAGGGGCTGGATACGCATGAGCTCTACCCCAACGGCATCTCCACGTCGTTGCCCTTCGATGTCCAGCTCCAGGTAGTGCGTTCCATGCACGGGCTGGAAAAGGCTCATATCACCCGGCCCGGCTACGCCATCGAATACGACTTCTTCGACCCCCGGGACCTGCGACATTCGCTGGAAACCCGGTTTATCACCAATCTGTTCTTCGCCGGACAGATCAATGGCACCACCGGCTATGAAGAAGCCGGCGCCCAGGGGCTGCTGGCGGGGCTCAACGCCGCGCGTCGGGCACAGGGCCGCGAGACCTGGTGTCCGGGCCGGGATGAGGCCTATCTCGGGGTGCTGGTGGACGACCTGATTACGCTCGGCACACGAGAGCCCTATCGCATGTTCACCTCGCGGGCCGAATATCGCTTGCTGCTGCGTGAGGACAACGCCGACCTGCGCCTCACCGAAATGGGGCGCGAGCTGGGTCTGGTCGACGACGCTCGCTGGGCGGCCTTCAGCGAGAAACGCGAGGCCATCGAACGCGAGAGTGCCAGGCTCAAGGCAAGCTGGGTGCAACCCGGCAGCGAGGCGGCCGAGATCGTCGCCGAAAGGACCGGCAAGGCCCCGTCCCGGGAGTACAACCTGATGGACCTGCTCAAGCGTCCGGAGCTCGCCTACGCCGACGTGGCAACGCTACCCGGCATCGAGGGCAGACCGGTGGATGATGAAACCGTGGCCGAGCAAGTACAGATCCAGGCCAAGTATCAGGGGTATATCGATCGTCAGCGTGACGAGATCGCCAAGCTGAAGCGCCATGAGGCGACGCCCTTGCCCGCCGACCTCGATTACGCCCGTGTCGATGGGCTCTCCAACGAGATTCGCCAGAAACTGGAGGAGGCGCGTCCCGAAACGCTCGCCCAGGCCTCGCGGATCTCGGGGGTCACGCCGGCAGCGGTATCGATCCTGCTGATCCATCTCAAGAAGCGTCGGCTCCTCGAGGATCACAAGGTGGCCCGCGCATGATGGACGCCCAGGCAACGGTGGAAGAGCGCCTCGACCACGGGCTCGCCCGCTTGAATATCCGCGTCGATTCCGAGCAGCGCCGTCGGTTGCTCGCCCTGGTCGGGCTGTTGCACAAGTGGAACCGCGCCTATAACCTCACCGCGGTACGCTCGGCAGAGGAAATGGTTTCGCGCCACCTGCTGGACAGCGCCGCGGTGCTGCCCTACGTCAATGGCCGCACACTGCTTGACGTGGGCGCCGGGCCGGGCTTCCCCGGGCTGGTACTGGCCATTCTCAGGCCGGAGCTCGCGGTGACCCTGCTCGACAGCAACGGTAAAAAGGTCCGCTTCCAGCGCCAGGCGATGATGGAGCTCGGCCTCGAGAACGTTACGCCGGTGCAGACACGAATAGAAGCCTTCGAGGAGTGCTATGACCAGGTCATCTCCCGAGCCTTCGCCAGCCTGGGTGATTTCGTCGCGCTGACTCGCGAGCGGGTCGTGGCAGGTGGTCAATGGCTGGCCATGAAGGGGCCCGCCGTGGATGAAGAGCTGGCCGAGCTGCCGGCGGAAGTTACCCCGGTAGCCCGCCATCACCTCGAAGTGCCCTATGAGGTCGGCACGCGCTTGCTGGTGGTGCTAGAACGCCGGACGCAAGCCCCGGCCCCCTGACAACCCGCGTTTCCCCGCAACGGAGTTGCCCGTGACCAAGATCATCGCCCTGACCAACCAGAAAGGTGGCGTCGGCAAGACCACCACCGCGGTCAATCTCGCCGCCAGCCTGGCGGCCCTGGATCGTCGCGTGCTGCTGGTCGACCTCGATCCTCAGGGCCATGCGACCATGGGCAGCGGCATCGACAAGCACGAACTCGACGGCAGCGTGCTCGACGTGCTGCTCGGCGAGCGCGATGCCTCCGGTGTGATTCTCGACTGTCCCGAGGCCGGTTACGCGCTGCTTCCCGGTAACGGCGACCTCACCGCCGCGGAAGTGGCGCTGCTGGATCGCAAGGCAGGGCGCGAGCGCTGTCTGGAAAATGCCCTGGCGGCGGTGGCACACGAGTATGACGTGGTGCTGATCGACTGCCCGCCGTCGCTTAACATGCTGACCGTCAATGGCTTGACCGCCGCCCATGGTGTGCTGATTCCCCTGCAGTGTGAGTTCTACGCCCTGGAGGGGCTCTCCGCATTGCTCGATACCGTGGAGCAGATCAAGGACAGCGTGAATCCTGGTCTCGAGATCTTCGGCATCCTGCGCACCATGTTCGATGCCCGCAACAGCCTGACCCGTGATGTCACCAAGCAGCTGCGCGACTACTTCGGCGAGACCCTGCTCAAGGCGACGATACCGCGCAACGTACGGGTCGCCGAGGCGCCCAGCCATGGTCTGCCGGTCACCAAGTATGCGCGCTTCTCGCGGGGTAGCCAGGCTCACCGGGTGCTGGCCAAGGAATTGATTCGGCGCCTGTCGCTGTAACTCTTGTTGTGCAACATCAGTGATGAGGGAATGTCGATGACGCGTAAACGCGCCCTGGGACGCGGCCTGGATGCCCTGATCGGTGGCAACGCCCGCCGCCGCGAGAGCCTCGATCTGCCCGAGGTGGAGCTTGGCGATGATGAGCCATCGCCCGGTAGCAACCCCGCCACCGAGCCGGACCCGACCGAACGCCTCGAGCGCCTCCCGCTGGGCCAGCTGTCTCGTGGCAAGTATCAGCCGCGCCGCGATATCCAGCCCGAGGCCCTGGAGGAGCTGGCCGACTCGATCCGCGCCCAGGGGGTGATGCAGCCCATTGTGGTGCGTCCGGTGGGCAAGGACCGCTACGAGATCATCGCCGGCGAGCGTCGCTGGCGCGCCGCCCAACTGGCCGAGCTCGATGTCATCCCCGCGGTGGTCCGCGAGGTCACCGATGAAGTGGCCCTGGCCCTGGCGCTGATCGAGAATATTCAACGCGAGAACCTCAACCCGGTCGAGGAGGCGATGGCACTGAAGCGGCTGCTGGAGGAGTTCGAGCTTACCCAGCAGCAGGTGGCCGATGCGGTGGGGAAATCCCGTGCCCAGGTGACCAACCTACTGCGCCTGCTGGCTCTCGACCCCGAGGTCCAGACCCTGCTGGAGCGCGGTGATCTGGACATGGGGCATGCGCGTGCGTTGCTGGCGCTGCCGGCCGCCAAGCAGCGCAAGGCCGCTCATGAAGTGGTCAATCAGGACCTGACCGTGCGCGCCACCGAGGCGCTGGTCAAGCGTCTCGCCGAGGGGACACCCGGCAAGGCCAAGCCGACGCCGCCGAGTCCCGACGTCGCCCGGCTGGAGACACGCCTGGGCGAGGTTCTCGGTGCCCCTGTGAAGATTCAGCATGGGCGTGGCGGCAAGGGACGCCTGACCATTCGCTACGCGAGTCTCGAGGAACTGGATGGGATCCTGGAACACATCCGCTAGGCGATGTGGCATGATGCGCATCATGTTGTCGACAACTTTTGCGCCTTTGGTCGAAAATCGATCAAAAATCATCAGGAAAGCGTAGCGTCTCAGTTGAAGCGCCGACGGGGGTTCCCTATAATCCGCGGTGGTTTTGACAGTGTGCTTGATCCGACCCCGTCAGCGGCGAGAAGACGATGAGACATCCCGCGAACCGCCGGCGCGTCCTGGGCTGGCGCCTGTTGCGACTGGAAGCCCTGATAGTGTCCGTGCTGGTCGCCGCATCCGCCGTGTTTTGGGGCGTCGAAGCGGGACTATCGGCCCTCTCCGGGGCCCTGGTGGGATTACTGCCCCAGACATTCTTCGTCTGGCGCAGCAGCCTGGCACGGGGTGGCAAGCAGGCACATCGGTTCGTGATGAACCTTTACCGTGCGGAGGCGGGCAAGTTTGGTTTGACGGTGGCACTGCTGGCAATGGTCTTCGTGGTCGTGCCCCCCTCAAACCCGATTTCTTTCTTCAGCGTATACGTGGCGACCCATCTCATGCCCTGGCTGGCAGCATGGCTAAGGCGCGAGCGGTCGACCCCTCAACCGAGGTGATCTTCGCATGGCAGCAGGCAGTGATAACACGGCGGCTAATTACATACAGCACCACCTCCAGAATCTGACCTTCGGCCACCATCCCGAAAACGGCTGGTCACTGGCCCATAGCGCCACTGAGGCCAGCGAAATGGGATTCTGGGCGATTCACCTGGATACCATGGGTTGGTCCATCGCCATGGGGGTGTTGTTCATCTGGCTGTTCCGCAAGGCCGGCAAGATGGCGACCACCGGCGTGCCCGGGCCGCTGCAGAATTTCGTGGAAGTGGTCATCGAGTTCGTCGAGCTCACCGTGCGTGGCGCCTTCCATGGCCGCAACCCCGTGATCGCACCGCTGGCGCTGACGCTGTTCGTCTGGATCTTCCTGATGAACCTGCTCAAGCTGATTCCGGTGGACTATGCGCCTGAGCTGTTCGCCCGCCTCGGCATCGATTACATGAAGATCGTCCCGACCACCGATCCCAATGCCACCCTGGGCATGGCCATCGGCGTGTTTGCCCTGATCATCTACTACAGCATCAAGGTCAAGGGCATGGGGGGGTTCGCCAAGGAGCTCTCACTGACTCCCTTCAATCACTGGTCACTGATTCCCTTCAACCTGGTGATGGAGATCATCGGGCTGCTGGTCAAGCCGCTCAGCCTCGGCCTGCGTCTGTTCGGCAACATGTTTGCCGGTGAGGTGATCTTCATCCTGATCGCCCTGCTGCCCTTCTGGGTGGCGTGGACCCTGAACGTGCCCTGGGCCATCTTCCACATCCTGATCATCACCCTGCAGGCGTTCATTTTTACCGTGTTGTCTGTCGTCTATCTGAGTCAGGCTCACGAGCACCACTGAAGTCGACCCCCTTGCAACACCCTTAACCTTAACCCTTAACCCAAAACTACTCTCAAATCAGGAGCACTACCATGGAACTCGTCTATATCGCTGCCTCTCTCATGATCGGCCTGGGCGCTCTGGGTACCGGCATCGGCTTCGCCATCCTGGGCGGCAAGCTGCTCGAATCTACCGCACGCCAGCCGGAGCTGGGCGACCAGCTGCAGACCAAGACCTTCCTGATGGCCGGCCTGCTGGACGCCGTGCCGATGATCGGCGTGGGCATCGCGATGTACCTGATCTTCGTTGTTGCCGGTTGATGCATGACAGCACCGAGCGCCCTGCGCTCGGTTTGCTTGTTTCCGGACAACACGAACCTGTCAGAGGTACCGCCCCGTGAATATCAACATGACGCTGATCGGGCAGACGATCGCCTTCGCGATCTTTGTCTGGTTCTGCATAAAGTACGTGTGGCCGCCGATCAGCAACGCGCTCCACGATCGGCAGAAGAGGATTGCTGACGGCCTGGATGCGGCCAGTCGTGCCTCACGCGACCTGGAACTCGCCCAGGAGCGTGCCGAGCAGACGCTGCGCGAGAGCAAGGAACAGGCTTCAGAGATTCTCGAGCAGGCCAACAAGCGTTCCTCCCAGATGGTCGAGGAGGCCCGTGAGCAGGCTCGCGTCGAAGGCGAGCGTATCGTCGCCTCCGCCCGCGCCGAGATCGAGCAGGAAGCCAATCGCGCCAAGGACGAGCTGCGTGCCCAGGTGTCCACCCTGGCGGTCACCGGTGCCGAGCGTGTCCTGGAAGCCTCCATCGATGCGAAGGCGCATCGCAAGCTGCTCGACGAGCTTGCGGCCGAACTGTGAGGAGGTGATCCATGGCGGAACTGTCTACCGTCGCTAGGCCCTATGCCAAGGCGGCGTTCGAGTACGCACGCGATCACCAGACGCTGGATACCTGGTCCGATTGGCTGAGCAAGCTGGCCATGGTGGTAACGAGCCGTGAGGCGCTCAAGCTTCTCTCCAGCCCCAAGCTCGATACCGAGCGCAAGGTGGCCCTGGTGGTCGAGCTGGCGGAGGTCGACCTCGATGAGGCGGCCGGCCGCCTGTTGGTCGCACTGGGCGAGAAGGGGCGCCTGCCGGCCCTGGCCGCCATCCACGAACAGTTCGAGACGCTGCTCGCCGATCACGAGAAGCGTGTCGATGTCACCGTGGTGTCGGCCTACAAGCTCACCAAGGCCCAGCAGGACAAGCTCTCCGGCGCGCTCAAGAAGCGCCTGAATCGCGAAATCTCCATTACCACTCAGGTGGATCCCGAGCTTCTCGGTGGTGTCATCCTGCGTGCCGGCGATACCGTCATCGACGGGTCGGTGCGTGGTCGATTGAACCGCCTTTCCGAAGCCCTTACCGCCTGAGTCTGAGGGACATGGCATGCAGCAACTGAATCCTTCCGAGATCAGCGACATTATCAAGCAGCGTATCGAGAAGCTTGATGTCGCATCTGAAGCCCGCAATCAGGGCACCATCGTCAGCGTTTCCGACGGCATCGTGAAAGTACACGGCCTGGAAGACGCGATGTTCGGTGAAATGATCGAATTCCCCGGTAGCATCTACGGCATGGTGCTCAACCTCGAGCGCGACTCCGTGGGCGCCGTGGTCCTGGGCGACTATCTGCAGCTCGAAGAGGGCATGACCGCCCAGTGTACCGGTCGTATCCTCGAGGTGCCGGTGGGCCCCGAACTGTGCGGACGCGTGGTCGATGCCCTGGGTAATCCCATCGACGGCAAGGGCGATATCAACGCCAAGCTGACCGATGCGGTAGAAAAGGTCGCCCCCGGCGTTATCACCCGTCAGTCGGTTGACGAGCCGATTCAGACCGGCTTCAAGTCCATCGACGCCATGGTGCCGATCGGCCGCGGTCAGCGTGAGCTGATCATCGGCGACCGTCAGATCGGTAAGTCGGCCATCGCCATCGATGCCATCATCAACCAGAAAGGCACCGGGGTCACCTGTGTCTACGTGGCCATCGGTCAGAAGCAGTCGACCATCGCCAACGTGGTGCGCAAGCTCGAAGAGCACGGCGCGATGGAGCACACCATCGTGGTCGCCGCCGGCGCCGCCGACCCGGCCCCGATGCAGTTCCTCGCGGCCTATGCCGGTTGCACCATGGGCGAGTACTTCCGCGACCGCGGTGAAGACGCCCTGATCGTCTATGATGACCTCTCCAAGCAGGCCGTGGCCTATCGCCAGGTCTCCCTGCTGCTGCGTCGTCCGCCGGGCCGCGAAGCCTTCCCGGGCGATGTCTTCTACCTCCACTCCCGCCTGCTGGAGCGCGCAGCACGCGTGAACGCCGACTACGTCGAGAAGTTCACCAACGGTGAGGTGAAGGGCAAGACCGGCTCGCTGACGGCTCTGCCGATCATCGAGACCCAGGGCGGTGACGTCTCGGCCTTCGTACCCACCAACGTGATCTCGATCACCGACGGCCAGATCTTCCTCGAGACCGACCTGTTCAACTCGGGCATCCGTCCGGCCATCAACGCCGGTCTGTCGGTCTCTCGTGTGGGCGGCTCCGCCCAGACCAAGATCATCAAGAAGCTCGGTGGCAGCGTGCGTCTGGCCCTGGCCCAGTATCGTGAGCTGGCGGCCTTCGCCCAGTTCGCTTCCGACCTGGACGAGGCTACCCGCAAGCAGCTGGAGCACGGTCAGCGCGTGACCGAGCTGATGAAGCAGAACCAGTATGCGCCGATGTCCGTGGCCGAGATGGCACTCTCCCTGTATGCCGCCAACGAGGGGCATCTGGAGGGGGTCGAGGTCAACAAGATCCTGGACTTCGAGCGTGCCCTGCGCGACTTCATGAAGGCCGAGTACGCCGAGCTGCTCGACAAGATCAACCAGACCGGCGACTACAACAGCGAGATCCAGGATGGACTGAAAGAGGGTCTCGAGAAGTTCAAGGCCACTCAGAGCTGGTAATCCCGTTGGCCCGTCCCGCCCGCGGGATGGGCCCTGGAGCTTACTGAGTGCCACGAACGGAGTAGATCGCTATGGCAGCTGCAAAAGAGATACGCACCCAGATCGGGAGCATCAAGAACACGCAGAAGATCACCAGCGCCATGGAAATGGTCGCGGCGTCGAAGATGCGCAAGGCCCAGGACCTGATGAAGTCCAGCCAGCCCTATGCGCGTCAGATTCGCAATGTGGTCGCGCACGTCGCCGATGCCAACCCCGAGTATCGCCATCCGTGGATGGTCGAGCGCGAGGTGAAGCGCGTCGGTTATATCGTGGTGTCCACCGACCGCGGCCTGTGTGGCGGCTTGAACGTCAACCTGTTCAAGGCCGTTGTCAAGGACGCCAAGGCGTGGCGTGATCAGGGTGCCGAGCTGGATTTCTGTGCCCTGGGCAGCAAGGCCAGCAGTTTCTTCAAGAGCTACGGGGGCAACCTCGTTGCGGCGAAGAGCGGCCTGGGCGAGGCGCCCGAGGTCGAGAACCTGATCGGTAGCGTGAAGGTGATGCTGGATGCCTATGACGAGGGCCGGCTGGACCACCTGTGTGTGGTGTACAACGAGTTCGTCAACACCATGACTCAGAAGCCGGTGGTTCGTCAGCTGTTGCCCCTGTCACCCGATATGGGCTCGGATTCGAACGACGAAGAAGACAAGCGTCCCGGTAGCTGGGACTACCTGTATGAGCCGGATGCCAAGGCGCTGCTGGACAACCTGCTGGTGCGATTCGTCGAATCGCAGGTGTACCAGGCGGTGGTCGAGAACGGGGCCTGCGAACAGGCCGCCCGGATGATCGCCATGAAGAGTGCCACCGACAACGCCGGCAATCTGATCGACGACCTGGAGCTGGTGTACAACAAGGCCCGTCAGGCGGCCATTACCCAGGAAATCTCCGAGATCGTCGGTGGTGCCGCGGCCGTATAAGCGCCAGGGAGGCAAGGGTCCTCCCGGCATGCAGGTTTCATTTTCAGGTATTTGAGAGGAACCAAGATGAGCGGACGTATCGTACAAATCATCGGCGCGGTGATTGACGTAGAGTTTCCGCGGGACAATGTTCCCAAGGTCTACGACGCGCTGAAGGTCTCGAATGTCGAGACCGTGCTCGAGACCCAGCAGCAGCTGGGTGATGGCGTGGTGCGTACCATCGCCATGGGCTCCACCGAGGGGCTCAAGCGCGGCATGGACGTTACCAACACCGGGGCGGCCATCTCCGTACCGGTGGGCAAGGAAACGCTGGGTCGCATCATGAACGTGCTCGGCGAGCCCATCGATGAGGCGGGCGAGATCGGCGAGCAGGAGCGCATGCCGATCCACCGCAGTGCGCCGGGCTATGCCGATCAGGCGGCGTCCAGCGAGCTGCTCGAGACCGGCATCAAGGTCATCGACCTGGTGTGTCCGTTCGCCAAGGGCGGCAAGGTCGGCCTGTTCGGCGGCGCCGGCGTGGGCAAGACCGTCAACATGATGGAACTGATCCGCAACATCGCAACCGAGCACAGCGGTTACTCGGTCTTTGCCGGTGTCGGTGAGCGTACCCGTGAGGGTAACGACTTCTATCACGAGATGACCGAGTCCAACGTCATCGACAAGGTATCGCTGGTCTATGGCCAGATGAACGAGCCGCCCGGTAACCGCCTGCGCGTGGCCCTGACCGGCCTGACCATCGCCGAGAAGTTCCGCGATGAAGGCCGTGACGTGCTGCTGTTCGTCGATAACATCTATCGCTATACCTTGGCCGGTACCGAGGTCTCCGCCCTGCTGGGTCGTATGCCCTCCGCGGTGGGTTATCAGCCGACCCTGGCCGAAGAGATGGGTGTGCTCCAGGAGCGCATCACCTCTACCAAGGCTGGCTCGATCACCTCCGTGCAGGCCGTCTACGTGCCCGCGGATGACCTGACCGACCCGTCTCCGGCGACTACCTTCTCGCACCTGGACGCCACGGTCGTACTGGCGCGTTCCATCGCCGAGCTGGGTATCTATCCGGCCATCGACCCGCTGGACTCCACCTCGCGCCAGCTCGACCCGCTGGTCGTCGGTGAGGAGCACTACAACATCGCCCGCGGCGTGCAGGGTGTGTTGCAGCGCTACAAGGAGCTCAAGGACATCATCGCGATCCTGGGCATGGACGAGCTGTCCGACGAGGACAAGCTGGCCGTGTCTCGTGCGCGTAAGATCCAGCGCTTCCTGTCACAGCCGTTCTTCGTGGCCGAGGTGTTTACCGGTTCGCCCGGCAAGTACGTGTCCCTCAAGGACACCATCCGTGGCTTCCAGGGCATCCTCGGCGGCGAGTACGACGAGCTGCCGGAGCAGGCCTTCTATATGGTCGGCACCATCGACGAAGCCGTCGAGAAAGCCAACCAGATGAAGTAATCCCGTCTACCTGGGAGACGTCGTCATGACGAAAAGCTTCAAGTGCGAGATCGTCAGCGCCGCGGAAGGAGTCTTCTCCGGCGAGATCGAGCGGATCATCGCCAATGGGCGCATGGGTGAGCTGGGGATTCTCCCCGGCCACACGCCGCTTCTGACCGAGCTCAAGCCGGGTCCGGTGCGGGTGCTTCATGATGGTGGCCAGGAGGAGAGCTACTACGTGTCGGGGGGCTTCCTGGAAGTCCAGCCGGACGTGGTGACCATCCTGGCCGATTCGGCCACCCGTGCCCATGACCTCGATGAGGCGGCGGCCGAAGAGGCTCGTCAGCATGCGCTGAAGAACCTCAACGACAAGTCCGCCGAGCTGGATTACACCCGCGCCTCGGCCGATCTGGCCGAAGCCGTGGCCCAGCTGCGCACGATCCAGCAACTGCGCAAGAAGTCCGGCAAGGGCTGATCGTCGCCCCTGCGTGAGTCCCGCGCCCCCTGCTCGCCGGTAACGTCGAGTACGGGGGCGTTCTTGTCTCTGTCATCTCGGTAGCCGGTTCCTGGGCGCCGTGGAGGATGCCATGTCACTCACCGAGAATCTCGATACCCTCCGGGCCTCACTCTGCCAGGCGTACGTCGAAGAGGATGACGAGCGCCTCGAAGCGCTGCTGTCGGAGCTGCGCTCGGCGGATATTGCCTCGATCTTCGAGGCGGTCCTCGAGGAGGACGAGGATTCATCTCGCACCCTTGGCCTGATGGGGCACCTGCCGCTGGAGCGGCGCGCCAGCATGCTGGGGCATCTGCCCGGCGATGCCCAGCTGGTACTCGCCGAGGCGATGAGCGATGAGAAGCTGTTGTTGATCCTCGAGGAGATGGGGTCCGATGAGCGGGTCGATTTCTTCAACCGACTCGACGAGGATCGTCGCCAGGGGTTGCTGCGACGCATGGCTCGTCGCGAGCGCGAGGCACTCAAGCGTCTGGCCAGCTACCAGGAGGGGACCGCCGGGGCGATCATGACCGCCGACTATGTGGCGATCCCCAGTGGCATGACGGTGTCTCAGGCGATGATGCGGGTGCGTCAGACGGCGCCCGATGCGGAGACGGTCTATCAGCTGTATATCATCGATGCCCGAGGGCGGCTGGCGGGCACCCTGTCGCTTCGTCAGCTCATGGTAGCGCCTCCCGGGGCGGCTATCGATGAGCTGATGATTCGCGACGTTATCCACACCCCGGTCGAGGAAGCCCAGGAGGAGGTGGCGCGTATCGTCGCCCGCTACGACCTGTTGGCGCTGCCGGTCGTGGACGAGGAGGCCCGGCTGGTGGGCATCGTCACCCATGATGATGCCATGGACGTGGTCGAGTCCGAGGCCACCGAAGATATCCACAAGGGGATGTCGATCGGCGCCCTGGAGGATGGAGTCAGCCGAGTACCGCTGTGGAGCCTGTATCGCAAGCGGGTCACCTGGCTGGTGCTGCTGGTATTCGCCAACCTCTTCTCGGGGGCCGGCATCGCCTACTTCGAGGAGACCATCGCCGCGCAGGTCGCCCTGGTATTCTTCCTGCCGCTGCTGATCGGCAGTGGTGGCAACGCCGGCGCCCAGGCCGCGACCCTGATGGTGCGCGGCATGGCCACCGGCGACGTGGGCATCAAGGATTGGAGCAAGCTGCTGGGGCGCGAGCTCCTGGTGGCGGGCTCGCTGGGGCTGACCATGGCGCTGGCGGTGGCGCCCATCGGGATCATGCGCGGCGGGGAATTGCTGGCCATGGTAGTGGCCATGAGCATGGTGACCATCGTTCTATTCGGCAGCCTGTTGGGCATGTGCCTGCCCTTCCTGCTCGACCGCCTCGGCTGGGACCCGGCCACCGCCTCGGCGCCGCTGGTAACGACGCTGATCGATGCCTCCGGCGTGCTGGTCTACTTCGGTATCGCCACGGCAGTCCTCGGCACATGAGGCCCGATTCGGTGACAAGCGAAGCGGACACTCCGGCGCCGCGGGTGTATCCTCTGCGCGGCGTGTCCCCCAGCGGACACAAGCGATAGATAACAGGAAATGACCATGGATTGGCTTCAGGTTGTCATACTCTCCATCCTCCAGGGACTCACGGAATTCCTGCCGGTTTCCAGTTCTGCCCACTTGATCCTGGTGCCCGCGCTCAGCGACTGGGACGACCAGGGGCTGGCCTTCGATGTGGCCCTGCATATCGGCAGCCTGGCGGCGGTGGTGATCTATTTCCGCCAGGAGCTGCTGAACATGACGCTCAGCTGGGCGGGGTCGCTGGCGGGTCGTGGCGTGGACGACGATGCGCGTCTGGCCTGGTGGGTCGTGCTGGCGACGATTCCCGTATGCCTGGTGGGGCTGGCCTTCCATGATGTCATCCAGGACGACATGCGCTCGCCGCTGATCATCGCCTTCGGGCTTATCGTCTTCGGCCTGCTGCTGGCCTATGTGGACCTGCGCCATCATGGCAATCGCGACGAGTATCAGCTGACGCTGCGCGATGCCCTGCTGATCGGCCTGGCCCAGGCGCTGGCCTTGATTCCCGGTACCTCGCGCTCGGGCATCACCATTACCGCGGCGCTGATGCTGGGCATGAACCGCGAATCCGCGGCGCGTTTCTCGTTTCTGATGTCGATCCCGGTTATTGTACTGGCCGGCGGGACGGAGGCATTGAGCCTGGTGCGTGACGCCACCGAGGTGGACTGGTTTACCCTGACGGTGGGCGCTGTGCTCTCGGCCATCAGTGCCTATCTCTGCATTCACTACTTCCTGGCTTTCATCAAGCGGGTCGGTATGCAGCCTTTCGTGATCTATCGGCTGCTACTCGGTATCTGGCTGTTGTGGCTATTCTGGTAACTCATCCGATGACCGATAAGGAGCCCCGCGTGATTCGCTATCTGCTGCTGTTGCCCACCCTGCTGTTGTTGCTGGCGTTATCGGCCTGCTCCGAGAGCGAACGGCCACTCGAGTCGCCGGTACGCCTCGAGGGCGGTGTCTTCGGCAGTTTCTATCAGGTGACCATCGCCGACCCCCTGACGCGTGGCGAGCTCAACGACCTGGAGACGGGGATCCTCGCCGAACTCGAGGCGGTGGACGCCGGCATGTCGATTTACCGCGATGACTCCGAGCTAATGGCCTTCAACCAGGCGCCGACGGAGGAATGGCAGCCGCTTTCCGATAAGCTTTTCGAGGTCCTGGCCATCGGTCGGACCGTGTCCGAGGAGAGCGGTGGCGCCTTCGATATGACCGTGGGCGGGCTGGTCAACCTGTGGAGTTTCGGTGCCGAGGCGCGCCCGAAGGAGGTCCCCACCGATGCCGAGCTGGCCAGTCGACTGGCACGGGTCGGCACCGATGCCCTGGAGCTCGATGCCGGGCAGCGTGAGGCAAGGCGCATGCGTGATGTGACCATCGACCTCGGCGGCGTGGCCAAGGGCCATGCCACGGATCGGGTAGCGGACTTCCTCGCCGCCGAAGGGATCGAACACTATCTGGTGAATCTCGGTGGCGACCTGCTCGCCAGCGGTTATCGGGACGGCGAGCAGGAGCCCTGGCGCATCGGCATCGAGGCGCCCCTGGCGGATCGTCAGGAGGCCCAGTATATGCTGGCGCTGCATGATGTCTCGGTGGCGACATCCGGCGACTACCGCAACTACTTCGAAGAGGATGGGCGACGCTACTCCCATACCCTGGATCCACGTACCGGAAGGCCGATTACCCATCACCTGGCGTCGGTAAGCGTCTTTCACACGTCCAATGCCTGGGCGGATGCCTGGGCCACGGCGTTGATGGTGCTGGGCGAGGAGGCGGGCATGGCACTGGCCCGTGAGCATCAGCTGAGTGCGCTGATGATATTACGCGAGGACGATGGTTGGACGAGCCGGGTCACCCCCGCCTTCGTCGAACAGTTCGGCGATGAACGGGTCGAGGAACTGGGACTCAATGACCAACAGAATCAGGAGTGAAGGATGACACTTGATGTCGTGATACTGGCCGCCGGGCAGGGCACCCGGATGCGCTCGACCCTGCCCAAGGTACTGCATCGCCTGGCCGGCAAGCCCATGGTGCGCCATGTGATCGATACCGCCGTGGGGCTCCGGGCCGAGCGCACCCATGTCGTGGTGGGCCACGGTGCCGACAAGGTGCGTGAGGCCCTGGCCGAGTGTCGGGTGCATTTCGCCTTGCAGGCCGAGCAGAAGGGCACCGGCCATGCCGTGGCCCAGGCGCTTTCCGGGCTCGGCAATGGCAAGGTACTGGTGCTCTACGGCGATGTGCCGCTTATTCATCGTGCGACGCTCGAGCGGTTGCTGGAGGGTGTCGACGACGACCACCTGGGCCTGCTGACCGTGACCCTCGATGACCCCGACGGCTATGGACGCATCCTGCGCAACGCCGAGGGGCGGGCCGTGGCCATCGTCGAACACAAGGATGCCAGCGAGAGCGAGCGTGGGGTGCGCGAGTGCAATACCGGCATCATGGCCATGACCGCCGACCAGCTACGACGCTGGTTGCCGCGGCTCTCCGCCGACAATGCCCAGGGCGAGTACTATCTCACCGATATCATCGCCATGGCGGCCGCCGAGGGTGTCCGGGTGGTCACCGCTCAGCCGGCCGACCCGGTGGAGGTAGAGGGTGTCAATAATCGCCTGCAGATGGCGCGTCTCGAGCGTGCCCACCAGCAGGCCATCGCCGAACGACTGATGACCGAAGGCGTGGCACTCGCCGACCCGTCGCGCCTCGACGTGCGCGGCACCCTGCGCTGCGGCCACGACGTGGAGATCGACGTGGGCTGCGTCTTCGAAGGTGAAGTGGAGCTGGGCGAGGGAGTCCGCATCGGGCCTCATTGCGTGATCCGCAATAGCCACATCGGCGCCGAGAGTGTGATCGAGCCGCATAGCGTTATCGAAGGGGCGGTGATCGCCGGACGCGCCGCCATCGGTCCCTTTGCCCGCCTGCGACCCGGCTCGCGCCTGGCGGTAGGGGCCAAGGTGGGTAACTTCGTCGAGACCAAGAACGTCGAGGTGGGTGAGGGGAGCAAGATCAATCATCTGAGTTATGTGGGCGATGCTTGCCTGGGTCGCGGCGTCAACGTCGGTGCCGGTACCATCACCTGCAACTACGACGGCGCCAACAAGCACCGTACCGAGATCGGGGACGACGCCTTTATCGGCTCCAACAGTGCCCTGGTGGCACCGGTAAGCGTGGGTCGAGGGGCCACGGTGGGGGCGGGTTCCACGGTAGCCAAGGACGTGCCCGACAACGCCCTGGCCGTGTCTCGTGCCCGTCAGGTCAGCAAGGCCGACTGGCCGCGACCCCGCAAGCAGGATGACTGAGGAGAAAAAACGATGTGTGGAATCGTCGGAGCCGTTGCCGAGCGTAACGTGGAAGGAATTCTTCTCGAGGGGCTCAAGCGCCTGGAGTACCGTGGCTATGATTCGGCCGGCATGGCGGTGCTCGCCACCGATGGCCGCCTGCAGCGCTGCCGGGCGATGGGCAAGGTAGCGGCCCTGGAGGAGCGCCTGGTGGCCGAGCCGCTGCCGGGGCGCTCCGGCATCGCCCATACCCGCTGGGCGACCCATGGCCGACCCAGTGAGCTGAATGCGCATCCTCATCGGTCCGGTGAGCGTCTGGCGGTGGTGCACAACGGCATCATCGAGAACCATGAGGCGCTGCGCCTCGAGCTCGAGGCCGAGGGCTATGCCTTTACCTCCGAGACCGATACCGAGGTGGTGGCCCACCTGCTGGAGCGCGAGAGCCGCCAGGTCGGTGACCTGCTTGCCGCGGTGCGCGCCGTCCTGGCCCGGTTGGATGGGGCCTATGCCCTGGGCGTGATTCACGCCGATGAGCCCGATGTCATCATCGGTGCCCGCAAGGGCAGCCCGCTGGTGGTGGGCGTGGGCATCGGTGAGGCCTTCCTCGGTTCCGACCCGCTCGCCCTGTTGCAGGTCACCGACCGCTTTATCTACCTGGAAGAGGGAGATGCGGTGCGTCTCTCCAGTGGCGGTCGCATCGAGGTATTCGATGCCGAAGGCGCGCCGGTGGAGCGCGAGGTGCAGACCTTCGAGCATGGCGATGGCGCCGCCAGCAAGGGCGACTATCGTCACTTCATGCTCAAGGAAATTTATGAGCAGACGACGGTGATTGGCGCGGCCCTGGAGGGGCGGCTGGGAGAGCACTCGGCGCTGGTGGAAAGCTTCGGCCCCGAGGCCGAGGCGCTCTTTGCCCAGGCCAGGCAGATCCATATCGTCGCCTGTGGCACCAGCTATCATGCGGGCATGGTGGCCCGCTACTGGCTGGAGCGCTATGCGGGAGTTCCGGTACAGGTAGAGGTTGCCTCGGAGTATCGCTATCGGCGGGTCGTGGTTCCCGACGGGACCCTGTTCGTGACCCTGTCCCAGTCCGGCGAGACCGCCGATACCCTGGCGGCATTGCGCTTCGCCAGGGCGGAGGGCTATCTGGCCAGCCTGGCGATCTGCAACGTGCCGGGCAGCTCCCTGGTGCGCGAGTCGGACCTCTCCCTGATGACCCATGCGGGGCCCGAGATCGGCGTGGCCTCCACCAAGGCCTTCACGACCCAGTTGACCGCCCTGCTGTTGCTGACCCTGGCACTGGGGCGCGTCAAGGACCACGATACCGCCGTCCAGACCGAGATCGTCACGGCGCTGCGCGGCCTGCCGGCGCTGGTGGAGCGTGTACTGGCGCTGGACCCGGCCATCGAAGAGCTCTCCACGGCCTTCGCCGAGAAGCAGCATGCGCTCTTCCTGGGGCGTGGCGCTCACTTTCCCATCGCCCTGGAGGGGGCACTCAAGCTCAAGGAAATCTCCTATATCCACGCCGAGGCCTATCCCGCCGGCGAGCTCAAGCATGGCCCCCTGGCCCTGGTCGACAGCGATATGCCGGTGATCTCCGTGGCGCCCAACGACGAGCTTCTCGACAAGCTCAAGTCCAACCTCCAGGAGGTGCGGGCCCGCGGCGGCGAGCTGTTCGTGTTTGCCGACGAGGCGGTCGGCCTCGAGGCGGCCGAGGGCATTCGAGTGCTGCATCTGCCCCGGGTACATGAGGCACTGGCGCCGATTCTCTATACCTTGCCGCTACAGCTGCTCAGCTACCACGTGGCGGTGCTCAAGGGCACGGATGTGGACCAGCCGCGGAATCTGGCCAAGAGCGTGACGGTGGAGTGACGGCCTCCCGCGCCGAACCGCCGCTCCACCTGGGGTTGCCCATGTGGGCCAACCCCGACTGGCGCGGCGGGCTCTATCCCCCTCACGGTGGCGGCCTCGAGGAGTATGCCCGAGTCTTCACCGCCGTGGAGGGCAACACCACTTTCTATAGTGGGGCGCCAAGGCCGGAGACCGTGGCGGCTTGGGCGCGCCAGGTCCCGCCTGACTTCCGTTTCTGTTTCAAGTTGCCCGCTACCCTGACTCATGAGCGTCGCCTGGTCGGCATCGACGCCGATCTCGAGGCCTTCCTGGCGGCACTTGAGCCGCTGCATGGTCGCTTGGGTCCGCTGATGATCCAGCTTCCCAGGGATTTTGGTCGCGATGAACTGCCCCGGCTCGAAGCGCTGCTCGCGTGCTGGCCGGCAGGCATTCCTTGTGCCGTTGAGGTTCGGCACAGTGATTTTTTCCACAAGGGGGCGGCCGAGCGCGATCTCAACAGGATGTTGATAACTTATGGCGTGGATCGTGTGATGCTCGATGTCCGCCCGCTTTTCGCGACCCCTGCCGGTGAGCACCCTGGCCTGCGGAAGGCGCAGCGCGAAAAGCCCAAGTGTCCATTACATGTGCTTTCCACGGCGAGTCGTCCCCTGGTGCGTTTTATCGGTCACCTGGATACGGCCATTAACGAACACTATTTCGAGCCCTGGATAGCGCAACTGTTGCTGTGGATAAGTCAGGGGAAAACCCCTTTCCTGTTTGTGCATACTCCTGATAACCGACAGGCGCCTCAGCTGGCGCGACGGCTCCACGAGCGACTGGCATTACCGTCCTTGCCGGCTTTTCCCGGTGAAATTCAGGCCAGTCTGTTCGGATCTTGATGCATGCACCTAAAGGTGCAGCCTCGGGCCAAAGATGAGACTGGCCATCGAGCGTTTGATCGGATAGTTTTATGGGCCGGAGCGCCATTACTCCTGGATTTTGCTGGATCCGGCGCCTAACTCGCATCGATCTTGTGATTTCCTGCGCTCCGGCGTCCTGGCCAGCCGGCAACCCGCCGGCTGGCCAGGACGCAGCGGCAGTGATCCTGCCCGGATCCTGTCATGCTCTGGACGGTGTCATGAGATCCATGATGCTCTGGACGTGGCAATGACAAGCACAAGCCGCCACCGCGCCGGATCGGCCGCTGGCGACACGTACATACAGGGTGAAACATGTCCAAACTCTCCCATGCACAATGGTCATCGAAGATGGCCTTTATCCTGGCAGCCACCGGTTCGGCGGTGGGGCTGGGGAATATCTGGCGCTTCTCCTATATGGTGGGTGACAACGGGGGCGCCGCCTTCGTGCTTATCTACCTGGCCTGTGTGGCCCTGGTGGGCCTTCCCATCCTGGTCTCCGAGTGGCTGATTGGCCGCCGCGGTCAGAAGAATCCGATCAACTCCATGCTCGACCTGGCTCGCCAGAGTGGTCGCCTGCCGGCCTGGGCCCTGGTCGGTGCCAGCGGCATCCTGGGCGCCTTCCTGATCCTCTCCTTCTATAGCGTGATCGGCGGCTGGTCGCTCTTCTACACCCTGGGGTCGGTCACCGGACAGTTCACCGGCCAGGACTCCGATAGCGTAGGCGCCATCTTCAGTGGCCTGTTGGGTAACGCCACCGCGCTGACCCTGTGGCACACCGCCTTTATGGCGCTGGTGATCTTTATCGTTGCCCGCGGCGTGACCAAGGGGCTGGAAGGCGCCGTCAAGCTCCTGATGCCGGCGCTGGTCATCCTGATGGTGGTCCTGGCGGTCTACGGCATGACCACCGGCCACTTCGGCGAGGCCATGGCCTTCATGTTCAGCCCCGACTGGAGCGCCATCAACGGTGGGGTCGTGTTGGCCGCCATGGGACAGGCCTTCTTCACCCTGTCGCTGGGCATGGGCATCATGCTGGCTTACGGCTCCTACCTGGGCGAGGACGTCAGCCTTATCGGTACGGCGCGCACGGTGATCATCCTGGATACCGCCATCGCGCTGCTGGCCGGCATGGCGATCTTCCCCATCGTCTTCGCCAACGGCCTGAGCCCGGGTGAAGGGCCGGGGCTGATCTTCGTCACCCTGCCGCTGGCCTTCGGCAATATGGCGGGTGGTACCATCCTCGGCCTGGCGTTCTTCCTGCTGCTGACCTTCGCCGCCCTGACCTCGGCCATCTCGCTGCTGGAACCCACGGTGGAGCTGCTCGAGGAGCGTACGCCGCTGTCTCGCGTCGCGGCGACCCTGGTGGCAGGTGCAGGGGTCTGGGTGCTGGGCATCGCCGCGTTGATGTCGTTCAACGTCTGGGATGAGTTCCTGATCATGGGGCTGAACGTCTTCGACTTCCTGGATACCCTGACCAGCAAGTTCATGCTGCCGTTGACCGGCCTGGGCGCGATCCTGTTCGTGGCCTGGCGTCTCGACCGTGACAGCGTGGTCGGCGAGCTGGGTCTCTCCGCTGGCCAGGCCCAGGTCTGGCAGGTGGTGTCCCGTGTGGTGGCCCCGATTGGCGTCATTGTGGTGTTCGTCTACGGCCTGGTCTCGTGACCTAGACCATCACGACCGTACGCAAGCCGAAACGAGCCCCGCACCCGCGGGGCTCGTTGCATGAGGCGGGTGGATTCAGTGCCGGGTATCGTCGGCCAGGTCCTCTTCCGGCAGCTCGGCGATGTCTCGGGTCAGCTGCTTGAACTCGCCGTGGAGTTCGATGCCACGCCGGGCGCGCAGGTGGCGCTGGGCGGCGGTGCGGCTGCGTTGTTCGTGTTCCTGGACTTCCATGCTCATGAAGATGTCGAGGAGTTGGCTCTTCAGGGAGGTTAACCGTTCGGTCTTGTACATGATCGACTCTCTCCTTGGACGCTACGCGACACTGCACTTTTTATTATACATCACTTGACAGAAAAGCGACGGCGTGCACTTTTTTCCCATTGGCGCGGTGTCGACGTTCTCCCGCAAGGTTGTGTTGCCCATCCGGCTCTGCTTTCGGGCATACTGTAGGCAGATAACATGATCCCCCCGCCAAGGAGTTCCGCGTGAGTCGTGCCCTGTTCGATGAGATGAGACGACGCATGGAGCACTTTCGTCGCTCCGAGCAGAAGGTGGCGCGCTTCGTGCTACGCAACCCCGAAGAAGTGATTCATATGCGTATCGTCGACCTGGCGACCGAGGCCAAGGTCAGCGAGCCTACGGTAGTGCGCTTCTGTCGGGCACTGGGTTGCAACGGCTTCCAGGACTTCAAGCTCAAGCTGGCGCAGATGCTGGCCTCCGGGAGCCAGTTCGCCCAGTTCTCCATGAACGACAGCGACTCGGTGGCGGAGTTTTCCCACAGCATCTTCGACTCCTCGGTGGGTACCCTGCTGTCGGTGCGCGACCGCCTCGATAACGAGGCATTAAGCAAGGCAATCAACGCCCTGGCCATGGCCAATCGGGTCGAGTTCTACGGTTACGGGGCCTCCGGTGCGGTGGCCTTCGATGCCCAGCACAAGTTCTTCCGTCTGCAGATCTCCACCGCCGCCTATGCCGACCCGCATATGCAGAACATGTCGGCGGTGACCCTCGAGGAGGGCGATGTGGTTGTCGCCATCTCCCAGACCGGCCGCACCCGAGCACTGGTGGCCAGCGTGCGGCTGGCGCGGGAGGCCGGTGCCACGGTGATCGGGCTATGTCCCAGCGACTCACCGCTGGCCGAGGAGGTGACTCTGCCGCTCTATATCGATGTCCATGAGGATACCGAGATCTACACGCCCATGACCTCGCGCATTGCCCATCTGGTGCTGGTCGATGTACTCGCCGTGGGCGTGGCCAAGTCTCGCGGACCGAAGCTCGCCGAACAGCTTCGCGAAGTGAAGAAGAGCCTGACGCCGCTGCGTTTTCCGGAGCCGGACGCTTAAGCTGGAAGAGCGTCGCTGCGCTCCTGGAAGCTGAAAGCTATGAACCAAGGGGACGAACCAAGGGGACAGTCCCCGGCCAAGCCGTCCCAGCTTACCTTGATGCACCTTTCTTACGCTGTTCCCTCCGCCGGGGACTGTCCCCGAGAGGGGGGCGGCATACGATGCCCCCTCCGTCGGGGCCTGTGCCCAAGAGGACTATGCTAAGCTATTCGCCCATTTTCCGAGCAGCGATGCCTTCCCATGGACGACGTCACGGCGATTCTCGACCACCTGAATGCCGCCCAGCGTGAGGCGGTCAGTGCCCCTCAAGGCAATATGCTGGTGCTGGCCGGGGCCGGCTCCGGCAAGACCCGAGTGCTGGTGCAGCGAATCGCCTGGCTGATGCAGGCCGAGGGCTTGTCCCCTTACGCGGTGCTGGCCGTGACCTTCACCAACAAGGCGGCGCGCGAGATGCGTACTCGCCTGGAGGCGTTGGTGGGCATGTCGTTGCGCCACGTCTGGGTGGGTACCTTCCACTCCATCGCGCATCGCCTGCTGCGCACCCATTGGCAGGACGCCCGCCTGCCCCAGCATTTCCAGATCATCGACAGCGACGACCAGCTGCGTCTGGTCAAGCGCCTGGTCAAGGAAAACGATATCGACGACGAGCGCTTCCCGCCGCGGCAGGTGCAGTCGTTTATCTCCGGCTGCAAGGAAGAGGGGCTGCGTCCTCATCAGGTGAACGTGCACGGCGACGCCTACCTGGGGCAGATGGTCGAACTCTATGAGCGCTACCAGCTTACCTGCGAGCGTGGGGGCCTGGTGGACTTCGGTGAGCTGCTGCTGCGTAGCCTGGAGCTACTGCGCGATAACCCCGCCCTGCTGGCGCACTATCAGGAGCGCTTCGCCCATGTGCTGGTGGACGAGTTCCAGGATACCAATACCCTGCAGTATGCCTGGCTCAAGCTGCTGAGCGGCATGACCACGCCGATGACCGTGGTGGGCGACGATGACCAGTCGATCTATGGCTGGCGCGGCGCTCGCGTGGAAAATATCCGCCGCTTCGAGCGCGAGTTCGCGGAGACCAAGACCGTGCGCCTGGAGCAGAACTATCGCTCCACCAGCGCCATCCTCGAGGCCGCCAACGCCCTGATCAATCACAACGCCGAGCGCATGGGCAAGACGCTGTGGACCGCCGGCGAGCGTGGCGAGTCGATCTCGGTCTACAGCGGATTCAATGACCTCGACGAGGCACGCTTCATCGTCGATACCCTGCGTGAGCGCGTCGAGGAGGGCGTCAATCGCCGCGATATCGCCATCCTCTACCGCTCCAATGCCCAGTCGAGGGTGATCGAGGAGACCCTGATCCGCCAGGGAGTGCCCTACCGCATCTATGGCGGGCATCGCTTCTACGAACGCCTGGAGATCAAGAACGCCCTGGCCTACCTGCGCCTGCTGCTCAACCGTGACGATGATGCCTCCCTGGAGCGGGTGATCAACGTGCCGGCGCGGGGCATCGGCACGCGTACCGTGGAACTGCTGCGCCAGCGAGCCCGGGAGGGCAGCGTCTCGCTATGGCAGGCGCTCCACGATGGCCTGGCCGATGGGGCCCTCAAGGGGCGTGCCGGCAGTGCCCTGCAGGCCTTTGCCGACCTGGTCGATGGCCTGGACAACGATAGCGCCGGCCTGGCGCTCCACGAGATCATCGACCATGTGATGGCCCGCACGGGGCTAGTTGAGCACCACCGTAACGAAAGAGGCGAAAAGGGCCAGGCCCGGGTCGAGAACCTGGAGGAGCTGGTGACGGCGGCCAGGGCCTTTACCCAGGGCGACGCCTTCGAGGCGTCGGAGGCCGGCGAGGGCGGCGCCGCCCTGGAGGCCTTCCTCTCCGAGGCGGCGCTTAACGCCGGCGAGCATGAGGCCGATGAGTTCGAGGATGGCGTCCAGTTGATGACGCTGCACTCCGCCAAGGGGCTGGAGTTCCCGGTGGTGTTTATCGCCGGCGTGGAGGAGGGGCTCTTCCCTCATCGCATGTCGGTGGAAGAGCCGGGGCGCCTCGAGGAGGAGCGTCGCCTCTGCTACGTGGGGCTGACCCGGGCCATGCGCAAGCTCTATCTGACGCATGCCGAGATTCGCCGGCTGCACGGCAAGGAGACCTTCCAGCGCGCCTCGCGCTTCTTGCGCGAGATTCCCGAGGAGTACCTGGAGGAGGTGCGCCTGCGCGGCCAGGTATCACGCCCGGTCACCGCCTCGCGCCCCGCCGGGCTTCGTCAGAGCGAGGTCAACGGTGGCGATGACCTGCCCTCGCTCTCCCTGGGCCAGCGGGTCAGCCATCCGGTCTTCGGTGAGGGCGTGATCCTCAATGCCGAGGGCGAGGGGCCTCGGGCGCGGGTACAGGTCAGCTTCGAGGGCGAGGGGGACAAGTGGCTGGTGCTGGGCTTTGCCAAGCTGACGCCGCTGTAGCCCCCCAGCTTGTGGGGGTATTCGGGTCTAACGCATACTGCTGTGCGGACACTGCCGCGCGACAGGCGTGGCGCTTTCATAATAATCCGTATGGAGTCATGCCAGCATGCAACGTCGCAGCTTTATCAAGACATTAGGCGCCGGCGCCGCCGGTGTCGCCGCCGCGCCCTTCGTTTCCACCGCCAAGGCCCAGGAGACCATCACCTGGAACATGGTGACCTCCTGGCCCAAGAACTTCCCGGCCCTGGGTACCGGGGCCAATGAGTTCGCCAAGCGTATCGAGGTCCTCTCCGGTGGGCGCATGCGCATCCGTGTGCACGGTGCCGGTGAGCTGGTACCGCCGCTTGAAGTGTTCGACGCCGTGGCCGCCGGCACCGCCGAGATGGGGCACTCCGCCTCCTACTATTGGCGTGGCAAGGTAGCCGCGTCACAGTTCTTCACCGCCGTGCCCTTCGGCATGACGACCCAGGAAACCAACGCCTGGCTCTATTACGGTGGCGGCCAGGAGCTGTGGGACGAGGTCTATGCCCAGCACAACCTCAAGCCCTTCCCGGTGGGCAATACCACTACCCAGCCCGGCGGCTGGTTTAAGAAGGAGATCAATTCCCTGGAGGACCTGCAGGGGCTCAAGCTACGCCTGCCCGGCCTCGCCGGCGAGGCCATGAATCGTATCGGCGTCACCACCGTCAATATGCCGGGCTCGGAGATCTTCACCTCCATGCAGACCGGCGTGCTGGATGCCGCCGACTGGGTCAGTCCCTACAATGATCTGGCCTTCGGCCTGCACCAGGTGGCCGACTACTACTATACCTCGGCCTGGAACGAGCCCAGTGCGATCCTCGAGGGCACCGTCAACCTGGACGCCTGGAATGCCCTGCCCGATGACCTCAAGGCGGTGGTGACCGAGGCGGCCAGTGCGGCCAACCTGGCGATGGTTAGCGAGTTCACCTTCCGCAATGCCCAGGCCCTGGATACCCTGGTCAGCGAACATGGGGTCAAGCTGCGCACCTTCCCCGAGGATGTGATGAAGGCACTCTACGATGCCTCCCAGGAGGTGCTCGCCGAGCAGGTCGAGAATGATCCGGCATCGAAGAAGGTCTATGACTCCTATGTCGCCTTCCAGAAGCTGGTGAGGCCCTCCAGCGATGCAGGCGAGTTCGCCTACCTCAAGGCCCGTGAGACGGTAGGCGTCTGACGACTGGCATCATGTCTCGCGGTGTACCGCGCGTATGCGGCCCTTGTCATCCATGGCCACCATGACGAAGCGGGCCTCGGTGACCTTGTAAAGCTCGTGGGGCTGGCGCTCATGGGGCTGACGGATCCATACCTCGACGTCGATGCGGATGGAGCTGTGGCCGACCTCCACCAGGCGAGTGAAGATATTGACCATGGAGCCGACGCGCACCGGGCACAGGAAGTCCATGGCCTCGATGGCCACGGTGGCGGTGCGGCCATTGGCTTCCCGGTCGGCGGCCAGTTCGGCGGCCTGGTCCATGCGGGCGACCAGCCAGCCACCGGCGATGTCGCCATGGAGATTGGTGTCCTGGCGGCTGGCCAGCAGCTTGAGGGTCAGGTCGCCCCGTGGGCGGGGGCTGTCGTCGAGGTCGGTCATGAAGGTGTCAACATCCTGGTTTGTTATTGGGGGGGAAAACCGGGCCCATGGTAAACTCACCCGGGTCTACCCTCCAGCCCCGCCCCGTCCTGTCAGCCCCGACGACCTGAATGCCCCTTGATCTCGATAGCCGCAAGAGACGACAGAATGCTTGATGCCCTTACGGCCCTGGCCCGTGGTACCCGCCTGGTCTACGGCGCCGGCCTGCGCCGCTATGTGTTTGCCCCCATTGCCGTGAATCTGCTGGTCTATGTCGCCATGCTATGGTTCGTGCTGGCCAACTTCGGCAGCTGGCTGGACCACTGGATGACACTGGTACCGGGATGGCTTGCCTGGCTGGAGTGGTTGATCTGGCCGCTGTTCGTGGTCAGCCTGGTGCTGATGGTGTTCTTCACCTTTACCCTGGTGACCCACCTCGTCGCGGCGCCCTTCTATGGTTTCTTGGCCGAAAAGGTCGAGATCATGGCTACCGGGCGGCAGCCGCTGGATGACCGCGGCCTGGCGAGGACCACCGTGGATGCGCTGGGCCGGGAGCTGGTCAAGCTGGTCTATATCCTGCCGCGCATGGCGGCGCTGTTCGTGCTCAGCTGGATTCCCGTGATCAACCTGGTGGCACCGCTGCTCTGGGCACTGTTCTCGGCGTGGATGATGGCGATCACCTACCTCGACTACCCCATGGACAACAACAAGGTCAGTTTCGTCGACATGCGCCGTCGTCTGAAGGCGCGCTGGTGGCCGACCATGAGCTATGGTGGCGCGGTGACCCTGATTACCTGGATCCCGCTGGCCAACCTCTTCCTGTTGCCCGGTGCGGTGGCGGCCTCGGTACTGATGTGGGATGGCCACTACCGCGATCTGCCTAGCGTGCCTTCGACGCGTCGCTGAGGCGTGCTCGATGATGGCCCGCTAACGCCCATCCGACTATGAGATATCTGGCCACAGGCTCAGGGCAAGGCCGGCGAAGACCAGCAGGCCCGACCAGAAGTTGTTGAGAAAGGCCTGGAAGCAGGGCTCGCGCTTGCGTTGGCGAATCAGCCAGTGCTGCCAGACGAAGGTGGCCGCCATGGCCGCCAGCCCCAGCCAGAAGAAGCCGCCCAGGGCGAGTCGTGCGCCGACCCAGGACAGCAGCAGAAGCGTCACGATCTGCAACAGGCCGATCATGAAGCGGTCGGCGCTGCCAAACAGCACCGCGGTGGACTTGATGCCGACCTTCAGGTCGTCGTCGCGGTCGACCATGGCGTATTGGGTGTCGTAGGCGATGGTCCACATCACGTTGGCCGTGAACAGCAGCCATGCTTCGACGGGCACCTGGCCCTGCACCGCGCCGTACGCCATGGGAATCGCCCAGGAGAAGGCGGCCCCCAGGAACAGCTGTGGCAGATGGGTATAGCGTTTCATGAAGGGGTAGATAAACGCCAATATGACCCCGCCGATGGAGAGCAGTATCGTGAACAGGTTGGTAAACAGCACCAGCACGAAAGCGCCGGCCACCAGCATCAGAAACAGGGCCTGGGCCTCGCCCTCGCCGATACGCCCGGTGGCCAGGGGGCGGTCGAGGGTGCGCTTGACGTAGCCATCCACATGGCGGTCGGCGTAGTCATTGATCACACAGCCGGCGGCGCGCATCAGGTAGACGCCGGCGACAAAGATCAGCAGCAGGCGGCGGCTGGGCAGCCCCTCGGCGGCTATCCACAACGCCCACAGGGTGGGCCACATCAGCAGCCAGCTGCCAATGGGGCGGTCGAGGCGCGTCAGGCGCAGGAAGTCGGGGAGTCGGGCCAGGCCCGTGGGGCGCATCAGGGAGCGGTCCATCTCTACCTCGTGGCGGGTGGGAACATCAGAGCCTAGCGCGAAGGCAGGCCGAGGTCATCCGCCATGGCGTCGAGGAACCACTCCTGCACCAGCATGCGGAAGGTGCCATGGTAAAACATCGAGCGGCGCCCCCAGGGCCCATGGGCCGAATGGAAACCCGCCGGGTCGCGAGTGACCTCGATCTCGCCGCGTTCGAGGTCGGGCTGGCGAAACAGCCAGCTGCCCAGTGAGCGTTCGCCGAGGTGCGCCAGGTCGTCGGCGGGAAGTCCCTCGAGTGGGGCGACCGAGCGCGCCGCCACCCAGGGCCTTCCCCCCAGGCACAGCGCCACCTCGCGTAGCCAGGCCCGACGTCCCGGCGGCAGGTCGAGCGCCCGGGCCTCGTCGTGCCGCGGCGTATCGATACGCTGGTCGAGGAGCCGGACATGCAACGGGCGTGGCCGGCCCGCGTCGGTGAGGCGCAGGGTCAACGAGTCCCGGGAGCCCACCCATTGCTGCCAGGCAGGGCTCATGCCGGGGCGAACCGCGGCCAGCGGCGACCAGCGTGTCGGGCCGTGTAGCGCTTGGGGTCTGGAATCGGACACCGTGGACTCCCTGTCCATCCTCGGGAGCAGGTAGTGTACCATGCGCTACGATTCCGCTTCCTCGACGAGGAGACCCATGAGCGCCCCCCTGACCATTATCGGCAGCGGCATGGCGGGCCTTGGCCTGCTGCGCCAGCTGCGTTCCCTGGACGCCGAGCGGCCGGTGACCCTGATTACCGCCGACGACGGTGATGACTACTCCAAGCCGTTACTCTCCACCGGCTTCGCCAAGGGGCTGCCCCCCGAGCGGCTGGCGGCCCGTGATGCCCTGGCGATGGCCGATTCGATGAATGCACTGGTGCGTACGCATACCCGAGTCGAGGCCATCGATACGGCGGCCCGCACCCTGCATCTCGGCAAGGAGCGGTTGGCCTATGGCGAACTGGTGCTGGCGACCGGGGCGGCACCGATGGCGCCCTTTCCGGTGCCGGAGGCCCTGGCCGGACGGGTGATGACGGTCAATGATCTGGGGGATTACCGGGCCTTTCACGCCGCGTTGAGTCGCCTTGGCCGTCCCGCTCGTGTGGCCATTGTCGGGGCCGGCCTGGTGGGCTGTGAGTTCGCCAATGATCTGTTGGCCGGCGGCCATCGGGTGACCCTGGTGGCCCCCGAAACCGCGCCGCTGCCGCGCCTGCTTCCCGAGCCACTGGGGCGAGCGCTGGGCGAGGCATTTCAGGAGGCGGGCATGGCCCTGTGCCTTGGACGCGGCGTGACCGGGCTGGGGGCCGAGGGCAGCGATGCCGTCGTCGGCCTCGATGACGGGGAGTCGGTGGTGGCCGACCTGGTCCTGCTGGCCACGGGGCTGAGGCCGCGTACGGCCCTGGCCGAGGCGGCGGGCCTCGAGGTCAGCGCCGCGGGCATCCACACCGACCGCCTGCTGGCGACCTCGGCGCCCGGGGTTCATGCCCTGGGCGATGTGGCCTGTGTCGATGGCGTCAACGCCATGTATGTCCAACCACTGCAGGCCGGCGCCAAGGCCCTGGCGCGTACCCTTGCCGGGACGCCCACGCCGGTGCGCTATGGTCCCTGGCCGGTGCTGGTCAAGACGCCCTTGCTGCCGGTGGTATCGCTGCCCCCGGCGTCGCCCCCGGCACGCTGGCGTATCGAGGGAGAAGCGGGAGATTTCAGCGCCCTGGCCGAGTCCGAGGACGGACGTTTGATCGGCTTTGCATTGACAGGAAGCTGCGTGCGTCGGAAAGTCGAACTGGCGCGGGCTGCACCGGCGTTGCTAGGCTAGGTCGGCGATGGCGGCTCCACGGTCGCCCGAGCGTGCCTTTCGATGTCGCTCGCCGGTTCCCGGCAAGATAGCCGGGGAGACGAGTGATATCTCCCATGACAACCACATTCCGGTCCGTTGGCCGGAATTCAGTGTCAATACCAGGAGGGTTGTATGCGTAAGCCAGAACTCGCGACGGCTATTGCCGAGCGTGCCGATCTATCCAAGGACAAGGCGGGCCAGGTCCTCAATGTGATTCTCGACGAGATCACCGGCAGCGTCTCCCAGGGGCAGGATGTCTCCTTGATCGGTTTCGGCACCTTCGCCGTGCGCGAGCGTGCCGCGCGCACCGGTAAGAACCCCCAGACCGGTCAGCCGTTGACCATTCCGGCCAGCAAGACCGTGGCCTTCAAGCCGGGCAAGGGCCTCAAGGACGCCGTGGCCAAGTAACGCCAGGAAAGTGCCCCCCCGGGCGCCTGGCCCCCTTCCAGCGCCAGGCGTCTTCTCTTCTATTCCCCAGGGAGCCGGTGGTGATGACATGAAGCTCAAATTGATGCTCTGGGTGCTGGGTTGGCTGCTCAAGCGAGCCCGGCGTCGCAACCCGCGCTTCCGCGAGCTGCTGGGTGAGATGCGCGGCCTCGACTGGGGCGTGGCCACCGAGGACCTGTCCATTGCCCGGCACTATCGTATGTCGCCCCAAGGCATCGAACACGGGCGTGGCCTGCCGGTGGACCTCGACCTGGAGCTGCGCTTCGAGAACGCGGCGACCGCCCTCGAGGTGCTGCGCAAGCCGAGTCAGCAGGCCTTCCTCGATGGCATGATGGAGGGGCGCGTGCGCCTGGTGGGCGATGCCGCCGACCTCCAGCGGCTGCAGAAACTGCTGCGCCACCTCTGACGACGGCCACCATGTCCCTGACCCTGGTCCTGCGGCGTTTCTGGACCCTCGAGCCTGCCGCCTATAGCCTGCGGGTATTGATTGCCCTGGCTGGCATCACCCTGCTGTGCTGGTGGATCGAGGCCCCCGCCAGCCTGATTCCGCTGTTTCTTGGCGCCATTGCCTGCGCCCTGGCCGAGACCGATGACGACTGGCCTGGCCGGCTCGCCGCCCTGATGGTCACCCTGGTGTGCTTCGCGCTGGCTTCGCTGGCGATGGAGTTGGTGTTCGCGCACCCCTGGCCCCTCGTCGTGATCCTGGGGCTGTCGGCCTTCGGCATGACCATGTTCGGCGCGGTCAGTCAGCGCTACGCCACCATCGCCAATGCCACCCTGATCCTGGCCATCTATACCCTGATCAGCCTCGAGCAGCGTGGCAGCCCGGCGCTGGGCGAACTGTGGCGTGAACCCGGGCTGCTGGTGGCCGGTGCCGCCTGGTACGGGGCGATCTCGGTCGCCTGGTGCGCCCTCTTTTCCCGTCAGCCACTGCAGCTTGCCCTGGCGCGAGTTTATCGCGAGCTGGCCCGTTATCTCGCCCTCAAGGCGGCGTTGTTCGAGCCACTGAGGGAGCTGGATGTGGAGGGGCGGCGCCTGGCCCTGGCCCGCCAGAATGGCGTGGTGGTCGGTGCCATGAATGATGCCAAGGAACGCCTCTTCCGACGCCTGGAGGGGCAGCGCGAATCGCCGCGGCTGGCACGCTATCTGCGTCTCTATTTCATCGCCCAGGACATTCACGAGCGCGCCAGTTCCTCTCACTCTCCCTATGCGGAGCTTGCCGACGCCTTCTTCCATCATGATGTCCTGTTCCGCATCCAGCGGGTGCTCTCGCGACAGGGGGAGACGTGTCGGGCCCTGTCCCAGGGCCTGCTGCTCAAGCGTGGCGTCGACGAATCACCCAGCGAGCAAGCACAGCGCGACCTGGAGGCCTCCCTGGCGCATCTGCGCGGCGCGCTGTCCGCGGAGCGCAGGGCGCTGTTGCCGGCCCTCGAGGCCGTGGCCGATAACCTGGCGACGCTGGAGCAGGCCCTGGCCAGGGCTCGGCAGCCGGAGCTCGGCGAAGACCATGATGCGGCGCTGCACGACCGCACGCCCCGTAGCCTGGGGGAGGTGGTCGAGCGCCTGCAGGCACAGCTGACCCCGCGCTCGCCGGTCTTTCGGCATGCCGTGCGGCTGGCCGCCACCCTGGTGGCGGGTTTCGGCCTGCTGCACCTGATTCATCCGACCCAGGGCTACTGGATACTGCTGACCAGCCTGTTCGTGTGTCGACCCAGCTTCGGGGCCACACGGCGCTTCCTGTGGCAGCGTATCCTGGGTACGGTGCTGGGTCTGGTGGCAGGCTGGGCACTGATCAGCCTGTTTCCTTCGCCGGCCCTTCAGGCGGGCATTGCGGTGGCGGCCGGGGTCGCCTTCTTCGCCCTGCGCGGGCGTCACTATACCCTGGCCACGTCGGCCATCACCCTGATGGTATTGAGCTGCTTCAATCAGGTCGGCGACGGCTTCGGGCTGATCTGGCCGCGCCTGATGGATACCCTGCTGGGCGCCGCCATCGCCGGGCTGGCGGTGCTGACCATCCTGCCCGACTGGCAGGGCAGGCGGCTGCATCGCCAGGCCGCCGCCTCCCTGGCGGCGGGGCGCGACTATCTGGCAGCCCTGGTCGAGCAGTATGCCAGCGGCAAGCGCGATGACCTGGCCTACCGCCTGGCGCGGCGCAATGCCCATAACGCCGATGCGGAGCTTGCCGCCATGCTGGCCAATATGCAGCAGGAGCCGGGGCCCTTCCGCCGCGACGCCGAGCGGGGGTTACCCTTTCAGCTCCAGGCCCATATCCTGCTCAACTATCTATCCGCCCTGGGCGCCCACCGTGGCGAGAGCCCCGGGGTCTGCGCGGCGGAGAGCGCGCTGGCCGAGACGATCCTCGCGGAACTGGACGACCTGTCCCGGGCCCTGGAGCGGCGGGAGGCAATCGCGCCGGCCGCGCCACCGGAGATCGCTCGGGGAGAAACGGACTCGCTGCTGGGGGCCCAGCTGGCACTGATCGCCCGCCAGCTGGTGGCGCTGCGAGAAGCCGCTCGGGAGCTGGAAGAGCGGCGCTTCGCGCCTGGAAGCCAGAAGCCGGAAGAAACCCCTTGACCCCTGGCTGAGTGGGGGCATCATGCGGCCTTCCAGCTTCCAGCTTCCAGCTTCCAGCTTCCAGCTTCCAGCTTCCAGCTTCCAGCTGTCACACCTGCCCGTAGCGTCCCGCTTCTTCGCCCAGCCAGCGCCGAATCAGCGGCTGGCTGGCCTCGGGGTGGCTGGCCATCAGCGCCTCGGCCAGCGGCGCGATGCGGTCGAGCAGGTCGGCGTCACGCTCCAGGTCGGCGATCTTCATTTGGGCGAGCCCCGTCTGGCGGGTGCCCAGGACCTCGCCTGGCCCCCGCAGCTCCAGGTCCTTCTCGGCGATGCGAAAGCCATCGGTCGTCTCGCGCATTACCGCCAGGCGCTCCTTGGAGTGGGCCGATAGCGGCGGATGATAGAGCAGCACGCAGAAGCTCTGGGTGGCGCCGCGCCCCACCCGGCCGCGCAGCTGATGCAGCTGGGAGAGGCCCAGGCGCTCGGGGTTCTCGATGATCATCAGGCTGGCATTGGGGACGTCGACCCCCACTTCGATTACCGTGGTGGCGACCAGCAGGTCCAGCTCCCCGGCCTTGAAGGCCTCCATGACAGCGGCCTTTTCGGCGGGCTTCATGCGGCCGTGAACCAGGCCGATGGCGAGTTCCGGCAGCGCCTCGACCAGCTCGTCCCGGGTCGCCTCGGCGGCCTGGCACTCCAGCGCCTCGGATTCCTCGATCAGGGTGCAGACCCAGTAGGCCTGGCGTCCCTCGGCGCAGGCGTGACGAATGCGCTCGACCACCTCGGGGCGGCGTTCGTCGGGCATCGCCACGGTCTTCACCGGCGTGCGGCCGGGCGGCAGCTCATCGATCACCGAGACGTCCAGGTCGGCGTAGGCACTCATCGCCAGGGTGCGGGGGATGGGAGTGGCGGTCATCACCAGCTGATGGGGGGTAAGGCCGCCTTTCTCGTCCTTTTGGCCTTTTTCGCCCTTTTTGCCTTTTTCACCCTTTTTGCCTTTTTCGCGCAGGGCCAGCCGCTGGTGGACCCCGAAGCGGTGCTGTTCATCGACGACCGCCAGACCCAGGCGCTGGAAGTGCACGTCGTCCTGGAACAGCGCATGGGTGCCCACCACCATCTGGGCACGGCCATCCTGGATCGCCGCCTTGGTGTCGAGACGCGCCTTGCCCTTGAGCTTGCCGGCGAGCCAGGCGACGTCGATGCCAAGCGGTGTGAACCAGGCCTTGAAGGCCCGGTAGTGCTGCTCGGCCAGGATCTCGGTGGGCGCCATCATCGCCGCCTGACAGCCGCCGGAGATGGCGGCCAGGGCCGACATGGCGGCCACTACCGTCTTGCCGGAACCCACATCCCCCTGCACCAGGCGCAGCATGGGAACTTCCCTGGCCAGGTCGGCGCCGATCTCGTCGAGCACCCGGCGTTGGGCGGCGGTCAGGGAAAAGGGGAGCTGAGTCAAGAAACGAGCCTGCAGGCCGCGTCCCGAGGCCAGGGCCGGGGCGCCATCCTCCTGGATACGCAGGCGCACCGTCTGCAGGCTGAGGCGGTGGGCGAGCAGCTCTTCCAGTGCCAGGCGACGGGTGGCCGGGTGGTGTCCGCTGGCCAGCTGTTCGGGGTCGATCTCCGCTGGTGGCTGATGCAGGGCATGCAGGCAACGGTGCAGTTCGGGCAGGCGGAAGCGGCTGCGCAGGTCCGGCGTGATCCAGTCGGGCAGCGCCTCGGGGGCTCCATCGAGGCGCGCCAGGGCCTGCTCGATCAGCGCCCTAAGGCGGGTCTGGTGCAGGCCCTCGGTGGTGGGGTAGATAGGGGTCAGATGGTCTTCCACCGGCGGGGCATCGGCCTTGAGCAGGCGATACTCCGGATGGTAGATCTCGAGGCCGGTGGCGCCGGTACGCGCCTCGCCGAAGCCGCGCACCCGGCTACCGGGCTGGAACTGCTGCTGCTGGGCCGGCGAGAAGTGGAAGAAGCGCAGGCTGAGGAGTCCCGACCCATCGCGCAGGCGTACCAGCAGGCTGCGACGCCGGCCACTCACGACCTCGGCGGCGACTACCTCGCCCTCAACGACGGCCTCATGGCCGGCGCGCAGCGTGCCGATGGGCGTAATGCGGGTGCGATCCTGGTAGCGCAGGGGCAGGTGGAACAGCAGGTCGGCCACGCTGTCGATGCGCAGTCGGGACAGCTTCTGGGACAGGGCCTCGCCAACGCCCTTGAGCGAGGCGACCGGCGCGTCGAGGGCCATGTTATCGGCGCTCATGCCGGGCCGGAGTCGGCCTGGCGGCAGCGGGCGACGGCGTCGGTAATGGCGTCGATGGCCTTGGGCCGCGGGAAGCTGGCACGCCAGGCGATGGCGACGGTGCGCCCCGGAGCGGGAGCCGCGAAGGGCAGGCTGGTGAGCAGGCCGCTCTCGTAGTGGGAGGTGCCAATGGCCGAATGGGGCAGCACCGTGATGCCAAGCTTGGAGGCCACCATATGGCGAATGGTTTCCAGAGACCCGCCTTCGGCGGTGAGCGTATTGCTGGGGCTTGCGAGCTTCTGGCTGATCGCCGGGCAGGCTTCGAGGATCTGGTCGCGAAAGCAGTGGCCCTCACCGAGCAGCAGCAGGCGTTCCTGGAGCAGCTCCTCCTTGTTTACGCTGTCGCGGCCGGCCCAGGCGTGATCCGCGGGTAACAGCACCTCGAACTCCTCCGCATAGAGCGCCTTGGTCAGCACATCGGTCTCGGTAAAGGGCAGCGCCACGATGATGGCGTCCAACTCCCCGCTGCGCAGCTTGCGGCGCAGGCCGCCGGTGAAGCCCTCCTCGATATAGAGCGGCATCTGGGGGGCGCTGCGGGCCAGTTCCGGGACCAGGTGCGGGAGGAGATAGGGCCCGATGGTGTAGATGGCACCGAGGCGTAATGGCGTCGCCAGCTGGTCGCGGCCCGCGGTGGCGAGTTCCTTGATCACGCTGGTCTGCTCCAGCACCCGCTGGGCCTGTTCGACGATTCTTTCGCCCAGCGGAGTGACCTGGACCGTGGACTTGGAACGCTCGAAGAGCGGTACGCCCAGCTCCTCCTCGAGCTTCTTCACCGCTACCGACAGGGTCGGCTGAGAGACGAAGCAGCGCTCGGCAGCACGACCAAAGTGGCGCTCCTGGGCCAGTGTCACGATGTAGCGGAGTTCTGTTAGAGTCATGGGTGTTGCCTGGATGGCATCCTTGTGCATTTCCAATAGGGACGTTTTATCAGGGGGCGAGGCAAAGTTGAAGACAACGACACTGATTCTGGGTTGTGGGGACATTGGCACGGCACTGGGTCGGCGCCTGCAGGCGCAAGGGCAGCGCGTGATCGGTGCCCGCCGCCGAGCCGAATCACTCGAGGGGACGGGCCTGGAAGCGGTTGCCGCCGACCTCGCCGACCCGGCAAGCCTGGCTGGCTTGCCGGATGCCGATATCCTGGTCTACGTGGCCAGTGCCGACCGCTTCGATGAGGACGCCTATCGCGCCGCCTATCCCGAGGGGCTGGCTGCCATCCTGGCCGAATTTGCCGCGCGGGAGAAGCCCCCGCGCCACGTCTTCTTCGTGTCTTCCACCAGCGTCTACGCCCAGTGCGACGGCGAGAGCGTGGATGAGGCCAGCCCCACCGAGCCCACCGGCTTTTCTGGCCGGTTGATGTGCGAGGCCGAACGGGCGCTGAGCGACCACTCCCTGCCGGGTAGCGTAGTGCGTTTCTCGGGGATCTATGGCCCGGGTCGCGACCGGCTGATTCGCCAGGTCGGCGAGGGACGCATCGCCCCGCCAAGCCCCGCCATGTACACCAACCGCATCCACCGAGACGACTGTGCCGGGGTGCTGGCGCATCTGATCGACCGGGTGCTCGCGGACAAGGCCGTCGAGGCGCTCTATCTGGCGACCGACTGTGAGCCGGCGCCGCTCCATGACGTCATGGCCTGGCTCGCGAAGCAGCTCAAGGTGGAGGCCACCGACATCATCCAGTCTCCCCTGCGCCGCCGTGCCAGCAAGCTCTGCAGCAACGCCCGGCTGCTGGAGAGCGGCTACGTCTTCCGCTATCCCAGCTTCCGTGAGGGATATGCCCAGGTGCTTAAGGAGGGGGGCTTCCTGCCGGAGAAAGCCTAAGCTGTCCGTAGAGAGCCTAAGCTGTCCGTAGAGAGCCTAAGCCTTCCGTAGAGAGCCTGAACTGTCCGGAGAAAGTCTAAGCCGTCCGGAGAAAGCCTAAGCCGTCCGGAGAGGGCCTGGACTGTTCGGGGAGGGCCTGGGCTATCGAAGAGCGCCTGGGCTATCGCAGAGGGCCCGAGGGCAAAAAGCCCTCGGGCCCTCATGCCGAGTGAGGCGGGGCCGCGTAGCGGGCCCCGCGCCGCTCGATAAAGGTGAGCCGTCGCGTCAGTCGCCGATGACCATCACACCCTCGGCCTCGAACTGTGCACCCTTGGGCAGTGCCTTGACGCCGATGGCGGCACGCGCCGGATAGGGCTTCTCGAAGAACTCTTCCATCATGGCGTTGACGACCGCGAACTGCCCCAGGTCGACCAGGAAGAGGTTGAGCTTGACGATGTCCTGCAGGGAGCCCGAGGCTTCCTCGCAGACGGCACGCAGGTTGGTGAAGACCTGGCGTGCCTGGGCCTCGAAATCATCGGACACCAGCTCCATGGTGGCCGGGTCGAGGGGGATCTGGCCGGAGAGATAGACGGTGTTGCCGGCCTTGATGGCCTGGGAGTAAGGGCCGATGGCGGCGGGGGCCTTCTCGGTATTGATCACAGCCTTGTTGCTCATGTTGTGCTCCATCTTGTGGTGGGTATTCATCGATGATAAATGACCCGCTCGCCCCCTGGGGGCGAGGTCGGGCCGGGTCGGGAAGGCATCAGTTGCCGAGGCGGTGAATGCGCTCGACGTGAAGGAGGTTACGCAGGCGCTTGATGATACGCGCCAGATGGACGCGATCGCGTACCGCGAGCACCAGATTGACCGTCGCCAGGCGAGCATCGCGTTCCTCGATGCCGATGCGCTCGATATTGGCCTCGGCATCGGTAATAACGCCGGCCAGTTCGGCCACCAGCCCACGATGACTCTCCACCTCGAGGCGCAGCGCCACCAGGAAATCCTCGTCGATGGACTCGGCCCACTCCAGGGGGAAGAGTTTCTCGGGGTCGGCCTTGAGTTCGCCCAGATTACGGCACTCGGCGCGGTGTACCACGATGCCCTTGCCCGCCGAGAGATGGCCCACCACGGGATCTCCGGGCAGCGGATGGCAGCAGCGGGCAAACTTGATAATCATGCCTTCGCCGCCGCTGATCATGATGGGGCCGAGCTGGCGGTTTCCCTTGGCTTGCCGTTCCGCCGCCTCGCCATGCTGCAGGTCCATCAGGCGCCGGGCAGTGACGTGGGCAACCCGTGAGCCTAGGCCGATGGACTCCAGCAGGGCCTCTTCGTTCTTCAGGCTCAGTTCCCCGAGCAGGCCGGACAGCAGGCCTTCGGGCAGCTCCTCCAGGCTGGTCTCGAACTCGCCGAGGGCCTTGTTGAGCAGGCGCCGACCCAGCTGCACCGCCTCGGTGTGCTGTTGGTGCTTCAGGGCATGACGGATCGCCGAGCGCGCCTTGGCGGTGATCGTGAAGTTGAGCCAGGTGAGGTTGGGGCGTGCCCCGGGCGCCGTTATGATTTCCAGGGTCTGGCCGCTCTCCAGCCGGGTCGAGAGCGGTGCCAGGTGCCGGTCGATGCGACAGGCGATGGTGCTGTTGCCGATGTCGGTGTGCACGCTATAGGCGAAGTCGATCACCGTGGCGCCCTGTGGCAGCTCCATGATGTCGCCCTTGGGCGTGAACACATAGATATCATCGGGGAAGAGGTCGTTCTTGACGTGCTCGATAAACTCCAGCGAATCGCCGGCGTGGCGCTGCATCTCGAGCAGGCCCTTGATCCAGGAGCGGGCCCGGGCGCGGCTGCCCTCGGCGATGGGATGGTCGGTCTGACCCGCCTTGTAGAGCCAGTGAGCGGCGATGCCGTTGTTGGCCATGGCCTCCATCTCGCGGGTGCGAATCTGCACCTCGATGGGCATGCCACCGGCGCCGAACAGGGTGGTATGCAGGCTCTGGTAGCCGTTGGCCTTGGGGATGGCGATATAGTCCTTGAAGCGCCCGGGCACCGGCTTGTAGAGGTTATGTACCACCCCGAGGATGCGATAGCAGCTGTCGACGTCATCGGTCAGGATGCGGAAGCCGAAGACATCCATGATCTCGTTGAACGCCTTTCGCTGGTCGCGCATCTTGCGATAGATCGACAGCAGATGCTTCTGGCGCCCGACCACCGTGCTGGGCAGTCCCCCGTCGTCGAGGCTCTGCTGGAGGGTATTCTGGATCTGGCGGATCGCCGAGCGTCGGTGGCCACGGGCGCTGGAGACGGCTCGCTTGATACGCTCGGCGCGCATCGGGTGCAGGGCATGGAAGGAGAGGTCCTCCAGCTCCACACGGATGGTGTTGATCCCCAGCCGGCTGGCGACACGGGCGTAGATCTCCAGGGTCTCGCGGGCGATGCGGCGCTTCTTTTCGGGGCGCAGGGCGCCGAGGGTGCGCATGTTGTGCAGGCGGTCGGCGAGCTTGACGATGATCACCCGGATATCCCGGGACATCGCCAGCACCATCTTCTGGAAGTTCTCCGCCTGGGCGACCGCCTTGTCCTCGAAGGCGATCTGGGTCAGCTTGGAGACACCATCCACCAGCTCGGCGACCGGGGCACCAAACTGCAGGGCCAGGGCCTCCTTGCCGACGCCGGTATCCTCGATCACGTCATGCAGCATGGCGGCCATCAGGCTCTGATGGTCCATATGCATGTTGGCGAGGATGTTGGCGACCGCCAGGGGATGGGTAACGTAGGCTTCGCCGGAACGCCGCCGCTGGCCGTCGTGGGCCTGCTCGGCATAGTAGAAGGCGCGCTTGACCTGCTGGATCTCGCTCTGGGGTAGATAGCCGCCGAGACGGTCGGCCAGGTCATCGATGGTGAACATGCGGCGCGGCCTGACTCCTGGGTGAGTGTCCGGAAGGGGAGAACGGCGCCGGAGCGCCGTCGGGGATCACTCCTCGGTAAAGCTGCCGTACTGCGGCTGAGGCGGGCGAACCAGGGCCTCGATGGGCTCGTCGAGCACGCTGGAGTCGATCTGGCCACCGGCGATCTCGCGCAGGGCCATGACGGTGGGCTTGTCGTTATCCCACGGCAGCAGGGCGTCGCGGGAACCGCGAGCCAGTTGGCGGGCGCGGTGGGTAGAGATCATCACCAGCTTGAAACGGTTTTCGACGTTTTCCAGACAATCTTCGACTGTGACTCGCGCCATGGATGCCTTCCTGAAGTGCTGACGGGACCCCCGATATCGCATCACGCGGTAAGCGTGTGTCGGGTGTCCACTATGGGTAGACAGGATAGGTTACTCGACGCCTGGCCGCGCTGACAAGCGCTACGAGCCTGGCTCTCAGGCGAGAAGCGCCTGGAGCAGGGCGGCGTGGGTGGCGCCGGCACGCTGGCGGGCCAGGCGACGAGACACCACCAGGGCGCGCAGCTCGGCCAGGGCGGTGGTGAAGTCGTCGTTGATCAGCAGATAATCATACTCGTCGTGGTGAGACATCTCGCTCACCGCATCGCGCATGCGCCGCTCGATCACCGCATGTTCGTCGGTGCCTCGCCCGGAGAGCCGGCGTTCGAGCTCCTCCCGGGAGGGCGGCAGGATAAACACCGATACCGCCTCGGGAAGCTGTTCGCGTACCTGGCGGGCACCCTGCCAGTCGATCTCCAGGATCACGTCCTGACCGGCGGCCAGTGCGGCCTGTACGGCCGGGCGCGAGGTGCCGTAATAGTTGTCGAACACTCGGGCATATTCGAAGAACTCGCCGCGCTCGATCATCGCCTCGAAGGCCGGCACGTCGACGAAGTGGTAGTTGACGCCGTCTATCTCGCCTTCGCGGCGGATACGTGTCGTGTGAGAGGTCGACACCTGGATGCCGTCGAGACTCTCGACAAGCTCGCGCACCAGGCTGGTCTTGCCGGCGCCGGAAGGGGCGGAAACAACGAACAACGTACCTTGCGACATGCGCATCTCCGGATTGGCTGGCGGTCTGCAGACCGGGATGAGGCCGATAGTGGAAGGTGGCGGAGTATCGCACACCCGCGTGGTGCCTGCATCCGGCTACCCCAGGGAGGCAGGCGAGACGGCGCGTCGCCGCTCGAGGTAGCGTCCCAGGATGAAGATCGCCAGGCCGCCCAAAGCCAGGCCGGCGCCCACCAGCCCGGTGGACGACCAGACGGCGCCGTTCTTGACGGTAACGCCGCCCAGCCAGGCGCCGAGGGCATTGGCGCAGTTGAAGGCGGCATGATTCATCGAGGCGGCCATGGTCTGGGCATTGCCGGCGACATCCATCAGGCGCGTCTGTAGTGCCGGCCCCAGGGCGATGCTGGTGCCCACCAGGGCGATGAAGAGCAGGCCCGTCAGCAGGTGGTTGGCGGCCGCGTAGAAGCCCAGCTGTACCAGCAGACTCCACACCAGAATGCAGGGGATCGCCCCCACCGGATGGCGGTCGGCGAGCCTGGCACCGACCAGGTTGCCGACGATGCCGCCGAGGCCGAAGATGGCCAATACCCAGGGGCCCAGGATCTCGGGCATGTCCGCCTGGGCACGCAGGGTGGGCACCGCGTAGCTGAATACCGCGAACATGCCGCCGAAGCCGATGGCGGCGATGCCCAGGGTGGCCAGCACCCGCTGGCTGGCCAGGGCGCCGAGTTCACGGCGTGGGCTCGCGGCACGATCGCCAAGCTGGAAGGGCACGAACAGGCGAATCATGAGCATGGTGGCGATGGCCACGCCGCCCACGGCGAAGAATGCGAAGCGCCAGCCCAGCAGCTGGCCGGCCCAGGTGGCCAGGGGGGCGCCCACCACGATGGCGACGCTCAGTCCCAGCATGACCCGGCCGACCGCGCGGGCGCGTTGATCCACGGGTACCGCCGCCGCCGCCACCAGGGCGGCGACGCCGAAGAAGGCACCGTGGGGCAGGCCGGCGATGAAGCGCAGGGCGACGAAGGACCCGAAGTCGGTGGTCAGAGAGCTGGCCACGTTGCCCAAGGCGAACACCAGCATCAGGCTGATCAGCAGGGCCCGGCGCGGCACGCGTGCCGCCAGTGCCGAGATCAGGGGGGCGCCTACCACCACCCCCAGGGCGTAGGCGGAGATGGCATAGCCCACGTCGGCGGTGGCCACCTCGAGGTTGGTGGCTACCTGCTCCATCAGGCCCATGATCACGAATTCACTGGTGCCGATGCCAAAGCCCCCGAGGGCCAGGGCGAATTCTGCCAGGCGCGGATGGCGGGCCGCGGCGGGTGAGGGGGTGGGCATGGGGTTCTCCGCGCAAAAAGGCGACCCCGGCGGATGGCCAGGGTCGCGAGGGGAAACGAAAGTCAGAAGTGACGCCAGTATAGAGCAGAGTGGTTAGGAGGCGAAGTGCCTTCGTCTATTCGATATTCTGGGCCTTAACACTTGAGGCGATGGAGGCCATCCATGGCGATGCCATTCGATGCTCTCTGGCATGAAAACAGGCCTCCTGACAGGACGACCACTCCCGTGTCGGAATGCTGACGTGCTACTTGGTGGCATCCCTCGCAAACTGCAGGACATCCACATGCGCTTCCATAGCGGAGGAGTCGGCAGGGGCGGTGCTCAGCGGGGCGCTGATGTCCTGGCCCTTCCGCTCTATCATGATGCTATCCATGGCGAGTGCGGGCGTCGCTAACAACAGAGAAGCGAAGAACAAGGCTCCTAGAATAGGAATATGACGTTTCATGGCTGTACCCTCCGAGTGACCTTCATGGTGCTGCACACTTGAGACGTCGAAGGGATAGGATTCCTTACAGTCATGCCGGGTAATTTTTGGAAATGAAGCATGGATGTTGGTGGAGGCCCGTAGACATCACTCGATATTCTGGATCTGCTCGCGCATCTGCTCGATCAGTACCTTGAGCTCGACGGCGCAGCGGGTGCTCTCGGCCACCACCGACTTCGACGACAGGGTGTTGGCCTCGCGGTTGAGCTCCTGCATCAGGAAGTCGAGGCGCCGGCCCACCGGGCCCTTCTGATCGAGCTGGCGCCTTACCTCGGCGACATGAGTAGCCAGACGGTCGAGCTCTTCGTCGACGTCGGCCTTGTTGGCCAGCAGGGTGAGCTCCGCCTCCAGGCGCTGAGGGTCGAGGCCGGAGGCGACTTCTTCCAGCCGTTCGAGCAGCTGGGCGCGCTGACGCTCGAGGATCTGTGGCATCAGGGTGCGTACCTCGGCCACCTGGGCCTCGATGCCGGCGAGTCGATCACCGATCAGCTCGGCGAGCTTGTCGCCCTCCCGGGCGCGGCCGGCGATAAGGTCGTCGAGGGCGCGTTCGAACAGGGCCATGGCAGCGGCCTTGACCGTTGCGGTGTCGGGGCCGCGATTCTCCAGTACGCCGGGGTAGTCGAGCAGGGCCAGGGCGTCGGGTGGGGTCGCCTCCTCCACCGCCTGGCGCACCTCACCGAGGGCCCGGGCGAGCTCGGTGAGCCGTGCCCGATTGACGGCGAGTCCGGCGCTGTCGCCGGAGGCCTCGAAGCGCAGGCTGACCTCTACCTTGCCCCGCGCCAGGCGGGTGCGCAGCGTCTCGCGGAAGGCCGGTTCCAGGTCGCGCAGGCTCTCCGGCAGGCGAAAGTGGGGCTCCAGGTAACGCTGGTTCACCGAGCGCAATTCAAGCTGCAGGCTGCCCCAGGCGGCGGCGTGTTCCTGGCGGGCGAAGGCGGTCATGCTGTGAACCATGGCAGGGCTCCCGGGATGGCTGGTGTAAGGGGTGGCGCGTGGAATGAACAGGCGGGAGTGTAACCGATTCGCCGTCAGCTCCGGGCCAAGCGTGTAGAATGTCGGCCAGCCGAAACCCCGGCATTTCTTATTCCCTGTCAATTTCCCTGTCAACGACGAGGCACCATGGCCAACGACTTTCGACGCCCCAGCGGGCGTGCGCCCGAAGCCCCCCGCGAGATCCGCCTGACCCGTGATTACACTCGCCACGCCGAAGGTTCGGTGCTGGTGGAGTTCGGTGATACCAAGGTGTTGTGCAACGCCAGCGTGGAGGCCGGGGTGCCGCGCTGGTTACGAGGCAAGAAGCAGGGTTGGGTCACCGCCGAGTACGGCATGCTGCCCCGGGCCACTCATACCCGCGGAGGACGTGAGGCCGCGCGTGGCAAGCAGGGCGGTCGCACCCTGGAGATTCAGCGCCTGATCGGCCGCTCGCTGCGGGCGGCGGTCAATCTCAAGAAGCTGGGCGAATTCACCATTACCGTGGATTGCGATGTGATCCAGGCCGATGGCGGCACGCGCACCGCGTCCATCACCGGCGGCTGTGTGGCGCTGATGGATGCCATTCGCTACCTGCAGCGCAGCAAGCTGATCAAGGAGGACCCCTTCAAGCAGCTGGTCAGCTCGATCTCGGTGGGCATCTTCAGGGGAGTGCCGGTGGTGGATCTGGACTACCCCGAGGATAGTGGCGCCGACACCGACATGAACGTGGTGATGACCGAGGGAGGCAGCCTGATCGAGGTGCAGGGCACCGCCGAGAAGGGTGCCTTCAGCCGCGCCGAGCTCAATGCCATGCTCGAGCTGGCCGAGAACGCCGGCGTGCAGTTGTTCGACCATCAGCGCGAATCGCTGGGCATCCCGCGCGGCTAGCGTCGGCTCCCCGCTAATGCACAGTGCCGGCCAATGATGGCCGGCACTGTGCGTTTCGATGGATCGAAACGGCGACGGAGAGGAGCTTAGAGCGGCAGGTCGTACTCGATGATCAGCGGCGCGTACTCCGAGAAGGTGGCATCGTAGTCGATCCAGGCGTCCACCACGTGGCGGCGGAAGTCGGGCCCCACCACCTGATAGTCGATGCGCCAGCCTTCCTGGCGAGAGCGCGGGACTTCCTGGTCGAGCTTGGGCCACCAGGTATATTCGCCGGCGTCGCGGTTGACCTCGCGGAAGGTATCGATAAAGCCGGTGGGGCCGAATACCTGGTCCATCCAGGCCCGCTCTTCGGGAGTGAAGCCCGGCGTCCCCTGGTTGTCGGCCCAGTTCTCCAGATCGATGGTCTTGTGAGCAACATGCCAGGTGCCGCAGATGATGTACTCGCGGCGCTTGCGGGCCATCTTGCTCAGGTATTCCTGATACTGGGCCATAAAGGTCTGCTTGGCGGCGGGGTCGCTGCCGTCGGGCATCAGGAAGCTGACGATGCTGAAGCGGTCATAGTCGGCCTGCAAAAAGCGTGCCTCATGGTCGCACTGGGGAAAGCCCAGCCCGTACATGATGGCCTTGGGAATCTTGCGGCAGTAGAGCCCCACACCGGAGAAGCCATCCTGTTCGGCATCGAGGAAGTAGCCCTCGTAGCCTTCCGGGTAGAGGATGCTGTCGTCCAGCTCGAAGCTCTTGGCCTTGAGGTTCTGGACACAGACGACATCGGCGTCCTGGTTGGCCAGCCAGTCGAGAAAACCGCGTCCCACGGCCTCACGGATGCCGTTGACGTTGATGGTTGCTATTTTCATACATGGTCCCTTTTCCGTCGCGCGTGTATGATACCCGACGTTTCGACGTATGGGTAAATGGCTAAGGCCAATAAATGTGATAGGAGGCCCCGTGGCAAATCAGCACATGCAGCCCTACCAGCGTGAGTTCATCGAGTTTGCCATCGACCAGGGCGTGCTGCGCTTCGGCGAGTTCACCCTCAAGTCCGGCCGCGTCAGCCCCTATTTCTTCAACGCCGGGCTATTTCGCACCGGCGCCGCCCTGGCCCGGCTGGGGCGCTTCTATGCCCGCGCCATCGCCGACCAGGCGCCGGCCTTCGACGTGCTCTTCGGCCCCGCCTACAAGGGCATCCCCCTGGCCGCCACCACCGCCGTGGCGCTGGCCGACCACCATGGTCGCGATCTGCCCTACGCCTTCAATCGCAAGGAAGCCAAGGCCCATGGCGAAGGCGGCAACATCGTCGGCGCCGAGCTGGCCGGCGATATCCTGATCATCGATGACGTGATCACCGCCGGTACCGCCATCCGCGAGGTGATGACGCTGATCGATGAGGCCGGGGCCCGGGCCGCGGGGGTGGTGATCGCCCTGGATCGCCAGGAGTGCGGCAGCGACAAGGTCGACGGCAAGGGTCTGAGTGCCATTCAGGAGGTCGAGGCTCGTTATGCCATGCCGGTCGTCAGCATCGTGACCCTGGACATGGTCTTGACCTATCTCGAGGAGCATGCCGGCGATTCGCTGCGCGGCCATGCCGCCGCCATTCGCGACTATCGCTCCCGCTATGGCGTTTCCACGGTGGCGTGATGGCCGATTGAGCGACGCTCTACACCCGGTTCTCACAGTGGATAAGCCATGCTCGATATCGTCCTGTTCCAGCCCGAGATTCCCCCCAATACCGGCAATCTGATCCGGCTGTGCGCCAATACCGGCTTTCATCTGCACCTGATCGAGCCGCTGGGCTTCGAGCTCGACGACAGGCGCCTGCGCCGCGCCGGCCTCGACTACCATGAGTGGGCGGCGGTGCGCGTGCACCGTGACTGGCCGGCCTACCTCGAGGCGGCCGGGCCCGAGCGTGTCTTCGCGGTATCGACGCGGGGGCGCCGTGGCTATCATGAGCCTGACTATCGGGCCGGCGATGCCCTGGTGTTCGGCCCCGAGACCCGCGGCCTGCCCCAGGAGATGCTCGACACCCTGCCCGATGCCCAGCGGCTGCGAATCCCCATGCGGCCCGACAGCCGCAGCCTGAATCTCTCCAATGCCTGTGCGGTGCTGGTCTATGAAGCCTGGCGGCAGCTGGACTTCGCCGGCTCGGCAGAGGTAGACATCATGAGGTAAGCCCCTTGAGTGCCCCCAGGACCATCCAGCAGCGTGTCGCCGGCCTTAATCCCCGGCAGCAGGAGGCGGTGCGCTATATCGACGGCCCCTGCCTGGTGTTGGCCGGCGCCGGTTCCGGCAAGACCAGCGTGATCACCACCAAGATCGCCTACCTGATTCAGGTCTGTGGCATGAGCGCCCGCCGCATTGCCGCGGTGACCTTTACCAACAAGGCCGCCCGGGAGATGAAGGAGCGGGTAGGGGGGATGCTCAAGGGCAAGGAGGGGCACGGGCTGACGGTCTCTACCTTCCACACCCTGGGACTCAATATCATCCGTCGCGAGCTCAAGGCGCTGGGCTTTCGCCCCGGGTTCTCGCTGTTTGATCCCGAGGATGCCAAGGCGCTGCTTCGCGACCTGATGAACAAGGATGCCCAGGTCGATGCCGACCAGATCAACGCCGTGCAGCACCGCATCTCCGAGTGGAAGAACGACCTGATACTGCCGGGCCAGGCGATGTCCCATGCCGCCGATGAGGACGAGCTGTTTGCCGCCCGGGTCTACGAGGCCTACAACCGCCACCTCAAGGCCTACAATGCGGTGGACTTCGACGACCTGATCCTGCTGCCGGTGGTGCTGCTGCGCGATGACCCCGAGGCCCTGGCGCGCTGGCGCAAGCGCATCCACTACATGCTGGTGGATGAGTACCAGGATACCAATGTCAGCCAGTACCAGCTGGTCAAGCTGCTGATGGCCGAGCGGGCCACCTTTACCGTGGTGGGCGATGATGATCAGTCGATCTACGCCTGGCGCGGGGCACGCCCCGAGAACCTGGTCACCCTGGGTGAGGACTTCCCCCGCCTGGACGTCATCAAGCTCGAGCAGAACTATCGCTCCACCGGCACCATCCTGCGTGCCGCCAATACCCTGATCGGCAACAACCCCCACGTCTACGAGAAGACCCTGTGGTCGGACATGGGCGAAGGTGCGCCGATTCGTGTGGTGGTCAACCGCCACGAAGAGGCCGAGGCGGACCGGGTGGCCAGCGAGATCCTCACCCGGCGCATCAAGGAGCGCGTCGAATGGCGCGACTTCGCCGTGCTCTACCGCGGCAACTTTCAGGCCCGGCTGCTGGAGCTCAAGCTGCAGCATTACCAGATTCCCTACAAGCTCTCGGGGGGCACGTCCTTCTTCTCGCGCAACGAGATCAAGGATGCCATGGCCTATCTGCGGCTGTTGATCAACCCGGCGGATGACAATGCCTTCCTGCGTATCGTCAATGTGCCACGCCGAGAGATCGGCCCCGGCACCCTGGAGAAGCTGGCCAACTATGCTAACGGGCAGGCCAATGGGCGCAGCATCTCGCTGTTCGCCGCCTGCCATGAACTGGGCCTTGCCGACCAGCTGCCGGCCAGGGCCGTGGAGCGCCTGGGGCGGTTTACCCACTTCATCGATGGTGTGCGCCGGCGCATGGATGGCGGCGATGCCATCGCCGCCATTCGCGACATGCTGGGTGAGATGGACTACGAGGCCTGGCTCTATCAGAACGCCAGCGCCCCGACCATCGCCGAGCGGCGCATGGCCAACGTCTGGATCCTGATCGACCAGCTGGAGAAGTCGATGGAAGCCGGCCCGGAGGAGAGCACGGCCTCCGAGGAGACCGAGACCGATAGCGTGGAGGCGGCCATCTCGCGGCTGGTGCTGCGCGATATCCTCGAACAGCAGGCCGAGGAGGACGACTCCGACCGTGTGCAGCTGCTGACCATGCATGCTTCCAAGGGCCTCGAGTTTCCCCATGTCTACCTGATGGGCCTGGAGGAGGAGCTGCTGCCCCACCGCAATGCCATCGAGGCGGGCACGGTGGAAGAAGAGCGGCGCCTGGCCTATGTGGGCATCACCCGGGCGCGACGCACCCTGACGTTGACCCTGGCGCGCCAGCGCAAGACCTATGGGGAACTGATGGACTGTGCCCCCAGCCGCTTCCTGGACGAGTTGCCCGCGGCCGACCTGGAGTGGGAGGGACGGCCGGACCGGGAAGACCCGGAGAAGAAGCAGGCCCGGGGGCAAGACGCCATCGCCGGGCTGCGTTCCCTGCTGGGGTAGGCCGCGGGCGAAGCGAGACGGCCCCCGGCGGGTCGAGAACCCAACGCAAGCGGGGCGCCCGAAGGCGCCCCGCTGGCTTTTCCGTGGTCGGAGGCTTACTGCACCGGTGCGACCAGGTAGTCGGTGGCGGCCTTCACCTCGTCATCGGAGAGGCTGGGATTGCCGCCCTTGGCCGGCATGGCGTTGAAGCCATTGATGGAGTGGTCATAGAGGGTCTCGATGCCCTTCTCCAGGCGCGGTGCCCACTGATCGGCTTCACCGCGGACCGGAGCGCCCGCCGCCCCGGTCATGTGGCAGGCCATGCAGATCTGATTGAAGACGGCTTCACCGTCGATGCCGGCGTGGGAGGGCTCGCCACCGGCCGCGTCGGCACTGGCCTCTTCCGTTGTCGCGTCGGTGGTGGCGTCGTCCTGGGCCGCGGCGTCGGTCGCCGAATCGGTGCCCTCTTCGGCAGAGGTGGCGTCGTCCTCGGCCGTGGCATTGGTCGCCGAATCGGTGCTCTCCTCGGAAGAGGCGGCTTCTGCGTTGCCTTCCTCTGCCGGCGCTTCCTCGGTAGCGGCCTCTTCACCGCCGCCCTGCTCCGGCACATCCATCACCGGCTCGACCATATAGGCGGTGACGGCCCTCATCTCGGCGTCGGAGAGATTGGGGTTGCCGCCACGCGCCGGCATGGCGTTGAAGCCGTTCATGGAGTGGTCCAGCAGGGTCGCGAAGCCTTTCTCCACGCGGTCGGCCCAGGCCGCCTCGTCGCCGCGGATCGGGGCGCCGGCGGCACCGGTCTCGTGACAGGCCATGCAGACGTTGTTGTAGATGCCGGCGCCGTCGATATCGCCACCACCACCGCTGGATGCGCTGTCGCCGGCGCCGGCACTGGAACTAGCGGAGCCGCAGTCTTCACCCTGTACACAGAGCTCGCCCACCGGCTTCAGGCGCTCGGCGATGGCGTCACGCTCGGCGTCGTCCTGTGCCAGGGTGATACCGGCGATGGCGGTCAGGCCCAGGGTGGCCAGACACCCCATGATCAGCTTGCTAGTTTTCACGTTCACTACCCCTATGACGGTCTGTAATCGGTCTCGTTTCTTATGCCTCACCGACGCGATGGCGGCTTGGGCAGCCTAGACTCGTAGAATGGGGTTTAGTATACCGACAACGCAAACCGCAGGAAAACGCCGAGCGCCCCGTTTGTCGTCTCCCACGGCAGAAGACGGCGACGAGCGGTGGACACGAGCCCTTACCCCGGTTACGATACCGACCGCTTCATCAAGCGCTACGCGCCCGTAGCTCAGTTGGATAGAGTATCGGCCTCCGAAGCCGAGGGTCGCAGGTTCGAATCCTGCCGGGCGCGCCACGAATTCAAGGGCCTACAGCAATGCTGTAGGCCCTTTTCGCTTCTTCGCCGACCGGCGTGAAGGCGGTGTCGAATTTTTAAGTCATTTGGTTATAAAAAACACTTTCTTTCATGCGCTGATGTAATTTGTCAGACTCCGCTGCTCACTCAATCACGATTCAGGGACGATGAAGACTTACCTGGGAAAGATGCGCGGTGAGCGCCTGCAACGCGATATGCCCGATCTCGGCGACGCCCTCTGGTCATGGTTGGGCGCCGTGGCCGGCATGGGCGCGATCTGCTGGCTCAGTGCACACTGGCTCTCCCAGCAGCTACTGATCGTGGCTTCCTTCGGCGCCACCTCGGTGCTGCTCTATGCTGCCCCGGAGAGCCCGTTTGCCCAGCCACGCAATGTGCTGCTGGGCAGCCTGCTGTCGGCAATGGCGGGGGTCGCCTGCTTTCAGCTGCTGGGTGCCACCACGCTGGCGGTGACCCTGGCGGTATCGCTCTCCATCCTGCTGATGCAATTGACCCACAGCGTACACCCACCCGGGGCCGCCGCCGCCCTGATTGCGGTGATCGGAGGGCCCGGGATCACCGAGCTGGGCTGGTGGTACCCGCTGATGCCCATCGGGGCAGGCAGCGCCATCATGGTGGTGGTGGCCATATTGGTGAACAACCTGGCCCGTCATCGGCGCTATCCGCTGCACTGGTAGGCAAGCAGCATGGCAAGCAGGGCAGTCATCGTTGTCCGCCAGTCGCGAGGCGAGGCGGGCCTATTGGCCTCTCGAGGGGCTCGGTTGCGCCGGGGCCGTCTGCTATTGTCCGTGGGTGAACCCACGCCGCCGGCGCACCGCCGGTGGTCCGCTAGAGGAGGCAGCAGATGGCGAACTCCACTCCCGATGCGACCGTTGCCGATGCGACCATTCCCGCTACCATGTCGGCCATGCTGCTGACGGGCCACGGCGATATCGACAGGCTCGTCTATCGTGATGACGTCTCGACTCCACGGCCGGGGCCCGGCGAGGTGCTGGTCCGCGTCACGGCAACGGCCAAGAACAATACCGACCGCAAGGCCCGCGAGGGGCTCTATCCGGTGAAAAAGGGGGAGATGACCTCCTTCGCCATGGGCGGTGAGCCGACCCTGGTCTTCCCGCGTATCCAGGGCGCCGATATCGCCGGGCGCGTGGTGGCGGTGGGCGAAGGCGTCGACGCCGCGCGAGTCGGCGAGCGCGGCCTGCTCGACTTCAACCTCTATCCGGACGCCCGCCGGGATATCAACCTGACCCCGGACTACTACGGCCATGGCGCCGACGGCGGCTTTGCCGAATACGTTGCCGTGCCCTCGGACCAGTTCCACCATGTGGCCAATGCCGAGCTCAGCGATGCCGAGCTCGCCGCCCTGGGCATGTGCTCCTACCAAACCGCCTACCATATGCTGACCTCGGCCGGGGTCGTCGCCGGCGAGCGGGTGCTGGTCAGCGGTGCCAGCGGAGGTGTGGGGACGGCGCTGATCCAGCTGTGTCGCATCGTGGGGGCGATTCCCTATGCGGTGAGCCAACCGGAGAAGGCGGAGGCGCTCGAGGCGTTGGGTGCCGAGGCGGTGATCGACCGCGGTGAGCTCGAGGCCTTCGCCGAGCGGGTGCTCGAGGCCACCGGCGGCGCGCCCATCGATGCGGTGATGGACCTGGTTGGTGGTGAGATGACCGACCGCTTTATCGACACCATGATCCAGGACATGAAGGCGCGCACCACCTATCCACGGCTCTCCATTGCCGGCGCCAGCGGCGGCAATATCTCGGAAATCCTGTGGACGCGCATCTATCTCTATCAGGTACGGATCTGCGGGGTCTCCCACGGCACCCGCGAGGAGGCCGAACAGCTGATCGCCTGGATCCGCTCCGGTGAACTCAGGCCGGTGCTGCATGCGGCCTTCCGCCTCTCGGAGCTTCACCGGGCCGAGCGCTACTTCGTCAGCCGCGGCAGCGGCTTCCTGGGCAAGATCGTGATCGTCCCCGACGCCCAGTGGGATGCCCATGGGGCCTCCTTCGCACTCGCCGCTTCCTCCCCCAGCCAGGAGCCACGCCCATGAGCCGCTCGTTGACCTTCAAGATGATGGACACCCACGCCGGGGGCGACGTCAGCCGGATCGTGCTGGGGGGTATCGACGCCCTGCCCGGCGCCACGGTTCGCGAGCAGATGCACTATCTGCGTGACACCGCCGACGGCCTGCGCAAGCTGTTGCTGTTTGAGCCCTATGGCGTGCCCGAGATGTCGGTGGACCTGGTCGTCCCGGCCACCGACCCCGAGGCGGCGGCGGGTTACATCATCATGGAGGTGATGGGGTACCCCATCTATTCGGGCTCCAACACCATCTGCACGGCCACCGCCGTGCTTGAGGCCGGCATCGTGCCCAAGCAAGAGGGCATTCAGCGCTTCAAGCTCGAGGCGCCGGCGGGGCCGGTCAACGTCGAGGCCCGGGTGGCGAACGGCGTGGTGGAGGCGATCACCTGCGAGGGGCTGCCCAGCTACATCGATACCTATCGCGCCGCGATCCGGGTGCCGGGCCTGGGCGAGGTGACCTATAGCGTGGCCTACAGCGGCGGCTTCTATGCCCTGGTCGATGCCGGCGAGCTGGGCTTCCATCTCAATCGCGACGAGGAGCGCGAGCTTGCCGAGTGTGCCCACAGGATCGTCGAGGCGATCCAGGCCGAGCGCGGCTTCTCCCACTACACCCTCGGCGATGTAGGGCCGCTGCCCTTCCTGCATTTCATGGGGCCGGTGGAGCAGCTGGCCGACGACTCCTACCGTTCGCGTTCGGCCACCTATGTGCACCCGGGGGTGATCTGCCGCAGCACTACCGGCACCGGGACCTCGGCACGCCTGGCCCTGATGCATCATGAGGGCACCCTGGCGCCGGGCGACAGGCTGGAGACCATCTCCCTGCGGGAGACCGGCTTCATCGGCACCCTCACCGGCACCCGTCAGGAGGGCTCCTACTCGGTGGTGGAGAACAGCATCACCGGCAAGGGATATGTGCTGGGCCACACCGAGGTGGTGGTCAACTGCGACGACCCCCTGGTGGAGTGCGACGGCCTGCATCCTATCCTTGGCGCCCGCCACGGCTGAATTAGCGCCCGCCACGGCTGAATTAGCGCCCGCCACGGCTGAAGATGAAGGGAGGGGGTCGAAAAGCCCGAGCCATCCTTGCCCTCGGCGCCTTGACCCGGCCGATTCATCCGCCTGCCCCTTGAGCGCCGCCTCCAAAGGGGGCAGGCTGGCGCTCACTCTTCTTTCGACAGCCCCTGGAGGCTTCGCATGGCCATCACCAACTTCTCCGACCTGCTCAACGAGGCTCGCCTGCAGCCCGATGCCCAGCGCCTGCTGTTTGTCTTCACGCGTGCCGAGTTGCCGGATAACCCCTCCGCCGAGCAGCGTGAGCGCTTCGCGCAGGGCGAAGGAGGCGTGCTTACTCCGGCGCTGTGCGTCGACAAGGCACCCGAGGAGCTTACCGATATGACCGGCCTGGTGACGGAATCGCAAAACACCGGGGTGGAGTGGGATATCGTCTTCGTCGGCGCCCTGTCCGGCCGGGGCGACGAGGCGCCGAGCGCCGAGCAGGCCGAGGCACAGCTCGAGCGCATGGTGGAGTCGCTGAAGATGGGTAACGTCGATGCCTTCCTGGCGCTGGATCGCCGGGGCGAGGCCGTGAGCATCGGCTGACGCCCCGGCATCGCCCATAGAGTTGAATTATCAGGGCCATGCCCCCATTCAATTTACGCTATCGGACGATGCGGGATACCATGCCTGTGTATTCACGACATCCCCTCTCAACGTCACTAGGAGCATTATTCAATGTCCCTGCTTAACACCGAAATCAAGCCGTTCAAGGCCACCGCTTATCACAATGGTGAGTTCGTCGACCTGAACGAAGAGCAGATGAAGGGTCAGTGGAGCATCTTCTTCTTCTATCCGGCGGATTTCACCTTCGTCTGCCCCACCGAGCTGGGTGACCTGCAGGACAACTACGAAGAGTTCAAGAAGCTGGGCGTCGAGATCTACAGTGTCTCCACCGACACCCACTTCACCCACAAGGCATGGCACGATAGCTCCGAGACCATCGGCAAGCTGACCTACCCGATGCTGGCCGACCCGACGCACACCATCTCGCGCAACTTCGAGGTGCTGATCGAGGAAGACGGCATCGCCGAGCGTGGCACCTTCGTGGTCGACCCCGACGGCAAGATCCAGATCATCGAGCTGAACGCCGGCAACATCGGCCGTAACGCCGAAGAGCTGCTGCGCAAGGTCAAGGCCGCTCAGTACGTGCGTGCCAACCCCAACGAGGTCTGCCCGGCCAAGTGGGAAGAAGGCGAAGAGACCCTGGCGCCGTCACTGGACCTGGTCGGCAAGATCTAAGCCCCCGCCCCGTGGCGAGGCCCCTTCCTCGGGCCTTGCCACTCCACCCCGGGCACTCCCCGCCCGGGGTCCCGTTACGCATCACGAGCCAGATCGATGGCACTGCCGAATCGGCAGGGCACGGCCGGCTCGTGGCCTGATATTCTCGAACATGAAGGAAAATGCTGTCATGTTGGACGACAACCTGAAAACTCAGCTCAAGGCCTATCTGGCCAAGGTCACTCAGCCCTTCGAGATCGTTGCGTCCCTCGATGACGGCGCCAAGTCGCAAGAGCTGAATGGCCTGTTGACCGATATCGTCGGTCTGACCGACAAGATCACCCTCAAGCTGGATGGCCAGGATGCACGCCGCCCCTCCTTCGCCATCAATCGCCCCGGCGAGGAAACCGGCGTGGTCTTCGCGGGCATTCCCATGGGGCACGAGTTCACTTCCCTGGTGCTGGCGCTGCTGCAGGTGGGGGGCCATCCGCCCAAGGCCAGCAGTGATGTGATCGAGCAGATCCGGGGCCTGGAAGGCGAGCTGACCTTCGAGACCTACTTCTCGCTCTCCTGTCAGAACTGCCCGGACGTGGTCCAGGCGCTGAACCTGATGGCGATCCTCAATCCGGGGATCCGGCACGTGGCCATCGACGGGGCACTGTTCCAGGACGAGGTGGAAGAGCGCCAGGTGATGTCGGTACCCAGCATCTACCTCAATGGCGAGCCCTTCGATCAGGGTCGCATGAGCATGGAGCAGATCCTGGCCAAGGTGGACACCGGTGCCGCCGAGCGTGAAGCCGCCAAGCTCAACGACAAGCCGGCCTTCGACACCCTGATGATCGGGGGTGGCCCCGCCGGTGCCGCGGCGGCCGTGTATGCCGCTCGCAAGGGCATTCGTACCGGCGTCGCCGCCGAGCGCTTCGGCGGTCAGGTGCTGGACACCATGTCCATCGAGAACCTTATCTCCGTTCCCCATACCGAAGGCCCCAAGCTGGCCGCGGCGCTGGAGAAGCATGTCAAGGAGTATGAGGTCGACATCATGAACCTGCAGCGTGCCGTCGAGCTGGTGCCCGGCCAGCCGGGTGAGGAGCACGAGGTACGGTTCGAGTCCGGTGCGAGCCTCAAGAGCAGGACCCTGGTATTGGCCACCGGTGCCCGCTGGCGCGAGATGGGGGTGCCCGGCGAGGCCGAGTATCGTAACAAGGGGGTGGCCTATTGCCCCCACTGCGATGGTCCGCTGTTCAAGGGCAAGCGCGTGGCGGTGATCGGCGGCGGCAACTCCGGCGTCGAGGCGGCCATCGACCTGGCCGGTATCGTCGGCCATGTCACCCTGGTCGAATTCATGGACGAGATGCGCGCCGATGATGTGCTGCAGAAGAAGCTGCGCAGCATGCCCAATGTGGAGATCATCCTGGGGGCCCGTACCACCGAGGTGAACGGTGATGGCAAGCGCGTCAACGGCCTCACCTTCGAAGAGCGCGCCAGCGGTGAGATCCGCAAGGTCGACCTGGAAGGGGTATTCGTGCAGATCGGTCTGGTGCCCAATACCGAATGGCTCCAGGATTCGCCCATCGAGCTCTCCGAGCGCGGCGAGATTGTCGTCGACGCTCGCGGCATGACCTCGGTGCCGGGCATCTTCGCCGCCGGCGACGTGACCACCGTGCCCTACAAGCAGATCGTCATCGCCATGGGTGAGGGTTCCAAGGCCGCCTTGAGCGCCTTCGACCACCTGATCCGCAGCTGATTCAGGGAGCCTCTGGCTTGCGCTTCACGCCCCGTCGGCCATACGGCCGGCGGGGCGTCGTCGTATGGGTAGCCAGGTATCAGTCGATCAGGCCCAGGAAGGGCAGCAGGGTAAGGGTCACAATCCCGGCCAGCGCCATGGCCACCAGCAGCATGCGCACGGGGTGATGCCACAGGCGGCCCCACAGGGTGGGCGTCGCCCCGCGCGCGGCCAGGGCCTCGCGTTCCTCGCGGAGCCGTTCGGCGAGCCCGCGCTGATAGGCATCCAGCACTCCTCGGGCCGCGTCGTAATCGTCCTTGTCGCGCAGCCAGATGGCCGCTACGCCCAGCCCCCAGAAGCCGGCACGACTCTCGAAGGTATCGAAGCCGTGCCGGTCGAGCAGGTGGCGTACCTCGTCGGCCTCTTCCTCGGGCACGTTACCCAGTCGGAACAGCAGTGTCGCCACGCCGGCCCCCTCCTCTAGTGTTCACCGACCACGTCGGCGCCCTCGATGACGACCGGCGTCCTGGGCACGTTCTGATGCGGCCCCTGGTTGCCGGTGGGCACGCGCTTGATGGCGTCCACCACCTCCATGCCGTCGATGACCCGGCCGAACACCGCATAGCCCCAGGTGCGTCCCGATTGTGTGCTGACATGATCCAGGGAGGCGTTATCGGCGACGTTGATAAAGAACTGGGAGGTGGCCGAGTGGGGCGCTCCGGTGCGGGCCATGGCCAGGGTGCCGCGACGGTTCTTGAGGCCATTGTCGGCCTCGTTCTCGATCGGCTCGCGGGTCGGTTTCTGTTCGAAGTCGGCGTCGAAGCCGCCGCCCTGAATCATGAAGCCGTCGATCACCCGGTGAAAGAGGGTGCCGTCGTAGTGGCCTGATTCGGCGTAGGCGAGGAAGTTCTCGACGCTTTGTGGCGCCTGCTCTTCGTAGAGCTCGATGCCGATGTCACCCTCGCTGGTATGCAGCACCACATCGGGCTTGTCGGCGGTTTGGGCCAGGGCCAGGCCGGGCAGGGTGGCCGTCAGGAGGGCTAGGGCTAGGCGTCGCATGGGCGGTCCTCGGGATATGTCCAATGATGATGGCACCCAGCATACGGCGCCTTGGCACCGCTGTCAGCGGGCGCTTATTCTCGGGGGCGACAGGCTTGCGTCATGCGATCCATGGCCTCGCCGGCGCCGTCGAGGGAGAAGACCATGAACCAGGGATCGTCGGGGCCGCGCATCAGGCGCAGGCGAAGAATCTCGCCCCGGCGCATCTCGTCGAGCAGCAGCGGCTGCTCCGGCAGGTCGAACTGCACATAGAAGCCATCGTCGCCGCGTTCGGTGCGAAAGTCGGCCTGCCCCGAGTGAATGGTCTTTTCATCGACCCGGATATCGGCGGCCACACGGTTTACCCGGCGGCTTTGGGGCTGGTATTCGCCGAGGTCGGCGCGCAGCTCCAGCCAGGGGGCGTCGCAGGCGCCGGGGCCGACATTGACGCTGAAGTGGGCGTCGGCGTAGTTATCGCCTTCCAGGGCACGGTAGAGACGCTCTTCGCCGAGGCTCAGGGTCATCGACTGCCAGGCGCCGTGGCGTTCGACCTCGGCGACGTTGAACTGCACGGCGGCGGTCGGCCCGGCCAGGACCAGGCCTGTCAGGGCGGCAGCGAGACGAAGACGGCGTGACGGCATCCTGGGGTTCTCTCCTCGGGTGGCGGTGCACCGAGGCTAGCATGCCGGCCCCCACCGCGCAGCTCGCGAGGACCGTGGCTCGCTCTACTCGCCCAGTTCGCCGCGACCCAGGCGGCCCAGCAGCTCGAGGTCGATGTCGTCGAAGCCGACCAGCTCGCCGCCGTGCTCCCCGCGGAATGCCTCGGCGTCGGCCCGGTCGGCGAACGAGGCGAGGGTGTGGCCCATGGCGCCGCGCTGGTCGTGGCCCACCAGGTACCAGGCCTCGCTGGCCAGTACGAAGGCCTCGTCATCCGGGGTGGTCCAGGGGGCCGCCGCCACATCATGCACATAGGCGTGGGAGACCCGGGTCTCGTTCTCGGGCTGTTTGAGGAAGGCGAACAGGTCCATGGTGGAGCAGAACTTCAGCGGCTGTTCCTGGTGGTCCATGAAGGCCTCGCCCTTGGGGCCCGGGTGCTCGGAGATCAGCATGCCGCAGACGTGGCAGCTGTCACCGGCCTCGATGGGCTGGGCGGTGGCCAGCGTTTCGGGCTCGGATTCACCGCAGGCGGAGAGCAGCAGGATGGAGAGCAGCAGGAGTGGCAGGACGAGTCGCTTCATGGCGGTGTCTCTTGTCGGCAAGGAGGTGAAGAAGGCATGGGACGATCTAGGCGGCGCGCCGCCGGAAGCGTAGCAGCGCCAGCCCCAGTGGCACCGCGATCCAGGCCACCAGGATGGCAGTGACCATGGCGGGTCGGAAGGCGCCGCCCTCGGCGATGGCGGTCAGGCCGCTATAGCTGCGGGCGGCCTCGAAGCCGGCCAGGTTGATCAGGCGGAAGCATTCGGTGGGGTTGAGCAGCAGCAGCCAGGGCAGCCAGTCGCCGCCCCGCTCGACGCTGACCAGCAGCGCCAGCAGGCCCAGGTCGAAGACCAGCACGAACAGGAACCACACCACCAGCGCCAGGCCGGCGGCGCGGGCCTTCTCGCTGACCCAGACGCTGATCAGATAGGCGAAGGCGATAAACACCCAGCCGAGCAGTATGCTGCTGCCGACCAGCAGGCCCATGCCGGCAGCCAGCTCGCCGAGCGCCACACCCTTGGCGGCCATGGCGATCACCGCCCCGGCGATGGAGAAGCCCAGCGCCGTGGCGGCCCCCAGGATCAGGCCGTGGCCGAGGAACTTGCCGAGCAGCAGCTGGGTGCGGCTGATGGGGTAGGTGAGCAGCAGCAGCAGGGTGCCGGCCTCCTGCTCGCCGACCACGGCGTCGTAGGCCAGCAGCAGGGCGATCAGCGGGATCAAAAAGACCGCCAGGGTGGCCAGGCTGACCAGGGTCGTGGCCAGGGATGTGAAGCCCAGCCCGCCGCTGGCGGCGGCGCCGAACCAGGCGATCCCCACGGCGAGGAAGGCCAGTACCAGGGCGATGGCCAGCACCCAGCGATTGCGCAGGCCGTCACGGAACTCCTTGCCGGCGATGGTCAGGATGGCGTTCATTCGGCGGCTCCTCGTTGCTCGGGCAAGCGTTCGGCGGAGAAGTGGGTGTAGAGGTGCTCCAGGGTCGGCGGCAGCAGGTCGATATCCTCGACCCCGGCGGTATCGGTGATCCGGCGCAGAACCGCGAGCTTGGCGTCCGGGGGCACCGTCAGCGTCACCTCATGGCCGTTTAAGGCGGACACCTCGATACGCGGGTCATCCCAGTCGGCCAGGCGCTCAGCCAGGCCACCCGCGGCGCCGCGGACACGCAGGGTGACCGGCAGGGCCGCCTCCTCGCGCAGCGCCTCCAGGCTGCCCAGCGCCAGGCGGCGGCCGCCGCCAAGAATCAGCGCACGGTCGATATAGGGCTCCACCCCGGGCAGCACATGGGAGGAGAGCAGCACCGTACAGCCGCGGTCGCGCAGGCCACGCACCGTGTCATAGAAATCACGGGTGGCGGCCGGGTCGAGGCCGGTGGTGGGCTCGTCGAGCAGCAGCAGGCGGGGGTCGCCGAGCAGGGCCTGGGCCAGGCCGAGGCGCTGGCGCATGCCCTTGGAATAGGTCTTCACCCGGCGATGGGCGGCATGGCCCAGGCCGACCCGGTCCAGCAAGTCGCCGACCTGTCCGCGATCGACCCGCTTGAGGCGGGCGAAGTAGTCGAGCACCTCCCGGCCGCTCAGCTGCTCGTAGAAGCTGACGTTCTCGGGCAGGTAGCCCAGGCGGCGGCGCAGGGCCTCGGCATCGGCGCCGTCGGGCGCCCCGCCGAGCACCGCCACGCGTCCCGCGCTGGGCGAGAGCAGGCCGAGGATCAGGTGCATGGTGGTGGTCTTGCCGGCGCCATTGTGGCCCAGCAGGGCCAGTACCTCGCCCTCGCTTACCTGGAGGTCGAGGGCATCGAGGCGTACGAGCCCAGCGTCGCGGCGGGTCACGCCCTGGAAGTCGATCACCGCTGTCATGCGTCGGCATCTCCGAGGTTGTATTGATTCGAGCCGGTGTCATTCATGTCGGGTTCGTCCATCAGCGGATGGCTGTCCTTGACCCCCTGGGGGCGGAATACCGGGAACTGACGCTGTACCCAGCGCAGTGCCAGGACGGCGGGGCTGTGCATCAGCAGCCGGGCCACCGGGTAGCGCCACAGCAGGCGGTCCATGGCATCGTTGGGCTCGTAGGAGGTGTCGCCCACGCCATCGCCGTCCAGGTCCCATCCCAGGTAGTCGCTCCAGTAGTTGCCGTGCCCCGCCTCGGACCACTCCTGGGAGCGGGTGGCCACGTACATCACCTGCTGGCGGTTGTCGACGAAGGCGTTGCCGACCAGCTCGTTGTCTTCGGAGCCGGCGGTGAGGTGGATGCCGATGTCGCTGTCGGCCAGGCGATTGGCTTCGAAGCGGTTGTACTGGGCGTTGTAGACGAACAGCGCCTTGCCCTCGGCGCCGCTGACCAGCCCCTTGCCCTGGGCGTCGCGCCGCTGATGCACCCGGGTGATGTGGTTGTCGCGCAGCAGGGAGTCGGTGATGTTGTTCAGCAGGATGCCGTAGTTGCGGTCACCCTCCGAGCGGTTGCCGATGACCCTGAGGCGCTTGGACTGCATCAGGGCGTAGCCGGTACGGGTATCGCGGGTGGTGTTCTCCTCCACGCGGTTGTCGTAGGCATACATGTAGTGCACGCCGTAGCGCAGCGCCTGCATATGATTGCCGCGCAGCAGGCACTGGCTGCTGGTGTCGATATAGATCCCGTCGCGGGTGTGGCGGATATCGTTGCCTTCCACGGTGACGTTGCGGGAATTGAACAGGTGCACGCCATTGCCGCGGTCCTGGGAGCGTAGTGCGGTGTCGCCGCGAATCACGTTGTCGAGCACCCGGACGTCGCTGACGGCATCGAGCCAGATACCGAAGCCCGGGCCGGCGAGGCGTGAATCACGGATCACGCTGCCGGTGGCGCGCTCTTCGACGAAGATGCCGGCATCCATGTCGGTGAGGTTGGCGCCCCAGTTCTCGATGGTCACGCCCTCCAGCACACTGTCCGGGGCGTCGAGCACCACGGCATGGCCGTTTCCGCCGCCGTCGATCACGGCACCGGGCGCTCCCGAGAGGGTCAGCGTGCGGTCGATGAGCAGTGGGCCCGGGTAGCGGCCCCGGGGCAATATCAGGCGGTCGCCGCTGGCGGCGCGTTCGATCAACGGCTGCAGCGGCTCGCCCGGGCTGGCCGTCAGCTCGGCGGCCAGCAGCACGCCCGGCAGGCCGCCCTGTAAACATAGGAGCAGCCAGGCGGCGAGAAGGAATCGGGGGACGACGCGAGGTTGTCGTCGGGTCATGCGTTTCTCCGTGAACAAGCGGGGCCGGGCGTCTGCCCGGCCCCTCTGGGTGCTATCAGGCCTTCTCGACCAGCATGCGGCCGGTCATCTCCATATGCATGGCGTGACAGAACCACTGGCAGTAGTACCAGTGCACCCCGGGCCGGTCGGCGGTGAAGGTGACGCTGGCGGTCTGCTGGGGGCTGATCTCCATGACGGCGCCGTGGTTGGTCATGGTGAAGCCGTGGGTGACGTCCTCGACCTGGTCGAGGTTGGTGACCACCACGGTGACCTCGTCGCCCTGCTTGACCTTGAACTCCGTGATGCCGAACTGCGGTGCCACCGAGGTCATGTAGACGCGCACCTGGTTGCCGTCGCGCACGATCTTGTTGTCGGTCTCGAGGGTGACGCCGTCCTCCTTGGCCATGGCCACGGTCTCGGCGAAGAAGGGGTCGTCACGGTCCCAGACCTTCTTGGGATTGATCTGGTCGGCGCGTACCAGGATGCAGTCGTGGGGCTCGGCGAAGGCGGGGCCGTCGTGGACCAGCTTCATCTCCTCGCCGGAGATATCGATCAACTGGTCGTTCTCCGGGCGCAGCGGGCCCACCGGCAGGAAGCGGTCCTTGGAGAACTTGGAGAGCACCACCAGCCACTGGCCGTCGGCGTCCTTGGTCTCGGTGAGGCTGGCGTGGTTGTGCCCCGGCTGGTAATGAACGTCCAGCTTCTGGCGCAGATAGTTCACCTCTTCGCCGTTGTAGGCGCGAATGGCGTCCTCGATGTTCCACTTGGCGATCTGGCTGTCGATAAACAGCGTGGTGTAGGCGTTGCCGCGGCCGTCGTAGGTGGTGTGCAGCGGCCCCAGGCCGAGCTCCGGCTCGCCGACCACGGCATCCCGTGGTTCGATGGCGTCGTCGAACAGCTCGGGCAGCTTGTCGATGGCGATGATCGAGCAGGTCGGCGAGAGCTTGCCGTTGGCGATGAAGTACTTGCCGTCCGGCGAGGTGTTGAGGCCATGGGGGTTCTTGGGAACCGGAATGTAGCGGGTCAGCTTGGAGCCCTTGCGGCCGTCGAGGACCGGCACCTCGCTGTCGCCCAGGGTCTCGAATTCGCCGGCCTTGACCGCGGCCTCGATCGCCTCGACGTCGAACACCACGACCCAGTCGCGCTCGGCGCGCATGGTGTCGGCCAGGGTCATGCCCTTCTCGGAGTTGTAGCAGGTCGAGGCCACGAAGCGGCCGGTGTAGTCGGCGTCGGTGTTATCGAGGTTGCCGTCGACGATCACCTGCCAGGCCACCGCCATGCTCTCGGCGTCGATGCCGTTGAACATGGTGTAGTAGTTCTCCGTGTCCTCCAGGCCGCGGCCGTCGTTGACCTTGCCATCGCTGTGGTGGGGGATGGGGAACTCGGCATTGGCGAAGACGTACTGGGTGTGCGGCACCTTCTGCAGGCGCAGGCCATGGATCGCCTGGACGTTGGGAATGGTGGTGATCTTGTCCGTCTTCATGATGTCGAGACGGATGCGGGCCACCCGGGTATTGGCCTTGTCGTTGATGAACAGGTACTTGCCGTCGTAGCTGCCATCGGTCATGGAGATATGCGGGTGGTGAGAGTCGCCGTTGATAAACTTGACCGACTCGCCCAGCACGCGCCGGGACTCATTGGTGATGCCCCAGCCGGTGGCGCCTTCCTGGTTGAATACCGGGATGCGCATCAGTTCGCGCATGGAGGGGATACCCACCACGCGAACCTCGCCGGACTGGCCGCCGCTCCAGAAACCGTAGTACTCATCGAGCTCGCCCGGGGCGACCTCGATGCCGTTCTCGCCGGCGGCCTGGGCCTTGCCGCTACCGCCGAGCAGGGTGCCGGCACCGAAGCCGCCGGCCAGGCCCGCCCCGGCGACGCCGGTTACCGCGCTGTTGCGCAGGAAGTGGCGGCGTCCGAGATTCTCGATCTCTTTCTTCTTGTCACTCATGGTCAATCCTCCTGGTAGGTCGGAATCCGCTGCAGCCGAGCGCTGGCGGGGTCGTGGGTCTCGACGCCTCGCTTGCCCGAGGAGAGTCGCGACGCCTTTTCGAAGCGTTTGCGTCGCTTGATCATCGGCGGGCAGCGCTTGTCGTCGTGATAGGTGATCTGACAGTCGAGGCAGTAGTGGCACTCGTTGGCGTTGATGCGTCCATCCGGGTGGATGGAGGCGACTTCGCATTCGTTGGCGCAGATCTGGCACGGAGTGCCGCAATCGCCGCGGTGCCGCTTCAGCCAGTCGAACAGGCGCAGGCGAGAGGGAATCGCCAGGCCGGCGCCCAGGGGGCAGACATAGCGGCAGTAGAACTTGTGGTTGACGGCGGAGAGCGCCACCAGCACCAGGGCGTAGAGCAAGAACCCCCACTCGCGCTGGAAGCGCAGGGTGATGGCGGTCTTGAAGGGCTCCACCTCGGCGTAGTGCTCGGCGGTGCCCAGTGAATGCAGGGAAACGGCGAACAGCCCCAGCAGGATGATGTACTTCAGCGCCCAGAGCCGCTCATGAAGGCCGAAGGGCGGCTCGAACTGCTTTACGCCGAGCCAGCGGGCGGCCTTGTTGACCAGGTCCTGGAGGGCGCCGAAGGGACATAGCCAGCCGCAGAATACGCCGCGGCCCCATAGCAGCAGGCTTACCGCCACGAAGGACCAGAGGATGAACATCATCGGGTCGATCAGGAAGGAGCCCCAGCTGAAGTCGGTGATCAGGGCATTGGTAAAGGTCAGGATATTGACCACCGAGAGTTGGGCCAGGGAGTACCAGCCGATAAATACCAGGGTGTAGACCAGAAACCCCAGGCGCAGCGGGCGCAGGATACGCGGATGCTTCACCAGTATGTCCTGGAACAGCATGACGCCTGTCAGCACGAGCAGGCCGGCGACGAGCACGGCGATCTGGAAGGCCTTGTCGTGCCATACCTCGACCCAGATCGGCACCTCCTCGGGGGGTTCGGGGCGCTCGATATAGGCCTCGGGGACGCTGTAATCGGCGCTGAAGCGACTGAATTCGGTATCCAGGGGGCCCGAGGCCCGGCGCACCAGCAGTTCCAGCTGCCAGGGCTGGCCGGGGTCGAAGGCGGCCGCATCGCGAATGATGAAGATATCGCGCTCGTCGAAGGCGGGGGCGCCGGCGATGCCCAGGTTGCCCAGGCGAAGGTGGTCGCGGTCGTGAAAGCTGATGGTGTTGCCGTTCTGGGAGAGTTCGAGGCGGTCGAAGATGCCGCCGCGCACATAGCCCGACCCCTTGAAGGAATAGTCGCCGCGGCCCATCACCGCGATGGCGTGCTCGCCCGGGGCAAGCCGCTCCATCAGCTGGGAATAACCGTTGTCACCGAGCAGGTTGCGCCCGGCGGTAGGCGGATTCAGATAGGTGTAGAAGAGCTCGATAAAGGAACGATCCGCCGGCCGGGGCGTATGCATGTAATCCTCGGCGGGGGTGCCGACGAAGGATTCATCCACCTCGCCATGGCTCAGCTGCAGGCGGCGAATGGTGCCGTCGCCGGTCAACGTGGCCCAGTCGGCGGGAGAGAATACCGCCTGACGAACCGTGGCCGGCGGTGCGGCCGAGGGGTCGGCGATCAGCCCCTGCTCGGCGGCCACCCGGCGTGCGGCGCGCATCACGGTATCGCTGACCACGATCACGGTCACGGTGGCACCGGAGATGGCATCCAGGTTGTCGCCTACCTTCATGCGGTCGTTGACGTGGGCGCCGACGTGGTCATCGGCGAAGCCCTCGAGCTTCGCTTCGGGGATGCCCACCAGCATGATGGGTTCTGCGTGGCTGATGACGTCGGCCTGGACGATGTTGCCCTCGAGGTCGAAGCCCACCAGCATATTGACGGGCTTGCCGGAGTAGGCGGGAATCGGCGCCACCTCGACGCTCTCGAAGGCGTAGCCGAGCAACTCCTCGCCGGCCATCACCCGGCTGACCGGCCACTGGGATTCGGCGGGTTCCAGTCGGTCGGCGGCGGGGAAGCCTTCGCGCACCTGGCCGAGCTCCAGGGCCTGGAGTGGCAGGCTGATCAGCAGGCATAGCAGGGCCAGCAGCAAGCCGATGACGCCGGCTGGCCGAGGAAATGATTCGGGCATGGAAGGGTCCTTGTGGGCGCAAGCCTCGGCGGTGGTTGCCGCCGCCCATCAGGCCAGGGGCCAGCCCGGTGCCGGCCCCTGGCCTTTACTCCTGGCGGGCCTTACTCCTGACTCGAATAGTAGGCGGCGATATCGGCGATATCTTCATCCGAAAGCGACTGGGCCTGAGGGGTCATCAGGGCGGACATGCCGCCCTGGCGCTGGCTGTCACGGTACGCCTTGAGGCTGCTCTCGAGGTAGGTGGCCGACTGGCCGGCGAGGTTCGGGTAGATGGGGGCCAGGCCCTGGCCGTCGGTGCCGTGGCAGGCGACGCAGGTGCCGATCTTGCCCTCACCGGCGGCGGCGTCACCGGCGGCCTGGGCGCTCATGGACAGGATGGCGCCGCCCAGCATGGCGGCCGCGAGGATCAGTTTCATAAGCAATCTCCAGAATGCATCTTCATTTGTTTGATAAGACCCGGTGGCGACAATCGATCTCTCCGGGCAGCTGTTGCCATCATGCCAGCCGGCGCGTTGCCTCGGCTTGACGTGTGTCATATACAGGCTAGACCCACGCAGAAAAAAGACAAAAGAAATGCCTAATAAAGTATAGAAGGGAGCATCGGAAGAGGCATCGAGAGGGGCGTCGAGAGGGGCGTCGAGAGGGGCATCGGAAGGGGCGTCGAGAGGGGCATCGAGAGGGGCATCGGAAGGGGCGTCGCGGACGCCCGGGGTGGCCCCGGAGGCAGCGGCCTCCGGCGTCGGCCAGGGGAAGTGGGGGCAGGGCTCAGGCGGCGGGCGTGTCGTCCAGGTTCAGCAGGCTGATCAACGGCCGGCGCTGGGGACCCAGCAGGTCCTCCAGGGTGTAGTCGTCGAGCACCGCCATAAAGGCCTCGAGGGCCTCGGCGAGGACATGCTTGAGGCGACAGGCGGAGGTGATCACACACTCGTTGCTGTCGCCGAAGCATTCCACCAGCGTCAGGTCACGCTCGGTTCGGCGTATCAGCTCGCCCAGCACGATGGTATTCGGCTCGCGCCGCAGCAGCAGGCCGCCATGCTTGCCGCGGATGGAGGTGATATAGCCGTGGTGGCTGAGGTCCTGAACCACCTTCATCAGGTGGTTGCGCGAGACCTGGAAGCGCTCGGCGATCTCGGTGATGGTGGAGCGACGCTCGCCCTTGATCGCCAGATAGAGCAGCACACGCAGCGAGTAATCGGTAAAGCGGGTCAGATGCATGGGAAAAAGTATCGCCTCGTGTCGTGTGTCGAATCAGTCTTGGACCCCGGAGGAGGGCATTCTATCGGCAAGCGGCATCGCATCGGTAGGGCGGGTGAGCACGAAGCCGGCCACCGCGACGAATAACAGCCCCGACGCCATCAACCCCAGGCGCGGCACGCCGCCGGCCCACAGCATCGCCCAGCTGGTGGACAGCAGGAGTATCGCCAATGCCTTGGCGCGCCCTGGTATGGCGCGCCGCTCACGCCATGCCAGCAGGAGGGGGCCGAAGCGTCGGTGGGTGTGCAGCCAACGAGACAGCCGCGGCGACCCCTTGGGTGCCGCCCAGGCGGCCAGCAACAGGAAAGGAGTGGTCGGCAGCAGTGGCAGCACCACGCCGGCGGTGCCGAGTCCGATGCAGCCGTAGGTAAGGCCGCACCAGGCAAGTCGTGAAGCGGTTCCTGACATGTGATGACCTCCCCGGCCCGGGGGCGTAGACTATGAAGCGGTAAACTACATACATCTTAGCACTACGGGCAACGCAGGGGTTGCGCCATGTCAACAAAAACCGCCGGCTCGCCCCCCAAGACGCCGGCCTGGCGAGTGTTCTTCCCCTTGGCGGCGCTGCATGCGGCCGTGATGGTGCCGCTATCGCTGCTGGCATTCTATCATGGGGCCCCTCTGGGGCTGATCGACTCTCCCGCCGCACACGGTCGCGAACTGCTGTTCGGCTTCGCGCTGGCGGTGATCGCCGGCTATCTGCTGGGGCCGCTGCCGCCTCGTCGGCTGTGGGGGTTGGTGGCGCTCTGGCTCGTCGCCAGGGGCGGCGGCCTGGTCTGGCCCGAGGCGCTGCCGGTGTTGCTGGCCGATGGTCTCTTTGCGGTCTTGCTGGCCTGGCGGCTGGTGCCGCGCTTCCTGGCCGCGAAGAAGTGGCGCAACCGCGTGCTCTCGCCGCTGCTGGGGCTGCTCTGCCTGATTGCCGTGGCAAGCCTGGTGGGCCGACTCGTTTGGCTGGGCGCACTGCCCCCCGCCCTGATGCACCACGCCGTGCTATGGCTGGTGCTGTTGATGGCCTTCATGGGCGGTCGCGTGCTGGCGCCGGCGATCAATGGGCACCTGATGGCGAGTCGCCGCCAGGCCGGCGCCGGGGTCCAGCCGCGCCTGGAGGCGGCCTTGATCGTGCTGCTGGCGGCGGCCCCGTTGTTGGCACCCTGGCCGGCCACCGCCGGCCTGGCCGCGACCTCGATGGCGGCGGCGGGGCTGCTGGTGCTCTGGCGGCTATGGCGTTGGCGCCCCTGGGCATGCCGGCGGCGCCCCGACCTGCTCGGCCTGCTGCTGGGCTATGCCTGGCTGGGGGCCGGACTCTTGCTTGCGGCCCGGGCGCTTTGGCTGGGCCAGCCTCTGAACGCTGTGCTGCACGCCTTTACCGTGGGGGCCCTGGGCACCCTGGCCACCGGGATCATGCTGCGCCAGGCCATTCTCAGGGCCAAGGGCCGGCCCGAGCGAGAACCGATATTGCCGCTATTGGCGCTGCTGTTCGGCGTGGCCGCCGTGTTGCGCCTGCTGGCCTTCCCCGTGGGCGGGGCCTGGCTGTCGCTGCTGTGGGCCTCTGCCCTGGCCTGGAGTGTGGCCTGGCTGCTCACCGCCTGGCGGCTGGTCGTGTGGTCCCGGCGTGGGCCGATTCGGCCCAGGAGTTGACCGGGGTCAACTACCTCCACAAGGGTACCGACGCGTCGGCGATGGGCTGGCATACTGCGCACCATCGAGCATCGCCGCGACGGTGCCAAGGCATTCAACGAGGCCGTTTGATCATGCAAGACCACCAGCTCTTCAACCGCCCCCTGGTCGAGAAATATGACCGCCCCGGGCCACGCTACACCTCCTATCCCACGGCGCCACAGTTCCATGCGGCCTTCGCCGAGGACGATTATCGTGGGGCCGCCCAGCGCAGCAACGAGGCCGCCGTACCCAAGCCGCTGTCGGTCTATGTGCATATCCCCTTCTGCAAGAGCCTCTGCTACTACTGCGCCTGCAACAAGATCATCACCCATAACACCGAGCGTGCGGCGGAATACCTGGCCTGGCTCAACCAGGAGATTCGTGTGCAGGGGGCGCTGTTCGACGAGACGCGGCGCATGACCCAGCTGCACCTGGGCGGGGGGACGCCGACCTACCTGAGCAATGCCCAGCTGGGCGAGCTGATGGCGAGCCTGGATGATGCCTTCCACTTCGCACCGCCAGAGGAGCGCGAGTTTTCGCTGGAGGTGGACCCGCGCACCGTTACCCCCGAACAGATCCATGAGCTGCGCGCGCTGGGCTTCAATCGCCTGAGCTTCGGGGTGCAGGACTTCGACCCCGACGTCCAGAAGGCCGTCAACCGTGTGCAGAGCGAGGAGGATGTCATCTCCCTCATGCACGCCGCCCGGGAGGCGGGCTTCGAGTCGATCAGCGTCGATCTGATCTATGGCCTGCCGCTGCAGACGGTGGCCAGCTTCGATACCACCCTGGACAAGATCATCGCCCTGCGCCCGGATCGCATCGCCACCTACAGCTATGCTCACCTGCCGGAGCTGTTCAAGGCCCAGCGCCTGATTCGCCCCGAGGACATGCCGCCGCCGGAGCGCAAGCTGGAGCTGCTGGAACTGACCATTCGTCGGCTGACCGAGGCCGGGTACGTCTATATCGGCATGGACCACTTCGCCCTCCCCGAGGATGAGCTGACCCTGGCCCGGGAGAACGGCACCCTGCAGCGCAATTTCCAGGGCTACTCGACCCATGCCGACTGCGACATGATCGGCCTGGGCATCACGTCCATCGGCAAGGTCGGTGACACCTACAGCCAGAACGTCAAGGAAACGGCCCAGTATCAGCATCGCCTGCAGGAAGGGCGCCTGGGGGTATTCCGTGGCTACCGGCTCAGCGACGATGACCGCCTGCGTCGCGATGTGATCAACGCCCTGATGTGCCATAACCGCATCGACTTCGCCGCCATCGAGGCCGAACACGGCATCGTCTTCCGTGACTACTTCGCCGATGCCCTGAGCGAGCTCCAGGAGATGGCCGACGATGGCCTGCTGGCGATCCACGAGGCCGAGATCGAGCTGCTCCCGGCGGGTCGATTGATGATGCGTAACGCCGCCATGGCCTTCGATGCCTACCTGGCCCACAGCAAGGGGCGTTATTCGCGCACGGTGTAAGCAAAAAAGCCACCCTCCGAGGAGGGTGGCGCAAGACCGTGACTAGCAATGAGGAGGGAGAAACCAAGGCAGGAGACTGGCGGGTCCTGCCCGGTGACGGCGCCTCATCAACGCCGACAAGGAAAGAGTAATCGTTCTCGTTTGCCTCGTCAACACAAATGCGAATGTTTTTTATTAATGCGTCTCTCAGGCCCCCGCCAGGCGTAGCCACAGCGGCAGGGTCGCCATGGCCAGCAGGGTCTGGCCGGTGATCAGGGCGGCCATCATCTCGGCGTCTCCGCCCAGCTGACGGGCCAGGATATAGGCCGAGGTCGCGGTGGGCAGCGCCGCGAACAGCAGCACCACATCGCGGCTTACCGGGTCGAGCCCTAATAGCAGGGCCAGGGCCAGGGCCAGGGCCGGCATCAATCCCAGCTTGACCAGGTGGCTGGCCCAGATGCCGCGATCGCGGCGCACCAGGGCGGCGGGGCGCAGCGCCACGCCCACGGCCACCAGGCCCAGGGGCAGGGCCGCGCGCCCCAGCAGCGTTACCGTGGCTTCGCTCCAGCCCGGCAGGCCGATGCCGCCGATATTGAGACCGATACCGACCAGGCAGGCCAGGATCAGCGGGTTGCGACCCAGGGCCGCCAGGCTCTTGCCCAGGCTGCCGCGGCCCAGGGTGCCCGCGGCGATAAAGCTGCCGACACAGAGGACGTTGACCACCGGCACCATCAGGGCCACGGCCACCGCGGCCACGGTCGCCCCCGGTGCTCCATGCAGGGCGGCGGCGCCGGCCACGCCCACATAGGTATTGAAGCGCAGTGCGCCCTGGAAGGCGGAGGTGAAGGCCGCGGCCTCCATGCCCAGCCAGCCGCGCACGCTCCACAGCAGTGCGGCGAAGGCCCCCATGGCGCCCAGCAGGGCGATGGCGACTCGAATGACCGGCACCTGGCTGACATCGGCGGTGGCCAGGGTCGCGACCAGCATGGCGGGGAACAACAGGAAATACACCAGCCGCTCCAGCGCTGGCCAGAAGTCGGCCCCGGGCTGTCGTAGCCAGCCGAGTATGCTGCCCAGCAGGATCAGCAGGAACAGGGGCCCCAGGGCACCCGCAATATCCGTCATGTCGGTCTCCTTGGTCTGGTTGCCTGCGACATCGTTGCGCAGTCTGCCACAAACGAATACTGGTAAGCTTGCCGGTATCAGCCCTCAGTGTGATGATCACGCCCTCATGCCCGACTCCACCACGACATCGACGCCACGTCCGCCGCTGCTGCGCCTGCTGGTGCTGTTTACCCTGGGCACGGTGGTCGTGGCCCTGTTCTTTTTGGTCAGCCATCAACTGCGTGACGTGGGGCAGGTACGTTGGTATCCCGAAGCCCCCGGATGCGAGCTGAGTGCCGGGCCCTGCCAGGCCACGTTGGGCGATGGGCGGCGGCTGACCCTCGACCTCGGGGTGCGGGGCCGGGTTCGGGCCCTGCAGCACATGCCGCTCGAGGTATCCCTGGAAGGCGTGGACGCCGAGCGCGTGGTGGTGGACTTCGTCGGCCATGACATGGACATGGGGCTGCATCGCTACCCCCTGAGCGCCGGCGACGACGGGCGTTATCGTGGCGTGGGGCAGATACCGATCTGTACCGAGGCGGTGATGCCCTGGCGGGCGCGTGTCATTGTCGAGACGGCCGATGGTAAGCTGGGTAGCGGGTTCGATTTCGAGGTAGAGGAGGGTGCGCCATGAAGCGCAAGGGAGTCTGGGCCGGCATCGCCCTGATCGGGCTGCTGCTGGCGGTGGGTGGCGTCGGCTGGTACCAGCAGCAGTTGGGCACCGGAGCCGACGGCGCACCCGTCGGCGGGCCGATAGAGCTGCCCTCGACCCGGGGAGGGGACTTCAGCCTCGAGCGCCTGGACGATGATCAGCTGGCGGTGGTCTTCTTCGGCTACACCCATTGCCCCGACGTCTGCCCCATGAGCCTGGCGGTGATGCGTCAGGCGCTGGCGGAGCTCGAGCCCGCCCAGCGCGAGCGGATCGTGCCGCTGATGGTCTCCGTGGACCCCGAACGCGACAGCCTCGAGCGGCTGGACGAGTATCTGGCCTTCTTCGGTGAACGCTTCATCGGCGTCACCGGCAGCCCGGCGCGGCTCGAGGAACTGGCGGAACGCTATGGCGTCGTGTGGCGCCGGGTCGAGGCGCCGGACTCGGCCATGGATTACTCCATCGACCACAGCTCGTCACTCTACCTGGTGGATAACGAGGGCGAGATTCGGCGGCGGGTGCTCTACTCTCCCTCGCATCAGGGCCTGCTCGTCGCGTTGCGCGAGACGCTCTAGGCTCTTTTTCCAGCTTCTCGTTCCAGCCTCTTGTTCCAGCCCCCTCGCACGGAAGCCTGCGCGGCACGAGGCGTCCTGGATAGGCCCTCGTGCAGCGCCGCCGATCAGCGTGCCCGGGGCGTTTCCTGAAGCCGCTCCAGCATGGCCATCAAGGCGCGCGTCTGGGTGCCCTGGCGGCTGTCGTGCATGGGGTCGATCTGCCAGGTGCTCTCCGCATAGCCCCACCAGTCCCAGCACGCCTGGGGGTTGCCCAGACGGGTCTCGGCCTGGGGATAGATCACGATGCGACGGTTTTCCGCCGCCCAGGCGTTGAGCCCGGAGTCGCGCACAAAGGCCTCGCCGATCTGTTCGGCGGCCATGCTGCAGCCATGCAGGGCCATGCTGACCCGACAGCCACCCGCCTCGCATCCTTCCGGGACGAACAGATAGCCGGTATCGGCAAGCCCCTTGGCGTCGTAGTCGCCCTGGTCGAAGCGTTGCAGCTCGCCGGGAGGCGCACCGCCCGTGGGGGCGGTTTGGTCACCGTGCAGCCAGTGCAGGGCATCGCCGGCGATATCCAGCCCGCAGGCCAGCAGATGGGGGGGGCCGGCGTCATGGCAGTCGGCCAGTTCATCGCCATCGGCATGAGCCACCGTGGTGTCGACGGGCCAGCCATGGCCCACCTCGGCATCCTGGCGCAGCTGGAGCTGCGAGGGGTCCTTCAGCCAGCCGCGGAACTGCTCGGCCAGCGCCTCTCCCAGCCGTGGTTCGACGACCTCGTCGGCGCCGCCATGCCAGACATAGACCCTGAGTGCCTCCAGCGCCTCGGCCTCGCCGACCAGGTCGCGCTTACGATAGCCTGCAAGGCGCTGTGTCAGCGCCTGCATATCGGGCATGCCGCGTCGGGTGGACATGCACTGACCCAGCGCCAGCCCCAGTGAGCCCTGGGCACAGGACCAGGGGCCGGCGGCCAGGACGCCAAGCCCGGTGAAGCGTTCAGGCCAGGCCACGGCCAGCTGAGTCGCCATATAGCCCCCCGAGGAGACGCCGAGCACGCTGGTCTCTGCGGGGCTGGCGGCCAGCGCCGGGAGTGGCTGGGGGGGCGGCGTATCGGCGAGCAGCGAGGCCGCGGGCAGCGCGGCAAGCATGGCGAGGGCTGCCCGCGTGCCCGACCGAGGCTTACTCACTCGCGTCGCTAGCGTCGGCGGCATCCTCGTCGCCCTCGTCAACGCTCGCGTCGGCGCTGTCGCCGGATGACGCCTGGGCGTCGTTGATGCCCAGCAGCTCGACCTTGAACGTCAGGGTCTCATAGGGTCCGATGGGCCCCTGGCCCTGGGCGCCATAAGCGAGCTCATGGGGAATGGTGATCTCCCAGGTGTCCCCCACGCTCATCAGCTGCAGGGCTTCCTGCCAGCCTTCGATCACCTGGTCGACGCGGAAGCTGACCGGCTCGCCACGCTCATAGGAGCTGTCGAAGACGGTGCCGTCGATCAGGGTGCCCTCGTAGTGCACCTCGACGCTGTCCTGGGCGCCGGGGCTGGCACCCTCGCCGGACGCCAGTTCACGATACTGCAGGCCGGAGTCGGTCGTCTCGACGCCGTCGCGCTCGGCGTTCTCGGCCAGATAGGCCTCGCCTTCGGCGCGGTTGGCTTCGGCGGCGGCCGCGGCTTCTTCCTGGCGTGCCGCCGCGGCCTGCTGCTGGAAGGTCATCAGCGTCTCGGCCATCTCCTCGTCGCTTAGCTCGAGGTCATCGCCGGCGAAGACATCCTGAATCGCCTGGGTGAAGGCGTCGACATCGAGGCTCTCGACATCCTGCTGGATGCTCTGTCCCAGGGTCACCCCCAGGCTGTAGCCCAGTTTCTCTTCGTCACTTTCCGGGGCACCGATCGCCAGGGGCGCGGCGCCCATCAGGGCGGCGAGGGAGGCGGTCGTCAGCAGTCGTTTCATGAAAGTCCTTTTGTGGTTCCGGCGCCAGTGGGCGGCACCTAGGATGAATACGAACCATGGGACTCTAACAGGGCCGGCCCGGTTCCGCATCCGAGCGAAACCGGGCCGGTGAGGGTGGCGTAGAGGGGGCTAGACCACCAGGGTGGGACAGTGAGAAGAGCCCGCCACGCGCTGGGAGACGCTGCCCAGCAGCAGGCTCTTGTCACCGTTGGTGCCCTGGGCACCGATCACGATCAGGTCACACTCCCGCTTGCGGGCGAAGCGCACGATGGTGCGCGAGGGGCGCCCGCCCTTGACGAAGGCCCGTAGCCGGTCCGCCGCGACGCCCATCTCCATGGACTGATTCTTGGCGTGCACGGCGATCTCGGTGGCGTATTCCTTGAGGGCGTCATCGGGTATTTCCAGCCTGTCGGGGCGCACCATGGAGAGTGATGCCTCGAGCAGGCTGTGATGCTTGAAGACGCACAGCAGATAGAGCTCCGCTCCGGTCAGCAATTGCAGCCCGACACCCTTCTCGAGGGCCTTGAGGGCACCCTTGGAGCCATCCACCGGGACCAGGATCCGATTGAACATGGTTCACTCTCCTTGGGTCAGTTGAACGCCACGTCACGCAGGAACAGGGCGATCTGCGGGAACATGATCAGCAGCGCCGCGGCCAGGATCAACATGAAGATAAAGGGTGGCGTGCCCTTGATCACATCCAGATAGGGCCGCTTGAATATCGCGATGGCGGTGAAGATATCACAGCCGAAGGGCGGCGTGGCTGAACCGATGGCCACCTGCAGGGTGATCAGGATACCCACCAGCACCGGGTCGAGGCCGGTGGCGGCAATCGCCGGAGCGAAGATCGGCGTCAGCACCAAAATCACCACGATGGGGTCGACGAACATGCAGGCCACGAAAAACGAGATGCAGATCGCGATCAACACGCCGGTCGGCCCCGCCTCGTTGATGCCCACCGCCTCCAGAAGCGTTTGGGGAATCTGCGCGAAGGAGATGATCCAGGAGAAGCCGTTGCCCGCCGCCACCAGGATGAACACCACCGCCGTGATCAGGCCGGTGGACTTGGCGATGGCGTAGATATTCTGCATCTTCAGCGAGCGGAAGACGACGAACTCCAGGAAGACCGCGTAGAGCACACAGGCCGCCGCCGCCTCGGTGGGGCTGAAGATGCCGCCGTAGATGCCGCCGACGATGATCACCGGGAAGCCCAGCGGCCACAGTGCCTGGCGCACGGCGGTCAAGCGTTGGCGCCAGTTGGCCCTGGCCTCGGTGGGCACATCGCGCATGATGGCGTAGGCGATGCAGTAGGCGGAAAACATCGCCAGGATCATCAGGCCCGGGCCGATACCGGCGATGAAGAGCTCGGCGATCGAGGTCTCGGAGATGACCCCATAGATGATCATGCCGATGCTGGGCGGGATCAGAAAGGCGATATCGCTGGCGTTGATGATCAGGGCCAGGGTAAAGGAGTCGGAGTAGCCGGCCTTGAGCATCTTGGGGCGCAACGGCGAACCCACTGCCACCACGGTGGCCTGGGTGGAGCCGGAGACGGCGCCGAACAAGGTGCAGGAGGCGGCGGTGGAGACGGCCAGCCCGCCCTTTATATGGCCGATAAAGGACATCACCATGGCGATCAGGCGGTCGGCCGACTGGCCGCGCGTCATGATATCGGCGGCGAGAATAAACATCGGTACGGCGATCAGCGAGGCGGGCCGAATGCCGGCCATCATCTGCTGGATCAGGGTGTCCATCTGCCCCAGGCCGTTGAACATCATGAAGAAGCCGATCACCGCGGCGGTGATCAGCGGGATCATCATGGGAAAGCCCAGCAACAGCAGGGCGATCATGGTGCAAACCATTATGGTGGTCATTGTGCGTTCCCCCGGGCATAGCGCCCTGCGTCAGACTTCCGTTTCCGTGTCCTTGTAACCATCGACTACCCCCGTCGACAGGTAGACATCTTCCGAGGTCAGGTTCTTGATGGCGGTGAGCAGGTACTGGATCCCGGTAATCAGAAAGCCCAGCGGCGCCCAGATATAGATCAGCCAGATGGGAAAGCCGAGTGCCGGCAGTACCCTGCCCTTGGACTGCAGGTCGACGATATAGCTGAGCGAGTAGTAGAGCAGGAAGAACATCACCAGGGAGGTGAACAGGGCGATCACTATCATCAGGGCGCGGCGTCCGCCTACCGGCAGGGCATCATAGATGGCCGACATGCGAATATGCCGACCATGGCGTGCCGCATAGCCGATGCCGGCGAAGGTGATCATGATGATCAGGATGCGGTTGATCTCACCGGTGAAGAAAATGCTGTCGCCGAGCACGAAGCGGGCGATCACGTTGGCGATGGTGTTGACGGCCATCAGCAGCACGCCCATGGCCAGCAGTACGGCTTCCAGCTTGCTGATCAGGGTATCGACCACCCCCAGCGGGCCGGGTAGGCCGGAGCGATAGGCTTTTTCGGCTTCTTCATCTGTCATGGCTGCACCCCCTTCAGCATGCAGTATTGAGAATTCGGGTCTCGACGTAAGGATACGCCTTGAGCAACGCAGCGATGGCCCGAGGGTCAACGCTGGATGCACGCAAGATGTCTCTGCAGGCGTCTACCTTCCTGCCAACGAATGAGGGGGTGGCCCAGGCGGACCACCCCCTCGTCAACGGCGACGGAGAGCCGATTACTCCTCGTCGGAGGTCACGGCCTCGAGGTCGGCCTTGAACTGCTCGAGCAGCTCGGCACCGCCCTCGCCCGCCATCTCGACGTAGGCCTCTTCGACCTGCGGCGCGCGCTCGCGAAGCGACTGCATCTGCTCCTCGTCCAGGCGAGTGTAGGTGCAGTTGTCGCAGGCTTCCTTGATCTTGTTCAGGGACTCTTCGGCCAGGCCCTGGATATGCTCGATGGTGTGGTCATAGGCCGCCGCGGAGGCATCACGCACCAGCTGCTTGTCCTCGTCGGAGAGGCCTTCGAAGAAGTCCTGGTTGGCCATCATGGCGGTGGTGAACCAGCCGTGACCGGTGAACACGAGGTTGGGCGATACTTCATAGAGCCCGCCGGACTCGATCCAGAAGATCGGGTTCTCCTGGCCGTCGAGGATGCCGGTCTGCAGGGCACCGTAGACCTCACCCCAGGGCAGCGGCGTGGGGGTCGCGCCGAAGGCATTGTAGGTCTCGGAGAGCAGCGGGTTGGTCATCACGCGGATCTTCTTGTTCTGGAAGTCATCCACGGACTCGATGGGCTCGTCGGTGGTGACCACCATCTCGCCTTCCGGATACATCTCGAGCAGTTCCAGCCCCTGCTCGGCATAGAGCTCCGGGAACATCTCGTTGATGGCCTTGCTCTCGTCGAAGAACTCGATGACGGTCTTTTCGTCGGTGGGCAGCAGGTAGGGGACGAAGAAGATCTGGGCTTCGGGAATCAGCGAACCGGTGAAGCCGGGGGACTGGTTGACGAACTGCAGGATCCCGTTCTGGGTCTGCTCCATGATGTCATCGGACTCACCGAGCTCGCCGAAGCGATAGACCTGGACGCTATGGTCGGAGTTTTCCTCGACGTAGTCCTTGAAGGCCACGGCGAAGACGTCCTGGACGTCACCCTCGTACTCCTCGTGGGCATAGCGCCAGTTGTCGGCCATGGCGGCGGAGGTCATGCCAAACATCAGTGCGCCGACACCGGCGGTGGTCAACAGCTTGTGTGACTTCATTCTTATGGTCCCTCTGCTGGTTTTGCCCGGGCCTTGAGGCGCTCGACGCCGGGCACGGGTGAATACGAAATTCACGCGGCTGTTTTTCAGGCTAGCGTGACCCCTATGGAGGGTCAAGGCGCGCCACCAGGCGATTGAGCGTTGAAAGATGGGCTTTTTTCTGCAATTGAAGCGCATTCGAAAGAAGTCTCAGCGGTGTCGGGTCGCTCGCCGCGAGGGGGCGCAACGGCCGGGTCAACGCCAGTGTCTCCAGGCGTGCCAGGGTCTCGCGCTCGGCCTGAAGCTCCGCCTGTTTGAGGGTCTCACGCAGCCTGGCCACGCCGGCGTGCTGGCTGGCTTGCGCCTTGAGCCTGCGGCGTAAATGACGCAACACGGCGGTGGTCTCACCCTGCCAGCGATGCACCTCGGCAAGCCCTGCCTCGCCTTCCGGGACGGCGCCATGGTGCAGCAGCCAGCAGCGCCACAGCAGTTCGCAGACATCGACGCCGGCGGCGTCCTGGAGCTCCAGGCAGGCGGCCTCGATGCCGGGGCCGGCATAGAGTGCCAGGGCGAAGGGCCACAGTGGGTCATCGGTCAGACGGGCCCGCAGAACGGCCAGCATTTCGGTAGAATCGTCGATCATCGTCTTTCCGTCGCCGCCGCGAGCGGTGGCTTTACTCTTGTGGAGCCCGCATGATCGCACTGCGCCAAGTTTCCCTGCAACGCGGCACCCAGGCCCTGTTGGAGGGCGCCGACCTCACCCTGCACGCCGGCCACAAGGCGGGGATCGTCGGCCCCAACGGCGCCGGCAAGTCGAGCCTGTTCAAGCTGCTGCTCGGCGAACTGATGCCGGATCGCGGCGATGTCGAGATGAGCGGCGGCCAGCGCATCGCCCATATGGCCCAGGAGGTGGAGGCGCTGTCGCGTTCGTTGCTCGACCATGTTCTCGACGGCCACGCCGAACTGCGCCGCGCCGAGGCGGCCTTGGAGGCGGCCCGCCAGGCGGGCGACGACCACCGCGAGGCCGAGCTGCATGGGGTCATCGAGGCCCTGGACGGCTACAGCGCGCCGGCCAAGGCCGCCCAGCTGCTGGTGGGCCTCGGCTTCTCGCAGCAGGATCTGGACCGCCCCCTGTCGTCCTTCTCCGGGGGCTGGCGGATGCGCGTCAACCTGGCGCGCACCCTGTTCATGCCCTCCGATTTGCTGCTGCTGGACGAGCCCACCAACCACCTCGACCTCGATGCCCTGCTGTGGCTCGAACAGTGGCTTGCGCGCTACCCCGGGACCCTGCTGCTGATCTCCCACGACCGCGACTTCCTGGACGCGGTGTGTGACTGCATCGTGCATTTCGATCGCCGCTCCCTGGAGCTCTATCGTGGTAACTACACCACCTTCGAGCGTACCCGGGCCGAGAAGCTGGCGCTGCAGCAGGCCGAGGCCGCCAAGCAGCAGGCGCGGCGCGAGGAGATCGAGCGCTTCGTGGCACGCTTCCGCGCCAAGGCCACCAAGGCCCGCGCGGCCCAGAGCCGCCTGAAGATGCTCGAGCGCATGGGCGATATCGCCGTGGCCCACGCCGACTCGCCGTTTCACTTCAGCCTGCCCGCCGCGGACAAGACGTCCCATCCGCTGCTGGTGCTGGACGAGGCGCGGCTGGGATATCGCCCCCGGGGCGAGGCGTCGGGGACAGAGAAGGTCCAGCTCGACGGCGTCAAGCTGACGCTGCTGCCCGGCCAGCGTATTGGCCTGCTGGGCCCCAATGGTGCCGGCAAGTCGACGCTGATCAAGACACTCACCGGGGAGCTTGCGCTGCTCTCCGGCAAGCGCATCGCGGGCGAACACCTCAAGGTCGGCTACTTTGCCCAGCACCAGCTGGAGGGGCTGGATCTCGCCGCCACGCCCTTCATGCATGTGCAGCGCCTGTCGCCCACCGCCAGCGACCAGGAGATCCGCAACTTCCTGGGTGGTTTCGGGTTCCCGGGCGACGATGTCTTCGGTGAGGTGGGGCGCTTCTCGGGGGGAGAGAAGGCGCGCCTGGCGCTTTCCCTGGTGGCCTGGCAGAAGCCTAACCTGCTGCTGCTCGATGAGCCGACCAACCACCTGGACCTCGAGATGCGCGAGGCGCTGACCGAGGCCCTGGCAGGCTTCGAGGGCACGGTGATCATCGTCTCCCACGACCGCCATCTGCTGCGGGCCAGCGTGGACGAGTTCTGGCGGGTGGCCGATCATCGGGTGGAGCCCTTCGACGGCGACCTCGAGGACTATCGCGCCTGGCTCAAGGCGCGCCTGGAGGGCGAGCGGCGCGAGGCTCGGGGCGACAAGGCGGAGCGTCAGGCCGAGGAAGGCACTCCCCGGGAGGATCGCAAGGCATCGCGTCGCGCCGCCGCCGAGTTGCGCGAGAAGCTGCGCCCGTTGAAGAAACAGCGCGACCGCGCCGAGCAGGCCATGGAGAAGATCCAGGCCGAGCTCGCCGAGGTGGAGGAGGCCCTGGGCGATGCCGAGCTCTATACCGACCCCGCCCGCAAGGACGAGCTCACCACGACCCTGGCCCGCCAGGGCGAGCTAAAGTCCCGGCTCGACGACCTGGAGGCGGACTGGCTCGCCGCCGAGGAGGCCCTGGAAGCCATGGAGGCCGAACTCGGTGGCTGAGGTGTCTGTGTCTGTGTCTGGGAGAGCCGGGCAAGCACGAAAAGCGACATATACCCCGGGTTGCTGGCGCAAGCGAAGCGACGTCCGGCGATCGCCAGGGATGGCGAGCGAGGGTCACCCGTGAGGGATTATGTTGTGACCCGACGGACAAGTCGCGAGCGAGGCGGCAGGGTTTCAACCCGGGGGTCGCGACTCGTGCTTGCCCGGCGATGCTCAGGGGGCTGGCCCTAGGCCCCCGTCAGCTTTCCAGCAGGAAGGTCACCGGGCCGTCATTGACCAGTGCGACCCGCATGTCGGCGGCGAATTCCCCGCTGGCGACCTTCGGCCAGGCGGCCTCGGCACGCTCCAGCAGTCGATGGAAGAGGCGGTCGCCATCGGCGGGCGGGGCCGCGCTGGAGAAACCGGGGCGCAGCCCCTTGCGGGTGTCGGCGGCCAGGGTGAACTGGGACACCAGCAGCAGGCCGCCGTCTACCTGCTGCAGGTTGAGGTTCATCTTGCCCTCGGCGTCGCCGAATACTCGATAGTGCAGCAGCTTGTGGAGCAGCCGTTCCACCGCGGCCTCGTCGTCGCCCTTCTCGACTCCGACCAGGGCCAGCAGGCCGTGGTCGATGGCGCCCACGACGCGGCCTTCCACCTCGACGCTGGCGTGGGTCACTCGCTGGATCAATGCCTTCATTCTTGCCTCCGGTTTGTCCTTGCCTCCGGTTTATTCTTGCCGCCCTGGAATCATGAACGCCGCGCAGCGTCGCACCGGCCGGGCGGATCGTCGGGCCGGAGGCTACCACCAGGCATGGAAGTGGTGCACCGGCCCGTGCCCGCTCCCGACATCCAGCCGAGGGCTCGCGACCAGCGCCTCGCCCAGCCAGCGCTTGGCCGAGGCCACCGCTTCCTGGAGGGATTCGCCCCGGGCCAGGCGTGCGGTGATCGCCGAGGAGAGGGTGCAGCCGGTGCCGTGGAGGTTGGCGGTATCGACCCGGGCGCCCTCGATCCAGGTGGCCGCCTCGGCGGTGACCAGCAGGTCGGGGCACTCCTCGCCGCGTAGATGCCCCCCCTTGAGCAGGGTGGCCCCGGCGCCCAGTTCGCGCAGTGCCGGGGCCATCGCCAGCATGCCGGCGCGGTCGACCGGTGCCGGGACGCCCAGCAGCACCGCGGCTTCGGGCAGGTTGGGAGTGATCAGATCCGCCATGGGCACCAGCACCTCGCGAACCGCACGGATACCGGCGTCATCGACCAGGATATCACCACTCTTGGCCACCATGACCGGATCGAGCACTATCCAGCTCGGGCGGCGTTGCACCAGGGCATCGCGGATCACCTCGGCGACCTCACGGCTGGCCACCATGCCGATCTTGGTCGCATCGAGGCGCACGTCATCGAGCAGGGTCTCGAGCTGGGCGGCGATAAAGTCCGCGGGTACCGGATGGACGCCGCTGACGCCACGAGTGTTCTGGGCGGTCAGGGCGGTGATGACGCTGGTCGCATAGGCACCCAGCGCCGAGAGGGTCTTGAGGTCGGCCTGGATGCCGGCGCCGCCGGAGGGGTCGGAGCCGGCGATGGTCAGGGCGTTGGGAATCGGGTCGGAGAGAATCATGGCTTCCTTGTCGTCACTGGATCTATGGAGCGATATCGGAAGATTACACCACCGAGGGCAGCCAGGTGGCGAGTTGCGGGAATAGCGCCAGGGCCAGCAGCATGCCGAGCTGGATCAGGATGAAGGGGATCACCCCGCGATAGATCGCCGCGGTGGGCACCGACTCAGGCGTGACGCCGCGCAGATAGAAGAGCGCGAAGCCGAAGGGCGGCGTCAGAAACGAGGTCTGCAGGTTCACCGCGATCATGATGCCCAGCCAGATGGGGTCGAGCCCCATGGCCAGCAGCACCGGGCCGATGATGGGAACCACCACGAAGGTGATCTCGATAAAATCGAGAATAAAGCCGAGCAAAAAGATCACCAGCATGACCACCAGGGTGGCGCCCACCACGCCACCGGGCAGCGATTCGAACAGCTCGACGACCAGCTCCTCGCCGCCGAAGGCGCGAAATACCAGCGAGAACAGGGCGGCACCGATCAAAATCAAGAACACCATGCTGGTGACCTGGGCGGTGGAGTGGACCACCTCGCGTAGCATCCTGGGGTTCAGGCGCCGATTGGTCAGCGCCAGCAGGAAGGCGCCGAAGGCACCCACCGCCGAGGCCTCGGTAGGCGTGGCGAAGCCGCCGAGAATCGAGCCCAGTACGGCGACGATCAGCAGCACCGGCGGCAGCAGCCCCTTGAGCAGCAGCGGCCAGATGCTGCCGCTGTGGCCCAGTTCCTCCATCAGGGCCTGGCGGTCCACCGGCGGCGCCAGGCCGGGCCTCAGCCAGGCGGTCAGGGTCACATAGAGCATATAGGCCGCCACCAGCAGGAGCCCCGGAATCAACGCGCCGATAAAGAGGTCGCCTACCGAGAGGGTCTTGGGGCTCCAGACACCCATCGCCAGCTGGGCCTGCTGATAGGCATTGGAGAGCACATCGCCGAGCAGCACCAGGGCGATGGAAGGCGGGATGATCTGCCCGAGGGTGCCGGTGGCGCAGATGCAGCCGGTCGCGAGTGACGGCGAGTACCCGCGCTTGAGCATGGTGGGAAGCGACAGCAGCCCCATGGTCACCACGGTGGCGCCGACGATACCCGTGGAGGCGGCCAGCAGGGTGCCGACCAGCACCACGGCGATGCCCAGCCCGCCGCGCAGGGCGCCGAAGGCCAGCGCCATGGCGTCGAGCAGCGTCTCGGCGACGCGCGACTTCTCCAGCAGCACCCCCATCAAGATAAATAAAGGGACCGCCAGCAGCGTCGAATTCGTCATGATGCCGTAGAGACGATTGGGCATGGCGCTCAGGTAGCCCGCCTCGAAGGGCACGGGGACGCCCAGGTGGGTCAGCGTCGCGCCGAGGCCGGCAAAGGCCAGGGCGGTGCCCGCCAGCGACAGGGCCACCGGGTAGCCGAGCATCAGTACGCCACAGATGGTGACAAACAGCAGTAGGGGAAAGAGTTCAAGCAGCATCGTCAGCATCACGATTCTTCCTCGTGGCGCGGGGTGTCAGAAGGGAGCCGGCCGCGGCGGACCAGGGTCTGGCGAATCAGCTGGGCGATGCCCTGCAGTATCAGCAGTGTGGCCATCACCGGGATCAGGCTCTTGAGCAGGAAGACGCCGGGGATGCCGCCGTCCGGAGAGCGCTCGAGGATCGCCCAGCTGCTGCCCGCATAGCCCAGGCTGCCGAGCAGGATATAGAACGAGACCGGCAGCAGCAGGAAGAGGGTGCCGAACAGGTCGACGCCGGCACGGCTGCGTGGCGAACGCTGGCGATAGAAGATATCCACGCGCACATGGCCGTTGTGCTGAAGGGTCCAGGCGGCGCCGAGCATGAACACCATGGCGTGCATGTACATCACCGACTCCTGCAGGGCGATGCTGTGGATGCCGAAGGCGTAGCGCATCACCACGATGGCGAACTGCACCATCATCATCACCAGTACCAGCCAGGCGGTAGTGCGCCCGATCAGGGCGGTCACGGTGTCGAGCCCTCTAAGCAGGGCCGGTGGGTGATTATCGGGCATATCGCCTCCTGCGGGATGATCAGGAGGCGCATCTTCGCCGATTCGGCGTCATACGTCATCCACTGCCGACTTCGGAGCCTAGCCGGCGGTGCCCTGCGGGTGCGCGAGCAGCGTCTCCAGGCAGGCGGTCGGCAGGCGAATATCCACGGCAATCGGCAGGTGGTCCGAGAACAGGTGGTCGAGCACGCGGACCTCGTCGGCCTCCAGGGAGTTGGAGAGCAGGATATGGTCCAGGGCGCGTCGCGGCTGCCAGGAGGGATAACTCAGGGGGGGGCGCACCGGGTGCAGTGGCAGCGAGGCACAGAAACGCTGATGGCCGTGGAGCTGCTCGGGGGTGCAGTTGAGGTCACCCATCACCACCACGTGGCGCAGCGGCTGGATGATCTCGGAGAGATAGTCGAGCTGGCGAACCCGGCCTCGATGGCTGAGGGCCAGGTGGGCCACGAACAGATGGAGCGCGTCGGGACCCTCGCCGAAGCGGGCGTGGATGGCGCCACGCCCGGGCAGGGTGCCCGGGAGCTGGTGCTCCTCGACATGGGCCGGGGGAAGCCGCGACAGCAGGCCATTGCTGTGCTGAGCGATGCGGCCCAGATTGCGATTGAGCTGCTGGAAGTGGTGGGGGAAGCCGCCATGGGTGGCCAGGTATTCCACCTGGTTGACGTGGCTGGAGCGGAAACTGCCGCCGTCCACTTCCTGGAGCCCCACCACATCGAAGCGCCCCAGCACCTCGCTGACCATGTCCAGGCGATGCAGCCGCCGAGGATGGGGCAGCAGATGCTGCCAGCTACGGGTCAGGTAGTGGTGGTAGGCCGAGGTCTGAATGCCCACCTGCAGATTGAAGGTGAGCAGCTTGAGGTGGCCGCCCTCCAGGGGCGGCATCCTTGCTTCGGCCAGGTGGAGCATCTTAGTTTTCACGCGCCTCGCGCACCTGGTCGACCAGTGCCTCGGCGATCTGGGGCATGTTGGCCAGGCTACCGGCGCTGCTCGGGGTCACCAGGTAACGGCCGTCGACCATCAGGGCGGGAACGCCCATCAGGCGCATGCTGCGCATGCGGGCATTCGCCTGGTTGACGCGGCTCTTCACCGCAAAGGAGTTCAGGGCCTGTTGGGCCTCGTCCTCGCTGACGCCGTAGTCGCTGAAGAAGTCGGCAATGGCGCCGACGTCGGTCAGGCGCTGGTTCTCCTCGTGAATAGCGTGGAAGAAGTCGGCATGGACGTCGTCGAGGATACCCAGCTCGTCGGCGGCGTAGAAGGCCAGGGCATGCTGGTTCCAGTCGCCGCCCATGGTGGCCGGCATGCGCTGGAAGTCGATATCGTCGGGAAGGTCGGCGACCCAGGCGTTGAGCGGCTCTTCGAGGTTGTAGCAGTGGGGGCAGCCATACCAGAAGGCCTCGGTGACCTCGATCTGCCCCTCGTCCACCTGGGTTTCCACGGCCTCGGGGAGTACCTCGTAGTGCTCGCCCTCCACCAGGTTCTGGGCGCTGGCCAGGCCCGGCAGGGTCAGGCCGGCGAGCACAAGCATCAGGGGCTTCAACATGGGTATCTCTCTCCTTGAAATGAGTCACGCCCCGGGGTATCCGGGTAACGCTGCCTTTGAGCGTGTCGACGAGCCAAGGTTCCCGACGGGCGCTACGGCGGATATGACAGGGGCGGCCCGAAGGCCGCCCCGACGATGTCTAGCAGGCTGGACACACCGGTCTCAGTGCAGGCCCAGGACATAGTTGGCCACGGCTTCCATGTCGCGGTCGCTCATCTTGGTGGCGATGTCGCGCATGATGTTGGCGGGGTCGTTGGCCCGGTCACCGGCGGCGAAGTCCTGCAGGGTGCCCACGATGTAATCGGCATGCTGGCCGGAGAGCGCCGGGTAGACCGCCGTACCGATACCCTGGCCGGTGGGGGTGTGGCAGGCGGCACAGGCCGGGATGCCCTTGGCCATGTCGCCGGCACGGTAGAGCTCACGGCCGTGCTCGACCAGCTGTTCGTCGGGGTCGGCCTGGCCCAGGGCGGGGCTCTTGTCGGCATAGAACTTGGCCACGTCCCAGGCATTCTGGTCGGAGAAGCTGTCCACCTGACCGGCCATCTCGGGCACCACGCGGTTGCCGTCGCGGATATCCATGATCTGCTTGGCCAGATAGGAGGCCTGCTGGCCCGCCAGGTTGGGGAAGGCGCCCGTGGGGCTGATGCCTTCCTGACCGTGGCAGGCGGCGCAGGCCACCGCCTTTTCCTTGCCCGCTGCCGCATCGGCATCGGCCTCGAGGTCCGCGTGGGCGGCGCCGATGGCGCCCATGGTGATTGCCAGGCTTGCCAGTAACTTTCTCATCGCTAATCCACTATGCCGTTACGTTGTTGACCGGTACGTACCCTGGGTGTCGCCCGGATCGCGACGCCACCCGGCCTCTGTTCTATCTTGAGCGGGCCAATCGCGGACGTCGTGGGCGCGGTGGTACACTAGCGTGCCCCGGGTCGCAGACAAAAGACACTGTATTATACCGAATCACCCCGTCGGCGGGAATGCAAGCCGCCGGGCCCTTGATCAATGTCAGGAATTCTTGCCCATGGCGCGACTCAACTATCAGACCGCCCGCTTCCTCATCAGCGCTCCCACCCTGGCCCACTGCCCGGAAAACGGCGGCGCCGAGGTGGCCTTTGCGGGTCGTTCAAATGCCGGAAAATCAAGTGCGATCAATGCGTTGACGCGTCAAAAGGCCCTCGCAAGAACCTCCAAGACGCCCGGTCGTACCCAGCTGATCAACTTCTTTTCGCTGGGTGACGACCATGACCGGCGCCTGGTGGACCTGCCCGGCTATGGTTACGCCAAGGTGCCCGAGTCGGTCAAGCTGGAATGGCAGCGCCACCTGTCCGACTACTTGAGGCGTCGTGCCTCCCTGCGTGGCCTGGTGTTGTTGATGGATGTGCGCCATCCGCTCTCGGAATTCGACCAGACCATGCTCGGTTGGGCCGATGAGCAGGAGATGCCGGTGCATATCCTGCTGACCAAGGCCGATAAGCTCAAGCGTGGCCCGGCGGCCGGCGCCCTGCAGCAGGTGCGCTCACGGCTGCGCGAGTGGGAGGACCTGGTGACCATTCAGCTGTTCTCGTCGCTCAAGCGCCAGGGCATCGAGGAGCTCGAGGCGCGTCTCGATGGCTGGCTGCTGGACTAGCTTCGCGCCTTCAGCCAGTCGACCAGCTCGGGTAACTCGCGCACATGGCTCAGGCGGTGAATGCCGGCAGGCAGCGAGCGGTCATCGGGGCCAATCCAGGCCGCCTGCATGCCGAGGCGGCGAGCGGGCAAGGCATCTTCCTCCCAGGAGTCTCCCACATGGAGCGCCCGCTCGGGGTGTGTGCCCAGGTGGGAGAGGGCCAGCAGGAAGGGGCGCGGGTCGGGCTTGGGGGCGAGCAACTCGCCGGCGGCAATGGCCACCGGGAAGTGGCGTCCCAGCGCCAGGCGGGTCACCTCGACGTTGCCGTTGGTGATGCTGGCCAGTCGGTAGTGCCGGCCCAGGCCCTCGAGCAGCCGCTCCACCTCGGGGTGTGGCTCCACCTCATGGCGAAGCTCCATGAAGCGTTCCATGGCGCGCTGGGCCCAGTGTTCGGCGTGCTCCACCGCCAGCCCGTATTCCCCCAGTAACTCGGTCAGCGCCCGCTGTCGCAGCCAGGTGAAGTCGCCGCGCCGCGGGGGATGGGCGATGGCCAGGGCCTGGCGTCGCGCCACGAAGGCCTCCAGCGGGAAGCGGGCGGCGAAGCGCCCGGCCGGCTCCCTGGCCTGCCATTCGGCGAGTGCCGCATCGAGCCAGGTGTAGTGGCCGTGCTCGGTCCGGTGCATCACGCCGCCGTTGTCCCACAGGGTATCGTCCAGATCGAAGGTGATCGCCTCGAGGTTCATGTCGGGTTCTCGTCGCTGCGTCGACGCCGCGCACGCGGGTGTGCGGCATCGTAGCTGGCCGCCAGATGCTGCCAGTCGAGGTGAGTGTAGACCTGGGTGGTGGAGAGGTTGGCGTGGCCAAGCAGCTCCTGAACGGCACGCAGGTCCTGGCTGGACTCCAGCAGATGGCTGGCAAAGGAGTGGCGCAGGCGATGCGGATGCAGGTGCTCGTCGAGGCCGCGGCGGCGGGCAATCAGCGCCAGGCGCTGCTGGATGGCGCGATGGCCCAGCCGCGTCCCGCGGTTGCTGATGAACATCGCCTGCTCGTCCGCGGCCGCCATGTCCATGCGCAGCGGTCGCCATGCCTCCAGGGCCTGGCGGGCCCGGGACCCCACCGGGACCTGGCGTGGCTTGCCGCCCTTGCCCAGCACCCGCACTCGCTCGCCGTGGAGGTCGTCCAGGTCCAGCCCGGCCAGCTCGGCCAGGCGCAGGCCACTGGAGTAGAAGAGTTCGAGCATCGCCTGGTCGCGAATCGACAGGGGAGAGCCGTCGTGGGGGGTGTCCAGAAAGCTCGCCAGGCGATCCACGTCTACCGGGCGGGGCAGGTGGCGCGGCTGGCGAGGATTGCGTACCAGCGCCACCGGGTTGTGCTCGAGCAGTCCCTTGGCAAGCAGGTGGTCCGCCAGCTTCGAGCAGGCCGAGCGGCGCCGGGCGAGGCTGCGTGGGCCCAGGCCCCGGGCCCGCTCGCCGCCCAGAAAACGGCGCAGCAGCCCGGCATCCAGCTGGTGCCACGACGCGACCCCCCGCTCGTCCATAAAGTCGAGCAGGCCGGCCAGGTCGCGTCGATAGGCGTCCAGGGTGGCGGGGCTGGCGGTGCGTGACAGCTCGGCCAGGAAGGCCTCGACCTCGGTGCCGAGGGGGGGCGGGTTAGGCATGCTCGGCACCGAGGCTTATCAGCAGCCGTGCCACCACATCGCCCACGTATTCCGTGAACAGGGTATCCATGCTGGCCCTGAAGTGGTCGGGGTCGGGGCTGGCAAGCACCAGATACCCCAGTGGCTCACCCAGGCTCAGCCGGGTGATGGCGCATGAGCCGGGGTGCTGCGGCACGCGGGTGTGGGGCAGCAGCCGCTTCCAGTCGGTGGGTGTCAGGCGGAGGCAGCGGCTGGTGCGGCCGTCGAGCAGGGAGGAGAGCCGTGAACCGACATGTTCGTCGAGCACCTGGCGGGGTGCCTGGGGCGGGTGTGGCTCGCCATCGGAGAGGCTGGCCGGGCACCATAACGCCACCGCCGGTGTGGAGAAGTGCTCGCCGAGCTGGGTCGCCAGCGCCTGCCCCAGGGCGTCGCGGTCCTGGGCCGCCACCAGCGCCAGCACCAGTTCCCGCGTGCGCCGATACTGGGCCTCGTTGTGGCGCGCCGACTCCAGCAGCCGCTCCAGGCGGCCCTCGGCCTTCTCGGCACGGGTCCGCAGGTCGTGCACCAGGCGCTCCAGCAGCGAGGTGGCCCCGCCCGCTTCGGGATGGGGAACCTTGAGCTGTTGCAGCAGACCCTCACGGCCGACGAAGAAGTCGGGCCGGGTGGCCAGCCATTCGGCGACCCGGTCCGGGTCGAGGGTCTTGCGCGGTTCTGGTGCGACTCGTGACATGCCATCTCCTCGCGGAATCAGGAATTAGTAGAGCAGCAGGCGGCCATCGAAGACGCGCTCGGCGGGGCCGGTCATCGACAGGGGCGTGCCGGGGCCCTGCCACTCGATGGTCAGCTTGCCCCCTGGCAGGTGTACGGTCACCGGACTGGCTAGCCGCGCCTGGCGAATGCCGCTGGCCACGGCGGCGCAGGCACCGGTGCCGCAGGCCAGGGTCTCTCCGCTGCCCCGCTCGTAGACGCGTAGCCGGATCTCGTGTGCCGACACCACCTGCATAAAGCCCACATTGACCCGCTTCGGGAAGCGTGGGTGGCATTCGATGGCCGGCCCCAGGCGCTCGACCGGGGCGCCGTCGACATCGTCGACCGACAGCACCGCATGGGGATTGCCCATGGACACCACGCCCACTTCGACGGGCTCGCCGCTCACGTCGAGGGTATGCAGTACCCGGTCGGCCTGGGCGTCGAAGGGCAGCGTGGCGGGGGCGAAGCGTGGCTCGCCCATGTCGACGCGAATGCGGCCGTCGTCTTCCGTCTTCAGTACCAGGGGCCCACCGGCGGTCTCCACATGGATCTCGCGCTTGTGAGTGAGTCGCTGGTCGCGTACGAAGCGGGCGAAGCAGCGCGCACCGTTGCCGCAGTTTTCCACCTCGCTGCCGTCGGCGTTGTAGATGCGGTAGCGGAAGTCCATGTCGGGGTCGCGAGGCGGCTCGACCACCAGCAGCTGGTCGAAGCCGACGCCGAAGCGGCGGTCGGCCAGGCGGCGGACCTGGTCGTCGGTGAGGCGGGCGCGCTGGGTCACCAGGTCGACCACCATGAAGTCGTTGCCGAGGCCATGCATCTTGGTGAAGTGCAGCAGCATCAGCGTGGGTCCTCGGCCAGGGAGGCTTCCGGCAGCAGGGCCTCACCCGCCCACAGCTCGGTGAGGCGCTCACGGCGACGCACCAGATGGGGTTGGTTGTCGTCCACCATGACCTCTGCCGGACGCGGGCGGCTGTTGTAGTTGGAGGCCATCACGAAGCCGTAGGCGCCGGCGGAACGCACGGCCAGCAGATCGCCGGGGGCAATCGCCAGGTCGCGTTCCTTGCCCAGGAAATCGCCGGTTTCGCACACCGGGCCCACCACGTCATAGGTCGCGCTTTGCCTGGCGTGGCGGGTATCCACCGGCAGGATCGCCTGCCACGCCTGGTAGAGGGCGGGGCGGATCAGATCATTCATGGCGGCGTCGACGATGGCGAAATTCTTGGTCTCGCCGGGCTTGAGAAATTCCACGCGGGTCAGCAGGACCCCGGCATTGGCCGCGATGGAGCGGCCCGGTTCGAACAGCAGGGTCAGCCGTTCGCTGCCCTGCCAGCCCGAGAGCCGCTCGAGCAGGGCGCTGGCATAGTCGAAGGGGGCGGGGGGCTGTTCGTCGCGATAGGGCACGCCGAGTCCGCCGCCGAGGTCCAGATGCTCCACCTCGATGCCGCGGCGTCGCAGGGTCTCGAGCAGCAGCAGCAGGCGGTCCAGGGCGTCCAGGAAGGGGGCGATCTCGGTGAGCTGGGAGCCGATATGGCAGTCCAGGCCGGTCACACGCACATTGGGCAGCGTGGCGGCCAGTTCGTAGACGCCCAGGGCCTCGTCGACCGGGATGCCGAACTTGTTGTCCTTGAGCCCGGTGGAAATATACGGGTGTGTGCCGGCGTCCACGTCCGGGTTGACCCGCAGCGACACCGGGGCCACCTTGCCGAGTCGCCCGGCCACGGCGTCGAGACGCTCGAGCTCCGGGCGCGACTCGACGTTAAAGCACTTGATGCCCACTTCCAGCGCCCGGGCCATCTCGGCTTCCTGCTTGGCCACGCCGGAGAAGACCACCCTGGTCGGGTCGCCGCCGGCGACCAGCACCCGCTCCAGCTCACCGACCGAGACGATATCGAAACCGGCGCCCAGGCGGGCCAGCAGCCCCAGCACCGCCAGGTTGGAGTTGGCCTTGACCGCATAGCAGATCAGATGCGGATGGCTGCCCAGCGCCTCGGTGTAGGCGCGGAAGTGGCGGGTCAGGGTCGCCTTCGAATACACATAACAGGGCGTACCGAAGGTCTCGGCGATGGCGGTCAGCGGAACCTCTTCGGCGTAGAGCACCCCGTCGCGATAGTTGAAGTGGTCCATGGCTACTCCTCCGTGTCCTGGGGCGCGGTATCGTCGCGCTCGTCGCTGCTCTCGGGTTGGGCCGCGTGGGGGTCATACCGCTCGGCTGCCTGCTCGTCGCCGGGCAGGTATAGCGGCCCCTTCTGGCCGCAGCCGGCCAGGCCGATGACCAGCATCAGGGTCAGGGCGGCGGGAGCCAGGCGGCCCATCAGGCGCCTCCCGCGAGAGCCGAGAGCGCATCCCGGGCCCGCTGGGCCGCGGCGCGTACCTGATCGGGGGCGGTGCCGCCGATATGGTTGCGGGCCGCCACCGAGCCCTCCAGGGTCAGCACCTCGAAGACGTCCTGCTCGATGGTGTCGGAGAACTGCCGGAGTTCATCGAGGGTCATCTCGGAGAGGTCCTTGCCTTCCGCCAGACCGTAGGCGACCGACTGGCCGACGATCTCGTGGGCGTCGCGGAAGGCCACGCCCTTGCGCACCAGGTAATCGGCCAGGTCGGTGGCGGTGGAGAAGCCGCGGCGGGCGGCCTCGGCCATCTGCGCCTTCTTCGGCTCGATGGCCGGGACCATGTCGGCGAACGCCTTGAGGCAGTCCTTGACGGTGTCCACGGCGTCGAACAGCGGCTCCTTGTCCTCCTGGTTGTCCTTGTTGTAGGCCAGGGGCTGGGACTTCATCAGGGTCAAGAGGCCCATCAGGTGGCCGTAGACGCGGCCGGACTTGCCTCGGACCAGCTCCGGGACGTCGGGGTTTTTCTTCTGCGGCATGATGGAGGAGCCGGTGCAGAAGCGGTCGGGCAGGTCGATAAAGTCGAACTGGGCGCTGGTCCACAGCACCAGCTCTTCACTCATGCGCGACAGATGCATCAGCAGCAGGCTGGCGAAGGCGGTGAATTCGATGGCGAAGTCGCGATCGCTCACCGCATCGAGGCTGTTCTCGGCGGGACGCTCGAAGCCGAGCAGCTCGGCGCTGACATGGCGGTCGATGGGGTAGGTGGTGCCGGCCAGCGCCGCGGCGCCCAGGGGCATCACGTTGACCCGCTTGCGGCAGTCGAGCAGGCGCTCGTGGTCGCGGGCCAGCATCTCCTGCCAGGCCAGCAGATGGTGGCCGAAGGTCACCGGCTGGGCCGTCTGCAGGTGGGTGAAGCCCGGCATGATGGTGTCGGCCTCGCGGTCGGCCAGCTCGATCATGCCGGCCCGCAGGCGGGCCAGTTCCATGGCGACCCGGTCGATCTCCTCGCGCAGGAAGAGGCGAATATCGGTGGCGACCTGGTCGTTGCGCGAGCGGCCGGTATGCAGCTTCTTGCCGGTGATGCCGATCTTCTCGGTCAGGCGTGCTTCGATATTCATGTGCACGTCTTCCAGCTCGACGGACCACGGGAACTCGCCGCGCTCGATCTCGCCGCGAACCTCGTCGAGGCCGTTGATGATGGCATCGCGCTCGGCTTCCTCGAGCACGCCGACCCGGGCCAGCATGGTGGCATGGGCGATAGAGCCCTGGATGTCGTGGAAGGCCAGGCGGCGGTCGAATGCCTCCGAGGCGGTGAAACGGGCGACGAAGGCGTCGGTGGGCTCGCTGAAGCGGCCACCCCAGGACTGGTTGGTGCCGGGGCTGGAAGAATTCGAGGTCATCGGCTTGGGATCCTGCATGACGGGTTGCGATTGGCTGGGGCTGTCGCCCCCGCGGCCGCCGGTCTCGCGGCGGCAGGCGCGATATGGCAGGAGTGTACCAGAGTCGCCGGAGCAGGCGAGGGCCCTGGGCCCCAAATACGGCCTCTCGGGCCTGGACCCGCCGGCTCGCGGGTTTTTCCTCTCTGGCCGGGTGCTTTATGATGAAGGATATCGTGCGTGATGCATGCCAGCTTCGCCGGATATCGGCGCTGGCTCGAACCGGTACAGGGAGAATTTCGTGCAATCCATCACCAAGCTGCGTATCGCTACGCGCAAGAGTCAATTGGCCATGTGGCAGGCCGAATACGTGCGGGACCGGCTAATGGCCCTGCATCCCGGCCTGGAGGTGGAGCTTGTGGCGATGTCCACCCGCGGCGACAAGATCCTCGATACGCCGCTGGCCAAGGTGGGCGGCAAGGGGCTGTTCGTGAAGGAGCTCGAGGAGTCGATGCTCGATGGACGTGCCGATATCGCCGTGCATTCCATGAAGGATGTGCCCATGACCTTTCCCGAGGGGCTCGGCCTCTCGGTGATCCTGGCCGGTGCAGAGCCCACCGACGCCTTCGTGTCCAACGCCTATTCCAGCTTCGAGGAGTTGCCCGAGGGGGCAAGGGTCGGCACCTCCAGCCTGCGTCGCGGCCTGCAGGTCAAGGAGGCACGCCCCGACCTGGAGATTCTCAGCCTGCGCGGCAACGTCCAGACGCGCCTGGGCAAGCTCGACGACGGTGAGTTCGATGCCATCATCCTGGCCACCTCGGGCCTGCGTCGCCTCAAGCTCGATGCGCGCATCGCTCAGGAGCTGCCTCCCGAAGTATGCCTGCCGGCCTGTGGCCAGGGGGCGCTGGGCATCGAGTGCCGCCTCCATGACCCCGAGATGATCGGCCTGTTGGCCCCGCTGGATGATCCCGATACCGCGACACGGGTACGCGCCGAGCGGGCCATGAACACGCGTCTCGAGGGGGGCTGCCAGGTACCGATCGGCGGCCATGCCATCTTCGAGAATAACGGTGAGACCCTCTGGCTGCGGGCCCTGGTCGGCCGGCCGGACGGCACTCGAGTGTTGCGTGCCGAGGGCCGCGGTTCGATCTACGAGCCGGAGGCGCTGGGCATTCGCGTCGCCGAGGAGCTGCTGGAAATGGGCGCCGGGGATATCCTTGCCGAGGTCTACGGCGCCGACTGATGGCTATCTCGGCGCCGGTGATCATCACCCGCCCCGGCGAGCGCGGTGACGTCCTCGCCGAAGCGGTCGAGGCGTGCGGCCATTCGGTGGCGCGCTTCGAGATGATGCGCCTCGAGGAGCTGGCTGAGTCTCCCGAACAGCGCGCGGCCTGGCTCGATTTCGACCAGTTCCGGCGCGTGGTGGTGGTCAGCCCCTTCGCCGCCGAGTGTCTCGCCGCGGCGCTTGACCGCTTCTGGCCCCAGCTGCCGGTGGGCGTGGATTACTATGCCGTGGGGCAGGCCACCGCCGCGGCGCTGAAGGCGCGGCTCGGCGTGCGGGTGCATGTACCGCCGGCGAGCGCCGGTGAGGATACCAGCGAGGCCCTGCTGACCCTGGGCTCGCTGCGTTCACTCGATCACGAGAAGGTCCTGCTGGTGGCCGGCGAAGGGGGGCGTACCCTGCTGGCCGAGACACTCGCCACGCGAGGGGCCCGGGTGACTCGCCTGGCCCTCTATCGACGCACTCTTCGACCCCCCGAAACGGCCATGGCAGAGCGCCTCGCCACGGGCAACTTTGGTGCGTTGGTGGTCAGCAGCGGAGAAATGCTCGAATATCTGGCAAGATGGTGCGCAGGTGCCGCCTTGAACCAACCGCTAATCGTTTCCAGTGCCCGGTTGGCTACACTGGCCGGCAAGCTGGGGTTTCGCGACGCCGTCGTGGCGCGTGGCGCTACTCCGGCGGCGCTGGTGGCGGCCTTGGCCAGGGCCTGTGACCCGCAGGAAGCCGATGTCGATCAAGACGATCTCGAAAAGGGCTAGCGACAAGATGAGCAAGCAACCACACGAGCAGGAAGAACAGAAGGCGTCTGACGGCGCGCAATCGGCGTCCTCGGGTGACGAGGCCAGCAGGGGCAGTGGCTCCGGCAAGCGCCGTTCACGCCGGCATGACAAGACCCACCAGGATAGCGGTGCCGCCAAGGGTGAAACTGCCCAGAACGGGAACGAGGCCGCCAAGGCCGATGCTGCCCAGAGCGATACTGCCCAGAGCGATACCGCCCAGAGCGATACCGCCAAGCCGGCGGCGAGCCAGGCATCCGTCGGGCCGTCTGGCCCCGACAAGGCGGCGTCAAGCAAGCCGGATGCCGGCAAGAAGGCCGACAAGAAGGCCGCCGCCGGCAAGGCCGAATCGACGCCTCCTTCCCGGGCCGGCAAGTCACCGTCGGGCGGAGGAGGTGCCAAGGGCACCACCACCGGCGGTGGCAGCGGTGAAGGCAAGGGCGGCAAGGGCGGCAAGGCCGGCGTGGCGGCGATCGTGCTGGTCATCCTGCTGGCCATCGCCGCCGGCCTGTTCGGCTGGCAGGCATGGCAAAAGCTGGATACCCAGCAGGCCCGCATCGCCGACCTGGAGTCCCGGACCAGCCAGGCCGCGACCACCGGTGACCTGAACCAGCTGCAATCGCGCTTCGAAGAGGCCGAGAGCGAGCGCCAGGCCACCCTCGAGGAAGCCGTTACCTCGCTGGAGGATGAGTTCGCCGATTACCGTGGCAACGTCGACGAGACCCTCGACCGCGTGCTGGCCGAGCTCTCCAGCGAGCAGCAGACCGATGGACGCGACTGGCTGCATGCCGAGGCCGCCTATCTGCTGCGCCTGGCCAATCAGCGCCTGCAGCTGGAGCGCGATGTCCAGGGCGCCGCCGCCCTGCTGCGCACCGCCGACGAGCGCCTCAAGGAGGCCGATAACCCGGCACTGGTGCCGGTGCGCCGTGAGATCGCCAGTGAGCTCTCCCGCCTGGAGGCGGTGCCCCGGGTGGATCGCACCGGCCTGTGGCTGACGCTCAATGCCCAGCAGGAGCAGATCGCCGGACGCCCGCTTTCCCAGGATATCGACGAGATCACCGCGAGCTCCGGGATGGAGGAAGCCCCGACCGGTTCCTGGCAGAAGCAGCTGTCGAGCTTCGGCCAGGAGCTGAAGAGCCTGGTGACCGTGCGCAAGCATGATGAGGCGCTGGAGGCGCTGATCTCTCCGGAGCAGGAATCCTACCTGCGCCAGAGCGTGCGCCTGGTGATCGAGCAGGCCCAGCTGGCCCTGCTCAAGGAAGAAGGCGAGCTCTTCGAAGCCAGCCTGGACAAGGCCATTACCCTGATCGAAGGCTACTACGATACCGACGACAGCGGCGTACAGTCGGTGCTCGACCGTCTGGGCGAGTTGAAGGGTGAAGCGGTTCGCCCCGAGCTGCCCGATATCAGCGGCTCCCAGCAGGCCCTGGCCACCTTCATCGAGCGCCGCTTCGAGTCGCGCCAGGGAGATGACGCATGAGAAAGCTGATACTGATCATCGTCCTGGGCCTGGCCATCGGTGCGCTGTTCGGACAGCTGATGATGTCGGTGCCCGGCTACTGGCTGGTGCGGGTGGGAGACACCTCCTTCCAGACCTCCTTCTGGTTCGGCCTGGTGCTCCTGCTGGCGGTTTTTCTGGTGCTGCACTTCGCGCTGCGCCTGCTGATGCGCCTGTCGCGCCCGGTGTCCCGATTCAAGGTATGGAACAGCCGCTCCCGTAATCGCAATGCCATGAAGCGCACCGTGCGCGGCCTGGTGGCGCTGGCCGAGGGTCGCTGGAAGCGGGCCGAGAAGTCGTTGGTCAAGTCGGCGGATGATTCCAGTACCCCGCTGGTCAACTATCTCTCCGCGGCGCTGGCGGCCCACTATCAGGGCCGCTTCGACCAGGCCGACACCCTGCTCAAGCGCGCTCATCTCAGTACCGAAGGCGCCGATACCGCGGTGGGGCTGGTGCAGGCGCAGTTGCTGCTCGACCGCCAGCAGTTCGAGGAAGCGCTGGCGATCCTCACGCGGCTCGACCGCCAGCTGCCGAACCACCCTCAGGTGCTCAAGCAGCTCAAGCAGGCGTATCTCAGCGTCAGCGACTGGGATGGCCTGCGTCGCCTGATGCCGCGCCTGGGGGCTCAGCAGCTGATTTCCCCCGAGGAGCGCGGCCAGCTCGAGCGGCGCGCCTACCGCGAATTGATCGTGCGCGAAGCCCGGGAAGGCAGCGATATCGAGACGGTGCGCAGCCTCTGGGCCGACATGCCCGAGCATCTGCGGGGCGATGTCGAGCTCGTCGTGCTCTATACCGAAGCGCTGGTGCGCGGCGGTCAGGAGCCGATCGCCGAGCGACTGTTGCGTCACTCCCTCAAGGAGAACTGGGACAGCCGCCTGGTGCTGCGTTACGGCCTGCTCGATGTGGATGCCTCGCGTCAGCTGGTCACGGCCGAAAAGTGGCTGCAGGAGCGGCCCAACGACCCGGACCTGCTGCTGACGCTGGGGCGCCTGGCGCTGCGCAATGCCTACTGGGGCAAGGCCCAGGAGTACTTCGAGGCGAGCCAGCGACAGCGGTCCAGCGGGGTGGTCTGTGCCGAGCTGGCACGACTCTTCGCCAACCTGGGCGAGCACCAGAAGAGCCAGCTCTACTATCGCCAGAGCGTGGAGCTGCTCGACAAGTCTCTGCCCTCGCTGCCCCAGCCCAGCGAAGACAAGGATGTACTCGACGAGAAGCAGAAGAAGAAGGCCTCCTGACAAGCGGGCCCTCTTCAGGGCCCTTCTCCAGGGCCCTTCTCTACGACTCTTCTTCACGGCTCTTCTTCACAACTCTTCTTCACGACAGGGGGCACTTCGGCGCCCCCTTCGTGTATCCGACGACGATCACCGGGCCGCCCGTCGGCCCGGGCGGGGGCCAAAATCAATAGGGCCGCCCGAAGGCGGCCCCATTATTCTGCGTTGGCGGCGAGTGACCGGCCGAGTCGTACTCAGGGCTCGTCGACGTCATCGCCGCTGGGCTTGCCGTGCTCCGTATGCGATTGATCGTGTTGCGGGTTGATCCGCGCCTGCCTCGAGCCGGAGCGGGTCTGCCCGGGCACGAAGCGGTCATCGGTGGTGCTGCCCCCGGCCTTGGGCTGCCCGGCAGGGCTGCCGTCGATGGTGAAGTCCTGCTGCATGACGCGCAGGTTGGCGGGCGGTGCCGAACCGGCCTTGTCCTGCCCGAAGTAGAGCGTGGTGTGGGGGAAGGGAATCTCGATGCCGGCCTCGTCGAAGCGCAGCTTGACCAGGCGGTTGTAGGCCCGGCCCACGGCCCATTGGTCTCCGGGGGTGGTCTTGATGATCACCCGGATATTGACCGAGCTGTCGGCCAGGGCGATGACGCCGGCGACATCGAGGGGGGCCAGCAGCTTGTTGCCATGCTCATCGCCGGCCTTGAGGTCCTCGAAGGCGAGCTGCAGCTGTTCGATGGCGGCATCGATGTTCTCACGGTAGGCGATGCCGTATTCGCCGACATGGTTGCCGAAGCCACGCATATAGTTGGAGACGGTATCCACGCTGGAGAACGGCACCAGGTGGTAGGTTCCCGAGAGGTCGCGGATGCCCACCGAGCGGATGTTGAGTTTCTCGGCGGTGCCGGTGATCCCGCCCACCGTGACCACATCACCGGTGTTCAGGGCATTCTCCACCTGGATGAAGATGCCGGTGATGATGTCCTGGACCAGCTTCTGGGCGCCGAAGCCGATGGCCAGGCCCAACACCCCGGCACCGGCGATCAACGGGCCGATATTGATACCGATCTCGGCCAGCAGGATCATCGAGGTCATGGCCACCAGGGCGATGGCCAGGGCGTTGCGGAACAGTGACAGCAGCGTCTGGGCCCGCGCCGACGGCATGCCGCCACCGGTATCGGGGTTGAGCTTGTGCTCGATCAGGCTGGCAAGCGCCAGCCATACCATGAGGGCGATGGCGAGGATCGTCGCGATGCTGACCAGCTTGCCGATCAGATTGCGGCCCACCTCCGAGGCGTACCAGGCGGCGAGGTCGAAGGCGCCCCAGGCGTTGAGTACCACCATCACCACCAACACCAGGATGAGGGTACGGATGATCCTCAAGGCATTGGGCACATAGCTGTTGAGACGCGATTCGAGCAGCGGCAGCTTGCGGCGCAGGTCATTGGAAAGCGTGATGCGTCGACCGATGGTCTGCGTCAGGAAGCTCGAGAGCAGCAGCCCCACTACCACGGCACCGATGGTCTTCAGGGTGGCGAAGAGCACATAGGGCAGGGCGTCCACCGGCCGCGTCAGGGTCACCGTCAGTGCCATGACGAAGTAGGCCAGGGCGAAGAGATGCCAGGTGCGCGCAAACAACTGCAGTGAGACGCGGCTGGCCGCCATGGTGGCATGGCGTGCCTTGGCGTTGATGGCGTCGCGCAGGCGCTTGCGATTCTTGAGCACTACCACCACGGCGTAGAGGAAGGCGCCCACCGTGATCAGTGTGCCCAGTCCCTTGCCTACCGCCGGTGCCACATAGACGTTGACCAGCGGCACCACCACCATCAGGCCATAGCCCACCAGTCCGATCAGGCGGGCGATCCAGCGGTTCCAGTAGGAGGCCTCGCCGGAGGCGATGGGCAGCAGGCGAAGCCCCTCGTAGCGGGAGGCAAACAGGATGCGCACTCCCGCCTTGAGCAGCTCGATCACCATGAACGCGTTGAGAAACAGCGAGGCGCGCGTGGAGAGTTCGCCGGTCTGGCCGATGGCGAAGGTGGCGACCAGGTTGCCGCCCACGTAGGCGAGAGACACGATCAACACGTCGACCACGGCGGCGAGGGCCACGCAGATGACCAGGCGCAGGATCGGCGTCAAGCCACGGCCGTTCAGCGACCACTGGCTGATGCCGCTGAACAGCGGCCGCGCCAGGCGTCGGATGCTGACGAACACCACGAAGGTGGCCAGGATGACCAGGCCAAGGTTAATGGCGGCGGAGGTGAAGGCCGCCATATCGAAGGTGCTCCCCGTGTCGCTCGAGAACATGCCGCCGATGGCCGAGACGATGGCATCGAACTGATGGCCGACATCACCGGCGAAACGGCTGGTCAACTCCGCTAGCTGGCGCGGCAGTGAGGGCTTGGCGCCGGCCTCCTCGGTGGCGGCCGACTCGGCCACACCGCCGGCCATGCCACGCAGCTGGTCGATCAACTCCTGGCGGGTCTGCTGGTTCTCGAGCAGGTCGGCCAGGGTGGAGTAGGCGGGCGGTTCGCTCTCACCGCCCTCCTGCTGCGCCTGGACGGGCATTGCCAGCACCAACAGCGCCAGCAGCCAGCCGAGCATCAGGGGTAGGGCTCGCTTGGGATTCACGCGGTAACCTCCGTTTCTTGGCGTGTAGGACGGTTAACTTTCCAGGCCAACATGATACGGACTTTGCCGGAAGGCCACGACCTCGGCGCACTCACGATATTTTCCTGCCCAGGCATTTCGCGTCCGGCACAAGGCGACCCCGGCCCGCAGGCCTCCTGCCGTGAGCACGATAGGCATGCGATACTCGTTCGCCTACCTCGGTGGGTGTTGTCGTTCTCGGAAGGAGGCAGGGATGCTGGAACCGCTGGCGGTACTGATTGGCGGGACCCTGGGGGGCATGCTGCGGCTCGGGCTGGGTAATGTCGTGACGCGGTGGCTGGGCCCCCGCCTTCCCTGGGGAACCCTGGCGGTGAATCTCAGCGGCGCTCTGGGCATGGGCCTGCTGGCGGGTATGCTCGGGCCCGCCGCCGCGGAAGATGCCGCCGGTGCCTGGGCCCTGCTGGGTATCGGCCTGCTGGGCGGCTACACCACGGTGTCGTCGCTCAGCCTGCAGACGCTCGCGCTATGGCAGCAGGGGCGTGGGTCGGCGGCCATCGGCTATATGACGGCAACCCTGGTCGCGGGGCTTGCGGCTATGGCGCTGGGGATCCGGCTGGCGGGAGGTGGGGCATGAACGGTTGGCGAGTCTATGCCGCGGTCGGCCTGGGCACTGGGCTGGGTAGCGTGCTGCGCTATCAGCTCGGCATATGGCTGGCCGTCCCCGGTTTTCCCGGGGCGACCCTGGCGGTGAACCTGATGGGGTCGGGCTTGATTGCCCTGATCGCCGCCTGTGCCGCGGGCGGCACCCGCGGCTGGGTAGCGCGCTGGCAGCCCTTCCTGGCCGCCGGCTTCTGTGGAGGCTTCACCACCTTCTCGCTGTTTGGCCTGGAGACCCTGACGATGCTGAACCAGGGCCGCCTCGCTTGGGCCCTGGGGCATGTGGTGCTGAGCCTGGTGGGCTGGCTAGGCGCCGCCTGGGTCGGTCATCTGGCCGGAAGCCGGCTGGCGGCTTCCTGAGCCTCGCGAGTGGGGCGGTGTCAGGTGGCGTCCTGCGGCGACACGCGGTCTGATACCCAGGCGCCGGCATCGGGAATAGTCATCTCATAGTCCTGGTTGGTCCAGGGAGAGCTGATCAGGAAGTCGGCGCTGGCGGCATTGCTGGCCACCGGGATGTTCCAGAGTGCCGCCAGGCGCAGCAGCGCCTTGACGTCGGGGTCGTGGGGCTGGGGCGAGAAGGGGTCCCAGAAGAAGATCAGCAGATCGAGCCCCTGCTCGGTGATCAAGGCGCCGATCTGCTGGTCGCCGCCGAGAGGGCCGCTCATCAGGCCCCGTACCGGCAGGCCGAGGGCTTTCGATACCCGGCTGGCGGTGGTGCCGGTACCGATCAGTTCATGGCGAGACAGGGTCTCGTGCCAGCGTTGTGCCCACTCCAGCAGCTCCGCCTTCTTGCCGTCGTGGGCGATCAGGGCGATGCGCTTGCGTGCCGGCAGGGTGCGCTGGACGTTGCGGCTGGGGCGAGGATGGCTCATGAGCTTATACCTTCAGGATCTTCAGCGTATTGGTGCCGCCATGGGCGTTCATCTCGTCGCCCCGCGTCAGTATCACGTGGCCTCCCGGCTCGGCGATGCCCTTCTCCACCAGCAGCGCCAGGGCCCGGTCGTTGAGCTCCTCGGCCGTCATCTCGCTGGTATTGAAGGGCAGCGACACCACGCCGCGATAGAGCGCCATGCGGCGCTGGGCGATGGCGCTATGGGCCAGGCCGATGATGGGCAGCCCCGAGCGGATACGCGAGGCGATCAGCGGCGTGTAGCCGGTCGATGTCATGCAGGCGATGGCCGCCACGCCGGAGAGGTGGTTGGCGGCATACATGGCGGAGAGCGCGATGGTCTCGTCGACCTGGGTGAACCCCTCGTGGATGCGGTGGCCCGATTCCTGGGCGATCCTCTCGCGCTCGGCGCCCAGGCATACCCGGTCCATGGCCTCGATGGTCTCCACCGGGAAGTCGCCGGCGGCGGTCTCGGCGGAGAGCATCACCGCATCGGTGCTGTCGAGAACGGCGTTGGCGACGTCGAACACCTCGGCGCGGGTGGGCAGCGGCGACTCGATCATCGACTCCATCATCTGGGTGGCGGTGATCACCGCGCGGTTCAGGCTGCGTGCCCGCTTGATGATGCGCTTCTGGGTGCCGATCAGCTTCTCATCGCCGATCTCCACGCCGAGATCGCCGCGGGCCACCATCACCGCCTCGCAGGCCTCGATGATGCCGTCCAGGGTCGCATCGTCGGCCACCGCCTCGGCGCGTTCGAGCTTGGCCACCAGGCCGATCTCCTTGCCGGCCTCGCCCAGCAGTTCCCGCGCCTCGGTCATGTCGGCGGCGTGGCGGGGAAAGGAGACCGCCAGATAGTCCACGCCGATGTCGACGGCGGTGGTCAGGTCGGCCCTGTCCTTGTCGGTCAGCGCCGGCGCCGAGAGCCCGCCGCCCAGCTTGTTGATGCCCTTGTTGTTGGAGAGCCTGCCGCCCACCGTCACCGTGGTATGGATCTCCTGACCCACCACGGCGGTGACGTCGAGCACCAGCCGGCCATCATCGAGCAGCAGGCGGTCGCCGGGGGCGACGTCGTCGATCAGCTGCTGGTAGTCGCAGCCCACGCGCTCCGCGTCGCCGTCATCGCTGCCCAGCGCCATGTCGAGGATAAAGGAAGCGCCCTCGGCGAGCTCCACCGCGCCCTCGCGGAAGCGGGCGGTGCGGATCTTGGGTCCCTGCAGGTCGCCCAGGGCGGCGACGCTGCGGCCCTGTCGAGTGGCGATCTCGCGGACCCGCTCGAGGCGGCGACGATGATCATCGGCGCTGCCATGGGAGAAGTTCAGGCGTACCACATCGACGCCGGCGGCGATCATGGCCTCGAGCACGCCGTCGCGATCGCTGGCGGGGCCCAGGGTGGCCACGATCTTGGTGCGGCGGATGGGGTCATGGATGAGCTGTGTCGACATTGAGCGGGTCTCCCGTTGCGTGCGTGTTGTTAGACTACCAAGAATAGTGGCGGAAAAGTATGTTTACTACAATTTGGGCTCGATAACGGCCCCTCTCCGACGGGTTTTTAGTAGTTTTTGTATCATTCTTGGCTGCTTTTAGGTGAGATACCGTTGTTTTCTGCGTGCCTAGGCGTTCTGTTTCGTCAAATCCGCCAAAAATGTTGTAAAATTACTTAAAAACTCTTGAGTCCTCGATCCGTTTGCGTCACATTGTGGTGCATGACACGAGCCGCAGGTCATGGAACCGATTTCGGAACACTCCGAGACCTCTGCCCAGCGGGCTCGATTGATATTCCCACTCGACGCCATTTGAAGGAGTAGAGGAGATGACGCTCAAGATTGCCATCAACGGATTCGGTCGCATCGGCCGTAACGTGCTGCGAGCCATCCACGAGAATGGCTACCGTGATCGTGTGCAGGTCGTGGCGATTAACGACCTGGGCGACCCCGCCCTCAATACCCATCTGCTGCGCCACGACACCGTCCATGGCCACTTCCCCTTCAAGGTCGAACACGACGAAGAAAGCATGAGCGTGGACGGTCAACGCATCGCCATCCTCTCCGAGCGCGACCCGAAGGCCCTGCCGTGGGCCTCGCTGGGCGTTGACCTGGTGATGGAGTGCACCGGCCTGTTCACCAAGCGCGAGGCGGCGGCCAAGCACCTGGAAGCCGGTGCCAAGCGGGTACTGGTCTCCGCGCCCAGCCCCGACGCCGACGCCACCGTGGTATACGGCGTCAACGAGGAGGTGCTCACCGCCGAGCATCGCGTGGTCTCCAACGCCTCCTGCACCACCAACTGCCTGGCACCGGTGGCCAAGGCGCTCAATGATGCGGTGGGCATCGAGAACGGCCTGATGACCACGGTGCACGCCTACACCAACGACCAGAACCTCTCCGACGTTTATCACCAGGACCCCTACCGGGCCCGCAGTGCGACTCACTCCATGATTCCCACCAAGACCGGCGCCGCCGCCGCGGTGGGCCTGGTGTTGCCGGAGCTGGCGGGCAAGTTTGATGGCCTGGCCGTGCGTGTGCCGGTGATCAACGTCTCGCTGGTGGATCTGACCTTCACCGCTGGCCGCGACACCTCTCGCGAAGAGATCAACCAGATCGTGGCCAAGGCCGCCGAGGCCTCCCCGGTGCTGGCGGTCAACGCTCAGCCGCTGGTCTCCATCGACTTCAACCACGATGCCCACTCCTCGACCTTCGATGCCAACCACACCCGGGTCAACGGTCGCCTGGTCAAGGTCATGGCCTGGTATGACAACGAGTGGGGCTTCTCCAATCGCATGGTGGATACCGCCCTGGCGATGCACGCCACCGGCTAAGCGCTGCGCGAGCACCACCGGGACCTGGAGATGACGCCGGGGCGGGAAACCGCCTCGGCGTTTCTGTTCGATCCTGTTACTCTGCCGCCCTTGCACTCCATCTCCCTAACCACACCCTACCTCCCAAGGATGCCATGACGCTGCCCGACTACTCCTGGCTCGCCTGGAGCCTGATCATCGCCTCCGTGTATCTCACCGGCGTTTCGAAGGGCGGTTTTGCCGGCGGCTTCGGCACCCTCTCCGTCCCGTTGATGGCCCTGGCGGTAGGGCCCATCGAGGCGGCCGGGCTTCTACTGCCTCTGCTTTTGGTGATGGATGTCTTCACCGTGAAGGCATGGTGGGGGTATCACGATGCCAAGGAGCTGTATCGCTTGCTTCCGGGGCTGCTGGTGGGTGTCGTCGTGGGCACCCTGCTGGCAGGCACCCTCGATGAAAATGGTGTGCGATTAATACTGGGCGTGATCTCCCTGCTGTTTGCCGCCTACATGTTGGTCAAGCCGACGGCAGGGCGCCCCATCTCGCCCCGCTGGGCGCTGCCGGCGAGCATGGGGTGTGGTTTCACCAGCTTCCTGGCGCATGCCGGGGCCCCACCGCTTAATCTCTACCTGATGCCGCGGCGTCTCGGAAAGGAGGCCTTCATCGCCACCAGTGCGCTGTCCTTTGCCGCGGTCAACCTGATCAAGCTGCCCCCCTACCTGTGGCTGGGCGAGATCAACCTGACCAGCGCCTGGGCCTCATTGGCGCTGGTGCCGGTGGCCTGGATTGGGGTGAGAAGCGGGTTGTGGTTACAGCACCGCGTCAACGAGACGCTCTTCTACCGGCTGGTCATCGCCGCCATGGCAGTCGTCGGTGTGCAACTGGTGGCCAAGGCGATCGGGTGAGAGTGTTTCAATATAAAAAAGCCCCGGGTCAGCGGGGCGAAGAGGTGTCTGACGAGAGCCAGGGTCGAATCACAGCTTAACGATCCATTCGTGGGCCGGATCATTCTGGAACTTCCATTTCCGTTTGGGACCAGCCATTACGTTGAGGTAGTAAAGATCGTAGCCATGGGCGGCTCCCACCGGGTGGTAGCCACGAGGCACCATCACGCAGCAGCCGTTCTCCACGGCCATGGTTTCGTCCAGGGAGCGGTCGTCGGTGTAGACCCGCTGGAAGGCGAAGCCCTGGGGCGGGTTCATTCGGTGGTAATAGGTCTCCTCGAGAATAGACTCCTCGGGGAGGTTGTCCTCGTCGTGTTTGTGGGGGGGGTAGCTGGACCAGTTGCCGGCTGGGGTGTAGACCTCGACCACCAACAGGCTGTCTGCGGGTTCTGTCTCCGGAAGAATATCCTGAATATGCCGGGTGTTAGTGCCGCTGCCCCGAGTGCTGCGCTTGATATGGCCGGGGGCGATCAGCCTGGGGGAATGATTGCCCTGTCCTTGAGCGCTGCATACCGCCAGCTCCATATCGGTCGTGGCTTCGACGCTATAGCTTGCTCCGTTGGGTAGGTAGACGGCGTAAGGCGGAATCTTTTCGAAAATATCCATGCGTTCGCCGATGTTTTCCCAGCGATGCTCGCCGCTGACCACCGTGGCACGGCCGGACAGGATTACCAGACAGTGTTCGCGGCCGCCTGTACTGGATTCGATTCGCTGGCCCTGGGTTAGTCTGTGAACACGAAAGCCGACATGTTCCCAGTTAGCTGATTCCGGGGTGACTTCCAGCACCTTGCCCTGGGCGTCAGGTTCGTGGGGATTTACTAGTAATGATGTCATGTATCGCTCCTGTGGCGTTCAGTGAATGTCGTCGAGGGCGATGCGGCAGCCTTCCTTCAACGAGCGCTCGGCGGCCTCGGCCAGGCGCAGTGCTTCGAGGCCATCTTTGGCGCCGGCCAGAGGGGCTCGTTGTGCCTGCCAGGCCTCGACGAAGTCGCCGATCTCGCGGCTATAGGCTTCAGCGTAGCGTTCCAGGAAGAACCGCTTTGGCTTTTCCTCCAGTTGCCCAGGCTCGCCCGTGAAACGCAGGCGGGTTTCGGTCTCGTTCTGGGCCTGGAGCATGCCTGCACTACCGAAGGCCTCGATGCGCTGATCGTAGCCATAGCAAGAGCGTCGTGAATTGCTGATATGGCAGAGTCGGCCGCTGGCGGTAGTCAGAGTTACCATTGCTGTATCCACATCGCCGGCCTCACCGATGGCGGGATCGATCAGACAGCTCCCTTCGGCATGGACATGGGTGATGGGTTCGTCGAGTAGCCAGCGGGCCATATCGAAGTCGTGGATCGTCATATCGCGGAACAAGCCGCCGGAGGCATCGACATACTCTGCCGGTGGCGGGCTGGGGTCGCGGCTGGTGATGGTCAGCGTCTCGAGGTCGCCGATGCGGCCTTCCACCAGAGCCTGTTTGAGAGCAGCGAACTGAGGGTCGTGACGACGGTTGAAGCCTAATGCGCAGGTCACTGTATGTGTCTCGAGCACGTCCAGTGCCGCGCGGGTCCGCTCTAGATCAAGAGCGATCGGTTTCTCACAGAGTATCGCCTTGCCATTCTGCGCCGCTCGCTCCAGGTATTCGGCATGAGTCGGTGTGCTGGAAGCAATTAGCACGGCATCGATGTTGCTGTCTTCAAAGACGGCGTCGGCTTCAACGACCTGCGCTCCGTGTTCCCGTGCCAGAGCCCTGGCGGCTTCGGCATGAAAGTCGGCGATGGCCACCAGCGTTACGCCAGGGTTGCGAGCGATGGTCTGAGCGTGAACCTTGCCGATGCGACCGGCACCGATCAGGGCGAGTCTCATAATAATGCCTCCAATGAGTGATTGATGTTGTTGTGCTAGCTGTGTTCAGGCGCGACCCTCGTCGCCCGGGCAGGGAAGTTGCTCCTGGGCCTTGTCCTTGCGCATTCCCAGAGCAATGGCTAGTGCCTGTGCCAGGCAGAGTGAGGCACTCAGGCCCCGGAAGCTCTTGACCTCTGCTTCATGGACAACCAGTGACACGTCAGCGAGGCGTGCTATGGGGCTAAGGTTAGAGTCAGTGATCACTACCACAGGGGCTCCGCGGTCACGGGCTTGTTCGGCCGCGCGATAGCTCTCTTCCGCATAGGGTGAGAAGCTGATGGCGATCAAGGCGTCTTCGGGGCCCATGGCATGAACCTGCTCGCCCTGCATTCCTCCTAACCCATTGATCAAAAAGGCACGTTTCTCAATATGGTGCAGCGCATAGGCCATATAACTAGCCACGGCGAAGCTGCGTCGGATGCCCAGCACATGTATGGCGGGGGCCCTGTCAAGAATACTTAGAGTTTGTGACAGACACTTGGGGTCGATTCGGCCAGGTAGTCGCTCTAGGGCCTCGCGGTTGGCATCAGCAAACTCCCACAGTAGCTGTGTACTGTCCGGCGTTTCGCCAGTGGCGGAGCGGACTGCCCGGATACGCTCCGTGTAGTTGGGCAGTTCGTCCACTAGCCGCGAGCGGAAAAGCTGCTGCATCTCGGAAAACCCTCCGAAGCCACAACTATTGGCGAAGCGAATCAGGGTCGAGGGCGTTACCCCTGCCTCTTGCGCCAATTTTGCCACGGTGGCGAATGCTACCTCCTGAGGGTGATCGAGCAGGAAGCGTGCCGTCTGCTGTAAGCGGCGACTCAGTGATGGGTAGTCCGCTGTAATGCGTACCTCTAGCTCCTCGAAGTTCTTGGGCGTCTGGTTCATAAAAGATTCCTTGCCGTTGCCGGTTCTCGGAGCTGCTATTCATATGGTATCAGTCTAGAATTTCTAGAATGTAAATTCCATTTATACCAAAGTATAGAACGTTTAATTTGTATTTTTCTCCTTGTGGAATCTATATTTCATTTGCCAGCGCGCAATGCGCAGTCGTCATCACAACCATAAACACGAGGGCTTTCCTTATGGCACGTCTATCTAACTGGCTGCTGGCCACGACTACCGTGGCGCTCATGGCCGGCACGGTCCAGGCACAAGAAGACAGCAACCGATTCGTCATGGTGACCCACGGTGTTCCTTCTGACCCCTTTTGGACCGTCGTCAAGAACGGCGCTGAAGCCGCCGCGGATACCGTCGGCGCGACTCTCGAGTACCGGTCCCCTTCCAACTTTGACGTGGCCAAGATGCAGCAGCTGGCTGATGCGGCAGTGGCATCGGACCCCGATGGCTTGATTCTCTCGTTCATCGATGCGGATGCTCTGGGTGGTATCGTCCAGCGAGCGACTAACAATGGCATTCCCGTCATCACCATCAACTCCGGTGGCGAGGATGCAAGGCAATATGGCTCTCGACTTCATGTTGGCCAGAGCGAATATGAGGCGGGCAGGCGGGCCGCCGAGCGTATGGTCGAGGAGGGCGCTGAACAGGGCCTCTGCCTAAACCATGAACAAGGCAATATTGGCACCGATCAGCGGTGTGCAGGCTTCATCGAAGGCTTCAGTGGTAATGCCGAGCAATTGGCAACGACCTATGACCCGGTATCCATCCGGAACTCCGTCATGGCCTATTTGAATCAGCATGAGAATACCGATGCGATCCTGGCCATCGGTCCTGTGACGGCGGAGCCGCTGCTGCAAGCCATGCGCGAGCAAGGTGCTACCGACATGTTCACTCTTGGCACCTTCGATCTGACGCCCGGCATTCTCGAGGCGCTCGACGCGGGCGAGCTGGACTTCGCTATCGATCAGCAACAGTACCTGCAGGGCTATCTGCCGGTCATGTTTCTCGATCAGTACGCCAAGCATGGGCTGTTGCCTGCTGGTGATGTCCCCACAGGGCCTGGCTTCGTAACTCAGGAGAACGCCGCCCAGGTTATTGAGCTGAGCCAGCAGGGCATTCGTTAACCACTGCCTACCCGCGAGCCCGGCATCGCCGGGCCCCTTGGAGTCGATACCATGAAGTCCGAGACACCTTCCGAGAGTTCTTCTCACGTTGCGGCACCACAAGATGAGCGTATCCAGAGGATTCCCTTCTGGAAAAAGGCCCTGAGCCGTCCCGAACTGGGGGCCCTGGCCGGTACCGTACTGGTGCTTGCCTTCTTCATTGTCGCGGCCAGCGGCACCGGCATGTTTACGCCGGCAGGCATCGTTAACTTCCTCGAGGTGGCGGCCCAACTAGGCATCATCGCCACCGCTGCGGCCCTGCTGATGATCGGTGGGGAATTCGACCTATCCATTGGCTCGATGATCGGGCTGGCGGGGATTCTGATCGCGATACCCGCCGTGGAGTACGGTTGGCCGTTGTGGGCCGCGATCTTGCTCGCCTTCGCTTGTGCGGGCCTGGTGGGCTGGATCAACGGCAACCTGGTGAACAAGACGGGGCTACCGTCGTTCATCGTGACCCTCGGTTTTCTGTTCATCTTGCGTGGCATGGCCATCGGCGTCAGCCGTCTGCTGACGGGGCGCACTCAAATAGGTGGGATTCATGACCACCTGCCGGGAGATTGGTTCGCCTCCTTGTTTTCCGGTGAGGTGGCTACCGGGCTCTTCGCCTGGATGGCGTCTCAAGGCTGGATCGCCACCAACTTTGCCGATAACCCGGTGGTCACTGGCATTCCCATTTCCATCGTGTGGTGGTTGGCGCTCACCGCCTTGGCAACCTGGGTGCTGCTCTGCACGCCTTACGGCAACTGGATTTTCGCCAGCGGTGGCGATGCTAATGCCGCACGTAATTCAGGGGTGCCGGTGCACCGGGTCAAGATCTCACTGTTCATGTTCACCGCCTTCTCCGCGACGATCTTCGCCTGCCTTCAGGTAATGGATACTGGCTCGGCCGATACCATTCGCGGTCTGCTCAAGGAGTTGGAGGCGATTATCGCGGTAGTCATTGGGGGAGCACTGCTGACGGGTGGCTACGGCTCCGCTATCGGGGCGGCGCTGGGCGCGCTTATCTTTGGCCTGGTGCAAATGGGTATCTTCTATACCGGTGTCAATACCGACTGGTTCCAGGTCTTCCTCGGCGTGATGCTGCTGGTAGCTGTGCTGTTCAACAACTTTATGCGCAAGAAGGCGCTGGAGGCGAAGTGAGATGAGTGAACGTACGCCCATGATCGAGATGCGCAACGTCAGCAAACACTTCGGCAGCGTCATCGCCTTGAACGATATTTCGATGCAAGTCTATGCCGGCGAAGTCATGTGCCTGCTGGGCGACAACGGTGCCGGCAAGTCGACTCTGATCAAGACCCTTTCGGGCGTCCACCGCCCGACCCATGGCGAGCTGCTGCTGGATGACCGGCCGACACGCTTCAAGTCGCCGGCCTACGCCCTGGATGCGGGCATTGCCACCGTGTTCCAAGACCTGGCCATGATTCCGCTGATGTCGATCACTCGCAATTTCTTCATGGGGCGCGAGCCGACCGTTGGTTGGGGCCCCATGAAGCGCATCGACTGGAAACATGCCGACCGTGTTGCCAAGGAGGAGATGGCCAAGATCGGTATCGATGTGCGTGATCCCGGTCAACCGGTGGGCACGCTATCGGGGGGCGAGCGTCAATGTGTGGCGATCGCGCGAGCCGTCTATTTTGGCGCCAAGGTGCTGATTCTGGACGAACCGACATCGGCGCTGGGCGTCAAGCAGGCGTCGGTGGTGCTGCGCTATATCGCCAAGGCACGAGCAAATGGCTTGGCGGTGATCTTCATCACCCATAACGTGCATCACGCCTTCCCGGTGGCCGATGCGTTCACTCTTCTGTCGCGTGGCGGCAGCCTGGGCACCTTTCGCAAAGAAGATATCACTCGTGAAGAGGTACTCAACATGATGGCCGGCGGCGCCGAGCTCGAGAGCCTCGATGCCGAGCTAGCCGAGTTCCAGCGCAGTGACGGGGAGCATAAACGCGCCGCCGCTGGTGATGAAGTGGCACCCTCGGCTTCCTCAACTCAGGCAGCCAGAGGCTAACGTGGCGTCGTCATTTCAGGAGAGAACGCATGTCCATTGACAGCAACGCCCTGGCAGGCCAGGTCGCCATTGTGACGGGCTCGACCCAAGGGCTAGGAGAGTCGGTGGCTCGCCGTCTGCACGCTCTCGGTATCCGCGGTCTGGTGCTTTGCGGGAGAAATCAGGACAGAGGGCAGGATCTCTCGGCGGAGCTAACGGATAGTTCATGCGACGCTATCTTCGTGTCGGCCGACCTGGGCAGTGTCGATTCGTGTCGCGAGGTAGTGCGGGTCGCCGATGAGCGTTTCGGACGTGTCGATGTGCTGGTCAACTGCGCGGGTAATACCGAGCGTGGCACCCTGCTGGATACCGATGAGGCCGCTTTTGATCGGCTGTTTAACGTGAATACCAGAGCGCCCTTCTTCCTGATGCAGGCGGCAGCCAGGGTGATGATTCGAGAGAAGATCGCGGGTCGAATCGTCAATATTCTCAGCATGTCGGGTCATGGAGGCCAGCCTTTTATCTGTGCCTATAGTGCGAGCAAAGGTGCCCTGACGACTCTGACACGTAATGCCGCCTTCTCGCTACTGCGCAATCGTATTCGAGTCAATGGTCTCAATATTGGCTGGATGAACACGCCCGGCGAGGACCGGATACAAAGATCTTTCCACGGTGCTGACGAAGGATGGCTAGAGCGAGCCGTCAAGGAACAGCCGATGGGGCGACTGCTTGAGCCAGCCGAGGTAGCCCGGTCGGTAGCGTTCCTGGTCACAGGGGAGTCCGGAATGATGAGCGGTGCCATCATCGATCTTGACCAGAGCGTATTAGGATGCCATGAGGCCTCCCCTCAACCGAGTCGGGCCATGCCGCTTCCTGGTGCTACATGACTCGCCAATCATATGTCCACGGGGAGATGTCAGCCATGACTTCACCGAACACCACTATCCTCGAGACGCCTGGTAGTGCGCTATCCCACGAGGCCTTCTATCAATTTTGCCAGCAGGGGACTCGTATCGAAGACTATCCGCTGGCGGCGCGCATCGCATCGCGAGTTCCCGTCTATTCCGGCGCTGTGGCCTTGGAGCATGCCGAGTCGCCGACAGGACGGCGTGCCTTGCTGGCGGAGTGGCATCGCTGCCTACTGGAGGGGCCCGGAGTCCTAGTGCTTCAGGGCATGTACGCTGACCTGGATGTGGTCGATATGGCATCTCGCTGTTTCGAGGCGATCATCGAGGAAGAGCGCAACTCGGCAGGAGATGGCGACCACTTCGCTCCGCCGGGCAGTAATGATCGCATCTGGAATGCCTTCCAGAAACATGGGGAGCGTGACCCGGCCAACTTTCTCGACTACTACTCCAACCCGTTGCTGGGTCTGGTTAGTGAGGCCTGGCTAGGACCTGGCTATCAGCTCACCGCTCAGGTCAACGTCGTGAAGCCAGGAGGCAAGCCCCAGAGCCCGCATCGCGACTATCATCTTGGTTTCCAGAGCCCCGATATGGTGGCGCGCTACCCATTGGCGGTGCAGCACGCCTCGCAGCTGCTGACCCTCCAGGGCGCCGTGGCCCACAGCGACATGCCAACCGAGACGGGCCCGACGCGGCTGCTGCCCTATTCACAACGCTATCGTGAAGGCTACCTCGCCTACCACGACCCGGCCCTTCGGGATTACTTTCAAGAGCATTTCGTCCACCTTCCCCTGGCGAAGGGGGACGGTCTCTTCTTCAGCCCGGCGCTGTTCCATGCGGCGGGTGAAAACCGCACCCATGATCGTCGCCGGATGGCCAACCTTCTCCAGGTCTCCTCGGCCTTCGGGCGAGCGATGGAGACGGTGGATACGCGGCGGCTTATCGAGGCGTGCTATGAGGCCCTGACCCAGCGTGTCGCCTCCTTTGGCCTGGCAGCTCCCCAAACGCGTGCCTGTATCGACGCGGTGGCGGAAGCCTACCCTTTCCCGACCAATCTGGATCGTACTCCGCCTATCGATGGCATGGCCCCGGAATCTCAGCACCAGTTGTTGGAACGGGCACTGAAAGAGGCCTGGCCGCTTGATCAGCTTCGTCAGGCGCTAAAGGGACAGGAAAAGGCACGCCAAGCCTGATAGCCAATTCCGATACGCGATGCGACGTGGAGTAAACAAGCATGCACGACTCGAATACTGTTAACAGATCATTAGACCTTATATGCCTTGGCCGTGTCGCCGTCGACCTCTATGCAGAGCAGATAGGTAGCCGCCTGGAAGACGTCTCGAGCTTCGCCAAGTACCTGGGGGGCAGCTCCGGTAACGTGGCCTACGGCACGGCCAGGCTAGGCCTCAAATCCGCTATGCTATCTCGTGTCGGCGATGAGCAGATGGGTAGCTTCGTGCGTGAGGAACTGGAGAGTGTCGGCGTCGATACCTCTAGTTTGCAGACCGACCCTGAGCGTCACACGGGACTGGTGCTGCTGGCCCTCAAGGATCGTGATAGCTTTCCACTGCTCTTCTATCGCCGCGACTGTGCTGATATGGCCATTGATGCCGAGGCCATCGCTCCGTCTTTCATCGCCCGTGCCAAGGCCTTGGCCATCACTGGCACTCATCTTTCCACCGATGTCACCGCTCGCGCCTGTCGCAAGGCCTTGGATGCCGCTTTGGCTAATGGCGTCAAACGGGTGCTTGATATCGATTATCGTCCGGTGCTGTGGGGATTGACTACTCCCGGTGATGGTGAGACTCGCTTTATCGCCGACGACAATGTCACTAAAGATCTTCAGCAGTGGCTGAGTGACTTCGACCTGATCGTTGGCACCGAAGAGGAGTTCCATATTGCCGGTGGTAGCACCGACACCCTGGAGGCCCTGCATGCGGTGCGGCGAGTTAGCGACGCCACCTTGGTGTGCAAGCTTGGTGCCCTGGGATGTGTGGTCTTTGAGGGCGCAATTCCGGCGCGTATCGAGGACGGCATCCTGGTCGAGGGGGTCAAAGTCGATGTACTCAATGTGCTGGGCGCCGGTGATGCCTTCATGAGCGGTCTTCTCAGAGGGTGGTTGCGCGGTGAAGACTGGCAGGTCAGCGCCGGCTATGCCAACGCCTGTGGGGCGCTTGTGGTATCTCGCCATGGCTGTGCCCCGGCCATGCCCACCGAGGAAGAGTTGTTCGACTACCTGGGACGCCGTCAGGAGGTACCCAGGCCTGACCAGGATCGGCATCTCAATCATCTACATCGCGTCACGACTCGGGTGCCGGCGGCCTGGCCTGAGGTATGTGGCCTAGCCTTCGATCATCGGCGTCAGCTCACCGACATGGCGCGAGAAGTGCATGCCGACCCGGCGCGTATTCCGGTGTTGAAGCAGCTGCTGGTCCGTGCCGCCGAAGAGGGGGCTAGGCGCACGGGTCTGGCTTCACCCGCTATCCTGGTCGACGACGTCTTCGGCCAGGACGCGCTCAACGATGCGACCGGCAAAGGCTGGTGGATCGGTCGGCCGGTGGAGTTGCCAAGCTCTCGCCCGCTACGTTTTCAGCACGGCGATGACCTGGGGAGCCGGCTGCGTTATTGGCCGTCCGAGCACATCATCAAGTGTCTAGTGTTCTATCACCCTGACGATGCTCTCGAGTTGCGTCTCGAACAGGAGGCGCGGTTACGTCAACTTTATCAGGCAGCCTGCGAGAACAGTCTGGAATTGCTGGTGGAAATCATCCCGCCTAAAGGCATGGCGCTGGACGATGCCACTTTGCCGCGCAGCCTACAGCGTCTCTATAACCTTGGCATTCGCCCCGACTGGTGGAAACTACCCTCTCTCACTGAAGCCGCCTGGGAGGCTGTAGGAAGAATCATCGACGCAGAGGATACGCACTGCCGTGGCGTGGTCCTGCTCGGTCTTGATGCCTCCATGGAGGAAGTGAAGCGAGGCTTTGGCCCCGCCGCCAGGCACCCTCGATGCAAGGGGTTCACCGTGGGCCGCACACTGTTTGCCACGGCCAGCCGTGACTGGCTGGCAGAACATATAGATGATGCGACCCTAGTGGCCCGAGTGGCCAATAATTATGCCGAACTGATCCAGGAGTGGAGGCGCCTTCGTCGCACCGCTCCCCAGCTGGAGGAAGCCTGACAATGAGTACCGTTCGACTGACCATGGCGCAGGCTCTGGTCAAGTACCTGGCGGCTCAGCGTATCGTTCATGAGGGTCGTGAGACATCTCTGTTCGAGGGCGTTTTCGCCATCTTCGGTCATGGTAACGTGGCCGGGTTGGGCGAGGCGCTCTACCATGCCGGAGAAACGCTGCCGACCTTCCGCGCCCACAATGAGCAGACAATGGCTCATTCCGCCATCGCCTTCGCCAAGGCCAACGGTAGGCGGCGGCTAATGGCCGCGACCAGCTCCATCGGGCCCGGAGCGACCAACATGGTTACTGCCGCGGCCTTGGCCCATGCTAATCGTTTGCCGATCCTGTTGCTGCCGGGCGATACCTTCGCTACGCGCGAGCCGGACCCGGTGCTGCAGCAGCTGGAGCATTTCGGTGATCCCACCATCACGGTCAATGACTGCTTCCGTCCAGTATCACGCTACTTCGATCGTATCACTCGGCCAGAGCAGCTGCTGACAAGCCTTCCCCAGGCGATGGCGACGTTGCTCGATCCCGAACACTGCGGTCCGGCGACCCTGGCGCTGCCCCAGGACGTGCAGACCTTCTCCTATGACTATCCGCAAAGCTTCTTCACCCCCCGGCTACATCGTATTCGGCGTCCGCAGCCGGATCCTTGCGAGTTGCAGGAAGCGATCGCCGCTCTGTCCCGCGCCGAGCGCCCGCTTATCATCGCCGGTGGCGGCGTGCACTACGCTGATGCCTGTAAGCGTCTGGGCGACTTTGCGCACACACACGGGGTGCCGGTGGCCGAAACACAAGCCGGCAAGGGGGCGTTGCCCGATCAGCATCCCTGTGCGGTGGGAGGTGTCGGCGTTACCGGCAGTGCCGCCGCGAACCGTCTCGCTGAACAGGCCGACCTGATACTGGCCGTGGGCACTCGTCTACAGGATTTTACGACTGGCTCCAGGACGCTTTTCGGACGCAACGATCAGACGCTGGTAGCGCTCAACGTGGGTCGTTTCGACAGCCAGAAGCATCGGGCGCTGCCACTGATCGGCGACGCTCTTGACGGCCTGGAAGAGCTGGATACCGGGCTCGCCGAATGGCGTGCCTCGGCTGCCTGGGAAGAGGAAGTCGGTCGCCTCAAGCAGGCGTGGTCCGAGGTGGTCGAGCGAGTCACCGTCGACGATGGCCGTGATCTGCCCACCGATGCCCAGGTGATCGGTGCCGTCAACCGCCAGGCGGGAGAGGATGGAACTGTAGTCTGCGCCGCTGGCGGCCTGCCTGGCGAGCTGCACAAGCTGTGGCAGTGCGCCGGGCCCGATAGCTATCACGTGGAATATGGCTACTCCTGCATGGGCTACGAGATCGCCGGCGGGCTGGGGGTCAAGATGGCTGGCCCTGAGCGGGAGGTCTTCGTGATGGTTGGCGATGGCTCTTACCTGATGCACAACTCGGAGCTTGCCACCTCGGTGATGCTGGGCCACAAGCTGATCGTGGTGGTGCTCGACAACCGAGGCTTCGGGTGTATCAATCGATTGCAGCATGCCACCGGCGGTGCCGGTTTTAACAACCTGCTTGAGGACTGTCGCACGGGAGCCGCGGGTGCGCCCAAGACCGACTTTGCCGCCCACGCTCGTGCCCTGGGCTGCCAAGCCGAGAGCGTGCGCGGCATCGCCGAGCTTGATGAGGCGCTAGTGCGTGCTCGCCGGGCCGATACCAGTTATGTGATCACTCTGGATACCGACCCACTGCCCAGTACCGACGAGGGCGGCGCCTGGTGGGAGGTGGCCGTGCCCGAGGTATCTCAGCGTGGTCAAGTCAACGAGGCCTATGAGAGCTACCTCGACGCCAAACGGCGCCAGCATCGTTGATCACGTTCGATGAAGAGTCTCGTGAGCGGGTTTTAGACCCGCTCCATCAAGGAGCATGTGGATGAGCACCATACGCCTGGGAATCAATCCCCTGACCTGGACTAACGACGACCTACCTAGTCTGGGGGCCGACACGCCACTTGAGACTTGCCTCGCCGAAGGGCGAGAGGCCGGTTTCTCCGGCTTCGAATTGGGCAACAAGTTTCCGCGCACCCCCGTGACCCTATCGCAAGGACTGGGAGAGCACGATCTTTCCCTGGTCTCTGGTTGGTACTCGGCCCGACTGCTGGAGCGTAGTCCCGAGGAAGAGATCGCGGCGCTTCAGGAACATCTTGGCCTGCTGAAGGCCTGTGGCGCCAAAGTGATGGTGTTTTGCGAGGTGAGTCGTTGCGTCCACGGCAGTCAGACGACCCCGCTTTCTCGGCGCCCGCATCTGGATGACAGTGACTGGCGGCGCCTCACCAAGGGCTTAAGTGTGGTCGGCGACTACCTTGAAAAACAGGGGGTGAGTCTGGCCTATCACCACCACTTGGGCACTGTAGTGGAAAGCCAGACCGACGTGGAGCGCCTGATGGATAACACTAGCGACTCTGTTGGCCTGCTTTTGGATCTCGGTCACCTGTATGGTGCCGGCGGCGACTCGCTGGCCATCGCCAAGCGCTACGTTTCGCGGATAAACCATGTGCACTGTAAAGATGTGCGCTTTTCGGTAATGAAGTCATTACGCAATCGTGACAAGTCCTTCCTCGATGGCGTTCTCGATGGCCTCTTCACCGTGCCCGGTGACGGCGATGTCGATTTTCTGCCGACCCTGAAACACCTAAGCGAAGCCGGCTACGAGGGTTGGCTGGTGGTGGAAGCCGAGCAGGATCCTGAGGTGGCTCACCCGCTGACCTATGCGCGTCTGGGCTATCACAATCTGCGCTCATTGGCCGAGCAGGCCGGTTTTTGCATCGCCGATTGAATTTTCCCGATTTAGATACTGGAGAGATGAAACCCATGAATCAGATTCACCATTTCTTGAATGGCCGCATCACCCCGGGCCAGAGTGAGCGTACCGCGCCTGTTTATAATCCAGCCACTGGCGAGCAAAGTGCCGTGGTGTCGCTGGCTTCCGCCAATGAGACCCGGGAGGCTGTTCGCATCGCACATGATGCCTTTGCCGACTGGTCAAAAGTGACGCCAGTGCGTCGTGCCCGCATCCTTTTCAACTTCAAAACGTTAGTCGAACAGCATGCCGACGAGCTGGCGCGGCTGATCTCTAGCGAGCACGGCAAGGTGTTTTCCGACGCCAAGGGCGAGGTTATTCGTGGCATGGAAGTGGTGGAGTTTGCCTGTGGCATCCCCCATCTGCAGAAGGGCGAGCACTCCATGAACGTGGGTACTGGCGTGGATAGCTACTCCATGATGCAGCCCCTTGGGGTATGTGCCGGCATCGCACCGTTCAACTTTCCAGCCATGGTACCGATGTGGATGTTTCCCATTGCCTTGGCCTGCGGCAATACCTTCGTGATGAAGCCTTCAGAGAAGGATCCTTCCACGCCGATGCGGCTGGCCGAGTTGCTCAAGGAAGCGGGTCTTCCTGATGGAGTATTCAACGTGGTCAACGGTGACAAGGAATCAGTTGATGTACTGCTGACTGATGAACGAGTTGAAGCGGTTAGCTTTGTTGGATCCACGCCAATTGCCGAATATATTTACGCCACTGCGTCAGCCCATGGCAAACGCGTCCAGGCCTTGGGTGGTGCCAAGAACCATATGGTGATCATGCCCGATGCTGACCTCGATCAGGCCGTTGGAGCACTGATGGGAGCAGCCTACGGCTCTGCCGGCGAGCGCTGCATGGCCATTTCTGTTGCCGTGCCGGTGGGTGAGGAGACCGCCAAGCGCCTGCGTGATAAGTTGGTCGCCGAACTCGATAGTCTGACCGTGGGGCCAGGTATCGTCGACGGACCCGATAACGATATGGGGCCCTTGGTGAGTCGAGAACATCTTGAGAAGGTCGAAGGCTATATTCAGGCCGGTATCGATGAGGGTGCCGAACTGGTAGTGGATGGCCGAGACACCGTAGCCGAGAGCTTTGGTAATGGCTTCTTTATCGGTGGCACGCTGTTTGATCACGTTACCCCGGGCATGCGTATTCACAGTGAGGAAATTTTTGGTCCTGTGCTAGCGATTGCTCGAGCGGCGAGCTTCGACGAAGCCGTGCAGATGATCAATGATCATGAGTTCGGTAACGGTACGGCTATTTTTACTCGTGATGGTGATGCGGCCCGTCAGTATTGCGAGCGCATACAGGTAGGCATGGTCGGCGTCAACGTGCCGATTCCGGTGCCGATGGCTTTTCATAGCTTTGGTGGCTGGAAGCGTTCGCTGTTCGGGCCGCTTCACATGCACGGCCCCGATGGAGTGCGCTTCAATACTCGCATGAAGACGATCACCCAACGTTGGCCTAGTGGCATTCGCGAAGAAACCAACCACTTCACCATGCCCACGCATTGAATTAGAAGTTCATTGATATAATATTTGGGCGTACTATATATGCGCCCAAATTTTTTTAATATTTGAAGCGGTTTATGTCAGTTTAAGCACCATAACTCTTCCCGTAGGTGTAGGGATCTAGATGATCCAGCCGTCTATAGGGGCTATCCTCTGCTAGCTGTAGGGTCCCGGATGATAAAGTCGCCTATAGGGATTACCCTCTGCTAGCCGCGAGGGAGGGCGGTCTCAAGATCCAAACGGGGCTTACTGAAAACGGTAAGTCGTTCACTGATCGCTTCACTCGAGCGGATGAGCGCAAGCCCAGCAGTTGCCATCTCTTAGATAAAGAGTGTCAACTCCGTGGTGTTGAGCACCGGTTAATAAGCCGGGATGGCCAGATTAGCGATGTACTGACGACTCGGTGCTATGCCTGTCTCAGGCGAGGGCCTAGAGCAGACATTCATGCGTTACATTGGGTTATACAATCTCCATATTCCACAGGAGACGCTGCACCATTAATTGCCGATAACCGTGATAAAAGCATGCCAGGGCAAACGGCATGAGTTATTTAAAAAAGAGTGGTTGGTTACAAGGGGTCGACAATAAAATGGTTTGAAAGTATCTTGTTATTGAGAGTTTAGGGTGTAAAAATTTTGAAATTTTAGATGGTGAAGCCCTGCAGCGAAGAGGTTCGGTAGCAGGGCGTTAAAGTGATTTTAAATTTTATGGGGTCGAATAAGACGTCTTCTGACGTGCTAAGAGTCTACGGCGTCTACTTAATCGAGTTCCAGTAATGTCTTCCAGTTCTTCAAGTGTTTTTCCTTTAGTCTCTGGCACATAACGTAGCACTATCAGCAGGCTGAATAGGGTGAGTGCTGCGTATAGCCAGAAGCTGAAGCCACCGCCGGTTAGCTCATTAAGGAAATCGTTTTCACGCAGCATCGGGAAGGTCTGAGTGACAATAAATCCCATAAACCATTGGGCTGCTACCGCCAAAGACATAGCGCGTGAGCGAATCGCATTTGGAAAGATCTCGGAGATTAATGTCCAACACACGCAGCCCCAAGAAATAGCAAACGACACCACATAAAGAATTAATGCGAGAAGAGCACTAATACCTGGTTTTCCACCGGCGATTACGATTCCCAAGATCGTCATGGCGATGATACTTCCAATGCTGCCTGCAATCAACAGAGGACGGCGACCTACCTTGTCAATCAGCAGCATGCCAAGAAGGTTACCAGCAACAAAGGTGACGCCCATGATCGAAGTTTGCAGGAGAGCATCTTCATTGCTGGAGGTCACGGAAGAAAGTACATCGGGAGCGTAATACATTACCACGTTTATGCCGGTAAGTTGCTGAGCAGAAGCGATAAATATACCGATCGCCACCAAGCCGAAAAAACCTTTAGTCCGAAGTGAGATATGGCGTTTATTTTCATTACTATGAAAAGATTTTTGGATCTCTTTCAGAGTGGTTTCAATAGAATCATTGCGATGGAATCGTGCCAATACAGTACGAGCCTCGTCGAGACGACCCTTGAGTACTAACCAGCGCGGTGACTCCGGTACGAAGGGGATTAACAAAGCAAAGAGAATAGAGATAAAGGCTTCTGATCCTAGCATCCAGCGCCATCCGTAATTAATAATCCAAGTTTCTGCCATGCCCTTTGCAATAAAATAATTAACGAAAAATACTACCATTTGGCCAAACACCACCGACTGTTGAAACAGGCTAACGGTGCGGCCACGGAGATATCCTGGAGACATCTCAGAGATATACATGGGGGCTATAACGCTAGCCATACCAACTGCTATTCCGCCAAGAATACGCCACCATATGTAGTATTCAAAGGTATTAGATAGACCAGAGCCGATAGCCGAGGCCGTGAACATAAGCGCGGATAGAAGAAACACAGCCTTGCGCCCATAGGCCATTGATAATCGGCCGGCGATTAGTGCGCCTAATATACAGCCGATTACTACAGAGGATACAGCCCAACCCTTGGCGGCAGACGATAGCTCAAAATAATTAGCAATCGGCCCGATGGCGCCGGAAATTACACCGGTGTCGTATCCGAACAGAAGCCCGCCAAGAGCGGCGACAAGAATTATTTTTATCAAGTATATTAATTGTTTTAGAGTTAATCGCTCTTGCTTTCTTGATGTTGGTTCATTGGAAGCACAAGAAGCAGTGCTTTGGTGTGTGGGCATGATGTTTTCTCTTAATTAGTTTTATATGTTATAAGGCCTGCTTAGCAGGCCTTTCAGGAAAGTTTTCTATAGTGAAGCCATTTTATAAATATAGAAGTAGAGTTTTCTGGATATGGCTAGCTTGATAAGCTGACGACATTAACTTGTCAGGTGTTGGTAGACATTCTACCCACCATGCTTTTCTCGATAAACTCTCGACTCTCTCTGGCGTTCTCGAGCTCACTGTTGTCTTTAGTTGGATCTACATCCTGCTCGACAGTAATCCAGCCAGAGTAGCCGACTGATTGTAGGCTTTCACGTACGGCATCGAAATCTACGCAGCCCTGTCCGAGCGGGCAGAATACGCCTTGGCCGATGGCGGTATAGAAGTCGACTCCGTCATTTACAACCTGTTCTAGTACCTGTGCCTGAATATCCTTGAAGTGAATATAGGCCACACGTTTTCCATACTGACGGATTAGCTCCGCTGGATCTATTCCAGCATAGACACTATGGCCGGTATCGACGCAAAGCTTAACGAGGTTACTGTCGAGGTCGGCCATAGCGCGATCGACTTCGTCACGGTACTCTATATAGGTGCCAGCATGCGGGTGTAACACAGGCATAACATCGTATTCTTGGCAAATCTTGGCCACAAGATGAATTGTGGTCATCATCTCGTCCCACTGTGCATCGCTCAAGCGTGTTGCGGTAGCCGGTTGGCCGGCTTCATCGGTGCGTGGCGAGCTGACATGGTCGATGATGACCATATAGCTGCCTTGTTGCGGTTTGAGCACTTCGCAGGTTGCACGAGTATAATCGAGAATTTCCTGGCGACGCTCAGGGTCGTGAAGGTGTTTGAAGATGGTGCCGGCGATAAGTTCCAGTCCACGACTTTTCAAGGCGTCAGACAGGGTTGTCGCATCGGTGGGAAGATAGTTCAACGGCCCTAGCTCGGTGGCTTTGAAGCCGGCGTCTGCCAGTTCATCCAGTACGGTCTGCCAGGCTGGGTTGGCAGGGTTGTCGGAAAACTCGATACCCCAGGAGCATGGCGCGTTGGCTAGTTTAATTTGCATGGTATTCATCCTAGTCGTTGTCGTAGTTGTGATAAAAGTTCTCAAAATCGTGGTTATCGAAATAGCAACTCTCATGAGGAAAGAGCTGTCCCGGCACTCGGCCTAGAACGTCACCCAGCGACTGTCATTGTCAGCGGATTCCACACAGCACTCTAAAAGACGTACGCCCTCGATGCCGCTATCGATATCCGGATACCATACGTTGCTTTGCGTATCGTCTACTGATGCCGTGCCTTGCTGGCGAGCTTCGGCATCATGCATAGCCAGGGCATAGCGATGATAGATATTGGCCCAGGATTCGAAGAACCCCTCGGCATGGCCGCCACCGATCCGATTACAAGACACGCCGGCATCTTCTGCGGCTAGATAGCCCATGCCACGCTCGAGAATGCGTACGGGCTCGCCTTGCACCTCATAGCGTAGCTGGTTGGGATATTCATCCCACCACTCGATGCTGGCCTTCTCGCCGACTACACGAATCTTCTGTTGATGCATTGAGCCGGCATTTACAGCACTGGCCCAAAGAGATCCCACTGCACCGCTTTTGTATTGGAGCATTACCTGAGCATTGTCTTCCAGGGGAGCTCGAGATGCTACGAAGCTCTGGCGATGACACATCAAGCGCTCGACTTTGAGGCCTGTAATGTACTGGCCGGCATGAAAGATGTGCGTGCCGAGATCACCCAGCACATAGGTCGAACCAGAGACCGACGGGCTAGTGCGCCACTTGGCTCCGCTACTGGCTTGTTCTACTGGCTGGCTGTGGAAGCCATGGGCAAACTGCATGTTGACCACTCGCACTTGACCCAGCTCACCGCTCTGTACCATGGCGCGTGCTTGATGCAGCATCTGAAAGCCGCTGTAGCCATACATGACGCCAAACACTCGGCCACGAGCTTGCGCCTCGACTCTGAGCTCCTCTGCCTCAGCAACTGTAAATGTCACGGGCTTTTCGCAGATCACATGCAGACCGGCTCTGAGGGCGGCCAAGCTTATGGCGTAGTGGGTGCTGTTAGGTGTGGCGATGCTGACCGCTTGTATTCCATCGGGGCGCTGAGTTTCGGCCGCGAACATGGTCGCGTAATCTGCATAGCAACGGTCGGGATCCAGCCCCAGGTTGCTGCCGAAGGCGCGTCCGCGATCGGCATCCAGGTCAAAGGCGCCGGCGACTAGTTGGAATAGGCCGTCGCGGTGTGCTGCCGCCCGATGGGCGTGGCCAATTTCGCTACCACGACCGCCACCGACCATGGCCCAACGCAATGGGACAAGGTTGTGCTCTTCATTGAACATCGAGTGCTCTCCTTTCGGGTGCAGGAGCTGCCTGCTGTTGGTAATGTGGTTTTCAGCATCCGGCGCTGGAGGCGTTGTTAGATACCGCGTCGCTGATGGATGCGGCCGGCATCCATAGCATCGACACGCTCAACATCGACGTCGTCGCGCACCACCTCGGGTAAGCCCACGTCCCACCAGCAGTCGCAGGAAGACCACTGGGTCGAGTCGATATCCACGACGATGACGTAAGTACGTGGGCTTGCCTTGGCACGCTGATAGGCGGCTTCGAAGTCGCTTATGTCTTTCAAGTGTTCGCCGTAGGCGCCCTGGGACTGAGCATGTTGGAGGAAGTCGACCCGCACCAACTCGTCGGCTTGGGTGCGGCAGTCGGCTAACATGTTGTTGAAGGAGGGGTTGCCGGTGTTGTTTTGCAACTTATCGATCACAGCGAAGCCAGCGTTATCACATACCACGACTATCATCTTATGGCCGGTGAGCACCGAGCTATAGATGTCGGAGTTCATCATCATGTAGGAGCCGTCGCCGACCAGGACTACCACTTCATTGTCGGGATTGGCAATCTTGGCACCCCAACCACCCGCGATCTCATATCCCATGCAGGAGAAGCCGAACTCGATATCAAATTTCCCAATTTGCTTACTCTGCCAATTCATATTGAGCTCTGCCGGCAGCCCACCAGCAGCGGTCAGTACCGTATCGCCCGGATCTTGGATGGCGTTGACGCTGGCAATAACCTGGGCATACGAGGCCTGTTGGTCAGGCACGATTTCACCACGCCTAGCACACAATGCCTTCCACTCGGCGACCTCTTCCTGAGCCTTGGTCAACCATAGCGGCGTGGCCTGCCAGTTGCCGAGACCGGCATCCAGCCTCGCTAGGCTGTGACGAGCATCCCCGACTACCGCCAGCGAACGGTGCTTGATGGCATCCATATGTGCCACGTTGAGAGAGATGATCCTGAAGTCTGGATGACGGAACACCGACCAAGAACCGGTAGTGAAGTCCTGCAGGCGCGTGCCTACTGCCAGAAGCACGTCACATTCGCCTGCCATGATATTAGCCGAATTAGAGCCGGTCACTCCTATGGGGCCGGCATTGCAAGGATGTGACTGTAATAGCGAAGCACGCCCGGCGATGGTCTCGACTACTGGGATACCGCGTCGTTCGGCAAACTCAGCCAGCAACTGGTTGGCCTCAGCATAATGTACTCCACCACCAGCTAGAATCAGTGGTTTCTCCGCCTTCTCCAGTAAAGCAATCGCTTCCTCGATGGCCCTGGTATCGGCTTCGGGCCTGCGGATATGGTGAATATTTTCGTCAAACATCGCCTTGGGATAATCATAGGCTAGCCCTTGGATATCCTGGGGCAGTGATATCATTACTGGGCCGCAGTTGGCTGGGTCCACCAGCGTAGCGATTGCCGCCGGCAGCGACTGGGTGATTTGTGCCGGATGAGTGATGCGGTCCCAATAGCGGGTCACTGGTTTGAAGGCATCGTTGACGCTCAGACCTGGCTGGTGTGCGTGTTCAACCTGCTGAAGTACTGGATCTGGCAGGCGACTCACATGAGTATCACCGGCAAACATCAGTAGCGGAAGGCGGTTGGTATGCGCAATGCCTGCCGCAGTGATCATATTCGTAGCGCCGGGTCCAATCGAGGTGCTGGCGATACCGATACGCCGGCGTCGATTGGCCTTGGCATAAGCAACAGCGGCTACTGCCATGGATTGTTCATTCTGGCCCCGCCAAATGGGGATCGTGTCCTGGATCTTGTTGAGCTGCTGACCAAAGCAGGTCACATTACCGTGGCCGAAAATGGCGAACCCACACCCAAATAGCGTCTCGACCTTGCCGTCGATATCAATCTTCTGGGCCTTCAAGTACTTGGCGATGGCTTCGGATACAGTCAGTCTGATCGTTTCCATTCTTCTCTCCCGGCGAGCCTATGGCGTGGTGGTATTGGGTGTTTGTTGAGTATCTACCACTTGAAAGACCCAAGTGATCGAGTGGCGGCAATTGGGGCCGACGGTTATTCAGATGCCATTTATGGTCTGAAGTTAGCAGTCTTTGAAAACGTTTTCACCTGCAAAGCAAAAAAAACCGCCGCTCTTCGACTAAAGTGTAGAAGGTGCGCCTGTGGGTGGGGGCTATGCCTATTGCATTGCTGTAGAACACTGGTCCATCACTATTTTTCCAGGGCCCTGAAAGCTGGTGGCTGCACTTACGTCTAGACGAGACCACCATCGACGATATAGGTCTGGGCGCTGATCATGCGGCTGTCATCAGCGGCCAGAAATAATACCATCCGAGCTATATCCTCTGGTCTCACCTGCTGATGCAGGCTCTGACTCTCCAGCACTTGGCGTTCAAGCTCTGGATCCCACCATAGAGCCTTCTGACGTTCGGTAATAACCCAGCCTGGCAGCACCGTGTTGACGCGGATGCCGGCGTCACCCATGTCACGCGAGAGGGTGCGTGTCAGGCCGATGGTTGCCGCCTTGGCGCTAGAGTAAGCACAGATATCGCGGGAGCGACGCATGAAACTAGGTGAGCTGAAATTGATGATTGAGCCACCACCCATTGTTTTCATGCCGGCGAACACCGCTTGGCTGGCGAACACAACGTGGCGTAGGTTGGTTGCCTGCAACTCGTCCCAGGTGTCAACATCCAAATCCGTTAATGGAACTCGAGTATCACGGGCAGCGTTATTGATCAATACGCCGATGTTACCGAAAGTCGCATTTGCCTTCTCGATCACTGCTCTCAGCTGAGGTATGTCGGTAACATTACAGTGAGAATAACGCACCTCGCCTCCCTTGTCCGTGAGGTGTTCAGCCAATGCATGGCCGGACTCGTCATCGATATCCACGAAGCTGACGCGTGCCTTCTGGTCACTGAAGTGTTCCACCAGGCTGGCACCAATTCCACTTGCCCCTCCACTGATAAAGACATGTCGTCCTTCCAGGCTGGGGTAGTGTGCATATTGACTCATATTATTTATCCTTTTCTGGCACGTCACCAGCGACGTGATCATTGCGGTTGCTGATAGACACGTTCTCAATAGCCTTCGCTGACTTGAACCTTGTGACCCATGGCTTCAAGAATATCGCGTGAGCCATTGACCAACAGGCGTGCATCCGAGCCCACGGTGACCAGATCACAACCGCGTGCCAGCATGCTACGCGCATGTGTTGCGCTACCATTGTGAATACCGGTCACCTTGCCTTGTTGGCGGCATCTATCGATAAGCGACTGAATGATGGTATCCAGCTCCCCCTCGCCATGATCAAAGCCGGGTGCCTTACCATGGGAGAGTGCTAAATCTGCCGGCCCGATATAGATACCGTCCAGCCCCTCTACAGCCAGGATCTCATCGAGATTGGCAACTCCTTCACGGGTCTCGATCATGCCCAGTATCAGTACCTCATCATTGGCATGAGCGGCATAGTCAGCACCGCCGTATAGCATGGCTCGGTGTGGACCATAGCTGCGCATGCCCAGGGGGGGATATCGACAGGCTGATACCAGCGCCTGTGCATCATCGGCCGTGTTAATCATCGGTGCGATTACACCGTAGGCTCCAGCATCCAATACCTTCATGATCAACCCGGGCTCCAGGCTCGGTACTCTCACCAGTGGTACGGTAGAAGTGGTAGAGATCGCAGTTAGCATGGTGACACAGTCGGTATAGTCGATCAGGCCGTGCTGCATATCAATGGTCAGGCTGTCCCACCCTTGGTGTGCCATCATTTCGGTGGCAAAACCACAGGGCAGGGATAACCATCCATTAACAACACTGTCTTTCTGCTTGATGCGCTGTATCACTCGATTTTTACGCATGGAACACTCCTGTGACAGGCCTTCAGGGCTGCAATGTGATGTGACGGATCACCGGCGTTGGGACTTGCGCTTTATCCCCCAAATGCTGCGACAGGTACGCCCGGCACTTCGACTTCCAGCGCGAATACGCTACCGGACAAGGGGGCTGCGGCCAGAGCCGAGGGAGTCAAGCCTTTGCGTAATGTTGTAACAAAGAGGGTTTTCATATCCGGCCCACCAAAGCAAGGCATGGTTGGGCCGGGGCATGGCAGGCGAACTTGGCGTGCCAGTTGTCCATGGTGGTCCCAGTAATTGAGCACACCACCGAAGACCCCCGCACTCCAGTACCCTCCTGCATTGTCGGTGGCACCGCCATCCGGTCGACCATGCAGATCTGGGTCGGTAACGGCCATTACCCGAGGATGGTAGATTTCGCCGCTTTCAAGGCAATAGTCGGCAACGTAGAGGGTGTCGCGTCGAGTGTCACTGAAGTGCACGCGTCGTCCATCAGGACTCCAGGCTAGGCCATTGGCAACGATCAAGTCCTGACTTATGCGGTCCACCTGGCCGTTCGAGTCCACGCTGTAAAAACAGCCCAGAGGGCGCGACTTATGCTGTTCATCCATGGTACCAATCACGAAGCGCCCGTTCGGTGCCACCTTTCCATCATTAAAGCGCGTGCCGGCTTTGGGTTCGCCGTACGGGCAGCAGATTAGATCCAGTGCCTCGCTGTTTGGCTCGAACCGATAGATGCCGGATCGCATCGCCACAATCAGGCGGCCGTCCGTACAGCGCCCAAAGGCACCTAATGTCTCGGGCAGGGGCCAACGCTGGCGTTTGCCATCGCTGAGTCGATAGGATTCGATGGCCGGTGCATAAAGATCTGCCCACAGGAGGCAGCCTGCTACGGGGTCCCACACCGGTGACTCTCCCAGTTCGGCCTGGGCTTCGATCAATAATTCCGGCTCTGCCATCGCTGTTACCTTAATGTTGGGGGCGTCGGTGGGGCAACCGATGACTGGCGTCCTGTATCGACGCCAGCCGCGACACTCAGTAGATATCCGGTTCCGGGGTACTGCCTGGAGCTCCTTTGGCAAAATCGAAATCACAGCCTTCATCGGCCTGGGTCACGTGTGCCTTGTAGAGTGCGGCATAGCCGTGGGGGTGGCGATCCTCGGGTGCTTTCCAGGTACTTAGCCGGCGTTGGATTTCAGCTTCATCCACTAGTAGGTCCAGGCGTCGGTTGGGCACATCCACGGCGATGATATCGCCTGTCTGGACAATGGCCAGTGGCCCACCGACGGCGGACTCCGGCGCCACATGCAGGATGCAACTGCCATAACTGGTACCGCTCATGCGCGAGTCAGAGATACGCAACATGTCGCGCACCCCCTGCTTCAGTAGCTTGCCGGGGATTGGCATCATTCCCCACTCAGGCATGCCTGGGCCGCCTACCGGTCCGCCGTTCTTGAGCACGATGATGCTATCGGCAGTGACTGGTAAGTCTTCATCATCAATGTGTGCCTTGAGCTCGGCAATGTTCTCGAACACATAGGCTGCACCCTGGTGAACGTGTAGGCGTGGGTCGGCCGCTGTCGGCTTGATGATGGCACCCTTAGGCGCGAGACTGCCGGTTAGTACCGCGGTGCCACCGGAGGCATTGACCGGGCTTTCCAGCGAGTGGATGACTTCCTGTCGCCAGACCTGGGCACCTTCGATGTTGTCGCCCAGGCGGCGACCGGTGACGGTCATGGCGGATAGATCGAGCTCGCGACGGAGGTTGGCCATCAAGGCTGGCAGGCCACCGGCATAGAAGAAGTCCTCCATTAGGTACTCGCCAGAAGGCTTGAGATTGAGAAGCAACGGTACGCGCCGCGAAATCTCGTTGAAACGCTCCATCGGCAAGCGGATACCAAGACGCTGTGCCATGGCGACAATATGAATGATGGCGTTAGTGGAACCGCCAATGGCCATGTCCACGGCGATGGCATTGTCGAACGAAGCCTCGCTCATCACGTCGGTGGGTTTCAGGTCTTCCCAGACCATCTCTACTACACGCTTGCCACTGGCATAGCACATACGGTTGTGATTGGCGTCCACCGCCGGAATGCTGGAAGCGCCTGGAAGACTCATGCCCAGCGATTCACCGATAGACATCAGTGTCGCCGCGGTACCCATGGTCATGCAGGTGCCAGGCGAGCGAGCAATACCGTTCTCAATCTCGTTCCAATCATCCTGGCTGACATTGCCGATGCGGCGCTCGTCCCAGTATTTCCACACGTCGGTGCCGCTGCCCAGCACTTGGCCACGATAGTTACCACGCAGCATGGCTCCGGCAGGCACATAGATAGTCGGCAGGTTCATGGAAATGGCACCCATCAGCACGCCTGGGGTGGTCTTGTCACATCCTCCCATCACCACCGCGCCATCCACGGGATAGCTGCGTAGCAGCTCTTCGACCTCCATGGCTAGCATGTTGCGGTACATCATGGCGCTGGGCTTCATCAATTGTTCGCCCAGCGACATCGCCGGCAATTCGACGGCAAAGCCGCCCGCGGCGGTGATCCCGCGCTTGATATCCTTGACTCGCTCCGGGAAGTGGGAGTGGCAGGTGTTGAGGTCATTCCAGGTGTTGATAATGGCGATCACTGGCTTGCCAACAAACTCTTCGCCCCAGTAGCCCATCTGTTTGACCCGCGAGCGATGACCAAAGGAGCGCAGGTCATCTTGTTTGAACCAGCGATTGCTGCGTAGGTCGTCAATATGTTTCTTATACATTCGGGTCTCCACGGAACGGGGGCTTGCGAGCAAAGATGAATATATGGAAGTCAAAAAATAAAGGCCTCTCGCGGCTCTGGGCTTATTAGAAGAAAGGCGAGAGGAGGTACATTATTCGCCTGCTAAGGCCACCCAGTCGCCATTCCGGTTACTGGATGCCAGGGCTGCAGCGGCAAACTCGACCCCGCGCACGCCTTCGGCAAGGCCTGGGTACCAGCTCGCCAGTGGATGCGGAGTTATGCCCTGACGAATCGCGGTGATGCTTTCGAACAAATCGCTATACAGTGATGAGAACGCCTCTCGATATCCTTCGGGATGGCCGAAGGCCACTCGCGAGATGCGTGTTGATGCTTCGTGCAAACCTGGCGCTCCCTTGGAAAGCACCAAGGGCATACCATCCAGACGACGGAATAAAAGTTGGTTAGGGCTTTCCTGGTTCCACTCTAGTCCCCCCTTGCTACCGAAGATCCGAAAACTCAATCCGTGTTCGGCACCGGCGGCGGCTTGGGTAATCCACATAATACCGCGCGCTCCGTTAGTGTAGCGCAGCATCAGGTTGGCATTATCGTGTGCACTACGCCCGGGCACGCTGGCGGTGACATCGGCACTCAGCTCACAAGTTGGAAGCCCACTGACATACTCCAGCATATGAAAGGCATGGGTTGCGATATCGTTGAGAATCATTGATTCACCGGCGATGGCGGGGTCCATATGCCAATCGTGGCCCGCTTCCTCGGCCGCGGTCAGGTTGGCCAGATGCCCTTGTACATAGTCGCACTGCAGCTGGCGAATTTCTCCCAGCTCACCATTTTCGATCATGGCTCGGGCCTGGCGAACCATGGGATAGCCGGTATAGCCGTAAGCCATGCAGAAACACTGTCCAGCCTGCTCTGCAATGGCTTCAAGCGTGCGTGCCTGCTCGACACTATTGACCAGTGGTTTTTCGCACACCACATGAAAACCTAGTTCTAGTGCAAGCTTGGCCAACGTGAAGTGACTATTGTTGGGCGTCAGAATGACGATAACCTCAGCACCATCTTCGCGTAGAGCTTCCTCACGCAATAGCGCTTCACCATCACTATAGCCACGTGGAATATTGAGCTGTTCTGCCTGGTTGAGAGAGCGCTCGGGGTTGGAAGACAGCGCCGCTGCTATCAAGTGATACTGACCATCCATCTGGGCAGCGGCACGATGCACTTGCCCGATAAATGATGATACACCACCGCCGATCATGCCCAGCCGCAAGATATGCTCTGCCTGATCCGAGTGAATTGGCAAAGTGCTGGAAGAGGTTGGCGAAGCACTTGAGTCTAGGGTCAGAGACGATGGGTGATGAGTCATGTGACATACTTCCCTGAATCGTAGAGAGGATCACCAGAATGCTGTGCGAGAGCCTGGCCATAACTTGATAAGCCTCAGCCTAGCGTAGCGACAGCCCTTGTGAAAACATTTTCATCGACAGTTAGACCAAGGGATAATACGCAAAAAAGAGTTGACAGGATTTTTGTAGTGATGTGGCCTTGCGCCGCCGCTTAGGCTGACTGCTTTCGAGAAAGTGCAGGCATAAGCAGCGTAAGCGTCAGACTGGGCGTTCGGCGAGTAGTGAGTCACTCTCGCTGTAGGATACGCGCTGGGTCGTGCCACGTTGTATAAGGTGGCATGACATTATGGTGCGTCCAGGGGCGGCTTCAGGATGCTGTATCCGGGAGAATAAGCTAGATACGGTCTTGTTGACCATATCATTGAATGGCTGACAAATTGTGGTCAAGTCATAAGACTTGCTGGAAGCGAAGAGAATATCGTCGACGCCGACTATACCCACATCCTCAGGCACTCTGTAGGAAAATTCGTGGCGCACTGCATCAATACCACCGCATGCCATGATGTCGTCGAAAAAGAAGATGCTGTCTGGAGCGATGTTTCCACTGGATAGTAGCTCGAAAGCTGCCCCATAACCGGCGTCATAGCTGTGCTGGTGGCCCTCACCACTGCCAAACAAGCGGCTGCCTCTCTGTTCTAGGCGCGCCACAAACCCTTGCTGTCTGTTCAGAGTAGCCTGCTCGTGCGTGGAGGCACCGATATAGGCAGGACGCTGGTAGCCTTGATCCAGCAGGTGGTCCGCTGCCATGCGGCCGATGGCTAGGTCATCACAGGTAACAACCGAGGCGCCGCTGTCTTCGGCATTCCTCCCAAAAATGGCTACGGGCGTATTCTGCCTTTGGCAGGCCTCAACCAACTCAGGTGGCACTGTAGCCGATGTCACGATCAGTGCATCTACGTGGTACTCCATGACCAGCGAAACGGCTTCCGATACACTTTTGCCGGTGTTTACATTGATCAGAAGAGTATGGCAGTTATGCCGCTGGATAGCCGTCGAAAATTCACTCAGGATGGCAAGGTAGGCTGGGTTTTCGAAGTTGGTGACCAGAATACCAATGAGGCTGGAGCGTGCTTTGATGCCGCGTGCTAGCCGGTTCGGTTTGTAGCCTAGTTGATTGGCCACCGCGAGAATATGGCGGCGCGTTTGCGGGGAGCTGCTGCCCTTAGGGTTCATAGCCCGTGAAACCGCGGCGATAGAAACGTTTGCTTCCCGAGCCACATCGGTAATCGTGACGCGCCGAGATGACGGCGAGGTCTCCGACTTTTTCATGCTGACTCCCCTCTCGTGGACAGAAGGCCTCACAGCCGTATGGCTAAGGTTCCGTGTTTGACTAGCGTTGGCTTGCTGCTGGTTGTATCAGCCTGCTGATAGCTGCGGACATCTCGATGGTGTGCGAGGCGAGGTCGTAAATTAGCGTTTAACATTAATATGATGTATGACGCGCGCTTACAGCATCAATGAGTTTTTTCTATATTGATTATAGATGCTGTTTGCCTAGAGCCTAGAATGGAGGCTATCCCTCCAAGTCGGGTTCTGCAACGGCTTACGTCACATTAACCGACTTGGTTATCGCCGATGCGCAGTTCACCCCGTGCGGCGGATAGTGAGATGGGGTTCAGCTCAGCCGTTGCCTATAGTCCTCATAGCCGAAGGTCTTGACCGTGCGGATCGCGCGGCTGGTCTCGTCGATACGGCAGATCGAGGGCAGGCGGATGCCGTTGAAGGTGGTGGTCTTGACCATGGTGTAGTGGGCCATGTCGGTGAACACCAGGCGGTCGCCGATGGCGAGGGGCGCATCGAAGCTGTACGCGCCGACGATATCCCCGGCCAGGCAGGTCTGGCCACCCAGGCGGTAGGTATGGGCCTTCTCGCCAGGCTCGCCGCCGCCGATGATCTCGGGGCGGTAGGGCATCTCCAGCACGTCTGGCATATGCGCCGTGGCGGAGGTGTCGAGGATGGCGATGGGACCGTCGTTGTCGACGATATCCAGCACCGTGCAGACCAGGTAGCCGGTATTGAGGGCGATGGCTTCGCCCGGCTCCAGGTAGACCTCCAAATGTGGGTGGCGCCCACGGAAGTCTCGAATCACCCGCACCAGGCGTTCGATATCGTAGTCGTCGCGGGTGATATGGTGGCCGCCACCGAAGTTGACCCACGCCAGGTCGGCGAGATACCCACCGAACTTGGCCTCGAAGGCCGCCAGGGTCGACTCCAGGTCGTCGCTGTTCTGCTCGCACAGGGTATGAAAGTGCAGCCCCTCGAGCCCCTCCATCGCCTCGGGGGAGAGCTCCCGGGCCCGAGTGCCGAGCCGGGAGCCCGGCGCGCAGGGGTCGTAGAGCGGCACGTCGCCGGTGGAGTGCTCCGGGTTGACCCGCAGCCCGCAGGAGACCCGGCGTGGCGCCGCCGCGACCGTCTCACGGAAGTGTCGCCACTGGCTCGGCGAGTTGAAGCTGAGGTGGTCGGCGTAGCGCAGCACCACGCCCATCTCCTCGTCCCCGAAGGCCGGTGAGAAACAGTGCACCTCGCCGCCGAAGGCCTCAAAGCCCAGGCGGGCCTCGTCCTGGCCGCTGGCCGTGGTACCCACCAGATACTGGCGCACCAGCGGGAAGGTGTCCCACATGGCGAAGCCCTTCAGCGCCAGCAGTATCTTCGCACCGCTCGCCGCCTGGACGTCACCGAGGCGCTCCAGGTTACGGCGCAGCAGGGCGTCGTCGACCACATAGGCGGGCGAGGGGCAGGCGCGAACGTCGAAATCGAGCTCGGCGTTCGAGGCCGCGTCGTGAGTGTTCGCCATGATTCAGGCCAGCGGGTCGTGGTCGGGGTCGAGTTCGACCACCTGCCAGGGCAGGCCCATCTCGCCGATGCGCTCCATGAAGGGGTCGGGGTCGAGCTGTTCGACGTTGAACACGCCGTCTCCCTTCCAGATGCCTTCCAGCATCAGCATGGCGCCGGTCACCGCCGGCACGCCGGTGGTATACGACACGGCCTGAGACTTGACCTCCGCATAGCACTGCTGGTGGTCGCAGATGTTATAGATATGCACCTTGCGACGCTTGCCGTCCTTGATGCCGTCGGCAATGATGCCGATGTTGGTCTTGCCCTTGGTGCGCGGGCCCAGCGAGGCCGGGTCGGGCAGCACCGCCTTGAGGAACTCCAGTGGAGCGATCTCGGTGCCGTTTACCTCGACCGGCTCGATGCGGGTCATGCCGACGTTCTCGAGCACCTTGAGATGGGTGATGTACTGGTCGGAGAAGGTCATCCAGAAGCGGATGCGCTCCAGCCCCTTGATGTTCTGGCACAGGGATTCCATCTCCTCGTGATACAGGAGATACAGGTCCTTCTCGCCGATGCCGTCGAAGTTGAAGGTGCGCTTCTCGGCCAGCGGCGCGGTCTCCTTCCACTCGCCCTTTTCCCAGTAGCGACCCTTCGCGGTGATTTCGCGAATATTGATCTCCGGGTTGAAGTTGGTGGCGAAGGGGTAGCCATGGTCGCCGCCATTGGCGTCGAGGATATCGATGCGATGGATTTCGTCGAACAGGTTCTTCTGGGCGTAGGCGCAGTAGATATTGGTCATGCCCGGGTCGAAGCCACAGCCCAGGGTGGCCATGTTGCCGGCCTCGGCATAGCGCTCCTGGAAGGCCCACTGTTCCTTGTACTCGAACTTCGCCTCGTCGGGATGCTCGTAGTTGGCGGTATCCAGGTAAGGCACCCCGGTGCGCAGGCAGGCCTCCATGATGGTCAGGTCCTGATAGGGCAGGGCCACGTGGATCAGTACATCGGGCTTGAAGGACTCGATCAGCGCGACCAGCGCGTCGACGTCATCCGCATCCACCGTGGCGGTCTGGATCGGGCGATCCAGCTGCTCGGCGATGGCCTGGCACTTCGCCTCGTTGCGGCTGGCCAACAGGATCTCGCTGAAGACGTCGGGATGCTGGGCGCACTTGTGGGTAACGACACCGCCGACGCCGCCGGCGCCGATAATCAGGACTTTGCTCATGGGTAGGAATCCAGAACGGGTAAAGAAGACGTGTCTTGGCCTCGCCTGGCTCCCGGGCAGGAGATGACGAGAGGCCGCCGATAATGGCGCCCTCCGAGGCTGGTATCAAGTGGTTTCGCGCCAGGCCCAAGACGAATTTCGTCTTGGAGGGTTCGTCCATAGGGAATGACCATTTCTTGATGAGTGTCATGGTAAGTGTCTAATAGCCTGCTACCCTTGGCCTACCAAGTGAATTCAATGATAAGCATATGCGCCTTGACGCATACTAAAGTCGTATCAGTGGGTCGGTAGGGGGACTATATGGCAGAGGGCAAGAGCGAATCGGGCTCTGTGGGCAAGCGACGCGAGTGGCTTGCCTTTCTTTTTGTGGTGGCGATCGGCGTACCGCTGCTGACGATCGCGGTGGTTGGCGGTTATGGGTTCGTGGTGTGGATGCTGCAGGTCTTCGTGCTGGGGCCGCCCGGGCATGGCGGTTGACCCCTTAGTGACTGAGAGAGACGAGACATGAAGATCATCGCAATCCTGTGGAATACCCTGAAGAAGCCCCCGGTGCATATCAGCCTGGGGGTCATCATTATCGTCAGCTTCCTCGCCGGTATCGTGTTCTGGGGCGGCTTCAACACGGCCATGGAATACACCAACACCGAGGAGTTCTGCGTCAGCTGCCACGAGATGGAGGATAACGTCTATCAGGAGCTGCAGAGCACCGTGCACTGGTCCAACCGTACCGGGGTGCGGGCGATCTGCTCGGATTGCCACGTGCCCCACGACTGGACGGCCAAGATCGCGCGCAAGATGCAGGCCAGCAAGGAGGTATGGGGGGCCATCTTCGGCACCATCGATACCCCCGAGAAGTTCGAGGCCAAGCGCCTGGAGCTGGCCCAGCACGAGTGGTCGCGATTCAAGGCCAACGGCTCCCTGGAGTGCCGCAGCTGCCATGACTACAACAGCATGGATTGGGACAAGATGTCCGACGAGGCGCGGCGCTTCATGGAGCCCGCCGCCGAGCGTGATCAGAGCTGTGTGGACTGCCACAAGGGCATCGCGCACAAGCTGCCCGACCAGATGGGCAGCACACAGGACCCCATGCTGGCACGCCTGGTGCGCGAAGCCACCTCGGTCAGCCTGGACGAGGGGCAGCAGTACTATAGCGCCAAGTCGGTGGACCTGTTCACCGATTCCGAGCTCACCGAGCGCGCCGGTGTCCTGCAGGTGGCCACCGAGGTCAATATCGTCGAGACCCGGGGCGATAGCGTAAGGCTGGAGATCCCCGCATGGCGCAAGGAGAAGGGCTTCGGACGCGTGCTCTACGAGGACTTTGGCCAGAACATCAGCAGTGCGGTTCTCGACAAGGAGGTCGCCCAGAATGACTCCCTGATCGAGGTCCGGGAGACCGGGGTCGTGGATGACATGACGGGCCTGCCCTGGGGCAGCGTGAACGTGGCGTTGTGGGCCGAGAAGGGGGCCTATCTCGAAAACCGCGATGCCCTCTGGGAGACCGCCGGAGAGACCTATCGCGATGCCTGTAGTGTCTGTCATACCGAGCCGGCGCCCGAGCACTTCGATGCCAACACCTGGCCGGCGATGTTCTCCGGCATGGTGGGCTTCACCAACCTGAGTGCCGGCACCCAGGAACTGGTGCTCAAGTACCTGCAAATGCACTCCTCCGACTATGCCGAAGGCGCCCACTGATATGCCCAAGGAGCTCTCATGACTATCAGCCGTAGACGTTTCCTCAAGGGAGCCATGGCCGGCTCCGCAGCCTCGCTGGTCGGCCCCGGGCTACTCACCAGCACCGCGGCGGCCGCCGCCACGGGTGTGACCGAGCTGGGCGTCTGGAAGACAGCCGGGTCTCACTGGGGCGCGATGAATGCCCTGGTGAAGGGGGGCAAGGTGGCCGAGGTGAAGCCGTTCGGTGCCGACCAGTATCCCACCGAGATGCTCAACGGTATCAAGGGGTTAATCTATAACCCCTCGCGTATCCGCTACCCCATGGTGCGCCTGGAGTGGCTGAAGAATCGCCATAATGGCGATCGCACCACCCGGGGCGACAACCGCTTTGTGCGTCTGACCTGGGATGCCGCGCTCGACCTCTTCCATGAGGAACTGGAGCGCGTCCAGACCGAATATGGCCCCTGGGCACTCTATGCTGGGGCCACCGGCTGGCGTCAGACCGGCCAGATGCACAGCTGCGGCAACCATATGCAGCGGGCGGTGGCGATGCACGGTCACTTCGTCAAGAAGGTGGGTGACTACTCCACCGGCGCCGGCCAGGTCATCCTTCCCTATGTGCTGGGTTCCACCGAGGTGTATAGCCAGGGCACCTCCTGGCCACTGATCCTCGAGAACAGCAAGACGGTGGTGCTGTGGGGCAACGACCTCTACAAGAACCTGCAGGTCGGGTGGAACTGCGAGACCCATGAGTCCTACGCCTACCTGGAGCAGCTCAAGGCCAGGGTGGCGGAAGGCAGCATCCGCGTGATCAGCGTGGACCCGGTGCGCACCAAGACACAGAAATACCTGGGCTGTGAGCAGCTCTACGTCAACCCGATGACCGACGTGGCGTTCATGCTGGGCATGGCGCACACCCTCTACAACGAGGCGCTACACAGCCAGGCGTTTATCGACGCCTATGCGCTGGGCTTCGATGACTTTATCGCCTATGTCCAGGGCGAGGCCGAGGATGGCGTGGCCAAGACGCCGGAATGGGCGGCGGAGATCTGCGGCGTTTCGGCCGAGGATATCCGCGACTTTGCCCGATTGCTGGCGGCCGACCGCACTCAGCTGCTGTTCGGCTGGGCCATACAGCGTCAGCAGCACGGCGAACAGCCCTACTGGATGGGCGCCGTGCTGGCCACCATGCTGGGTCAGATCGGCCTTCCCGGCGGTGGTATCAGCTACGGTCACCACTATAGCTCCATCGGCGTGCCGTCATCCGGGGCGAGCGCGCCGGGTGCCTTCCCGCGCAACGTGGATGCCGGCAAGACGCCGGTGCACAACAACACCGACTTTCAGGGGGCCGCCTCGACCATTCCGGTGGCGCGCTGGATCGATTGCCTGCTCAACCCGGGAGACACCATCCAGTACAACGGCGCCGAGGTGACCTTCCCGGATGTTCGCATGTGCGTCTTCAGCGGCTGCAACCCCTGGCACCACCATCAGGATCACAACCGCATGAAGCGGGCGTTCCACAAGCTGGAGACGGTGGTGACCGTCGACTATGCATGGAACGCCACCTGCCGTTTCTCCGACCTGGTGCTGCCGGCCTGTACGCAGTTCGAGCGCAACGATATCGATATCTACGGCAGCTACTCCAGCCGCGGCGTGCTGGCCATGCACCAGCTGGTGGACCCGCTGTTCCATTCCCGCAGCGACTTCGACATCTTCACCGATCTATGTCGTCGCTTCGGGCGTGATGAAGAGTATCGTCAGGGCCTGGACGAAATGGGCTGGGTCAAGAAGCTCTACGATGAGTGTCGCGAGGCGAACAAGTCCTTCGTTCCGGCTTCCGGTGACGGCGAGGCGGCCTCGCCGATGCCCGAGTTCGCCGAGTTCTGGCAGGAGGGTTATGTCGACTTCGGCCCGGGGGAAAACTGGGTGCGCCATGCCGACTTCCGCCAGGCGCCCGAGGTCAAGGCGCTGGGTACGCCCTCCGGCTTTATCGAGGTGTCCAGCCGCAAGATCGCCCGCTATGGCTATGATGACTGCCGTGCCTACCCGACCTGGATGGAGAAGGCGGAACGTTCTCACGGGGGCCCTAATTCGGACCGCTATCCGCTGTGGCTGCAGTCGGTGCATCCCGACAAGCGCCTCCATTCCCAGATGTGCGAGTCCGAGGAACTGCGGGCCACTTACGCCGTTCAGGGACGCGAGCCGATCTTCATGAGTCCGCAGGATGCCTCGGAGCGCGGGATTCAGGACGGCGACCTGGTGCGTGTCTTCAACGATCGAGGACAGTTGCTGGCGGGGGCGGTGGTATCCGATGACTTTCCTCCCGGCGTGGTGCGCATCCAGGAGGGGGCCTGGTACGGGCCCGTCGGGCCGGAGATCGGGGCCTTGGACACCTACGGTGACCCCAACACCCTGACCCTCGACGTGGGCTCCTCCAGGCTCGCCCAGGCGCCGAGTGCCAACACCTGCGTCGTGGAGATGGAGCGCTTCGAGGGCGAGGCGCCCGAGGTCACTTCCTTCGGTGGACCGAGCGTGGTGGAAATATGACGGAACCAGTATCGTCCCTGGCCGCCGCCCGCCCGGAGGCGGGTGGCGGTTCGCCAGTCGACGGGGAGTCGGAGAGCCTGCTGTGTCGTTGGCTGGCGACCGTTCTCGGCGCGGAGCTGGATGAGGCCTCGCTGGAGCGTTACCGCCAGGGGGAGGCGGCCCCTTTCCTGGATTACCTGCGCGATGCCCACGGCATCACCGATGAGGTGGAGCGTCTGAAGGGGGCGCTGTCACGGTTGGTGATGTTCACGACCCCGCGTCTGGAGCTGGCGGCGGACTTCACCGAGCTCTTCCTGGCGGATGCACGGAGCGGGGCGCCGCCCTATGCGTCCTTGTATGCAGGCGACAAGCAGGGCTTTCACGGTAAGGCGGCAGAACGCATGGAGGCGCGACTCGCCGCGGCGGGGTATGCGGTCAGGCGTGATGTGGCCGAACCCGCCGACCATCTGGCCGTGATGCTCGACTACCTCGCCACGCGCCTGCAGATGCTGGCCGAGGCCAAGACCCCCGACCGCGAGGGTTGGCGTCAGGATCTCGAAGCATTCGTGGAGCATGAGCTGTGCAGCTGGCTGCCCCGGCTAGTCACCAGAAGCGCCGGCGTAACGACCGCCAGTGATTTCTATCCGGCGCTGCTGGCCCTGCTCGATGCCTACTGTCGCCGCCTCGTGGAGGAGCTGAGGCCCGTTTAACCGGGCCGCGTAATCTCTCGGCCGGTGTCGGCGCATCACGCAAGGTCGAGCGGTCACTCCACCTGGACTACCGACCGGCCGAGCAGTTCCTGGCCGGCAATATCCAGGAACCGGACCTCATAGACCCCCGCCTCATCAGGCATTGTCAGCTCCATGGTATCGGCGTCGCCGATGGGCTGGACGCTGATCCAGCTGAAATCCGGCTGATTCTTCCGGGCCAGGGCGATTCGCTGGTCGCCGCTGTCGTTCCCTCCGGTCCAGCCGACGGTGATCGTGTCACCCGGCGCGGCTGATGGCGGCACCGAGAGCCCGGCACCATCATCCAGTGGCGCGTCGGTGCCGACGACTTCGAGGGGTATGCTGGCCAGGGTCTTCCTGCCTTCGTCCAGGATATAGCGGATCTCATAGAGCCCCGTTTCGGCCGGGGCGGTCAGTCGAGTCTCCGTCATCTTGCCGGTGCGTCGGTAGTTGCCGCGGGAGCCTTCGTCGGCGCCGGCCGGCACGATGGCGACCATATCGCTGGGGTGAACCGTAGAAGACCACGAAATATCCACATCGCCCTCCGCTCGAACGATGTCGGGTCCGGAAATACCCACTTCCGGGGCGACGACCTCGATAGCGGCGGTGGCCAGGGTCTTCTTGCCCTCATCCAGGATGTAGCGCAGCTCATAGAGGCCGGTGTCGGCGGGGGCCCTCAGCTGGCCTTCGGTGTCGTTCTTGGTGCGCTGATAGTTGCCGCGGGTGCCCTCATCGGCGCCGACGGGCACGATACCGACCATGTCGGAGGCGTTGATGGGAGATGACCAGGACGCCTCGAAGAGGGCACCGGTGACCACCTGGTCGGGCCCCGAGACGCTGACTTCCGGGGCGACGACCTCGATGGGCGCGGTGGCCAGAGTCTTCTTGCCCTCGTCCAGGATGTAGCGCAGTTCATAGAGGCCGGTGTCGGCGGGGGCCCTCAGCTGGCCCTCGGTGTCGTTCTTGGTGCGCTGATAGTTGCCGCGGGTGCCCTCATCGGCGCCGACGGGCACGATACCGACCATGTC
>NZ_CANLFS010000004.1 GCF_947490095.1 uncultured Halomonas sp. | reverse complement strand
GCAGAACATGCCGGCGCTGTTCGAACCGGCGCTGTTCGAAAGATAGATCCCGCACTTTTCACAGGCTGCACAAGCTGGCCCGTCGACTGGGGGTCAAGTAGCCCCGGACCGCGCCAGCCGCCATGCATGGAGAGATGGCAGAACATGCCGGCGCTGTTCGAACCGGCGCTGTTCGAAAGATAGATCCCGCACTTTTCACAGGCTGCACAAGCTGCACAAGCTGGCCCGTCGGCTGGGGGTCAAGTAGCCTCGGACCGCGCCAGCCGCCATAGATGATAGAACATGCCGACACTGGTGGCGGTCCAGGCCAGCAGCACCAGCCAGATCATCGGCTCCGGGATGCGCATCAGAAACGGCGCCTCGAGGGCCGTCGAGAGGCGCAGGGTGCCGGTGGTGTACATGGCCAGGGGGAAGACCATGCTCCATAGCTGCGGCTCGTAGACGAGGCGATGGCGACGGATCAGGTGGCGCCACAGCATCAGCCCGACCAGCAACGGAAACCACCAGCTGGCGGTGGCCCAGAAGAACACCGTGAACCCCAGCAGGAACGGCTTGAAGTCGGCGATCACGCCGCCCTCGGCGGCGCGCAGGATCAGCGTGGAGCCGGCCAGGGTGGCGATGGCGACCGCCCCCATGTTGATCCAGTAGGGCGGGGTCAGGCTCTTGACCGTCACCTCCAAAAAGGTCAGGCGGTAGAAGATCAGGGTGATGATCGCCAGGTAGAGCATGCAGCCGATCAGGAACATGCACAGGGCGAAGAAGAGGCGCAGGTCGGTCGGCCCGCTCCAGGGCAGCAACGCGGTGAGGATCGATACCGAGTGGGTGCTGACCGCCGCCAACAGCCAGGCGCCGTTGATGCCGCTGGCGAGATTGGGCTTCTCTTCCCGGGTGGTCACGGCGATGAAGAAGAGATACATGATCAGGCCCCACAGCGTCAGGCCCAGCCACCAGAACACGGTGGCGATGTCATCGCGCCCCGTCACCAGGTGGACCTGGGTGCCGAGGATGCAGGTGCCGGCGACGATGGTGAAGAAGCCCGGGCCGCGGGCGTGATCGACCACATCGCCGGCCAGGCGTCGGGGATAGCGCACCAGGCGAATCAGCGTCAGCCCCCATAGCGTCGCATAGGCGAGCAGGTTGGTGCCCAGCAGCACCCAGGACAGCGCCGTCAGGCCCAGTAGCCGGCAGGCGATGGAGGTGGCGCCGGTGGCCATGATCACCGCGAAATAGCCCGGGAAGAGCCCGGCCGCGGCGCGGTCGACCAGCACCGCGCCGCGCCGAATCAGCGCCGCCATCAGGCCGTCGCCTCCGCATCCAGCGCCTGGCCCAGGTCGGTGAGCAGGTCCTCGGCCTCCTCCAGGCCGACCGACAGCCGCAGCAGGCCGTCGCCGATGCCGCGCCGGGCGCGGGCCTGGGGCGACAGGTCGGCATGGGAGGTGGTGCAGGGCTGGGTCACCAGGCTCTCGGCGCCGCCCAGGCTGGGCGCCAGGGCGAACAGCGCCAGCCGGTCGGCGACGCGGGCGGCGGCCTCTCCGCCGCCCTTGATCTCGATGCCGAGCATGCCGCCGAACCCCGACATCTGACGGCAGGCCAGGTCGTGTCCGGGATGGGTCGCCAGGCCGGGATAGAACACCCGCTCGATGGCGGGATGATCGACCAGGGCCTCGGCGATCGTCAGGGCGGAGGCGCTGTGGCGCTCGATCCGCAGGGCCAGGGTGCGCAGGCTGCGTGACAGCAGCGACGCCGCCTGCGGCGACAGCGCCGTGCCCAGGTTCTGCCGCCATGGCCAGATGGGCTCGAGGAGCTCGGCGGCGCCCATGATCGCCCCGGCGGTCAGGTCGCTGTGGCCGCCCAGGTACTTGGTGGCGCTGTGCACCACCAGGTCGGCGCCCAGCGCCAGCGGCCGCTGCAGCATGGGCGTGGCGAAGGTGCCGTCTACCGCCACCAGGGCGCCGTGACGGTGGGCCTGTTCGGCGACCGCGGCGATATCGATCAGCCGCAGCGTCGGGTTGGTGGGTGTCTCCAGATAGACCAGCTTGATGCCCGAGGCGAGAAGCGCCTCGAGGGCCTCGGTGTCATGGCCGTCGACCAGGCAGTGGGTCGTGATGCCGAGGGACGGCAACTGCCGCTCGAGCAGGGCCATGGTGCCGCCATAGGCCTCGCCGAGGCAGACGATGCCGTGGCGGCCGTGGGTGAGCATCAGCGCGCCGATGGCCGCCATGCCGGAGGAGAAGGCCCAGGCCGTCTCGGCCTGTTCCAGGGCGGCCAGGGTCTCCTCCAGGGCGAAGAGGGTGGGGTTCTGACCGTAGCGCGAGTAGAGGGGTCCGCGTCGACGCCCCTCCGCCACCTCGCGCAGCGCCGCGCTGTCCGGATAGGCGAAGGTGGTGGTGTCGTAGATCGGCATGTGCGGGCTGCCGAAGGCATCGCGCTGCCGCTGGCCGTGAATGGCCCGGGTGGCGGGGCCGAGGCGAGGCGTCGGAGTATGGGACATGATGGGACCCTTCGAGAGGCATGGATGGTGGGGCGGTCACGGCGCGTCGACGCCGCCTCGCCCGTGTCGGATGCGCAGGCTGTTGGCCAGGACACACAGGCTGCTGAGCGTCATCGCCACGGCGGCGATGACCGGGGCGATCCAGCCGGCCATGGCCAGCGGAATCGCCAGGGTGTTGTAGCCGACCGCCCAGACCAGGTTGCCGCGCATCAGTCGGCGCGCGCGCCGGGCCAGGTGCAGGGTGTCGGGAATGCGGGCCAGGCCGTCCGGCAGCGTCACCGCGGCGGCCTGGCTCGCCGTGACGCTGGCCTCGCCCGCGGCGATGCCCAGGCGCGCGCCGGCCAGGGCCAGGCCGTCGTTGATGCCGTCGCCGACGAAGGCGACGCCCCGGTGGCGCTCCAGGGAGGCCACGAAGCGCGACTTCTGCTCGGGCGAGCGCCCCGCCAGGACGTGCTCCGCCGGAATACCCAGGGCATGGGCGATCTCGCCGCAGGCTCGCGGGGTGTCACCGCTGAGCAGATAGAGGGGATAGCCCGCCGCCTGGAGGCGCGCTACCGTGGCCCGGGCGTCGGGCCGCAGCGTTTCCCGGAACAGCAGCCGCCCCAGGTAGCGGCCGTCTTGCGCCAGGTGAAGCACCATGCCGTCGTCTTCACAGGCGGGCACCGCGATGCCGTGCTCGCGCAGCCAGGCGTGGCGCCCCGCCAGCGTCAGCGTCGCTCCTCGGTGCCAGGCAATGCCGCCGCCGGGGCGGATATCGCGCCGGCCCTCGGCGGCGAGCGGCGAGACGGTCGTGGCGGCCATGAGCCCCGCGGCGATCGGATGGGTGACGCCGTACAGGGCGTCGGCCGCCAGCTGCCTCAGTGCCGCGGGGGATATCGCCTCGCTCGGCTCCATCGAGGCCAGTGAAGGGGTGCCGGTGGTCAGGGTGCCGGTCTTGTCGAAGACGACGACCTCGGTCGTCGCGGCGGCCTCCAGGGCGGCGGGGTCGCGAAACAGGATGCCCAGTGCCACGAGGCGGGCGTGGCCCAGCACCACCACCAGGGGAATCGCCAGGCTCAGCGCACAGGGGCAGGCGATGATCAGCACCGCCAGGCCGTCGATGACGAGCCGGTCCGGCGCCCGTCCCTGGGCGATACCCAGCCCCACGGTCAGGGCCGCGGCCGCCAGGATCAGGGGCAGCAGCCAGCGGGCGAGGCGGTCGGCGAGTCGCTGCATGGCACTCTTGCGGCTGAGCAGGGCGCGCACCGAGCGGGCGATGGCGTCCAGGCGACGCTCGCCGACGCCGGCGGTCACGCACAGCTCGAGCTCGCCGGTGACCAGGCGACAGCCGGCCTCCAGCCGTGCGTCGAGACCGACGGGACGCGGTGCGGTTTCGCCGCTGAGCGACGAGACGTCCATCTCGCCGGTGCCGGCCACCACGCGCCCGTCCAGCGCCAGCTCCTCGCCGGCCTGCAGGCGCAGGCGCTGTCCCGGGACGACCGCCCGGGTCGCCGCGGGGCGCCAGGCGCCGTGCTGCCATATCCGCACCTCCTCGGGCGTCAGGCTCAGATAGCCGCGAATGATCGCCGAGGCGCGGCGGCGCACGCCGCTGTCGATCAGGCGGGCCAGCAGCTGGAAGGTGATCAGCATCACCGCGGCGTCGAAGTAGACGGCGGACGAGCCATGAATCAGGTGCCATATCGAGACCAGGCTCGCCGCCATCACCGCCGCGCCGATCAGGGTGTCGAGTCCGGGGACGCCGGCCCGCAGGGTGCGCCAGCCGATGCGGTAGAAGTGGGTGCCCGAGTAGAGAAGCACCGGCGCGGCCATCACCCCGGCGACAACGGCCAGGGGCCGGGTGACGCCGGGTTCCACCAGGCCCAGGGGCGCCAGGTAGATCAGCAGGGACGGCATCATGCTCCACATGCCGAAGAAGACGGCGACCGCCAGGCGCCACTGCAGCGAGCGCCGCACGGGATCGATCTCGGCGTCCGCGTCTTCTGTCGCGTCGGGGTCGCGTAGCCGATAGCCGAGCCTGGCCACGACGCGTTGGAGTCGGGCGAAGGAGGTCGAGGAGGCCTCCCAGCGCAGCACGGCGGAGTCGGCGGTGAAGTTGACGGCGGCCTCGATCACGCCGGGTTGGCGGCGGAGTCGCGCCTCCACCGCGGCGGCGCAGCCGGCGCAGTGCATGCCCTCGACCGCCAGCACCCGCTCGGTGTCGGCGGGGGGCGCCGCCTGGGCCCCGCCGGTGGGGCTCGAGACGGCGGTGGTCACTCGGGAAGGGTGAAGCTGTCGCCGAGCGCCTCCACGCTCCAGGCGGCGTGGTCGCCGTGGCGTTCACGGTGTTCCTTCACCCGCGCCGGTTCGATCGCCGGGGCGTCGTTGTCCCAGGCGCCGCGGGCATAGCTGAGGACCGCGGCCAGCTCCTCGGCGGAGAGCTTGTCGCCGAAGGCCGGCATGGTGCCCTGGTAGTCGTCGCCACCCACCGTGATGGGGCCGCTCAGGCCGTCGTTGACGATGGCGACCGGCAGGGCGGGGTCGTTCAGCAGCCAGCGGCTGCCGACCAGCGGGGGAAAGGTGCCCGCCACGCCCTGGCCGGTCGGCTGATGGCAGGCGGCGCACTGGGCGGTGAAGAGCTTCTCGCCGTTCACGCCACTGCCGGCCGGTTCCTGCACCACGGCGGTACGGCTATCGCCGCCGGTCAGCGGGGCACCGACGTGCCAGGCGTAGTAGCCGACCCCCCACACCAGCAATACGCCGATCCAGAGTATCACCAGGCGCGGTACCGGCCGCTGCCCCTCGCTGGGCTCGGGATTTTCGCGCCGCTGGGCGCGCTGGGTATCGCGGGAACTCATCGGCCTTCTCCTTGCGCCTGTGCCGGCTTCGCCTGGGGCAGCGTCGAGGCGGGGTAGGTGTGGTCCAGGGCCAGCAGATAGGAGGTCAGCTCCAGCGCCTCGCGGGTCGCGACCACGGTGCCCGACTCGGGACCGTAGGGATCGGGTATCTTGACCACATGGTCGCCCTCGGCGGGGCTATCGACCACGCGGAACAGGAAGCGATAGGCGGGCATGATGCTGTCTTCGACCACCGCGCGGGGGTTGTAGAGGTGCAGCAGTTGCCAGTCCACGCTGGGTTGACGCGCCCCGATATTGAACAGGTCGGGCCCGGTACGCATGGTCCCCATCAGGTGCGGCTGGTCGAAGGTGTAGTCGCCGGGGACCGAGGGCCGCCCCCAGCCGCGCTCGCTGTCGGCATTGGAAAAGCCGGGGTCGCGGGGCTGCTGGCTGTGGCAGTAGACGCAGCCATTGGCGATGTAGAGGTCCCGGCCGCGCTGCTGTGCGGTGGTGTAGGGCTCGAGCTGCTCGGGGACGGCCTCGGAAGACAACTGCACATAGGGCATGGCCACCAGGGTGAGCATGGCCAGCAGCAGGATGAGTGCCGCCCCGACCATGATCGCTAAGGCACGCTTCATTGCTGGACCTCCACGCTGCTGTGCTTGTGCTGGCGTTCACCGGCGCGGAACAGGGTCGGCTGGGGCCGGTCCTTGCCGCGACGGGTCAGCATGGCCACGAAGTGCACGGCGAATACCAGATGCCCCAGGGTCATCAGGGCTCCGCCCAGGGTGCGGGCCTCCAGGTAGGGCAGGGTGAGGCGCACGATGTCCATGAACGGCGTGTCGGCGTCGAGCAGGGACAGGCCCTGCAGCCAGCCGCCCACCGAGAGTGCCACGACGTAGATCAGGATGCCGATCGAGACCAGCCAGAAGTGCAGGGTGATGAGGGGTCGCCAGGGCCACTCCCAGTTCAGCAGGCGCGGCATGATGAAGTAGATGGCGCCGAACAGGATCATGCTGAGGAAGGCGTACATCCCCAGGTGGGCGTGACCCACGGTGTAGTGGGTGAAGTGGGTGATGACGTTGACGCTGCGCAGCGCCTCCATGGAGCCCTGCAGCGACGAGACGGTGTACATCAGCGCGCCGATCCAGACGAAGCGCAGGGTAGGCGAGCGCCGCAGCATGCCGAAATGACCCCACATGGTGCCGTGATGGTTGATGGCGACGGTGATCACCGGGATCGACATCATCACGCTGTGGACGATGGAGAGCGTGACCAGCCAGGTCGGCACCGGCCCGCCCACCAGGTGATGGATGCCCACCTGGCTGTAGAACAGCGCCAGCGACCAGAAGCCGATCAGCGACAGCTGATAGGAGATGATCGGCCGCCCCAGGATCTTGGGAATCATGTAGTAGGCGATGCCGACCCCGATGGGGGTCACCCAGAGCCCCAGCACGTTATGGGCGAACCACCAGTTGACGGTGGCACCGGACGCGCCGGGGAAGAGGCCGGGCAGGTTGGCCAGCAAAAAGAGGATGGGAAACCATACCAGGGCGGCCAGCAGGTACCAGCTGGTGACATAGAGATGGGCGACACGCCGATTGGCCGCCGTGAGCACCAGCGGTATGGCGCACAGGGCGCCGCCGACCACGAAGAGGATATCGACCTGCCAGGGAAATTCGAGCCACTCTTCGCCGTCGGAGAGCCCCAGGTTGATCGACACCAGGCCCAGTAGCATGCCCAGGTTCCAGATGCCCGCCCCCGTCAGGGCGTATCTACCGCCGACCAGCGCCGTCTTGAACAGGCGGGGTATCAGGAAGATGGCGGTCCCGACGCCGGCCATGGAGGCCCAGCCATAGGTCACGGCGTTGAGGTGCATGGGGCGGACACGGCCGAAGGTGAGCCACTCGCTGTCGGCCAGCAGCTCGGGCCAGTGGAACTTGGCGGAGGTCAGCAGGCCATAGCCGGAGCCCACCAGTAGCCAGAGCACCGCCGAGCCTAGCCAGGCCAGGGTCGCCCGGCGCGAGGAAAGATCGGCCTGTCCCCGGGCCCTGAGCTCGTCGGCGCTGATGCTGTCGTCGGTCGTCTCGGGCGTCACGGCGCGGGCGGGGTCCTCGCCATGCCCCTCCTCGCCCTCGAGGAAGATGGTGCGAGCGGCGAGGTGGCCGTGACCGAACTGGTTGGTGGCAATGGACCAGATGAGTAACAACAGGCCCACCGTCGACACCAGGAAGGTGATGATAAGCAGGATCGCAATGGTCGGAGTCATGAGATGCCTTCGGCTCGGTATCCGCGCGTCCCGGGACATCATCGAGGATCGATGGTCGCACCGACACATTGGGGCCGGTGCGGCTCGGACGGCGCGATACGATGGAGTTCACCCCCAATCTAGGCAGACAATTGGCTAATGTATAATGAAAATTAAACCGGAGTTGCATCAAAATAATTGATTCAGAGGGCGCATGGATATCGAGCTGGCGAGAACTTTCCTGGAAATCTTGCGCTGCAAAAGCTTCAGTGCGGCGGCCGAGTCGCTGCATGTGACCCAGACCACGGTCACCATGCGCATGCGCAAGCTGGAGGAGCGGCTGGGCTGCCGCCTGCTGTCGCGCAGCCGCGGTGGCGTGACCATGACCGTCGACGGTGAGCGCTTCGCCGAGCATGCCCTGCAGCTGGTGCAGCTATGGGAAACCGCCCAGCGTGAGCTGCCGCTGCCGCGGGGAATACGGCGGGTGCTCACGCTGGGCGGCGAACTCAGCCTATGGGAGCCGCTGCTGACCCGCTGGCTGCATACGCTGCGCGATACCCTGCCGTCACTGGCGGTGCGTATCGAAGTGGGAGAGCGCGAGGCACTGCACGAGCGCCTCACCCATGGCGGCCTCGATGCCGCCCTGGTGCACCAGGCGGACTACTGGCCCAGCCTGCAGGTCGAGCTGTTGCGCGAGGAGCGGCTGGTCATGGTGCGTACGCCGGGTTCGGGCCCGTCGGCCCCCTACCTCTACGTGGACTGGGGCGAGGTGTTTCGCCGCGAGCACGATGCGGCCCTGCCCCAGTATGCCAGCCCCGTCATCGCGGTGAACCTGGGGCCGCTGGCGCTGCACTACCTGCTGAATCACTCGGGAATGGGGTACTTTCGCCTGAGCGTCGTCCAGCCCTATCTCCGGCAGGGGCTCCTCGAGCGGGTGCCGGAGATGCCGGAGTTTTCCTACCCTGTCTATCTCGTGCACCCCCGCGAGCGTCGAGCCCCCGGGCTGGAGGAGGCCATCGACCTGCTCTACCGGCAGATGCAGGGGTCGATCTGATTCGGCCTGATTCGGCCTGATTCGACCCGGGGCGCCGGGCACCGATTCGCTGGGGGAGTGGCCATGCCATGCCTTGACGGAGGAGCCTTCTTGGCTACCTTTAAAAGGTGTATCGAAAATATAGATTTCTCCGTGACGCGAATCTGGAAGAGGGAACATCATGGTCATGCATTCACGACTCCCGCGCCTGGCCGTCGCGCCGCTGGCGGCCGGACTCCTGCTGCTGGCGGTGGTCGGCACTGCCGCCGCGGACAGTCACGAGGCGGCGTCGAATGGCGCCACCTGGCTGCCCAGCCTGGTCACCGAGACGCCCCAGGAAGGCTTCGCGCTGGCGGTGACGCTGTCCCAGAAGGGCGTGGCGACCACGCAACCCGATGCCGAGGTGCGCAAGGCGCAGCGGCCCGAGTATGCCGAGGACCCGGACAGCCTGATTGCCGCCTCCCACGTCATCGCCACTCACTTTCAGACCGTCGCCGCGGCCAACGATTACTGGCGAGACGAGTAGCCGCCCCGGCTGGCCCCGTCAGCGACGGGGCGACAGGAGATTCCCATGATCAAGGTGCGGCTCTATCGCTACCACCCCGAAGAAGATGCGTTACCGCAGATGGAAACCTACGAGGTGGAGGCGCGCTTTCGCAAGGCCATGGTGCTCGACGTGCTCGAGCACCTGAAACAGCAGGACGCGACCCTGACCTACCGGCGCTCCTGCCGCGAGGGGGTATGCGGCTCCGACGGCATGAGCATCAACGGCAAGAACGGCCTGGCCTGCGTCACCTCGGTGGAGGAGGTGCTGGGCAGTGACGACACCCTGACCCTGCGCCCGCTGCCCGGCATGCCGGTCATCCGCGACCTGGTCGTCGACCAGACGCTGTTCTTCCGCCAGTTCGAGAAGATCCGGCCCTGGCTGATCAATGACTCGGCGCCGACCGCCCGGGAGCGTTTGCAGAGCCCCGAAGAGCGCGAGAAGCTCGACGGCCTCTACGAATGCATCCTGTGTGCCTGCTGCAGCTCGGCCTGTCCCTCCTGGTGGTGGAACCCGGACAAGTACATCGGCCCCGCCGGCCTGATTCAGGCCTATCGATTCTTGATCGACAGTCGTGATACCGCCACCGATGAGCGGCTGGCCGAACTCGATGACCCCTTCAGCGTGTTCCGCTGTCGGCAGATCGCCAACTGCACCTGGGTATGCCCCAAGGGGCTCAATCCGATGCGCGCCATCGGCCAGATCAAGGCGATGCTGCTGAAGCGAGGCTGCTGACAACCCATTCGTGGACGGAGGCGAGGCCATGGCGTTTCGTCAGGTGAAGGACCTGCTGGAGTGGATACATGATTTCCACCGGGAACTGGGCGACCAGTACACTCGGCTGGCCGAGACGGCCCCGGATGAGCGCATGCAGATGGCGCTGGTGTTCCTGGCCGACCGCGAGAGCCGTCTGCGTGACGGCATGGCGGCCTATCTGGAAGATGCCGACAACGCCCTCCTGACCACCTGGCTGATCGACAGCCAGGAGTTCGGGCATCCCAGCGTATTGAGACGCATCCCGCCCTGTCTCGGCTGCCATGATGTCCAGGATATCCTGGCCAACGTGATGAGCGCCCACCAGACGCTGAAGGACATGTATCGGCTACGCAGTGAGCTGGCGTCGATCCCCGAGGAGGCCGAGCTGTTTCATCAGCTGGCCGAGGTCCAGGAGGCCGAGGCCAGGCTGCAGACCCGGGACCTGGCCCGCCTCGACATATACTGACGCGGATCGCTTATTCGACGACAACGACGACGCCCCGGCCTGACCTGGCCGGGGCGTCGTCGTGTCGTTGTCAGGCGCTCGTGTTGGCCTCAGGCCACGCCAAGCGGCCGTGATGGGCCGAAGTGTTCGTAGTGACGCCGCTCGTCGGGGACCCCGAGCTCGGCCAGCGCCCCGTCGATGGCGGTCATGAAGCCCTGGGGACCGACGAAGTAACAGCGGCCGCCCTCGGGCAGGTAGCTGGCCAACAGGTCGCGATCGATGCGACCGGTGTGGTCGCCGGCATTGCCCGACTCATGGATGCTGACGGCATGCAGCCGCTCGGGGTGTTCCGCGGCCAGGGTCGCCACCTGGTCACGGAAGGCGTGGTGCTCGGCATCCAGGGCGGCGTGCAGGTAGACCACCCGCCGGCCCTGACGAAGGGCATGGCAGGCCATGGGCAGGAGCGGGGTCTGGCCGACGCCACCGCTGGCCAGCAGCAGGGGCTCGCTGCCCTCGACCAGGGTCAGCCCACCGGCCGGCGGCAGTAACGCCAGGGTATCACCCTCGCTCATGGCGTCATGCAGGTGGCGGCTGACACGGCCCCGGGACTCGCGCTTGACCGAGATCTGGTAGCTCTGACCATTGGGCAGGGCCGACAGGCTGTAGTGCCGGTAGACCGGCTCGCCGTCCAGGGTCAGCTTCACGCCGATGTACTGGCCTGGCAGATGCTCGGCCACCGGCCCGCCGTCCACCGGTTCGAGCACGAAGGAGCGAATCACCGCACTCTCCTGGCGAATGGCGGCGATGCGGAATTCGCGGGGCCCGCGCCAGCCGCCGGGGTACTGCTCGAACTCGCGGTAGCGATACTCCTCCAGCTCGATGAGCAGGCCGGCCAGTTCCTCGTAGACGTTCTGCCAGGCGGCGGCGATCTCCGGCGTCACGGCATCGCCCAGCACCTCACCGATGGCGGCCATCAGGCATTCGCCCACCAGGGGATAGTGTTCGGGGCGGATATCCAGGGAAATATGCTTGTCGACTACCCCGGCCAGGGTCTCGCGTACCTTGTCTCGATCATGACGCAGCTGCACATAGGCCAGCACGGCGGCGGCCAGAGCCCGCGGCTGGCCGCCATCGGCCTGGTGGGCCTGGTTGAACAGCGGCCTCACCTGTGGATAGCGCTGGAACAACAGCGGGTAGAAGCGTTGGGTGATGGCGTCGAGGTGCTCGGCGACCACCGGGGCGGTGGTGGCGATCAGGTGTTCCTGTTCCTGGCTCAGCATCGAGGGGCTCCGTATCGGGGAGGGGAGTCTTTAAAGAGCATCTAAAATACATCTTATTTCCCCGTGAAACCAGCCTGCGACGCTGGGTCGCAGCCAGGCTCCGGGCTCAGTAGGCCCAGACGATGGCCATCAACAGCCCCCAGGCCAGCACGCCGGCGGCCATGATGGTGTAGGCGGCCGACATGGTATTGATGTCGTTATCGCTGCGTTCGCACAGCGCCTGGAGGCCGTGGTAGACGAGGCTGCAGGAGATGCCCAGGGCCACCAGCACCGCCAGGGCATTGAGCAGCAGGCTGGGGATCAGCAGCACGATGGCCGATGACCACAACGGCAGCGGGGCCAGGGCCGCCAGCAGATAGGCATCGTGATAGTCGATGGAGAGCTCGCGGGTACCATTGACGACGGCCTGGATCAGCCAGCCCATCACGAAGAACGTCAACAGCTCGGCCAGGAACAGGATGGTGGTGATAAAGCGCCATTCTCTGTCGGCGAAGCCCATGACGAAGCCATCGCCGTAGTGGGTGCCGGCGTAGTAGAGCAGTACCGGCGGCAGCAGCGACATGGGCAGCACCAGGCACCAGGCCAGGGTCGGAATCGACGGCTTGCGGCCTTGCAGCGTCTTCCAGCCCGCCTGGCGGGTGAAGGGCAGTTGAATCACGGTCAGCGGGTTCATGGCGGTATCCTCGTGGGTAGAAAAGTATCACTTTGTGATATTATTGCTTAACCTTTAGGCAGCAACCCCTCTGCTGTCAAGCGGCAAAGAGATTGTCCATGTCTACGCAGGATGCCCTTCATGAGCGATGACGCCCTTACCAAGCAGGATTTTCAGCGCCTGTCTCATTTTCGTTATCAGCTGCGCTGCTTCCTGCGCCAGAGCGAGGATATCTGTCGCGAATACGGCCTGACGTCGCTGCAGTACCAGCTGCTGCTTCATCTGCTGGGGTTCGAGCGGCGTGAATGGGCATCCATCGGCGAGCTGGCGGAGCGGCTGCAGGCCAAGCATCACGGCACGGTGGCGCTGGTCGATCGCTGCGAGCAGTTGGGCCTGGTGGTGCGTCGCGCGAGCCGCGGCGACCGTCGACGCATCGAGGTCCACCTGTCGCCGCGAGGCGCCGAGCTGGCGGGTCGCATCGCCGAACTGCATCAACCGGAGCTGCGCCACCTCCAGGAAGAATTTCATCTGCCGGGCTGGGTCGAACCGTCTTGAACCGGGAGGGGACCGGCTGACCTGAGTCAATGCGCATCGGGGCGACTTCTGGTCTCCTGACTGCGTTCTCACCCCCATCCGAGGAGACGACATGAGTGATACGCGCCATCAAGACTGGGACCCGCGCGCCGCGAGCGTGCTGAAGGATCAGATCACGGCCTATGACGATATGCGGGGTCGCTGCCCGATGGCCTTCAGCGACTACCTGCAGTGGTCGCTGTTTCGCCATGCCGACGTGATGCGGGTGCTCGAGGACCACGACACCTTCAGCAATGCGGCGAGCCGTCATCTCTCGGTGCCCAATGCCATGGACCCGCCCTCACACACGCACTTTCGGCGCATTATCGAGCCCTATTTCGGCCCCGCGGCCATGGCCGAGTTCGCCCCACGCTGTCGGGCCATCGCCGAGGGGCTAGTGGACCGCCTTCCCCACGACGATGAGGTGGAGGCCATGGCCGAGATGGGCCAGGACTTCGCCCTGGAGATCCAGTGTGCCTTCATGGGCTGGCCGGCCACGCTGCACGAACCGCTGCGGGCCTGGGTGAAGCGCCAGCAGGCCGCCACCCTGGCCCAGGATCGCGAGGCGCTGGGGGTGCTGGCGCTGGAGTTCGATGGCGTGATCCGCGAACAGCTGGCCAGCCGGCGTGCGGCCGGCGATGAGGCTCCGGATGACGTCACCACCCGCATTATGAACGAGACCGTGGAGGGGCGTGCGCTGACCGATGAAGAAATCGTCAGCATCCTGCGCAACTGGACGGTGGGCGAACTCGGCACCATCTCGGCGAGCATCGGTATCCTGATGCGTTACCTGGCGGCGGATCCCGAGCTCCAGGGCCGGCTGCGTGCCGATCGTGGCCTGGTATCGAGGGCCATCGACGAGATCCTGCGCATCGATGCACCGCTGATGTCCAACCGCCGCATCGCCACCCGGGAGGTGGAGATCGGTGGCCGGCGCCTCGAGGCCGGTGAGCGCCTGACGATCCTGTGGGGCTCGGTCAACCGCGATGAGTCGGTGTTCGAGGCGCCCGACGAGGTACGCCTGGATCGCGATGCGAAAGACAACCTGCTCTACGGGGCGGGAATCCACGTCTGCCCCGGCGCGCCGCTGGCGCGAATGGAGCTCGAGGACTTCATGAACGCGCTGCTCGACGCCACGGTCGATATCGGCCCGCTGCCGGGCTGCCCCGCGGTACGCGCCCTCTATCCCGCCGGCGGCTACTCCGAGGTGCCCCTGCACGTGCGCCGCTAGCCGCCAGGGGCTTATATCCGCGAGGGCGAATCACAGGCCAATGCGATGCGCCCGGTCGGTAAAGAAGATGCCACTGGGTGACTCGCTGTCGAGGCGCGTGACTTCTTCCAGGGTGCGGGTGTCGTAGATGACCACCCGGTCGCTGTCCCGGGCCGAGACCCAGGCCTGCTCGCCCTTGGGGGTGAACTCCATGTGCAGCACCGCCTCGCCCGGCGCCAGGGTGGCGATGATCTCGTGGGTTTCGGTATCGATGACCTGCACCACGTCGTTGTCGGGGTGGGCGAAGTTCACCCAGACCTGGCGCTCGTCGGGGCGACGCATCACGAAGATCGGCTGACCATGTACCGGGACTCGGTCGACCAGCGTCCAGTCGTCGCTGTCGGCGACCAGCACCTCGTGACGTCCCACCGCCGGTAGCCAGGCCTCGTCACCGGCCAGGGTCCAGCCTTCCAGATGGGGCATCTTGTAGACCGGCAGGCGTTCCTCGCCGCGCCCGTAGTCGGGCAGGATGCGGCGCACGCCGTCTTCCGGATGCCAGAGGTCGAGCAGTGCCAGGCCGTCCTCGCCGAATAGCCCGGCGATATAGTAGCGGCCGGTGGGGTCGATCAGCGCATCGTAGGGCTTCTTGCCGATCGCGGGGAAGCGCGTTACCTCGGGGGTGTCGGCATGCATGTCGACCAGGTGGATCTCGCCGGCCTCGAACAGGCTGTAGACGAAGCGATTGCCGGGGGCATCCACCAGGCCGACCACCTTGGAGCGCCGCTGTTCGCCGCTGTCATCGACCCAGGTCGCCGGGATATCGGCGACTTCCTCCAGGGTCTCGCTGTCGAAGATCTTCACGCCGCCCGGCGCGTAGTTGGCCACCGCCACCCGGGAGCCGTCCTGAGAGATGGCGCCACCGATGCTGTTGCCCGATTGAATCACCCGGTGAGTGATCTCGCCGGTGAGCAGGTCGACGCGGCTCAGGCCGCCGTCGCGACCGAACACGAAGGCATGACGCGCGTCGCGGGAGAACTTCACCGAGGCGTGGGAGAGATCCCCGAGGCCCTCGACACGCTCGAGGATGCGGCGTTCGCTGGTGTCTACCACCGCCAGGCTGCCGGTCGCGCGCTCCACGACCACACCGAGATCACCGGTACCGCGCGGCTCGGCGCCGGGGATAGCCTGGCAGCCGGCCAGCAGGGCGAGCAGCGAGACGGCGGCGAGGGGCTTGCGAAGTGCGGGGGGCATCATGGGCATGAAGAGTCACTCATCCAGGGGGTTGTCGTTCTGCAGGTGATCGGCGATCCACCGGGCCTCCTGTTCGGTCAGCAGGCCGTCCCAACCGGGCATGGCGGTGCCCTCGACACCGGCGAGGATCAGCGCTGCCAGGCCGTCGCGGGGATAGGCATTCATGCGCGATTCGGGCAGCGCCGGCCCCAGGCCGCCGCGTAGCGTCATGCCGTGACAGGAGCCGCAGTCCTGGTAGAGCAGCGTCTCGAGCTCCGCCACACGCTCGGTGGAGAGCGGCGCCTCGGCCTGGGCGGCGAGCGGCAGCATGCCGCCCAGGGCCAGCAGCGAGACGCGAAGGATAAGGGGCAGCAACATGGCGACTCCTGGGGTGAGGGCTGACAAGAGTGTCTCCGCTCGGGCGTTGTGATGCATTGATTGATGTCAATGAATGTCGCCTACCCCGGTGCCTATCAGTAAAGCCCCAGCGCCTCAATTTCTCTTTGTGAGTAGCCGCAGAGAGCTTTGATATGGGTCAAAGTCTTTCCGGAAATAGGGGGATAGGCGATTAAAGGAGCATGAATTATGCCCGTTATTGGGCCACTCTCTGCGCAGGAGGGTCATCGGCCAAGCGATGCCGGCTGGCCATCCGAAAAATGATAACAATGACTCGCCCATGTCCTGGCGATAGCGCATTCAAGGATCATGACAGAGGTGGAACGATGATGAAGAAAGACGGGTATCTCAAGCCCCTGGCCGTGGCGGTCACGACCGTCGCCCTGGGCATCGCTGCGGCTTACGCCCAGGATGACAAGCAGGAACTCGACGAGACCCAGGCGGCCTATCAGGGCACCGAGTCGGCCGTGGATCCGGGGTCCGCCCAGGTGGTTCGCACCCCCGGCGCGCCGGACCTGAGCGACGCGGAGTTCGAGCAGGCCAAGGAGATCTACTTCCAGCGCTGCGCCGGCTGTCATGGGGTGCTACGCAAGGGCGCCACCGGCAAGCCGCTGACCACCGATATCACCCAGGAGCGTGGCCTCGAGTACCTCAAGACGTTTATCCACTACGGCTCCCCGGCCGGCATGCCCAACTGGGGTACCTCGGGCGACTTGACCGAGGATGAAGTGGAGCTGATGGCCAAGTACATCATGCACGAGCCGCCGCAGCCTCCCGAATTCGGCATGGCCGACATGAAGGATACCTGGGAAGTGCTGGTCGCCCCCGAGGATCGCCCCACCGAGCAGATGAACGACCTGGATATCGAGAATCTGTTCTCGGTCACCCTGCGTGACGCCGGCCAGATCGCCCTGATCGACGGCGAATCCAAGGAGATCGTCAAGATCCTCGACACCGGCTATGCGGTGCATATCTCGCGCATGTCGGCCTCCGGTCGCTATATCTTCGTGATCGGCCGCGACGCCAAGATCGATATGGTCGACCTCTGGATGGAAGAGCCGAGCATCGTGGCCACCATCAAGATCGGCATGGAGGCGCGCTCCGTCGAGACCTCCAAGTTCGAGGGCTACGAGGACGACCTGGCGATCGCCGGGGCCTACTGGCCACCCCAGTACGTGATCATGGACGGCCACACCCTGGAGCCCAAGAAGATCGTGGCGACCCGCGGCATGACCGTCGGCGAGCAGGAATACCATCCGGAACCCCGCGTGGCGGCCATCGTGGGCTCCCACCAGCATCCCGAGTTCATCGTCAACATCAAGGAGACCGGCAAGGTCCGCCTGGTGAACTACGAGAACCTGGAAGCGCTGTCCACCGTCGAGATCGATACCTCGCGCTTCCTGCACGACGGCGGCTGGGACGCCTCGGGCCGCTATTTCCTGACGGCGGCCAACGAGTCCAACCAGATCGTGGTCATCGATGCCCAGGATCGCGACCTCGAGGCCATCGTCGATGTGGGCAAGATCCCGCACCCGGGGCGCGGCGCCAACTTCGAGGACCCCGAACACGGCCCGGTCTGGGCCACCAGCCACCTGGGCGATGCCACCATCCAGATGATCGGTACCGACCCCGAAGGGCATCCGGACAGCGCCTGGCAGGTGGTGCGTACCCTGGAGGGTCAGGGCGGTGGCTCGCTGTTCATCAAGACCCACCCGGAATCCGACAACCTCTACGTCGATACCGCGCTCAACCCCAACGAGGCCATCAGCCAGAGCGTCGCGGTCTACGACATCAACGATCTTGAGGCCGGTTACGAGGTCCTGCCGATCGCCGAGTGGGCCGATGTCGGTGAGGGGCCCAAGCGGGTGGTCCAGCCGGAGTACAACCAGGCCGGCGACGAGGTGTGGTTCTCCGTGTGGAACACCATGGAAGACACCTCCGCGATCGTGGTGGTCGATGACGAGACTCGCGAGCTGAAGCACGTGATCAAGGACGAGCGCCTGGTCACACCGACCGGCAAGTTCAACGTGATCAACACCCAGAAAGACATCTACTGATCGGGAAGCGGCGGCGGGCCTGGCCCGTCGCCGCCCACCACAAGTGAGCTGTGCCGATGCATTGCCAAGTTCCGTATTGTCTCGCCCAGGACCTCGATACGCTGGATCGCCGCCTGATCGACAGCTACCAGCGGGGTCTGCCGGTCTGCACTCGTCCCTTCCTCAGCATCGCCGAGCGCCTGGGCTGCAGTGAAGATGACGTCCTTGCCCGCCTCGAGCGCCTCCAGGCCATGGGCGTGCTGAGCCGGGTGGGGCCGGTGTTCGACCATGCCCGAGCCGGTGCCAGCCTGCTCGCCGCCGTGGCCGTGCCCGAGGCCGAACGCGATGCCTTCGCCGAGCTCATCAACGCCGCCCCCGGCGTCAATCACAACTATGCCCGGGAGCATGACTTCAATCTCTGGTTCGTGATGACCGCACCGGATGACGCCGAACTGGAGGCGCGCCTCGATGGCCTCGAGGCGCGCCTGGGCGTGCCCATCCTGCGTCTGCCGATGCTGGAGGGCTACCATATCGACCTGTCGTTCCCCATTCCCTGGGCCGAACTGGAGCGCGCATGAAGACGACCGACGATGCGGGCCTCGCCGCCACCGGCGCGGCCCTTGGTATGACCTCGCACGCCGCCGAACGCCGCCTGCGCGGCCTGCTGGAACGGGGACTACCGTTGGCATCGCGGCCCTGGCAGGTCCTGGCCGAGCAGGCCGGCATGAGCGAGGAGCGGGTGATGGCCTGCGTACGCCGCTGGCAGGCCGACGGCATGATCAAGCGCCTGGGGTTGGTGGTGAAGCACCGCCGCCTGGGCATCCAGGCCAACGCCATGGTGGTCTGGAACGTACCCGATGCGCGGGTCGCCGAGGTGGGGCGACGCCTGGCCCACGAGACCGCGGTGACGCTCTGTTATCGACGCCCCCGGCGCCTGCCGGAGTGGCCCTACAATCTGTTCAGCATGATCCATGGCACCCGCCGCGAGTGGGTCGAGGCGGAACTCGCCGCCCTGATCGAGCGCCAGGGTCTCGGGGACCTGGAGCACCGCATGCTGTTCAGCACCCAGGCCTATCGCCAGTGTGGCGGCCGCTATGTGCGCGAGGAGGGCATATGACACTCGATGATCTGGATGCCGTCGACCGCCTGTTGATCAACCGTCTCCAGGATGGCCTGCCGCTGGTGGCACGCCCCTACGCAACGGTGGCCGAGGCGCTGGGCATCACCGAGGGGGACCTCCTCTATCGCCTGGAGCGGCTGCGGGAAGCCGGCGTGCTGAGTCGATTCGGGCCCATGTATCACGCCGAGCGCCTGGGCGGCGGCCTGACCCTGGCCGCGCTGGCGGTGCCCGAGCCTCGCTATGACGAGGTCGTCGAGACGGTCAACGCCTTCCCCGAGGTGGCCCACAACTACCGCCGTGAACATGAGCTCAACATGTGGTTCGTGCTGGCCACCGAGACGCCGCCGCGCATCGCCGAGACCATCGCCGGCATCGAGGCGGCCACCGGCCTGCCGGTCTTCAACATGCCCAAGGAGGAAGAGTTCCATGTCCGTCTCCACCTGCCCGTCTAGGTCGGCCTCGGTCGAGGCGGGCCTCGACGCCGCCGATCGCGCCATCGTGCTGGCCACCCAGTCCGGCCTGCCCCTGGTCCCCGACCCCTGGGGCGCCGTGGGGCGCGAGGTGGGCCTGAGCGGGGCGGAGGTACTCGAGCGCATGCGGGCCATGCAGGCCAGTGGGGTGATCCGCCGGGTCGCGGCGGTGCCCAATCACTACCGGCTCGGCTATGTGGCCAACGGCATGACGGTGTGGGACGTCGATGACGCCGAGGTCGAGCGCCTGGGCCGGGAGGTGGCCGCCATCGAGGGCGTCAGCCATTGCTACCGTCGCCCGCGGCACCTGCCGAGCTGGCCCTACAACCTGTTCGCCATGCTGCATGGGCGCAGCCGGGAAGAGGTCGAGCGCCAGGCCGAGGGGCTCCGGGAGCGCCTGGGGGGAGCCTGCCGAGGCCACCGTATTCTCTACAGTTCGCGCATCCTCAAGAAGACCGGGCTGCGCCTGACCGGGCGTCGGCCGGGCGATGCCCCCACGGATTCCGATCGTCGAGGCTGAGCCGCGCTTGTCGCCGCGCCTCGGCACCGTATCTCTCAGCAGGAGAACGCCATGTTCCGCGTCACCCGCTATATCAAGAGCCTGATGGAGCCGGGCCCCCAGGGTCATGCCGCTAGAGGGGCGATGCGCCAGCCGCCCGGCCCGGTGGTGATCTGGAACCTGATCCGGCGCTGCAACCTGACCTGCAAGCATTGCTATACCACCTCGGCGGATATCGACTTCGCCGGTGAGCTCTCCAACGCCGAGGCCCATGCGGTGCTCGACGACCTGAGCGCCTTCCGGGTGCCGGCACTGATCCTCTCCGGCGGCGAGCCGCTGATGCGCCCCGATATCTTCGAGCTATCACATCGTTCCCGGGAGCTGGGGATCTACACCGGGCTCTCGACCAACGGGACCCTGATCACCGAGGAGAATATCGACGCCATCGCCGAGGTGGGCTATGACTACGTGGGCATCAGCATCGACGGCCTCGAGGCGACCCACGACGTCATCCGCCAGCGCCAGGGGGCCTTTCGTGAATCCATGCATGCGGTCAAGCTGTGCAAGGAGCGCGGCATCAAGGTGGGGCTGCGCTTTACCCTGACCCGTGAAAATTACGAGCAGCTCGGCGATATCCTGGCGCTGCTCGATGAACACGACGTCGACAAGTTCTACCTCTCGCATCTCAACTACGGCGGGCGTGGCCGGCGCCACAGCAAGCAGGATGCCTGGCATCGCATGACTCGCGACGCCATGACGCGGCTGTTCGACCACTGTCGCGATGAGCTCGAGCGTGGCGTCGAGCGCGAATACGTGACCGGCAACAACGATGCCGACGGCCCCTTCCTGCTGATGTGGGCCCGCGAACACTTCCCCGAACAGGCCGCGGCCCTGGAGCGGCGGCTGCTTGACTGGGGAGGCAACGCCTCCGGCGAGCGCATCGCCAATATCGACAACCTGGGTCATGTGCACCCCGATACCTTCTGGTGGGACCACGACCTGGGCAGCGTCCGGGAACGCCCCTTCTCCGCGATCTGGCGTGACACCCAGGACCCCCTGATGGTCGGCTTCCGTCGGCGTCCGCGACCGCTCAAGGGCCGCTGCGCCGAGTGTCGCTACCTGTCGATCTGCAACGGCAACACGCGGGTGCGCGCCTGGAAGGTCACCGGTGATCCCTGGGAAGAGGATCCCGGCTGCTATCTGACCAACGCCGAGATCGGCGTTGCCGATGAGGGCGAGCGCCGGGTGGCGGCGCCCTATGAGGCCATCCAGGCCGTCGAGATCCGTTGAGGCCCGCGAGGAGTATCGCCATGCCGTCACACCCTGTTTCCTATGACCTGGCCGAGGCGCCGCTGGCGCCCGGCGAAGTGGCCATCATCGGCGCCGGCCCCGGTGACCCCGGCCTGCTGACCCTGCGGGCCCTGTCGCTGATCGAGCAGGCCGATTGTCTGGTCTACGACCGGCTGGTCTCCCGCGAGGTGCTCGCCCTGGCGAGCCCCAGGGCCCGGCGCCTGTATGTGGGCAAGGCGTCGCGCTGTCATGCCCTGCCCCAGGAGGAGACCAACGCCCTGCTGGTGCGTCTGTCCCGCGAGGGCCGGCGGGTGGTGCGCCTCAAGGGCGGTGATCCCTATATCTTCGGCCGCGGCGGCGAGGAAGCCGAGGTGCTGGTCGACCACGGCGTGAGTTTTCGCGTCGTGCCGGGCATTACCTCCGCCCAGGGATGCGCCGCCTATGGCGGTTTCCCGCTGACGCATCGCGATCATGCCCAGAGCGTCACCTTCGTCACCGGCCACTGCAAGGGAGATGGCGACCTGGCCCTGAACTGGGCCTCCCTGGCCGCTCCGCACCAGACGACGGTATTTTACATGGGGCTGGCCAACGCCGAGCGGATCCGTAGCGAACTGCAGCGCCATGGCCTGCCGGCCGCGCATCCGGTGGCCCTGGTGGAGCGTGGTACCACTCCGGAGCAGCGCCGAGTGATCACCTGCCTGGGGGAGCTGGTCGAGACCATCGAGCGGGAGGCCCTGACGCCACCCACTCTGATCGTGGTGGGAGAGGTGGTGCGCCTGGCCGAGACCCTGGCCCAGCCTGCGCCGGAGGAGGCCGCCTTTATCGAGGATGTCGTCCTGGAGCGGGTGGCCCTGTGATGCCTGATACACGATTCGTCATGCCATCGCGACGCCGGCTCCTGTTGGCGGCGGGGCTGGCGGTGGGACTGGTGCTGCTCCCCTCGGCCGCCTCGGCCGAGCCCGAACCGCCGGCCGAGGCGCTCTACCAGACCCACTGCGCCGCCTGCCATGGAGAAGACCGCCTGGGCGGCATCGGGCCGGCACTGCTGCCCGGTAATCTCTCGCGCCTCGAGCCGGCAGCCGCCGAGGGAGTCATCCGCGACGGCCGTGCCGCCAGCCAGATGCCCGGTTTCGCGGACCAGCTGGACGAGGGGCAGGTCTCAAATCTGGCCGAGTGGCTCTACCGCGCGCCGGACGAGGAACCCATCTGGGGGCGCGACGAGATCCTGGCCAGCCAGGTGGTGCATCACCGCGATGGCAGCCTGCCGGACACGCCGCGTTTCGACGCCGACCCGCTCAATCTCTTCATCGTGGTGGAGACCGGCGACCATCACGCCACCCTGCTCGACGGCGATACCTTCGAGCCGCTCCAGCGTTTCGCGACCCGCTATGCCCTGCACGGCGGGCCCAAGTACACCCCCGACGGCCGGCATGTCTTCTTCGGCTCCCGGGACGGCTGGATCACCAAGTACGATATCTACAACATGGAGGTGGTGGCCGAGGTGCGTGCCGGCATCAACATGCGCAATATCGCCGTGTCCGGCGATGGCCGCTACGTGATGGCCGCCAACTACCTTCCCCACAGCCTGGTGCTCTTCGACGCTCACAACCTCGACCTGATGAAGGTCTATCCGGCGCTGGGCGAGAACGGCGAGAGCTCACGGGTCAGCGCCGTCTATGCCGCCCCGCCACGGGGCAGCTTTATCGCCGCGCTGAAGGATATCGAGGAGGTGTGGGAAATCCCCTGGCCGCTGCCCACCGAACCGGTGGTCTCCACCGGCCATATGGCGACCCCGCTGGCGCCGCCGCGCCACCACGACACGCCCAACTTCCGGGTGCGGCGCATCCCGGTGCCGGACTACCTCGACGACTTCTTCTTCGACCTCGACTACGCCCACGTCATCGGCGCCTCCCGGGGTGGGGAGAGTGACGGCCAGGGCGGCATGGTGGTCAACCTGGACAGCGGCGAGAAGGTGGCCGACCTGCCCCTGGAGGGGATGCCGCATCTCGGCTCGGGAATCACCTGGGAGTACGAGGGGCGCCGGGTCATGGCGACGCCTCACCTCACCCGGGCGGCGGTATCGATCATCGACATGACCACCTGGGAGGTGATCGAGACCCTGGAGACCGACGGCCCCGGCTTCTTCATGCGCAGCCATGCCAATTCGCCCTATGTCTGGGTGGATGTCTTCTTCGGCCCCCATCGCGACCGGGTCCATGTCATCGACAAGGCGAGCCTCGAGATCGTCGAAACCCTGATCCCCGAACCCGGCCAGACCGCCGCCCACGTGGAGTTCGACCGCGACGGCGAGAAGTTGCTGCTCAGCCTGTGGGAGGACGATGGCGCGGTCATCGTCTATGACGCCGAGAGTCTGGAAGAGGAGAAGCGCATCCCCATGAGCAAGCCCTCGGGCAAGTACAACGTCTGGAACAAGACCCGCTATGAAGAGGGCACCAGCCACTGAGGTGGAATAAGAAGTATTTTTGATACCTGTCATGGAAGTCGCGAGCCCGTCGGCGCACAATGGTGGTGTCCAAGCGTCTTGACCGGGGTAGCATGACATGACCTTCACCCGCACTAGCCAGACCACTGCCGCGCCGGCATCGCTGCCCGTGGCGCGCCTGGCCTTTCGCCCCTTCTTCCTGCTCGCCGCGCTGTTCAGCGTTCTCTCGCTGGCGGTGTGGTTCGCCTTCTGGCACGGCGATATCCTGCTGCGACCCCAGGGCGGGCTGATGTTCTGGCACCAGCACGAGATGCTGTTCGGCTTTGCCGCCGCCGTGGTGACCGGGTTTCTGCTGACCGCGGTGCAGAACTGGACGGGGCTGCCCAGCCTGAAGGGCGGTCCGCTGCTGGGGCTGGTCGCCCTGTGGCTTACGGGGCGTGTCCTGATGGCCTTCCCCCTTGGCTTGCCGGGGTGGCTGGTGGCGGCGGTGGACCTCGCCTTTGTGCCGGTGGTGGCGGCGGTGATGGCGAGCCTGGTGATTCGCGCCCGGCGTTGGCGAAACCTGATCTTCCTGCCGGCCCTGGGGCTTCTGACCCTGGCCAACCTGCTGATGCACCTGGGGGTGCTGGCCGGCAAGGCGGAGCTTATCCGGCCCGCCGCCCATCTGGCGGTATTGCTGATCACGCTGCTGATGGTGGTGGTGGGCGGCCGGGTGATCGCCATGTTCACCGCCAACCGACTGGGGCTGACGCGCAAGGCCCCGATTCCGATGCTCGAGACGCTGAGCCTGGGCAGCGTGATGGCGGTGGTGGTGAGCCAGCTGCTTATTGCCCTGGGAGTGCCGCTGCCGGCATGGCTGCTGGCGGGGCTGATGGGACTTGCGGCCCTGGCCAATGCCGTGCGCCTGTCGCGCTGGGGTGGCCAGCACAGCTGGCGCGAGCCGCTGCTCTGGGGGCTGCACCTGAGCTATGCCTGCATTCCGCTGGGGCTCGCCATGTGGGCCCTGGCGCTGCTCGCCGGCAGCCGCGCCGATGCCGCGCTGCACGCCCTGACCATCGGTGGCATGGGCACCATGATGCTGTCGATGATGGCCCGGGTATCACTGGGGCATACCGCACGCCCCGTCCGTACCCTGCCCGGCATCGGCGTGGCCCTGGGGCTGATGGTGGCCGCCGCGCTGTTGCGCTCGCCGGTGCTGGTGCTGTTCCCGCAGATCACCCACTGGACCTATAGCCTGGGAATCATCTGCTGGTGTCTGGCCTACGGTGTCTTCCTGTTCCATTATACGGGGCCGCTGCTGTCGCCACGCGCCGACGGCAAGGATGGCTAACCCGAGACAAGGACCCCCTCGTGATGGAGCATTACTTGATAATCAAGCACCTGCATATGACTGCCGCTACCCTGAGCATCCTCTTCTTCATGCTGAGGGCCTTCTGGTCGGTGCGCGAGGCACCGGTGCTCCAGGCGCGCTGGGTCAGGATCGCCCCCCATATCATCGATACCCTGCTGTTGACGCTGGGCGTGGTGCTGATGGTGTTGCTCTCGCTGTGGCCCCATCAGCATCCCTGGCTCGCCGCCAAGCTTATCGCCCTGGTGGCCTATATCGGCCTGGGGACGCTGGCCATCAAGCCTGGGCGCAGCACGGCGGTTCGCGGCACGGCCGCCGTGGCGGCGGTGCTCGTCTTCCTGTACATGGTGGGGGCGGCCATCCGCCACAGCGCCCTCTCCTGGCTGGCGTGACCCCACTGGCTCGATGAGGAGCCACGGCGAAAAGCGTTTAATCACCGAATGGCGACGAGTCTCCAGGGTCTGCTAGTTTCGAGTCTGCTGTATCCGCAACGCTCGACATAACAGACTCTGGAGTCTTTTTATGCGCTACAACAACAAGATGCTTTTATCCTTGCCGGCGGTGGCGCTCGGCATGGGGCTCGCCGCCAACGCCTCGGCCGCCACCCTGGACGAGGTGCAGGAGCGAGGCGAGCTGCGCTGTGGGGTCAACGTCGGCCTCTCGGGCTTCTCTTCCCCCGACGAGAACGGTACCTGGCAGGGGCTCGATGTCGAGACCTGCCGCGGCATCGCCGCCGCGGTACTGGGTGACCCGGAGGCGGTCTCCTTTACCCCGCTGACCGCCAAGGAGCGTTTCACCGCCCTGCAGTCCGGTGAGATCGATGTGCTCTCGCGTAACACCACCTGGACCGCGACCCGGGATAACTCCCTGGGCCTCAACTTCACCGCCACTACCTTCTATGATGGCCAGGGCTTCATGGTGGCCAAGGACCTGGGGATCGAGAGCCTCGAGGAATTCGACGGTGCCTCCATGTGCATCCAGTCCGGCACCACCCATGAGCTCAACCTGGCGGACTACTTCCCCTCCCGCGATATCGAGATCCAGACCGTCACCTTCGACACCCCCGACCAGACCGCCCAGGGCTTTTCCAGCGGCCGCTGCGACATCCTGACCTCCGATACCTCCCAGCTCAGTGCGCTGCGCCTGCAGCTGCCCGAGCCGGATAGCGTCGAGATTCTCGAAACGCTGATCTCCAAGGAGCCGCTCGGCCCCGTGGTACGCCAGGGGGATGATCAGTGGCTGGATATCGTCCAGTGGTCGATATTTGCCATGGTCAATGCCGAGGAGCTCGGGGTGACCTCCGAGAATGTCGGCGACATGCAGGCCGACCCGCCCAATCCTCAGGTGGCGCGTCTGCTGGGCGTCGATGGCGACTACGGCGAGCAGCTCGGCATCGGCAACGACTGGGCCTACAATCTCGTCAAGCATGTCGGCAACTATGGCGAGGTGTTCGCCAGCACCGTGGGTGAGGACTCGCCCATGCAGATCAGTCGTGGCATGAACGCGCTGTGGAACGAGGGCGGGATCCTCTACGCACCGCCGGTCCGCTGACCCGACCTGAACGTCCAATGACCGGGCACCACGCATGGCGACAGGCGTGGTGCCGTTTCGGGTACGTCTGCGAGGCTCGATATGCTGCGATCTTCCTCTCGGGAGCGGGGGCCGCTATGGCGTGACCCCACCTTCCGCGCCCTGCTGGTGCAGGGCCTCTTGCTGCTGGCGTTGGGGGTGCTGGTCGTCATGGTGGTGTCCAACACCATGGCCAACCTCGAGGCCCGTGGGATCACCACCGGTTTCGGCTTCCTCCAGGACCGGGCCGGCTTCACCATTCCCCAGACCCTGATCGACTATTCCGGCGACAGCACCTACGCGCGCACCTTCGTGGTCGGGCTGCTCAATACCCTGCTGGTCTCCGCCCTGGGTATCGTGGCGGCCACCCTGATCGGCTTCCTGGTGGGGGTTGCCCGGCTGTCGCCCAACTGGCTGCTGGCCCGGCTGGCCACCGCCTATGTGGAGATATTCCGCAATATCCCGCTGCTGGTGCAGATCCTGTTCTGGTACTTCGCCGTGCTGCAGGCCCTGCCCAGCCCACGCAACAGTCATTCCCTGTTCGAGACCGTCTTTCTCAACGTGCGTGGCGTGGTGCTGCCCGACCCGCAGCCCCTGGAAGGCTTCGCCGCCACGCCCTGGGCGCTGCTGCTCGCGGTGCTTATCACCTGGTGGCTGGTACGTGTCTCCCGGCGCCGTCAGGCCAGCACCGGCCGGCCGCTGCCGGTATTCAAGCTGGGAGCCCTGGTGCTGATCGGCCTGCCGCTGGTCACGTTTCTGGTCACCGGCATGCCGCTGGAGTGGTCCATTCCCGCGCTCAAGGGCTTCAACTTCCAGGGTGGCGTGACGGTACTGCCCGAGCTGATGGCGCTGTGGCTGGCGCTCTCCGTCTATACCGCCTCCTTCATTGCCGAGATCGTGCGTTCGGGCATCCAGTCGGTACCCCAGGGGCAGGTGGAAGCGGCCAAGGCGCTGAGCCTGCCGGGCGGCATCATCCTGCGCAAGGTGGTGATTCCCCAGGCGATGCGGGTGATCATTCCGCAGCTCACCAGCCAGCACCTCAACTTGATCAAGAACTCATCGCTGGCCACGGCGATCGGCTATCCCGACCTGGTCGCCGTGTTTTCCGGCACCGCGCTGAACCAGACCGGTCAGGCCATCGAAATCGTCGCCATGACCATGGCCGTTTATCTGCTGATCAACCTCGTGGTGTCCGCGCTGATGAACCTCTATAACGCCCGTACCCTGCTCAAGGAGCGGTGACATGCAACCGACCTCGACGCGAACCGAGATGATCCCCGAGCGGCGTGCGCCCGACATGAGCCGCGGCGCCGTGGGCTGGCTGCGTGCTAATCTCTTCAATACGCCACTCAATGGTGCGGTGACGCTGGTGACCGTGGCGCTGCTGGCCTGGCTGCTGTGGCCGGCGCTGCAGTGGGCCCTGTTCCAGGCCGACTGGCTGGGCAATTCCCGTGAGGCGTGCAGCGGCGAGGGGGCCTGCTGGGTCTTTATCAGCGCACGCTTCGAGACCATCATCTACGGCTTCTATCCCGAGAGTGAACGCTGGCGGGTGGACCTGGTGTTTCTGCTGATGGCGGCGCTGGTCGCCTGGCTGGCCATTCCCCGCCTGCCCGCCAAGCGCTGGGTGGGGCTGTTTGCCCTGGTGGGCTTCCCGGTTATCGCCTTCATCCTGCTGGTGGGGGGCGGTTTCGGCCTCGAGCATGTGCCGACCCGCAGCTGGGGCGGGGTGATGCTGACCCTGACCATCGCGACCGTGGGTATCGTCGGCTCACTGCCCATCGGGGTGGTGCTGGCACTGGGAAGGCGTTCGAAGATGCCGCTGGTGCGCGGCTTCAGCGTGGTGTTCATCGAGTTCTGGCGCGGTGTGCCTTTGATCACCGTGCTGTTCATGGCCTCGGTGATGCTGCCGCTGTTCGTGCCCACCCAGGTGGAGTTCGACAAGCTGTTGCGTGCCCTGGTGGGCATCATGCTGTTCTGGAGCGCCTACATGGCCGAGGTGGTGCGCGGTGGCCTGCAGGCGATTCCCCGCGGCCAGGAGGAGGCCGCCAAGGCGCTGGGCATGGGCTATTGGCAGCGCACGGCACTGATCGTGCTGCCCCAGGCGCTCAAGCTGGTCATCCCCGGCATCGTCAACACCTTCATCGCCCTGTTCAAGGACACCTCGCTGGTGCTGATCATCGGGCTCTTCGACCTCCTGGCGATCATCCGGGCGGGGCTGACCGATAGTGAATGGCTGGGCTTCGCCTCCGAGGGCTATGTCTTCGCCGCCCTGATGTTCTGGGTGTTCTGCTTCAGCATGTCGCGCTACAGCCAGTATATCGAACGCCGCCTGCATACCGGCCATCGCAACTGACCCCAAGGAATCCCCGTCATGAACCAGGCAAATGCCGCCCAGGCCGATTCACCGATGATCGAGATCGCCGGGCTCAACAAGTGGTACGGCGACTTTCATGTGCTGCGCGACATCGACCTGACGGTGGCCCGCGGCGAGCGTATCGTCATCTGTGGGCCCTCGGGCTCGGGCAAGTCGACCCTGATTCGTTGCATCAACCACCTGGAGGAGCACCAGGAGGGGCGCATCGTGGTCAATGGCGTGCCCATGACCCGGGACGTGAAGCGGATCGAGCAGATTCGCCGCCACGTGGGCATGGTGTTCCAGCACTTCAACCTCTTTCCCCATCTGAGCGTGCTGGATAACTGCTGCATCTCCCAGACCTGGGTACAGAAGAAACCCCGCGCCGAGGCCCAGCGCACGGCGAAGGAGATTCTCGAGCGCGTACAGATCGCCGATCAGGCCCACAAGTATCCGGGGCAGCTGTCCGGTGGCCAGCAGCAGCGGGTCGCCATCGCCCGGGCGCTCTGCATGCAGCCCGAGGTCATGCTCTTCGATGAGCCGACCTCGGCCCTCGACCCCGAGATGATCAAGGAGGTGCTCGACGTGATGGTCGAACTGGCCCGGGAAGGCATGACCATGCTGTGTGTGACCCACGAGATGGGGTTCGCCAAGACCGTCGCCGACCGGGTGATCTTCATGGATCAGGGGCAGATCATCGAGCAGGCCCCCCCCGAGCGCTTCTTCAACGACCCGCAGTCCGAGCGTACCCAGCTGTTTCTCAGCCAGATCCTCGGGCACTGAACAGGCGAGGCTGTGCTAGGCTGATGAATCAGCCGCCTCCCTCCCGAACTATTTGACCAGCGTCAAAGCCCCTAGCCCCTTTCTTCTGGTAGGATTAACATGTATCAACAATGCATGTTAATAAATCATCAGGCGCCAACGGCAATTCATGCGGCGCGCCTGCCGGACGAGCAAGGGGGAAAGGCTCATGGCCGACGGTCTCACCAAGTCGGCGGCCCGCAATATCTTCTATGGCGGGTCGTTGTTCTTCTTTTTGCTGTTTGCCGCCCTGACGGCGCACAGCCACTGGTACATGGTCAACAAGTCCACCGACACGGAGGGGCTCACCGAGTCGGTCGTGGCCGGCAAGCACATCTGGGAAAAGAACATGTGCATCAACTGCCACAGCATCATGGGCGAGGGGGCCTACTTCGCGCCGGAGCTGGGTAACGTCTGGGAGCGCTATGGTGGCCACCAGAATCCCGAGGCGGCGCGTGCCGGTCTGGCCGCGTGGATTCGCGCCCAGCCGCTGGGCACCCAGGGTCGCCGTCAGATGCCGGCCTACGACTTCACCGACGAAGAGATGAGTTCGCTGATCGACTTCCTCGAGTGGACCGACGGTATCGACGACCAGGACTGGCCGCCGCACCCCGCCGGCTAAGCCACCTGAACGCCGGACCGCGGGATCGCGGATGAATCAAGGAGAACGACACCGATGAAATACGAAACCCAGAAGGTGGCACTGCCATTCTTCATGGTGGCCATGGCGCTCTTTGCCCTGCAGATCGTCTTCGGGCTGCTGGCCGCCGCCGTCTATGTCTGGCCGAACTTCATGGCCGAAGCGATGCCCTTCAACATCATGCGGGTCAGCCACACCAACCTGCTGATCGTGTGGCTGCTGCTCGGCTTCATGGGCTCTACCTACTACCTGATGCCGGAAGAGGCGGAGCGCGAGATCCATAGCCCGACCATCGCCTATATCCAGCTGGCGATCTTTGCCTTCGCCGGGGCCGCGGCGCTGGTCGGTTACCAGTTCGGGATCCACGAGGGGCGGGAGTTCCTCGAGCAGCCGTTCTGGGTCAAGCTGCTGATCACGATTTCCTTTTTGATGTTTTTGTTCAACACCAGCATGACCCTGCTCAAGGGCCGCCGTACCGCCATCAACATGGTGCTGATGCTGGGCCTGTGGCTGGCCGCGGTATTCTGGCTGTTCGCCTTCTATAACCCCAGCAACCTCGCCGTGGACAAGCTCTACTGGTGGTGGGTGGTGCACCTCTGGGTCGAGGGCGTCTGGGAACTGATCATGGCCTCCCTGCTCGGCTACCTGCTGATCAAGATGACCGGCGTCGACCGCGAGGTGATCGAGAAGTGGCTCTACGTCATCGTTGGCCTGGCGCTGTTCTCCGGCCTGCTGGGGACCGGTCACCACTACTACTGGATCGGCGCGCCGAGCTACTGGCAGCCCATCGGCAGCATCTTCTCCACCCTGGAGGTGCTCCCCTTCTTCGCCATGGTGATCTTTGCCTTCACCATGTTCTGGAAGGGCAGCCGTAATCACCCGAACAAGGCCGCCATGCTGTGGGCGCTCGGCTGCCCGACCATGGCCTTCTTCGGCGCCGGCGTATGGGGCTTCATGCATACCCTGCACTGGGTCAACTACTACAGCCACGGCACTCAGGTCACCGCGGCCCACGGCCACCTGGCCTTCTATGGCGCCTACGTGATGCTGCTGCTGGGCATCATCAGCTTCGCCATGCCCCAGCTGCGCCGCGTTCAGCCCTACAACCAGGTGATCAACATGTGGGGCTTCTGGATCATGACCGGCGCCATGGCCTTCATGACCTTCACGCTGACCTTTGCGGGGGTCGTGCAGACCCATCTGCAGCGCGTGCTGGGCATGAACTTCATGGAAGTGCAGGATCAGCTGGTGCTGTTCTACGGCATGCGCCTGGCCTCCGGCATCGCCGTGGCCATCGGTGCCTGCCTGCTGCTCTACGCCTTCTTCGGCCCAACCCGTGAGCAGGTCCCCGCCGGTGGGACCCAGCTGACCTCAGGTCCCAAGCGCGCCTGATCACCCGAGGGCCCCGGAAGGGGCCCTCTTCGATGGTTTCCGATGACTGTTCCTGATGGAGTTACGCCATGACCCTCTCCACCGTGGCGGCGCAACCTGCCGACCAGGAGATTCCCTATTACGACAGCGTGGGCAACGAATGCGCGATGTTCGAGCATGCCTATGCCCAGCGTCTGCCGCTGCTGCTCAAGGGCCCCACCGGCTGTGGCAAGACCCGCTTCGTCAGCCATATGGCGGCCAAGCTGGGCAAGCCGCTGTTTACCGTGTCCTGTCACGACGACCTGACCGCCGCCGACCTGACCGGGCGTTACCTGCTGCAGGGCGGCGAGACGCGCTGGGTCGACGGGCCGCTGACCCGTGCCGTGCGCGAGGGCGGTATCTGCTACCTCGACGAAGTGGTCGAGGCCCGCAAGGACGTGACCGTCGTGCTGCACCCGCTGACCGACGACCGCCGCCTGCTGCCGCTGGAGCGTACCGGCGAGCTGCTCGAGGCGCCGGATGATTTCATGCTGGTGGCCTCCTACAACCCCGGCTATCAGCATATTCTCAAGTCGCTCAAGCCCAGCACACGCCAGCGCTTCGTGGCGATGACCTTCGACTTCCCCCCGCCGAAGGTCGAGCGCGATATCGTGGCCCGCGAGAGTGGGCTGGAACCGGAACGCTGTGCGGCGCTGGTCAACCTGGCGGCCAGCCTGAGGGCCATGAAGGGCCAGGACCTGGAAGAAGGCATCTCCACCCGCCTGCTGGTCTATTGCGCGACCCTGATCCAGGCCGGCATGCCGATCCGTGATGCCGCGCGCGCCACGCTGGTGGAGCCGCTCTCCGATGACGCCGATGTCCAGGAGGGCCTGATGGAGGCCGTCCAGGCCACGTTTGGTTGACACATTGCCGTATGGGGTTGCCGTATGGGGTCAGACCCCGGCGGAGGGTAACCCCGTTGGAAAAGTGCACCATGACAGGCCTGATGACTTGGCCGGGGTCTGACCCCAAGGTAGCTGTACGGGGTCAGACCCCGGCGGAGGGTAACCCCGTTGGAGAAGTGCACCATGACAGGCCTGATGACTTGGCCGGGGTCTGACCCCATTGGCTGGGGTCTGACCCCAAGGTAGCTGCACTCCGGCGGCAGCCAGCCTCTCGTCGCTCGTGACATGTGTCAGCGCATCCTTCAAGGAGAACACCTATGCTGGACTTTCTTGAGGTCGAGGAGACCGTCGGCCGCTTCTGGCACCGCTGGGCCTCCGGGGCCGCGAGCTACCCCGACCACCCCGAGGCGGCGGTCAGCCTCGAGAGCCTGCGTCCCATGCTCGGCGTCTTCTTCCGCGCCGGCGGGGGCGAGCAGGGCATCGAGGTGTCCGCCATTGCCCGGCGGGCCTCGGCCCACCGGCTGAGCCTGCGCCAGCGCCTGGGCCTCGACGAGGAGGCCCTGGACCAGGCCCGCCGCGACGAGGAGCATCTGCTGTTGCCGCCGCGCCTGGCGCTGTTCCCCGAGGCCTCCCTCAACCGCGACCTCTATCTATGGCTGACCGCCTATCTGGCCGAGGCGCGGCCGCTGACCCATCCCGAGGATCCCTTGCAGGCCGACCTGATGCGGCTGCGCGAGGCGCGCCGCACCACCCGGGCCGCCCTGGCGCGCTTCCCCGGGCTAACCCGGCGCTATGTGCGGCTCTGTGGCGAGCTGCTCGCCATTCGCCCGCAGCGCAAGCGCCTGCCCGCCATGGAGCGGGCCCTTGAGGCCGCGCTATGTGCCGAACTGGGGGCGCCCGACCCCGATGATGCCTGGTCGGTGGCCATGCAGCGCGCCATCCGCGAGGAGGATTTCCCCCTCGAGGAATTTCGTGCCCCCCGCGGCTATCGTCCGCCGCTCCCGGTACCGCTCTGGGGGCAGGCGGTGACCCTGGGAACCAGTACCGGGGCCCGGGAGGACGCCGAGGATGACGAGGACCTGGCCGGCACCACCGCCTCGGCGGACGATGATCAGGGCAAGCGCCAGGCCGATCGCCGTGAGCAGGACCAGGCCGACCGCGACGACCCGCTGATGCTCAACAACATGGAGAAGATGCTCTCCTGGGCCGAGATGGTGAACCTCAATCGCCATGTGGAAGACGAGGAGGAGGAAGACGCTCGCCAGGCGGCGGACCAGATGGACGAGATCGTGCTGAGTTCCAACCGCAAGAAGGCCGCCTCCAAGCTCAAGCTCGACCTCGACCTGGCTCCCGACGACGCCGTCGGCGGCCGCCTCAAGGGCAAGCATCCCTACCCCGAGTGGAACCATCGCAAGCAGGCCTATATGCCCGACCACTGCCTGGTGCTCAGCGATGTGCAGAGCGAGGAGGGGGAGGACTGGGCCCCCGATGAGGCGACCCGCCGGCGCATCCGTCGCGTGCGGCGCGAGTTCGAGGCGCTACGCCCGCGGCGCGAGATCCTGCGCGGCCAGCTGGACGGTAGCGAGCTCGACATGGACGCGGTGATCCGCTCGCGCTGTGACCTGGCCGCCACCGGCGAGGCCAGTGATCGCCTCTATCTGGCTAGCCGCACCCAGGCCCGGGACCTGGCGGTGTCGATCCTGGTGGACGTGTCGCTCTCCACCGAGGCATGGCTGCAGGATCGCCGTGTGCTCGATGTGGCCAAGGAGGCCCTGTTGGTGCTGGGGCATGGCCTGGACGGCTGCGGTGACGACTATTCGATTCACAGCTTTACCTCCCAGCGCCGCCACAAGGTGTGGGTCAATACCCTCAAGTCGTTCGACGAGCCCATGGGCGACCGAGTGACGCGGCGTATCTCGGCGCTTCGCCCCGGCAGCTATACGCGCATGGGGCCGGCGATTCGCCATCTGTCCCAGCAGCTCAGCGAGCGCCCCAATCGTCATCGGCTGCTGCTGATGCTGACCGACGGCAAGCCCAACGATAACGACTACTACGAGGGTCGCTACGGCATCGAGGATACCCGCAAGGCGGTCCTCGAGGCGCGTCGCCAGGAGGTGAAGGTGTTCGGGGTGACCATCGACCGGGAAGCGGGACAGTATATTCCCCATCTGTTCGGGCGTGGCGGCTATGCCATCGTGCAGCGCCCCGAGCACCTCGCGCTGGCATTGCCGAGCATCTATCGCCAGATCATCGCCACCTGAATCCCTGTTATCCGAGCCACCGCCGAGGAAAGGCCATGACCACACGAAATCGATTGATGCTCGCCGTAGCGGCCTGGTGCCTGGTGGCCGTGGCCCTGATGCTGCCCATGGTGTGGTTGATCAATAACCGTGACTGGGGCGTGGGCCTGATGCTGCTGGCGCCGCTGGTGGTCTATGGCCTGATGCGCCTGGGTCGCGCCCTGGAAGGCTGGGCCCGGGCGAGTGCGCCGCCGGGACATCCTCGGCGCCGCTAGGGTGGAGCCTTCGTCGTCCTGAGCTCACACCTCAGCTCATCCGCCCCACCAAATAGCCGGCGCCGATCAGCGCCAGGGTGAGGATCACCAGGCCCACGAAGGCACCCCGCCAGGCCGGCGTGGCCTTGCGCAGGTTGAGGTAGACCATCAGCAGGCGCTGGGCCTTGAAGCCGGTGGCCAGGATGACCAGGCCCGCGGACCACAGCGGCAGCGTCTGCCAGTCATCGGCGTCGAGCAGCGCCGAGCCCATCGAGACGACTGTCAGGCCCATCAGCAGGGTCCAGGTGGTCAGCAGGCGGCGAGTGCCGGGCAACGATGTCATGAAACCTCCGTCTCGGGGCTCCGTTCTCGGGGCCGTGGGATGGCGCGCCATGCTTCAGCGCAGCAGATAGAGCAGCGGATAGAGCAGGATCCAGATCAGGTCGACCATATGCCAGAAGGCGGCGGCGGTCTCCACGTTCTCCAGGCTGGTTCGCCAGCTGACCAGCCCCAGCAGCGCCAGGCCGAACAGCACATGGGCGAAGTGGAAGGCGGTCAGCCCGTAGTAGAAGCCGAAGAAGGTGTTGGTATCCGGGGTGATGCCGATGGCGAACTTGCTGGAATACTCGATGATCTTGATCACCCCGAACAGGACGCCAAGCCCCATGGCGGCGGCGAGCCACTGCCGGGCGCGACGGATGCGCTGGCCGGCGGTGGCCTCCACCGCCAGTGCCACACAGAGCCCGCTGGTCAACAGCACCAGGGTGTTGAGTCCGCCCATCAAGGGGTCGAGCCGCTGCTGGGAGGCGTCGAACAGCGCTACCTGGGCGGCGCGTTCGGAGGAGAAGAGGGCGAAGAACGCCATGAACACCAGCATCTCGCTCAGGATCAGCACCCACATCAGCGGGTTGCCGGGCAGCGCGGAGAGGGGGCCCCAGCCGGGATTGGGAAGCTCGTGTTCCTTCATGCGTCACTCAGGCTCACTCGGGCGCCGCCGAAGGCCAGGCTGCGCGGGTTATCCACCGGGCGGTTGGACGTCAGCCGGGCGATGCCCACGGCACAGCGGCCGACCATCCAGACCAGGCAGGCAGTGAAGTAGAGGTAGCCCAGGGCCCATGGCGCCATGGAGGGAGTGCCGACCAGCCCGAGCAGTTGCCAGGCGGCGATGTATATCGCGCCGCCGAGCAGCCCCAGCCAGAAGGTGCGAATCTGGAACTGCAGGTGGCTCTGAACCCAGGCCTTGGCGTTTCGCCGCTTGACGTGGGCGATGAGCACGCCGATGGGCGCGGTGACCACCGCCAGCACGCTCCCCAGGAACAGCATGTAGACGATGATGGCGGCGCCGCGGCCGCGGGCCTGCTTCTCGGGGTTTTCCCCCTCGGGGCTCTTCGGGTTGCCGTCGGTCAAAGCGTGGGACATGGGCGACTCTCCTGCGATCTTTGGGCGCCGTCGGGAATGGCGACCGCGCCGTGACGGTTAATCATGCATCTGGAATACCAGTATAAGCGATATTGCCCACCGAAATCCTGGCCTGCGTCAAGGTGACCCGTCCTCTCGTAACGCGAGAGGCCGCCCGCGGGCGGCCTCTCGATGACGCTCACCGTCGCCTGCATCAGGGCCGCGGGCCGTGACGCCTGGCATGCTCCTCGGCCGGTTCCTGGATCTCGGGCAGGTAGCGATAGCGCTCCTCGCCGAGCTCCGGCACGTTCTTGCGCTCCATGCGGCGGATGGCCGTGTGCATCCAGATCAGCGAGACCGCCACCAGCACGAAGATGACCATGTAGGAGCTGGTCCAGATGCCGGTGAGGTCGAGCACGATGCCGAACAGGATCGGCAGGAAGAAGCCTCCCAGGCCGCCGATCATGCCGACCAGCCCGCCCACCGAGCCGACGTTCTCCGGGTAGTAGACCGGGATGTGCTTGAAGACCGCGGCCTTGCCCAGTGACATGAAGAAGCCCAGCAGCACGGTCAACACCACCACGCCCCACAGCGGCATGGCCAGGGTGAAGGCGATCTCGCCCTCCTTGCCCTGTACCACGTAGCGGGTCTCGGGGTAGGCGAGCAGGAAGAGGCAGACCAGCGAGGCGATAAAGGTCAGGTACATCACGGCCCGGGCCCCGTAGCGATCCGCCATCCAGCCGCCCAGGGCCCGGAAGACGCTGGCGGGCAGGGTATAGAGGGCCGCCAGCGAGCCGGCCACGGCGATGCTGACGCCGTAGGCGCCCACGTAGTAGCGCGGCAGGTAGGAGGCCAGGGCCACGAAGGCACCGAACACGAAGAAATAGTAGAGCGCGAAGCGCCACACGCGCAGGTGGCGAAGCGGCTCGAGCTGGGCCCGGGCGGAGGTGGCCTGGGCTCCCTGGCCGCGACGCCGCGCCCGGGTCAGGGGGTCCTCCGTGGCGAACACCCAGAAGCCGACGGCCACGGCGGCCAGCACCACGGCGTAGACCACGGCGGTGCGCTCCCAGCCCAGGGCCAGCAGCAGGAAGGGGGCGCCGAAGTTGGTCACCGCGGCGCCGGCGTTGCCGGCACCGAAGATGCCCAGCGCGGTGCCCTGCTTGTCCTTCTCGAACCAGTAGGAGGTGTAGGCGATGCCGACGATGAAGGACCCCCCGGCCAGGCCGATACCGAGTGCGGCCACCAGGAACATGGCATAGCTTTCGACGTAGGAGAGCAGGAAGACGCAGGCCGCGGTGAGCAGCATCAACACGCTGAACACGCGATGGCCCCCGAACTGCTCGGTCCAGATGCCCAGGAAGATCCGGCTGATCGAGCCGGTCAGAATCGGCGTGGCGACCAGGATGCCGAACTGGGTCTCGTTGAGCCCCAGGTCCTGCTTGATCTGGATGCCGATGATGGAAAAGATCGTCCACACCGCGAAGCAGGTGGTGAAGGCGAGAGTGCTGAGGCCCAGGGCCCGGTACTGCTGGGGCCGGGTGACTCCTTCGAGATGTTGCATGGCGTTACCTCTTGGTCTTGGCCTGAAGGCGACCGGTCAGGCGGTGACCCGGCCGGGCGTCGATGGCGCCCGGCATGGGGTCCGGCACGGGGTCAGGGGTTCTTCACATAGGCGCCGGGGCGCAGGTAGAACCACCAGTTGACGAGCAGGCAGATGGCATAGAAGACCGCGAAGCCGTACATGGCGAGTTCCGGCGTGCCGGCCTTGATCTGCTCGCCCATGACCCGGGGGGCGATAAAGGAGCCATAGGCGGCCACGGCGGAGGTCCAGCCCAGCGCCGGGCCCTTCTGCTGCGGGTCGAAGATGAAGCCGATGCTGCGGAAGGTGGAGCCGTTGCCGATCCCGCTGGCGGCGAACAACAGGATGAACAGCAGCAGAAACATCCAGAAATACTGGTTGGGGTCGGTGGAGTTGTAGGCCAGCATCATGACGTAGCCGGCGGCCACGGAGCCCACCACCATGATGGCGGTGATGACCTGGGTCACGATGGAGCCACCCAGCTTATCGGAGATCCAGCCGCCCACCGGGCGGATCAGGGCGCCCACGAAGGGGCCCATCCAGGCCCAGGTCAGGGCGCTGGGGGCGTCGGGGTTGGCGACCCGGACCATGCTGCCATCGGCGGCCACTTCCATCATGTTGCCGAAGATCACGGAGATGGAGAGGGGCAGGGCCGCGGAGAAGCCGATAAAGGAGCCGAAGGTGGCGATATAGAGCACCGTCATCGACCAGGTGTGCTTGTTGGAGAAGATCTCGAACTGCTTCTTGATGGCGGGCTTGATATCCCCGGGGATCAGGCGCAGCAGCACCACGGTCAGCACGATGGTCAGCGGCAGGGCGACCCACATGTTGAGATAGCCCAGCGCTACCACGCCGACGATGGAGGTCACGACGCCGACCCCGTAGAGGCCGAGAATCTTGCCGAAGGCCTGCAGGGGCGAGCCGGCGTTGGGCGTGATGGTGCGCAGGTTGTTCATGCCGAACCAGCCGGCGAAGGCCAGCGGGATCAACAGCAGCATCCACACGAGGCCGGCGTTCTGGATCCAGGTGTCGGTGCCCGCCTCGATGCGACCGATCAGCGTGCCGCTGGCCTTCTCAAGCTCCATGGCATCGCCGCCGAAGGCACCGAACAGGCCCACGGTCATCACCAGGGGAATCAGGATCTGCATGGTGGTGACGCCGAAGTTGCCCAGCCCGGCATTCATGCCCAGGGCATAGCCCTGCTGCTTCTTGGGGAAGAAGTTGGAGATATTGCTCATCGAGTTGGCGAAGTTGCCGCCGCCGATGCCCGAGAGCAGCGCCAGTGCCTGGAACACCCAGAAGGGCGTCTGGGGATTCATCAGCGCGATGCCGGTCCCCAGGGCCGGGATCATCAGCAGGGCGGTCGTCAGGAAGATGGTATTGCGACCGCCGGCGATGCGGATCATGAACGACGCGGGGATGCGCAGGGTGGCGCCGGCGAGGCCGGCGATCGCGGTCAGGGTGAACAGCTGATCCACCAAGAACGGAAAGCCCAGGTTCTGCATCTGGGTGGTGATCATGCCCCACATCAGCCAGACGGCGAAGCCCAGCAGGAGGCTGGGAATGGAGACCCAGAGGTTGCGGTTGGCGACCCGCTTGCCCTCCGATTCCCAGAACTCCTGGTTCTCGACATCCCACCGTTCGATGTCGGCATTCTTCCTGGTCATGGCACTTCCCCCTTGAGGTCTAGCGGTGCTCGCATCTGCCAAGATGGGTTGATCGATATCAAGGCGCGCGAAGATGGGGGAAAGATACGCCGTGGGGCGACATCGGGAAACGTGGTGTGCGCCTCCCCGTCGGGGGGGTATACCTCCAGGGGGGTATGGGTTGGTTGCCGGTAATCTACTGTTTTACATGGATTGTTTTTATAACGACCGAGGATGGAAGGGGCGCGTCGAGGGGCCGAGGGTATTTGGAGGTATCCACACAGAACCCGCCTTCGGCTAGCGCTCGATGCCCTCCTGCACGGCCCACACCGCCGCCTCGACCCGCGAGCGCAGGTTGAGCTTCTTGAGCAGATGCTTGACGTGGACCTTCACGGTGCCCTCGGTGATCTCCAGCTTGCGGGCGATCATCTTGTTGGAGAGCCCCGCGGCCAGCTCGCGCAGGATCTCGCGTTCCCGCTGGGTCAGGCTGTGGATATCCGGCGCCGCGGGTTGGTTGCGGTGGCTGCGCAGTGCCTCGGCGAGCAGTGCGGTGAGGCTCTCGCTGATCACCATGCGTCCCAGCGAGGCCTGACGCAGCTGGCGCACCATCTCGTCGGGGTCCATGTCCTTGAGCAGGTAGCCGTCGGCACCCGACTGCAGGGCGTTGACCACGTCTTCCTCATGGTCGGAGACCGTGAACATCACCACCCGGCCGGCGAAGCCACCGCTGCGCAGCCGCTTGAGCGTCTCGATGCCGTCCATCCCCGGCATGTTGAGGTCGAGCAGCACCATGTCGGGGTCCAGTTCCCGGGCCAGCCGGATGCCGTCCTCGGGCTCGCCGGTCTCGCCGGCGAGCAGCAGGTCATCCTCCAGCTCCAGCAGCTGGGACACGCCGCGACGCAACAGCGGATGGTCGTCGATAAGCAGGATGGTGGCGGGGTGGTCGGTCGTGGTATCGGTCATCCTGGGGTCCTGTCGTCGTGGAAAGAGTCGGCCGTCTCAGCGGCTGAGGCGCCGGTAGCGTCCTGGCGCGGCGCCACCTGTTGATGAATCAGGCGGGCGGTCTGGGGTGTGAAGACCAGCGCGAGTCGGGTGCCGCCGCCGGGTCGGTTATGGAGCGTCATCTCGCCGCCGAGGGTGTCGGCACGGTCGCGCATGATCACCAGCCCGTAATGCATGGGCGGCGAGCTGTCGTCATCCAGGCCGATGCCGTCATCCTCGATGACGACATGCAGCCGGGCCTCCTGGAAGTTGATGGTAATGGCGGCCCAGTGGGCGTTGGCATGCTTGAGCACATTGGCCAGGGCCTCGCGTACCACCTGCAGCACGTGAATTTCCTCGTTGGGATTGAGCAGGTGGGGCGGCACATCGACCTCGAGGATGACCGGGTATCCCAGGCGCTTGCCGAACTCCCGGGCCGTCTGGTGCAGGGCGCTGGCCAGGCCCGGCCCCTCCAGCTTGAGGCGGAAGGTGGTGAGGAGTTCACGAAGCTGGCGATAGGCGCTGTCGAGTCCGGTGCGCAGCTCGTCGAACACCGCCGCCTGGCTCTCCCGCGGGGCCTCCTTCTGCTGCATGCGCTCGAGCCTGGCGACCTGCATCTTGAGGTAGGAGAGCGACTGAGCCAGGGAGTCATGCAGCTCCCGGGCGATGATGGTGCGCTCGTTCATCAGCGTTACCTGCTGTTGCTCCTCGATGCGCCGCTGCAGATAGACCGCGGTGGCCAGCTGGTCGGCCAGGGCGTTGAGCAGGCGGCGTACGCTATCGGAGAGCGGCTGGCTCCTGGAGTGCCACACCTCCAGGGTGCCGAGCATCAGCTCGCCGACGCTCACCGGCAGCAACAGGCATTCGCCCTGCTGGGCCTGCTCCAGCTTGAGCGGCTGGGGGTCGATCAGGCAGGCGTGGCACTCGTGGTCGCGGCAGTATTCCGGGCGGTGCGGCGAGTGGGTCGCGAGGATGGGAATCTGGCGGTCGTCGTGGGGGTCGTTCAGCGATAGCCGGATCGGGCCCACATCGAGCAGCTGTTCCAGTTGGCGCAGCATGGGAGCGGCGCTGGCACACAGGTCGTTGCCGCCGCCGTAGAGGGCGCGGCTGCCATCGTGCATGACCTGCATGGCCCGGTTGCTTCTCTCGAGCTCCGCCTGCTTGAGCGAGGCGTGGGCCTCCAGCTCGGCATAGCTGGTGGCAAGCTCCTCGGCCATGTTGTCGAAGGTGCGTCCGAGCAGGGCGAGCTCGTCGTTGCCCCGGAAGTGCGTGCGGTAACCGAAGTTGCGGCGGGCCGCCTCGCGGGCCAGTACCAGCAGGTGGCGCAGCGGCGTCACCAGGTTATGACGAATATCGTAGAGGGCGATGGCCACCACCACCACGGTCAGCGCCAGGAACAGGAACTGCAGGATAATCAGCAGCTGGATCTTGGATTCGCTGTTCCTCTCGAGCAGGGTAACCATGGCGTCGATATCGCCGACCAGGGCCTCGAAGGCCGGTGCCGGGTCGGGCCCCTGCCGGTCGTCGGCCGCCCGTGCTCGGTTGATCGCGGGGAGGATGTCGTGTGTCCAGCGCGAGAGCAGCTCGCGATGCTGCCGGCGCAGCGCATGGTCGGCGGCATCGGGCAGGGCGTCGGTCAGCTCGGGGCTGGCCAGGCGCGTCTCGAAGCGCTCCACCAGTGCCGCCACTCCATCGTCGTGGGCGGCGTCCGGGTGCTGGTCGTAGCGCAGCAGGGCGGCCAGGATCTGATGGGTGTTCATGCGCAGCGAGCCGGCCATGTTGATGGCCGCGGCATCGCCGCGGCTGTCATTGGCCACCGTCATGGTGACGGCGATGCTGACCAGGGCCATGGCGCTGATGGCGAGCAGCGAGGCGACGATGCGCGCCACCAGGGAGTGTTGAAGCAGTTTCATAGTATCGGCCGGCCGTCGGGGGAATGGCACTAGGCATGGTGCTTCCCGGAGTCTACTACACCCAAGGGGGTAGGGCAGATACCCCCACTGCCCCTTTGACCTCGGGGCGGGGCCTACTGAGACTCTGACCACACTCCACCATTTCCTGGCCCCGCGATGCCACACCTCCCCGACCGCCGCGATCCTGTCGTCGTCGGCTACCGCCCGCTGGTGGTGGTATTGCTGTCGCCGCTGGTCTTTGCGCTGGTGTTCGCCAGCTGGACCATCTTCGCGGTGCTGGGGCTGGAGCTGCGCGAGCCGCTGGGTCTGGATGAACTCGACTTCGCCTTCATGCTGGCCACGCCCATGCTCACCGGGGCCCTGGCGGCGCTCCCCATGGCGGCACTGGCCCGGCGTCATGGCGGGCGCCGCGTGATGATCGCCTGCCTGTTGCTGATCTGTCCCTTCCTGTGGGCGATCGCCCGCTCCAGCAGCTATTCACACTTCCTGCTGTCCGGCGCCGGCCTGGGGCTGGGGGCCGGGTCTCTGGCGGCGGGGCTGGTCTATGTCGGCGAGCTCTCGCCCCGGCGGCATGTTGGCCTCGCCCTGGGCCTCTACGGGGCCGGCATGATGGGGGCCGGACTGAGCTATCTGTTGCTGCCCCTGGTCAGCCAGGCCTATGGCTGGCGCAGCGCCCCCCTGCTCTATCTGCTGCCGGTACTGACGGTCGCGACGCTGCTGTGGCTGTTCGCCGATGACCCGGACCCCGCCGCCGACTCGGGCCTCTCCGCCGACTCGGGCCTCTCCGCCGACTCGGGCCTCTCCGCCGACTCGGGCCTCTCCGCTGATTCTGGTCTCTCCGCTGATTCTGGCCTCTCCGGCTTCGGCCTCTCGGACTCCGACCCCGCCGCCGGCTCTGACCTCGGCGCCGCCGTGGGTGGCACCCGGCCAGGGCCGCGCCTCTCGGGGTGGCTGAGGGCCTTGCGACACTGGCATCCCTGGCGCCTGGCGGTGGTCTACAGCTTCTTCTATGGCGCCTTCGTGGCGCTGTCGCTATGGCTGCCGGCCTACCTCGAGGCCCAGTACGGCCTGGGCATTCGTTACGCCGCCCTGCTGGCGCTGCCCTTTCCGCTGGCGGTGGGCCTGGGGCAGGTGGCCGGCGGCGTCTGGGGCGATGTGCACGACTTTCGTGCCTTGCGCTGGTGGGTCAGCGCCTGGGTGCTGGTCTGCCTGTTTCTGCTCTCTTATCCCCCCTTCGACATGCGGGTCGAGGGCGTGGAGGGGGTGCTGATGCTGCGTTATTCCGCGCCGCTGTGGGGCTTTCTGACGCTGCTGGTCGCCATGGGTCTGGTCATGGGGGTCGGGCAGGGCAGCCTGATGCGCATGATCCATCGTGATCACGGCCAGCAGCTGGCCCTGGTGGGTGGGCTGGCGCTGACCCTGGGCGGGCTGTTTGGCGCCCTGCTGCCGGTGATGTTCGCCCTGGGCAACCACTGGGTGGGCATCCGCACCGCAGGGTTCATGTTCCTCTATGCCTCGCTGGTGCTGTGCATGCTGGTGATGGTGTGGGACCACGCCAGCCAGGCGGGGCAGACGAGGCCCTGATACCCGCCATACCCCGGGCATTGTCGGGCCCTATCTCCTTGGAGGTAGGCGAGGGGTATATGGAGGTAACCGGGCAGTAATCGGGGCGTCTATCGCCCAGAATTGCCTGCATGAAACCGGCCTGGTCCGCGCCTGGTGCGCACTCGACCGAGGCTGACCGAGTGGCCCAGGCGCGGCCACGCATCTTTTCAGGAGCCTGGAGAGCGACCATGAGTCACTTCATCGATCGGCTGAACTTCTTCCGCAAGGCCCGCGAGCCCTTCGCCAACGACCACGGCGAACTTCGCGACGAGTCTCGGGACTGGGAGAACGGCTACCGCCAGCGCTGGCAGCACGACAAGATCGTGCGCTCCACCCACGGGGTGAACTGCACCGGTTCGTGCAGCTGGAAGATCTACGTCAAGAATGGCCTGGTCACCTGGGAGACCCAGCAGACCGACTATCCGCGCACCCGGCCCGATCTTCCCAACCACGAGCCGCGAGGCTGCCCGCGTGGCGCCAGCTACTCCTGGTACATGTACAGCGCCAACCGCCTCAAGTACCCGCTGATCCGCAAGCCGCTGCTCAAGCTGTGGCGAGAGGCACTGGACGAGAAGAAGGACCCGGTCGAGGCGTGGGCCTCCATCGTCGAGGACCCGGCCAAGGCCAAGCAGTACAAGCGGGCCCGGGGCATGGGCGGCTTCGTGCGTGCCGACTGGAACGAGGTCAATGCGCTGGTCGGCGCCTCCAACGTCTATACCGCCAAGCAGTACGGGCCGGACCGCGTCATCGGCTTCTCGCCGATCCCCGCCATGTCCATGATCAGCTATGCCTCCGGCGCTCGCTATCTGTCGCTGATCGGCGGCGTCTGCCTGTCGTTCTACGACTGGTACTGCGACCTGCCGCCGGCCAGTCCCCAGACCTGGGGCGAGCAGACCGACGTGCCCGAGTCCGCCGACTGGTACAACTCCGGCTATATCATCGCCTGGGGCTCCAACGTGCCCCAGACGCGTACCCCGGACGCCCACTTCTTCACCGAGGTGCGCTACAAGGGCACCAAGACCGTCTCGGTCACCCCGGACTACGCCGAGGTCTCCAAGCTCACCGACGAGTGGCTCTCCGCCAAGCAGGGCACCGATGCCGCCCTGGCCATGGCCATGGGGCATGTGATCCTCAAGGAGTTCCACCTCGAGAAGAGCAGCAGCTACTTCACCGACTATGTGCGGCGCTATACCGACATGCCGTTTCTGGTCGAGCTGGAGCCGCGCGAGGACGGCAGCTATGCACCGGGTCGCCAGATGCGCGCCAGCGACTTCGAGGCGAGCCTGGGCCAGGGCAACAATCCCGAATGGAAGACCGTGGCGTGGGACGAGTCCCGGGACCAGCTGGTGGTGCCGCGGGGCTCCATCGGTTTCCGCTGGGGCGAGACCGGCGACGAGGTGGGCAAGTGGAACCTCGAATCGCTGGATGCCGAAGGCACCGAGATCAAGCCGCTGCTGACCCTGGCCGACAAGCACGATGACGTCGCCCGGGTCGCCTTCCCCTACTTTGGCGGCATCGCCCACGAGCACTTCGATCACGTCAAGAGCGGCGGCGCCAGCGACGAGCTGCTGTTCCACAGCCTGCCCGTCAAGCGCCTGAAGAAGGCCGATGGCTCCGATGCCCTGGCGGTCACGGTGTTCGATCTGATGTGCGCCAACTACGGCATCGACCGCGGGTTTGGACAAGAGGGCGAGGATGACGGTGCCACCTCCCTGGACGAGGTGAAGCCCTACACCCCGGCCTGGCAGGAGAAGATCACCGGCGTGTCCGCCGAACAGGCCACCCGCATCGCCCGTGAGTTCGCCGAGAATGCCGACAAGACCCGGGGTCGCAGCATGATCATCGTCGGTGCCGGCATGAACCACTGGTACCACATGGACATGAACTACCGTGGCCTGATCAACATGCTGGTCATGTGTGGCTGCATCGGCCAGAGCGGCGGTGGCTGGTCCCACTACGTGGGTCAGGAGAAGCTGCGCCCTCAGACCGGCTGGACCCCGCTGGCCTTCGGCCTCGACTGGCAGCGTCCGCCGCGTCACATGAACGGCACCTCCTTCTTCTACAACCACTCCTCCCAGTGGCGCTACGAGAAGCTGGAGATCAAGGAGATCCTCTCGCCGCTGGCCAAGGCCGAGGACTATCCGGGCAGCCTGGTCGACTTCAACGTCCGCGCCGAGCGCATGGGCTGGCTGCCCTCCGCGCCCCAGCTGAATACCAACCCGCTGCGCCTGGCCGCGGCCGCCGAGGCCGCCGGCATGTCCACGCAGGACTACACCGTCCAGCAGCTCAAGGAGGGCAAGGTCGCCTTCGCCGCGGAGGATCCGGACAATCCCCAGAACTTCCCGCGCAACCTGTTCATCTGGCGCTCCAACCTGCTGGGCAGCTCCGGCAAGGGCCATGAGTACATGCTCAAGTACCTGCTGGGCACCCGCCACGGCATCCAGGGCAAGGATTTGGGCGAGTTCGGCGGCCAGAAACCGGAGGAGGTCAAGTGGCATGACGACGCCCCGGAGGGCAAGGTCGACCTGCTGGTGACCCTGGACTTCCGCATGTCCACCACCTGCCTCTACTCGGATGTCGTGCTGCCCACGGCGACCTGGTACGAGAAGGACGACCTCAACACGTCCGACATGCACCCCTTTATCCACCCGCTGACCGCCGCCACCGACCCGGCGTGGGAGTCGCGCAGCGACTGGGAGATCTTCAAGGGCATCGCCAAGTCCTTCTCCGAGGCCGCCGAGGGGCACCTGGGCGAGGAGACCGACCTGGTCACCCTGCCGCACCAGCATGACTCCCCGGGCGAGCTGGCCCAGGTCGACGTCAAGGACTGGAAGAAGGGCGAGTGTGAGCCCATCCCCGGCAAGACCATGCCGGCGCTGATCGAGGTCAAGCGCAACTATCCCGAGACCTATGAGCGCTTCACCTCCATCGGCCCGCTGCTCGAGAGCATCGGCAACGGGGGCAAGGGCATCAGCTGGAAGACCGAGCCCGAGGTGGACCTGCTCGGCAAGCTCAACCACCGCAAGACCGAGGGACCGCACAAGGGCCGTCCGCGCCTCGACAGCGCCGTCGATGCCGCCGAGATGATCCTGACCCTGGCGCCGGAGACCAACGGCCAGGTGGCGGTGAAGGCCTGGGACGCGCTCTCCAAGATCACCGGGCGGGACCATACCCACCTGGCGCGTCCCAAGGAGGAGGAGAAGATCCGCTTCCGCGACATCGTCGCCCAGCCGCGCAAGATCATCTCAAGCCCCACCTGGTCCGGCCTCGAGGACGAGCACGTCTCCTACAACGCCGGTTACACCAACGTGCATGAGCTGATCCCGTGGCGCACGGTGAGCGGGCGCCAGCAGTTCTACCAGGACCACCCCTGGATGCGCGCCTTCGGCGAGAGCCTGCTGGTCTATCGTCCGCCCATCGACACCAAGGCGGCGGCGAGCGTGTCCGAGCCGACCAGCAACGGTAATCCGGAAATCGCCCTGAACTTCCTGACGCCGCACCAGAAGTGGGGCATCCACTCCACCTACAGCGACAACCTGCTGATGCAGACCCTGTCCCGGGGTGGGCCGATCGTCTGGATGTCCGAGGATGATGCGCAATCCATCGGCGTCGAGGACAACGACTGGATCGAGGTCTACAACGCCAACGGCGCCATCGCCGCCCGGGCGGTGGTCAGTCAGCGGGTCAAGAACGGCATGACGATGATGTATCACGCCCAGGAGCGGATCGTGAATATCCCCGGCTCCGAGATCACCGGCACCCGTGGCGGTATCCATAACTCGGTCACCCGCATCTGCCCCAAGCCGACGCATATGATCGGCGGCTATGCCCATCTGGCCTACAGCTTCAACTACTACGGCACCGTCGGCTCCAACCGCGATGAGTTCGTCATCGTGCGCAAGATGAAGAAGATCGACTGGCTGGATGGCGAAGGCAACGACTACGCGCAGGAGGCCGTGAAATGAAGATTCGTTCCCAGGTAGGCATGGTCCTCAACCTCGACAAGTGCATCGGTTGCCACACCTGTTCGGTGACCTGCAAGAACGTCTGGACCAGCCGCGAAGGCGTCGAGTACGCCTGGTTCAATAACGTCGAGACCAAGCCCGGCATCGGTTATCCCAAGGAGTGGGAGAACCAGGGCAAGTGGAAGGGCGGCTGGATGCGCCGCCGCGACGGCAAGATCGAGCCGCGCATCGGCGGCAAGTGGCGGGTGCTGGCGAACATCTTCGCCAACCCCGACCTGCCGGAGATCGACGACTACTACGAGCCGTTCACCTTCGACTACGAGCACCTGCACAACGCCAAGCAGGGGGAGCACCAGCCCACCGCGCGTCCGCGCTCGCTGATCTCCGGCCAGCGGATGAAGAAGATCGAGTGGGGCCCGAACTGGGAGGAGATACTCGGCACCGAGTTCGCCAAGCGGCGCAAGGACATGAACTTCGAGAAGGTGCAGGCCGATATCTACGGCCAGTTCGAGAACACCTTCATGATGTATCTGCCGCGCCTGTGCGAGCACTGCCTGAACCCGACCTGCGTGGCCTCGTGCCCGAGCGGCGCGATCTACAAGCGCGAGGAAGACGGCATCGTCCTGATCGACCAGGACAAGTGCCGCGGCTGGCGGATGTGCATCTCCGGCTGCCCCTACAAGAAGATCTACTACAACTGGAAGACCGGGAAGTCCGAGAAGTGCATCTTCTGCTACCCGCGCATCGAGGCCGGCCAGCCGACGGTCTGCTCCGAGACCTGCGTGGGCCGCATTCGCTATCTCGGCGTGCTGCTCTACGATGCCGACCGCATCGAGGAAGTGGCCAGTTCCCCGGATGAGCGCGACCTCTATCATCGCCAGTGCGAGATCTTCCTGGATCCCAACGACCCGGAGGTGATCGCCCAGGCGAAGAAGGACGGCATCACCGATAACGTGATCAAGGCCGCCCAGGCCTCGCCGGTTTACAAGATGGCCATGGACTGGGGGCTGGCGCTGCCGCTGCACCCCGAGTATCGCACCCTGCCCATGGTCTGGTACGTGCCGCCGCTGTCGCCGATCCAGTCCGCCGCCGAGGCCGGCAAGGTCGAGTTCGACGGCGTGATGCCCAAGATCGAGTCGCTGCGCATTCCGGTGAAGTACCTGGCCAACATGCTGACCGCCGGCGAGGAAGCGCCCGTGGTGCTGGCGCTCAAGCGCCTGATGGCCATGCGCCTCTATATGCGCGGCAAGCACGTGGACGGCCAGGCCAACACCGAGGTGCTGGAAGGCGTCGGCCTGACCGAGCAGCAGGTGGAAGACATGTACCGGTATCTGGCCATCGCCAACTACGAGGATCGCTTCGTGATCCCCACCAGCCACCGCGAAATCGCCACCGAGGCGTTCCCCGAGCGTGGCGGCTGTGGCTTCAGCTTCGGCGACGGCTGCCACGGCGACAGCAGCGAGAGCCTGTTCGGCGGTCGCAAGACCACCGCCACCCTGGTGCAGCCGGTGGAAACCTTCGACCCCCAGGCCCAGAGCGAAGATCGGCGCGACAAGACAACCGAGGAGGCCCGTCATGGCTGAAGCCGCACAACAGAGGGAGCCGGTGGACGACATGCTGAGCCTGCGCGTGTTGGCCCGGTTGCTGGACTACCCCACCGAGGAGCTCCAGGCCGCCGCCCCGGAGATGATCGAGATCCTCGACGCCGAGCGCCGCCTGTCGGCGGCACGCCGCACCGCCCTGATGGACTGGTGCCAGCGTCTCCTGGATGCCGACATCATGGACCTCCAGGCGGAGTACGTGGCGCTGTTCGACCGCGGTCGCAATACCTCGCTGCTGCTCTTCGAGCATGTGCACGGCGAGTCCCGCGACCGCGGCCAGGCCATGGTCGACCTGATGAACGAATACAGCGCCGCGGGCTTCGAGCTCGATGCCCATGAACTGCCGGACTATCTGCCGCTGTTCCTGGAGTATCTTTCCACCCGCTCCGAGGCCGAGATCGGCCGCTGGCTGGGCGAGATTCGTCATATCCTGGCGCTGCTGACCGCGCGCCTCGAGGAGCGTGAGGCCGACCAGGCCCTGGTGCCCCTGGCGCTGCTGGCGCTGATCGGCGCCGATGACGACGTCGCCGCCCATCGCCAGGCGGCGAAGGAAGAGGCGCCGGATTACACCGCCGAGGCACTGGACGAGGTCTGGGAAGAGGAAGCGGTGCGCTTCACCGCCGACTCCGACGAGGACTGTGCCCTGCAGTCCGCCGAGGGGCGACGGCTGGCCGAGCGCAAGAACGTTACCCAGAGCGAGACGGTGCGGGTCCTCGACCCCGTCGCTCCCGCCCGGAAACACTGAACGGAGACCCGTCATGAACTACCTCAATACACTGCTGTTCGGGCTCTATCCTTACCTGGCCGGTACGGTGTTCCTGGTCGGTAGCCTGATGCGTTTCGATCACGGCCAGTACACCTGGAAGACCGGCTCGAGCCAGATGCTGACGTCGCGCAACATGCGCCGCGCCAGCAATCTCTTCCATATCGGCATCATCGTGATCTTCTTCGGCCACCTGGTGGGCCTGCTGACGCCGCACTGGGTCTACTCGCCCTTCATCAGCGCCGGCGCCAAGCAGGTGATCGCCATCCTCATCGGTGGCGTCGCCGGGATCATGTGCCTGGTGGGTGGCGTGATGCTGGCCCATCGCCGCATCACCAATCCGCGGGTGCGTGCCTCCTCGAGCCCGATGGACACCGCCATCATCGTGCTGCTGATGGTGCAGGTCTCGCTGGGTCTGCTGACCATCATCCCCGCCCTGGGCCACCTGGACGGCGGCGTGATGATCCAGCTTGCCCACTGGGCGCAGTCCGTCGTCTTCTTCCAGGGCGGTGCCGCGACCTACCTCGAGGGCGTGGGCCTCATCTACAAGCTGCACATCCTGGTGGGCCTGACCATCATCCTGGTCTTCCCCTTTACCCGCCTGGTGCACGTGTGGAGCGTGCCCTTCGGCTACGTGACCCGCCGCTACCAGCTGGTCCGCAAGCGGGGCTGAAACGGTTTCGAGGAAAAAAGCATGCAAAAGATCGATGTCGAGATGATTCCCGGGGGCGCGAGCCCCCCACCCATCCGGGTCGGCGAGGCCACCATCGTGGAGGCCGATATCGCCCAGGAGATGCAGTACCACCCGGCGGACAGCGCCGGAACCGCCCAGCTCAAGGCGGCCCGGGCCCTGGTCGTGCGGGAACTGCTCCGCCAGCGCGCCGCCGACCTGGGCCTGGCCGAGGCCAGCGATGCCGACCTCGACGAGGACGACGCCATCATCGCCGCCCTGCTGGAGCAGGAACTGAACGTGCCCGAGCCCTCGGAGGAGGACTGCCGGCGCTTCCACGCTACCCACGCCGAGCGCTTCAGCGAACCGACGCGGCTGCGGGTTCGTCATATCCTGCTGGCCGCGGCGCCGGACGATGCCGAGGCCCGGGATGCCGGCTATCGCCTGGGCGAGACGCTCGTCGAGCAGCTGGCCGAGCACCCCGAGCGCTTTACCGAGTTTGCCCAGCGCCACTCCGCCTGCCCCTCCAAGGAGGAGGGCGGTGAGCTGGGCTGGCTGGCCCCGGGGCAGACCGTGGCCGAGCTCGACGGTGCCCTGCAGCACTTGAACGAGGGCCTCCACGACCGCCCGCTCGCCTCGCGCTACGGCTGGCACGTGATCAGCATCGACGCCCGGCAGGAGGGACGTGGGCGCCCCTATGAAGAGGTCGCCGAGCATGTCCGCCACAGCCTGCGCGAGCAGTCCACCCGCCGCGCCCTGCGTCACTACCTGATGGCGCTGCAGTCCGAGATCGGCGTCGAGGGGATCAGCCTCGACGACGAAAGCGGCAGCGCCCTGATGCAGTAGTCCCGCCGGTGCGGGAAGGTTCCCGCGCCGCGAGGTCGACTCGGGGTCAGACCCCGAGTCGACGATCCCCAGCAGCCAGATCACGCCGCCCCGGACGGGGCGGCGAGGAGGACCCCATGGCCCATGTCCACGCCCGGACTCCCTTCGCTCCCCTCGGCATCGCCGTGCTCACCGTTTCCGATACCCGCGGCTTCGACGAGGACGGCAGCGGTGACCTGCTCTCCGCCCGCCTGACCGATGCCGGCCATATGCTGGTGGAGCGGCACATCGTGCCCGACGATATCTATCGCATCCGTGCGGTGGTCTCCAAGTGGGTGGTACGCGACGACATCCAGGTGGTACTGGTCAACGGCGGCACCGGCTTCACGGCCCGGGACACGACGCCGGAGGCGCTGGCCCCGCTGTTCGACAAGGCCATCGATGGCTATGGCGAGCTGTTTCGTCATCTGTCGCTGGCCGACATCGGCACCTCCACCGTTCAATCCCGTGCCGTGGCCGGCGTGATCGACCGCACCCTGGTATTCGCCATGCCCGGCTCGCCCAAGGCCTGTGCCACCGCCTGGGACGGTATCCTGGTGGAACAGCTCGATGCCCGCACCCGGCCCTGCAACTTCGTGGCCATGGTGCTGCCCCATGACTCGGGCTGTGTCAGCCGCCAGGCCGAGCGGCTGTGGGAGGACGCGCTCGCCCCCGCCGAGACCCCCGCCGAGGCCGACGCCTAGGTCGTGTCCGTGGGGAGGCGCCGTCCCCGGACGTCGCGATCCATTTGATACTCATGACGCCCCGATTGACCCGCATCGGGCCCTTGGCCAGGGCCGTGGCGGGGCCAATCTGGTAGTCTGTAGCAACTAGTAAGCGGCGTATCGGTGGGCGAAGAGGGGCCTCTGTGCCCCTGCGTCGACCGGCCGGGGACAGCGCCCGTCGTCCTGCCGAGCCCTCGCTGGTCGACGCCGATACCGATGTGGAGGAACAACATGCCGATGGATAATGCCCAGCCGCCCAGTTCGGCCGCTGACCTGCTGTTCAAGCCGCGCCAGTTGCGTGATCTGGTGCGCGGCGTGCCGTGGCTGGGCGCACTCTCCGATGAAGAGGTCGAGGCATTGCTCGAGGATTGTGAGCCCCGCACCCTGGCCAGCCGGGAATGGCTGTTTCGCCAGGACACCCCCGCCGAGTGGTTGCATATCGTGATCAGCGGGGCGATGCGCCTGGTGCGTAGCGCCGGCGACGGCCGGCTGGCCACCATCCGCTGCGTGGAGCGCGGCGGCACCCTGGGTGAGCTGAGCATGGTGTCCCGGGAGGGCGTGTACCTCTACTCCTGTGAGGCGCTGCGTCGCACCCATGTCCTGTCGATTCCCGCCGAGCGTTGCCGCGAGGCCATGGACCGTCACCCCGAATGCCGTGCGGAGTTCATGAGCCGCCTGGCGCTTGAGCTCACCGACCGCCTCGAGGACATGGCGCTGCTGACCCAGGGGGATGCCATGTCGCGACTGGTCAGCTATATCCTGCGCCAGTTGCCGTCGGGGCGTGGCAAGGAACCCCGGGTGGTTCGCCTGACCATCCCCAAGCGCTGGCTCGCCGCCCAGCTGGCGGTGACGCCGGAGACCCTCTCCCGGCTGCTGGCCAAGCTGCGCGACAGCGGCGCCATCAATATCGACCGCCAGCGACTCACCGTGCTCGACGAACAGAAGCTGCGCGACCTGATGATGACTGACGACTGAGGCGCAAGCCAAGCGTAAGTCGGGCCCAAGCCAGCAGGGTGGCAAGGCGTGATGGTAGGTGGCGGGTGACGAGTGGCAGGTGAAAGAAGCCACAGCCGATGAAAAGGGGAGAGCGTGCGACTGGAGTATACGGGGCCGTTGCCCGAACAGGTGGGGTTTCTACTACTGCCGCGGTTCTCGATGATGGCGTTCTTCGCCGCGGTGGAGCCGCTGCGTATCGCCAATCGCATCAGCGGCCGGCCGCTGTTCGACTGGACGCTGGTCAGCGTCGATGGCGAGCCGGTCACCGCCAGCAACGACATGACCCTGCTCGTCGACTGTGCCATCGACGAGATTCGCTATCTTCCCTCGCTGGCGATATGCAGCGGCTTCGAGCCCGAGGCCTATCTCGGACGCCCGTTGATGGCCTGGCTGCACCGCCTCGACCAGGCCGGAGGCGCCCTGGGCGGGCTGGATACCGGTTGCTTCCTGCTTGCCGCCGCCGGCCTGCTGAAGGGCGAGCGGGTCACCCTGCACTGGGAGAGCCTGCCCGCCTTCCATGAACGCTTCCCCGCCATTCCCACTTCCGATGAGCTGTTCGAGCTCGGCGAGCGGCGCTTCTCCTGCGCCGGAGGGGCCGCGGCCATGGACATGGCCCTGGCGGTGATCGCTCGGCGCCACGGTACCCGGCTGGCCATCGATGTCTCCGAGCAGCTGATCCACGAGCGGCTGCGCAGCCGCGGGGACCAGCAGCGAATGACCCTGGCGCGACGCCTGGGGACCCATAATCGCCGCCTGGTGGAGGCGGTGGCGCTGATGGAGCGTCACCTGGAAGCGCCCTTGTCGATAGCGGAGATTGCCCGCCGCTGCGGCGTCTCCTTGCGCCAATTGCAGCGTCTCTTCGAATGCCATCTCGCTACCACACCGCGGCACTGGTATCTCGGCCTGCGCCTGGAGCGTGCCCACTACCTGCTGGTCGAGACCGACATGGATGTGCTCGCCATCGGCCTGGCCTGTGGCTTCTCCTCCGCGTCCAGCTTTTCGCGGGCCTTCAGCGAACGCCACGGCCAGGCCCCACGGGAGGCACGCCGGCAGGGGCTCCACAACGCTTCCTGACGACGACTGTCGGCTATCAATGCGTGTAGGGTCCCGGAGGATCGCATCGCCTATAGGGGTTATCTTCCGCTAGCCGCCGGAGAGTGCTTTCAGCCATTCATCCGGGAACAGGTGCCAACAGCAATGGCTCTTATGTCGCTTGATGGGGGCCCTCATGAAGGAGGCGGGCTAATCGCTGGATGGCAGATCGAGCCAAGGGGTCCAACTCATGGCGCGTATGTTCGAGGCTTGCGATTAGGCGCCGCTTCATTGGTCGTGCCCAGAACTTCTCTAGATGGAGGCAGACGTCTTCAATTGCCGTCTGCTTATCGCGACCCGGGGCGAGATTGATGGCGATCTGGTTGACCATCTGCACCAGTTGCGCGTCTTGGTTCTGTGTCATCCTCGGTTCCTCATGCAGGCGCCCGGGCCTCTAACGGCACGGCCTTGGGGCAATGATAGATCAGGTGGCGACCGGGACGGGCGAAGCCGACCAGCAGCAGGCCCGCGGCCTGTGCCTGTTCCACCGCCAGTGCCGTGGCCGCCGAGACGGCCACCAGGGCGCCGATACCGACGCTGGCGCTCTTGTGCACCATCTCGTAGCTGGCGCGGCTGGAGACCAGGACGAAACCGCTGGCCTCGAGGCCATCCTGCCGCGACAGGGCGCCGATCAGCTTGTCCAGGGCGTTGTGGCGTCCCACGTCCTCGCGTACCAGTTGGATGCGCCCGAGCCCGTCGCACCAGGCGGCACCGTGGGTGGCGCCGGTAGCCGCCTGTAATATCTGATGCTTGGCCAGTCCGGCCAGGGCGCGCTGGATGGCGGCGTCGGGCAGTGTCGGCGCCTGCACCGGCGGAATGGGACGAATCGCCTGTTCCAGGGCCTCGGTACCGCATAGTCCGCAGCCGGTGCGCCCGGCCAGGCTGCGGCGCCGAGCCTTGAGCTCGGCCAGCCGCTGGCTGGCAATGGTCAGATGCACCGCTAAGCCCTGGGGCTCCTGCCGAACCTCCAGGTCATAACACTCGTGGCGGTGAGCCAGAATCCCCTCGGAGAGACTAAAGCCCAGGGCGAAGTCCTCGAGGTCGGCGGGACTGGCCATCATCACCGCATGGGAGATGCCGTTGTAGACCAGCGCCACGGGTACCTCCTGGGCCAAGGCGTCCTCGAGCGTCTCGGCGTACCATCCCGTGGGCCCGCGTCGCACGTCCACGGGGCGGCGCAACATCGCTGGATCGTCTTCTCGTCGACTCATGCCGAGCGGGTCGCGTGCCATCACCGCCTTCGCGTTGCTCATGGCATTGCCTCTCGCTGGGGCGACGTGGTGTCCCGGGCCGCGGCCAGGTGCTCACGTTGCCGGTGGTCGAAGTCGTCGAAGCGTCGCTGCCACTCGGAGGGCCGGCTGACCTTCTCCACCTGCACCGCGGTCACCTTGTACTCGGGGCAGTTGGTGGCCCAGTCAGAGCTGTCGGTGGTGATCACGTTGGCGCCGCTGCCCGGGTGGTGGAACGTGGTATAGACCACCCCGGGTTGCATACGCTCACTGAGCCGGGCGCGCAGCACCGTCTGGCCGGCGCGGCTGGTGATGCCCAGCCAGTCACCGTCGCCGATGCCGCGCAGCTCGGCGTCGGAGGGGTGCAGCTCGAGGGTGTCCTCGTCGTGCCACACCAGGTTGGCGGTGCGCCGGGTCTGGGCGCCGACGTTGTACTGGGAGAGGATCCGCCCGGTGGTCAGTAGCAGCGGGAAGCGGCGGTTGGCGCGTTCCTCGGTGGCCACATACTCGGTGATGGCGAAGCGACCGCGACCGATGGGGAAGTCGGCCTCGTGCATGGTCGGGGTACCCAGCGGATGCTCTGCGTTGCAGGGCCACTGTAAGCTGCCATGCTCGTCGAGCTTGTCATAGCTGACCCCGGCGAAGCTTGGCGTCAACCGGGCAATTTCGTCCATGATCTCGGCGGGATGGGTGTAGTGCATTGGGTAGCCAAGGGCACAGGCCAGATCCTGGGTAACCTCCCAATCGGCCTTGCCGGCCAGCGGCGCCATGACCTTGCGTACCCGGTTGATGCGCCGCTCGGCGTTGGTGAAGGTGCCGTCCTTCTCCAAAAAGCTCGAGCCCGGCAGCAGCACATGTGCGTACTTGGCGGTCTCGTTGAAGAAGATATCCTGGACGATCAGGCACTCTAGCGAGGATAACGCCGCTTCCACGTGCTGAGTGTTAGGGTCGGACTGGGCGATATCCTCGCCCTGAACGTAAAGTGCCTTGAAGCTGCCCTCGATGGCGGCATCGAACATGTTGGGGATGCGCAGCCCGGGCTCATCGTCCAGCGTCACGCCCCAGGCGGCCTCGAAGCGGGTCCGGGCCTCGGCGTCGGCCACGTGCTGGTAACCCGGTAGCTCATGGGGGAAGGAGCCCATGTCGCAGGAGCCCTGGACGTTATTCTGGCCGCGCAACGGATTCACGCCTACGCCCTCACGGCCGATGTTGCCGGTGGCCAGCGCCAGGTTGGCGATGCCCATCACCATGGTGGAGCCCTGGCTGTGCTCGGTGACGCCCAGGCCATAATAGATGGCGCCGTTGCCGGCCGTCGCATAGGTGCGGGCTGCATGGCGCACGGCCTCGGCGGCCACCCCGGTGACCGCTTCGCTGGCCTCGGGGGAGTGGCGGCCCTCCTTGATGAAGTCACGCCAGGCGCGATAGGCCTCGGTGTCGCAGCGGGCCGCGATAAAGTCGTGATCTTCCAGGCCCTCCGTCACCACTACATGGGCCAGGGCGTTGACCAGCGCCACGTTGGTTCCCGGGCGTAGAGGGAGGTGCTGGGCGTCTGTGAGATGTGGCGTCTTGAGCAGGTCGATGCGCCGCGGGTCGGCAACGATCAACGACGCCCCCTGCCGCAACCGCCTGCGCATCAGCGAGCCGAATACCGGGTGGGCGTCGGTGGGGTTGGCACCGATCACGATGATGGCGTCGGCCTGCATCACCGAGTCGAAGGTCTGGGTGCCGGCGGATTCGCCCAGGGTAGTCTTGAGCCCGTAGCCGGTGGGTGAGTGGCAGACCCGCGCACAGGTATCGGTGTTGTTGTTGCCAAAGGCGGCTCGGATCAGCTTCTGCACCAGGTAGGTTTCCTCGTTGGTGCAGCGCGAGGAGGTGATGCCACCGATGCTTTCGCGGCCATACGCAGCCTGGGTCGCCTGGAGGCGGGTTGCGGCGAAATCAATCGCCTCCTCCCAACTGGCCTCACGCCAGGGTTGGTCGGTGGCCTCGCGGATCAGCGGCGTGGTGATACGGTCCGGGTGGCTCGCGTAGCCGAAGGCGAAGCGGCCCTTCACGCAGGAATGGCCGTGGTTGGCGTCGCCGCCCTTGTAGGGGACCATGCGCACCAGCTCGTCGCCCTTCATCTGGGCTTCGAAGGAGCAGCCCACGCCGCAGTAGGCGCATGTAGTGATGATGCTGTGCTCGGGCTGGCCGGCGTCGACCACGCTCTTCTCCATCAGCGTCGAGGTCGGGCAGGCCTGAACGCAGGCGCCGCAGGATACACAGTCGGAGTCCATGAAGGCCTCGTCCTGGCCAGCCGCCACCTTTGAGTCAAACCCACGGCCGTCGATGGTCAGTGCGAAGGTGCCCTGGACCTCCTCACAGGCGCGCACACAGCGTGAACAGACGATGCATTTGCTGGGGTCAAAGCTGAAGTAGGGGTTGGAATGGTCCTGCTCGGCAGCCAGGTGGTTCTCGCCCTCGAAGCCGTAGCGTACCTCGCGCAGGCCCACCGTACCGGCCATATCCTGCAGCTCGCAGTCTCCATTGGCCGGGCAGGTCAGGCAGTCCAGTGGATGGTCGGAGATGTAGAGCTCCATGACATTGCGGCGCAGCCGGGCCAGGCGCTCGTTCTGGGTGGTGACCCTCATGCCTTCGGCCACCGGGGTGGTACAGGCCGCTGGGGTGCCGCGCCGGCCTTCCACCTGGACGGCGCATAGTCGGCAGGAGCCAAAGGCCTCGAGACTATCGGTGGCGCACAGTTTGGGGATGTTGATGTCGGCCAGGGCCGCGGCGCGTAGCACCGATGTGCCTTCGGGTACGGTGATCGCCACGCCGTCGATCTCGACGTTAATCGGGGCCGCCGGGGAGGCCGGCGTGGGGGTGCCCAGGTCTTTGGAACTTGTCTTGCCATACTGTCGAGGGTCGAAATGTTCGATCATGGTCAGTCTCCATCCACCGGGCGCTGGAAGTCAGCAAGGAAGTGGGTCAGGGCGCTCTGTACCGGGAAGGGCGTCATGCCGCCCATGGCGCATAGCGAGCCGTCTTCCATGGTCTCGCAGAGCTCACCGAGCAGTTCGAGATTGGCGTCGCGGTTCTCACCGGCACGAATACGGTCAATGACCTCCACGCCGCGGGTCGAGCCGATGCGGCAAGGGGTACACTTGCCGCAGGATTCGACCTTGCAGAACTCCATCGAGAAGCGTGCCTGCTCGGCCATATCCACGCTGTCATCGAACATCACCACGCCACCGTGGCCGATGCCTGCGCCGATCTCGGCAAAGGTTTCGTAGTCCAGCGGCAGATCCCACTGGCCCTCGGGCAGATAGGCGCATAGTGGGCCTCCGACCTGGACGGCGCGCAGTGGCCGGCCGCTCGCGGTGCCGCCACCGAAGTCTTCCATCAGCGTGCGCAGGGTGGTACCGAAGGCCAGCTCGACCAGACCGCCGCGCTTGACGTTGCCGGCCAACTGCAGTGCCAGGGTGCCGCGGGAGCGGCCCATGCCGTGATTGGCGTAGGCCTCGGCTCCCTCGGCGATGATGAAGGGCACGGCGGCCAGCGACAGCACGTTGTTGACCACGGTGGGGCGACCAAACAACCCTTCGATAGCCGGCAGCGGTGGCTTAAAACGCACCAGACCGCGTTTGCCCTCGAGGCTCTCCAGCAGCGACGTCTCCTCGCCACAGATATAGGCGCCGGCGCCCAGGCGTACCTCCAGCTGGAAGGTGCGGCCGCTGCCAAGGAGGTCGCTGCCCAGATACCCGGCGGCCTCGGCACGAGTGATGGCGTCGTCGAGGATCTTCTTGGCCAGCGGGTATTCGGAACGCAGGTAGATATAGCCCTGACTGGCACCCACGGCCAGACCGGTAATGATCATTCCCTCGATCAACATATAGGGGTCGCATTCCATCACCAGGCGATCGGCGAAGGTACCGGAATCGCCCTCGTCGGCGTTGCAGACGACGTACTTCTTGTCCGCCGGAGTGTCGAGCACCGTCTGCCACTTGATGCCGGTGGGGAAAGCGGCACCACCACGACCGCGCAGGCCGGAAGCCTTGACGCTTTCGACAATCTCCTGGGGCTCGAGGGCGAGCGCTGCCTCGAGGCCACGGAAGCCGCCGTGGGCGCGATAATCGTCGATCGATAGTGCTTCGATGACGCCGATACGCGCGAAGGTCAGACGCTGCTGATGCGCCAGATAGGGGATCGCCTCGGTCGGCCCCAGGGCCAGCGCATGGGTGTCGCGGCCCTCGAGCAGGCCGGCGTCCAGCAGTGCTGGTACATCGCCGGGCGTCACCGGCCCAAAGGCGACTCGACCGGCGGGGGTCTCGACTTCCACGAGTGGCTCCAACCAGGCCAGGCCGCGGGAGCCGTTGCGCACGACGGTCAGCTCCAGGCCGCGAGAATCGGCCTCGCGGCGAAGGCGCTCGGCCACGATATCGGCCCCCAGGGAGAGGGCGGTGGTGTCGCGGGGAACGAAGACTCGAACGCTCATCCGATCACCTCCAGGGGCCGAGTGCTCAGCTCATCGACCAGGGCGTCGAAGGCCTCGGGGGACACCCGGCCGAGGACTCTGTCGTCGACCCTCACCGAGGGACCACAGGCACAGTTGCCCAGGCAGTAGACCGCCTCTAGCGTGATCTCGTGGTCGGCGGTGGTCTGGTGATAGTCGATGCCCAGGCTCGCCTTGGCGTGGGCCTCGAGGGCGCGGGCCCCCATTGCTTGGCAGGCCTCGGCGCGGCAGATCTGGACTACGTGGGTACCGGGAGGCGTGGTGCGAAAGTGATGATAGAAGCTGATCACGCCATGCACCTCGGCGCGGGTCTGACCCAGAGACTCGGCGATGATCGGTACCGCCTGGTCGGGGATGAAACCGAGCCGATCCTGAAGGGCATGCAGGATCGGCAACAGGGCGCCCGGCTTATGTTTTAGGGCATCGGTTTCGTCTTGAATCAGTTGCGGCGTCCAGTCGGGGGAAGCGTTCATCGAGCCACCTGATCATTATTATCTAAATATGAAGTTCAGTGCATACGTTATGATGATGCATGCATCACGGTGTCAATAAAGCTAGCATCAGCCTCTCAATGGCAAAATATGAAAATCACTTCATATGAAACGAATTCGAATTACGCCGGCCTGGCGCTTCAGTGACGAAGCCGGCAATCAGCTGGATCCCAAGCTCTTTGTGTTGCTCGAGGCGGTGCATCGCCATGGCAAGTTGACCCGGGCCGCCGAGACAGCGGGAATTTCCTATCGCCACGCCTGGAACCTGCTCCACCGCTGGGGCGATTTCTTTGGTGTCGATCTGGTCGAGCTCGAGCGGGGGCGGGGGGCGCGACTCTCGCCGCTGGGTGAGAAGCTACTATGGGCTGAGCAGCGAGTGAGCGCCCGGCTCGGGCCCCAGCTGGAAAGTCTGGGGTCGGAGCTCAACCTGGCCATCCAGCAGGCCCTGGAAGGCGTGCAGCCAGTGCTACGCCTGCATGCCAGCCATGGCTATGCCGTGGAGCTACTCCCCGAATATCTCGAGGGCCTGCGCCTCGATCTGCAGTATTGCAGCCCACGGGAAGCCCTGGCGGCCCTTAATCGGGGCGCCTGCGACCTGGCCGGGTTCCATTTGCCCCGGGGGAAGGTGGGGAGCAAGGTGAGTCGTAGCTATAGAGATTTGCTCAAGCCACGTAGCCATCGTCTCATCGGCTTTATTACGCGTCAGCAGGGATTAATAGTCGCGCCGGGAAACCCTAAAGGCGTTCATGGCATGGAGGAGCTGGCAGGAGGAGCGATACGCTTTATTAATCGTCAGGCGGCGTCTGGTACTCGTGCCTTGCTTGATGGGCTGCTGGTAGAGGCTGATATTCAGCCAGCACTCATTCAAGGCTACGAGGTTGAAGAATATACACACTCCGCGGTTGCAGCTTATGTGGCGGCTGAAATGGCCGATGTGGGCTTCGGGGTGGAGGCCGCGGCGCGACGCTTCGGACTCGATTTTGTGCCGTTGGTGCAGGAGGACTACCTCCTGGTCTGTCATCACCGCAGCCTGAAGGAGTCGCGCTTCGAGCGTCTGTTTGAGGTACTCGGTAGCGAAGAATTCCAGCTCATGGTGGAAACATTGCCGGGCTATGCCCCGAGTCAGTGTGGGCGAGTCATGTCGCTGGAGGAGAGTGGACTGTATATGGGTGTGAAATCTTGACGATTCGCTACAAGCCAACAATCTGAATATCCAGCATATTGCGCTCGCCAATGGGGGCATTTGCACTAGTCATTGGTGCAACGGCAGGTGTCTGGCCATAGTCATCCGTACCAGCAGTAACCCGTACAGCATGGCAAGCGAGGGGCGTCTCGGTACCGGCATCGAAGGCCGGAAGCGCCTGGCTGGTATGACGATTCCGTTGACACAAGAGGAGAGAACAACATGCAACTGCCGTCACTGATCGAGATTCCCAATGGCGAGAAGGTCGTACCGACATTCTCCGATAACGAGATGCAGGGGCGTCTCGCTCGCCTGCGCGACTACATGGCGAAGAGTGGGGTCGACGCCGTCGTGCTGACCTCCTATCACAACATCAACTACTTCAGTGACTTCGTCTACTGCAAGTTCGGCCGCGACTACGGCCTGGTGGTGACCCAGGACAGCTTTACCACCGTGACCGCCAATATCGACGGGGGGCAGCCTTATCGCCGCAACCGTCTGGGCGACAACATCGTCTACACCGACTGGCAGAAGGACAACTTCTTCAAGGCCGTCAAGCAGCTCTGCGAGGGCAAGCGTCGCGTCGGCGTCGAGTACGACCACATGACGCTGCAGAACCAGCAGAAGCTCCTCGATGCGCTGGGTAACGTCGAGCTGGTGGACGCCGGCGTACCCACCATGCAGATGCGCATGGTCAAGTCCGACGAGGAAATCGCGTTGATTCGCCAGGGCGCCCGTGTCGCCGATGTGGGCGGCGTGGCCGTGCGCGATGCCATCTACGCCGGTGTGCCGGAATATGAGGTGTCGCTGGCCGGTCAGGCCGCCATGGTGCGCGAGATCGCCAAGACCTACCCCAACAGCGAGCTGATGGATACCTGGGTGTGGTTCCAGTCCGGTATCAACACCGACGGTGCCCATAACCCGGTGACCAGCCGCCGTGTACAGCCCGGTGATATCCTCAGCCTGAACACCTTCCCGATGATCTCCGGCTACTACACCGCCCTGGAGCGCACGCTGTTCCTCGGCCATGCCTCGGACGAGCACCTGCGTCTGTGGGAGGTAAACTGCGAGGTCCATCGCCGCGGCCAGGAGCTGATCAAGCCCGGCGTGCGTTGCTGTGATATCGCCCATGAGCTCAACGAGATCTTCGCCAAGCATGACCTGCTCAAGTATCGCACCTTCGGTTACGGCCACTCCTTCGGCACCCTGAGCCACTACTATGGCCGCGAGGCGGGCCTGGAGCTGCGCGAGGATATCGAGACCGTGATCGAGCCCAACATGGTGGTCTCCATGGAGCCCATGATCACCGTGCCGGAAGGTCAGCCCGGTGCCGGCGGTTATCGCGAGCACGATATCCTGGTGGTCAACGAGCATGGCGCCGACAATATCACCGGCTTCCCGTACGGCCCGGAGCACAACATCATTCGTTGAGCCGCCTCAGTGCTCGCCAAGGATCGGGTGAGGCACTAGATTGGCCAGTCCGGCACGCAGGAAGTCGAGAACGTGACGGCTGGCCACACTCAGCTCCTCCTCGCGGTAATAGAGGCCGGTGCTGACCGACCCCAGCTCTGGCAGGCCCTCCGCCTCCGACAGTTTGGTGAGGTGGTGGGGTACCACCGAGGCGGCCATGGCGGTCAGCCCCAGCCCTTCTTCAACGGCCGACATGATCCCCAGCAGGCTAGGGCTGGTATAGACGATGCGGTAGGGTCTATCCCCCTTGGCCATGCATCCTTCCAGCATGGATCGATAGACACAGCCCTGGGGGTACGTCACCAGTGGCACGATATCCGAGTCGGCCAGATGACTCTGGTTGACTACCCAGGTCAGCCGGTCGGTCCGATAGTCGCGATCGTCTCGGTCTTCCTTTTCCCTCTCCGGCTCCATGACCAGACAGATATCATAATGATGCTTCTGAAAGCGCTGGTAGATCACCTTGCTGATAGCGCAGTCGACCTCGACCATAATATTAGGATAAATACGGGCAAGACTTCTCAATGCCTTCGGGAGAAAAGCGAGCTCGAAATCGTTGGGAATGCCCAGGCGAACCCTGCCGGATATGTTCTCTCCTTTCAGCCTGGCCACGGTGCGGTCATTTATTTCAAGCATCTGCCTTGCCGCCTGGTAGAGATACTCGCCATCTTCAGTCAAATCAAGGCTCGCGCCCCTAAGAAATATCTGTGTTTCGAGGAGGGCTTCGAGCTTTTTTATCTGCAGGCTGATGGCGGGCTGTGATCGGCCCAGGAGCTCGCCGGCGCTGGTGAAACCGCCCAGGTCCTTGATGGTGACGAAGGTACGCAGGAGGTCCGTCGGTATGTTTTTCATTGGAGCGCCATTTTTGTGCTTTATAGGAGGATTTGCGTTACAAATTGGCTGCCGGAAGGGCTCTAAAATACCTTGAAAGTGCCAGGGCAGGCAATGCGCGGCTAGACGCCTTACTATCGATCAATAACAAGAGGAAATGACGATGAACTCCTGGGTGCTAACCACCTTTCTCATACTGACACTCTACATGCTGGTTCATGCCGGAGCCGCTTACCTACGCAGAGAGCTGAAGAGAAAGTCCACCAATAGATCGGCGAGGCGGTGATTATGGATTCCTACAAGCTGTTCAACTGGGGGCTTCTGTTTCTCACCTTCGGCCTGATGATCTACCTGGGCTTCCTCTCGTCCCGGATGATGCAGAAAAGCGATGAGGGCGGCTTTCTAGTCGCCGGGCGTTCGCTGGGGGCCTTCGTCGGTGCGAGTACCATCGTCGCCACCGGCTTCAGCGGCTGGGGGTTCATGGGGTCACCGGGCGTGACCTACCAGTTCGGCGCCATCGAGGTGCTGGGCAACTTCTTCTTCGCCCCGGCGATGATGATCGCCGTGCTGTACTTCGCGAGCTTCCTGCAGCGCAAGGCCGTCGACATGGGCAGCAACACTATCCCTGAGTATATCGCCCAGATTCATGGCGGTGGCAACATGGGCCGGCTCATCCAGGGAGTGGCGGCGCTTATCACCATCCTTTTGCTGCTGGTGTTCTTGACCAGCCAGATCAAGGCCGTCGGCCTGCTGGGGGCGAGCTGGTTGGGTATCGAGCTGACCCAGAGCGCCCTGCTGATGGTCGGCGTCATCATCCTCTACACCATGCTGGGCGGCCTGGCCGCGGTCGCCTGGACCGATACCGTGATGGTCTGCGGCATGTCGGTCGCCGCCGTCATCATCATGGTGCAGATCTTCACGTCGATAGATCTCGGCACCTGGGAGGCGTCGCTCAATGCCATTGACCCCGAACTCCTGAATCCCACCACCGGGGCGCATTATGGCGACAGCCCGGCCACGGTGTTCCTGGTGCTGCCCTATGCCTTCCTGTTCGCCGCGGTCCTGCCGTTCATGGCGATCCGCTTTCTGGCCTTCAAGCCGGACGTCAAGCTGCACAAGGCGGGCGTGTATGTGGCGGTCATCGGGGCCTTGTTGAGTCTGGTGCCCCTCGTCGGCCTCTATATGCGGGCCCAGATGCCCGACCTGGCCGACCCGGACAACGCCATGCCGGCCTACCTCGAACACTTCATGCACCCGGCACTGCAGGGCTTTATCACCCTGTTTATCCTGTTCGCCATGAAGTCCACCGCGAACTCGCTGCTGCACACCGTTGCCTCGGCGACCTCCCATGACCTGCGCCTCGCCCTGTTCAACAATCTGCTCCATAGCCAGCGGCTGGTGCTGTGGATCAATCGCCTGGCCGTCGTGGCCCTGGGTATCGTCGCGCTGTTGATGATGCTCTATGCGCCGCCCTTCATGCTCTCCTGGCTGGGGATTCTCGGCACCGGCACCCTGCTGGCCAGCATGATCGGGCCGGTGTTCATCTCGACCTTCTGGCAGGGCTCGGCCTGGGGGGCGCTGGTCGCCATGCTGTCCGGCTTTACCGTCAGCGGCTACATGATGCTGTTCGCCGACGTGGGCTGGTTGATCGGGCCGTTGACGGGCTGTGCCGTGTCCTCGGTCTGCTATGTTGGGGTATCGCTGGTGACTAGGCGAAACGCTTTCCAGAAAACATCGCAATAGTGTTATCTGCCAAGACCTCCTGGGAGGGAATGATAAGGAGTCGTTAGGCAGACGCAAGGCGCCGAGGATGAGGATCCTCGGCGCCTTTTTGTTGCACCAGGCATGGTGCGCGGCTATCCGATGCCAACAGGGACGATCGAATCCCTCCCCGGGCCTTCACAGCGACAGTGGTCCACGCCTGCGGTGGCTTGACCGACGCACGCCGTTGAGGCCCAATCGAGTCGAACAGGCTGGCCAGAGAGCCGGGCAAAGAACGCCTGATGCCTCGGCGACAGCAGTATATATCGCCTTGATAAAGCTTGAATCGCGTCGGGTGTCTCGTTGTCCCGGGCATGATTTGAATAAATATAATGGATAGTGAAAGGCCTCTCGTTTCCCTTGTTTGCTTAGGGGTAGGCAGGCCGAAAGCGGGAGGTATCCCATGGAAGCGGCTCCTCAGGTGCCGAGTAGCACTGCTGCTCCGCAGACCCTAGGTTTTTTACTGCTGGACAACTTCACGCTGATTTCGCTGGCATCGGCGACGGGTCCGCTGCGCATGGCCAATCAGCTCACGGGGCGCAAGCTCTATCGCTGGTATACCTTGAGCCTGGATGGGGCGCCGGTTCACGCCAGCGATGGGCTTCAGGTTACGCCAGACCTGGCGACCGCTACGGCCCCTGCGCTGGATACGGTGATCGTCTGTGGCGGCGTCGCGCATCAGCGCAGTGTCAGGCCCGAGCACATTGCCTGGCTTCAGTCCCAGGCGAAGCGTTCGCGGCGCTTGGGGGCGGTCTGTACCGGGAGTTGGGCGTTGGCTCGGGCGGGCTTGTTGGACGGTTACGAGGTAAGCACCCACTGGGAGTGCCTGACCGCCATGCGGGAGGCCTTTTCGAATGTGTTGCTGACCCATCGGCTATTCTCCATCGACCGCGATCGTGTGACGTCTTCGGGAGGAACGGCCCCACTGGACATGATGCTGACGCTGATCGGCCGGGACCATGGCCGTGAACTGGCGGCGGCTATCTCTGAGATGTTTATCTATGAGCGGATGCGCGGTGAGGAGGATCAACAGCGTATACCGTTGAAGCATGTGCTGGGCACCACGCAGCCCAAGCTGCTGGAGGCCGTGGCCTTGATGGAGGCCAATCTCGAGGAACCCATCAGCCTCGATGAGCTGGCGAGCTATGTGCGGGTGTCGCGTCGTCAACTGGAGCGGCTGTTCCAGAATAATCTGAGCTGTACACCGTCACGCTACTATCTGAGATTGCGCTTGACCCGGGCTCGGCAGTTGCTCAGGCAAAGTTCGATATCGATTATCGAGGTGGCCATGGTATGCGGCTTCGTCTCCACACCGCACTTCTCCAAGTGTTATCGCGAATACTTCGGCATACCGCCCAGGAATGAGCGCCGGTGGCATTCGCTGGGCAGGGGGCCGGTGAAAGCGGCGGAGGAAGTCACGGCGGCATTAAAGGGCTCTACTTTCGTACCCGTGGTGGAAGAGCCAGCCTCTGCCGCCACGAGTGCCTTGAGTCAGGCGCAGGGTGAGCCCACGTATGGCAGCGTACGGCTCGATTCGTGAGAGAGCGATAGACACGCAAGCGCGATCTTCGCCGGAGCCCTGGGCGTGTCGCGTTTTCGACATGCATGACGTTTTTGGAATTTCTGCGGTCGTTTCCAGGCGCTGAGGCGCCAAGGCGGAGGGCTATGCTGGTGGCAGTTTTACATAACAATGATGGAGCCACCCATGACGCCTGCCGACCTGCACAACGATGCCATCGTGATCGATGGCCTGATCATCGCCAAGTGGAACCGCGAGCTGTTCGAGGACATGCGCAAAGGCGGTCTGACCGCAGCCAATTGTACCGTCTCGGTCTGGGAGGGATTCCAGGCCACGGTTAATAACATCGTCGCCAACCAGGCGTTGATCCGCGAGAACGCGGACCTGGTGACCCCGGTGCGCACGACCGAGGATATTCGTGCGGCCAAGGCCGCGGGCAAGACCGGCATCATCTTCGGCTTCCAGAATGCCCATGCCTTCGAGGATCAGATCGGCTACGTCGAGGTGTTCAAGCAGCTTGGCGTGGGCATTGTACAGCTGTGCTACAACACCCAGAACCTGGTCGGTACCGGCTGCTACGAGCGTGACGGCGGGCTGTCCGGCTTCGGCCGCGAGATCGTCACCGAGATGAACCGCGTGGGCATCATGTGCGACCTGTCCCATGTCGGCAGCAAGACCAGCGAAGAGGTGATCCTCGAGTCCTCCAAGCCGGTGTGCTATTCACACTGCCTACCCTCCGGCCTGAAAGAACACCCCCGCAACAAATCCGACGCAGAGCTGAAGTTTATCGCCGACCATGGTGGCTTCGTCGGTGTGACCATGTTCACTCCCTTCCTCGCCAAGGGTATCGACTCGACCATCGACGATTATGCCGAGGCGATCGAATACATCATGAATATCGTGGGCGAGGATGCTATTGGCATCGGTACCGATTTTACCCAGGGCCATGGCCAGGAGTTCTTCGAGTGGCTGACTCACGATAAGGGTTACGCTCGTCGCCTGACTCGCTTCGGCGAGATCATCAACCCGCAAGGCATTCGCACCGTCGGGGAATTTCCCAATCTCACCGAGACCCTGCTGAGGCGAGGCATGTCCGAGTCTGTGGTACGCAAGGTAATGGGCGAAAACTGGACCCGCGTGCTCAAGGACGTCTGGGGCGCATAACTCGCCTCTTTTCCGGCGCCACGCGCAGGTTACTCATCACGCGAGTGGGCTGGTCGGTCAAGATAATCAATCGATTCTGGGAGTTTATACACATGGCGACACATGCCCCCGAGATGCCCATAGAAGTTGATAGCGAAACCGGTGTCTGGACGACCGATGCCCTGCCGATGCTCTATGTGCCGCGTCATTTCTTTGTGAATAACCATAGGGGGGTCGAAGAGGTACTGGGCGCCGAGGCCTACGCCGAGATTCTTTATAAGGCGGGCTACAAGTCGGCTTGGCACTGGTGCGAGAAGGAGGCCGAGTGCCATGGCCTGTCTGGCGTGGCCGTGTTTGAGCACTATATGAAACGCCTCTCGCAGCGTGGCTGGGGTCTGTTCGAGACGCTATCGATCGACCTCGATAAGGGGACCTGTGAGGTGCGCCTCGACCACTCCGCCTTCGTCTATGTCTACGGTCAATGTGGGCGCAAGGTCGACTATATGTTCACCGGCTGGTTCGCCGGAGCGATGGACCAGATCCTTGAGGCCCAGGGCAGCAGCATTCGCACGCGTGCCGAACAGGTATACGGGGCGTCACAGGAAGGTCACGACCACGGTCTCTTCATCGTCAAGCCGCTCTAAGTCGAGGAATCTCTTATGGCCTTCGAAGCAATGTTCCAGCCGATTCAACTCGGCAAACTGACCATCCGCAACCGTGTGATGTCGACGGCCCATGCCGAGGTCATCGCCACCGACGGCGGCATGACCACCGAGCGTTACGTCAAGTATTACGAAGAGAAGGCCAAGGGTGGCGTGGGTCTGGCCATCTGTGGCGGCTCCTCGGTGGTCTCCATCGACAGCCCGCATGAGTGGTGGAGCTCGGTGAACCTTTCCACCGACCGAATCATTCCACACTTTCAGAATCTGGCGGATGCGATGCACAGGCATGGCGCCAAGATCATGATCCAGATTACCCACATGGGGCGCCGCACGAGCTGGCATGGCAATGATTGGCCGACGCTGCTGTCGCCGTCCGGCATCCGTGAGCCGATCCATCGTGCGTCCTGCAAGACCATCGAACCGGAAGAGATCTGGCGCATCATCGGTGACTTCGCCAAGGCGGCGGGTCGGGCCAAGGCCGGTGGGCTGGATGGCGTCGAGCTGTCCGCCGTGCACCAGCACATGATCGACCAGTTCTGGAGCCCGCGGGTCAACAAGCGTACCGATGAGTGGGGCGGTACCTTCGAGGGCCGCATGAAGTTCGGCCTGGAGGTACTCAAGGCGGTGCGCGCCGAGGTCGGTGACGACTTCTGCGTGGGCATGCGGCTGTCCGGCGATGAATTCCATGCCGATGGCCTGTCCCACGAGGACATGAAGCAGATTGCCAAGTACTACGATGACACCGGCATGCTCGACTTCATCGGCGTGGTCGGTTCGGGCGCCGACACCCACAACACCCTGGCCAATGCCATTCCCAACATGAGTTTCCCGCCGGAGCCCTTCCTGCATCTGGCCGCGGGAATCAAGGAGGTGGTCAAGGCCCCGGTGTTGCACGCGCAGAACATCAAGGACCCGAACCAGGCCACGCGTATTCTCGAAGGCGGTTACGTCGACATGGTCGGCATGACCCGTGGCCTCATCGCCGACCCTCACCTGATCGCCAAGATCAAGATGGACCAGGTCGACCGGATCAAGCAGTGCGTCGGGGCGAATTACTGCATCGACCGCCAGTACCAGGGAATAGATGTACTGTGCATCCAGAATGCCGCGACCACCCGCGAATACATGGGATTGCCGCACATCATCGAGAAGACCTCCGGCACCAGGCGCAAGGTGGTGGTGGTCGGCGGTGGTCCGGGCGGGATGGAAGCGGCGCGTGTGGCAGCCGAGCGTGGCCACGACGTGACCCTGTTCGAGACAAGCGATGCCCTGGGCGGGCAGATTACCATCGCCGCCAAGGCACCGCAGCGTGACCAGATCGCGGGTATTACCCGCTGGTATCAGCTCGAGTTGACGCGTCTCGGTATCGATCTGCGCCTGGCCACCCGTGCCGATGAAGCAGCGATCAAGGATCTAGCCCCGGATATTGTGGTGCTGGCCACCGGTGGCCGCCCCTTCCTCGATCAGCACGCGGAGTGGGGCTACGCCGAGAATTCTGACGAGAGCCTGGTGGTCAGTACCTGGGATGTCCTTAGTGGTCATGTCGAGCCGGGCAAGAACGTGCTGATCTTCGATTCCATCTGTGAGTTTGCCGGGGTGTCCGCCGCGGACTTTCTGGCCGACAAGGGGGCCAAGGTCGAGATCGTCACCGATGACATCAAGCCCGGCTGTGCCGCGGGGGGCACCACCTTCCCGACCTACTACCGCAGTCTTTACGAGAAGGAGGTGATCATGACCTCCGACCTGATGCTGCGCCGGGTCTATCGTGAGGGTGACGCTCTGGTGGCAGTGCTCGAAAACGAGTACAGCGGTACCCAGGAGGAGCGAGTGGTCGATCAGGTGGTGGTGGAGAACGGCATCCGGCCGGATGAAGTGCTCTATTACGGCCTCAAGGAGCAGTCGCGTAACAAGGGGCAGGTGGACCTGGAGGCGCTCTACGCCATTCAGCCGCAACCTTGTCTGGCGGAGGAGGGAGATGGCTTCCTGCTGTTCCGTCTGGGGGACTGTACCGCACCGCGCAACACCCATGCGGCGATTTACGATGCCCTGCGCCTTTGCAAGGACTTCTAGGCATACGTTTATGGCGCTCGCCCATGACGCTTTCAGCGGCCCGTGCGTGGCAGCCGGGTCGCCTAATAACTCCAAGTTTGCGAGGTGAGCCCGAATGCTCGATACCCTCCTGCCCATACTGATGTTCTGTGCCTTGGCCCTGATGTTGCTGGGTGCCTGGCGGCGCGTGAGCTTGTGGCGCCAGGGACGCCCGTCGCCGGTGTCATTGATGCGGGGGCTGGCGGCCATGCCGCGCCGCTACCTGGTCGATCTGCACCGGGTGGTGGAGCGCGACACCTACATGTCCCGGACCCACGTCGCCACTGCGGGAGGCTTCGTGCTGGCGGCGTTGCTGGCGATCATCGTGCACGGTTTCGGCCTGCATCATCGCCTCTTGGGCTTCGCCCTGCTGGGTGCCACCGTGCTGATGTTCTGTGGCGCCCTGTTCGTCGCCAAGCGTCGTCGCAACCCACCGGCGCGCCTGTCCAAGGGGCCCTGGGACCGATTACCCAAAAGCCTGCTGATGTTCTCGGTGAGCTTCTTTGTCGTGACCCTGCCGGTGGCCGGCATTCTACCGGGCGATGTGGGGGGATGGGGCCTCGCGTTGCTCCTGTTGGCTGGCGTGGCCTGGGGCATTGCCGAGATGTTTTTCGGCATGACCTGGGGCGGGCCCATGAAGCACGCCTTCGCGGGCGCCCTGCATCTGGCCTGGCATCGTCGTGCCGAACGCTTTGGGGACGGTCGCTCGACCGGCCTCAAGGCGTTGGACCTGGAGGCGCCGGATGCCCCGCTGGGCGTGGAAAAGCCCACTGACTTTACCTGGAATCAGCTGCTCGGCTTCGATGCCTGCGTGCAGTGCGGCAAGTGCGAAGCGGCGTGCCCGGCCTTCGCCGCCGGCCAGCCGCTGAATCCGAAAAAATTGATACAAGACATGGTCATCGGCCTGGCCGGTGGCAACGATGCCGATTTTGCCGGCAGCCCCTATCCGGGCGTTCCGCTGGGGGAGCACAGTGGCGGCCCGCACCAGCCCATCGTCAATCTGCAGGGCAAGGGGTTGGTCGATGCCGATACCTTATGGTCCTGCACCACCTGTCGCGCCTGTGTCGAGGAGTGCCCGATGATGATCGAGCACGTCGACGCCATCGTCGACATGCGTCGCCATCTGACCCTGGAGCAGGGCGCCACGCCGAACAAGGGTGCTGAGGTTCTCGACAACCTGATCGCCACCGACAATCCCGGCGGTTTCAATCCCGGAGGGCGCCTGAACTGGGCCGCCGATCTCAATTTGCCGTTGATGAGCGAGAAGAAGCAGGCGGACGTTCTGTTCTGGGTCGGCGATGGGGCCTTCGACATGCGTAACCAGCGTACCTTGCGGGCCTTCGTCAAGGTGCTCAAGGCGGCGGGTGTCGACTTCGCCGTGCTGGGGCAGGAAGAGCGCGATAGTGGCGATGTGGCGCGACGCCTGGGTGATGAGGCAACCTTTCAGCGCCTGGCCCGGCGCAACATTGCCAGCCTGGCGCAATACCGCTTCGACAGGATTGTGACCTGTGACCCGCACAGCTTCCATGTGCTGAAAAATGAATACGGTGCACTGGGCGGCAATTATCAGGTGCTGCACCACAGTACCTACATGGATGAATTGATCGCCGACAAGCGACTCACCCTCGGCCAGCACAAGGGAGGCAGCGTCACCTATCACGACCCCTGCTACCTCGGTCGCTACAACGGCGAATACGAGGCCCCGCGTAGCGTGCTCAAGGCCATCGGCATTGAGGTCAAGGAGATGGAGCGATCCGGTTTCCGCTCGCGTTGCTGTGGCGGCGGCGGCGGTGCACCGATCACCGATGTTCCCGGTAAGCAGCGAATCCCCGATATGCGCATGAACGACATCAAGGAAACCGGTGCCGAGCTGGTGGCCGTGGGCTGCCCGCAGTGTACCGCGATGTTCGAAGGCGTGGTCGAGCCTCGGCCACACGTCAAGGATATCGCCGAGCTGGTCGCAGACGCACTGGTTGACGCGCCCGCGCCGGCGACGCAAAAGCCGGTGGCCCGCCCCGACGTCCTGGAGGTGCACTGATGACCGATAGTCTTCGCCGCGACCCGCGTAGCGAGTGGATCGCCCGTAACCGCCTGCATCCGCTGCATGCCTCGATGCAGCCACTCGAGGCTAGCTGGGTGGGCCCCAGCGGCCTGATCCGCAAGAACCCCCATGTGCTAGGCTTCGCTGGCCCCAATGGGCTCAAGCGTATCGACCGTAGCGGTGCCCAGCAGGGTGGCAGCCGCCAGCGTGCCCGCGTCGATGCGGCGGTACAGCTGCCGCTGCACATCATCGAGCAGCCCGCCTTTCATATCGTGGTGGTGCCGGACATGGTCGGTGGCCGCCTGAGCAGTCACGACAAGGACCTGTTCGGCCTGGCCAACACGCTTGCCGGCAGTGAGGGCGCGGTGGTCGCGGTGGTCTTCGGGGAGCACAAGGAGAGTGCCTTCGACACCGCCGGTATCGACCGTCTGCTGCATATCTCGAGCGAGGCCGTCGCGGGCTATTCACCGGAGCAGCGAGTCATGATGCTCCGGGCGGTGGATGCCCAGCTGGCCCCGCGCCACTGGTTGATACCGGACAGCCGCACCGGTGGTGGTGAGCTGGGTCGCCGGCTGGCGGCCAAACTCGGCGAGCGTCCGGCCACCCGCGTCTGGCAGATGGCCGACGGCCAGTGTATCGGCCGCGCGGGCGCCGGACAGCAGGATCTGGCGCGCACCGCACCGCGACTGGTTCTAGCCGCGGCGGAGTGTGCCGACCCGGTGGGCGATACGCGTCACGAGGTTCGCGCCATCGAGCTGGAAGACGTGCTCGTTCATGGCGCGGCGCGCCTCGATAACCGCGGTGCCGTCGCCGTTGATCCGGCGCTGACGCCAATGGCCGAAGCCGAGTTCATTCTCTCCGGTGGCAACGGTGTTCGGGATTGGGATCTGTTCCATCAGGCCGCGCGCGAACTCGGCGCCACCGAAGGGGCGTCGCGGGTGGCGGTCGACGATGGCTTCATGCCCCGCGATCGTCAGGTCGGTGCGACCGGCACCTGGGTCACCGCGCGGGTCTACCTGGCGGTGGGGATTTCCGGGGCCGTTCAGCACCTGCAAGGCATCGCCACGTGCGACAAGGTGGTGGCCATCAATCAGGACGCCGGCTGCGATATGGTCAAGCGCGCCGACCTTGCCGTGATCGGTGACTCGACGGCGATTCTCCAGGCGCTGATCGATCGTGTCGATGCGCTCCGCCAGGGAGGCATACGCGATGCCGCATAATCTGTTGAACGTCATCACCCTGGTGTCCGTCGGTGCGCATCCGGTCACGGGGCGTGCCCGACGTGCCGAGCAGGACGCCCGGGCCGTCGAGTTGGGCCTGCGCCTGGCGGGCAAGGAGCTTCAACTATTGCACGCCGGTGATCCTCAGGTGGAGGCGCTGCGCGCCTATCTGGGCATGGGGCTGGCGGAGATGACGGTGCTGCAACAGCCTCCCCGGGCCGATGTAGTGCCGGCGCTGGGCGATTATCTGCGGGATGCCGGTGCCCAACTGGTCCTGACCGGCAGCCAGGCGGAAGTCGGGGAAGGCTCCGGGATGCTGCCCTATCTGCTGGCCGAACAGCTCGACTGGCCGCTGGTGGTGGGGCTGGCCGAGGTGGAAAGCGTGACGGAAGGCGTGGCTCAGGTCCTGCAGGCCCTGCCCCGGGGTCAGCGTCGCCGCCTGCAGGTGCGTCTGCCCTTTGTGGCCAGTGTCGATAATGCGGCGCCTGAGGCCAGGCAAAGCGCCTTTGGCCCCGCTCGGCGCGGTCAGTTACGGCCGCAGGATGTGGCGGTGGTGGAGGACATGCTGCTGGAGGAGGCACGACTGCAGCCCGCGCGGCCCAGGCCGAAACGGCTCAAGGTGATCAAGGCCAAGACCGGTGCCGAGCGGATGAAGGCCGCCACCGCCAAGGCCTCGGCCGGTGGGCAGGTGCTGACCGACATGACGCCGGAACAGGGCGCCGAGGCGATCGTTACGCTGCTTAGAGACGAAAAGGTGCTGCGCTAGCGCGTGTGTGGCATCCGTATCGGGAGTTTGGCTTGCTGCCTCGATGTCTCGATTAGATATGGCAATGCCTCATGGAGAACAGTCCCGGCGTGTACAGGCGCTATGGTCGAGGTGCGGAGCTTCCGCTGAAAACAAAAAACCGAAGGAGAGCAACCATGACGGCAGTCAACCGTGGGGTCATCTACACAGGACCCGGTAGCGTCGACATTCAGTCGATTCCGTTTCCCGAGCTGGCGCTGGGCAATCGCAAGTGTGAGCACGGCGTCATTCTGAAGGTGGTCGCGACCAACATCTGTGGCAGCGACCAGCATATGGTGCGCGGTCGCACCACGGCCCCGTCGGGCATGGTCCTGGGGCATGAGATTACCGGAGAGGTCATCGAGTGCGGGCGCGATGTGGAGTTTATCAAGGCCGGCGATATTGTCTCCGTGCCCTTCAATATCGCCTGTGGGCGGTGCCGCAACTGTAAAGAGGGTAAAACCGGCATCTGCCTCAACGTCAACCCGGCTCGTCCGGGCGCCGCCTATGGCTACGTGGACATGGGCGGGTGGGTCGGCGGCCAGACCGAGTACGTCATGGTGCCCTATGCGGACTTCAACCTGCTGAAGTTTCCCGACCGGGATATCGCCATGGACAAGATGCAGGATCTCACGCTTCTGTCGGATATCTTCCCGACCGGCTTCCATGGTTGCGTGACCGCCGGGGTGGGGCCGGGCAGTACCGTCTACATCGCCGGTGCCGGTCCGGTAGGCCTGGCGGCAGCGGTGTCCGCCCAGTTGCTGGGAGCGGCCTGCGTCATCGTCGGTGACATGAACCCGCAGCGTCTCGAGCAGGCCAGAAGCTTCGGTTGTGAGACCCTGGACCTGCGTCAGGATACCCCCATGGCGGAAATGCTCGAGCCGCTTCTCGGTGAGCGGGAGGTGGATTGTGCCGTGGATGCCGTCGGCTTCGAGGCACGCTGCCATGGGCATGACCACTCTCACGAGCAGCCTGCCACGGTGTTGAACGCCTGCATGGATATCACCCGTGCCGGCGGTCAGATTGGCATTCCGGGGCTTTACGTTACCGAGGACCCGGGAGCCGCAAGCGATGAGGCCAAGAGCGGCAACCTGTCCTTGCGTCTCGGCCAAGGCTGGGCCAAGTCCCACTCCTTGCATACCGGCCAGTGCCCGGTGATGAAGTATCACCGCCAGTTGATGCAGGCGATCCTCTTCGAGCGGGTACAGGTTGCCAAGGCGGTCAATGTGCAGATTATTTCACTGGACGAGGCCCCCCAGGGCTACGCCGACTTTGATGGTGGCGTCGCCAAGAAGTTTGTCATCGATCCTCATGGTAGCCTCGCCGCACGTGCTGCCTGATCGATAAAGCGGCGTTGTGCTTCTCGGGGTAGGGCGTCGCCCCGTCATGGGTTGGCGGAGGGCGGCGCCTCGACGACCGACGCCTTCCTGAGGATGGTCTTTCGGAGGCGTTGGAGGCGGTTGGAGGAATTGTCGAGAACCGGGGAATTGTCGAGAACCGGGGAATTGTGCAAGTTTCAATGGGCCGCTAGACAATCGGTCTAGTGGCTTTATAATGGCTTGCCATGAACATGCGCAATCAAGATACCCGCTCCCAGATCCTGACTACAGGACGCCGCCTGACAGCCAAACATGGCTATATAGGGCTGGGCCTTGGCATACTGCTAAAAGAAGCGAGCGTTCCGAAAGGCTCGTTCTATCATTATTTCGCCTCGAAGGAGGCCTATGGGTGCGCCCTGCTGGAAGATTTTGTCCAGGAGTATCGAGAGCGGCTTGGTAGTTTGCTCACACATCCGGCACTGGATGCGCGCACACGGTTTCTCGCCTATTTTGAGGACTGGCACCAGAAACAGATCAGTCCCAACCCTGAAGACCGTTGTCTCGTGGTCAGGCTGTCAGCAGAAGTGGCCGACCTGTCGGCGGATATGAGCAAGATTTTACAGCTAGGCGTTGCCGAAGTTGTCGCGCACCTGACGAAAACCCTGGAGCAGGGCATTGCAGAAGGTTCGATTGATTCAATCGATGACCCCGGCGCCATGGCGGAGATGATCTATCACCAATGGCTGGGAGCCAGTCTTGTTGCCAGCCTTTCGCATGATGACGCGCCGCTGAGGTCCGCCATGAAAGCGACAAAGAGACTTATACCTCCTGGGTGATCGAATTTTTTTGACTAGTTTATAGACGACCGGTCTGTTTGCGTGAGATATGCCATGAAAGGCTTTCATAAAACGCTGCGACGACAACGGACGGACGCCCGGAAAGCTCAGCCCTAAGCTGATGGCCGCTTTTCGGTTCATTTGCCCATGCTCCAGCATTATCCGCGGAAGTGTTGATCTCCGCCTGTATGCTTAAATCAAAGGAAACTGATATGAAAAATTTCAATTTTCACAACCCTACCCGCATTTTGTTTGGCAAAGACACCATCGCAGAGCTGAAGGATCAGATTCCTGCAGAGGCAAAGGTTTTGGCCCTCTATGGCGGCGGCAGTGCCGAGCGTACCGGTGTTCTGGGCCAGGTGCGCGAGGCGCTTGCCGGGCGGACAGTGCTTGAGTTTGGTGGCATTGAACCTAACCCACGCTATGCCACGGCGCTGAAAGCCGTTGAGATGATTCGCGAAAACAACATCACTTTCCTGCTTGCCGTTGGCGGCGGGTCGGTCATCGACGCCACTAAATTTATTGCGGCGGCGGCAAAGTATGATGGCGATGCCTGGGACATTCTGACATCGCGCGGGTCAGTCATTAGCCAGGCGCTGCCGTTCGGCTCAGTATTGACCTTGCCCGCCACTGGATCGGAGATGAACTCTGGCGGGGTGATCACCAACCTTGAGAAGGGTGCAAAGCTGCCGTTTAGTAGTCTTCATTGCTACCCGGTTTTCTCGGTGCTGGATCCGGAGACCACCTACACTCTGCCGCCTCGCCAGATTGCCAATGGTGTGGTGGATGCCTTTATCCATACGATCGAACAGTATTTGACCTATCCGTCTGCTGCGCGGGTTCAGGACGGCTTCGCCGAGACCCTGTTGCGCACATTGATCGAACTTGGTCCCAAGGCGCTTGAGACGCCTGAAGATTACGATATCCGTGCCAATCTGATGTGGACGGCAACGATGGCTCTGAATGGCCTGATTGGTGCCGGTGTGCCCCAGGATTGGGCCAGCCATATGATCGGGCATGAGATTACCGCATTGAATGATACCGACCACGCCCGCACGCTGGCGATCGTGCTGCCATCACTGATGAACGATCAACGCGGTCCTAAGCGTGAGAAGCTGCTGCAGTATGCCGGTAACGTCTGGGATATCCGTGAAGGATCTGACGATGCGCGGATCGATGCGGTAATCGAGGCGACACGTGGCTTCTTTGAGCAGATGGGCATCAAGACGCGGTTAGGCGACTATGATATTTCCGCGTCCGGGATCGACCATATCGTTGCTGCCTTGCAGGATCACGGCATGACGGCACTTGGTGAACATCAAGCCATTGGCCCCGAGGATGCCCGCCGCATTCTCGAAGCGGCGCTGTAGGAGCTACCGAGCATCGATGGCTATGTGCCAGGCGGCTGGGTGCTCAGCGTCAATGGTTGGCAGGATTATACTCCTGCCGCCTTTATCGGCCTTCTCAACGGCGAAAACTTCGGAAAACGCGGGATCTGCGTTGGCCAGCAAGGAAAGGAGTAATCATGAAAATTCTAATGGTTCTGACATCTCACGACCAACTGGGTGACACCGGCAACAAGACCGGCTTCTGGCTGGAAGAGTTTGCCGCGCCCTACTATGTGTTCAAGGATGCGGGCGCTGAGGTCATCCTGGCCTCGCCCAATGGCGGACACCCCCCTATTGATCCAACCAGCGATGGCGCGGACGCACAGACCGACGACACCCGTCGTTTCAAGGGCGATGCCGAGACGCAAAAGCAGCTTGCGACTACGCTGAAGCTGTCTGACATAACCGAAGCCGGGTTCGATGCAATCTTCTATCCCGGTGGCCACGGGCCCCTGTGGGACTTAGCCGAAGACGCGGATAGCAAGCGCTTGATCGAGGCATTTGCCGCCGCCGATCGTCCGGTCGGTGCCGTCTGTCACGCGCCTGCCGTGTTCCGTCATACCGTTGGTGCCGACGGCAAGCCGCTGGTCTCGGGTCGTCTGGTGACGGGTTTTACCAACACCGAAGAAGAGGCCGTCGGTCTTACCCAGATTGTGCCCTTCCTCGTCGAAGACATGCTGAAAGCCGCTGGCGGACGCTACGAGAAGGGCGCCGACTGGGCCAGCTTTGTGTTGCGGGACGGCAAGCTGGTGACCGGCCAGAACCCGGCATCGTCCGCCGAAGCGGCAGAACAGGTCCTGGCACTGCTGAAATAGAGTAGAGGTGCATTGCCTACTTCAGTGGCGATGGCGCGGAGTGCGTGATTAATGATGCATAAGCACTTGAGCGATATATATGAACTGGCCCGCGTTAACGCGGGCCAGTTGGTTACCGAGGTTCGGCGCTTATGAGCAGTCAACGAGCGGAAGCATCGAGATGGCTCAGCATCCGTTCGCTGTACCAGTCGACGAAGTCGATGACGCCAAACTCGAAGGTCTTGGAGTAGGGGCCTGGCTGGTAGGCCTTGGAGTTGATGCCGCGCTGGTTTTGTTCGGCCAGGTGGCGGTCCTGGGCGTTGGTTGCATCCCAGACCCTACGCAGCTGTTCCGGGTCATAGTCGACGCCCTCAACGGCGTCTTTGTGGACTAACCATTGGGTCGTCACCACGGTCTTCTGTGGTCCCAGCGGCAGGACACGAAACACCACGGCGTGATCGCCCAGGAAATGGCTCCACGAGTTGGGCAGGTTCAGGATGCGTAGCGAGCCCATATCCGGGTGAGTAAACCGGCCCATCAACTTCTTGCAACCTTGCTTGCCGTCCATGGTCATCGATACCGTGCCTTCCAGCAGCGGCGTACGAGTCAGGCGGTTACGCTTGCCCATGCGCTGGAGCTGCCAGGGGATGTTTTCGCTGTCCCAATCGACCTGTTTGCGTGCAACCAGCGCCTTGTAAGCCGGGGTTGCGCGAGGGTCATCACTATCGTCGAACTCCTGCAGCGAGTTGAGCAGCTCCGGGTGGGCGCCGTTGCAGTGGTAGCATTCACGATTATTCTCGACCACCAGTTTCCAGTTGGCCTGTTCAACAATGCTGGACTGAACGGCAACCTTCGCGTTTTCCATCTGGTGGGGCTCCAGGTAATGATCGAGTGTCTCCAGAAGACTATCGATGGCCGGCGGGTCATCGCTCAGGTTGATGAAGAGGAAGCCGCCGCCATTTTTGACGCTGACCGGCTTGAGGCCATAGCTGGCGAGATCAAAATCCTCACCCATATCGCTGCCGGCGAACAGCAGGCGGCCGTCGAGTTCGTAGGTCCACTGGTGGTAGCCGCAGACGAGCTTGGCCACCTTGCCTTTCTCTTCTATACACAACCGTGAGCCACGATGTCGGCAGACATTATGAAAGGCGTGGATGCGATTTTCGGCACCACGCACGATAATCACCGGGTTGTCGCCGATATCCAGGGTCATGTAGTTGCCCTTGGCGGGGATCTCACAGGTCATGCCGGCGAAAAGCCATTCCTTCTCGAAGATTTCCTGCATATCGAGAGAGAAAAGCTGGGCATCGTTATAAAAAGGTTGAGGCAGCGAAAAGCCGGGGGCTCGATTGCTGAGTAGAGCCGTGGTCGCCTCCCGAGCACTGGTCAGATGGTCATCATGGTGGGAGCTTGCAATCAGGTTCATGCCGAAGGTCCTCGAAATCACCGTCTCTCTACGAGATCGACGCCAGGTTACTGTGAATTTATTATTAATTTTGAGTGTGAGGTTTGTGACGAAGGCTCGGTTATCTACCCGCGACACCGAGTGGCGCTCCAGCGACGCACTGGGTGGAAATATCTTCTTTGGATGTTGCGCAAGGCATGTTCATGTCGCTGCCAGATAAGTCGGTCTCCTGGCGCATGGTCAGAATGTTGGTGTGATGGGGTTGAGCCGTAGCGGTCGCTATGGCCCAGCGAGGCCTAGCCGCGGTACTGCCAGGTAGAAACGATAATGTCAATGAGCTTCTATAACCCGATTACGACGCAAACCTGGACTAACGGCAGGCACCTGGTGCGATGCGTCAAGGTGATCCGCGAGACACAGGATGCGAGCACTTTCTGCTTCATGGCCGAGCAGCCGGTGATGTTCTTCTTCAAGCCGGGGCAGTTTGTCACGCTGGAGCTGGAGATCGAGGGTGAGCAGGTCATGCGCTCCTATACCATTTCCAGTTCCCCGTCGGTTCCCTACAGCTTCTCCATCACGGTCAAGCGATTGCCAGGCGGCAAGGTGTCCAACTGGCTGCATGAAAACCTCAAGGCCGGCGAAAAACTGGCGGTGCACGGCCCCGTGGGTAATTTCAATATCATCGACTATCCCGCCGAGAAGGTGCTTTTCCTTTCCGGGGGCGTAGGAGTCACGCCATTGATGTCGATGACACGCTGGCTCTTCGATACCAATGCCGATGTCGATCTCGAGTTCATTCATAGTGCTCGTGCCCCACGCGATGTGATCTATCATCGTGAACTGATGCACATGTTCTCGCGAATACCCGAGTTCAAGTTACATGTCGTGTGTGAAAACAAGAGCGATATCGGCGAGGCGTGGGGCGGGTATCGTGGCTACTTGTCTCAGGCGATGCTGGAGCTGATGGCGCCGGATTATAGAGAGCGAGAGATTTTCTGCTGTGGCCCTACGCCGTACATGAATGCAGTTAAACGTATTCTTCATGACAGTGGTTTCGATATGAAGCACTATCATGAGGAGTCTTTTGGCGCCATACCGGTCGATGTCAAGGAAGACGTGCTGGAACTCGCCGAGCAAGCCGAAGCCGACGCGGAACAGCTCGATTACGCGGAAATGTTCAATATCGAATTTGGGAGCTCGGGCAAGAGTGTACGCATCCTTCCCGATGAAACCGTTCATGCCGCGGCCTCCAAGCTCGGTCTGCACATTCCCAAGGCATGCGGAATGGGCATTTGCGGCACCTGCCAGGTCAAGCTCGCGTCCGGTGAGGTAGAGATGGAGCATAATGGTGGCATCACCGACGAGGACATTGAAGAAGGCTATATCCTGTCGTGCTGTAGCAAGCCCAAGGGCGATGTGGTGGTGGATTTTTAGGAGAGATTCATAGGATTCTAGATGATTTTTTCGAATTTTATGGGGGTTGCCGTGACCCGGATAGCCCCCTTCCTTCGATAGCTCGTATAATCGAGCTGGGAAGGCGCTATGGATTTGCTGGTATTCATCATTCCTCGGGTCGCTTTTGTACTGTCTCTGGTGTTGCATTACCGCATGTGTGCAAAAATATCGAGAGAATAGATGGTGTTCGATGAACACGTTTTTTGCATGATTTCTCTTTTTTCCACTATTAAATAACTGATAAAAAACAATAAATATATTATTAAACTTCTTTTTAGTGGGCGGAGTGGCGTTTTCGTTCATGGATCATGTCGCATATGTTCAATTAATTTTTCCTGAATTTGGATATTAATGAATAGTGCTGGCAGCCGTAATGATGCTTGATGTTGGTTGCCAACAAAAATAACTATCCGGAGAAGGTGAGATGCTAGACACGACCAGGCCCCGCATCGGGCTGCAATGGGCGCTTCTGCCTATTTTTTTGACCTTTCTTGTACTGGGTATCCAGCTATTTGTTTTTGATACCTTTACGCCACATGTTCCTCTAATCCTGGGTATCGGTTTTGCTGCTTTGGTGGGCCGCTGGAATGGCTCTTCATGGAAGGATATGGAAGAGGGAATGATGCATGTGGTCAGCGTCGGCCTGCCTGCTATCGGTATCCTGATCCTCGTCGGGATGCTGACCGGCGTGTGGATCGCCAGTGGGACAGTCCCGACTCTGATCTACTTCGGTCTCGATCTGATCAGTCCGCAACTCTTTCTTGCGGCGGCAGCGTTGTTGTGTGCCGTCGTGTCGGTATCGCTCGGCACCTCCTGGGGGACTGTCGGTACTGTGGGTTTGGCCTTGATGGGAATCGGTGCTGGGTTTGAAATTCCAGTTTACTGGACTGCCGGTGCCGTGGTGTCGGGGGCCTTCTTCGGTGACAAGATATCTCCATTGTCTGATACCACTAATCTTGCACCTGCGGTGACGGGAGTGGATCTTTTCGACCATATTCGAAATCTGGCACCAACTACCTTGCCTGCCATGTTGATCGCTCTGGTGATCTATCTTCTGGCAGGTTTCAGCCTGGTGGGTGATGAGTCGGCATCTCTCGCCAGAATAGCTTCCATCAATAGTGGTTTGACGGAAAATTTCGTGCTTTCCTGGTGGACGGTGTTACCCGTTGTGCTGGTCATCTTCCTGGCAGTCATGCGTATGCCGGCAATACCGGTATTGTTTACCGGTGTCTTGCTGGGAGGCTTGACGGCATGTGTTTTCCAGGGGGCCGAGTTTAAGCAATTGTTTGCCTTTGCGTTTTCCGGCTATGAGATTGCGACAGGGGTGGCGGAGATTGATGGGCTGCTCAATCGCGGTGGTATCCAGTCCATGACCTGGGTGATTACTCTTCTTCTGATCGCACTTTCTTTTGGCGGTGTTCTCGAAAGTACGGGCTCCATGCGGGCAATTCTCGATGCGGTCGTCAAGCGCATCAGTCGTTTCGGTTCCCTGCAAAGCTCGGCAATTGGCAGTGCGATGGTGACGAACGTCGTCGCTGGTGACCCTTACCTGTCAATTGCGCTTACAGGTCGCATGTTCGGCCCTGCTTACCGTGGGATGGGTTACTCGATGCTTAATCTATCTCGTGCCACCGAAGAAGGGGGCACCCTGGTTTCCCCTCTGATACCGTGGAATGCTGGTGGCGCGGTGGTTGTCACCTCGTTGGGGCTCGGCGTCTATAGCGGAAATCCCGTCGATCTGCTCTATATTCCCTTGGCCTTCGCATGTTGGCTCTCTCCGCTTATCGGCATTCTCTATGGATGGACCGGATGGTTCTCTCCCCTGGCTAGCGATCGCGAGAAGCAGGTCTGGAAGGAACAGGGCGAGGAAATCATGGAGTTTGACGCCTGGGGCAAGGATAGTGCGCGATTCAATGCGGATATCTACCGTGTCAACTAAGATAAAGTGAGAAGGAAGGATAAGTTGTGCTTTCCCATAAACCCCATAGTACAGGGGGTTTATGGGTGAAGTGAGACTTGGTTTTTAACGCTTTTTTGATTTGGCGTATTTTTTAAATTAAAGATTTGATATTTGATCTAGTCTTGCCTTGTCGGCTGCGAAATTCTTTTTCCGAAATTTGAAGGAGAACTGTCAGCAGAAAGCGAGCCCAAGGGCTCGCTTTCTGCTTTCCCTGGTGGCGAGGCCCGGGCTTCGCTGGGGTATGCTGGCAAGCAGAAATCGAACTCACGGGCCATTGGTGCGGTATCGTCAAACATGATTCTTAACCCTACCTCTCAAGATGTTCCCCTGACCGTTGGCTTCGTCCTGCTGCACCGCTTTACCCTGATGCCCTTCGCCGCTTTCGTCGACTGTCTTCGCCTGGCGGCCGATGAGGGCGACCGTAGCCGGCAGCTGCGGTGTCGCTGGACCTTCATGGCCAGCCATAGCGAGGCGGTGCTCTCCAGCAGCGGGGCGGCCATTTCACCCTGTGAGCCCTTCAGCGACCCCACAGGATTCGACTATATCGTGGTCGTGGGCGGCGTCCAGGCGACGGGCGACCGGCAGGATACCGCCGCCCTGGCCTACCTGCGCAAGGCGGCCGATGCCGGGGTTCCGCTGGTGGGGCTGTGTACCGGGGTGTTCGCGCTGATTCAGGCGGGCCTCATGAAGGGGCGGCGCTGTTGCGTCAGCTGGTATCACCACCGTGACCTGGTCCAGCGCTTCCCGGCCATCGAACCGGTGGCCGACCGGCTGTTCATCGACGACGGTGATCGGCTCACCTGTGCCGGCGGCGCCGCGGCGGCCGACCTGGCGGCCTATCTGATCGAGCGTCATCAGGGCAAGGCCTGGGCCATGAAGAGCCTGAATATCATGCTTCTCGACGAGGCGCGAGTCGGGACCCACCCCCAGCCTCAGCCGGTGGTATTCGGCAGGGTCGACGACCGGCTGGTTCGCCGCGCCATTGCGGTGCTCGAGCAGCATCTGGGGGAGGCGCTGGGGATGGAGGCGCTGGCCGAGCGAGTCGGCACCTCGCGCCGCAACCTGGAGCGGCGATTCCGCGATACGCTCGGCGTCAGCCCCCTCAAGTTCTCACGAGACCTGCGTCTGCGCTACGGCCTCTGGCTGCTGCACTACACTGGCAAGAGCATCACCGAGATCGGTGAGCGTTGCGGCTTTGCCGATACCGCTCACTTCTCGCGTCACTTCCGCACGGCCTTCGATGCGACGCCGTCGGAGATGCGCAAACGTGCCGGAAAACCAGGCAGTGACCGAGTCGACCCCTTCTTCCTGCATATCGGCGGCCCGCCCAGCCCCTGAGTCCGTGGCCACGCCTTAGGTTTCACGCCTTTTCCCGCTTGCCTAGGGCGCGCAGCATCCGACGATTTCCCCGGCGTTCGAATGGCCTCCGGCAGGCCCCGGCGTTCAGGAATTTTGTCGCATCTGTTCAATCTCTTTCCTTCGTCGTCGTCTTTAATCAGATCCTATGCCGGACGCGCTGCGTGGTGGTTATCCACGCATAAGGATTTCAAATTTTTCCTTTTGATGGGTAGGCGATAGATTCGAGGTACATCCTGCCCGACATCGATAACAACAGGAGCCAGTCATGAACCAGGTAAGTCTCGCCAACTTCGATTCCCAGATCGCCGCCGCCATCGCCGACGAGGTGTCTCGCCAGGAGGCCCATGTCGAACTGATCGCCTCCGAGAACTATGCCAGCCGCGCCGTGATGGAGGCCCAGGGCACCCAGCTGACCAACAAGTATGCCGAAGGCTATCCCGGCAAGCGCTACTACGGCGGCTGCGAGCACGTCGATGTGGTCGAACAGCTGGCCATCGATCGGGCCTGTGACCTGTTCGGTGCCGACTACGCCAACGTGCAGCCGCATTCCGGCGCCCAGGCCAATGCCGCGGCGTTCATGGCGATGGTCAAGCCGGGCGATACCATCCTCGGCATGAGCCTGGCCCACGGTGGCCACCTGACTCACGGTGCCGCGCCCAACTTCTCGGGCAAGCACTACCATGCCGTGCAGTATGGCCTGAACCCGGAGACCGGCGAGATCGACTACGAGGAGGTCGAGCGTCTGGCGCGCAGCCACAAGCCCAAGCTGATCATCGCCGGCTTCTCCGCCTATGCGCGCGTCGTCGACTGGCGCCGTTTCCGCGCCATCGCCGACGAGGTGGGTGCCTGGTTCATGGTCGACATGGCCCACGTGGCCGGCCTGGTTGCCGCGGGTCATTACCCCAGCCCGGTGCCCCACGCCCATGTGGTCACCACCACGACCCACAAGACCCTGCGCGGCCCGCGGGGTGGCCTGATCCTCTCCGCCGCCGGCGATGCGGATCTCTACAAGAAGCTCAATGGCGCGGTCTTCCCGGGCCAGCAGGGCGGCCCGCTGATGCATGTCATCGCCGCCAAGGCGGTGGCCTTCAGGGAGGCCATGAGCCAGGATTTCGTGCAGTACCAGCAAAGTGTCATCGATAACGCCCGCGCCATGGCCGGCGTGTTCCTGGAGCGCGGCTATGACGTCGTTTCCGGCGGCACCGATGACCATCTCTTCCTGGTCTCGCTGATCAAGCAGGGCGTGACCGGCAAGGACGCCGACGCGGCGCTCGGTCGTGCCCATATCACCGTCAACAAGAACGCCGTGCCCAATGATCCCCAGAGCCCCTTCGTTACCTCTGGCCTGCGTATCGGCACCCCGGCGGTGACCAGCCGTGGCTTCGACGAGGCCGAGTGCGCCGAACTGGCGGGCTGGATCTGCGACATCCTCGACGTGCTGGCCGACCAGGAGGCGACGGAGTCCGTGGAGACCCAGGTGCGCGAGAAGGTGGCCAAGCTCTGCGGACGCCACCCGGTCTATGGCGACTCTGCCGCCACGGATCACCAGACCTCCGCCCAGGCCGACGCCGCGTCAGCGGTCTGATCGCCCTTACGCGTCAGCAGCGATTCCAGGAGAGAGACATGCAACGCTATTCAGGCTTCGGGTTGGCCAAGCACGCGCTCAGCCACCACGAGAATTGGCAGCGCCAGTGGCGCAACCCCACCCCCAAGAAGCGCTATGACGTCATCGTCATTGGCGGCGGCGGCCATGGCCTGGCCACCGCCTATTATCTGGCCAAGAACCACGGCATCACCAACGTGGCGGTGCTGGAGAAGGGCTGGCTAGGGGGCGGCAATACCGCACGTAATACCACCATCGTGCGCTCCAATTACCTGTGGGATGAGTCGGCGCGCCTCTATGACCACTCGCTGGACCTGTGGAAGGGGTTGTCTCAGGACCTCAACTACAACGTGATGTTTTCCCAGCGTGGTGTCATGAACCTGGGGCACACCCTGCAGGATATGCGCGATATCCAGCGTCGGGTGCATGCCAACCGGCTCAACGGCGTTGATAGCGAAGTGATACTGGCCGATCAGATCAAGGAGATCGTGCCGATCATCGACACCTCCAAGAGCGCTCGCTATCCGATCCTCGGTGCCTCCTGGCAGAAGACCGCCGGTGTCGCGCGCCATGACGCGGTGGCCTGGGGCTATGCCCGCGCCGCGGATGCCCTGGGAGTGGATATCCTGCAGAACACCGAGGTCACCGGTTTCAAGATTCGTGATGGCCAGGTGTATGGCGTGCATACCAACCGCGGCGATATCGAGTCCAAGACCATCGGCTGTGTCACGGCGGGTAACTCCGGCGTGGTGGCCAAGATGGCTGGTCTCAAGTTGCCGCTGGAATCGCATCCGCTGCAGGCACTGGTCTCCGAGCCGCTCAAGCCGGTGCTCGACACCGTGGTGATGTCCAACCACGTACACGGCTATATCAGCCAGTCCGACAAGGGTGACCTGGTGATCGGTGCCGGTATCAACGGCTATCTTGGCTACGGCCAGCGCGGTAGTTACACCACCGTGGAGCACACCCTGCAGGCCATCGTCGAGATGTTCCCGATCTTCTCGCGGGTGCGCATGAACCGTCAGTGGGGCGGCATCGTTGATACCTGTGCGGATGCCTGTCCGATCCTCTCCAAGACCAAGGTCAAGGGCCTGTTCTTCAACTGCGGCTGGGGCACCGGCGGCTTCAAGGCCACGCCGGGTTCCGGGCATGTCTTTGCGGCGAGCCTCGCCAAGGGCGAGATGCACCCAATCGCCGCGCCGTTCTCCATCGACCGCTTCAACACCGGTGCCCTGGTCGACGAACATGGCGCCGCCGGCGTCGCGCACTAAGGAGATATCAACATGTTCTATATCCATTGCCCTTATTGCGACGAATACCGCGACGAAGAGGAGTTCGCCCCCAAGGGCCAGGCGCATATCGCCCGCCCCGAGGACCCCGAGACCTGCAGCGACGAGGAGTGGGGTGCTTACCTGTTCTTCCGTGACAACCCGCGGGGTATCCACCATGAGCTGTGGGTGCACGCGATCGGCTGCCGCAAGTTCTTCAACATCACACGCAACTCGGCGAGCTACGCGATCCTCGAAACCTATCGAATGGGTGAGCAGCCTCGCTTCAGCGCCGAGCATCCCGAGGGCGAGCCAGCCGAACATGGGGCCGCCGTAAACGTCGTCGACGAGGCGGGAAGGGTCGCCGGTCAGGAAGGAGTCAAGGCATGAGCCAGTCGAATCAGCCGAATCGTCTTCGCCAGGGTGGACGCATCGAGCGCGCACGGACCCTGGATTTCACCTTCAACGGCAAGCGCTATCAGGGCCATGCCGGCGATACTCTGGCTTCGGCACTGCTGGCCAACGGGGTGGATGTCGTCAATCGCAGCTTCAAGTATTCGCGCCCGCGCGGCATCGTCGCCGCCGGTGCCGAAGAACCCAATGCGCTGGTCCAGCTGGGCAGTACCGAGGCGGCCCAGGTACCCAACGTGCGTGCCACTCAGCAGGCGCTGTTCGAGGGCCTCACGGCACAGAGCACCAACGGCTGGCCCAATGTGCAGCGTGATGTCATGAGCCTGGTCGGCAAGCTGGGCGGGCGCTTCATGCCGCCGGGTTTCTACTACAAGACCTTCATGGCCCCGGCCTCCATGTGGATGACCTACGAGAAAGTCATCCGCAAGGGCGCGGGTCTGGGCCGCAGCCCGATGGAGAATGATCCCGACAGCTATGATCATCTCAACCAGCATTGCGATCTGCTGGTGGTGGGTGCCGGCCCCGCCGGCCTGGCCGCCGCGCTTACCGCCGCACGGGCCGGTGCGCGGGTGATCCTCTGCGACGAGCAGGAAGAGATGGGCGGTTCGCTGCTTGCCAGCCGTGAGCTGCTCGATGACCAGCCCGCCGCCCAGTGGGCCGAGCGAGTGATCGACGAGCTGGCCGAGAATGACAAGGTCACCCTGCTGCCGCGCACCACGGCCAATGGCTATCACGACCATCATTTCGTGACCCTGCACGAGCGGCGCACCGAGCATCTTGGGGAAACCGCCCCGCGGGTCGATGGCTATCGGTCTTCGCGCTCACGCATGCACCGGGTGCGGGCGGGGCAGGTGCTGCTGGCCACGGGGGCCCATGAGCGTCCGCTGGTCTATGGCAACAATGATGTGCCGGGTAACCTGGTGGCCGGCGCGGTCTCTACCTATATCCGTCGCTACGGCGTGGTGCCGGGTAACAAGCTGGTGCTGTCCGTCAGCAACGACCATGCCTATCGCGCCGCCCTGGACTGGGATGAAGCCGGCCGTGAGGTGGTGGCTATCGTCGATGCGCGTCGCCAGCCGGACGGCGAGCTGGTCGAGCAGGCCCGGGCCCGCGGCATTCGCATCATCGAAGGCTCGGCCGTGCTCGAGGCCAAGGGCGACAAGCGCGTCGATGGCGCCCGCGTGGCGGCCATCGATACCGCGGCCTTCAGGGTTACCGGTCAGGCCGAGGTCCTGGAGTGCGACACCATCGCCAGCTCCGGCGGCTACAGCCCGGTGATCCACCTGGCCTCCCACACCGGTGCGCGACCCACCTGGGACGACACCCTCCTGGGCTTCGTGCCCAGCCTGGTGAAGGGTGTGCACGCCGCCGGCAGCGCCCGGGGCGTACACGACCTGGCCGAGGGGCTGGCCGACGGCGCGAGCAAGGCGAGCGAGGCGCTTGCCGCGCTGGGCAAGTCCGCCAGCGCCATCGAACCGCCTCGGGCCGATGTCATCCGCGAAGGTCAGGCCTGCGCCCTCTACCAGGTGCCCCACGAGAAGCCGACCCTGCGTGCGCCCAAGCAGTTCGTCGACATGCAGAACGACGTCACCGCCGCGGCCGTCGAACTGGCCACCCGGGAGGGCTTCGAGTCCATCGAGCACGTCAAACGCTATACCGCCCTGGGCTTCGGTACCGACCAGGGCAAGCTAGGCAATATCAACGGCATGGCCATCGCCGCGCGCTGCCTGGGCAGGTCGATCCCCGAGGTGGGCACCACGGTGTTCCGGCCCAACTATACGCCGGTCACCTTCGGCGCCATTGTCGGTCGTCACTGCCGCGATCTGTTCGACCCCGAGCGCTACACCGCCCTGCACCAGTGGCACGTGGAGCAGGGTGCCGAGTTCGAGGACGTCGGCCAGTGGAAGCGCCCCTGGTACTTTCCTCGCAAGGTCAACGGCAAGCTCGAAACGATGGCAGAAGCCGTGGCCCGGGAGAGCCTGGCGGTGCGTACCGGCGTCGGCATCCTCGACGCCTCCACCCTGGGCAAGATCGATATCCAGGGGCCGGATGCCCGGGAGTTCCTGGGGCGTGTCTACACCAACAAGTGGGCCAAGCTGGCACCGGGCCGGGTGCGCTACGGCCTGATGTGCAAGGACGACGGCATGCTGATGGATGACGGTACCACCAGCTGCCTGGGCGAGAACCACTTCCTGATGACCACCACCACCGGTGGCGCCGCCGGCGTGATGGAGTGGCTGGAGCTGTGGCACCAGACCGAGTGGCCGGAGCTGCAGGTGTACTTCACCTCGGTTACCGACCACTGGGCGACCATGACCGTGACCGGCCCCGAGGCGCGCAAGCTGCTGTCCGAGATCACCGATATCGATCTCGACAAGGAGCAGTTCAAGTTCATGGACTGGCGCAATGGCAAGGTGGCCGATGTTCCGGCGCGGGTGTTCCGCATCTCCTTCACCGGAGAGCTGGCCTACGAGATCAACGTCCAGGCCAACTACGCCCTGCATGTCTGGAAGACCCTGTTCGAGCACGGCAAGAAGTACGACCTGACGCCCTACGGTACCGAGACCATGCACGTGCTGCGTGCCGAGAAGGGACTGATCATCGCCGGTCAGGATACCGATGGCTCGGTGACCCCCGAGGATCTGGGCATGTTCTGGGCGGTCGGCTACGACAAGCCGTTCCAGTGGATCGGCAAGCGTGCCCTGACGCGCCCGGATACGGCGCGCAAGGACCGCAAGCAGTTCGTGGGGCTCAGGCCCGTCGACCCGACGGTGGTGCTGGAAGAGGGCGCCCATATCGTGGTCGACAAGGACCAGCCCATTCCCATGGACATGCTGGGCCATGTGACCTCGAGCTATTACAGCCCGAACCTGAAAAGCGGCTTCGCACTGGCGGTGATCAAGGGCGGTCGCGATCGCATGGGCGAGACGCTCCATGTGCCGATGCCGGACGGGCAGGCCCATGAGGTCGAAGTTGTCAGCCCTGTATTCATCGATCCCAAGGGAGAGCGTCAACATGTCTGATATCACTTACGGCCAGGTCGCGACCTTCAACACGCATCCGGAGGCCGCGATTCCCTCGGAATCGCCGCTATCCGTGGCATTCAACCAGATCAGCGTTTCCACGCCGGCCCCGGCCGTGAATCACGCCAGCGGGGTTCGACTCGAGGAAAAGGCCTTCCTGGGCCACTTGATCCTGCGCGGCGGCGCCATCGTCCTCGATGAGGCCGTGCGCAAGGTGCTGGGTATCAGCCTGCCTGGCCAGCCCCTGGGGCTGGCACTGGACGAAAGCGGCGAGCGCAGCGTGCAGTGGTTATCGCCGGATGAATGGCTGCTGATCGTGCCCGGTGGCGAGGAGTTCGAGGTCGAGCAGCGCCTGCGTGACGCCCTGGGCGATGCCCACTACGCCATCGTCGATGCCAGCGGCGGCCAGACCCTGGTCTCGCTGGAGGGGGAAAAGGCCCGCGAGCTGCTGATGAAGTCGACCAACTACGACGTCCACCCGAGCAACTTCCCGGTGGGCAAGGCGGTCAGCGTGGTGTTCGCCAAGTCCAGCCTGATCCTGCGTCGTCCCGCCGAGGATCGCTATGAGCTGGTGCTGCGCAGAAGCTTCGCCGACTACCTCTACCGTTGGATCCTGGATGCCGGCGCCGAATATGGCATCGGTGTGCAGCGTTAGGCGTCTTGCGGTGAGCAAGACCGCTTCTCTGTGTGTTGTGCAGGCAGGCCTGTTCTGCAGGAGGGCAGGAAGGCCTGCCGCTGCGAGCATGCGGCATCACGAGCCGAGGAGCGGCATAGGGGCATGTCTCCGTGATGTGCAACAAGATCAACAATATCGTTTTAAGGAAGAACAATGACCGACAAGATCAAGGTACTGCGTGACGCACAGCCGGACGTGCTGCTGGATGCCAGCTCCTGGGAAAAGCTCTCCGGCGATCCTCATACCGTCAACCTCAACGCCTACGCGTCGGAGGACGGGACCAAGACCATGGGCACCTGGATCTGTACCCCGGGCAAGTGGGCAGTGAACTACGACAAGTGGGAATACTGTGACTTCCGTGAAGGGTACTGCATTCTCACCCCGGAAAATGGCGAGCCGATTCACCTGAAGGCGGGTGACATCTTTATCGTCGAGCCGGGGTTCAAAGGCACCTGGGAAGTGGTTGAAACGGTACGCAAGTATTTTGTTTTTGCCTGAATCAATCTTTCGTATTGCGTTGATAGGGCGGTGTGTTGGCGATTGATGCCAGCCGCTTTATTACTCTGCAGGGTTAGGCCGGGGGGCGGGATGTTTCCCCCTCCCGGCTTTTCGCTATCACAGGAGTCAGGCTCATGGGGCGTCATTCAGATAACTGGATCATGACCGCGCAGTGCCCGAGTCGGTTGGGCACCGTGGACGTGGTCACACGCTTTCTCAAGGAGAATGCTTGCTACATTACCGAGCAGCACTCCTTCGATGATCGGCTAAGCGGACGCTTCTTTATCCGCACGGAGTTCAGGCCGGAGGCAGAAGGGTTTGAGGCCGCAAGCTTCGAGACCGGCTTTGCCGAGCGTGCCGCCGAGTTTGGCATGACGTTCGAGCTGACACCGCCGGACCGGCGGATGCCGGTGGTAATCATGGTCTCCAAGGCCGATCACTGCCTGAATGATCTGCTCTACCGCTATCGTATCGGCCAGTTGCCCATCGATATTCGTGCCATCGTCTCCAACCATCCGGACCTGGCCAGTCTGGCGGAGTGGCACGGCATTCCCTATCACCACTTCCCGATCACGCCGGACACCAAGCCCGAACAGGAGGCCCAGGTGTGGCAGGTGGTCGAGGAGACGGGGGCGGAGCTGGTGATCCTCGCTCGCTACATGCAGGTGCTCTCGAGTGAGATGTGCGAGAAGCTCAGTGGCCGTGCCATCAACATCCATCACTCGTTGCTGCCGGGCTTCAAGGGCGCCAGGCCCTATCACCAGGCCTATGAGAAGGGCGTCAAGCTGGTCGGCGCCACCGCCCACTACATCAACGATGACCTCGACGAAGGCCCGATCATCACCCAGGGCGTGGAGCCGGTCAGCCATGCCGACTATCCCGAAGACCTGGTGGCCAAGGGGCGCGACGTGGAATGTCTCACCCTGGCCCGCGCCGTGGCCCTGCACGTGGAGCGTCGTGCTTTCCTGCATGCCAGGCGCACCGTGGTCTTCGGCCGCTAACGACACGGTCAGTCACCGGTCAGTTTACTGCAGGCCTTCATAGCAAGGGCACCGGGGCAGCACGAAGTGGAACCGCCACGATCGATGCTGCCCCGAGGCGGTGAGCCCTGACGTACAACGATTATTCTGCAAGGACTACAGCCATGCCAATCAGCGTCTTCGATCTTTTCAAGGTCGGCGTCGGGCCGTCCAGTTCCCATACCGTGGGCCCGATGCAGGCCGCCTGCAACTTCGTCGCCGACCTCGAGGCCCGGGAGTTGGTTGCCCATACGACTCGTCTCGAGGTGGAGCTCTATGGCTCGCTCTCCGCTACCGGCATCGGTCATGGCACCGACCATGCGGTGATCATGGGCCTGATGGGGGAGCGCCCCGACCATATCGACCCGGACGTCATCGCCCCGCGGATCGAGGCCCTGAAGGCCTCGGGTACCCTGCTCCTGGCCAGCCGCCACGATGTCGCCTTCGACTGGTCGCGCGACATGCGCCTGCTCGAGGAGAGCCTGCCCCAGCACCCCAACGCCATGCGGCTGCTGGCCTATGGCGATGACGGCGAGCTCTACCGCAATACCTACTACTCGGTGGGCGGCGGCTTCGTCATCGACGAGGCCCAGGCGGAGGAGGGGCAGCTCGATACCGACCACACCCAGATCCCCTATGACTTCCAGACTGCCGAGGAGCTCCTGCAGATGTGTCGCGACAGCGGCCTGCGCATCGGCGAGCTGATGTTGGCGAACGAGATGGCCTGGCGCAGTGAAGCCGAGATCCGTGAGGGGCTGTGGGAGATCTGGCAGGCGATGAAGGCCTGTGTCAGCAAGGGGCTGGAGGCCGAAGGCGTGCTGCCGGGCGGACTCAACGTCCGCCGCCGAGCGCACTCGCTGCATCAGCGCCTGCTCGAGGATCGCGACGACGACTCGCTGATCGCCACGACCATGTCGGCCATGGACTGGGTCAACCTCTATGCCCTGGCGGTCAACGAGGAAAACGCCGCCGGGGGACGCATGGTCACCGCGCCCACGAATGGTGCGGCGGGCATCATCCCGGCGGTGCTCCATTACTACATGCAGTTCCGCAAGGGCGCCTGCGAGCGTGACGTGGTCGATTTCCTGCTCGCCGCCGCCGCCGTCGGCATCCTGTGCAAGAAGAACGCCTCCATCTCCGGGGCCGAGGTGGGCTGCCAGGGCGAAGTCGGCTCGGCCTGCGCCATGGCCGCCGCCGGCCTCACCGAGGTGATGGGCGGCAGCATCGACCAGGTGGAGAACGCCGCCGAGATCGGCCTGGAGCATAATCTGGGGCTGACCTGCGACCCGGTGGGTGGCCTGGTACAGGTGCCGTGCATCGAGCGCAATGCCATCGCCTCGGTGAAGGCGATCAACGCCGCCCAGATGGCGCTGCGCGGCGATGGCCAGCACTTTATCTCCCTGGACAAGGTGATTCGCACCATGCGCGACACCGGCGCCGATATGCAGGCCAAGTACAAGGAGACCTCGACCGGCGGCCTCGCCCTCAACGCCATCGAGTGCTGAGCCTGGGAACCGCCGTGCGGTAGGCCAGGCTCAGGAGGCCAGGGCCTGGCGCACGGCATCGCGACTGGCCCGTTCCCGCTCGGCGTAGAGCGCCAGCTCGTCGGCCACCGGGGCGCCCAGCGCCGCCTCGAAGGCCTCGCGGTTGGCATTGCCGGCGTAGGCCTCGTTATCTCCACCGCCCAGGTTGGACTGGAAGATGCCCGCCGCGCTGACCGGCAGGAAGTCTTCGTAGGTAATCGGGTATGCCATCACCAGCCCCTGTTCGATCAGCGTTTCGAGATCCGACTCGGTGACCCTGCCCGCGGCTCGACCGGCGGCGGTCAGGCGATACTCGAAGAACGCCAGTTCCTGCTGACGCAGTGCGTCTTCGCTGTCGGGGAAATCGGCGAAGACCTCTGCCAGCACCCGCTGATGCGCCGCGTTGTCGAGGCCTTGGGTCTGCTTGCGAGACGCCGCCAGTAGGCGATCGTAGAGGTCGCGTCCCTTGGCGGTCAGGGCCACGCCGCGCTGTTCGATCTCGCCGAAACGGGCGGTATGGGTGCCCTGGCGCTCGCCCTGGAAACGAGTCGGTTCCTCCAGTGCCTTGAAGCTGGTCTGGCGCAGCAGGATCGGGCAGTCCCGACGCGGCGGGCCTTCGATCACGGCCTTGGGATTCATGCCGGCCGCCGGCATGCGCCGTTGGGCCTCGTCGATATCCAGGGTGCGCGGCGTCAGGTGGTTGATGTGCGGACCGCGGAAACAGACTACGTCGGCGATCAGGCGATGCTCGGCATGCAGCGCCTCGTAGGTGTCCAGGTCCACGGTGGCGTCGCGATGCCAGCGGAAGGTCTCCAGCGCCTCGGCGACGAAGCGATTGGCCTCGGTGTCGCCGAGCCCGCCCTGCTGCTCGGCTAGCGTGATCAGCTCCCGCACGCCCGGAGTGAAGATATCGCGCGCGGCCAGGATCGCCGCCGCGCGCTCGCGTAGCGTTTCACTCTCGACCAGCTCCAGGCGCAGCAGCGAGGTGAAGATGCGAAACGGGTTGCGGGCCAGGGCCGCGTCGTCGATCGGACGGAAGGCGGTGGAGTGCACCGGCACGCCGGCCTCGGAGAGGTCATAGTAGCCCACCGGATGCATGCCCATCACCGCGAACAGGCGGCGCAGCATGGCAAGCTCGTCGGCGGTGCCGACGCGAATGGCGCCGTGCCGTTCGACATCCAGCCGCGCCAGCTCATCGGCCTCGGCCAGCCGTTCGGCCTGCGCCGGGTCGGCCTCCAGCGTCTCGCGGTTCACCCGCTCCACCAGCTCCAGCAGGGTGGTGTACTGCGGCACTTCGCTCTGGTACATGGCCGACATGGCGGCGGCGAAGCGATGGCGGATCTCATCGGGGGACATCAGGGATGGTTGAGTCATGGTGTCTATCTCGCGGAGGGTGGATCAGAAGAGTGAGTATCGACAGGTGCAAAGGTAGCGCAGCGCCGGCAGAGTCCCCCACCAGCGATTGCCACGACTGGCCGTCGAGGGTCTTCGAGGTAGCCAGGTTGCAAGCGCGGATAGAGCGATTGCGACAGGACCTTCGGGTGCCAACCAACCGATCATGGATGCAGCGTCTCCAGTGCTTGCTCGAGGCGCCTGAATCCTTCCCTCAGGACCTCGGGCTCAGCGGTCAGGGGCGGTAGCAGGCGCAGCACATTGCGGCGCCGTCCGCTGGGCATCAGTAGCACCCCGGCCTCGCGGGCGGCGCCGAGCAGCGCTGTGAGATGTTCGCCATCGCTGGCGCTGGCTGTGTCCTCGAAAACGATACCGCGCATGGCACCGATACCGGTCAGGGCGCCGATCATCGGGAAGCGTTCGGCCAGTCGGGCATGGGTCTCGATGATCAGCGTCTCCTGCGTCTCGCTCCAGTGAGACAGTCTGGCGTCGCTCATGACCTCCATCACCGTGCGTGCCGCGGCACAGGCGACCGGGTTACCCGAATAGGTGCCGCCCAGGCCACCCTTGGGCGGGGTGTCCATCAGCTCGGCTCGGCCGGCGACTGCCGCCAGCGGCAGGCCCGCCGCCATGCTCTTGCCCATTAGCAAGAGGTCGGGCTCGACGCCCAGGTGCGAGAAGGCGAAGCGTGTTCCACTGCGGCCGAAGCCCGACTGTATTTCGTCGAAGATCAGCACGATGCCTTGGGCGTCGCAGCGTTCGCGCAGACGAACGGCGAAGTCGGCGTCGAGCAGCCTGAAGCCACCCTCGCCCTGTACCGGCTCGACGATGATTGCCGCCACCGACTCGGCAGGCAGTTCCACCTCGAACAGGCGGTCCAGGGCACGCATCGCTTCGTCGGCGCTGACGTCGCTATCGCGGCTCGGAAATGGCAGGTGGTAGACCGGCCCCGGCAAACTTCCCAGCTCGCTCTTGTAAGGCTGGACCTTGCCGTTGAGATTGAGTGCCGCCAGGGTACGACCATGAAAGCCGTCGTCGAAGGCGATTACGGCCTGGCGCCCAGTGGCGGCACGGGCCACCTTGAGCGCGTTCTCGGTGGCCTCGGCGCCACTGTTGGTCAGCATGCACGATAGCGGATAGGAGACCGGTACGAACTGGTCGAGCGCTTCGACAACATCCAGGTAGCCGCGGTGCGGGAGTGCATTGAAGGCTGAGTGCATCAGCCTGTCGACCTGAGCCTTCACCGCCTCGACGACTGCCGGGTGGCCATGACCCAGGTTGAGCACACCGATACCGCCGACGAAGTCGACATAGTGCCGGCCCTGTTCGTCCCATAGTTCGGCATTTTGGCCGCGCTCAACGCACAGCGGATGAACGATGCCCAGCGAGCGGCTGACGTGAGGAAAGTCCATGTCCGACTCCAGTCGGTTTATCAGGAAGAGGCACCGATATAACCAGTGTGCGGCGACGGTCGCAAACGAAAAAAATCGTTCGTCCCATTCCTTTAAAGAATGCCATATCGAGTCAATGCCGCTCTATGCAGGCGAGAGGTTGGAAAGAAGGGTGAATAAAAAGAATAGATAGATGCCGTTATTTCTTTTGTCAAAGGCATTTTCTCATGGTATTTATGCCGGCCGCTTTGGCATAGCGCCCGATGAACGACCTACATAATAATCCTTAGGCCATCCTAATCCCCTGACAGGAGCATCCCATGCCCCATCCCCTGATGCCGGTCGCCGTGGCTATCGCTGCCGTGACCCTACTCGGTGCCTGCAGCGATGCTGGTTCGTCCACCCCCAATGTGGCGATCGGCCCACCGGCCAGCACCACCCAGCAGGTGTCCAACCTGATCCTCGATGCCCATGGCGTTACCGACGATGACTACAGCGCCTACCAGGAGGGCTTCGGTGCCGCCCTGGATGGTGTTCAGGACGGCAATATCGATCTTTCCATCGGCATTCTTGGCCTACCTTCGGGCAGTATCGAAAACCTTCAGGCAGCCGCTGGCGACGTGCGTATGATCGGCCTGGATGATGACGCAGTGGAGTATATCGAGGCTAACAGTGCCTACCGTCGTTTCGTGATCTCCAAGGATAGCTATGAGTTTCTGACAGATGATGTGACTACGGTAACTGCCTACGCGGTACTGGTGGGTAACACCCACAGCATCGGTGAGGAGCTTGGCTACGAACTGGCTCGCCTGATGCATGAGAAGGCTGCCGAGAACACTCACTCCCAGTCCGCTTTCATGAACCTGGATAACGCATTGAACGGCGCCGAAGGCCTGCCGATCCATCCGGGTGCCAAGCGTTACTACGAGGAACAGGGGCTTCAGGTCGACAATCCGGTGGCAGAGCTCGACATCCGTGAGGAGAAGGGCGAATTCATTCTGGGCACTGGTAGCCAGGGGGGCACCTATTATCCCCTTGGCGGCGAGATGGCTACCATTTGGAACAACTACCTCGACGACGCCAACTTCACCAACATCGAAACCGGCGCTTCGATCGAGAACCTGGTCAGCATCCGTGATGACCGCATGGACCTGGGCATGACCGTACATGCGCCGGCGCAGGACGCGATTGCCGGTAGCGGCGAGTTCGAGAGTAATGCCATCGGCAACGTCGCCTTCATCGGCCATATCTACCCGGAAGTCATTCAGATCGTGACCCGCGATGCCAGCGGCATCACCGACCTGAGCGACCTCGCTCAGTAACTCACGCCCCCGCGACGCCGTCTTTGACGGTGTCGCGGGGCCATCGGAGGTCCCGTTGTGACTCAAGACGCCGTAGTTAAAAAAAAAGTCCTGACGACACTCAGGCGCTATTAGAGAAGTATGATCGCGAGTCAAGTGTCAGAGTAACTCTTGGCCGCTGGGGCTGGGCGGTATCGTTGCTCGGCATCGCCCTGACGAGCTTCCATCTTTATACCGGTTATTTCGGCACCCTGCCCTCACAGAAGCAGGGCGCGGTGCATCTGGGCCTGGCGCTCGGAATGATCTTTCTGCTCTTTCCCGCTCATCGCGGTGCCGGCGCCCGTCAGGGGGTACCTTGGTATGACGTGGTACTGGCCTTTGTTGCCACATTCGGCGCCTACTACAAGATCCTGTTCTACGATCAGGTGCTGCGTGCTCGCATCACTGGCTATTCGACCCTGGACTTGATTGTGGCGGGGCTTGGCGTGCTGTTCGTGCTGGAGGCGACTCGTCGCACCGTGGGGCTGCCGATCGTGATAGTGGCTCTGTTGGCGTTGGCCTATGCGCTGCTTGGCAACCATATCCCTACGCAGCTGCTGTCTCATCCGGGCTTCGCTCTGCACGATATCATGCCCTATCTATGGTTCCGCGAAAGCGGAGTGTTCGGCACACCACTGCAGATCTCGGCCAAGTTCATCTTCCTGTTCCTGTTCTTCGGTGTGGTACTCATCCAGACCGGAGTGGGTCGCTTCTTCAACGAGCTTGCCTTTGCCGCTACCGGCCGCTTCACCGGTGGTGCCGCCAAGGCCGCAGTGATCGCCAGTTCCTTGCAGGGCATGATCTCGGGCAGTTCGGTGGGCAATACCGTAGCGTCGGGCTCATTTACCATCCCGATGATGAAGAATGCTCGATTTCGCCCTGAAATGGCTGCTGCCACCGAGGCTTCGGCGTCCACCGGTGGGCAGATCATGCCGCCGCTGATGGGGGCGGCCGCCTTTATCATGGTGGAGTATGTGGGGGTCTCTTACCGCGAGATCATGTATGCGGCACTGATTCCGGCACTGATGTATTTCACCGGAATCTTCATCGGTGTTCACTTCGAAGCCAAGCGCAGCCGCATCCTGGGCATTCCCAAGGATCAGCTTCCCAGTAAGCGTAAGTTACTGCTGCGTCAGGGCTACATGCTGTTGCCACTGGCGGTGATCGTGACCACGGTGAGTGTCGGCTTCACCGCCCAGCGCGCCGCGCTGCTGGGCATCGCCGCCGCTCTGGCCGTCAGCCTGATTCGCAAGGAGACGCGTCCCTCGCCGGCCAAGTTGGTGCGGCTGCTCGACAAGGGCGCCCGGGTGGCGTTGCCGGTGATCGCCGCCGTGGCTACCGCCGGTATCATCGCCGGGGTGGTGGGCATGACCGGCCTTGGCGCCAAGTTTGCCGCCGGTATCATCAGCCTTGCCGACGGTACCCTGATCCTGGCGCTGATCTTCACCATGCTGGCCTGCATCGTACTGGGCATGGGGCTGCCGACCACCGCCAACTATGTAGTGACCGCCACCATCGCAGCACCGGCTCTGATCAACGAGTTTGGCCTGGCACCCATGGCCGTGCATCTGTTTGTGTTCTACTTCGGTATCGTGGCCGATATCACCCCACCGGTGTGTCTGGCCGCCTACGCCGGGGCGGGCATCGCCGGTGCTAACCCGATGAAGACTGGGGTTACCGCGCTCAAACTGGCGATTGGCGCCTTCATCATTCCTTATGCGCTGATCTACAATCCGGCACTGGTGATGATCGACGCCACGCCGCTTGGTCTGGTGGTGGCGGTAGGTTTCCTGTTGGTGGGATTGGTCGGGGTGAGTGCGGCCCTGATGGGCTACTTCGTGCGCGATACCCTGGTCTGGGAGCGCTTGGTGTTGCTGGTGGCCGGCCTCGCCATGGTGGCACCGGAGCCGATTACCAGCACGCTGGGACTGATGGCGCTGGCGCTGCTGGCCTGGTGGCAGTCACGTCGTCCTGAGCAGCCTCGAGACGGCGCCCTGGCCTGATACAGACGCCCCGCGGCTACGGTGGCGGGGTATCTGTGCGCGTTGATCGTCTAGGGTAGAATGGCCCTTTTTACGCTGGAGTCGGCGTCTATGAAGGCTCGCCATCTACCCTCGACCACTACTCTGCAGTGCTTCGAAGCCGCCGCTCGGCATCTGAGCTTTACCCGGGCGGCGGACGAGCTGAGTATCACCCAGAGCGCCATCAGCAAGCAGGTGGCGCAGCTCGAGGACTATCTGCAGCACAAGCTGTTCAGGCGGCTGCGGCGGACGCTGGTACTGACCCCGGAGGGCTCGCTCTACCTGACCGAGGTCCGCAAGATTCTGGCGCATCTCGAGATGTCGGCCAACGCCATCATGACCTACAGCGGCCATGGAGAGGTGCTCAATGTCACCACTCTACCTACCTTCGGTACTCGCTGGTTGGCACAGCACCTGCCGGCTTTCTTCACGGCTCATCCCGGCATTACCCTGCACCTGACCGAGCGTGTCGAGACCTTCGACCTGGAGAACAGCGGCATCGACGTGGCGGTTTTCCACGGTCACGGTAGCTGGCCCAATCTCGAGTGTCACAAGCTGTTCGACGAAGAGGTGGTAGCGGTGGGGGCTCCCGGCTACCTGGCTCGTCGACGGCTGACCTCTCCCGACGACCTGGCCGACTGTCGGCTATTGCACCTATCGACCCGTCTCGATGCCTGGCACCGCTGGTTCGCCGATCAGGGGACCAGCACCGACAAGAGCTATCACGGTATCCGCTTCGAAACCTTCCAAACCCTGATCGGCACTGTCATGGCCGGTGGCGGCCTAGCGCTGGTTCCTCGCTTCATGATTCTGCATGAGCTGGAGCAGGGCGCCCTCGTGCCCGCCTGGCCAGCAGTCCTCGACGGCCCTAATGCCTACTATCTCGTCTATCCCGAGCATCTGGGCGAGCTGGCCAAGGTACGCCACTTCGTCAACCATCTGTTGGATGCCGCCGCCTCCGCCTCCGCGCTGCAGGCGTAATGGCTGGCTCTGTATGCTTCGTTGGCGCGCCCTGGCGCTAGACCAGCCGAGTCACAGAGTCGGGGCAGGTGAGCGCAGCGTCCTCCGACTATTCCTGCACCAGCCGGGTCAGCTCCTCGAGATAGCTCTCCAGTACCAAGTTGGGCGGGGCGCCCTTGCGTGTGATGGCGCTGTAGCGGGTGCAGTAGCGCCAGCGCTCGGGGCATAGTGCGCGCATGCGCCCTTCACGAACCCAGCCTTCGGCGTAGTGGGTCGGCAGATAGCCGATAAAGCGTCCGGACAGGATCAAAAAGGCGATGCCTTCACGATCGCTGGCCGAGGCGACCTCCTTCAGCGGTTCATGAAGTTCTTTGATCTCGGGCGTCTGGGCGTAGGCGGGCACCACGGCATCATGGTCGGAAAGGGTCGCCTCGTCGAGGCTCTCTACATCGAACAGCGCATGCTCGCTGGAGCAGTAGAGGCGCGATTCCTCGGCGTAGAGCGACAGGTAATGCAGCCCCGGTAGCACCTTGATATCGGGAATCACCCCGGTGTGGAGTCGACCATCGAGTACCGCCATCTCGATGTCGCTGGGAGGGATCATGCGAATATTGATGCGCACCTCGGGGCCGCGTTCCTTGAGCGCGCTGAGGGCATCGGTGATATGCATCTCGGGCATCGTCACCAGGTTGTCGGTGATGCCGATATTGAGCTCGCCCTTCAGCTGGGCATGCAGGCCGTTGACACGGGTGCGAAACCCCTCCACCGCGGCGAGCAGCCGCAGGGTCGATTCGTAGACCTCGGCACCCTCGTCGGTCAGGGCGAAGCCGCTGCGCCCGCGCTGACAGAGGCGCAGGCCGAGCCGCGTCTCCAGGTCGTTCATGGCCATGCTGATGGCGGCCCGGCTGATGCCAAGTGCCACCTCGGCAGCAGAAAATCCCCCGCACTCCACTACCTTGCGGTAGATCCGCAAGAGTCGTAGATCGGCGTCCCCGGGCTGCCCCATGGGCGAACTCCTGCGCTGGATCATATGTCTGGCTTCCTCTTTATTTTCTCGCCGTCATGGAGTGGCTGTGGGCGCTGAGCGGCGAATGCTCTGGTGCCCAATAAGTTAAGTAATCGCTTGCATGAGATTAAACAACTTAGGGTTTAATTGATTCAAGCCAGGGGCTAGCTTGAGGGTGGCAATGCACATCGATACCAGCAACCGATAGCAACAAGAGATCGCCACGGCAGACCGCCACGGCAGATTGTTACGGCATATTGTTACAAACAGGGGAGGTCAACGTCATGACCGCACAGCAGTTTCGCCACGCCGCCGGTTTGAGCGCCGAGCAGCTGGATGCCTATTGGATGCCCTACACCGGCAACCGCCAGTTCAAGCGCGACCCGCGGATCATTACCGGCGCCGAGGGCAGCTACCTGATCGATGCCGAGGGTCGCCGTGTCTTCGATGGGCTTTCCGGGCTCTGGACCTGTGGTGCCGGTCACTCTCGCCCCGAAATTGCCGATGCCGTCAGCCGGCAGCTACGCGAGCTGGACTATGCCCCGGCCTTCCAGTTTGGTCACCCCAAGGCCTTCGAGCTGGCCCACCGCCTGCGTGAGCTGACGCCGGAGGGGCTGGACCATGCCTTCTTTACCGGTTCCGGCTCCGAGAGCGCCGATACCTCGCTGAAGATCGCCCGTGCCTACTGGCGCAAGAAGGGCAAGCCCACCAAGACCAAGTTGATCGGCCGGAGCAAGGGCTATCACGGGGTCAACTTCGGTGGCATCAGCCTGGGTGGCATCGGAGCCAACCGCGCGCTGTTCGGCCAGGGCGTGGACGCGGATCATCTGCCCCATACCCTGATGGCCGAGAACGCCTTTACCCGGGGCATGCCCGAGCGCGGCGCCGAGAAGGCCGAGGATCTGCTGGAGCTGATCGCCCTGCATGATGCCTCCAATATCGCCGCGGTCATCGTCGAGCCGCTGGCCGGCTCGGCTGGCGTGATTCCGCCTCCCAAGGGCTACCTCCAGCGCCTGCGTGAGATCTGCGATGCCCATGACATCCTGTTGATCTTCGACGAGGTGATCACCGGCTTCGGACGCATGGGCGCCATGACCGGTGCCGATGCCTTCGGTGTGATCCCCGACATGATGAACTTCGCCAAGCAGCTCACCAATGGGGCGGTGCCCATGGGTGGCGTGATGGTCACCGGCGAGATCTACACCACCTTCATGGAGCAGGGTGGACCCGACTATATGCTCGAGCTGCCTCATGGCTATACCTACTCCGGCCATCCAGTGGCCTGTGCCGCGGCCATGGCCTCGCTGGATATCCTCGAGCAGGAGGGTCTCGTCGAGCGCGTGCGCCAGATGAGCCCGGTCTTCGAGGACGCACTGCACAGCCTCAAGGGGACCCGCTACATCAGCGATATCCGCAACTACGGCCTCGCCGGTGCCCTGCAGATCGAGCACTATCCCGGTGAGCCTGCCCGTCGGCCCTATGAAATCGCCATGAAGTGCTGGGAAAAGGGCTTCTACGTGCGTTATGGCGCGGACACCATCCAGCTGGGCCTGCCCTTTATCGTCGAGAAAGAGGAGATCGATCGGGTCGTCAATGTCCTTGGCGAGGTCATCGGCGAGCTGGATTGAGCCTTTTTCGTAACAGAATCTTCCCCCACAGCAACGCAACTGCAAGAGGTAACCCATGACAGCACTCGGCCATCTGATCAACGGCGCACGCGTCGACCGCGAAGGACGCACCCAGGATCTGTACAACCCTTCCACCGGTGAAGTGAAGGGGCAGGTCAGCCTGGCTGCCAAGACCACCGTGGAAGAGGCCATCGCCGCGGCCCAGGCGGCCTTCCCGGCCTGGCGCAACACGCCGCCGGCCAAGCGGGCTCGCGTCATGTTCCGCTTCAAGCAGCTGCTCGAGGAGCACTCCGATGAGATCGTGCGCCTGATCGGTGAAGAGCATGGCAAGATTTCCCATGATGCCGGAGGGGAGTTGGCCCGTGGCATCGAGAACATCGAGTACGCCTGCGGGGCACCCGAGTTGCTCAAGGGGGAGCACAGCAAGAATACCGGACCGGGCATCGATTCCTGGAGCGAGCATCAGCCCCTGGGCGTGGTGGCGGGTATCACCCCGTTCAACTTCCCCGCGATGGTACCGCTGTGGATGTATCCCATGGCCATCGCCTGCGGTAATACCTTCGTGCTCAAGCCTTCCGAGCGTGATCCGACCTCGGCGCTCTTTATCGCCGAGCTGGCACTTGAGGCAGGCCTGCCCGCGGGCGTGCTCAATGTGGTCAATGGCGACAAGGAAGCCGTGGATACCCTGCTCGATGATGACCGCATTCAGGCCGTCAGCTTCGTCGGTTCCACGCCGATCGCCGAGTATATCTACTCCCGTGCCAGTGCCAACGGCAAGCGTTGCCAGGCACTGGGTGGCGCCAAGAACCATGCCATCGTCATGCCCGATGCCGATATGGAAAACGTGGTCAATTCGCTGACCGGCGCCGCCTTCGGTTCATCCGGCGAGCGCTGCATGGCGCTGTCGGTGGCGGTGGCGGTGGGTGATGAAGCGGCCGACAACCTGGTCGCCAAGATGCAGGAGTCGATGACGTCTCTCAAGGTGGGCCCCTTCTCCGACAAGAGCAATGACTTCGGCCCGGTGATCACCCAGGCGCATCGGGAAAAGGTCTGCGGCTATATCGCCAGTGCCGAGGAGCAGGGCGCGACCCTCGTGGTCGATGGGCGTGATATCCAGGTGGAGGGCTACGAGGGAGGCTTCTATGTCGGCGGCACCCTGATCGATAATGTAACGCCCGAGATGACCTGTTACCGGGAAGAGATCTTCGGTCCCGTGCTGCTGGTGATGCGTGTCGACAGCATGGAAGAGGCCATGCGGCTGATCGACGAGCATGAATACGGCAACGGTACCTGCATCTATACTCGCGACGGTGAGGCGGCACGCTACTTCAGCGATCATATTCTGGTCGGCATGGTGGGGGTCAACGTGCCGCTGCCGGTGCCCGTGTCCTATCACAGCTTCGGTGGCTGGAAGCGCTCGCTGTTCGGTGACCTTTCCGCCTATGGCCCCGATGCAGTGCGCTTCTATACGCGCCGCAAGACCGTGACCCAGCGCTGGCCTTCCGCCGGCGTACGTGAAGGAGCGCAGTTCTCCTTCCCTTCCTGATATCAGTGAGTCTTGATGAGATGTTGTGACCCCGCTTAGGCGGGGTCATTGAGGCTTTAAGTGCTTAAAATTTCAATAATAAATCGTGGAGATAACGATGTTCGGATTACCCGTATCCACCACCTGGCTGGTCATCGGTGTCCCGATGTTCTGGGTGCTTTATACGCTGGGCTTCCTCTGGGTAACGCGAGGCTGGCCGGGGCTCAAGGACTCGGAGTCCGGTCGCTGAGTCGAGGCGGCTGGTCATGATAAAAAGAATCGCGTAACAGGAAAAAGAATATGAATTCGACGGTATTGCTGTTTCTTGCCTTGTACTTCATCGGCATGCTGGCCATTGGTGTCATTGCCATGCGCCGAGGCGGCTCGAACAGTATGGAGGGCTACTACCTCAGCGGCCGCAATGTGGGGCCTCTGGTGACCGCCATGACGATGCAGTCCACCTCCATGAGTGGCTACATGTTCCTGGGGGCCGGGTCCCTTGGTTACACTCAAGGGTATTATGGATTCTGGTATGCCGCGGGGGATATCGGTGGCGGGGTGGTGAACCTCTCGGTTCTCGGCCGGCGGATGCGAAAGCTCTCCCAGATCATGGGGGCACTGACCTCCATCGAGTATCTCGAGAAACGCTATCCCAGCAAATGGGTCCGCTTGATCGCGGCGATGCTGTCGGTCTCGCTGCTGGGGGCTTATGTGCTGGCGCAATTCATCGCCGGTGGCAAGGGCCTGGAGCTGGTCACAGGATTGCCCTACGAAGTAGCTCTCGCAATAGCCGTGGGCGTCATCATTGCCTACACCCTGATGGGCGGCTATGGCGCGGTGGCCTATACGGATCTGCTGCAGAGCTTTGTGATGCTCATCGGCATCGTCTGGATCCTGATCGCCACGCTTCAGGAGGTGGGTGGCCTGACGGCTGCCAACGAGGCCATTGCGGCGATTGACCCGACCCTGCTCAGCGTCTGGGGCAAGGACCTCGTCCACGAAGGGCAGTGGGGAATCGTGCTGGGCGCCCTGTTGATCTTCTCCATTGGTTATATGGGTTGGCCACACGTCGTGACTCGCCACATGGCGATGCGCAATCCCTTCCATGCGCGTCGCGCCGGCGTCTATTCCACCCTGTGGAACCTGGTGTTCGTCAGCGCCCCCTATATTCTCGGTACCCTGGCCATCCTGGTGCTGCCCGACCTCGATGATCCCGAGCAGGCCATCTTCGCCCTGGCGCAGAATCTGCTGCCTGCCGCCGTGGTAGGTATCGTGATGGCGGCCATCATGGCGGCGATCATGTCCACCGCCGATTCGATCCTGCTGCAGACGGGAAGTATCGCGGCTCGAGACCTCTATGAACGGTTTATCAATCCCAACATGGAGGAGAAACAGATGGTGAGGGTGTCTCAGCTGATCGTGCTGCTGCTGGGAACCGTCTGTGGCATCGTGGCCCTCTTCGAGCCGCCGGCGATCTTCTCCATCGTCGTCTTCACGACCTCGGTGCTGGGTAGTGCCTTCCTGCCCGCCTATGTAGCGGCGGTCTGGTGGCGCAAGGCCAATACTCCTGGCGCCCTCGCTTCGATGATTGTGGGCAGCCTGGTGGCGTTCTTCTGGCAGTATCTGGCGCTGGACGGAGTGACCGGTCTGCATCCCATGCTGGCTGGTGTGGTGCTCTCCAGCCTGTCGATGGTCGTTGCAAGCCTGCTGACGCAGGGTAGCCATCCTGTCCCCGAGCATATCCTCCAGGCGATGGATGAGACCGCCGAATTGCGTCCGCTGCCCAGGCCGCTGAAGGCGCAGCAAAGCTTCGAGATGGCGCATGAGGCGCTGACGCTCAAGCTTAGTGAGCGCACGACGTGATCGCGCCATCGGGGAGCCCCGCACAGGGCATCGCCGATGGCCAGGAAGCCTGGCTCAAGGCCAGGCTTCCCCTCGACGGTCTCGAACGGCGTGTCGCAGGCATCGACCCCGAGCTGACGGTCGATGCGGTCGAACCGATTGGCTTTCCCTATTTGCTTTGCCTCTATCGCTGGAACACTCGCCGCTGGGGCATGGATCGTCAGGAGTTGATGAGTTGCCTGGTCGATCGTTGCCAGGGGGTCAGCACGACGCTGGAGGGCGTCGAGTTCGGCCCCCCCCTGGATGCCGCCACGCTGCCACCCCCCGAGCTCGACACGTCTCCGCTCGAGCGCAAGGCACGCCAGCATGTGATGCAGGTGCGTCGCCACCGATTGAAGCGCCGAAGCGCGTCGGGGCTCGAGTTGGTGCGTTGTCAGGCCGTTCGCAAGCCCCTATGGCGTATCACGGCTCGCCATGCACGGCATGACGAACTCGACCTGCTGATCGATGCCCTCAATGGCGGCTACTATCTGTTATAGATGACCGTAAATGCTGAAGTAGGCAATGAGACCGCCGAGCCTTCTAGCAAATCGCTTCGGATGATATCTCTGTCGGTACTTATGTCATACCGCAACCTTGGGCATCTACCGGCTTGCGTTAGGCGACAAGCTGAAAGGTTGTAACGAAAGCTGCCGGGAGCTATCCCGGCATTGCCTCAGTTAGAGCTCGAGGGCGCGGTAATCAGGTAAATGCTGCTCCAATAGTCGGGCAACCTGTAGAACCTTAATGTCCTGGAAGCGTGGCCCGACCAAGTGCAGGCCAACCGGTAATCCCTGATCGTCCAAGCCGCAGGGTAGCGAGGCGGCAGGCTGCTGGGTCAGATTGAAGGGGTAGCTGAAAGGAGTCCATTCCATCCATTCGTGGTAGGGGCCACCCGGGGGTACATTATGCCCTGCCTCGAAAGGAGAGATCGGAAGAGTGGGGGTGACTAACAGGTCGTAGCGTTGATGGAACTGCTGCATTTGTGCGGTGAGCTGCTCTCTGGCGCGAGAGGCTGCTAGATAGTCACGCAGCGATATTGCCGCGCCGCGCCGTGCGATATCGAGAAAGCCCGAATCCAACCGGGCCTGTTCCGTGGCGTCAAGGCGCTCGAGAACCTGGCTAGCGCCGGCAAACCAAAGGGTATTGAATATCTCTAGGGGAGAACTAAACCCAGGATCTACCTCTTCAATCGTAGCCCCCAAGTCTTGGAGCTTTTCAACCGCTTGCCTGGTGCACGCCGCGATATCTGGTGCCACATCTACATAGCCAAGGTTAGGGCTGTACGCAATTCGCCACCCTTTCAGAGACTCAGGTGGTGGTGTCAGCCAATCGTCGGCGCGGTGGTTGCCTAAATATCCGTCGCGGGGATCAGGCTTGGCCATGGCGCTGAGCATTAGGGCGCTGTCATTTGCGGTGCGGGTCATCGGTCCTAGATGGGAGAGCTGGCTCATGGCACTGGCCGGCCACTGTGGTACCCAGCCGAAGGTGGGTTTGATGCCGAAGGTGCCGGTGAAACTGCAGGGAATCCGAATCGAGCCGCCGGCATCACTGCCTTGGTGAAGCAGCCCCAGGTTGAGCGCCGCTGCTGCCGCTGCCCCCCCCGAGGAGCCGCCTGGTGTTAGGCGGTTGTCCCAGGGATTGCGAGTGATGCCGTGAAGGGGGTTGTCGGTTACTCCCTTCCAGCCGAACTCCGGTGAAGTGGTTTTCCCGAGGATTACCGCGCCAGCCTGGTGCAGATGATGGCTGACCGGTGCGTCGACTTCCCATGGACCATCAGGGTTGCTGGTGGCTGAGCCGAAGCGTGTCGGCATACCGGCTGTTAGCGTCAGATCCTTGATGGTAGAGGGGATGCCATCAAGGGGACCACAGGGGTTGCCGGCTTGCCAGCGCGTCTCGGCAGCGCGAGCAGCGGTTAACGCCTGGGTAGCATCTATGTAGGCAAAGGCGTTGATGGCCGGATTATGTTGCTCTATACGTGCCAGGCAATCTTGAGTTAGCTCTATTGGTGACAACTGTCGTTGGCGAAAGAGCTCGAGGGCTTGTACGGCGGTTAGTTCGGCGAGACGAGTAGGGAGAGAGGTCTGCTGGGACATTAATCACTCCTCGCTTACGCCGGCTTGCTCGAGCATGGCGTGAAGTAGCACGTTGCAGCCGGCGTGTAGATCGCCGGGAGTGGCATTCTCGATCTCGTTGTGGCTGATACCATTCTCGCAAGGTACGAAGATCATGCCGGCTTGCGTGACGCGGCCCATGAATATGGCGTCATGCCCCGCGCCGCTAACGATATCCATATGCGAGCAATCCAGCATCTCTGCTGCGCGACGCACGGCGCCGACACAGGCTTCGGCGAAGTGCTCGGGGGCAAAGTCTGCAGTGGCAACTAGCTCGGCTTCGAGTCCATGGCGTTGGCGCGTTTCCTCTACTGCCTGATGTAGCTCGGTGGCCATCTCCGCCAGAGTGTTACTGTCAAAGTGGCGCATATCGATGGTCATCCTGACTTGCCCGGGGATGACATTGCGTGAACCGGGATGCAGTTGCATTACGCCTACGGTGCCGCGGCCATGTGGCTGGTAAGTATTGGCGATACGATTTACTGCCTGGGTAATCTCGGCGGCACCGAGCATAGCATCTCGGCGTAACGACATTGGTGTCGGGCCGGCGTGAGCTTCCAACCCGGTCAGAGTGAGGTCGAACCACTTTTGTCCTAGAGCTCCTACTACCACACCAACGGTGTTGCCAGTGTCCTCAAGGATGGGCCCCTGCTCGATGTGACACTCGAAAAATGCTTTGATATTTTCAGGAGTTACATAATCGGAGCCGCGATATCCGATGGCCTCTAGAGCCTGACCTGCGCTAATGCCGTCATCATCGCTCCGGGCAAGCATTTCTTCCAGCTTGAGTTGTCCAGTGAATACACCAGAGCCCATCATGCAAGGCGCGAATCGACATCCTTCTTCGTTGCTCCAGGCGACGATCTCAATTGGGGTACGGGTTTGAATATCGCATTCGTTCAAGGTCCGAATGACCTCTAGTCCGGCCAGTACACCGTAGACGCCATCGAACTTGCCACCGGTGGGCTGGCTATCAAGATGACTACCTGTCAATACTGCAGAGCTGCCGGGGTCCTGCCCTTCACGGCGGGCAAAGATATTACCGATGGCGTCTATGCGGATACTGCACCCTTCAGCGCGGCACCACTCGATGAACAGTTCTCGTGACTGGCGATCTAGCTCGGTGAAGGCTTGACGATTTACTCCACCTTTGGGGGTGGCGCCGATTCGAGCCATCTCCATCAGCGATTGCCAAAGGCGTTGCTGATCTGTTTGTAACTCTTTGGTAAGTTTTTGAGTCTTAGTCGTGGTCATAAAATCGCCTCATTGTGTTTTTTGAAAAGAAAGTTAGTTATCTATTGCGAGTAAAATTAAGAAATATAGTGCGCCTGGCCTTGCCAAGATGGCTGCAACGTAGCTGGCTAGCGGTCGGACTGATTCAGTCGCCAAAGAGGCGAGATCGTATCGTCGTAAGGGGTGTTTTGGGTAACCAACATCTGATCGGCCATTTCTGCCTCAAGAGCCGACATATGATATTCAGCATCACGCATATGTTCGTCCATTAATCTAGCGACTCGCTCACGATCTTCCTCACGAAAGGCTTCAACCAATTCGCGATGGTAGCGATGGTTGGCTTTATCGAATTGTTGTCGCTCCGGAATGTAAGCTTTTTTGACTACCACTAGATCGCGTAACATATCGTTTAGGAAACGGCACATGAAGGCTAGTAGTGGGTTGGGGCAAGCGCGGGCCAATAGATTATGGAATTCCAGCTCGAGGAAGCGCTGGCGCCGCTGATCCTCCTCGCCGGGATAGCAGTGCTGACAGGTGTCAATATTAGCAGTCAGGTTTTCTAGATCCTGCTCAGAGAGTCTTCCCACAACGGAAACGGATAGCTCTATTTCCAGTAGGCGACGTAGTTGATAGATGTGGTGGCCATCTAGTGATCGGAAGTGTAGGAAATTTCGTAACATTCGGCTGGCTGGCTCCATACTAGGTGTATGTAAGATAGCTCCACCACCTGGTCCTGTCTTAAGAGTAATCAGCCCCTCCACTTCAAGGATCTTCAAAGCCTCACGTACTGTTCCTTTGGCGCAGTCGTAGAGCTCTGTAAGAGATTTTTCATTGGGGAGGCGGTCGCCCTCAGTCATTCCCTCAGTCGCAATCCAGCGTTTGATATCATCACTGATAAGTTCAGCCAGTTTTTGTCGGCGCCGAGGAGGTATGTTAGCCATAAGCCGCTCCTTATAATAAGCGGGGCCTGTAGGCAGACCCCGCACTAGATTTATCGAGAAGTAGCCGTTTCACCAATAGGTCTGGCTGCATCCTCCAGACGCTCAGGATGATACTCAGCGTCATACTCCTGGCGCGCTTGAGCGAATCGCTCAACTACATTGTGGTCCTTGCGCTTAAGTATCATGCTCAGACATACGAAGAGCCCTCCGTTGAGCAGTAGACCCCAAATACCAGCATGCAGGCCAAGTGGGTTGCTGACTGTCGGGCCGTAGGTGAGGGTCAGTACGCACAGTATGCCAGCAATTAGTCCCCAGAAGGCCGCCATGGGGTGAGCACGACGCCAAGTAATCGCGCCAATAGTTGGTACGATAAGCTGGGCAGTTCCTGCTAGGGCTGCAATGCCAATAGTCACCAAAAGCCCGGGTACTGTTAGTGCCAGGATATAAGCAGCTAATGAGAATCCGACTAATGAAAGGCGGCCGATAGTCACAATTCTCGACTGACTCGCCTTGGGGTTTACATAGCGCTGATAGATATCCATGGTCACAACTGTAGACACAGCATGGATCTGTGAGTTGGCTGTAGACATTGCAGCAGCAGCGCCAGCTGCCATTATCAGGGATGCGATCATGTATGGCGCATAATTCATTAACATGACAGGCAGGATTTGGTCCGCGTTATCCAGGCCCGGCTCAAGCAGAACGCCGCTGTAGCCAGTCAAGACAGACCCGAAGTAGCCAAAAGCCGCGAGACCTAAAAGAAAAGGCATGAGGTTGAAAAGTCGCCCGCTCTTGACCGAGTACATGCGAAGCCAAATCTGAGGGCCCATGAAAGCCCCAATTGCCACGATAACGAACAGGGAGAACCACATGCTGTATCCCATGTTACCATTCGGCCCTGGCATGGTTAGATGTTCAGGTGAGCTTTGATGAAGCTGTGAAAATAATGCTGCTGGACCTCCCAGTTGATGGGAGATGTAGTAGCCGGCATATAGCATTCCGAAGAATAGTAGAGCACCGTATATTACATCTGTCCAAGCGATTGCTCGGATGCCGCCAACCCATACGTAGACAATAATGATGAAATAAAATAGTAGAGCTGCCAGCCAGAAAGGTATAACTCCACCAGAAGCAACTTCGATCAGGTAAGCTCCCCCGGTTAGCTGTATTTGCAGATAAGGAATTGTGAAAACCAATGTGATTACGACGACCAGAAGGCGCAATGCTTCGCTGTTATAAAAATCGCCCATCAGATCAGAAGGAGTCAGGTAGTTGAAGCGCTTACCTAGGAACCAGACTCGCTTTCCTATCCAGTAGTACATGAAGCCGAATAGAAGGTTCCAGGCCAATGCAGTGAGATAGACAGGGCCACTAGTGTAGAAAGTGGCATTAGAGCCTAGGAAAGCAAAAGCACTCCACCAAGTAGCGGCCACCGTGAAGAATACGGCAATGCTGCCCATTGCTCGCCCTTGAACAAAAAAATCCTCACTGGTGTCTTTCGATTTTCTGGCAGAAACCACTCCTACTAGCAATGGAATGATCATGAATGCTGCAATAATAAAGATGCTACCGGTCATGGCATGATCTCCTTAGCGACTGTGCTGGGGAGCAGAGGTGCTGCTACCCCAGTTAGTGAGATAGGCCACCAAGAAAAGGGTGGTGAGAAAAGCCCACCACCCCAGATTCCAGACGAGTAGAAAAGGTGCGCCCATGATCATGGGCTCAACCTTGTTAGCCATCATTATGAGAGGGCTTTCGAGCATGATGAAGCCGAGTATCATGCCGCCGTAAAGGGCTAGTTTCTTCGTTGGGAGGGTCGTTCTCATTGCGCTTCCCCTTGTTTTTGGTTGGTGGGGGAGGAATCTCCGTTTGACAAAAGTCATCTGGAGGGGGTGATGATTGAATCGGATCTAATTGTTCTATTTATACGAATAAATATATCAATAGCTGAGAATGCTCTTGCCGTCAAGCGACGAGGTTTGTTGTTAGTGTGCTAATTGTGTCGAGCTGATCAGTTGCATGAACAGAGCTCCTTACGTCGCTACCTGAGTTGTGTGAGTCATCTAGCTTTGAGAATGTCGCCTTTTGTTAATTGTAAGTCGTCTTTTGTAGGGTTTCTTTGAATCTCTGGCGTAGACTGTGGAGATATTATCCACAGGAGGCGTCAGATGCGTGCTTTTTCCCGGAACTTGAGGTACACCGCCGCGTTGGCACCGATGTTGCTGGCGGGACCGGCAATGGCCGAGCTTGACGAGGTGCGTTTCGGCGTACCGGCCTGGCCGGGCGTCACGGTGAAGTCCGAGGTGGCGGTCCAGCTGGTCGAGGCCATGGGCTATGAGACACGTCAGAACGATCTGGCGGTAAGCGTCATCCTCGAAGGGCTGACCCGTAACGATCTGGATGTCTACCTGGGAGGCTGGTACCCGGTGCAGACGGAGATGGTTGAACCCTTGGTGGCTGAGGACAAGGTCGAGAAGCTGGTTTCCAATATCCGGGGCGCCACCTCAGGCCTGGTGGTACCCCAATACGTCCATGATGCCGGCGTGACCTCGGTGGCCGATCTCGATGCTTATCGCGAGCGCTTCGAGGGTGGGATCCAGGGTATCGAGGCGGGTACCGGCATCAATACCGCCATTCTCGCGGCTATCGATAACGACCTTGCGGGTCTCGGCGACTGGAACCTGCGCGAGAGCTCCACGGCGGCCATGCTGGCCCAGGCCGAACGCAAGATGGCCGACGGCGAGTGGATCACCTTCGTTGGCTGGGAACCGCACTGGATGAACGTCAGCTTTGATCTGGCCTACCTGGAGGACGCCGACGGCGCGGGTGTTGCCGATATCGACAGCACGGTGTGGACGGTGGTGCCGGCGAGTCTGGCGGAAGAGGATCCTCAGCTGCACCGCTTCCTGTCACAGTATGTGGTGAAGATCGAGGATCAGAACGCCTGGGTCCACGGTTATAGTCATGAGGATCGGCCGGCGGACGAGGTCGCCAACGATTGGATCGGCGAAAACCTCGATACCGTGGCCGGCTGGCTGGAAGGCGTCGAGGCACGTGATGGCACACCCGCCATCGAGGCGGTACGCGCCCTATACTTCTAAGCTCTCGGTGCTATTCCCCGAGTCGCCCCTTCAGCGCCTGGCAGAACTCCTGCCAGGCGCTGCGCATTTCGGGGAGTCGTGCATGGGCATGCAATGCACCGTGAACCATGCCGGCGGCGCAGCGATAGCCGATGCTGGCACCGGCATGGCGCCAGCGCGTGACGGCGGCCGCCAGAGGACGAGTGAGTGGGTCATGCGTGACCGCCAGAATCTCCATCTGTCTCGCGGGAGGAGCGGCCTTCGTGTAGGAGGGGAGTGCCTCGGGGCAGAGTTGGGCGATACCGAACACATCATCACGAGAGAGCAAGGGTGCGGAAGCGCCCAGGGTCGACTCATCGATTCCATCCACAGGCGGGTAGATCAATCCCAATGGCGGCGCTGTGGGTAACTTGACGGCCAGATCCATCACCAGTCGACCACCGGCGCTGTCTCCCACCAGGGCGAGTGGCTCGCAGGTGTCGACCACGGCAAGGCAGTCGGCCAGCATCTCGGCATAGCAAGCCTCCGGGGCCAGGCAATAGTCGATGCTGACCACTTCGCGCCCAAGGCACGCGGCGAGGCTGGCGGCAACGCCGTGATGGCTGCGTACCGAACCGATGGTAAAGCCCCCGCCGTGAACAAACAGTACCTTGCCGGAGAAAGCCCCTGCGGGCAGGAAGCGGCGGACGTCAACGCCGCTGCATCGCTCGTCGATGATTTGCATGCCCGGCGGGTCGGGTGGGGCGAACGTCCGGCATAACGCATCGTAGCGTTCTCGCGCCTCGGGCCAGGGTTGACCGGTCATGCTGGCCAGCCCTGCCTCGAAACGAGCGATGAAGTCACTGGTCGTCAACATCGACTCATCATCACGCGTCTGCTTGCTCCTGGTCCGCTACGCGGCGCTCTCGCCGTTTACGCTGCACCATACGATAGCGTGAGCGTACCTCGTCACGTTCCATATAGCAGCCCTGCAGCCAGCGGTGGCCGCTTGAGCCCTCGAAGGCGTCGCGGGCGTGTAACAGGCGACGGTTGTCGAAGATCACCAGGTCGCCGGGCGCATAGGTGAAGCGGATGGCGAACTCAGGCTCGCGCAGCATCGCCTGCAGGGTCATCAGCGCCTCATAGGCCGACTCCACCTCATCGAAGCTCGTCTGGAGCGGGCCGCGCAGGAAGTCCGCGATGCGTACCTCGAGCAGTTCGCCGCGATCATCCAGGCGAATCATCGGCGAGTACCAGACGTAGTCGGTGGTCCGAGCGGTGTTGGCGAAGCACCAGTGAACCCGGGTCAGGGTCTCGAAGGCCTCGGGATTGCGTTGACGCAGCGCTTCGGCCACGGCGAAGCCGTCGAGCATTACCGCCTGGCCACCGGCGACGCTGTTCTCCAGGCAGTGCAGCATCTGCAGGCCGGGATGATACTCGCGCGTCGGCAGATCGGTATGCGGTGGCAGGGCGATCGAGGTATAGGCGTTGGAGTCCGGATCCGGTTTGGCCTTGACGTCGAACAGCAGGCCGAAGTTGGTAGGGCGTACCGGGCCGATGCGCCGGGCGATGGCCTCCAGCGAGCCGGGTTCAGTGGGCAGGCCGCGCAGGCGCACCATCCCCTGACCCAGCACGCTTTCCAGGGCCGGGGCCAGAATTGTCTCCTCGGCTTCGCTGTCAGGCGTGGTGTCGAGCAGGCCGCCGGCGTCGAGACTCTCCGGGGCCGCCTCGGGGCCGCCATGCCAGAGCTGTACCGCTACCAGCGGCGCCTCGGGATCCTCGGCATTGTCGTAATCGTGGGCACGCAGCCAGCCGGGGTGAAAGCGCAGGCGCCGTTGCTCCGGGGCAAAGTCCACACATAGTGCGCCGACGGCATCGATCTCGGCGCCGGCGATCTCCGGCCATCCGGGCAGGGCGGAGAGGTCGAGGATGCGCTCCCGGGTGGCCGGGTTGATGGTGGAGTCGTCGGCGGCATTCTCACGCAACCAGATGCTGTGATAGCGGCTTTCGCGACCATCGCTCCAGCGCACGGTCACCAGGCGTGGCGAGAAGGATAGCGTCTCGAGGTGCGCCTCGATGGGCCAGGCGTCGTAATCGGGTGTCACTGGAAGAGCGATGGTCATCTTGGCCTCCTTCGGGGGATTCGCAACACCGCCTAGAGTGCCAGTGGAGGAGGCGTGACGCCTGGCGAAGTTCGACATCGACTATGCACGATTCGACAGTTCCTGCCGGCGCAACTCGCTTGGCGTGAGGCCATGTCGTCGCCTGAAGGCGCGAGAGAAGTTCGAGGGCGAGGCGAATCCGCAGGCCAGGGCGATCTGCATGATGCTGTGGGGCGTCACGCGCAGCAGGCGGTGAGCATGGTCCAGGCGCCGGGCCAGATAGGCTTGCTGGGGGGAGGTATCCAGGTGGCGCGCGAACAGCCGGTCGAGGCGGCGCCAGGAGATATCGAGTTCGTCGGCCAGCTCGCCGATGCCCAGGGGCGTTTCGAGGTTAGCCTCCATCAGCGCGATGGCGCGCTGCAGCAGTGGCTCCCGAGGAATCACGGGGTCGCGCTGACGGCTGGCGGGCCGACGACCCTGGTCGTGGACCAGCTGGTCACGCACCCGGGTAGCCAGGTCCTTGCCATGCCGACGGCGGATCAGGTCGAGGCTCATGTCGATTGCGGCGCTGCCGCCGGCGCACGAGAAGCCCGCGGTGGTCACCTCGTAGATCGACTCGACCGCATCGACCCGGGGAAAGCGGGAGCGGAAGTCGGGCAAGCACTCCCAGTGCAGGGTCACCGTCTGATCATCGAGCAGGCCGGCGGCGGCCAGGATATAGCAACCGGTATCCATGCCCCCCAGCACACAGCCTGTCGCTGCGCGCTCATGAAGCCAGGCAATCAGCGCGTCATCGATGGTGCTCTGTGGCTCGAAACTGGCGCATACCGTCAGGCTGGGCAGCATCGGTGCCTCGTAAAGCGAATAGCTGACGTTCAGGGTCATGCCGTTGGAGGCGATCACCGGCTCACCATCACGGCTGATCAGGTCCCACGCGAACAGCATCTCCCCGCTGATGCGGTTGGCGATGCGCAGCGGCTCGATCACCGAGAAGAAGGCCACCATGGCGAATCGCGGTAATAGCAGGAAGCCGATGCGTTCTGGGCGGGTATCGGGGGGCTGGATTCTCATGATCAGGAGACCGATTCAGGATACCGGCAATTAAATATCGGCCCACATCCGCAGCAGATTCGCCAGGCTCTTCGACAGCATGTCGAAGGTGCGGGTCTTGCCGTTGGCCTCGAACTCCTGGCGCCGGGTGGTATCCAGGTCGAACAGGATCTCGCGCTGCTGGGGGTCACGCACCTGGCTCTGTGCCCAGCCTACGACGGCCAGGCGCTCACCCCGGTTAACCGGCACGACTCGGTGCAGGGTCGAGGACGGATAGAGAATCAGGGCCCCGGCGGGCAGCTTGTAGGTCTGTTCGCCGGCGCTGGAGTCGATGAGCAGCTCGCCGCCATCATAGTCGTTGGGGTCGTTGAGAAACAGCGTGAACGACAGGTCGGTGCGCATGGCTCCCTGGGGAGTGCCCATGATCGCATCGTCCACATGATTGCCGTAGCTCATGCCTTCCCGGTAGCGGCTGAACATCATCGGCTTCATGCGCCTGGGGCGTGCCGCCATCTGGAATAGCGGGTTGGCTTGCAGGTCCTTGGCGACAGCCGTGTGTAGCTCGGCGATCTCCGGGTGGCGTCCGTCGGCCTGCTGATTGTGCTTGACCGTGCGGGCGTGCCAACCGGCGGTCTCGCGCCCGTCGCGAAAGGCGGCATCGTTCAGGGTGGTCCGGATGCGGGAGAGAAGCTCGGGGGAGATGGCCTGGTCGATGCAGAGAATCACGGGCGATGCTCCAGTCAGTCGAGAAATGAGCCCCGATTATAAACAACTGGGAATCGTTTGTATTAGGCCTCTTAAGTCGGCACCCTACGACCGTGCATTCATTAGCCTGTACGGCTATCCCCTTGTCAGTTGCACGCACAAAAGGAGGCTTATATGTCACATAGCTCTCGCACGAAGCTCTGGGTCGGCGTTGGTGCCAGCGTTTTGCTGGGGACCAGCACCGCCGGCTGGGCAGAGGCCGAGCCCTCAGTCGACTATACCCAGGGTGGTGATAGCCCGCTGCTGGCCCATGTCGACCACGGTGGAGAAGGCGGAGAAGGCGGCGAAGGCGGCGAAGCGGGTCATCACCATCAAGGTGGTGAAGGTGGTGAAGGTGGTGAAGGTGGTGAAGGTGGTGAAGGCGGTGGCGCCAACCCCTATGCGGCCTTTGACTATCTGAACGCGTCCGCCGGCGGCGAAGGCGGTGAAGGCGGTGAAGGCGGTGAAGGTGGCGAAGGCGGCGAAGGCGGCCACTCCATCGATGTCAGTAACCCCGGCGTGTATTTCACCAATCTGGCGATGATGAAGGGACACCTCGCCGTGGCCCGTGAGCTCTACCAGGCCGGTGAGCAGACCGCCGCCCAGCCACACTTTGGCCACCCCATCCACGAGCACTACGGAGTACTGGAGCCGGCCCTCGAGGCGCGCGGCCTCGAGGACTTCGAACCGACCCTGGAGGCCCTGGTCGAGACGGTGCGCGACGGCGGTGAGTGGGAGAACAAGGCCGATGCCTATGCGGCCGCGCTCGAGGCAATTAATGCCGCCATGCATGATGTGGATGGCGAGCTGCGTGATGATGTGGCCTTCCAGAGCCGCGCTCAGCTGGTCCTGCTGCGTCAGGCGCTGCACGAGTATGAGGAAGCCGTGGACGACGGCCAGTTCGTCAACGTCGTCGAATACCAGGATAGCCGCGGCTTCGTGCTGACGGCCAAGGCGCTGCTCGAGGCACAGGCCGACCTCTATGCGGATGACGCCTATGGGGATTTACTCGCGGCCTATGAATCGACCCTCGAGGCCTGGCCGTCTGCGGTGGCCCCGGAGGCACCGGTGATGACCCCCGGTGAGCTTTCCGCCCGGCTGTTCAAGCTGGAGGCGACACTCGGCCGTTACTAGGCCGAGCCATAGCTCCGACCGGCAATGACAAGGCCCGTCCCGGTGTGTCCGGGGCGGGCCTTGTGGTTGGGCAGGGCGCTTGGCGTCCCCAGGAGTCACTCTTGCTTGATGGCCTGCCTGGCTCGACGTGTTTCGCGCAGCAGCGAGACCAGTACCCCCAGGGTCATCACCAGGATGACGACACTCAGCGGCAGGGCGGCGGCGATCAGCGCCGTTTGCAACGCCGTCAGGCCTCCGGCCACTAACAGTACGGCGGCCACCAGGCCGATCACGATGCCCCAGAATATCCGGAAGCGTGCCGGCGGTTCGTCATCACCCAGTGACAGGATGGTGGTCAGCACCAGGGTGCCGGAGTCGGAGGAGGTGACGAACCAGCTCATCAGCAGAAATACCATCAGCGCCGACAGTATCCAGCCGAACACGCCGGTACCCGCGATGCCATCGGCGGTGGCGAACAGCGCGGCGGGGAGGTTCCAGGCGTTGACCATCTCGATGATGCCGGCGTTGCCGGGGCCACCGCTGGCGTTGAGCTCCTGATACATGGCGTTGCCGCCGAAGATGATCAGCCAGACGAAGATGATCAGGGTGGGGACCAGCAATACGCCCAGCACAAACTCGCGCAGGGTACGACCCTTGGAGATCCGCGCGATGAATAGCCCGACGAAGGGCGCCCAGGCCAGCCACCAGCCCCAGTAGAAGATGGTCCAGCCCTGTTGCCACTCCACCGTGGACGGTTCGTCTGCAAACCACAGCCCCATGGGGATGAAGTTAATCGCATAATCGAGCAGGGTCTCGCCGAAGGCGGCAATCAGCCAGAGTGTGGGGCCACCGATCAGGAAGACGCCGATCACGAATACCGAGGTCCAGATGTTCATCTCCGAGATGATGCGGATACCGCGGCTCACCCCGGTGACGGCGGAAAGAATCGATACCACCGAGATCAGGGCGATCAGGATCAGCTGCGTCTGCAGGCCCGACCCGATACCCACCAGGCGCTCCAGCCCCACGGCCATCTGGCTGACGCCGAGGCCCAGGGAGGTGGCGACACCGAAGACACAGCCCAGTACACCGAGGATATCGAATAGATGCCCCAGCGGGCCGAAGATGCGCTCGCCGATGAAGGGGTAGAGGGCCGAGCGCAGCGCCAGCGGTAATCCCTTGCGATAGGCAAAGTAGGCCAGCGACATGCCAACGATCACGTAGATGGCCCAGCCGTGCAGTCCCCAGTGGAAGACGGTGACCCGCAACGCATCGATGGCGCGTTCGTGGCCGATGGCGGTAGCACCGGCCATATCGGCGTGGGGGTTATTGGGATAACCGAAGCCACCGGTATCGTCGAGATAGAAGATCGGTTCGGCGACGCCGAAGAACAGGATGCCGATACCGATGCCGGCGGACAACAGCATCGAGAACCAGGCGAAGTTGCTGAACTCCGGGCGGCTATCATCGGGACCCAGTCGCACATTGCCGTAGCGGCTCAGGACGATAAACCCACACACCATCAGCAGCAGCATGACGGTGATCAAGTAGTAGCCGCTGAAAGTGCTCTCGATCCAGGCGCGGGTGGCGCCGAACAGGGTGCCCGCCGTCTCCGAGCCGAAGCCGGTAAAAAGCACAAAGGCCAGCACCAGCAGCGCAGAGGTAATGGTCATGCCGCGGTGCATACCCTGAAAAAAGCCGCCCTGGGCCAGCTCGGTGACCATGTAGTCGGTATCGAGCTCGACTCTGGAGGAGGTAGCCTCGGGCGGCGATGAGGGACGAATGGGGGGAGTGTGATTAGCGATGATCTTATCCTTGTGTTACCGGGCCACGGGCCGGGAATCCCGTGGTGCCGCCGCCCGGCGGCACCATCGTCGTTCGAGTCGGGTGTCAGCGCCGAATGCCGATGGTACGGCCGGCGAGGGCCGGCCAGGCCGAGGCCTCCGCCTGGGGGAGGCTGGCGAGGGCCTCCACGACATCCGATGGGAAGGGCGAGGGGCGGCCGCTGGCCTGGTTCATGCCCATCAGCATCTGCTCGCTGGTGGCCAGCAGGTTGCCCTCCTCGTCGTTCAGTTCCAGGAAGACATGCAGGCGCTTGGCATCGCGATCCAACAGGGTCACGGCCACGCTCAGCGGCTGCCCTTCGTGGGCCTCACGGCGATAGCAGAGGTGAGTCTCCAGGGTGTAGATCGTATAGCCATGGCGCTCGCGGCCTGCGGCGTCCAGGCCGATATGATCCATCAGCGCTTCAAGCGCCAGGGAGAACACTCGGGCATACTCGGCATCGTTCATATGGCCGTTGTAGTCGACCCATTCCGGCGCGACACGACTCTCCAGGATCACCATCAGATGCGTCCTTCGAGGCCCTCGGCCTCGGGCCAGTACTTCTGCACCAGGTCGAGAAGTTCGACCAGGAAGTCATCGCGGCGGCGATCGAGTTCGGCGACCGGCCGGCCGGCGGCCTGGTGCTCACAGCCATCGACCACCTTGTCGATCAACTCATCGGTAAGCTCGGGGGCCTCCAGCTTCGTCCACGGTAGCTTCAATGCCGGGCCGAACTGTTCGAGCATATGACGCATGCCCTGTTCGCCACCGGCCAGGTGGAAGGTCAGGAAGGTGCCCATCAGAGGCCAACGCAGGCCGCAGCCATAGACCACGGCGGCATCGATCTCTTCGGTGCTAGCCACGCCATCGTTGACCAGGTGCAGCGCCTCGCGCCACAGCGCCTCCATCAGGCGATCGGCGATATGCCCTTCGATCTCACGGCGCACCACCAGTGGGCGCATGGTCAGATCCCGGTAGAGGGCCTGGGCCGCCTCGATCTGGGCGGCCTCGGTAGCCTCGCCGCCGACCAGTTCCACCAGCGGTAGCAGGTAGACCGGGTTGAAGGGGTGAGCGACGATCACTCGTCCGGGGGCATTCGTGCAGTCCCGTTGAAGGTCGCTGGGCTTGAAGCCCGACGTCGACGAGCCAATGATGGTTTCCGCTGCCGCCGCGGCATCCAGGGCGGCGAGGATCTCGCGCTTCAGCTCGAGACGCTCGGGAACGTTTTCCTGGATCAGGTCGGCGCCCGCTACCGCCGCTTCGAGGCTATCCACGAAGGTCAGTCGCTCGGGGCTCGCTCCTTCGGCCAGGCCCAGGCGCTCGAGGGCGCCCCAGGCGTTGTCGACGAAGGCGCGGGTCTGGGTTGGGGCCTCGGGTGCGGGGTCGAAGGCGACCACGTCCCAACCCTGGGCCAGGGCCCGGGCAATCCAGCCGTTGCCGATGACGCCGGTGCCGATAACGGTCAGTTGCTGACTCATGCCTCACCTCCCACGATACTCAGGCCGGTATTCGGGTCTCGCAGCTTAAGATGCGCGCGGGTTTCGGCCGGGGTCATGACGCGCCCGCCGAGGGTCTCGATGAGGGTGCCGGCCTTCTCGACCAGACCGCCGTTGGTCGCCAGCACACCCTTCTCGAGGTAGAGGTTGTCTTCCAGGCCGACCCTGGCGTGGCCACCCAGCAGCATCGCCTGGGCCACCATCGGCATCTGGTGACGACCGATGCCGAAGGCCGCCCAGTTGGCGTTCTGGGGCAGCTTGTTGCGCATGGCCAGCATGGTTTCGGTATCGGCCTCGGCGCCCCAGGGGATGCCCAGGCAGAGTTGGTAGAGCGGGTCCCCGTCGATCAGGCCCTCTTGCTGCAGCTGGCGGGCGAACCAGACGTGGCCCAGGTCGAAGCATTCCAGTTCCGGCTTGACGCCGGCGGCCTGCACCAGGCGGGCGTGTTCGCGCAGCCAGTCGGCGGTGTTGATATAGGCCATGTCGCCGAAGTTGAGACTGCCGCAGTCCAGGGTGCACAGCTCGGGCAGTAATTCGCCCACCGGCTCATGGCGCTGGGCCGGGGTCTGAATGTCGGTGCCCGGGCCGCCGCGTGTGGGGTCCTCGGCATCGGGAATCCAGTCGCCGCCGCCGCCGGCGGTGATGTTCATGACGATGTCGACGTCTGCCTCGCGGACCCGCTCCATCACCTCGCGGAAATGATCCAGGGAGTGGCTGACACCGCCGGTTTCCGGGTCGCGTACATGAATATGCGCAATGCTGGCGCCGGCACGAGCGGCCTCGATGCAGTTATCGGCGATTTGCTGCGGGGTGACCGGCACATGGGGATTCTTGCCGGTAGTGTCGCCGGCACCGGTGACGGCGCAGGTCAGAATAACGTTGCGGTTCATGCTCCGCTTCCTGTGTTGAAGGATTTGACCCGCCTAGTGTGGCCAGCCATCGCCGGCTAGTGTTGGCATGATGCGACATCTGCTTAGTGAAAGGCGACGACATGAGGCTTGGTCAGGAAAATGCCCAACCAATAGAGGCCCTCGGAGCGCTTTCTCGCTACCCTTGGGCGCCATGACGAATCTTTTCCGGGGCCCCGATGCTGTTGCTCGATCTTCTTTCGCCACTCGCCGGCGGTATCAATCTGCTGTTGATCGTGATCTCCGTGCTCACCTCCGCCTTCACCGCGGCGGTAGGCGTGGGAGGAGGCCTTCTGCTGATCATGGCGCTGGCCCAGGTGATGCCGGCGGCGGCCTTGATTCCTGTACATGGCATGGTCCAGACCGGCTCCAACGTCGGGCGGCTGGCGCTGACCTGGCGACACGCCGACCGCTCGGTGATAGCCGCCTTCCTGCCCGGCGTAGTGCTGGGCGCCATAGCCGCCGCCTGGTTGCTGGTGCGCCTGCCTGCCGGGCTATTGGAGCTGTGCATTGCCGCCTTCGTGCTCTATAGCTGCTGGGGACCGGGCCTGCCCAAGCGAGCCCTGGGGCGTGCCGGGGTGCTGTTGGCCGGGGCCCTGACCACGTTGCTCTCCAGCCTGGTGGGAGCCAGCGGGCCGATGGTGGCGGCCTTTATCAAGCAGGGGCAGGCCGACCGCCTGGGCAAGGTAGCCACCTTCTCGGCCTGCATGAGCGCACAGCACCTGACCAAGGCTTTTGTGTTCGGCATGGCCGGCTTCGTGTTTCGTGACTGGCTGGGACTGATGTTGGCCATGGTCGCTTCGGGGTTTCTCGGTACCTGGCTGGGCCTTCGCCTGCTCAGGCGTCTCTCCGAGCATCGTTTCGATACGCTGTTCAAGTGGGCCTTGACGCTGCTGGCACTGCGGCTGATCTGGCTGGGGATATCTCGGTTGGCGGGGTGACGTTAATGGAAAGGCCTCTTTTTTTGACGGCCGGCACTGTAAACTGGCGTCATGCTGACCATAATGAATTGAGAAGCTCCAACTAAAGAATTTCGGGACATTCGAGGGAGAAGACTATGGTGACCGCGACCATGGCCAGAGGCCGCTCACGCCTGCTGGTGTTGGGGTTATGGGTGGGCCTGGCGATATTGCTGGCCGGAGAAGCCCAGGCCGCCAACCCTCGCTATGCTGCCATCGTCGTTGACGTGGAGAGTGGCGAGATTCTGCATGCTGCCAATGCCGATGAGACCCGCTATCCGGCATCACTGACCAAGATGATGACCCTCTACATGCTCTTTGAAGCGCTCGAGGGGCGTAGCCTGAGCCTTCACCATGCGTTGCCGGTGTCTTCCTATGCGGCCTCGAAGCCGGCCTCCAAGCTCTACGTAAAGGCCGGCTCGACGATTCCGGTCGAGAAGGCCATCGAGGCGCTGATCATCAAGTCGGCTAATGACGTGGCAGTGGTGGTGGCCGAGTCTCTAGGCGGCAGTGAGGAGCACTTCGCACGGATGATGACCGACAAGGCGCGGGATCTGGGGATGAACGACACCACCTTCCGCAATGCCAACGGTCTTCCCGATGCCGGCCAGACCACTACCGCTCGCGACATGGCGACCCTGTCATTACGGCTGATGCAGGACTTTCCTCAGTACTATCATTACTTTTCGAACACTCGTTTCAGCTGGAAGGGCAATACCATCACCGGGCACAATCGCCTGCTCGATAACTACGCCGGGGCCGATGGCTTGAAGACAGGGTTCATTCGCGCCTCGGGATTCAACGTGGCGACGTCGGCGGTGCGCAACGGGCGTCGACTGGTATCGGTGGTCATGGGCGGCTTCACCGCCGCCTCTCGCGATGCCCATATGACGGATCTGCTGAATCGCGGCTTCGTACGTGCCTCGTTGTACGGGCGTGGCGACTGGGTCGCCCAGGCGGACTTCTCCGGTGAGCGCATGAATCTACCCCAGACAGAACCCGCGTCGCGTGAGGTGGTGCCGTCCACTCGGCCGGCCGCGCAGGTGGCGAGTCGTCAGGCGGCCGAACCGGCGCCTCGCGTGACCGAGCGCATGGAGCCCGAGCCGGCGGTGCAGGTGGCTAGCCTGGAGGCTCCCGAGCCGCTACCCTCCGCGACATCTTCTCTGCCCGAGACCGCCCAGGGCTCGGCCCGCGACCCGATCAATGAGCTGATAAGCCAGGCGGATAAGCCGGCCACCCGTACCCGCCAGCGCCTCGAGCCGCTGGGGCGTAGTGGCGGCTGGGGCGTTCAGGTCGGCGCCTTCAGCAACCCCGATAACGCCCGCAACCTGGCCGGTCGCGCCGCCGACCGCCTGGCCAGCGACCTGACCAATGCCCGCGTGGATATCCACGAGGCCCCGGGGCCCCGGTCGCTGTTCCGGGCCCGCCTGGTCAATCTCGACGAGAATCAGGCCTATCGGGCCTGCCGTAGCCTGGTGCGGGATGGTATCGACTGCATGGTGGTCAACTCTCGCCTCTAGGTCTTGCCGTTCGTCTGCGAACCTTCTAGCCTGATTCCTCGATAGCCACCCCGTCGACCTCGGTCGGCGGGGTGGTGCTTTTATTATGCGGATAATCGGGAAGGTGAAGCGCGATGTCTGAGCCGCTCAAGGGAATCGGTCTCATGTGCCTGGGCGTGCTCTGCCTGGCGTTGGGTGATGCCATCACCAAATGGCTGGGCGAGGTGCACTCGCCGCTGCAGATCATCTTCTTTCGCACCCTGGTGTCGCTGCCGCTGATCGCCTTGATTGCGCGCTTCAACGGTGGCCTGCGCACCCTGTCGACCCGACGCCCCGGCGTGCACCTGCTGCGCGGCCTGATCTTCACCGGCACCATGATCTGCTTCATGTGGGGGCTGACCCTGCTGCCCCTGGCCGAGACGACCGCCATCGCCTTCGCCGCCCCATTGTTCGTCACCCTGCTCTCGGTGCCGTTGCTGGGTGAGCGGGTCGACCGGCCGACGTTGATGGCCACGGCGCTGGGCTTTGTCGGTGTGCTGGTGGTGGTGCGCCCCGGCGGTGACAGCTTCCAGCCGGGCGCGCTGGTGGTGGTGGTGGCGGCGGTGTGCTATGCGCTGCTGATGATTACCGCGCGGCGCTACGGCACCCGGGAGCACCTCTGGGCGCTGGTGTTCTACAGCACCCTGGTGCCGCTGCTGGTGTCTGCCGCGACGCTACCCTGGGTATGGCAGATGCCGGCGCCGCTGCACTGGCCGGCCTTCCTGGCGGCGGGCTTCCTTGGCGTAGGCGCCATGACCGGCCTGACCCTGGCCTTTCGCTATGCGCCGGCCGCGCTGGCCGCCCCCTTCGACTATACCGCGCTGCTATGGGCGGTGCTGCTGGGCTGGTGGTTCTGGGACGAGGTGCCGGACCTCTGGGTCTTCGTCGGCGGCAGCCTGATCATCGCCAGCGGCCTGGCGATCGCCTACCACGAGCGGCGCACGTCCCTCGCGCGGCGCCCGACCGCCTGAGCCGGGCATTAGTCGGCATGGAAGGCGCGTGCCGCGGCTTCCGGGTCCGGCATGCCGCAGATCGCCGAGATCACCGCCAGGCCCTGGGCGCCGGCCTGGCGCGTCGCCGCGACGTGCTCCGCCTTGAGTCCGCCGATGGCGACGCTGGGCAGGGGGCTGGCCGCCACCAGGGTCGCCAGCCCCTCGAAGCCCAGCGGTGCGGCATGATCGTGCTTGCTGGGCGTGGCGAACACCGGACCGAGTCCCAGGTAGTCGAGCCGTTCGGCGTCGAGGCGCGTCATCTGCTCCAGGGTCTGCACCGAGAGCCCCAGGATTGCCTGATCCCCCAATGCCGCCCGGGCGGCGACCACGCCGCCGTCGTCCTGGCCGATATGCAGGCCATCGGCACCGCTCTCCACCGCCACGGTCAGGCGGTCGTTGATGATCAATGGCACGCCACTGCCGGCGAGAGCGTCCTTCAGCCGCCGTGCCTGGTCGATCATCGTACCGTCATCGGCGTGCTTGTCGCGTAGCTGAATCACCGTGGCACCACCACGCACCGCCGCCACGGCGGTCTCTACCAGGCCGTGGTCGGCACAGAGGCCCGGGTCGGTGACGAGGTACAGGGAAAGGTCAAGGCGCATCGGTCACCTCCAGGGCGGTCAGGATGGCAAGTTGGTCGTGGTCGAGGGCGTAGAGCGCATCGAGGAAGGCCACCGCAAAGCTGCCGGGGCCGGTTGCGGTGGTACCGGCGCGGCGCCCCGCTTCGCCGTAGCAGGCCAGCGCCGCCGCGGTGGCGGCGAAGGGGTCGTCGGTGTCCACCAGAAAGGCGGCGACGACCCCGGTGAGGGCACACCCCAGGGTGGTCACTCGGGGCATCAGGGCATGGCCACCCGGTACCCGGGCCAGCCGCCGTCCATCGGTGACCAGGTCGACCTCGCCGGTCACCGCCACCACCGCCGCGGTGCGCCGCGCCAGGGAGATCGCCGCCTGTTCGGCGGTCTCGGTGCTGTCGCTGCTGTCGCTGCTGTCGACGCCACGACCGCCGCTACCCTGTTGCTCCAGGGCGAGGATCTCCGAGGCATTGCCGCGGATCACCGTGGGCCGGTGTTCCAACAGGCGCCGGCCCGCCTCTCGTCGGTAACGGGTGGCGCCCACCGCGACCGGGTCCAGCACCCAGGGCCTGCCCGTGAGCCGCGCGGCCTCGGCGGCTTCCTCCATGGCGGCGACCCAGTGGGGCGAGAGGGTGCCAATATTGACCGTCAGGGCGTCGGCCAGCGCCGCGAATTCGGCGGCTTCCTCGCGTGCATGGGCCATGGCCGGCGAGGCGCCCAGCGCCAGCAGCACGTTGGCCATGGGATTCATGGCCACCAGGTTGGTGATGTTGTGAATCAGTGGGGCCCGCTCGCGCAGGCGCGCCAGGTGGGCGGCGGGGTCGATGGTGCCGCGAATGGCGGGGGTCATTGTTCCTCCCGGGCGGGGGAGGTGCCGGCGGAATGGCCTGCACGACTCCCTACGCCGGCATGGTCCGGTTCAGGTTCCAAGGGTGCCTCTCAGCCACGGCCATTGCCGCGGCGCCCCTGTCGTTAGCCCCCACTATCCCCGCCCGAAGTGGGGCTGTAAAGCCTCTGATGACACCGCGGTGCAGGGCTGTTTGCTCGAAAACGTGGTACGACTCTAACGAGCCAGAGTTGCCTTCAGTTCGAGCTTCGTGTCCTGCTGTCCTATAACGGTAGCGTGGCTGCTCTATGAGTGTTGCCGCTCACCGCTCACTCGTTGTTCGGTTGGCCGATGGTGAAGATTTAATACCACGATAGTGTGGCTGTCGTCGACCACGCCGTGGGATGGCGCGGCCGCCGGCAGAATGGTTCAAGGGCGGGGCTGCTGCTGAGTGATGCAGTGAATATTACCACCGCCGAGCAGGATCTCCCGGGCCGGCACGCCGATCACTCGGTGCGCCGGGAACAGACCCTGGAGCAGGTCGTGGACCTCGTCATCGCGCGCTGGATCGAGTAGCGGCATTACCACTACCGTATTGCCGATGTAGAAGTTGACATAGGAACCGGCCATGCGATCGCCGGGCCGCCGCGGGTGAGAATGGCTCAGGCGGTCGATGCCGCTGGCCTCGCCCTCGGCGATATGCAGCGGGCCAGGCTGGGGCAGCTTGTGAACCTTGAATGATCGGCCGCGGGTGTCGGTGGCATTCTCTAGAACGGTCAGCGCTTCCCGGGAGATGGCATGCTGGGGATCGGTCTCGTCATCGGTCCAGGTCAAGGCCACTTCGCCGGGGGCGACGAAGCAGACCAGGTTGTCGACATGGCCATCGGTCTCATCGAGGTGACAGCCGCGGGGCAGCCAGATGATGGTCTCCACGCCCAGAGTATCGGCCAGAACTCGCTCCATTTCGACCTTCGACAGCCCCGGGTTGCGGTTGGCGTTGAGCAGGCATTCTTCGGTAGTGATCAGGGTGCCTTCGCCGTCTACATGGATTGCCCCGCCCTCCAGTACCACCGGTGCTACGAAGCGTTCAATACCCAGCATCTCTGCGATCTTAGTGCGGATACGGCGATCCTTGTCCCAGGGGAAGTAGAGGCCGCCCTGCAGGCCGCCCCAGGCGTTGAACTCCCAGTCGACCATGGCCAGACGGCCATCCGCATGGGTGAGGAAGGTCGGACCAACGTCGCGCATCCAGGCGTCGTTGCTGGAGAGTTCGACCACTCGTACGTGTTCAGGTAGTTGGATGCGCGCGTTTTCGTACTGTTCATCGTTGACGCCGACGAACACCGTCTCGCTTTCGGCGATGGCGGTGGCCACCTCGACGAAGGCCTGCTGGGCCGGCTTGGCACCGTAGCGCCAGGTGTCGGGGCGCTGTGGCCAGAGCATCCAGCAGGCATCGTGGGGGGCGAACTCGGCGGGCATGGCGAAGCCCTGGGCCGCCGGGCTTTCAGGAGTGGCGCCCGTCGGGGCGCCTTGGGTAGATATCATCGTCATGGTGGGCCTCACAAGTGACCGACCACCAGGAATACACCGGTGGCGATGGTGGCAGCAATCAGTACATAGGGGAGCTGGGTTAGGGCATGGGCCATGGGTGTACAGCCACTGCCCTGGGCCGAGAGCACGGTGGAGTCGCCGTAGAAGCAGGCGTGGCTACCGAAGGCGCTGGCCGAGATCAACGCGCCCACCACGAGTGGCATATTGGCGTCGACGCTCGTGGCCAGCGGCAGCACGATGGGCATGGCCACGGCGAACAGACCCCAGAAGGAGGCGGTGGCGAAGGCCAGGAAGGCCATGGTCACGAAGACTACCGCCGGCAGCATCCCCGGGGTCATCAGCGGTTGTACCGTGGCGATGACGAAGTCGGTGAGGCCCAGCAGATCGTTGACTTCCTTGAGGGTGAAGCCCGCCACCAGAGTGCCCAGAGGCATGATCATCGCTTTAAAGCCGTCTAGAGCCGTGTCGAAGGTCTCGTTGAAGCTCAGCAGCCGTTGGGCACCAATCAGCACCAGGGTTACCGCCAGGGCAACGATCACGCCGCGCAGGATGTCGATCTCGAAGTACCAGGTAAAGAAGATCAAGGTGGCGATGGGTAGCAGGAAGTTCAGTAGGTGCGGACGCGGCTTGCTTTCGTCCACTTCCAGAGTGTTGTCGTTGATGCCCTCGGGGATGGTCTGCCCGCTTGCGGCGCGGACCTCGGCGCGCTTCATCGGGCCGATATCGGGCATCCAGCCCATCGCCACCAAGGGCACGATGGCCGCCGCTACCCAGGCGTAGAACATGTAAGGAATGGCCTCGATGTACAAGCCCATGCCATTGCCGGTGACATTGTTCTCTTCCAGCAGGCCGCCGAAGAACACTGCCCAGGTGGAGAAAGGTACCAGAATGCACACCGGGGCCGCCGTGGAGTCGACAATATAGGCCAGTTTTTCCCGGGAGATATTGAAGCGATCGGTAATCTTTTTCATCGAGGAGCTGATGGTCAGGGCGTTCAGGTAGTCATCGACAAAGATGATCAGCCCCAGGAACCAGGTCGTCAGCAGGCTCTGTTTCTTGCTGTGGATACGCCGGGCCATGGTATCGCCGAAGCTGAGTACCCCGCCGGTCTTAACCAGCAGGGCGATCAGGCTGCCGAACAAGCCACAGACGAGGATGATCCAGGTGACCGTATCGTTGCCCAGCACATCGAGCAAAATATTCGATCCCTGGGTGACGACCGAGGTCGGGTCGACCATCAAGAGGCCGACCAATGCCCCGACCAGCAGTGACTCGATTGTGCGTTTGGTGAGAATGGCCATGCCTAGCACCACGAAGGTGGGAAGCAGGCTCCAAGCGCCAACAAATTCCATGAGCTTTCTCTTATGGTTATTGATCTGCAAAAGGGTGCCTCGGCGGTCGTATCGGAACGCCGCCGAGGTGAGGGGAGGGGAGTGTTACAGGTAGCTGTCCTCTTTCAAGGAGGCCGTGGTAGCGGTCAGGGCTTCGTCGAGAATGGCGACCACCCGGTCGACGGTCTCGCGGGTCCAGATCAGCGGTGGTGAGACGATGTTCAGGTGCCCCACCGGGCGGATGATCAGGCCGCGCTTCTGGGCCTCGGCGGCGACTCGGTCACCGACCCGTGCCTCTACCGGTAGCAATTCCTTGGTCTGCTTGTCGGCGACGTTCTCCAGACACATCATGAAGTGGCTGCCGCGCACGTCGCCGACCGTAGCGTGGTGAGATAGCGTCTTCAGTTGCTGCTCGAGATACGGTCCCACCTCACGGACGTTCTCGCAGATCCCCTCACGCTCCATGATCTCGATGTTTTTCAGCGCCGCGGCGCAGCTCACCGGATGCCCGGAGTAGGTAAAGCCGGTGCTAAGTACGCCGCCCGGACCCTGGGGCGTGGACAGTACCTCGTACAACTCGTCGGAGATCAGGGTGGCGCCCAGCGGGGCATAGCCCGAGGAAAGCCCTTTGGCGCAGTTGATGATATCCGGCTGGATGCCGAACACTGCCTCGGAGGAGAAGAAGTGACCGAGCCGGCCGAAGGCGGTGACTACCTCGTCGGCGATCAGCAGGATGTCGTTGGCGCGACACACTGCCTGAATGCGTGCATGGTAGCCCTCGGGGGCGACCAGCACGCCGCCGGCGCCCATGATCGGCTCGGCGATGAAGGCGGCGATGTTGTCGGCGCCGATCTCGGCCACTCTGGCTTCGAACTCTTCGACCAGGTGGTCGCAATACGCGGCCTCGCTCATACCCTCGGGGCGGCGATAGCAGTTGGCCTCGCTGAGGTGGGTTACCAGGTGGTCGAGGGTATCGAATTCCCAGTTGTTGCTGGCAATGCCGGTCAGGGTCGAGGCTAGATAGGTGGTGCCGTGATAGGCGTTGTTGCGTGACAGGATGCACTTCTTTTCGGGCTTACCGAGACGGTTGAAGTAATAGTGCACCAGGCGGATGGTGGCGTCGTTGGCCGTCGAGCCACCGCACGAGTAGAACACATGGTTCAAGTGCGAAGGCGCCAGCTCGGCGAGCTTGGCGGCGAGTTCCGTGGCCGGGGCGTTCGACAGATTGTTGAAGGTCGAAAAGTAGGCCATGCGGGTTGCCTGATCGGCCATGGCCTCTCCAATCTCACGACGACCGTGGCCGACGTTGACGCACCACAGCCCGGCGATACCGTCGATGAAACGGTTGCCCTTGGCATCCTGAACATAGATGCCGTCGCTGTCGGTGATCAGGTCGCAGCCTTCGTCTTTGAAGACGCTGAAGTCGGTGAAGGGATGAATGAAGTGGTCCTTATCCTTCTGCCAAAGATCTTGAGCGTCGAGGGTAGGGCGTTCGGTCGTCGGACGAGTGTTTGTTGTGGTCATGGCAATACCTCCTGTCGAGTGACAGGCAGACTAGCCAGCTCAGGGGCGTTGGCGACATATCCTGATTGGGGTATATCGGGAGATCGTGTCGTCCTCGTAAGGTCACTGCTATGACAAATAATGACCAGAAGGGCACACCATGACGACTTCCATCGACGGCCAGCGGCTGTGGGATACGCTGATGGCCATGGCCGAGATCGGCTCCACCGCCAACGGCGGCAGCTGCCGCCTGGCGTTGACCCCCGAAGATGCCGCCGGCCGGCGCTTGCTGCTCGAATGGTGCGAGGCAATCGGCTGTACCTGGCGGGTCGATCGGGTCGGCAACCTGTTTATTCGCCGCGCTGGAAAGCGCGATGACCTCGATCCTGTCGCCACAGGTAGCCACTTGGATACGCAGCCCAAGGGTGGCCGTTTCGACGGCGTCCTCGGCGTGCTGGCCGGGCTCGAGGTGTTTCGTACCCTCGATGATCAGGGAATTGTCACCGAGCGCCCCCTCGAGCTGGTGGTGTGGACCAATGAGGAAGGCAGCCGCTTCGCTCCGGCGATGGTCGCTTCCGGCACCTATGCCGGCGAGTTCTCCGTCGACGACACCCTGAACCGTCGCGATGCCGACGGTGTGACCCTCGGCGCGGCCCTGAAGGCCTGTGACTTCGCCGGCGACTTGCCGGTGGGTGAGCCGCAGCTGAACAGCTTCTTCGAATTGCACATCGAACAGGGGCCGGTGCTTGAGGATGCCGAGGAATCCATCGGCGTGGTTACCGGTGTGCAGGGCATGCGCTGGTTCGATGTCAGCTTTTCCGGCCAGTCGGCTCATGCTGGCCCGACTCCCATGCGGCTGCGCCACGATGCTCTGGCCGCGGCGGCTCGCCTGATCGATTGCCTGCAGGCTCATGCCCTGGCCGACGCCAGCGGCGATACCAAGGTCACCTTTGGCTGCCTGGACATCGAGGCGGCCTCGCGTAACGTGATTCCCGGCGAGGTGCGCCTGACCGTCGATCTGCGCCACGTGGTGGAGAGCGAACTGGATAGCCTTCAGGCGCGTTTCGAGCGTGAACTGACCGCCGTCGGTGAAACCTTCGGCGTGGTCGTGTCTTGCGAGCGGATCTGGGCCTCGCCAGTGGTCGAATTCGCCCCCGAGTGCATCGCCGCGGTGGAGGCCGCCACCCAGGCCCAGGCGGTACCCTATCGGTGCATGATGAGTGGCGCGGGGCACGATTCCGTGTACGTGTCGCGTGTCGCGCCCACCTCGATGATCTTCATCCCCTGCCGCGACGGCATCAGCCACAACGAAGCCGAATATGCCACTCCGGAACACTGCAGCCTGGGGACCCAGGTGCTGTGTGACGCTATGCTAGACCGCGCCGATCGTTCGGCCTGAACACAGGAGTCCCCATGACCGAGCACCTCCGAATTCCCCAGACTCGCGATGACTGGCAGGCCAGGGCTGAGTCTCTGAAGGCAAGCCTCGAGACACGCGCTTATATCGACGAGGCCTTCGTCGATGCCGAGAGCGGCGCGACCTTGACCACCATCAACCCGGCCACCGGTGAGGTACTCGCCGAGGTGGCAAGCTGTGATGCTGCCGACGCCGAGATCGCGGTGGCGGCCGCTCGTCGCGCCTTCGACGACGGCGAATGGTCACGGCGCTCTCCGGGCGGCCGCAAGGCCGTGCTGCTGCGCCTGGCTAACTTGATGGAGGCACACAAGCACGAGCTGGCACTACTCGACACCCTGGATATGGGCAAGCCGGTGAATAGCTCGCTGGGTGACATGGCTGGCGCCATCGGTTGCTTGCGTCATCACGCCGAATCCATCGACAAGCTTTACGGCGAGGTCGCGCCTACCGGCGACAACGCTTTGGGCCTGGTGTTACGCGAGCCGCTGGGTGTGGTGGCTTCCATCGTGCCGTGGAACTTTCCGCTGATGATGACCGCCTGGAAGATTGCCCCGGCCTTGGCTGCCGGCAACAGCGTGATTTTGAAGCCCTCGGAGAAGTCGCCGCTCTCCGCGCTGCGTCTGGCGAGTCTCGCTCATGAGGCCGGCCTACCGCGTGGCGTCTTCCAGGTGCTGCCGGGGTTTGGCCACAGCGTGGGCAAGGCGCTGGCGCTGTCCATGGATGTCGATTGCCTGGCTTTTACCGGCTCCACCGGAGTGGGTAAGCAGTTGATGCAGTACGCCGGCCAGTCCAACCTCAAGAAGGTGTTTTTGGAGTGCGGAGGCAAGAGCCCCAACCTCGTCTTTGCCGACTGCAAGGACCTGGACAAGGTGGCCGAGCACGCCGCCGGGGCGATCTTCCACAACCAGGGCGAGGTGTGTATCGCTGGCTCCCGGTTGCTGGTAGAGAACTCGATCCGCGAGACCTTCGTGGAGAAGGTGCTAACCGCCGCCGAGGCCATGCAGCCCGGCGACCCGCTGGACCCCGAGAGCTTCATGGGCGCGATGGTCGATCAGGCCCAGTATGAGCGGGTGCTCGGCTATATCCGCCGGGGTGTGGAAGAGGGTGCGACCCTGCGCAGCGGTGGCAAGGCGCTGGATGGCCCGGGGCTGTTCATCCCACCCACGGTGTTCGACGATGTCACCGAGACCATGGCCATCGGTCGCGAGGAGATCTTCGGCCCGGTGCTCGCGGTGTTCGGCTTCGACAGCGAGGACGAGGCAGTGCGGCTCGCCAACGATAGCGACTACGGCCTGGCGGCCGGGCTGTGGAGCCAGGACATCGATCGCATCATGCGCGTCACGCGCAAGCTGCGCTCGGGCCAGGTGTTCGTCAACAACTGGGCGGACATGGACCAGACGGTGCCCTTCGGTGGCGTCAAGCAGTCGGGCAACGGCCGCGACAAGTCCCACCATTCGCTAGAGGAGTACTCCGACCTCAAGAGCGTGTGGATGACCCTGGTACCTTGACGCGATGGCGCGAGGCGCTAGCCGGCATCGCTTGAGTCAATCGACAACGACGGCATCCGGCCTGGCTGGCGGATGCTGAAGAGCGTATCAGGGGTCAGCCGCCCTGCTGGCGAGAGACCAACGCCACATGGTCGAGGAACAGTCGGAACAGCTGTGACTGGCTGGAGACTTCGAGGCGCTGGTAGATGTGCTTGCGGTGGACCTTCACGGTGCCATCGCTGATGTTGAGTTCTCGAGCCGCCGACTTGGTGGAGTGGCCCGCCAGCAGCAGCCGAACGATCTCTCGTTCACGCTGGGTCAGGACCTCCTGACCGAAACTGTCGAAGGCGGCCTCCACTGGTTCGTGCTCGGCCAGGCGGGCCTGAAAGCGCTGGCCCTGCCATTTCCAGTGTTCCCCGAGTAGCACCTCGAGGACTGGAGCGACATGGCGCAAGGCCTGCAGGCTGCGTCGCGTTAGCCGGGGAGTGTCCTCGCGAAAGCCCAGCGATACCACCATTACCACGTCGGTATCGACTCGCGCGAACAGGCCGGCTTCGTCGGTCAGGCCCAGGGCACGATAATAGTGATGATAGTACTCGCTTGCCTCGAAGCGATCCGGGGCCAGCTCGCGCAGGCGATGGACGCCGCTTGCCAGGCCGTCGTGAACGGCCTTGAAGAAAGGATCGAGCAGGTAGGCCTCGCTCAGATAGCGCTCGATGCCTTGTTCGCGATGCCCTGGTGCGTAGTTGTCGTGGATCAGTAGCGGCCGATGCTGGCCCTGATAAGTGTTGACCAGGATAGTGTCGAAGCCGACCAGATCGTGCAGGGTCTTCTCCAGCATGGCAGGAAAGCCGACCCCGCTGGCCGCGAGGACCAACTGTGCAAGGCGCTGATGCCAGGCCTGGCTGTCGGCCGTGGCGAGAGGGTCGATGGAGATCACGATGGAGCATTCCTGAGGCGTATTAGGATCCTCGGCGAGCGAGCATAGCATGTCGACGGGGTGTCTTGCCGCCGTCGCTGCCAACGCATCCCGTCCGCGACAAATGTGTGCCTCGACGGGAATGGCTGGATGGATCTGCGGGCCTCATCATGGCGTGAATTACTCTACCACCATTATCCATCGCGAACGAACTTCGACGTGTGATTGCCCTGAGCGCTTGCATCGAGCCTAGAACAGGGCGTGATTGATCATCAGGTGTGTCGCTACGCTAGCCGCATAGCCCAGGGCGATGACGGGGGCCCAGCGTAGGTGACCGGCGAAGGTGTAGATGCCGCGGGCCTGGCCCATCAGCGCCACGCCGGCGGCGGAGCCCATGGAGAGCAGGCTGCCGCCGACACCGGCGGTGAGAGTGATCAGCAGCCATTGGCCTTCGCTCATGTCCGGTGCCATGGAGAGCACGGCGAACATCACCGGAATGTTATCGACCACCGCCGAGACGACGCCCAGCACGATATTGGCCCAGAGTGGGTTCCAGCCGCCGTAGAGCGTCTCCGAGAGCAGCGCCAGGTAGCCCATGAAGCCGAGCCCGCCCACGCACATCACCACACCATAGAAGAACAGCAGGGTGTCCCACTCGGCCCGGGCGATGCGGGAGAAGATATCGAAGGGCACTACGCCGCCGAGCTGCTCGAGCTTCTTCCAGTCACCGCGCTGGGCATAACGCGTGCGCTTCCTGTCCAGCGAGCGCGGCAGGCTGCGCCGCAGGAAGTAGCCAAAGAACTGCAGCAGGCCCAGGCCGAACATCATGCCCATGGCCGGCGGCAGGCTGAGCACCGAGTGGCACAGCACCGAGATGGCCACGGTGAGCAGGAAGAGCAGGATGATGCGCCGAGCGCCGCGCTTGAGCCACACATCCTCGGTGAGGGTCGGAGGCTTGCGGTTGTGGATGAAGAAGTTCATCACCAGTGCCGGCACCAGGAAATTGACAAGCGCCGGTGCCAGCAGTTGGAAGAACGCTCCGAAGGGCAGCTGGCCGGCCTGCCATACCATCAGCGTGGTGATGTCGCCGAACGGGCTGAAGGCGCCCCCGGCGTTGGAGGCCACTACCACATTGATGCAGCACAGCCGGATGAAGCGATCGTCGCCCTCGGCCACCTTGAGCACCACGGCGCACATCAACATGGCGGTGGTCATGTTGTTGGCGATCGCCGAAATCCAGAAGGCGAGGCAGCCGGTGATCCAGAACAGACTACGGTAGCTGAATCCTTTGCGTACGAGCCAGGCACGCAGGGCATCGAATACCCGGCGCTCCTCCAGGGCGTTGATATAGGTCATCGCGACCAGCAGGAAGAGCAGCAGTTCGGTGTATTCGAGCAGCGTCTCGCGAAAGGCCGCCTCGGACTGTTCGGCCAGCCCGGCGCCGGTGTAGGCCCAGGCGACCAGCGCCCAGATCAGGCCGGCGGCGATCAATACCGGCTTCGACTTGCGCATGTGCAGCAGTTCTTCGCCCATGACCAGGGCATAGGCGAGCACGAAGAGGGCCACAGAGAGCACGCCGACCCCGGAGCCGGTGAGGTCGAGTGTGCCGGCGTTGGCCATGGCGACCGAGGGCAGGGCCAGACAGCACAGGCCGAGCAACAGGAGAGCGCCAAGGCGGTGAGGCGCTTGGCGAAGGGAGGGGATAAGAGATGTCATGGTGTTAGTGAGTCGTCGAGGAAGAGGGTGGCGCAGTATAGGTTGTTTAGCCTTAAGACTGTCTTAAGAGAGCTCTGCGAGCGTGAAAAAACAGGGATACGAATGGTACCCACTTATCCCGCACAGGAGTAGCTCCATGAATCAACTACACGCGTCCTTCAGGCCGCTCAGTCAGCTCGAGACAGCCCCACTTCTGGTCACACCGGCCCGTGATGGATTCGGCGTCTCGAGTCCTGCCCTCGAGATGCTGACGGACTTTTCTCGAGTGGCTCCCCGCACGATCCAGGCCGATGTCGGTGTCAACGAGGCTCACCTGATGATGCGCCATGGTGGGTTTCGCCTGCTGTTGGTCACCGATGATCAGCAATGCTGCATCGGCGTGCTGGCGGCCCGCGAGGTTATCGGCGGTCGTCGCATCACGCTCGCCCAGCAACAGCATGACCTTTCCAGCGACGAGGTCACCGTGGGCATGATCATGACGCCCTGGCAGAAGCTCTCGGCCATGCCGCTGGAACAGCTGGCCTTGCTGACCATTGGCGATCTGTTGCTGTCACTGGAGTCGATGACCGACCAGCACCTGCTGGTGACCGAGCGTGACCCGCAGGGCGGCCTGCAAATTCGCGGCCTGGTCTCGGCGGCTGACATTCGTCGGGCCGTCGGACAGGTCGAGCAGGGAACGCCGGAGGTCGCCTTGGCGAATAGCTTTGCCGATACCTGCAGGATGATGATGGGGCATGACCTGTGAGGCGGTCAGCCTGGCGCAGGTCATGTCATGCCGGAGGCGGCCGGCGCTGAGCCGGGCAAGGCCCGAGGCCTCAGGCCGGCCGGGGGAGCACCGCCACGGCCCGCAGTCCGCCGCCGGGGGCCTGCTGGAGCTCGAGCGTACCGCCATGGCGGGCCAGCAGGCGTTCGACGATGGAGAGCCCCAGGCCGGCGCCGGCCCCGGGACCGGCGCGATGGAAGCGTTCGGTGACGCGGTTGCGCTCGGCCTCGGGGATGCCGGGGCCCTGGTCATCCACGCACAGGTGAAGCCGGTTCACATCGGCGGCGAGCGTCACGGTCACACGGCCGGCGTCCGGGCTGTAGCGCAGGGCGTTGCCGACCAGATTCTGCACCAGGATACCCATGGCGCCAGGCTCGACGGCCAGCCGCCAGTCTTCCGCCTCATCGGCGATAAGGTCCAGGGTCTGGCGGCGTTCGATGGCCAGCGGCGAGAGCTCGGCCAGTGACTCGCGCACCTCGACCAGCAGGTCGCCCATGACGCCGGATGCCCTCGCCTGTGGCTCTTCCTCGGGCTCCAGGCGTGCCAGGGTCAACAGCTGGGAGACTAGCCGGGTGGCTCGGGCCACACCGCCGCGTAGCTCCTGAAGCGACTCGTGTCGATCGGCGGGGGCCTCGGCGGCCAGGGCGTTCTGGGCGTGGAGGTCGAGCACCGCCAACGGCGTGCGCAGTTCGTGAGCGGCATCGGCGATAAAGCGCTTTTCGCGCACCCGCAGACGGCTAAGGCGCTCCAGCAGCCGGTTCAGGGCGCCGAGGATGGTATCCAGTTCGCGGGGCAGGGGGTGGATCACCAGCGGTTGCAGGTTGTGAGGGTCGCGTTGGCGGATCGCCTCAGCCAGTCGTGACAGCGGCCGCAGCCCCCAGCCGATGGCCCACCACAGCAGCAGCGCCAGCAGCGGCAGGCCGATTACGTCCGGCAGCAGGGTCCGCAGGGCCACGGTGCGAGTCAGCTCGCCGCGCATGTCACCGCGTTCGGCGACCATCAACTGCCGCGACGACCCAGGCAGGTCGAGGACATAGACCCGCCAGTCGTGGCCCGAGACATGGCTGTTGGCATAGCCGGGCGGAGCATCGGTGAGCGGCTCGGACGGGGCGCTGGCGGAGCGTAGTACCAGCCGTTCCCGCTCCCATAATTGAAAGGCCAACTTGCTGGCGTAACGGTGGCCGGCCAGGCCCTTGTCCGAGGGGGCGCCGGCCAGGAGTTTCTCGAGGCTGGACAGCAACGCCTGGCGCTGGTCATCCGGCAGTGGGGCCTGGATCAGGCTCTCCAGCAGGCGGGCGTTCTGGGCCAGATTGGCATCGTAGAGCCCCTCTATCTCATGGGTGGCGTAGCGATAGCTGGCCAGCCCGATGATCAGCATGCTGATGCCGAACACCAGCAGCGTCAGGCCCATGGTGCGACGACGGATGGAATTCATGCGCCGGCTTCCTGGGGCGCAGGGTCCATCACATAGCCGATGCCGCGTACCGTGCGGATCAGGCCGGGGGCCAGCTTGCGGCGCAGATGGTGAATATGCACCTCGATGGCGTTGCTCTCCACGTCGTCCTCCCAGCCGTAGACCAGGCGGATCAGGGTGTCGCGGGTATAGACCCGTCCCGGGTGGCTCATGAACTCCTGAAGCAGGGTGAACTCACGGCGCGACAGGGAGATCGCCTGATCCTGAAAGCTGACCTGGCGATGAGTGGGGTCGAGCTGGATGCCGCGGCACTCCAGCAGTGGCGTGGCCTGGCCCTGGCTGCGACGCAGCAGGGCGCGCAGGCGCGCCTTGAGCTCGGCGACCTCGAAGGGCTTGACCATGTAATCGTCGGCGCCGGCATCCAGGCCGGCGATGCGGTCGTCGACGCCATCGCGGGCGGTCAGCACCAGGACCGGCACCCGGTTGCCATGGCGGCGTATGGCCTCCAACACCCGCATGCCGTCGACCCCGGGCAGGCCTAGGTCGAGAATCACCGCGTTGAAGGGCTCGTTATCCTGCAGGGCGGCGAGTGCCGCGTCGCCATCCGCCAAATGATCCACGGTGTAATGCTCGGGCCTGAGGGCCAGGCGGATACCCGCCGCCAGGCTCGGGTCATCCTCGACCAGCAGGATACGCATCGGGTCTTGCCTCCTTGAGGGCTGGTTGCTGAGGTTGATCTCAGGGCGCGGGGGCGGCGGCCCCCAGGAAGCGCTCCTGCCAGTAGGCGATCTCCACCGGTGAGGTCTTCACCCGGCGGCCACGGCCGGGGGCATGAATCATCTGGCCATTGCCACGATAGATACCGACATGACTGGCCTTGCCGCCTCCGCTGGTATCGAAGAACAGCAGGTCGCCGGGGCGGGCGCGGTCTACCTCCGGCAGGCGATGAAACTGGTCATCGGCGGTGCGCGGAACAGGAATGCCGGCGGCCTGGTAGGCCAGTTGCACCAGCCCCGAGCAGTCGACGCCGGAGGGTGTATTCCCGCCGAAGCGATAGGGCGTGCCCAGGGCACGTTCGGCCGCCGCCAGGATCAACACCCGGTCCATGGAGAGGCCCTCCTGGGACGGTGGATCCTCCACCGCCAGTTGCTTGCCGGCACAGCCGGCGAGCAGGGCGAGAGTGAGCATTAGCAGCCACACTCGCCAGTGATCACGAACGGGCATGCGAATCGCTCCTTGTCGTGGATATCCATCTACAGTAGCTCTGGCAGCTGCTGGTGGAAAAGTACCACCATCATCCCCATATTCGAATCCACATTCCACGTATCACCATCCACGTATCACTATCCATGTATCACAAGGAGTCACCATGAGCTTCCAGGGTGAGCAGCATCCGGGGACACAGCTCCCTACGGCCGATACCGAAGGCTTTCGCCTCAACCACACCATGCTGCGGATCAAGGATCCCGAGCGCGCGCTGGCCTTCTACTCGCGTGTCTTCGGCATGTCGGTGGTGCGGCGCCTCGATTTCGAGGAGATGCAGTTTTCGCTCTACTTCCTGGCTCGGCTGGAGCAAGGCGATGCCGTGCCGGACAATGAAGAAGAGAGAACCGTCTGGACCTTCAGCCAGAAGGGCCTGCTGGAGCTGACCCACAACTGGGGGACCGAGGCACAGGAAGACTTCGCTTACCATGATGGTAATGCCGAACCCCAGGGCTTCGGTCATATCTGCTTCAGCGTGCCGGACCTCGGCGCCGCCGAGGCCTGGTTCGACGCCAACGATGTCGAGTTCATCAAGCGCTCCGACCAGGGCAAGATGAAGAATGTGACCTTCGTGAAGGACGCCGACGGCTACTGGATCGAGGTAGTCGAGGCCACCAAGATGGCCGACAAGGGCGACTGAAGCTCGGCGTAACATCGACCCTGGCGAGCGACGAGCTATCGTAAAGTCGTGTTGCCGGGTCGCGACGGGGGGGATAAGGTCATGCCATCTTCCACCATGGCATGAGCTGCCAAGGAGTTTCGATGAATCTGCCCCGTCGTCCCATCACCCTGGCGCTGGCCGGCGCCCTGCTGGCCTCGCCGCTGGCGTTGACCGCCCAGGCCGACGAGCCCGCCCAGGTACGCTTCTCCATTCCGCCCTGGCCCGGGGTGACCGTCAAGAGCCAACTGGCCGTGGCGCTGCTGGATACGCTCGGCTACACGACCCGTCAGGAAGAGCTGGGGTCGACCATCAGCTATGAGGGGCTGCGCCGAGGCGAGCTGGATGTCTATCTGGCCGCCTGGCTGCCCGCCCAGCAGGCCATGTACGACACCGCCATGCAGAGCGACAGCCCGCTTGTCGACCTGGGTAACAACGTCGATGGGGCGCGTCTGGGCTTCGTGGTGCCGAGCTATGTGTATGACGAAGGCTTCACCTCGGCGAAAGACCTGTGCAGCGAGACGCTGAGAGACAAGGCCGGTGGCACGGTCTATTCCATCGAGGTCGGCTCCGGTACCAGCGATCTGCTGGCCGAGATGCAGGATAGCGGCACCTATTGCCTCGATGAGTGGCGTCTGTCTGAAACCTCCGTCACGGGCATGTTCAGCCAGGCCAAGGCGAGCATGGACAGAGACGAGTGGATCGTTTTCTATGCCTGGACACCCCACTGGGCGAGCATCGAATACGATATTCACTTCCTCGATGATCCCGAAGATGCCTGGGGGCCGGATGGCGGGCGCAGCGACGTGCGCACCCTGTTGTCGCATGACTTCGCCGAATCCAATCCCAACGCCGCCCGGCTGCTCGACCAGCTGGTGTTCAGCGCCGATGATCAGAGTGCCATGATCTACGGCTTCAGCTATGAGGAGCGTGCGCCCGAGGCGGTTGCCCTGGAATGGATGCGCGACAACCCGGAGCGGGTTGAGGCCTTCCTGGACGGCGTGACGACCCGCGATGGCAGCGAAGACGCTTGGCCGGTGGTTCAGGAAGCGCTGGAGATTCCCGACGCCTGATCCACCGGTGCCTTCTATTAGAGCGGGCGCCAGCATCACGCCCGATGCGCCTTCGGCTTATCGGGCCTACGCGATGCGTCTAGCGAGCGCTTAGGGCCTACGCGCTGCGCCCCGCAGGCCCGTCAATAATTCCGTAGGCCCGGTAAGCGCCAGCGCACCGGGCATGGAACGGATGCCAATATCACGCCCGATGCGCCTTCGGCTTATTGAGCCGACGTGACGCGCCCCGCAGGCCCGTCAATAACTCCGTAGGCCCGGTAAGCGCCAGCGCACCGGGCATGGAGCAGACGCCAATATCACGCCCGATGCGCCTTCGGCTTATCGGGCCGACGCGCTGCGCCCCGCAGGCCCGCCAATAACTCCGTAGGCCCGGTAAGCGCCAGCGCACCGGGCATGGAGCGGACGCCAATATCACACCCGATGCGGCCTTCGGCTTATCGGGCCGACGCGAGGCGTCTAGCGAGCGCTTAATAGCCGGTCATCTCCAGATAGCCCGTTCCCCGGCGCTTGCCGCCATCTCGGTCCCGGGCGATGACCTCGCCCTCCCAGTAGGGCACCGTGGTATCCATCCAGCGCTTGACGTGAGGCGCCTCGACGATCAGATCGAGATCGCGTTCGGGCACTCTCAGCCGCCAGCGGGTGGGGAGCTCGCGGCCGGCCACGGCCGAGAAGGCCAGCGGCGTCAGCGTCATCTCGCCGGCGCCCAGGTCGGTCGTGGAGCCGTCCGACCGGATCCCGCTGCCCGACAGGTAGTCGCCGCCGTCCTCGCCACCGCCGCGCAGGCGAAAGGCCATCAACCGGCTGCCATCATCGAGGTGCAGCGAGAACCAGTCCCAGCCCGTCTGGTCGGGGCTCAGCAGCTGGCTGCTCCATTCCCGGTCGAGCCAGCCCCGGCCGCTGACCTCGTGCGTTTCGCCGGCCAGGATGACCTCGCCCTCGATGCGCCAGAAGGGCTGACTGTAATAGTGAGAGCCCTGGCCATCGGCAGACTTCTGGCTGAAGCCGTCGTTGCCGTGGCGTACCAGGGGACCATCGGCGGTCAACTCGAGGCGATAGCCGAAGCGCCTGTCGTCTTCTTCGTCGAAGGCGACAAGCGTCAGCCGTTGGAAGGTATCGGCCCCGGGCTCGTCGACGTCGCTGGTCAGGGCCCAGTCGTCGATCCAGGCGCGGAAGGGCTGGGCAACCGCACCGGCCTGGCGGGTCGCGGGTGGGGCCGGCGCCATGGAGTGGCTGCGGGCGAAGCGCTCGCTGACGGCGTGCTGCTCGCCCCGGGAGACCGCCATATGCGCCATCCATAGCTGGTCGGCCGCCCAGGGGCCCGGTTCGGAGTGGTCCTGCTCCGTTGCCGCTTCTGCTGGGGGTAGCGCCTGGCGGAAGAGGGTCCACTGCAGCCCCAGCGGCTCGCCCTGCCGGTCCTCCAGGTTGGCGGTGAGGTACCACCACTCGATGCGGTAGTCCGGATGGGGCCCGTAATCCGCGGGAAAGCGTAGCGGCGTGTCGGGGCTGGCCTGGGTGAAGCTGGCACTGTCTTCGCCCAGTCCGGCGAAGCCGGCGCTCGAGCGTTCGGGCGGCTCCTCGCAGCCGGCCATGATCAGGAGAGAGCCCAGCAACAAGGCTCGTCGCCACAGGTGCCAGAAAGCACGAACCGGCATGCATATCGCTCCTCGCAGTGGATGGTCCCTACAGTAGCGCCGTCGCCTGTGAGTGTGAACGGCATGATGGTTAGTCGCCAAGCCTGGCTCGGAAGATGACCCTGTCATGATATTGGTGGCAGCTGGCGCAGCTGTTGAAGTCGAGTCCCAGGTGGTAGTCGTGATCGGTGACGATGCTGGCATGGCACAGGGCGCACTGATCGGTGGGTAGAGCGCTGGCGAAGCCGTCACCGGCGCGAATATGTCCGTTATGGCAGTCAAGACAGCCGTCCGGTCGGGTGTGCCAGGGGGAAGCACGGCGGCCGACGGCGGAAAGGTATGCCGGTGAATGGGCTCGGTGCTCGCCGAGCACCTCGTCGTGGCAGCTCTGGCAGCTGGCCGTCAGCGTGGCCTGGCTGCTGTTGATGCTGAGATGGCAGTCGGCGCACTCAAGATCGAGATGACCTCGGGAGAGCGGTGCCGGACTGGCGGCGCGTTGCCATTGCCCCAGCAGCAACAAGGCAGCGCCGACCAGCAGGGCCAGCAACAGGCTGATCAATAGAAGGCGCTGACTGGAAATCATGACCGATATCCGCTCTCAATATTGATAGACGAACGCCAGGTGTAGCAGGGACGCCACCAGCAGGAGCAGCGTGGCGACCCGATGACCGAGGTGCAGCAAGACCCGTCGCCGGTAGAACATCGCCAGGGCACCGCTCAGCACGACAAGCAGCATCAGTCCGACGAGTCCGGCATTCAAGCCTACGCCGCTGGAAAGGCCTCCCAGGGCATGCAGGGGCAGCAGCAGCAAGGCGCTGCCGCCCAGCAGGCTATGCCACCAGTAGCGTCGGGGACCGCCGCGGATCACCAGCGTCAACAGGATGGCGAGGAGCAGCAGGTAGCCACTGAGCTCCCGGATGGTGGCATCGGTCATCAGGCGGTAGGCCGTGAAGGCATGCCCTCGAAGCGCGCTATCCGGAACCGACCAGACCGGCAGCGACCCCAGCATGCCGGCGAGAACTAGCGTTGTTACCGCCGTCGACCAGCGCATCAGGCGGCTGCGCCACGGGCGGTGACCAGCCAGGCTGGCGAGCTCATCGAGACAGCCGCCGCAGTAGCCGCCCACTCGGGTTGCCTGGCGGATCATCACCGGCTCGTTGCCGTGCTCGGCGATGGCGGCCCGAATGGCTGAGCGGCGAACACCGGCGCAGCGGCAGACGATGGGGTCGGATGTGCGGCGCGGTGGCAGCCAAGCCAGCCAGCGCAGCCCCATTCTTTCCGCTGGGCAGAGCGCCCCACGGTCTGCCCAGCGTTCGGTGAATCGCCTGGCCTGGGTAGAGGGCAGCAATGCCTCGAAGGCAACGACTCGCTGATGTTGTAGCGTCGCAGACAGGATGCGGCGTCTGCACCTGACAGTGAGTGTCTCCACCTCCCGGGGGATAGAGGTCGATGGCTGGCACGGCTCGGCCAGGACCAGCCGGGTATCGCCCCCTAGCCGGCACTCCTGGTGTAGTCCCCTTGAGGGCGCCGGTGGCGGCTCGCGATAGGCCGCGGCGAGGGCCAGGTCGGCAAGGTGAAGGACCTGGGCGATATTGCCCCGCTTCGATGGCCAGGGCGGCTGGGCGCAGTCGCCCACGGCGAAGATCTCGGGGTCACTGGGGCTACGCATGTCGGCATTGACCAGGATGCCCACGTCGGTGGCGAGTCCCGCTTCCTGTGCCAGCCGCGTATTGGGGATGATGCCGCAGGCCAGCACGGCACATCGTGTCGTCAGGCGTCGCCCGTCTGCCAGCTCCATGCCGGTCACCCTGTGGTGGCCCAGAAGGCGCCGCGGCGGCGCCTGCTCGAGCACCCGGACACCGCGTTTTTCGAGATGCCGAACGACGCTGTCGCTGACTTCTGGGCTCAGATAGCGTCCCAGTAACCGGCGGCGGGTGACCAGGGTGACGTCGACGCGCTCCGCCGCCAGGGCGGCGAGTTCGACGGCGAGCAGGCCGCCGCCCACGACCAGCAGAGGCTTCTGATGGGCCAGGGCGTCGATCAGGGCGTCGAGTTGGCGGCGGGTATAGAGGGTCTGCACTCCGGCGAGCTGGCTCCCGGGTAGCGCTGGCCGCCGGGGCGAAGCACCCAGCGCAAGGAACAGGCGAGAGTAGGCGTGGGCCTGTCCGGTCTCGTCGATGACTCGGTGGTTATGCCGGTCGATCCGCACCGCCCGGCGCCCGGAGAGCAGATGAAGACCTGTCATCAAGGGCAAGGGACCGGGATTCGGAGATGTGTGCGGAGACGCGCGAATGCAGTGATAGTGCTTGAAGGGCAGTTGGGCAAGTAATTGCGGGCGCGCCTCGGTGGCCTCGGGGCTGTCGGGGTCGGCGTCCAGTACCAGTACCTCATCGCGTCGAGCCAGCCGGCGTGCCAGATGCATGCCGGCTGGCCCGGCGCCGATGACTATCGACATGGCCACGCTTGATCTCCCTGTTGTTGGCCCGGGCAAGGACCGTCCCTTGTGGTGCTGTCGCTAAGGGCGATCCTTGAGGCCATCATGAATGGCAATGTCCTTGGCCCGCATCCTGTCGAGCAGCACATCGCGGGTCTCCTCGACCTTGCCAAGCGGCTGGGCACGCAGTGTCGCCACCTCCTCGGCGGTATAGGGCGTGAACGTCTCCGGTTTGCTGGTGCCGGCGATGCCGTCGGTGATAATCCAGTTGATCAACTCGGCCAGCTGGTCGTCGGCGAAGCTCGAGTAGGCCGAGCCAGGCACCTGGACGAGAAACTCCCGGCCGCCTTCGACCGACAGGAAGTGGCCGACGAAGTTTTTCATGCGTGGAATGTCGTTATTGCGCTTGCCTTCGCCGTCGCCAAGGTGGCAGCCGCCGCATTCGAGCTGATAGTAGACCTCGGGGCGATAGACCATCTGGTGTGGTGGGGCTGGCCGTATTTCATTGCCCGGTGCCGGCTTGGTATTGGGCATGGGCAGGCTTTGTGCGGCCAGCGAGCTGGCCGCGATCAAGCTGAATAGTCCCACCAACGTTCTGGCGCCGTTGGAAATACGTAGCGTCATCATGGTAATCAGGTGGCTACCCCTTGAATGACCGTGATGGTGCAGACATAGGTGTTGCTCTCCGCACCGATGCACCAGTTGATGTCGTTGTTGTTGAACGGCCGGTAGATCGGCTGTTCACTGTCGTTACGGTTACAAGCGCACTTGCCGCATGGCTGGTTTCCACAACAGTCGTTGTAGGAAATGATGTAGTCGCGACCATCTGCCGGGTTGCGGCAGGTGCCCACCCAGGCCACCCGGGAAATATCGGTGCCCGGGGGGCAGGAGGTCTTGCTGCCACCACAGCAACTGCACAGATAGCCGTCGATGGAACAGTAGCGCCAGTAGTCGCACATCATGGGATCACCCGGGTCGCCGGGTTCGCCCTTCTCGGCTGCATGGGCATTGCCGGCGCTGCGATCGATGGGCAGGATCAGCGGCAGGGCGCTACCGGCCACCATCCAGGAACCCAGTTTGAACAGGGTGTTGCGGCGGGAGGTGGAGTGGGCCACACGGCGTGAGGTACGTTCGAAGAAACGGTCGAGTAGACTCATGAAAGCGGTCCTCCTGTTGTTATTGTGTCCTGTTATTGTGTCGCCGCGGTCTGCTGGCGCATATATTCCTGCAGCGTGCCGACGCCCATCGCCTGGGCCTCGAACAGGCTCTCCAGATGCTCGCGACTGTTGACGAGTCCCTTGGCCTTTAGCACGCCTTCGGCATCGATCAGTACGGCATAGGGGAGCTTGCCGATCTGATAGGTCATGCCGATTTCCGGGCCGATGACATAACGGGCATCTTCCAGGTGATGCTGCTTGATCAGATCCATCTGCTGTTCATGGTCGCCGTCACTGACGTAGATCACGTCGAGCTCCTGACGATAGATCTTGCCCAGCGAGCGCAGCGTCGGCAGCAACGATTTGCACACCGGGCAGGTGGGCGACAGGAAGAACAGCAGCTGGCCACGCTCCCCCTTGTAGCCGACGTTGACCGGCTTGCCATGCCGATCAGCAGAAGTCACCTGTGGGGCGGGATTGTTTACCTCGACCCCCTTGTCCAGGATCAAGGCGCCGGCCGGGGCGATGCGCGCGTGAAGCACGCCGATTTGTCGTACCAGTGCCACCATTACCAGAGCCACGGCAATGAGGCCGATCCAGAGCAGGACGTGCGAGATCATGTTGGCATCCATAGCGTTATTTTCCTTGTAGTGCATTGAGACGCGGCCGGTTGGCCAGGAGGCCCTCAGCCGAGGTGTAAATCATCAGCCCTACCAGGCTGCAGGCCAGGATCAGGAATAGATCGAAGCCGCCGAGGGGGTGCGAGTGAGTGGGCAGGGCCGCCAGTAGTGCCATCAGCACCAGCAGGCCGTTGCGCCACAGCAGGGCCGAACTCAGTGGCCGCTCCATTCCCGGGCCACTGCAACCACAGTCGATGTCGCTGCGTCCGCGCCACAGGTTGATGGTTATCGCGCCGGCATAGCCGCTCAGCAACAACGCCGTGCCGAGGGCGCCGACCACACGCAGGGCAGGAATCAGCAGCAGAGTGGCCAGGGCGATTTCCACCGCCGGCATCATCCGGGCGGCGACCCCCAAGCTTCCCCGGGGCAATAGTGCATAGTCATCCAGCTGTCGCCGAAAGCGCTGGGGAGCCCGTAGCTTGTGCATCGCGGCGCTCAGCAGGATGACGGCCAGGATGACCGAAAGTGACAGGGTGAAAACGGGATAGAGTGTCATGCAGTCCCCCTTAGTGGCTCAGCATCAGGATGGGGGTACCGGCGATCTCTTCCATGGTGGCCATGTGGCTATCCTGGGAGAGATCGTAGATTTCCATGTCGCCCTCTACCGTGCCACCGAGCAGCAGCGGCGATTCATCCTTGGTGACATGAATGCTCCAGACGTGATTGGGCAGCGTGATCTCGCCGACCTTCTCTCCAGTCTCCAGGTCGTAGGCCCAGACAGTATCGCTGGGGTCTTCCCATTGACGTGCCTCGTGGTCAGGGTGCACCAACGCATAGAGGCGGTTCAGGTGAGGGGAGGCGGCGAGTAGCTGCCAGCCGCCGACCCCCCAGTTTTCCTGCTGATGCTCTTCATCGAATAACGACCAGCGCTCGCCGGCCTGAAGCTCGCCATCGACGATATGCACCGGCTGAATCACGCCATCGGTAGTGGTGAAGTAATAGGTATCACCGTTGAGGATGGCGCGTTCGTTCATTAGCTCTTCGTCCTGATCGAAGAACCGTGTCTTGCTACGGCTGACTTCCTGTCCCTGATCGTTGATCACCACCTTCTGCAGGGTGCCATCGCCGCAGATGGACGCGAAGGCACGGTCCCCCACCGGATAGCTGAGCATGCATCCGGGGGTCTCGATCTCATTGACCATTTCCTGATTCTTGACATCGACGATGGTGATCGAGGTCGCCGGCGTGAAGTTGTACGCATAGACGAAGCGGTCGTCATCGCTGATGGTCAGCATGTAAAGCTCGGTCAACATGTTGGCGAGCTTGGTAGGAAGTTCGACTTCCCACAGGGGGTTTAGCGTTTGTGTATCCGTGGCGGTCAGGACATCGGTGCGCTCGCCGCGTGTGCCACGAGCATAGAAAATGTCGGCGGTATAAATCGTGCTTTTATCGTTGGCCAGCACCATGGGGGCCATATAGCCGGTCGATACGGTGCCGAGAAGCTTCTGTTCGTTGGGGTCGACCACTCGAATTCGGGTGGATAGCGCATGGGTGAAGTTGTTGTCGACGATGTAGGTACGGTGCTGGTCCGGCGCGTCGAGGGTCTCGATCGAATAGTTTTCTCTCGCTAGCTGAGCCCAGGCGGTCGATACAAGCATGGAACTTAGCGACACGGCTAACCCCGTGCGATAGAGGGATTTATTGAGCATCCTGGCTTCCTTTCTTGTTGGCTTATTAAGCGGACTACTGCCGGTCAATATTGCTGCCGAGGCGAGCTGACTGTCGCTGGCATGGCTCAGCGGAAGGTATGTGCATTCCGGCTTTTTTCTACATTAGACTTATTGCCTTGCAACCTCTGGTATAGCAAAAGGCATCACCCAGTGCTGTTGCAACAGAGAATGACATTGTTGTCATGGAGCAATAATGAGGGAGAAAGGCACTAGCTGTGACGTTGCGTCACTTGGCAGCGCCCCGAATCGAGGGATTGGACTTAGGTGGAATGGTGATTCCGTGATTTTCAACTAGCGCCGAGGGCAGGCATGCATCGAGTCGCTACAGCGGTCCGAGCGGGTTGCCACTCAAGACGCTTGTGTCTCGGCCAGCAGCGCCCGGGGTGGCGTGCGCCACAGGCGCAGCGCCGGCAGTGCCGCGGCCAGCAGCGCTACCGCCACGGCGGTGGCCAGGGTCAGGGCAATCTCCCCCGGGAAGAGGTGCAGCGGCAACCGCCAGCCGAAGGCGGCCACGTTGATGACCGCCACCAGGCCCCAGGTGATGGCGATGCCCAGCGGCACCGCGACCAGGCCTACCGCCAGGGCGGCCCCGCCCAGCTGAACGAGCTGGACCCGCAGCAGTTGGCCTCGCGGGACGCCCAGGGCCCACATCGGTGCCAGTCGGCGGCGGCGTTCCCGGGCCTGGGCCAGCAGGCTGGCCAGCAGCGCCAGGGCCGCCACCGCCAGGGTCAGGGTATTCAGGGCGCGGGTAATGGTGAAGGTGCGCTCGAAGATGCCGGTGGCGGTGCGCTTGACCGCGCCCTGGTCGCGCAGGGCGTCACGGCCCAGGGGGAATTCGTCGCCGAGGGCCGTGGCGAGGGCCTCGGCGTCGGCGCCGGGAGAGAGCACGATGCCGATGGAATCCGGCGGGGCGGCGAAGCGCTCGCCCAGCCGGTCGGCGGTCATCAGTACCTCGCCGCTGGGGTTGCCGTAATCGGGATAGATCGCCGCCACGTTCAGCGTCTGCTGGCCGCCGGGGGCGGCCAGGGTCAGGCGGTCCCCGGGCGAGAGACCCTCGGCGATGGCCAGCTGCTCGTTGATAAAGGCGGCCCCTTCCCGCAGCGATGCCCAGGCCGCCGCCACGCCCCGGCGGGTCTCCAGCAGCGGCCAGGTCTGTGTCAGGCGCGCCTCCGGGGTCAGGCCGAACAGCGACACCGGACGCTCCAGCGTGCGCTCGTCGCCTGGGCCGGCTACCGCCAGCAGGGTGCTGTCGCCGTGGCGAGTGGCCAGGCGCTGGTCGACGTCCGGTCGCTCGCCCAGCCAGACATGCACCGCATCGAAGTGCTCCGCCGGTGGGTCCAGATAAAGGTCGGCCACTAGTCGCTGGTCGAGCCACTCCAGGAAGGTCAGGCGAAAGCCGCCCACCATGCTGTTGACCCCCAGGCTCGCCGAGAGGGCGATCAGCAGGGCCATCAGCGACAGCGATAGCCGCGGCAGCTGCAGCTGCAGGTCGGCCAGGGCCCACTGGGCCAGCGGACGCCGGCGGGCCAGGCGCGTGAGGCCCGAAAGAATCGCGGCCAGCAGCGGCGGCAGCCAGAAGGCGCCCACCAGCAGCAGGCAGGCCATCAGCGCGAACCCCGCCGTCAGGCCCTCGCCGGGGGGCTGTCGCGAGAGCCAGACCCACAGCGCCAGGCCGGCGAGCGCGACCGTTCCGCCGGCCAGGATCATGCGCCGCAGCTGGCGCTGGTAGCCGGTGCGCCATGCCTGGGCGCGCCCCAGGTCGAGTACCGACAGGCGGGCGGCCCGCCATAGCACGCCGGTGCCGGCCAGCAGCAGGCCCCCCAGGGTGACCGCCAGGCCGCCGAGCCAGTAATGCCAGGGCAGGCGCAGCTCCACGCCCACGCCGGCGCCGTAGAGGCTGCCCAGGGTGGCCGCCACATCGGGCAGCAATGTCCGGGCCAGCCATACCCCGCCGGCGATGCCGGCCAGGGCGCCGATGACGCCGAACAGCAGCAGTTCCAGGGTCAGCCCCGCCACCAAAGCGCGCCCCGAGACCCCCAGGGCGCGCAGAGTGCGCAGCATCTCCAGGCGTTGCTCCAGGGCCAGGCCCAGGGCCGCCTGAACGATAAATAGCCCCACGATCAGCGCCAGCAGGGCCAGGGCGGTGAGGTTGAGGTGGAAGCTCTGGGTCAGCTGGCCCGGCGACACCAGGCGGGTCGCTCGGGTCAGGGTCAGGCCCGCCGGCGCCGACTCCAGGGTCCCCGGGGCGGTGACCAGTCGACTCAGGGACGCGCCGCGGTCGAGTAGATCGGCCGCGGCGGCGATATCCATGACCAGCGTGTGGGGCGGCAGCGAAGGGGCCAGGACCAAGGGAGGCAGCCGGCCCGCATCCAGGGCCGGCGTCGCCCCGGGAGCCGCCTCGAGTGCCAGGTTCAGGGCGGGCAGGGTGTCCGGGGCAATTCGGGTCTGCCAGGGCGGCGCCAGAAAGCCGGTAGACCCGCCCGGGCTCGATGCCGCGGCACTGCCGGCGGTGGCGAAGGCACCGTCCCCGGGCAGCGTCAGGGGGTCGATGCCGATCAGCGTCAGCCGGGTGCCATCGGGGGCGGTGAGCTCGCCCTCCAGCAACGGCGAGACCGGTATGCCCTGACGGCGCAGTTGGAGAAAGTCGTCGCGGGTGAGGGGCGTGCCATCGAGGCGCTCCAGGCGGTCGAGGTCGGTGGTGAACAGCGCCTCGGCCCGGGCGTAGCTCTCCTTGGCCGAGGCATTGATCGCCTGGACCCCGCTCCACAGGGCGCTGGCCACCCAGAGACCCAGCAGCAGCATGGCCAGCTGGCCCGGGTGGCGGCGGTAGTGGGAGAGCAGGGTAGCCAGGGTAGTGAGCATGGGGCACGTCGACTCGGAGGCCTGGGGCCGATGGGGCCCTGATGCCGACATCGTCGCATAGATACGACAGGGCGAGGAGGGCGGGTGCCCCTGCCCGATGAGCGCGGCCGAGCTTGCTGGACCGCTGGCCCCGGCTATTCCCGGGGCGTCTCGTCATACAGGCGCAGCCAGCGGGCCAGCCGGGAGTGTCGCTGCCGGCTCAGGTACCAGGGCAGCAGGGTCATCACGATGAGAATGACGATGGCGGCGGTGATCGAGAACAGTGGGTGTAGCTCGAAGGCCTGGCCTAGGCCGGCGAATACCAGGGTCATGGGCAGCATGCCGACCAGCGTGCCCAGGGCAAAGCGCAGCGTCGTGATGGCGGTGACCCCGGCGGCGTAGCTGACCAGTGCAAACGAGAAGATGGGGACCAGGCGAGTGATCAATACCGTGAGCAGCAGCAGGCGCTGTGAGCCGTGAGTGCCGAACAGCGGGTTGCTCGGCAGCCGGGCGCGCAGCGCCTCGCGTCCCAGCAGCCTGGCCAGGGTGAAGGCCATCATGGCCCCGGCCATGGCGCCGATGACCGACAGCAGCGCCCCGGGGAACAGGCCGAAGGCCAGCCCGGCGGCGGCGGACACCGGCAGGGTGGGAATCGGACCCACCACCACCGCCAGCATCATCAACAGCAGTAGCAGCAGGGGGCCCAGGCTGCCCTGGCCGCTGAACCAGTCGGCGATGCCGGAGGCGGAGAGGGTCATGGGCAGGCCCAGCTCGTGGAGCAGCCACCAGATGCCGCCCATGATCACCGCGACGGTAAGCACGAGGCCGGCCCTGAAGATCCAGACGGAGGAGAGAGTCACGTTACGGGGTCCTTGGGCGTTCGGTCAGCCGAGCTGGCCGTGCGATAGCTGCAGGCGCCGGTCCAGCGGCGCGGCCACCCGGAGGCTGTGCGTCACCATCAGCAGCGCACAGCCGGTGTCGCGTACCAGCGCCATCAGCAGCGCCAGAACGTCGTCGGCGCTGCCTTCATCGAGATTGCCGGTGGGCTCATCGGCGAGCAGCAGGGCCGGCCGCGGCGCCAGGGCGCGGCCGATGGCCAGGCGTTGCTGCTGGCCGCCGGAGAGCTGCTCGGGATAGCGGCCTTCCAGCCCGGCCAGGCCCAGCCGCTCGACCAGCTCGGCCGACCAGGCACCGTCTTCCACGCCGGCCAGGCGCGCCTGCAGGCACAGATTATCGGCGACGCTCAGGCTGGGCACCAGATGAAACTGCTGGAACACCAGCCCCAGGGTCTCCCGGCGCAGCCTGGCCCGCTCGGGCTCACCGAGCGTGGAGATGGCCCGCCCTCCCAGGCGCACCTCGCCGGCATCCGGCAGGTCGAGGCCCGCGGCCAGGTGCAGCAGGGTGGACTTGCCGCTACCCGATTCGCCCATCAGCGCCAGGCTCTGACCCGCCGCCAGGGTCAGGTCGATTCCGCAAAGCACCTCGAGGGGGCCCTGGGGCGTGGTATAGGCCTTGGATACCTGGCGAAACTCGAGCATGGCGACCTCCCTGGCGCTGGAATGAGCGGATGTGGTTCCGCCAGGGATGGTGGCACAGAATGCGCGCCGGCCACAGGCAGCGAAGCCCCGGGCTATATCTCCTGACGGATCCTCTTCTTGTCGAGCTTGCCGACACTGGTCTTGGGAATCTCATCGACCATGTGGATCTGGGCGGGAAGCGCCCAGCGGGTGATCTGGCCCTGCTCGACGAACTGCCTGAGAAAGGCCATGACCGACTCGGCCTCGGGAGGGGCGTTGAGGTCATGGGGCACGACCAGGGCGACAGGGCGCTCGCCCCACTTGCTGTCCGGCACACCGATCACCGCGACCTCGGCGACCCCGGGGCACTGGGCGATCAGATCCTCCAGCGCCAGAGAGGAGACCCATTCACCGCCGCTCTTGATGACGTCCTTGATGCGATCGCGAATCTGCAGGAAGCCACGTTCATCGAGGCTGGCTACGTCGCCGGTATGCAGCCAGCCATCGCGCCACAGCTCCTCGCTGCGAGTGGTTTCCTTGTAATAGGACTGGGTCAGCCAAGGGGCGCGGACACGAACCTCGCCAACGCTCTCGCCATCCTGGGGCAGTGGCGTGCCATCCTCGTCCACCACCTGGAGCCGCACCAGGGGTATCGGCAGGCCGGCCTTGCAGCGCCAGGGCAGCTGGGTCTCGAAGTCGGCCTCGTCGATATCCCGAGGCAGGATATCGGCGGTCAACAGCGGGCAGGTCTCGGACATGCCGTAGGCGCTGCGGGTATCGATTCCCAGTTCATGAGCGCGTCTCGCCAGCGCCTGGGTCAGGGCGCTGCCACCGATCAGCAGTTTCCAGCCCGAGAGGTCGACTTGGCCAGAGGCGACCGGTTCGGCGTTCAACACCATGCCGAGGAGGGTGGGCACACAGTGGGAGAAATCGACCTTCTCCTCGGCCAGCAGCTTGATCACTGATCGTGACCATGATCGTCATGGTCATGGTCATGGTCATGGTCATGGTCATGGTCGTCGTGATCGTGGTCTGGCTCGGCCAGCGCATCGTGCAGGGTGTGGGCGTTGTGGCGCATCATGCCCAACCAGGTGTCGGCCTCGCCTTCGCTGGCGAGGGCGTCGGCGTAGAGGGTGCCGGCGACGGGCAGGCCGGTTTCCTCGGCCAGCTGCTCGATCAGGGCGGGGCCGGTCATGTTCTCGTGGAACAGGGCGCGCACGTCCTGGGAGCGGATCACCTCGATCAGGTCGGCCATATCGGCGGCACTGGGTTCGGCGCTGGTGGAGAGCCCCTGGAGCGACAGGAAGCGCAACCCATAGGCGTGGGCGAAGTGGCCGAAGGAGGCGTGGCCGGTGATGACGCTGGTGGCGGCAGGAATCTCGCCGATCAGGGTGCGAATCTCGTCATCGAGTGCCTCGATCTCATTGAGATAGCGCTGGGCGTTGGCGCGATAGGCGTCGGCGTTATCCGGGTCGGCCTCGATCAGGCCCTTGCGGATATTGGCCACATAGTGCTTGCCGGCGGCGAGGTCCTGCCAGGCGTGGGGGTCCTGGTCGCCATGGTCATGTGCGCCGTGGTCATGCTCGTCGTGATCGTGATCGTCGTCGTGGTCATGCTTGGCATGGTCATGCTCGTCGTGGCCATGTTCATCGTGGCCGGAATGGTCATGTGCGTCGTGCTCGTCATGATGGCCGTGATCCCGAGGGTCTGCATTGGCCGGCGCTTCGACACCCTCGGTAGTGACCACCAGGGGGCCGGCGTAGTCGCTGGCAGCCACCAGGCGCTCCATCCAGCCTTCGAACTGCATGCCGTTGAAGACCACGAGGTCCGCCTCGGCCAGGGCCCGGGCGTCGGTGGGACGCGGTGAGTACATGTGGGCATCGCCGTCGGGGCCGACCAGGGCCGAGACCTCGACGTGTTCGCCGCCGACGTTTTCGACCATGTCGGCGAGGATGCTGAAGCTGGTCAGCACCTGGACGCGCTCCTCGGCGTGGGCGGTGGGCAGGGCGAGCAGGGCGGCCAGCCCCAGGGCATGAATGGCAGGAGTCGGCGAGCGCATGGCAAGGGGTCTCTGTGGGGTCAATCGGATTCTGGGGCGCCTAGCGGGGTAGCGCGGCGGCGCAGTCGGGCGAGCAGGCTGTGATGGCGACCCACCAGGGCCGAGAGCAGATAGGCGCTCCCCGCCAGCAGGATGATCGCGGGGCCCGAAGGCAGGTTGAGGTGATAGGAGAGCAGCAGCCCGCCGCTGCTGGCGACCAGGGCGACCAGGATGGCGATGCCGATCAGGCCCTCGAGACGCTGGCTCCAGAAACGCGCGGTGGTCGCCGGCAGCATCATCAGGCCTACCGCCATGAGCGTGCCCAGGGTCTGGAAGCCGGCGGTGAGGTTGAGCACCACCAGGCCCAGGAAGAGACCATGAACCAGGCTGACCGGGCTGCCCTGGCCGCGCAGGAAGAGGGGGTCCAGGCATTCCACCACCAGGGCGCGGAAGATCATCGCCAGTGCCACCACGATCAGGCTGCTGATGGCGGCGATCAGCAGCAGGGCGGTGGTGTCGACGGCGAGTATCGAGCCGAACAGCACATGGGTGAGGTCGACGCTGCTGCCGCCCATGGAGACCAGCATGACGCCGGCGGCCAGCGAGATCAGGAAGAAGCTGGCCATGGCCGAATCCTCGCGATGGCCCGTCATCTGCGACACGCTGCCGGCCAGCATCGCCACCAAGAGGCCCGACAGAATGCCGCCGAGGCTCATGAGCGGCAGCGAGAAGCCGGCGGCCAGGAAGCCCAGTGCCACGCCGGGCAGAATGGCATGGGCCATGGCATCGCCGATCAGGCTCATGCCGCGCAGCATCAGAAACACCCCCAGCGGCGGGGCGGCCAGCGACAGCGCCAGGCCGGCCACCAGGGCGCGCTGCATAAAGCCGTAATCGAGGGGGGCGAGCAGCCAGGCGTCAAGCAGTTCCAGCATCGAAGGTATCCGGGAAGGTGAGGGGAAGACGCGGCGCGCGGGGCGGCTGGCCGGCGTAGTGCTCCAGCAGCGAGGCCGGGGTCGCCCAGCGGCCATGGCCGCCGGCCAGTATCAGCACGTCGTCGGCCAGGCGTGAGAGTTGCTCCAGGTCGTGAAGCACCACCACGATGGTGGCGCCATCCCGGGCCATGTCCCGCAGCACATCCATCAGCACATCGACCGTTTCGACATCGACGTTGGCGAAGGGCTCGTCGAGCAGCAGCAGCTCGGCCTCCTGCATCAGGGTGCGGCCGATCAGCGCGCGCTGGCGTTGGCCACCGGAGAGCTCGCCTAGCTGGCGATGCGCCAGGTGCGAGATACCCAGGCGGGACATGATCTCGCGGCCGCGGCGATAGTGGGTCGCACAGTAACCCTTGAAGGCGCCGTGGCTGGGCCAGCTGCCGGTCATGATCAGCTCTTCCACGCTCATCGGGAAGGAGAGGTCCAGGGCCAGCTGCTGGGGCAGCCAGGCGCGGCGCTCCTTGGGCACCTGGCAGGCGACGCGGCCCGAGAGTGGGCGCAGCATGCCCATGATGGCGCTGATCAGGGTGCTCTTGCCGGCCCCGTTGGTGCCCACCAGGGCGGTGATGGCGCCGTCCCCGAAGCGACCCTCCAGGTGCTCCAGCACGGTGCGACCGCTACGGGCGAGGGTCAGGTTCTCCAGCTGTAGGCGCGACATCATCCCCCCCAGCCCGCGGCCCAGGCCACCGCCAGCCACAGGGCCGTCAGCGGCAGCGCCGCCAGCAGCAGGCGGCGGGTCGCCGAGAGCGACATCAGCGAGAAGTGGCAGGGGCCTTCCGGGCGATGCCGGTGTCTGCGGTGTGCCATGGGGTCCTCTATGCGGTGTGCGGCGGAAAGCGGAAGAAGTTATAACATAACAATATACGGCATGACCACCGCGTGGTGCGCTCCGCCAGAGTAATGGACGCTAGAGGCCCAGGGCGTGGCGCATCACCGCGCGCTTGGCACCCTCCAGGCGATCGGCGACGGCCATTCCCGCGCCGCCGGCATGACGCAGTGGGGCGGCGCCAGTGAAGGTATGGTGGAAGGTCTCCATGGCGGCGATCATGGCCAGGGTCCGGGGGCGCCGCTCGCGGGCATAGCCGGTGAGTGGCGTCCGGCCGCCGGGGTCCTGGTTCGAGCGGAAGGCGGCGGTCACCCGCCGGCTCAGGGCCTCGGCATCCTGCATGCCCAGGTTGAGCCCCTGGCCCGCCAGGGGATGGATCACATGGGCGGCATCGCCCACCAGCGCCAGGCGCGGACGCACATAGCGCTCGGTGTGGCGCCGCCGAATAGGGAAGCTGGCGCGGCCCAGCACCGCCTCCACGCCGCCCAGCCGGGCGGGAAACTCCTGTTCGATGGCCTGGCGTAGCGCCTCGTCATCCAGCGCCTCCCGGGCCAGGGTGGTCTCGGCGGTGTCGTACCAGATCAGCGAGGCGAAGTGGCCGGGCAGCGGCAGCATCGCCTGGGGGCCATTGGGGGCGAAGCGCTGCCAGCTGACATCCTGCTGGGGCAGGCGGGTCCGCACGTTGGTGATCAGGGCACGCTGGCCATAGTCTTCGTCGCGGGTGGCGATGCCGGCCAGTTCCCGGGTGCGGGAGCCGGCGCCGTCGGCGCCTACCACCAGCCGCGCCGCCAGCATGCGGCCGTCGTCGAGTTCCAGCAGGCCGTGGTGACCGCCGGGAACCCAGGCCACCGGCCCGGTGTGGCAGAGGGTCGTGACGTTGGGCAGTTCGGCCAGGCGCCGCCACAGGGCGCGACGAATCACCCGATTCTCGACGAAGTAGCCGAAATCGGGTAGTTCGAGGTCGACGGCGCTGAAGCGGATATGGCGCTTCTCGGCGGCATCGCTGGCCTCGATGTGGCGGAAGGGACAGCGCCGGGCCTCGGGAATGAACCGCCAGGCGCCGACGTCTTCCAGCAGCCGCTGGGAGGCGAGGTTGAGCGACGACACGCGCAGGTCGAAGGGGGCGTCGTCGGGTATTGCCGCCGGCGTGGCGCCGCCTTCCACCAGGGCCACGCGCATGCCCGCCTGGCCCAGTGCCGCCGCTACGGCGGCCCCGACCATGCCGCCGCCCACGATGACCGCATCCAGGGTGTCGTCCATGCCTTTCTCCTTGTCGGGGGTGTCGGAAGACAAGGATACCGCGATCGTTGGTGCGTGGGGTGGATCACTCCTGAGTTGTGACCTCATCGCCGGCGGTAACCCAGGCGTCGATGAGATCTCGATTTTCGTCGATCCAGTGACGTGCCCCGGCGACAGGGTCGTCTTTCTGCTCGATCTCGGCCATTAGGCTACCCAGGCTACTGTCATCCATTTCCCAGGCATCGAGAACAGCGGTTAACCAGGGATCATCGCCGGCAAAGTTCTCGCGGGAGAACCAGTAGATGGTTTCGCTATCGCCGAAGATGCTGTCCGGATCTTCCAGGTACTTCAGGTCGTATTCGGCGAAAGCCCAATGAGGGCTCCATAGGGTGACCGCCAGGGGGGCTTCCCGAGAAATGGCATCGTCCAGCGCAGCCATCATGGCAGGATCGGAGCTGTTGATCTGATCCAAGGGCAGATCGTAATGTGTAATGGCCTTTTCTGTTAAACCGGCGAGCGCCGATCCGGAGTCGATGCCAATGATGGCGGACTTGCCTTGATAGGCAAAGTCGTCGGCGCTATCTGCGAGTTCGGGAATAGTGTCGATGTCGACATAGTCGGGAACTACCAGGCCTAGGCCGGTACCTGGATACCAGCCATCATGAACCGTGATGCGCTCTTCATAGGGTGCCAGAAACTCGGCATCAGTGACTGGCAGCCAGGCTTCCAGAGAGATGTCGAAGTCGCCGTTGGCGACGCCGCTATAGATGACGCTCTTGCTGGTGTCTCGCAGGCTGACGTCGTAGTCGTGTTCCTTTTCGAGTACCAGCTTCCACATGTTGGCTACCGCGATGTTTTCGGGCCAGTTGTTGATTCCGATAGTCAGCTGATTTTCTGAGGCCTGTGCTGCGGTGAAACTGCTGCCTGCAAGTGCGATGCTGCCGGCGATCAGCAGCTGTAGGGGACGAGATGTCGTCATGTATGACTCCTGGTTTGAGAGGAATATGCGCATCAAGGTGCCAGCAGGGCCTGCTCGAAGGGGAAATGCGATAGCAGTCGAGTGCCGGTATCGGTGACCAGCAGTTGCTCCTCGAGTTTGACGCCTTCGTGGCCCCCTTCTGCGCCGATATAGCTTTCCACGCAGAGTGTCATGCCGGGCTGAATGATGCCGTCATAGCCGGCGTCGGGGAAGTCGGCGCGATGATAGAGGTAGGGGTATTCCCCGGTCATGCCGACGCCGTGAGCGGAGAGGTAGTAGCGGTTGGCATGGAAGCGCGCCGGAATATCCCACGCCCGCTCTGCGTACTCGCGAAAGCTTAGCCCCGGCTCGATGATTGCCATATTGTGATGGACCTGCTCGTAGGCGAGGCGGTAGAGCTCGCGCTGCGTGGCGGATGGAGCGTTGGGGCCGACGTGAAAGGTACGCGAGAAGTCGGAGTAGTAGCCGTGGCAGCCCACCACGTCGGTATCCAGTGCAACCAGCTCGTTGGCCGCCAACGGCTTGCCCCCGGTCTCCTGAAACCAGGGGTTGGTGCGCTCCCCCGAGCTGAGTAGACGGGTCTCGCAGTAGTCGCCATCGCGCTCGATAATGGCCTGGTGCAGCACTGACCAGAGGGCGTTTTCGGTGATGCCCGGACGAATCGCCTCGCGCAGGGCAGCGACGCCCGCTTCGGTGGCGCGGAGCGAGGCCACGGCGCACTTGATCTCTTCGTCAGACTTGATGCAGCGCGCAAGTTCCAGCGGTTGCTGAGCGTCTACCAGGGGAAAACCCTCGGCGGCTAGAGCCAAGGCGCTGCCAGCGTTCATCCGCTCCATGCCCACCGGTACGTTGCGGCCTACCTCGGTAGCGATCAGATCGGCCATCTCGCGGGCCCAGCTTTTTTCACGCGCGACGATGTCGGGGCCCGCGGCAACGAAGCTGGCGGTTCGGGCAGGGCGAACCTCGTCAATGGTCTCGAGCCCCATAGCGAGGTGTTCACAGCCGGTGAATTCGAACAGGATGACTCGCTCTGTCGTGATCAGACAGTAGCGTGCTGGCGCGTTGCGGGCGCTGAACACCTGCATGTTGCGAGCGCCCGTTGCGTAGCGGATGTTGACGGGGTCGGAAAGGATCAGGGCGCCGATTCCAAAGTGACGCATCTGTTCTCGAACTCGGCCTAGGCGATAGCTACGCACTGCCGCAAGGTCAATGGCATCACCATCTCCTTGCACAATATCCAGGCGAGGGCTGCTGCTGCGTTCGGCATGCCAGTCAATGAGGGCCATGATGATCTCGATGCTTGTGATAAGTGAGTCTTGGGCATTTGAGCCTGTTAGCAGCCTAAATCAACCTATAATCCAAGTGTATAACCTCTCTTGTTATGAAATTTGATAAGCTGAGCTTATGAAAAGTTTTCGTCATCGCCTTCCCCCGCTCAATGCCCTGCTGGTCTTCGAGGCGGCAGCTCGTCGACAGAACTTCTCGCATGCGGCGCGCGAGCTGCACGTCTCCCAGGCAGCGGTCAGCCAGCAAGTACGAGCGTTGGAAACCTATCTGGAAACGCCGCTATTTCGGCGCTCGGGGCGTGGAGTCACGCTGACTTCGCGGGGCGAGCAACTGCAGGATAGGGTCAACTCTGCCTTCAGCTATCTGGTGGACTCCGTGGAGGCTGTTACCTTGCCCCAGGCAGAAACGGGCATCAGCCTGGCTGCCAATACTGCGGTCTCTCACCTCTGGCTGGGGCCAGCGTTGCATGCTTTTCGACGAAGCTATCCTGCCGAAGCGGTTCAGTTGCGCCTTGTCACCAGCGATCACAGCCGCGATCTGGTAGCCGACGACGTGGATATCGCTATTCTCTATGACAGTCCGCCACGTCATGAGTGGTTGCTGGAGCCGCTGTTCGAGGAGTGTCTCTTTCCCGTGGCGGCACCGGCCTATCTCGATCGTCATGGCCGCCGCCTGGATACGCTGGAGTCGTTGCTCGAGCACCGGCTGCTCGACTTCGAGCGCATCGAGCCCAACTGGGTCAACTGGGAGCGCTGGCTGGCCAGTTTGGGCGTGGAAACGATGACGCTGGCGGCCGAGGCGGTATTCAACAGCTATTCGCTACTACTGGATGCCGCCGAGCAGGGGCAGGGCGTGGCGCTGGGTACCCGTCACCAGGTCGAGGCCCGCCTGTCCGACGGCACTCTGGAACGCCTGGGTCATTATGAGGTGACTACCGGCAGCCACTATTGGCTGGCTTGTCGTCGCCGGGAACATGAGCGGCATGAGGTCGCACTGTTGCGGCGCTGGCTACAGGATTGGGTGGGCCTGGAGGCAGAGCACGCGAGCCGCAGCCTGTGATATGGCGCGCCTCGCGTCGCATATCCGGTTATCGGCTACTCGGTGAACCGCTCGGTATCCACCTCGGCCTGGGGGGCTTCGGCATAGCGTGCGCCGGCGATACGTTGAGGCGTAAACAGTGCCTCCAGGCGGGCTACCGTGTCGGCATTCAGGGTGAGTGGCTCGGCGGCGAGGTTCTCGCGCATATGGGCCACGCGGCGGGTGCCGGGGATGGGCAGGATGTCGTCGCCCTTGGCGCGCAGCCAGGCCAGCGCCAGCTGGCCGCTGGTCACGTCGAGTTCGCCGGCCGCCGTCTCGAGTTCGGCCAGTAGCGCCAGGTTGCGGGTGAGGTTCTCGGCGCTGAAGCGGGGCATGCCGCGGCGTACATCGCCCTCTATCAGGCTTTCGCTCTCCCGGACCGCCCCGGCGAGAAAGCCACGCCCCAGCGGGCTGAAGGCCACGAACCGAGTGTCGGCCTCGCGGCAGGCCTCGAGCACCGCGATCTCGGGGTTGCGGGTCCACAGCGAGTATTCCGATTGCACCGCGGCGATGGGGTGCTCGGCGCGTGCCCGGCGCAGCGTGGCCGCCGAGGCCTCGGAGAGGCCGATGGCACCGATCTTGCCTTCCTCCACCAGCCGGGCCAGCTCGCCGACGCTCTCCTCGATGGGCACCCCCTTGTCCCAGCGATGCAGATAGTAGAGATCGATATGGTCGGTCTGCAGGCGTTCGAGACTCGCCTCGCACTGGCGGCGCAGCGTGGCCGGACGGCCGTCGATCACCTTCCTGCCGAGTTCCGGGTCAATGGCCATGCCGCACTTGCTGGCCAGCAGTAGCGCGTCGCGCTTGCCGGCGAGCGCCTTGCCCACCAGGCGCTCGTTGGCGGTGGCGCCATAGAGGGTGGCGGTATCGAAGTGGCGATAGCCCATCTCGAAGGCCTCTTCCAGGGCGCGCCGCCCCTCGGCCTCGGTGACCGAGTGGCCGTAGCCGTGGGACAGGTTCATGCAGCCCAGGCCGATGGCGGGAGAGCCGGTTGCCTTGAGGCGAGCGAGCAGAGGGTTCATGTGATCTCCTTTCACGTTCAATGGCGTGGGGCACCGAGAGTATCAGGTTGTGTCGACGCCGGCGGACGCCCCGCGCCGGAGCCGAGGCGTCATTGAGTGGCATGGCTGGGGCTCGGCGCGGGCCTCAGGTAGACTGCCCATCCTTTTTTCGATCACAGGTAGCATCTCATGACACGCATGGTTCTTTCCCGCGCTCTGTTCGCCGCTGGCCTGGCGGCCGGCCTGACGATGGCTGCCGGTACCGCCGTGGCTACCGGCAGCACGGGCGCCTACATTGGCGGCGGCCTCGGCCAGATGGGCGGCGGCGGGGCCTTCGATGACGACGCCGAGCACTGGAAGCTGATCGGCGGCTACAACATCGACTGGCTGCCGTTCCTCGACCTGGGTGCCGAGCTGGCCTACGTTAACGGCGGCAAGATCGACGGTCGGGTCGGTGACCAGGCAGCGACCCTCGCGGTGGAGAGCTTCCAGGCGATGGCGGTGGCGGGGCTGAGCTTCGGCCCGCTCGGCCTCTATGCCAAGACCGGCATGGCCGACTGGGATGCCGAGCAGCGCGGCCACGGCGTGAACCGTGATTACTCGGGCACCGACCCGGTCTACGGCCTGGGCGTGCGCGCCGGCCTATTCGGCCTGAGCGGCCGGCTGGAGTACGAATACCTCGATACCGACGGGATCGATGCCCTGGACATGGTCACCGCCGGCGTGGTTTATACCTTCTAGGGTCGCGGGGCCCCAGGGGCCGCGCCTGCGATACCACGTCACCCAGGATCATGGAGCGCCAGGCATGGCCAAGCCCTTTCTTCTTTCACCCCGCTACCGCGTGTTGCTGGCCGGGCTTTTCAGCCAGCTGCTGTGTGTGGGCGTGGCGCGTTTCGCCTATACCCCGCTGCTGCCGGTGATGCAGCAGCAGACCTGGCTGAGTGACGCCCAGGGGGGCTGGCTGGCGGCCCTCAACTACGCCGGCTATATGCTCGGCGCGCTGACCGCCGCCTCCATCAGCAGCATCCGGCTCAAGGACACGCTCTATCGCCTCACCCTGGTGCTGGCGCTACTCTCTACCGCCGGCATGGCGCTGGCCGACAACTTCTGGCTGTGGGCGACGATGCGCCTGGTGGCCGGCTTCTCCAGCAGCGGCGCCATGCTGCTCGCCTCGGGGCTGATCCTGCACTGGCTGATCAGCCACCGGCAGCGTGGTGAGCTCGGCATCCACTTCGCCGGACTCGGCCTGGGCATGCTGCTGGCGGCCCTGGCGGTGGAGTGGATGCTGCGCCTCTCCCTGGACTGGCAGGCCCAGTGGTGGGGCTTCGCTGGCCTGGCCGTGGCGCTGTTGATTCCCGCCTGGTGCTGGCTGCCGCGCCCCGCGAAGCCGGTCGTGGGCAGCGAGAGCGAGCAGCGCCAGGCCCGGCCCCCCAGCCGTACCTTCATGCGGCTGATGCTGGCCGCCTACTTCTGTGCCGGCTACGGCTACGTGATCAGCGCCACCTTCATCGTCGCCATCGTCGAGCGCGAACCGCTGCTGGCCGGGGCCGGCAACTGGACCTTCGCCCTGGTCGGGCTGGCGGCGGCGCCCGCGGTGGTGCTGTGGGACCTGATCGCCCGCCGGATCGGCTACCTCGGTGCGCTGATCGTGGCCATGAGTCTACAGGTGGTGGGGATCGTGCTGCCGGCGCTCACCGACAACCTGGTGGGAGTGCTGGCCAGCGCGGTGCTCTACGGCGGTACCTTCCTGGGCTGTGTCAGCCTGGTGCTGACCATGGCCGGCCGGCTCTACCCGCAGAGCCCGGCGCGCATGATGGGGCGCATGACGCTGGCCTACGGCGCCGCCCAGATCATCGCCCCGGCGCTGACCGGCATGCTGGCCGAGGCCACGGGCCATTACGACCTCGGGCTCTGGCTGGCGGGCGGCTTTGTGGTGCTGGGAGCCCTGCTGCTGATATGGCTGCGCCGGGTCGATCGTACCGCCCAGCGACTGGACGCCGAGGCACGGGCGATGGCCTAGCGTGAAAGACACCGCCCGAACCTATGCCATACTGCGTGGGTGCTACTGATGAATAAATGCGAGGTGAGGATGCGCTTGTCGAAGAATAACTGGATGAAAATGTTGGCGTTGGGTGCCGTGGTCGCGTCGACCTCCGCCCAGGCCGGCATGCTGGAGGAGCGCCTGGATGAAGGCGAGACGATTCGCCTCGGCTTTGCCGCGGCACCGCCCTGGGCCTACGCCGGTGACGATGGCTCCCCCCAGGGGTTCGTCAACGGGATTGCCGTTGATGTGCTGGAGCGCATGGGCCACACCAACATCGAACCCGTGTTGACCGACTGGGCTAGCCTGATTCCCAGCCTGAAGGCCGGTCGTGTCGACATGGTGACCGGCGGGATGTATATCGTTCAGGCGCGCTGCGAGAACATGGATTTCTCCGATCCTATTGGTGCCTTCGGCGACACCTTCGTCGTGCCGGCGGGCAACCCCAAGAACCTTGAGACCTATCAGGACCTGATCGACCAGGACCTGACCATGGTGGCGCCCTCGGGTTACAACACCCTGGCCGATGCCGAGAATGCCGGCGTTTCCGAGGACAGCATCACGGAAGTGCCGGGCACCACCCAGGCCCTGGCGGCATTGCGCACGGGGCGGACGGATGCGGTCGCCATCAACGTGCTGGAAGCCAAGCACGCCGCCGATATGGACGAGAGCTTCGATATTTCCGACCCGGACCTGTTTGTGGGCCGCGAAAAGCAGGTCGTCGGCATCGGCTTCCGCTCCGAAGACGCCTCGTTCCGGGAGGCCTTCAACGACGCCCTTGCGGACTACATGGGCTCCGATGAAATGATGGCAACCGTCACCCCGGATAACTATCTTGAGGCCTTCCTGCCTGGCGAGCTGACCACCGAAGCTGCCTGCCGGGCCAACTGAGCCCTGGCCGGCTTGGCCCTGATCGGCTTGGCCCTGACGGCTGAGTCCTGACCACCTAAGTCTTGGCGACCAGGCGGCCGGCCTGTCAGTTGGCTTCCAGGACCGCACTCAGGAATTGCTGAGTGCGGTCTTTTTGTGGGCTGTCCAGCAGGATGCCTGGCGCCCCCTGTTCCTCGATTTGGCCCCCATAGAAGAAGCACACCCGGTCCGAGATATCCCGAGCAAAGCCGATCTGGTGGGTCACCATCAGCATGGTCAGGCTGTGCTGGTCGACCAGGCTGCGGATGACGCCGGTGACCTCGCTGATGACCTCCGGGTCCAGCGCCGAGGTCACTTCGTCAAACAGCATGACCTTGGGGCGCATGGCCAGGGCGCGGGCGATGGCGACCCGTTGCTGCTGTCCGCCGGAGAGTCGCGAAGGGTGCTGGTCGCTCTTGTGCGCCATGCCCACCATGTCCAGGAGTTCGAGGGCGCGTTCCTCGGCCTCTTTCTTCGGCATGCCCAGCACGTGTACCGGCCCTTCCATGCAGTTGCCCAGTGCGGTCATATGCGGGAACAGGTTGAAGTGCTGGAAGCACATGCCGATCTTGGCCCGCATCCGGCGCATATGAGCGGCATTGGCACGCACCAGGCGGCCGTTCTTCTCCATATGGGTCAGGGGATCGCCGTCGACATAGATCACGCCTTCATCGATCTCCTCCAGCGTCATCAGCATGCGCAGCACGGTCGTCTTGCCCGAGCCGGAAGGGCCGATGATGGTGACCATCTCGCCCTCGGCGACATCCAGGTTCAGGCCGTCGAGTACGGTCAGCTGGCCGTACCGCTTGGTCACATTCTGGAATCGCACCATGGGCACGTTATCGCCTTCCAGCCTCAGCGGGTATTGGCTCATGTCATCTTTCATCGGGTCAGTCCCATTTTACGGCGTACTGCTGATTCGAACCGACGGATAAGCCAGGCGGTCGGCAAGGAGATGGTCAGGAAGATAAGGCCGACGATGGTGTAGGGCTCCAGATAACGGTAGTTATCGGCACCGATGGAATTGGCGGTGTGCATCAGCTCCGCCACCCCGATGACGGACAGCATCGGCGTATCCTTGAAGATGCCGACCAGGTAGTTGCCCATTCCCGCCAGTGCCGGGGGAAGCGCCTGGGGAATGATGATGCGGCGATAGGTTTGAACCGTCGACAGATTGATGGCCCGCGCCGCCTCCCACTGCCCCTTGGGCACGTTCTCGATGCCGCCACGATACACTTCGGAAAGGTAGGCGGCGTAATGCAGGCCGATGGCAATCAGGCCGGCCGTCCAGGGCGACAGGCGCAGGCCGATCTGGGGGCCCACGTAATAGATGAAGAAGATCTGCAGCAGCAGGGGTGTTGAGCGAATGAACTCCACCAGTTCGCGCACGATAAAGGTCAGCACGCGGAAGGGAGTGCGCTGGGCGAGCACGAACACCAGCCCCAGTATCACCGCCACGACATAGCCGCCACCGGCGGCGATTAATGTATTGCCCGCGGCGGCTATCAGCCGGGGCAGGATTTCCCAGGTAAAGTCCAGTTTCCAGTCGAGCATGATTTAAGACCGTCCGATTTTGCGGGCCATGACTCTTTCCAGCCAGCGCATGATGGGCGTTACCATGAAGCGCGCAATGATGTAGTAGATGATGAGCGCCGTACCGAACGCCTGAGCGGACAGATAGGTATTGTTGTTGATCTGGCGGGTTTCAAACATCAGGTCCGCCACCGAGATCAGGGCCACCAGGGCGGTGCCCTTGAGAATCTCGACCATCAGGTTGCCCCAGGGAGGCAGTATGGTGACCAGGGCCTGGGGAAGGATGACCCGCCGCATGCGTTGGGCGGGGGTCATGTTCAGCGCCAGGGCGGCCTCCCACTGCCCGCGGGGAACGGATTGAATCGAGCCGCGCACCAGCTCGGCGCCGTAGGCCCCATAGCAAAGGCCGACGGTGACAAACCCCGCCGTGAACTTCTCCATGGTGAAGCCGAATAGCGGCAGCACGAAGTAGAACCAGTAGAGCTGCACGAGCAGGGAGGTGCCGCGGAAGATTTCGATGTAGCCAACGGCGATGGCGCGCACGGGTTTCGAGTGCGCCATCTTCATCAGGCCCGAGACAAGCGCGGCGGCAGTGGCCACCAGAACCGCCAGCCCGAATTGGCCCAGGGTGACGAGGGTGCCATCGATGAAGCGATCGCTATAGGTTGCAAGAAATTCGAGATAAGACATCAGCGTAAGGCGTCACTTTGGCAGAACATCGCGCCATTATGGCACAGGAACGATGCCCACCCTCGTGTCGAGTCAACGCTTTGTTCGTCTCCGCGGCCGTCGTGCCCGGCGGATGTCGCACTGGCTTCTCGAATGTCGGCGCCTCAATCGATGCCGAGCATCACGTCAGAGGCCTTGATCACCACCTGAATCTCGCTGCCCACGGTGATGCCGAGTTCCTCGATGGCGTCGCTGGTGACCATCGACTTGATGGTGTTGCCGCCGCCGATATCGACGCGTACCTGGCTGTTCACCGGGCCTTCCTTCACTTCCTGGACGGTGCCCTTGATCACGTTACGTGCACTGATCTTCATCTTGTCTCCTGATGTGTGGCGATTGAAAGACTTAGCCCCGGCGGGGCGGCACGCCGGTGGCGCGCCTATGCACAAGATGCCGGCGAAGTCGCTCGCTGGCAAGGCCCGCCACCAGGCCGACCAACGCCCCGCCGATTAGTGTGGCCACGGCGGTGGCGCCGATCACCGGCCGACAGTCGGGCCGCGCATCGAACAGCCGCTTGTTGAGTATCAGCTCGACCCCGGCAAAGGCCAGCAGGGCGCCCACCACCGGCGAGGGAATCGCCACCAGCCAGGCGATAATGGCATCGCCCTGCAGCGCGGCCAGGGCGCAGGCCGAGGCCATGGTCAGCGGGGCGACCAGGCTGCGAGCACCGAAGCGATAGTGGGCGGCCATGCCGCCGGCGCCGTGGCACATGGGCATGGCCCCCAGCGGTGTCAGCACCAGGTTGAGCAGCCCACTGGAAGCCGCCAGGCGCCGTTCGCTGACGCGCGCCGAGGCGCCGGGAAACAGCGAGTGCGACACGGCCGCGGCCACCACCACGGCATTGAGCAGCGTCAGCGGCAGCTGGGCCAGTACCCCGCCGGCCACCGAGGTCGGCGAGATGCCGTCGCCGACCGGCGTCGTGCTCATGGCCACCGGTAGTGTGTCGCCTGGCGCCAGCCAGAGGGCGGCGACGACCACCAACAGCGCCCAGGGCCCACGCGGCCAGAGCCAGGACAGGCCGAGCGCCGCCATGGCCGGTAGCGCCAGCCACCATCCCGTTGCCATCATCTTGAGCGCCAATGCCACCAGCATCAGCCCGAGCCCGGCCTGCAGGCCCACCGTCACGGACTGAGGCAGGGCCCGGGCCGCACGGCCCAGATAAGGAGTGGCGGCCAATGTCAGCAGTATCAGGCCCAGCGCGGTGCCGACCAGGGCCGTTTCGCCGGCGGTGAGGCCACCCACAAGCATCATCGCGCCCAGCGCCTTCATCGGCTGCACGGCGATGGGCGCGCGGTAGAGCAGGGCCACCAGCAGGTAGCCGACGGCAAAGCCGACAAACACCGGGCGTGGCGCCAGCACGCCCAGGGTCGTCGCGGCGATGACATAGGGCAGCAGGGTGCCCAGATCGCCGAAGGCGCCGGAAACGTCGCCGCCCAGTGCCCAGAGGGTCTGCCGACGAGATCGCTTTTCAGTGGGGGAGGTCATGCCTCTACTCTAGCCCTCGAAGTGAGGTCAGGCACCCCGACCCTTTTCTTGGTGTTGACTCCTGAGGGATGGCCAACACGATCCGTGCAGCGCAATGCTATAGTCATGGGTAACACGGCCCCCGCCTCTTGGCTTTTATAAGCTTACGTGGGGGTTCTTTTCGTTCGTTGCTGATATTCCATACCTGCTTCAGGTGCGCCGTTCGATAATTGTCTGGGTCGCTCCAGGCCTAGCCAGTCTTGGGGAAGGTTCATACTCGGTTGTCTGTGGAGAGCAATCTGCCTCGCTCGTCAGCCTCCAGGTACCCAGTTTGGTCCTAGCCCCAGTGGACCCATGCGGCGAGTTATAGTCAAATCTGGTGGATGGCAGTCAGGCGGCTGTCCTGTCTGACGGATCGATTACCTGCTCCCCATCCTG